>CAWGAD010000006.1:0-127092 GCA_963820565.1 uncultured Gaiellaceae bacterium
GAAGGGCCAGGCCCGTTCGGGGCCGACGTTCGGCGAGTCGCTGCTCGTGCATGCGGTGGCCAGGCTGGCGCTCCACCCGGCGATCACGAACATCCAGGCGTCGTGGGTGAAGCTCGGGCCTGAGGGCGTCGCGGCGGCTTTGCGCGCCGGCGTGAACGACCTCGGCGGCACGCTCATGAACGAGTCGATCTCGCGCGCCGCCGGCTCCGAGCACGGCCAGGAGATGCCACCCGAGACGATGGAGGCGCTGATCCGCGCGAACAGCCGCGTGCCGCGGCAGCGGACGACGCTCTATGCCGACGCGCCCGCGGAGCGTCGGGCCGCCTCGTTCGCGGCGCCGCCGCTCGCGGAGCCAGTCAACCCGCCGGTGCGCGACGCGGGCCTGAAGGCGCCGCCGCGGCTCGTCCGCCCGGGTCTGCTGGCGCGAGCTAGCCGCTAGCGCAATGGCAGACCTCGAGCTCACGCGCAGAGCGGGCGACCGCCGCCTCTATGGATTGCAGGGCGTCGGCACGCTGCGACTCGAGGGCCTTACCTCGCGGCGTGCGACGGCCGAGGCGGACGACGGCGGAACCTGGCGGTTCGGGCGCCGCGGGTTCTGGCAGCGGGTCACCCAGGCCACGGACGAGACGCAAGCGGTCGTTGGCGAGTTCGAGCCGAACGCCATCCGCCGCGGTGGGACCCTCCGCTGGGCCGGTCGCGAGCTGACGCTGCGCCCGGCGAGCAGCTGGCGGGAGCGCTATGCGCTGACCGAGGACGATCGTGAGCTCGCCACCCTCGAGGGCAAGGGCTGGGGCCGGCGCCCCGTCAAGGTCACGGTCGACGACGCCGAAGGTGTCGAACCCGGGCTTCTGCTCTTCGCCGCGTTCGTCGTCCGCGGGCTCGCTGAGGACGCGGGTGCCGCATCGGCCGCGGTGACGGGATCCGCCGCGTCGAGCGGCTGAGCCAGCCCTGCCGGGTCGGCAAGTCGAGCGCCCGCTCGGTATGCAGCCCGGTCGTGCACGGGTTCCCCGTGCGTGGTGCTCATCGGCCGCGTAGGTCGCGGGGCAGGTCGAGGAGCCAGCGCGGAATCCGCCGCCGCGCGGTCCGTAGCGCGCTCTCGAGCGCGGCCGGATGGTGATGGATGCCTTCGCCGTGCCCGACGAGTAGATGGTCGGGCTCGAGACCGCGCAGCGAGCGCGGCGGCCAGAGTCGCAGGAAGGGATGGACGCCGGCGGGCTCCTCCCCGGCGCGGAAGTACGGGTTCGTGCCGACTGCGTCGGCGACGAGCAGGATCCGCCGCTCGGGCCACCAGAGCGCTACCTCCCGCCACCAGCGCAGCCGCAGGACAGGACGAAGCTCGAACGGCGTCCCCGGAAGTTGCGCCGGCACGATGTGATGCGGGACGCCCAGCCGGCGCGCCACCGCGGCACAGTCGCGGTTGTGGCGATCGAGGAGCTGCACGACGGCAGCCGGCTCGCCCAGTTCCTGTACGCGAGCGTCCAGCTCGGGGTCGTCCACGACATCGAACAGCCAGACCCGTCCCTCGACGGCGAGCGCGTGTGACGCGCGCTGCATGCGATCGGCCTGGATCCAGCCGAACCCGTCCACGATCTCGTCGATGACCCTCATTGCTCTCTGGTGAGGAGATCGTCCACGGTCTCCCGACGGAGTATCAGGCGCGCCTCGCCTTCTGAAACGAGCACCGCCGCCGGTCGTGGGACACCGTTGTAGTTCGAGCCCATCGCCAGGGTGTACGCACCTGTCGCCGGGACCGCGAGCAGGTCGCCGCGCCGTGGTTCGGGCAGCTCTGCGCTCTCGATCAGGACGTCGCCGGACTCGCAGTGCTTCCCGGCGACCGTGAACGGCTCGCCCGCCGGCTCCTCGTCGGCACGGTTCGCGAGCAAGGCGGTGTAGCGCGCGTTGTAGAGCTGTGGCCGCGGATTGTCCGACATGCCGCCGTCGATCGCGACGTAGCGGCGGTCGCCGGCACGCTTGACGGCGCCGACTCGATAGAGCGTGAACGCAGCCGGGCCGACCAGGGAGCGACCCGGCTCGACGACGAGACGCGGGGCCGGGAGCCCACGCTCCGCCCACTCATTCGCCAGCGCGCCTGCGATCGAACGCACGAGCTCCTCGACGGGCGGGTCCGGCTCGTCGAGCACGTGGCGGACCCCGAAGCCGCCGCCGATGTCGACGAGCGCGGGCGTCCAGCCGAGCTCGTCTCGGCAGCGCGCGGCGAACTCCCCGAGCTGCGCGACCGCTTCCAGGTGAGCCCGCCCGTCGGCGAGTTGCGAGCCGACGTGGACGTGGAGCCCTTCGACCGCGAGCCCGGTCTCGATCGCATCGCGTACGGCGTCGAGTGCCTGGTCGGCGTCGAGGCCGAACTTGGAGCCCCGGTGCCCGGTTCGGATCGCCTCGTGCGTCTCCGCTTCGACGCCCGGCATCACACGAACGAGCACCCGCCGCACGCCTGCTGCGGCGGCCCGCGCCGGCTCGTCGGGAGCGTCGAGGACGACGAGCGCGCCCGCGTCGGCCGCCTCGTGCAGCTCCTCGTCCGACTTGTTGTTGCCGTGCACGAGCAGCCGGTCGCCCTCGATCCCCGCCCGCCGCGCAAACGCCAGCTCGCCGAGCGTCGAGACGTCGGCGCCGAGACCCTCCTCGGCCAGCAGGCGCATCAGCGCGACGTTCGGAAACGCCTTCGTCCCATAGGCGATGAGGGCGTCCGGGACGGCCCGCCGGAACATGCGGGCGCGTTCCCGCAGCGCCGCCTCCGAATAGACGACGAGCGGCGTTCCGAAGCGTTCGGCGAGCTCGTTCGCGGACAGCCCGTCGAGCGTGAGCGACCCGTCCGAGATCGTGGCGCCGGCGGGGAACAGTGCTAGCATTGCCGCAGTGAAGCAGCTTCTTTCCTAGAGCAGGAGGCGGCGCGGCGCACAGCCGCGATAGCTTCCCCTGAGCCTCTCTACTGAGAGGCTTTTTTGTACCCGGAGACGGTGATGAGCGAGCGATACGACTCGAAGGCGATCGAAGAAAAATGGCAGCGCGTCTGGGACGACGCGCGCGCGTGGCACGTCGACAACCCGGCTGACCCGGACACGGCCGACAAGTCCAAGAGCTACGTGCTCGAGATGCTGCCCTACCCGTCCGGCTCGCTCCACCTCGGACACCTCCTGGTCTACACGATCGGCGACGTCGTCATGCGCTTCCGGCGCCGCCACGGCCTGCGCGTCCTCCATCCGATGGGCTGGGATGCGTTCGGGCTCCCGGCCGAGAACAACGCGATCAAGGAGGGCAGCCATCCTCGCGAGACCACCGAGCGCAACATCGTCAACATCCGCCGCACGATGCGCAGGATGGGGTGGTGGCTCGACTGGGACCGCGAGATCTCGACCAACGATCCGCGCTACTACCGCTGGCAGCAGTGGCAGTTCCTGCGCTTCCTCGAGCAGGGGCTCGCCTACCGCAAGGGCGCGCCGGTGAAGTGGTGCCCGAACGACCAGACGGTGGTGGCGAACGAGCAGGTGCTACCTGACGGAACCTGCGAGCGCTGCGGCGCCCTCGTCGAGTCGCGCGTGATGGAGCAGTGGTTCTTCCGCATCACCGACTACGCGGATGCGCTGCTGGACGATCTTGACACCGTCGACTGGCCAGAGTCGATCAAGGCGCGCCAGCGGAACTGGATCGGCCGCTCCGAGGGAGCCGAGATCGACTTTCGCATCGAGGAGTGGGGCGAGGACGTCACCGTCTTCACGACGCGGCCGGACACGCTCTACGGAGCGACGTTCTTCGTGCTCGCGCCGGAGCATGAGCTCGTCGCGCGGATCGAGTCGGAGGAGGCACAGGAGTACGTGCGTCACGCCGCGGCGAAGAAGACCGCGGAGCGTGCTGCGGCGGTCGAGAAGACCGGCATCTTCACGGGTCTGCACGTGGTCAACCCGGTCAACGGCGAACAGATCCCCGTCTACGTGGCCGACTACGTCCTGAGCGACTACGGCACCGGCGCGATCATGGCCGTCCCGGCGCACGACCAGCGCGACTACGACTTCGCTCAGGCGTTCGACCTGCCGGTCCGTCAGGTGATCCGGCCGGCGGAGGAGGAGGCCGAGGTGCCCTACCTTTCTCACGCCGAGAGCGACGTGCTCGTCAACTCGGGCGAGTTCGACGGGCTGCCGGCGCCGGAGGGCGGCAGGCGGATCGTCGAGCGGCTGGAGCGGGAGGGACGCGGCCGCTTCGCGGTCAACTTCAGGCTGCGCGACTGGGGCTTCTCGCGCCAGCGCTACTGGGGCTGTCCGATCCCGATCGTCTACTGCGACGGCTGCGGCATCGTTCCGGTCCCCGAGAGCGAGCTTCCGGTCCTCCTTCCGGACATCGAGGACTACAAGCCGAAAGGCCGCCCGCCCCTCGCCCAGGCAGAGGAGTGGGTGAACGTGCCGTGTCCCGCCTGCGGTGGGGCAGGGAAGCGGGAGACCGAGACGATGGACACCTTCGTCGACTCCTCCTGGTACTTCCTCCGCTACTGCGATCCGCAGAACGAGACCGCGCCGTTCGACCGCGCGCCGGTCGACTACTGGAACCCCGTCGACCTGTACATCGGCGGCGTCGACCACGCGACGATGCACATGATCTACGCGCGGTTCTGGATGAAGGTCTTGAACGATCTGGGCTACATCGGCTTCCGGGAGCCGTTCGCCAGTTTCTTCTCCAACGGTTGGGTGACGAGCGGCGGGACGAAGATCTCGAAGCGGTCGGGTGCGGTGGCGGGGCCGGACCAGGTGATCGAGCGCTACGGCGCCGACGCCGGCCGTCTCTGCATCCTCTTCCTCGGGCCGGCCGACCAGGACATGGAGTGGACCGAGGAGGCGGCCGAGGGGATGGCCCGGTTCGTGCGACGGCTGTGGCGTGTCGTCAACGAGGTCGCGGAGGGCGCGCCGCACGGCGAGCCGACAGCCGGGCCATTGGCGAGGAAGGCGCACGCGACGATCGCGAAGGTCACGGACGACATCGGCCGGCGGTTGGCCTTCAACACCGCTATCGCCGCCGTGATGGAGCTCGTCAACGATCTCTCGCGTGACACCGCCGGCGCGGACTCCCGGTTCGCTGCCGAGACGGCGGTCTCGCTCATCCAGCCGTACGCACCTCACGTCGCCGAAGAGCTGTGGGAGCGCCTGGGCCGGGAGCGCTTGTGGGAGCAGCCGTGGCCGGTCGCCGACCCGGCGCTGCTCGAGCGGGAGAACATCGTCATCGTGCTGCAGGTGAACGGAAAGCTGCGGGACCGGCTCGAGGTTCCGGCGACGATCGAGGAGGACGAGCTGGTCGCGCTCGCCCGCTCCTCCGAGCGCGTGCAGGCGCACCTGAACGGCGGCGAGCCCCGGCAAACGATTGTGGTTCCGGGGAAGCTCGTCAACTTCGTCGTCTAACCCGAAAAACGGCACATAACCGGCACGAAGGCGTCACACACGCGTGACGGGTTGCCCGCGACGCTGGAGCCATGCCCTCCCTGCCCGTGTCGCGCCGGCGGGCGCTCCTGATCGCGGCAGCCGCGCTCGCGCTGCTGGCCGTGGCAGGGCGCACGCTGGCCGGCGCGGGTACCGCCACAGCGCCGCCTGCCGCCGCACTGGTCCCCGAGCGCGCGGCCGCGACGCCTGCGCTCGTCGTTCACGTCGCCGGCGCGGTGCGGCAGCCCGGCCTCTACCGGCTGGCCGAGGGCAAGCGAGTCGCCGACGCGGTCGCCCGTGCGGGCGGAGCGACCGCGCCGGCCGACACCGCCGCGATCAATCTCGCCGCGCCGCTCGCCGACGGGATGCAGGTGGTCGTGCCGCGTCGGGTCGCCGGCGCGGCGGGCGCGGCTGCCGCTGCCGCGCCGGGACGAGTCAGTCTCGGCTCGGCGTCGGCCGCGGAGCTCGACGCCCTGCCGGGCGTCGGCCCCGTGACAGCGCAGAAGATCGTCGACTACCGGGCCGCGCATGGCGGCTTCCGCTCCGTCGACGATCTCGATGCGATCCCCGGCATCGGGCCGGCGCGGATCGAGCAGCTGCGGGATCTGACCACGCCGTGATCGAACGCGCCTGGCCGACGTTGCTCGTGCTCTGCGCCTGCGTGGGGCTGGCATCTGCGAACGCCGTCGCTGCGCCGTCAGGTCTCCTGTTCGGTTTGGTCACTGTCGTCGCGGCCCTTGCGGTCGCTTCTCCTCGAGCGCGGCTTCCTGCGTGCGCTCTTGCGATCGTCTTGGCCGGTTGGCTCTGGGGAAGCGCTCGCCTCGACGCGCTCGAGCAGAGCGTGCTCCTGCCCGAGCTCGGGCGTGGCGGCGAAGTCACTGCGGTCGTCACGGGTCCCGTCCGCAAGACGCCGTTCGCGCTTCGCGTGCCCGCTGAGGTGCGTCACTTCCGCGGACGCTCGGTCCGAGAACGGGTTCTGCTGGAGCTGCCGGTCGGCCGCTCACCGCCTCAGGGCGCCGTCCTTGCTCTGCGGGCCACGATCGCGGCTCCGCGCGGTCCCGAGGACGGCTTCGACGAGCGCGGCTGGCTCGCGCGCCGTGGCGTCCACGTCGTCGTCCGCGGGCGCGACTGGCGGATCGTCGGTCGCCGCGGCGGGATCGGCGGGATCTCCGATCGCCTCCGCGCGCATGTTGCGCGTGCGATCGCCCCTGGCCTGGACGGCGAGCGCCGCGCGGTGCTGGCCGGGATCGTGCTCGGCGAGGACGAAGGGCTCTCCGAAGAGCTCCGCGACAACTTCAAGGACTCCGGGCTCTACCACCTGCTCGCGGTCTCGGGTCAGAACATCACCTTCCTGGCGCTCGGCGTGCTGGGCCTGGCGTGGCTGCTCGGGATACCCCGCTTGACGGCCGAGGTGGCTGCGCTCGCGGCGATCGCCGGCTACGTGCTCGCGGTGGGGTGGCAGCCGTCCGTCGTGCGCGCCGGCGTGGCCGGCGGCCTCGCCTCGCTCGCCTGGCTGCTCTCGCGGCCACGCGACCGCTGGCACTTCCTCGCCCTCGGCGCGGCGGTCCTGCTCGCCTGGACGCCCGCGAGCTTGCTCGAGCCGGGTTTCCAGCTCTCATTCGCGGCGGTCGGCTCGATCTTTCTCCTGATGCCGCGGCTCCGGCTCGCGCTCGAGGGCTATCCGATGCCCGCGGGTCTGCGCGATGCGCTCGCGATCTCGACCGCTTGCGGAGCGGCGACTGCCCCGATCCTGTGGCTCCAGTTCGGCACCGTGCCCGTCTACTCGCTGCTCGCGAACGTCCTCGTGACGGCGGCGATCGGACCACTGCTCGGGCTCGCGCTCGTCGGCTCGCTGATCGAGCCGCTGCTCCCGACGGCAGCCGTCACGCTCGCGTGGCTGAACGGTTGGCTCGCCGCCTACATCGCCGTCTGTGCGAGCGCCGTCGGCGGCCTTCCGCTCGCCCGGGTCGGGTCGGGTCCGGCGGTCTGCATCCTGCTCGGCGCGCCGCTTGCGCTCCTTCTGCTCCAGCGCCTGCCGCGCTGGCGTCGCCCGACGGCGCTCGCGTGCGCGGCGACGCTGGTGCCGGCGCTCATCGTCTGGCAGCTGCTGCCGTCCGAGCGGCTGCCGCCGCCGACGGGGTTCCGGCTTACCGTCCTCGACGTCGGCCAGGGCGATGCGATCCTGCTGCAGGTGCCGGAAGGAGCCGTCCTCGTCGATCAGGGGCCGCCGGAGGCGGCGGTCGCGCAACAGCTTCGCGAGCTCGGCATCCGTCGACTTGCCGCGCTCGTCCTCACCCACCCCCAGCGCGACCACATCGGTGGCGCAGCGGCCGTCCTGCGGCGAGTCGGCGTCGAGCGCGTGCTCGACCCACGCCTCGAGGCATCCGGTCCGGAACAGCGGGACGCGCTCGCGGCGGCCGCGGAGCGCCGGATCGAGGTCGTCGATGCGAGGGCCGGCACCGCCTACCGGCTTGGCCGGCTTCGACTGCGCATCCTCTGGCCGAACCGGGCCGGCACCCCGACCGAAGACCCGAACCGACTCGCTGTCGTCGTGCTGGCGAGCTACGGGGAGGTCGATGCGCTCCTGACCGCAGACGCGGAAACCGACGTGACGGCGCCGCTACTGTCCCGGCACGTCGAGATCCTCAAGGTCGCGCACCACGGCTCTGCCGATCCTGGGCTTGCGGCAGAGCTGCGCGAGTTGCGGCCCGCAGTCGCCGTCATCTCCTGCGGCCGCGGCAACGATTACGGACATCCTCGCGCGTCGACGCTTGCCGCCCTGCGACGGCAGCCCCGGGCTCAGCGTCTATCGCACCGACGAGGACGGCCGCGTGGTGATCGAGTCGGACGGTCGACGCCTGTCCGTCCGGACCGACCGTTGAGTAGTGTGGAGACGTGGCTGACTCGCCCGACCTGAAGCCCGTCTACCTGCTCACGGGGAGCGATCGTCCCAAGATCGAGACCGCACTCGGTCGGCTACGCGGCCACTTCCAGCCGGAAGCGATCGAGCTGCTGAGCGCCCAGGAGGTGTCCGGCGCCGAGGCGGTCTCGTTCTGCAATGCCGGCAGCCTCTTCGGGGACGCGAGGCTCGTCGTCGTCGAAAGCATCGACGGGCGCCGCAACAACGAGGGCCGGCTTGCGAACGGTTGGAAAGTCGCCGACGTGAAGGCGATCGAGGAGTACCTCGCATCGCCGGCGCCCGGCACCGTGCTCGCACTCGTCGCCGAGGAGCTGAAGAAGGACGCGCCGCTCATGAAGGCGTGCGCGAAGGCCGGGACCGTGCTTGCCTTCGCCGTCGTCAAGAAGAACCTGAGCCACTGGGTCGCGGAGCGCTTCAAGCAGGCCGGCGCCCGCGCCGAGCCAGACGCCTGCGCCGCGCTCATCCACCTCGTCGGCGAGGATCTGAACCAGCTCGCGAACGAGATCGACAAGCTCGCGATCTGGGCTCGCGACGAGCCGATCGGGCAGCGGGAGGTCGAGCAGCTCGTGGCCGCCGTAGCCGACACGCCGACGTTCACGCTCACGGACGCCTGGGCCCAGCGCGACACCGGGCGGACCCTGGAAGCGAGCGAGACGATCTTCGAGCGCGAAGGCCGGCCGCGACGCGAGACGGCGCCGCGCCTGTCCGGTGCGCTCGGCAGCCACCTCTCCTTCATGCGCCGCTGCCAGAAGCTCGCGGCGGACGGCGTCCGTCCGCGCGACGCGGCGACCACGTTGAAGCGGCACCCGTTCTACGTCGAGAAGGTGTTCGCGCAGGCAGCGAACTTCTCCGAAGAGGAGCTCCGCAACGCTGTTGTCCGCCTCGCAGCTCTCGACCACGCACTCAAGGGCGGCAGCAAGCTGACGCCCGATCTCGAGCTCCAGCGCGCGCTGATCGACCTGAGCGCCGCTGGCTAACTAGGCCGCGTCGCCGGCGACGAGCCGGGCCGCGCGCGCCTTCTTGCGCGCGGCGGTGTTCTTGTGCAGAGCGCCCTTCGAGGCGGCCTTGTCGATCGTCCGCACGAGCTCGAGATGCTCGGTGGTGAGCTTGTCCTTGTCGCCCTCGGCCGCCGCGGCTTCGAGACGCTTCGTCAGCGTCTTGACCGTGGAGCGGTAGCGGAGGTTCTCGTCGCGCTGGCGCGAGGCGCTCCGGACACGCTTTTCCTGTTGCTTGATGTTCGGCATCTCGAAGAAAGGCCCGCTGGAGGCGGGCGCGGCGGATGGTAGCAGAGCTAGCAGGCGCCATTCCTATACTCGGACCGTGGAAACGCGAGCCCACGCACGGAGGCTCGCGTGGTCGACGGCGATGTTCTCGGCCGCGACCGGGCTCTCGCGCCTCCTCGGGCTCGTGCGCGAGATCGTCGCCGCCAACTACTTCGGCGCCCGCGGGCCGATCAACGCCTTCACGGTCGCCTTCCAGATCCCGAACCTCATCCGCGCGCTCGTCGCCGACGCGGCGCTCTCGTCCGCGTTCGTCCCCGTCTTCAGCGAGCTGCTCGAGAAGGGGGAGAAGGCGCGCGCCTGGCGGGTCGCCTCGACCGTCTTCTGGCTCTTCCTCCTGGTCGGCAGCGGCGTGACCGCGCTCTTCATCCTCGTCGCGCCGGTGCTGATGCCGCCGCTCGCCGGCGCCTACGACGACCTGACGGTGACGCTCTCCCAGATCCTCTTCCCGATCGTCGTCCTGCTCGGCCTCTTCGGGATCGTCACCGGGATCCTGAACAGCTACGACGAGTTCACGATCCCGGCGCTGACGCCGGTCGCCTGGAACCTCGCGATCATCGCCGGGCTCGTGATCGGCGTGCCGCAGGCCGACACCGAGAGCGGGAAGCTCTACGTCTACGCCGGCTCGATCCTCGTCGGCACCGTCATCCAGCTGCTGCTGCCGCTGCCGTGGCTCCGCGGGCTCGACGGCCGCCTGCGGATGGCGCTCGACGTGCGCGACCCGGCCGTGAAGCAGGTCTTCAAGCTGATGCTGCCCGTGATGCTCGGCCTCGGGCTGATCAACGTGAGCGCCGTCATCGGCACGTTCGTGGCGTCGAAGTGGATCGACCCGACGATCGCCCCGAACGCGATCGACAAGGCCTTCCGGATCTACATGCTCCCGCAGGGGATGTTCTCCGTCGCGGTGGCGACGGTGCTCTTCCCGACGCTGGCGCGGCTCGCAACCCGAGGCGACCTGGTCGGTGTCCGCGACACGATCGCGGTCGGCCTGCGCCAGATCAACTTCCTGCTTCTGCCCGCCGCCGCCTTCTCGATCGTGCTGGCCGAGCCGATCGTCCGGCTGCTCTACGAGCGCGGCGCGTTCGACCCCGACCAGACGACCGTCGTCGCCGGCGCACTCGCCGCCTTCTCGATCGGCCTCACCTTCAACGGGATGATGCTGATGCTGAACCGAGGGTTCTTCAGCCTGCAGCAGCCGTGGATCCCGACCGCGGTCGCGCTCGCGATCCTCGTCCTCAACGTCGCGCTCTACGCCGTCTTCTACCGGGTCGGGACGTGGGGGATCCCGCTCGCGATCTCGCTCTCGAACATCGCCGGCGTCGGGCTGCTGCTCGTCGCCCTGCGCCGCCGGATCGGCCGGCTCGACCTGAGGGAGACGATTCGCTCGTTCGGGCTCGTCACGATCGCCTCGGCGCTGCTCGCCGTGACGAGCTACGGCGTCTGGCGCGGGCTCGACGAGGCGCTCGGCCGCTCCTTCGGCGCCCAGCTCGTCTCGGTCGGCGCGGCGCTGCGTCGCCGGCGGCGCGGTCTACCTGGCGGCGTGCCGGGCGCTCCGGGTGCGCGAGCTGGCGGCGCTACTCTCCTTGCGAGGCCGTTTCCGCCGAGGCTGATCACGCATGGACCAAGCACACATCCGCAACTTCTCGATCATCGCCCACATCGACCATGGGAAGTCGACGCTGGCCGATCGCATCCTCGCAGCTGACCGACACGGTCGCCGACCGCGACATGAAGGAGCAGCTGCTCGACTCGATGGAGCTCGAGCGCGAGCGCGGGATCACGATCAAGGCGCAGGCCGTCCGGGTGCTCTGGAAGGGCCACCAGCTGAACCTGATCGACACTCCCGGCCACGTGGACTTCACGTACGAGGTCTCGCGGTCGCTGCAGGCCTGCGAGGGAGCGCTGCTCGTGGTCGACGCGGCGCAGGGAATCGAGGCGCAGACGCTCGCGAACGCGTACCTCGCGATCGAGAACAACCTCGAGATCGTCCCGGTCGTGAACAAGATCGACCTGCCGCAGGCCGACCCGGACGGCGCCGCGGCCGAGGTGGCCGATCTGATCGGCGACACGCCGGAGCACGTGCTGCGCATCTCGGCCAAGACGGGGCAGGGCGTCGAGGAGGTGCTGGACGCGATCGTCGAGCGGATCCCGCCTCCGAGCGGCGATCCCGACGCGCCTGCCCGCGCGCTCATCTTCGATTCCTCGTACGACCAGTACCGCGGCGTCGTCGCGTTCGTCCGCGTCGTCGACGGGCACTTCGAGACCCGCGACGCCGTGCGCGCGATGGCCCAGGGCACGCGCTTCGAGGCGGAGGAGCTCGGCTTCCTGACGCCCGACCGCCATCCGATCAAGCGGCTCGAGGCCGGCGAGGTCGGCTACGTGATCACCGGCCTGAAGGACGTCTCGCGGCTGCGCGTCGGCGACACGCTGACGGCCGAGAAGCGTCCCGCCGCCGAGCCGCTGCCCGGCTACAAGGAAGTGAAGCCGATGGTCTTCGCGGGCCTGTTCCCGACGGACTCGGACGAGTACCCGGAGCTCCGCGACGCGCTCGAGCGGCTGAAGCTGAACGACGCCGCGCTCTTCTACGAGCCCGAGACGTCGCAGGCGCTCGGCTTCGGCTTCCGCTGCGGCTTCCTCGGCCTGCTGCACATGGAGATCGTGCGCGAGCGGCTCGAGCGCGAGTTCGACCTCGACCTGATCGTGACCGCGCCGAACGTCGCCTACCGCGTCCAGGAGCGGAACGGCAGCTGGGTCGAGGTGCACAACCCGGCGGACATGCCGGCCGAGATCGAGGCGGCCGAGGAGCCGTACATCAAGGCGTCCGTGATCGTGCCCGAAGGAGTACGTCGGCGCCGTGATGGAGCTCTGCAACGAGCGCCGCGGCAAGTTCGACCACATGGAGTACCTCTCGGAGGAGCGCGTGCACCTCACCTACGAGCTGCCGCTCGGCGAGATCGTGCTCGACTTCTACGACCAGCTGAAGTCGCGCACGCGCGGCTACGCGAGCTTCGACTACGACCTCGCCGGCTTCCGGCCGGGCAACGTCGTCCGCGTCGACGTGCTCGTCGGCGGCGAGCAGGTCGACGCGCTCTCGCTGATCATCCACCGCGACTTCGCCTACGAGCGCGGCAAGCTGCTCGTCGAGCGGCTGCGCAAGGAGATTCCGCGGCAGATGTTCGACGTCGCGATCCAGGCCGCGATCGGGGCGCGGATCATCGCGCGCGAGACGGTCAAGGCGCGCCGCAAGGACGTGCTCGCGAAGTGCTACGGCGGCGACATCAGCCGCAAGCGAAAGCTGCTCGAGAAGCAGAAGAAGGGCAAGAAGCGGATGAAGCAGGTCGGCGGCGTCGAGGTGCCGCAGGAGGCGTTCCTGGCCGTCCTCAACCTGGACGAGAAGAGCAAATGAGCGCACGCCACCTCTACGTCCACCTGCCGTTCTGCGCCCACCGCTGCGGCTACTGCGACTTCGTCACGGTGACCGGCCACGACGACGAGCACGGCGGCTACGTCGACGCGCTGCTCGCGGAGCTCGAGCTCGAGCGCGGCCTGCTCGCGGACGAGGTCGAGACGGTCTTCCTCGGCGGCGGCACGCCGACCTTCACCGAGCCGGCGCGCGCTGGCGCGCCTGCTCGCCGGGCTGCCGCGCGCGGCCGAGACGACGGTCGAGGCGAACCCGGAGACGGTCACGCCCGAGCTGGCCGCGCTGCTGCGCGAGCACGGCGTCGACCGCGTCTCGCTCGGCGCCCAGAGCTTCCAGCCGCACCTGCTCGAGACGCTCGAGCGGCGGGCGCGGCCCGAGGACGTACGACGCGCCGTGCACACGCTCCGCGACGCCGGCTTCGACAACGTCTCGCTCGACCTCATCTACGGGATTCCCGGCCAGAGCGCCGCCGACCTGGAGCGCGACCTCGCCGAGGCGATCGCGCTCGAGCCCGAGCACCTGTCCTGCTACGAGCTCGAGGCGAAGCCGGGCACGCGCTTCACGCACGCGCACGGCGACGAGCTCGAGCGGCAGGCCGAGGCGATGGAGGACTACTTCGAGCGCGTCGTCGAGACGCTGACCGGTGCCGGCTACCGCTGGTACGAGACCGCGAACTTCTGCCGCAGCGACGGCGTCTCGCGACCTGCGCTCGCGGCACAACCTCGCCTACTGGCTCGGGCGCGACTACCTCGGCATCGGCGTCGGCGCGGTCTCGACCGTCGCCGGCCTTCGCTGGCGCAACGCGCCGAGCCTGCCGCGCTACCTCGCCGCGCTCGGGCGCGGCGAGCGCCCGCCGCGCGAGCTCGAGCCGCTCGACCCCGACGTCCAGGCGCGGGAGCGCGTCCTGCTCGGGCTCCGGCTCGACGAGCCGCTGGCTCTCGCCGGCCTCGACGCCGCAGTCGACCGGCGAGGCGCTGGCCAGGCTCGAGCGCCACGGGCTCCTCGCCGCAACGCGGCGACACGCTCGCGCTGACCCGGCGCGGGCGCTTCCTCGGCGGCGGCGTCACGGCCGAGCTGCTGACGGCCGGCAGCTAGAATTACCTGCAAATGAGCGCGATCAGCGACCGCAAGCGAGACATCCTCCGGCGGGTCGTGGAGGAGTACGTGGCGACGGGCGAGCCCGTCGGCTCGAAGACGCTCGTCGAGCGGTCGCGGCTGCCGGTCTCGACCTCGACGGTTCGCAGCGAGCTCGCGGAGCTCGAGACGCTCGGCCTGCTCACGCATCCGCACACCTCGGCCGGGCGGATCCCGACCGACGCGGGCTACCGCTTCTACGCGGAGGAGGTGCTCGAGCGGCAGGAGCCGCGACCGGCGCGCTTCCCGCTCGACCTGACCTCGATGCGCAGCGAGGTCGAGGAGGCGCTCCAGTCGACGACCGAGATGCTGAGCCAGGTGACGCGGCTGCTCGCGCTCGTCTCGGCGCCGGGGCTCGAGCGGGCGACCGTGCGCCACATCGAGGTGCTGCTGCTGCAGCCGTCGGTCGTGATGGTCGTGACGATCACGTCTACCGGCGGCGTCGCCAAGAAGCTCGTCACCTTCGACGCGCCGGTCGACTCCGGCCTCGCGACGTGGGCGAACGAGTATCTGAACGAGCGGCTCGCCGGCGTCGGGCTGGGGACGCATCTGATGCGGAAGCGGATCGAGGATCCGAGCCTCTCCCCGCGGGAGCTCTCCTTCCTCGACGCGCATCCGGCCCGCGTTCCTCGAGCTGAGCGCTCCCTCCGCGCAGTCGCTCTACGTCGGCGGCGCCGCGTCTCTGCTCGACGACCTGCGTGCGAACGAGCTCGAGTCGTGCCGGAAGCCTGCTCTCGGTGCTCGAGAAGCGCGCCGCCGTGCTCGAGCTGATGACCGACGCCTTCGACGTGCGGAGGCCGTTCGTCCGCGTCGGGCTCGACCATCCGGATCTCCAGGGCGTCGCCCTCGTCGGCTCGACGTACGGGCTGCCCACGCGCACGCTCGGCACCGTCGGCCTGCTCGGCCCGGTGCGGATGGACTACGACAAGGCCGTCCGGACCGTTCGCGCGGCCGCGTTCGAGCTCTCGCGCCTCGTCGAGGCGACGTACGAGGACGACTGACCGCCTCGCTACGCTTGGTGGCCATGGCCACGGCGGAACGCGACTACTACGAGCTGCTCGGCGTCGAGCGCGGCGCCAGCGACGCCGAGATCAAGAGCGCGTTCCGCAAGCTCGCGCGCGAGCTGCATCCGGACGTCTCGCAGGAGCCGGACACGCAGGAGCGCTTCCGCGCCGTCGCCGAGGCGTACGAGGTGCTCTCGAAGGCCGAGACGCGGCAGCTCTACGACCGCTACGGGCACGCCGGACTGCGGCGCGGCGGCTACTCGCCGACCGACTTCGACTTCTCGAACCTGACCGACATCTTCTCCGCCTTCTTCGGCGACGACCTGTTCGCGCGCAGCCGCGGCGGCCGGGCGCGGGGCGGCGACGTCGGCGTCTCGGTCGGGATCGAGCTCGCCGACGCGTTCGCGGGCGTGAAGCGCACCGTCGAGGTCGAGGTGGCCGTCACCTGCGAGCGCTGCGACGGCGACGGTGCCGAGCCGGGGACCGAGCGCGTCACCTGCTCCACGTGCGGCGGCCGCGGCCAGGCTGCAGCAGGTCTCGCGCAGCGTCTTCGGCGAGTTCGTCCGCACGCAGACGTGTCCGACGTGCGCCGGGGCCGGACAGATCGTCGAGACGCCGTGCACCGTCTGCAGCGGCGCAGGCCGGACGATCGAGACGAAGGAGCTCGAGGTCGACATCCCCGCCGGAATCCACGACGGCCAGCGGATCCGGGTGCGTGGAGCGGGCCACGCGGGAGTCAACGGCGGCTTGCCGGGCGACGCCTACGTCGAGGTGCGGGTCGCGCCGCGACGCGCGCTTCGAGCGCGACGGCGACGACATTCTCTCCGAGGTCGACCTGACGATCGTGCAGGCTGCGCGCGGCGCGAAGGTCGCCGTCGCGACCCTCGAAGGCGAGGTCGAGCTCGAGTTCGAGCCTGGTACGCAGCCCGGCGAGGTGCGAGTCGCTGCGCGGCAAGGGAATGCCCGTCGCTGCAGCGCTCCGGCCGCGGCGACCACCGCGTGCTCGTGAACGTCGCGGTGCCGCGCCACCTCACCGACGAGCAGCGCGAGCTGCTCGACCGCTTCGAGCAGCTCTCCGGCGAGGACACCTACCGGCGCGACGAGGGCTTCTTCGAGAAGCTCAAGAACGCGATCCGTTGACCGCCCTGCTCCGGCGCGTCTCGATCACCGTCCCCGACGCCCGGGCCGAGGAAGCGCGGGCGGTCATGCTCGAGCTCTTCCCGGAAGGGTTCGAGGAGATCGCCGGCGACGGCGGCCTCGAGATCGCGGCCTACACGAACGCGGCCGGCGAGGAGCGGATCTGGCAGGCGTTCGGCGGTGCGGCGGCGACCGACGTCGAGGAGGACTGGCAGGACCGCTGGCGGCAGTTCCACAAGCCGGTCCGCGTCGGCGGGCTCTGGATCGGGCCGCCGTGGGAGGAGCCCGACGGCGACTCGATCGCGGTCGTGATCGATCCGGGCCGCGCCTTCGGCACCGGCGGGCACCCGACCACGCAGCTCTGCCTCGAGCTGCTCGAGTCGCAGCAGCGAGGCAGCGTGCTCGACGTCGGCTGCGGCTCGGGCGTGCTCTCGATCGCGGCGGCAAAGCTCGGCTTCGCGCCGGTGCTCGCGTTCGACTACGACCCGCAGGCCGTCGAGGCGACCGAGCGGAACGCCGCCGACAACGGCGTCGACGTCGACGTGTCGCCAGGCCGATCTCCGCGAGGACGAGCTGCCCGAGGCCGACCTTGCGCTCGCGAACATCGCCGCCGAAGCCGTGGTGGCGCTCGGGCCGAGGCTCCGCGCCGGCCGCGCGATCACGTCCGGCTACCTCGTCTCCGACGAGCCCGAGCTCGAGGGCTATCGGCTCGAGCGGCGGATTCAGGACGGCGGCTGGGCGGCGGACCTGCACGTACGCCGTTAGCCTTTCGCGCTCATGGCGAGCTTCTCCGTCCGCTTTCTCGGCTGCAAGGTCTCCCAGACCGATGCGCAGGCGCTGCGCGAACGGCTGCGTGCGCGACGGCCACCACGAGGTCGACGGCGCGGGTGACGTCGCCGTCGTCAACACGTGCTGCGTCACGAACGAAGGGCTCGCGAAGTCGCGCCAGGCCGCCTCGCGCGCGGCCCGCTCGCACGCCCGCGTCTACGTGACCGGCTGCGGCGCGCGGCTCTCGAAGACCGCGTTCGCCGGGCTGCCCGAGAACGTCACCGTCGTGCCGGGCCAGATCGAGCAGGCGGTCGAGACGGTCGCCGGCGACGTCGGCGCGATCGCCTGCGTGCAGGCAGACGCGAGGCTCGACCGGGTTCGCGCGTTCGTCAAGATCCAGGACGGCTGCTCGTTCTCGTGCGCGTTCTGCGTCATCCCGCTCGTGCGCGGCGCGACTCGCAGCCGCAGCGCGGAGGCCGTGCTCGGCGAGATCCGCAAGCGCGTCGGCCAGGGGCACCGCGAGATCGTCCTCACCGGCGTCAATCTCGGCTGCTTCCGCGACCGCGCCTCCGGGCTTCACGCTCGCCAGGCTGATCCGCGCCGCCGGCGCGATCGACGGCGTCGAGCGGCTCCGGCTCTCGTCGATCGAGATCAACCACGTCGACGACGAGCTCGTCGCGGCGTTGCGCGAGACGCCCGTCGTCGGGCCGCACCTGCACGTGCCGCTCCAGTCCGGCGACGACGCCGTGCTGAAGGCGATGGCGCGCCGCTACACGGTCGAGACCTACCTGCGCAAGCTCGAGCCGCTCGCCGGCTTCAACCTCACCGCCGACGTGATCGTCGGCTTTCCCGCCGAGGACGACGCCGCCTTCGAGCGCACGCTCGAGACCGTGCGCGCGGCGCGGCTGACGAAGGTGCACGTCTTCCCGTACTCGCCGCGGCCGGGCACGAGGACGGCCGCGGAGGACCCGGTGCCGCCCGAAGTGAAGAAGGAGCGGAGCGCCCGGCTGCGGGCACTCTCGGACGAAGCCTGTCGCGCTCGCTGGGCGGACAAGATCGGCCGCGACGACGTCGTCCTCGTCGATCGCCCCGGCCGCGGCTACGGCGCCGACTACTCGCCCTGGCTCGTCGCCGCGCCGGTGGGCGAGCTCGTGCGGGTGCGAGGCGGCGCCGTCACCGAGGAGGGGATCCTCGCTGCCTGACGATTGCCTCTTCTGCCAGCTCGTCAAGGAGGGCGACCACGTCGCGAAGGCCGACGGCTTCGTCGCGATCCGCGACATCAATCCCCAGGCGGAGACGCATCTCCTCGTCATCCCCGAGCGGCATGTCGACACTTTCCGCGACATCGGGGAGTTCCCGGCGGAGGAGGCGAAGCGGATGCTCGAGTTCGTCGCGCAGGTCGCTCGCGAGGCCGGTCTGGAGGACTATCGCGTGGTCGTCAACGTCGGTCCGGGCGGCGGCCAGACGATCTTCCACCTGCACTGGCACGTCCTGGGTGGGAGGATCAGCGGGATGCCAGCGTGAAAGGGACACCGTGAGCCTGATCGTCGAGATCAAGGAACAGCTCGAAGCCGCGATGCGCGAAGGTGACGCCGAGCGCCGCGACGCGCTGCGCCTGATCCTCTCGAGCCTGCAGGGTGCCGAGAAGGAGCTGCAGCGGCCGCTGCACGAGGACGAGGAGCTGCAGGTGCTCCAGCGCGAGCGGAAGAAGCGCGTCGAGGCGGCCGAGGCGTTCCGCGCGGGCGACCGCGAGGAGCAGGCGGAGAAGGAGGAGGCGGAGCTCGACGTGCTCGAGGAGTTCATGCCCGAGCCGCTCTCCGAGGACGAGCTCGAGGAGATCGTCGACGACGTCATCGCCGAGGTCGGCGCGACGAGCATGCGCGACATCGGGCGCGTGATGGCGGACGTGATGCCGCAGGTCGCCGGCCGCGCGGACGGGTCGGCCGTGAGCCAGCTCGTGCGCGAAAAGCTCGCCTGACGCCTACCATGAGGCTTGTGACGAGCTCGCGCGCTCTTCTGGCTCTCGCCGCCGCGCTCATGGTCCTCACGGGCTGCGGTTCGAAGGATGCGCTCGAGCTCGATCCGGTCGCGAATGCAGCCGCCAAGACCGCCGATGTCGGCAGCGCCCGCGTCGCGTTCGAGACGACGACGAAGACCGGAGAGCTCGAGGTGGACGTCTCCGGTGACGGCGCCTTCGACTTCGATGAGTCTCGCGGCACGCTCAGGATCGATGTCGCGGGCGGGACGCCGGAAAGCGACTTTGAGCTGCGGTTCGTCGACTCGACGATGTACCTGCGCGCAGCTCCGCCCGCTCCCGGGCGGCAAGCAGTGGGTCTCCTTCGACGTCGGCGAGACGTTCGACGCGGCCGGGCTCGGCTCGGTCAACCCGGCGAACCTCATGCAGGATCCGGTCCAGACGCTGCGACTGATCCGCGCGTCGAGCGTCGACGTTCACGAAGCTGGCAGGGGCGACGTGCGCGGCGTCGAGACGACCCGCTACACGGCCAAGCTCGACCTGAGCAAGTCGATCGAGGCGACCGCCGACGAGCTGGATCTCTCCGAGGGCGAGCGCACGCGCTTGCGTGACACAGTCGACGATCTTGTCGAGCAGGCCGGCTCAAGACGCTTCCGATCGAGGTCTACGTCGACGACGACGGGACTGCTCCGGCGGCTGACGATGAGCATGGAGCTCGAGGTCGATGGCGAGCCCTTCTCGCTCGAGCAGACGGTCGACTACTACGAGTTCGGCGTCGACGTTCGCGTCGACGCGCCGCCTGCGTCGCACGTCATCGTCGACCAGGGATAGCCGCACGGCTTACTCTAGATCCTCACTCGAACGGGTGTTGGCAACCCGGTTCGAATTGGGTAGGAATGTGATCGTGAAACGATACGCCGCGCTCCTGCCGCTCCTCGTCCTGCTGCTCGTCCCGACCGCATGCGGGTCGAAGGACGCGCTCACGCTCGATCCAGTGGCCGAGGCCGCGACGAAAACCGCCGAGCACGGCAGCTCGCGCGTCGAGTTCGCGATGGACATGACGGTGGCCGGCCAGTCGTTCGCGATGACCGGCTCCGGCGTCTTCGACTACCGCGATCCCCGCGGCTCACTGACCTACCGGATGACGATGCCGGGGCTGGGCGACATGAGCATGGAGATCCGGATGATCGGGACGAAGATGTACATGCGCATGCCGATCGCGCTCCCCGGGGCCGCACTCCCGAACGGGAAGGAGTGGATAGGGCTCGACCTCGGCAAGTCGCTGAAGCAGGCGGGGCTCGGCAGCCTCGACTTCGCCCAGCAGGGCGATCCGGCCCAGACGCTCCAGTACCTGCGCGCGGCCAGCGCCGGTGTGCGCAAGGCCGGCACGGCGACGGTGGACGGGGTCGAGACGACGCGCTACGTCGGCCGCCTGGACTTCCGCAAGGCGCTCGACGCCGGCCTCGATCGGCTCGAGCTGTCGGCGGCCGAGCGCGACCAGGCCCGGAAGGGCATGGAGACGATGCTCGACCAGGTGGGCTCGAACGCCGTGCCGTTCGAGGTGTTCGTCGACGCCGACGGACTGGTACGGAGAATGAAGATGGTGATGAACACGCGCATCGAAGGCGAGCAGCTCCTGATGAAGATGCAGATGGACTACTCCGACTTCGGTGTCGACGTCGACGTGCAGGCGCCGCCGGCGGCCAGCGTGCTCGACTTCACCAACAAGCTCCAGCCCTGACTCAACGGCTGGTGCCGCGCCTACACTGAGGCGCGTGCAGGAAGTCCTCTCTGTTCCGAACGAGGTCGCGGCCGAGCTCGCAGGCGTCGGTGACGGCGTGCTCAACACGCTGCGCGACCGCCTGCACTGCACGCTGCGGCTGCGCGGGAACCAGCTGACGATCGAGGGCGACGACGAGAAGGTCGTCGCCGCGCGTGCGGTCGTCGACGAGCTCGTGGAGCTCGTCGAGGGCGGCCACGAGATCGGGCCGGACACGGTCGGAGCCGTCGTCGCGGCGCTCGACCAGGCCGAGGACATCCGCGAGGTCTTCGAGGACGTCGTCTGGCGTCACCGCGGCAAGAAGATCGCGCCGAAGACGGTGACGCAGAAGCGCTACGTCGACGCGATCCGCGACTGCACCGTCACCTTCGGGATCGGCCCCGCCGGAACCGGCAAGACGTATCTCGCGATGGCGCTCGCCGTCGCCGCCCTCTCCGAGAAGCAGGTCGGCCGGATCATCCTCACCCGGCCGGCGGTCGAGGCCGGCGAGCGGCTCGGCTTCCTCCCGGGCGACATGCTCGCCAAGGTCGACCCGTACCTGCGTCCGCTCTTCGACGCCCTCTACGACATGCTCGACGCCGACAAGCTGACTGCGCACATGGAGCGCGGCGTGATCGAAGTGGCGCCGCTGGCGTTCATGCGCGGCCGCACGCTCAACGACTCGTTCATCATCCTCGACGAGGCCCAGAACACCTCGCCCGAGCAGATGCAGATGTTCCTGACCCGCCTCGGCTTCGGCTCGAAGGTCGTGGTCACCGGCGACGTGACGCAGGTCGACCTCCCGCGCGACCAGGCCTCGGGGCTGATCCAGGTGCGCGAGATCCTCGGCACGATCGACGGGATCGCGTTCGTCGAGTTCACGCACCAGGACGTCGTCCGCCACAAGCTCGTGCAGCGGATCGTCGAGGCCTACAAGCAGCACGCCGAGGAGACGGGCACGGCGCGGAAGAGATGAGCGTGGCCATCGAGGTCGAGAACCGGAGCGGCGCCGAGGTCGACGAGGCCGCGGCGGTCGAGCTGGCGCAGCAGGTGCTGGCGGCCGAGGGAGTGGAGGAGGGAGAGCTGGGGCTGGCCTTTACCGGGCCGGAGGAGATCCGCGCGCTCAAGCGCGACCACCTCGGCATCGACGAGGCGACCGACGTCCTCTCCTTCCCGCTCGACGGCCGCGAGGACGTGCCGGCCGGTGTGCCGCGCGCGCTCGGCGACGTCGTCATCTGCCCGCAGGTCGTGGGGGAGGAGTGGCGCGGCCCGCTCGTGCACGGGCTCCTGCACCTGCTGGGGTACGAGCACGGCGACGAGATGGAAGCGCGGGAGGCGGCGCTCCTGTGAGAGCTCGTCGGCCGCCCTCGATCCTCGAGTCGTTCAACTTCGCGTTCGAGGGGATCATCCACGTGCTCCGGACGCAGCGGAACATGCGGATCCACTTCCTCGTGGCCGTGCTCGTGCTCGTCGCCGGGATCGTCTCCGGCGTCGACAAGCTCGAGCTGATCGCGCTGCTGCTGGCGATCGCGTTCGTGCTGATCGCGGAGATGCTCAACACCGCGGTCGAGGCCGCGATCGACGTGGCGACGACGTCCTTCGACCCGATGGCGAAGCTCGCGAAGGACATCGCGGCCGGCGCCGTGCTGATCGCGACCGCCGTGGCCGTGGCGGTCGGCTACCTCGTCTTCTCGGGCCAGGTCGCAGAGCGCAGCTCAAAGCTGCTCAACCGGATCTCGGACGCGCCGGCCGAGCTGACGCTGGTCGCGCTCGTCCTGACGACGATCCTCGTGATCGGGACGAAGGCGCTCACCGGCAGCGGTACGCCGCTCCGCGGCGGCCTTCCCTCGGGCCACGCCGCGGTCGCCTTTGCGGGCTGGATGGCGGCGACGCTGATCCTCGACAACTCGAATCACCACTTCCTGATCTCGTCCCTGACCTTCATCATGGCGTTGCTCGTGGCCCAGACCCGCGTCGAATCCGGTGTGCACTCCTCCGTCGAGGTCGCCTACGGCGGCCTGATCGGCGCGCTCGTCACCCTCGTGGTCTTCCAGGTCGCGCAGTGAGCGATCTGGTCGAGAAGGCGGAGGCGGTCGCGGCGCGGGCGTATGCGCCCTACTCGAACTACAACGTCGGCGCGGTCGTCCGCACGACCGACGGCCGTGAGTTCGAGGGCGTCAACGTCGAGAACGCCGCCTATCCGCTCGGTGTCTGCGCCGAGAAGAGCGCGCTCGTCGCGGCGGTCGTGGCCGGCTATCGCCCGGGCTCGATCGCTGCGATCGGCATCAACGCCTCGCCGTGCGGCGGCTGCCGCCAGTGGCTGCACGAGTTCCGGATCCCCGAGGTGAGCTTCCGCCGGGCAGACGGCTCGATCGCGACGTACGCGGCCGACGAGCTGCTCCCGGACACCTGGGACCTTCCAGACCGGTGAAGTCAGGCTTCGTCGCAGTCGCCGGCCGGCCGAACGTCGGCAAGTCCACGCTCGTGAACGCACTCGTGGGGGAGAAGATCGCGATCACCTCCACGGTGCCGAACACGACGCGCCGGCGGATCTACGGGGTCGCGAACGCGGAGGACTACCAGCTCGTGCTCGTCGACCTGCCCGGCTTCCAGCGGCCGATGGACAAGCTGACCGAGCGCATGCAGGACACGGTCGACTCGGCGTTCGAGGACATCGACGTCGTCCTCTTCGTCCTCTCGGCGCGGGACCGGATCGGAGCCGGCGACCGCTTCATCGCGCGGCGCGTCTTCGCGCTCGGCAAGCCGGTGATCATCGCCCTGAACAAGGTCGACAACCTGACGCCGGGTCACATCATCAGCCAGATGAAGACCGCAGCGCAGCTCGGCGACTTCCATGCGCTCCACCCGGTCAGCGCGAAGACGAAGGACGGGATCGACGAGCTGCGCGGCGATCTGCTGCAGCTCCTGCCGGAGGGGCAGCCGTTCTTCGAGCGCGAGTCGGCGACGGATCAGACCTCGGCGCAGCGCATCACCGAGCTGATCCGCGAGAAGGCGCTGCAGCTGACGCGCGACGAGGTGCCGCATTCGATCTCGGTCGAGATCGACGAGCAGGACGAGAAGCTGCTGCGGGCGTTCGTGCTCGTCGAGACCGAGTCGCAGAAGCAGATCCTCGTCGGCAAGAAGGGCGCCGTGATCCGCGAGATCGGCACCCGTGCCCGGCCCGAGATCGAGGCGCTTCTCGGCCACAAGGTCTTCCTCGAGCTCGTCGTCAAGGTGCGTCCGAAGTGGCGCCGCGACGACGCGACGCTCGAGCGGCTCGGGCTCTAGAGGTCGCCCTTGAAGGTGTCGCAGGCGGTCGGGTCGCCGCCCTCGAAACCCGGCGCGGAACCACTTCACGCGCTGCTCACCCGTCCCGTGGGTGAACGAGTCCGGGTTGACGCGGCCGCCCTGCTGCTGCTGGATCCGGTCGTCCCCGACCGCCGCGGCCGCCGTCAGCCCTTCTTCGATGTCGCCGGGCTGGATGAAGTCGTCCTCCGCGTTGGCGGAGTTGGCCCAGACGCCGGCAAGGCAGTCCGCCTGGAGCTCGAGCCGCACCGAGAGCTCGTTGGCGTCGTCGGGGTTCTCCTGCCGCTCGAGGTCGACGTCCTCCATCACGCCGAGGAGGTTCTGGACGTGGTGGCCGAACTCGTGCGCGATCACGTAGGCCCGCGCGAAGTCGCCGGGGGCGCCGAGTTGCTGCTGCAGCTGGTCGAGGAAGGTGAGGTCGAGATAGACCTTGCGGTCGCCGGGACAGTAGAACGGGCCGACCGACGACGGCGCCGTCCCGCAGGCGGTCTGCGCGCCATTGTCGAAGAGGACGACCACCGGCGGCTCGTACGTCGTGCCGCTCTCGGCGAAGATCTTCGTCCAGGTCGCGTCGATCTCGCCCGCGACGACGTCGACGAACTTTCCGGGGTCGTCCTCGGGAACGTCATCGACAGCTGTGCCGCCGGAGGGCGCCTGCGGCAACTGGCCCGTGCCCGGGTCGACCCCGAGGCCGCCGCCTCCACCTGGGAGGCCGCCGACCAGCAGGTAGACGACGAGCAAGAGGATCAGACCGATCCCGCCGCCGCCCGCCTTGCCGAGCGGGAGCGGGAAGGGCATGCCGCCGCCGACGCCGCCTGTGCCGCGGCGGTCCTCGATCCGGCCCGATCTCGTACGTCCGCGCCACTTCACGACAAGCCTGATTCCCGCTCGACCCGGTTCTAGTCCCTGAGCACGACCTCGATGTAGGCGGAAGCGCCCTTCGGACGCCGGCGCACGAAGCGCAGAGTCGCGTTCAATGCGTCCAGCGGGCGCTTTGTCGGGTACTTCTTCCTCAGGAGCCGGTCGACCAGCGGGCCGTCGCTGGCGGGTAACAGCCGCGCCGCCCCCTCGACGACCTCGCCGTGGACGTTGCCGTTGAAGTCGCAGCCCGCGACGCGCACGTGCGGGTCGCGCCGGATCCGTTTCACCTTCCAGGTGTCCGCCGCACTCCAGACCAGCAGCCGCCGGCCGTCGTCACTTACGACCCAGACCGGTGTCGACACCGGCGTTCCGTCCCGCTTGAAGGTCGTCAGGCTGATGTGCTTCTCGCGCGCGAGCGTCGCCGCGTCCATGCGGCAGCGAGCCTACGGGATCTAGACTGGAGGCATGGCCCAGGCGCCCGCCCAGTCACGATCGGAATTGGCGCGCGGCTTCGAGCTGCCGCTCGAGCCCCGGCTGCCTCGCATCGGCTCGGTCGACGCTGTGGCGCTCGAGGAGCGCGCCGCGACGCTGGCGAAGCGCTCGATCAAGAAGGACTCGAAGCTGCAGGCATACGACCTTGCGGTGCGGATGATGGACCTGACGACGCTCGAGGGTGCCGACACGCCCGGCAAGGTCGCCGCGCTCTGCTCGAAGGCGATCCGGCCCGACCCGGTCGACCCGTCGATCCCGTCCGTTGCGGCCGTGTGCGTCTATCCGAACCTCGTCGCGACAGCGAAGGCACGGCTCGACGGGTCCGGCGTGAAGGTGGCCTCGGTCGCGACCGCCTTCCCGTCCGGCCAGTCGTCGCTCGCGATCAAGCTCGCCGACGTACGCGAGGCGGTCGAGCTCGGCGCCGACGAGGTCGACATGGTGATCGATCGCGGTGCCTTCCTCTCCGGCCGCTACGCCAAGGTCTACGACGAGATCGTCCGTGTGAAAGAGGCCTGCGGCGGCGTCCATCTGAAGGTGATTCTCGAGACGGGCGAGCTCGGCACGTACGACAACGTCCGCCGCGCCTCGCTGCTCGCGATGGCCGCCGGCGCCGACTTCATCAAGACGTCCACCGGCAAGGTCAATCCTGCCGCGACGCTCCCGGTGACGCTCTGCATGCTCGAGGCGATCCGGGATGTGAACGAGGAGACCGATCGGGTCGTCGGGATGAAGCCCGCCGGCGGGATCCGCACCGCGAAGCAGGCGATTCAGTACCTCGTCGTCCTGCATGAGACGCTCGGGCTGCAGTGGATGACGCCGGACCTCTTCCGCTTCGGCGCCTCGTCCCTTCTCAACGACGTGCTGATGCAAATCCGCAAGCAGAAGACTGGCCAATATCAATCCCCGGACTACTTCACCCTTGACTGACGTCGAGAAGCGCCACGCGCCCGTCCCGGCCCTGACCGAGTGGGAATACGCGCCCGCTCCGGAGGCGCGCGAGATCGTCAAGCTCGAGAAGCGCTACGGCCTCTTCATCGGCGGCAAGTTCGTCAAGCCGAAGTCGGGGGAGTGGTTCGCGTCCGAGTCGCCCTCGACCGAGGAGAAGCTGGCCGAGGTGGCGCAGGCGAACGAGCAGGACGTCGGGCTCGCGGTCAAGGCGGCACGCGCGGCCTTCGAGGACGGTTGGTCATCGGTCTCGCCGTCGGAGCGCGCCAAGTACCTCTACCGGATCGCGCGGATCCTCCAGGAGCGCTCGCGCGAGCTGGCCGTGCTCGAGAGCCTCGACGGCGGCAAGCCGATCCGCGAGAGCCGCGACGTCGACCTGCCGCTCGCCGCCGCGCACTTCTTCTACTACGCGGGCTGGGCGGACAAGCTCGAGTACGCGTTCCCGAACCGCAAGCCGAAGCCGCTCGGCGTCGCGGGCCAGATCATCCCGTGGAACTTCCCGCTGCTGATGCTGGCGTGGAAGATCGCGCCGGCGCTCGCGGCCGGGAACACGGTCGTGCTGAAGCCGGCCGAGACGACGCCGCTGACAGCGCTCCTCTTCGCCGACATCTGCCGCCAGGCGGAGCTGCCTCCGGGCGTCGTCAACATCGTCACCGGCGACGGTCGCGCGGGTGCGGCGCTCGTGAAGCATCAGGACGTCGACAAGATCGCGTTCACCGGCTCGACCGAGGTGGGCAAGGCGATCCAGCGCGAGCTCGCCGGTACCGGCACGAAGCTGACGCTCGAGCTCGGTGGCAAGGCCGCGAACATCATCTTCGACGACGCTGCGCTCGACCAGGCGGTCGAAGGGATCGTCAACGGGATCTACTTCAACCAGGGCCACGTCTGCTGCGCCGGCTCGCGCCTCCTCGTGCAGGAGTCGATCTACGAGCAGACGGTTGCGAAGCTGAAGCAGCGGCTCGAGACGCTTCGCCTCGGCGACCCGCTCGACAAGAACACCGACATCGGCGCGATCAACTCGAAGATGCAGCTCGACCGGATCGCCGAGCTCGTCCAGTCGGGCCGGGACGAGGGCGCCGAGATCTACCAGCCGCCCTGCCGCCTGCCCGAGAAGGGCTACTGGTTCGCGCCGACGGTCTTCACGAACGTCGCGCAGAGCTACCGGATCGCCCAGGAGGAGATCTTCGGGCCGGTCCTCAGCGTGCTCACGTTCCGCACCCCGGAAGAGGCGGTCGAGAAGGCGAACAACACGCCGTACGGCCTCTCGGCGGGCGTGTGGACGGAGAAGGGCTCGCGCATCCTCTGGATGACCGAGAAGCTGCGCGCCGGCGTCGTCTGGGCGAACACCTTCAACCGCTTCGATCCCGCCTCGCCGTTCGGCGGCTACAAGGAGTCCGGCTTCGGGCGGGAAGGCGGCCGGCACGGCCTTGAGCCGTACCTGAGGTTCGACGCGTGAGGCGCTTCCGCGTACCGCTGCTCCTGCTCGGTGCCGTGGTCGCGCTCGTGCTCGGGGATCGCCGTTTCGGGAGCGTGCGTTGACTCGCCTCCCCGTCAGGAAGACGTACAAGCTCTTCATCGGCGGCGCCTTCCCGCGCTCCGAGTCGGGCCGCACGTACGAGGCCGAGGGCCAGAACGTCGCGCGCGCCTCGCGCAAGGACGTTCGCGACTCGGTCGTCGCGGCCCGCAAGGCGCAGCCCGGCTGGGCCGGCGCGACCGCCTACAACCGCGGCCAGGTCCTCTACCGGCTCGCCGAGATGATGGAGACGCGCACCACGGATCTCGCCGCGGTCTGCGCCGGCAAGAAGGAGGTCGAGGCCGCGATCGACCGCGTCGTCTGGTACGCGGGCTGGGCCGACAAGCTCGCGCAGGTGCTCGGCTCCTCGAACCCCGTCGCCGGCCCGTACTTCAACTTCTCGGTTCCCGAGCCGACCGGCGTCGTCGCCGTCCTCGCGCCCGAGGAGCCCGCGCTCGCCGGCCTCGTCTCGCGGCTCGCGCCGGTGATCGTCAGCGGCAACGCTGCCGTCGTCGTCGCGTCCGAGACGCATCCGCTGGCCGCGCTCGAGCTGGCCGAGGCGATCGCGACCTCCGACGTGCCGGGCGGCGTCGTCAACATCCTCACCGGCCACCAGGAAGAGCTGGCGCCGGTCCTCGCCGGTCACATGGACGTGAACGCGATCGACCTCACCGGCGCCAACGGCCAGGGGCCCGAGCTCGAACGGCTCGCCGCCGACAACGTCAAGCGCGTCGTCCACGGCTCAGCCGACGAGCAGACACCGTGGGCCATCGCCAGCTTCCTCGAGCTGAAGACCGTCTGGCACCCGATCGGGCAGTAGGAGGCCTCGTGACCACACCGACCCCGAACGAGCCGCTCAGCTTCGACGAGGACATCAAGCCGCTCTTTCGTGAGCTGGATCGCTCTTCCATGTTGTCCGCCTTCGATCTCTGGTCGCACGACGACGTCAGCCGGCACGCCGACGCCATCCTCGGCAGGCTGGATGAAGGCACCATGCCCTGCGACGGCGCGTGGCCGCGGGAGCGAGTCGAGACGTTCGAGGGCTGGATCGCGGCCGGCAAGCCCTCCTAGACCTCGCCCTTGAACAGGTCGTGCAGGTACGCATCCCGTTCACGGGCTCCGCGGGCCGAGCGGAGGTAGCGGCTCCACGCCTGTTGTTCGTGCCAGACCGCGCCGAGCTCCCAGACGCAGAAGGTGGGGCGGTGAGTCCCCTCGATCGGCCACGGCCGGAAGGTGACCTCGTCGTCGCCGTCCTTCGCCCACACCGTCTCCCAGAGCTCGTTGTCGTTACGCCAGGTCGAGACGAGCAGGAAGTAGAAGCTCTCGCCGCAGCGGTGGAGGATCACGAAGCCGAAGTCGTCCGAGAGCTCGAGCAACGTCGAGTCGGCCGCGGCGTGCAGGCAGCCGCGCGCGAGCACGTGAAGCTCTGACGGCACCGGCTCGTCGCCCGGGGCGATGTCGTACCACTTCAGCACGGTCTCGCCGAGCGCGATCGAGGGCCCGGGCCTGATCGTCTTCGTCCTGTGCCGGTAACCGGTCTGCACGACGCTCATCGGTCACCTCCGTTGCGTGTGAAGTCGTTCACCCAGTTCGTCTCCCAGGTCTCGCCGCCGTCAGTCGAGAAGGCCTGCTCCCAGCGCGGGGTCGGCGTCGTCACGCGGGACCAGGTGAAGCGGACGCGGATCGGGCGCCCGGCGAACGTGTCGTCCCCCTCGAAGACGCCGGTGTCGCCCGAGAACGAGCCGACCACCGGCGGGTCGAGCAACCCGGGCCGGCGGCTGTCGGCCCAGTAGATCGACCACTGCCGCGTGGTCGGGTCGAAGAAGCGGAACGACATGCCGATGAAGCCGCCGTCGTGATCGGTGCGGTACTCGTCCTCGTTTCCGAGACCGCCGAGGATGGGCCAGGCCTTGCTCGTCGCCTCGAACTCGTCCCACTCGTCCGACCCGGCCAGCCGCTCGCGGAGCCGGCGGTTGTGAACGGTCCAGTCGCCCATCCAGAAGTCGAAATCGGCCACGTCGCTCATCGGTTCTCCTCTTCCTTGGGTACGACGAGAGCCTAGAAGGCAAATAGGGCGGTTTCCGCCCGCTATTCGTGCTTGACTGCTCGCATGGCCTCGCCCACCTCGCGCCTGCTCGAACTGCTCGAGCTCTTGCAGGCGCGGCCGCTCACGACCGGGCGCGAGATCGCAGATCTGCTCCGGATCGATCCGCGCACGGTGCGGCGCTACATCGGCGTGCTGCAGGAGCTCGGCATCCCGGTCGAAGGGCAGCGCGGCGTGGGCGGTGGCTACCGGATCCGGCCGGGCTATCGGCTGCCGCCGCTGATGCTCGGTGACGAGGAGGCGGTCGTGGTCGTGCTCGGCCTGCTTGCGACCCGCGGCTCGGGGGCAGGCGCATCGTCTGCCGCGGTCGACGGCGCGCTCGCGAAGATCAACCGCGTCCTGCCCTCGACGCTCCGCCGCCAGGTGGAGGCGCTCGAGGAGACGTTGGGCTTCACGGCGACGATCGGCGGCGCGCCCGGGAACGCCGCAGCAGTGCTCCTGCTCGCCGACGCGATCCGCCGCCGCCGCCGGCTCCGCACCGCCTATCGCTCGTTCTCCGGGGAGGAGACCGAGCGCGAGCTCAGCCCGCACGGTCTCGTCGTTCACTCCGGGCGCTGGTACCTCGCCGCCTACGATCACCTCCGCGACGACCTGCGCACCTTCCGGGTCGACCGGATGTGGCGGGTCGCACTGGCGGAGAGAGAGGCCGTTCCGCTACCCGCAGGCTTCGACGCCGTCGCTCACGTCAGCCGCTCGCTTGCGCGTGTGCCGTGGACGTGGGAGGTCGAGGTCTTGCTCGACCTGCCGGTCGACGAGGCCGCGCGCCGTATCCCTGCGACGCTCGCAGAGGTCGTCGACGATCCGGACGGCACGCTTCTGCGCATGCGCGTCGGCTCGCTCGACTGGATGGCAACCGTTCTCGCCGGTCTCGGGTGTGGCTTCACGATCCGCCGGCCGGAGGAGCTGGGAGCGAGCGTGCGTGCTCTGGCGGAGCAGCTCGTCGCGCAGGTGGGTGCCTAGCCTCTGCCGGCGTAAATCGCCTGCCGCAGCTTCCCGTTGCGGGGCGGCGAGGCGAGGGGGTAGATCACGAGCGGACGGCCGCGGGCCCACGTAACGCCGATGTAGTCGGCGAGCATGCGGCCGAGGGTCGTCTCCGGCATCCACACGAGTGGCATGCGGCGCGGGTTGAGCCGCCGCGGAGCGCTCCAGCGCGCACCGTTCACCGACGTGACGAGCTCGGCGTCGACGCCGTTGCCCTGAATCGCGTAGTAGGCGATCGCAAGCCGGCCGGTCCCCGGCTCGACGCCGATCGTCGGCATCACGGCGTTTCGACCGGACGTGACCCGCGCGGGCTCGGACCATCCAGTTCCGTCGGACGAGCGCGAGAACACGATGTCGTTCGACGCGCAGCCGTCGGTGAAGCGGCAGTCCTGCCAGACGGCGACGACTCGGCCACCGGTGTCGACGTCCACCGCAATCAGGGGCGGCGCGCGAAACGGTCTTGCGTCGCGGCTCTGGAACGTCGCGATCACGACGGCCGGGTTGAGCGTCACGCCGCCGTCGGTGGACGTGACCGACGCCATTGCGCGGCCGGACCAGAAGCCGAGCACGAGCCGGCCGCTCGGGAGCACGACCGGGATCACACCGGTGACCGCGATGCGCATCGTCACGGGAGCAGACCACGTGCGGCCGCCGTCGTCGGAGCGCTGCACGGCGAGGTCGTCTTGCCCCTGACTGCCGATCAGCGTGTAGGCCAGGTAGCAGCGGCCGCGGAACGGGCTCGCGGCGCCGTTGTCGCAGGCGAGCCAGTTCTTGTCGTAGGCGAGATCCTGGCGTTGCGCGAGCGCCGCGTCGATGGGAGCGCTCCACGTGCGCCCGTCCGCGGAGCGGTGAATCGTCAGCCGTGTCGCTCCGGGGGCGATCGAGAGCGAGTTGGCCAGCCACACGCGGTGCGCCGAGTCGTACGCGATCACCGGGTCGCTGGCGCGTGCAGCCGGCCCGGGCGGGACGGAGTTGACGGTCAAGCCCGGCAGGATCCCCTGGCGCCAGCTGCGGCCGCCGTCCCGCGACGTCGAGAAGCCGATGCTCGTCGCGCCGCCGGCGCGGAAGCGGCCGACCTGGAACACCGCAACCGTTGTTTCGCCGACGGTCATAGAGTCCGGCTCCACCTCCGACTCGTGCTGGCCGTCCGGGTCGACGTGCCGGTCGCGGTGAATGCGGCGGCTGACGACCTCGCAGTCGGCGTCGATGCGGTCGTTGAGGTCGGCGGCGACGACGTCGACTCCAGGTCCGCACGAGACCCGGTCGATGCCGCCGTCGTACTCGACCGCGATCCGGTCGTTGCCCGCCCGAGCCGCGACGCGATCAGGCCCGTCCCGGCCGGTCAGCACATCCGCTCGGGCCGTGCCGACGATCGGCGGCCGTGCGGCAGCGGTGGCGACGGCGGGGAGCGCCGCGAGGAGCACGACGATCGCAACGCGAGCGCCCACGGTCTGCACGGTAGCCGCTGCGCTAGAGTGACAAACGCGTGACCGGGCCCAGACGCTTGAGCCAAGCCATTTCCGAGGGCGACGGGATCTCGCTGGTCGTCGCCGTGGCCGGGCCCGAGGAGGCACAGGACGCGGAGGCGCGCGGCGCTGAGGCCCTGCTCGCCGACGGCGACCTGGACGCCATCCGCGCGGCCAGCGCGCTGCCGATCCTCACAGGCGCCGGGTCGGCCGGAGATGCACGCATCGTCCGCCCGGGCGACGACGACGTGGTGCTCGGCGACGGCGTCGAGGTCGTCGTCCAGGTCGGGCGCGAGGAGGAGCTCGAGGAAGCGCTCGAGCATCTGGATCCGGAGCTGTTCGTGCTCTGCGCGCGCGACGTCGACGAGCCGCTCCAGCACGTGCTCGACCTGCTGTCCGACCTGCCCGCCGGAAAGCTCGCGATCGCAGACCTCGAGGGCGTCACGCAGGAGCAAATCGACGAGCTCGAGCGCGCCGGTGTCGACGGGGTGCTCGTCCGAAAGCTCCCCTGATGGGCTCCGACCGGCGCAGCTCACTCGCGATCTCGGTCGCGGTGTTCATCGCAGGCGGCGCGCTGCTCGGGCTCGAGATCGCGTCGAGCCGAGTGCTCGCGCCGTTCTTCGGCAACTCGCTCTACGTCTGGGGAGCGCTGATCGGCGTCGTCCTCGCCGGCCTCTCGACCGGCTACTGGGTCGGCGGCGTGATCGCCGATCGCTATCCGAAGCCTGCGCTGCTCGTCGGCGTGCTCGCCCTGGGCGGGGTGCTCGTGCTCGCGATCCCGTTCATCGACGGCTGGGTTCTCGACCGCATCGTCGACTGGGACCCCGGTCCGCGGTTGAACCCGCTCGTCGCGACGATCGCCCTCTTCGGCGTCCAGAGCGTCGTCCTCGGCATGGCCTCGCCTGTCGCCGTCCGCCTCCGCGCGAGCTCGATCGAGAATCTGGGCCACATCGCCGGCCGCCTCTTTGCCATCTCGACGGCGGGCTCGATCGCCGGCACGTTCGCGACTGCGTTCTGGTTGATCCCGGAGCTCGGCACCGACCAGGTGCTGGCCTCGGCGGCGGTTGCCCTGCTCCTTGCTGCGGCGGCGGTAGCCCTCGTCGAGCGGCTGGCGGTCGCATTCGCGCTCGCCCTGGCGCTGGCCGGTGTGAGCATCGGCGCCGTCGTGTCGCTCGCGCCGGAGTCGGGTCAGACGGTGGCGGCATCGCAGCTCCGGAACTGGTCGCCGGTCTACCGTCAGCAATCGCCGGGTGGCGATATCGGCGGCTCCGAGGACGACCAGGCCGGCTACAAGATCGTCCACACCAAGGACTCGCAGTACCACCGGATCGCGGTCGTCGACGACGACACGACCCGGTACCTCCGCTTCGACAGCTCCTTCCAGAGCGGCATGTACCTGGACGACCCCTACCGGACGCGCTTCGGCTATTCCGACTACCTCCAGCTCCCGTTCGCCTACCGGCCGCAGACGAAGCGCGTGCTCTACATCGGGCTCGGCGGCGGCTCGGCGCCGAAGCGCACCTGGCGCGACTTCCCGAGCGTCCACATCGACGCCGTCGAGCTCGACTCCGAGGTCGTCGACGTCGCGTACAAGTACTTCGAGCTGCCACGCGACCCGCGGCTCGAGGTGGAGGTCGAGGACGGCCGCCGCTATGTCGCCGCCAACGACGGCCCGTGGGACACGATCATCGTGGACGCGTTCTACTCGGACGCGATTCCCTTCCACCTGGCGACCCGCGAGTTCCTGGAGCTCGTCCGGTCGCGGCTGGCGCCCGGCGGCACCGTCGTCACGAACATCATCGGAGCGGTCCGCGGGCCGGACTCGCGCCTCTTCCGTTCGATGCTCCGCACCTACCGCGCGGTCTTCCCGACCGTCTCGGTCCACCCGGTGCTCGACTCCGGCGGCAAGGATCTCGAGGTGATCCGGAACGTCATCCTCGTCTCGGGCGATGCGGCCGCTCCTTCGAAGGAGTTCCTGCTCGAGCGCTGGCGCGAGGTGCGCCGCAGCTCACCGGGCGCGCCCGACCTGACGGAGGCAATCCGCGGCCGCGTCGACGCGCCGATCTCGACCGAGGACGTCCCGGTCCTGACGGACGACTACGCCCCGACCGACGCGCTGCTGCTCCTCTTCGACTAAGTAACAGACTGTTACTTGGCTAGCCGGCGAAGGCTTGCGCGACCGCGTACCACTCGGGCGGGACGGTCTTGAGCTCCCTCGTCGCCTCTTCGAGCGAGACGTCGACGATCGCGTCGCCGTGGAGAGCGGCCATCCGGCCGAAGGTGCCCTCGTGGGCGAGATCGGCAGCTTTCAGTCCGTAGCGGGTCGCGAGCACGCGGTCGCGCGGGGTGGGGGTGCCGCCGCGCTGGACGTGGCCGAGCACGGTGACCCTCGTCTCGAAGCCGGTTCGCTCCTCGATCTCGCGGGCGAGCTCGCCGCCGACGCCGCCGAGGACGACGTGACCGAACTGATCGGTCGGGCGTGCCTCCGCGGCGACGAGCGTGTGGTCGCCGGACGCGTAGGTCAGCTCGTAGCCCTCGCTGACGACGACGATCGAGAAGTCCTTGCCGGTCTGATGCCGCTTCTCGAGCAGGCTGCACGCGTCCTCGACGGTGACGGGCTGCTCCGGGATGAGGATCACGTCGGCGCCGCCGGCGATCCCGGAGTGGAGCGCGATCCAGCCCGCGTGCCGGCCCATCACCTCGACGACCATGACGCGGTTGTGCGACTCGGCCGTCGTGTGCAGGCGGTCGATCGCCTCGGTGGCGATCGTGACGGCGGTGTCGAAGCCGAAGGTGTAGTCGGTGCCGCTGAGGTCGTTGTCGATCGTCTTCGGTACGCCCACGACGGGGAAGCCGTGCGCGGCGAACAGCTTCGCGGCGACGCCGAGCGTGTCCTCTCCGCCGATCGCGACGAGTGCCTCGAGCCCCTCCCGCTCGAAGGTGTCGAGCACCTTGTCGACACCGCCGTCGATCTTGTACGGGTTCGTTCGCGTGGTGCCGAGGATGGTCCCGCCGCGGGGGAGGATCCCCGAGACTTCGCGGTGCCCGAGCGGCTCGACGATCCCGTCGATCAGTCCGCGCCAGCCTTCGCGGATGCCGGCAACCTCCCAGCCGCGGTCGAGCGAGCGCCGCGTCACCGCTCGAATGACAGCGTTGAGGCCGGGGCAGTCGCCGCCGCCCGTGAGAATCCCGACTCGTGCCACGCGGGCAGTCTAGACTTGGTGCGGAAGCCGAAAGGAGGCGCCGATGAGGGATTGGATCGTGATCGCCATCCTCTACGTGCTCGTCCTCGTGCTCTTCCGAGTCCTGGGCGGAGTCGCGGGCGCCGGGGACGCGGTGCGGCGGTGGGGATCGCACTCGAGCCGCCGCGGTATGAAGCCGAGCTCGAGCAGTTGATCTGATCGCATAAAGCCCGCGCGGTGTAACGCAGGCGCATCTGCGGTACAAGCACTGTGGTGGTGCGGCGCCTGATTGCGGGACGGTATGAGCTGCTCGAGCAAGTCGGCGGCTCGAGTTGGCGCGCCGTAGACACCGATCTCGAGCGAGAAGTTCTCGTGAAGCTGCCGGCCGGCGACGTCGGCGTCACCACGCTCGCCCATCCGAACATCGTGCAGGTCTTCGACCAGGGCGAGGAGGACGGCGAGCGCTACGCGGTCTTCGAGTACCTCGCGGGAGGGTCGCTCGAGCAGCGGCTTGCTGCAGGCCCGCTGCCGGGACGGGAGGCACGGCTTGCCGCCGCCGGCGTCACCGCCGCGATCGCGTACGCCCATGAGCAGGGTGTGACACACGGATCGCTCGGGCCGGCCTACGTCCTGCTCGATGCGGAGGGCCACGCCAAGGTCTCCGGGTTCAGCGGCGGCGGGACACTGGCGGATGACGAGCAGGCACTCGGCGCGCTTCTGCAGCTGCTGGAGGTCGACGCGCTCGACGAACCCACGGGGGAGGTCACCGCAGTCCTGACCCCTCGCCCGGCGCCGGCGAGCCGCCGGCCCGTCGCGCTGGCCGCCCTCGCGGCGCTCGTGCTCCTCGGCGCGGGGATCGGAGCCGCCTTCCTCGCGACCTCCGACGGATCGAGCTCCGACAGCGCGACCGACTCGGTCTCCGTGCCGGTCCCGACCGGCTCGACGCAGCCCGACACGCAAGAGACGACCGTTCCTCCGTCCGCCACCACCGCGGAGACGACGACGCAGGCGACCACGTCGACAACGCCGCCCACGACCAGCGTTGCTCCGGCGCCGACGACCGCGCCGCCACCGACGACCGAGCCACCGCCGACAACGACAGAGGCGCCGCCGACGACGACCGAGCCGCCGCCGACGACGGAGCCGCCAGCGACGACGGAGCCGCCGGCGACGACTGAGCCGCCGCCGACAACGGCCCCGGCGGCCACGACCTCGGCGCAGACCGAGACCGGTTGAGTTCCGCCGCCTAAGGCGCGCCGACGCGGGCCTTCAACCCCACTAGTCCCCTTCGATCCGCCGCAGCGGCGGCAAGTCCGGTCGTGGAGTGATGCCGAAGGTGGGAATCGAACCCACACTCCCCGAGGGGAACCGGATTTTGAGTCCGGCGCGTCTACCAGTTCCGCCACTTCGGCTCGCTTGGGGATGGTATCCGGGGGTCAGGAGCGCGACCGCTACGCGGCCGGAGGCCGGCTTTGCCGGCCGGAGGCCAAGGACGTTCGACAAGGGCGCCGCGGTGAAGGAGGGGGCTCATGGGGGAACCATGGGTTCCCCCATGTTTGGGCCCACACTCCCCGAGGGGAACCGGATTTTGAGTCCGGCGCGTCTACCAGTTCCGCCACTTCGGCCTTGTGAGCGATCGTAGCGTCGGTTCCTCCAGATGACACAAAGTTGATCCCACGCGCCGCTACCGCAATACTGCGCCATTCGCCCGCAACGAGGGCTGCGCATACGCGTGCAGATCGACGACGGGCTTGGTCAGAGGGTGACGGAGGAGGAAAGCAGTTGATTTCCAGAAAGCGTGGTTTGTTGAGCGTTCTGGCCCTGTTGGTCGCAGCGCTTGCGCTCGTCGCGGCGGGCTGTGGCGGCGACGACGAAGAGGGCGGGGACGGTGGGTCGACCACCGAAGCCACGGGCGGCACGGGCGGCGTTGAGGCGCTGCCGTCGAGCTCGTGCACGGCGGTCGAGTACAAGGGCGAGGGTGAACCGGATGTGTTGATCGCTTCCGACTTCCCGCTGCAGGGCTCGTCTCGCACGCAGACGATCCAGATCGTGGAGGCAATTCGGTATCTCCTCGAGCAGTCCAACTTCAAGGCCGGCGACCACAACGTCGCCTTCCAGTCGTGCGACGACGCGACGGCGCAGGCCGGCAAGTGGGACTCGGGCAAGTGCTCGACGAACGCGCAGGCGTACGCCGCCAACGAGAAGGTCGTCGGCGTCATCGGCACGTTCAACTCGGGCTGTGCGGCGATCGAGATCCCGGTGCTGAACCAGGCTCCGGGCGGCGGCGTCGCGATGATCTCGCCGGCGAACACGTACGTCTGCCTCACCGAGGGCGGTCCAGGCTGTGACGGCACCGAGCCGGACAAGTACTACCCGTCCGGTAGCCGCAACTACGCCCGTGTCGTCGCCCACGACGCCTATCAGGGCGCCGCGGTGGCGGAGTTCGCCAAGGCGCAGGGCGTCACGAGCATCTACATCCTGAACGACAAGGAGGCCTATGGTCTCGGCGTCGCGACGAACTTGAGGAACGCGGCCGAGGCCGTCGGGATCAAGATCGCCGGCTTCGCGGCGTGGGATCCGAAGGCGTCGAGCTACGAGTCGACCTTCCGCAAGATCGGCGGCACCGACGCCGACGCGGTCTTCCTGGGCGGTCTGATCGACGAGAACGGCGCCCAGGTGATCAAGGACAAGGTGGCCGTGCTCGGACCGAACGACGGCGAGGTCAAGCTGTTCGTTCCGGACGGCTTCACCACGCAGCAGACGATCGACGAGGCTCCGGAAGCAGCCCCCGGCATGTTCATGAGCGTCGCCGGCGTGCCGATCGACCAGTTCAAGGGCAAGGGCGCCGAGTTCGCCGAGGCGTTCAAGCCTCGGCTCGGCGGTAAGAACATCGATCCGTACGCCATCTACGGCGCAGAGGCGGCGCAGGCATTGCTCGATGCGATCGCCGCGTCGGACGGCTCGCGGGGCGACGTGATCGCGAAGATGTTCGAGACGAAGGTCACTGACGGCTATCTCGGCAGCTTCGAGATCAACGAGAACGGCGATCCGAGCGGCGCCGAAGGCGCAGTCGTGGGCTTCACGATCTACAAGGCCACGGACAAGCTCGAGACCGTCACGACGATTTCTCCGAAGCCGGAGAACGTCGAAGCAGCCCGCGGCTAGGGGCTGAACTCGGCATGACTCGGGGGAGGGCATTTGGCCCTCCCCCGAGGTTCCTTTAGGTTCTTCACCTGATGGCGGCACCGGCGCAGCTCACGGCAACGCTCGACCGGCTTCGCAAGTCCGGTGCGACCGCCCTGATCGGGTACGGGCTCGTCGCTCTTGTCGGCGTGTGGCTCGTCGTCAATTTCGTCAAGGATCCGACCGAGTTCATCAACGTCGGCCTGATCGGGCTCACGAACGGCACGATCTACGGGCTGGTCGCGCTCGGCTACACGCTCATCTACGGGATCCTGCAGCTGATCAACTTCGCGCACGGCGACGTCTTCGCGCTCTCCGGGCTCGTGGCCAGCACGCTGATCGTCACCGTGCTCGGCCTCGACCGGGAGTCCTCGGTCGCCGTGATCATCGGCGGCATGCTCCTGACGCTCGTCGTGATCATGGTCATGTTCGCGTTCATCAACGCGACGATCGAGTTCGTCGCCTACCGGCGCCTGCGCCGTGCTCCGCGCCTCGCTGCGCTGATCACCGCGGTCGGGATGTCCTTCATCATCCAGAACATCTCGCTCGCGTTCTACGGCGTCAGCTTTCACTCGGTGCCGTCGTTCATCCCGCGCACGGAGGCGATCGGGATCGGTGACATCACCTATTCGTGGAACAAGCTGTCGGCGCTCGTGATCACCATCCCCGTCTTGATCCTGCTCAGTTGGTTCGTCCGTTCGACGAAGCAGGGGAAGGCGATGCGCGCGGTCTCGCAGGACACGGAGGCGTCGGCGATGATGGGGATCAACGTGAACCGGACGATCTCCGTCGCGTTCGGAATCGCCGGCGCGCTCGCAGGCGCCGCCGGAATCGTCTACCTGCTCCAGTTCAACATGCGCTACGACACCGGCTTCGAGCTCGGGTTGATCGCGTTCACGGCGGCGGTGCTCGGGGGGATCGGCAATCTCACCGGGGCCGTCCTCGGGGCGCTCGTGATCGGTTTCATCCAGGCCTTCAACGAGGGGCTCACCTGGTACACGCCCGGCTCCGACTGGACGCGCACGATCGTGTTCGGGATCCTGATCCTGATCCTCGTCTTCCGGCCCGAGGGCATCCTCGGCGAGCGGACGCCGGAGGGCGCATGAACGCCTGTCCAGGACCGGGTGCGGAGCTATGGTCCCGGCGCGCTCGTGGCCGTCGCGCTGATCGTGCTCGGCTTCCTGTATCCGCAGTACTACGAGTCGCTCGGCGATCTGCCGCTGATCGGGGACTTCATCCCCGGCGTCGGAAACATGGTGATCATGATCGTGTTCACGATGATGGCCGTCGGCCTCAACATCGTCGTCGGCTACGCCGGCCTGCTCGACCTCGGCTACGTCGCGTTCTACGCCGTCGGCGCGTATACGTCGGCCTGGTTCGCGTCGCAGCAGTTCGACCAGTGGACGTTCCATTTCGGCTCGGTCGGAATCTCGAAGGAGGTGCCGGGCATCCACCTGTCGATCTGGCTCGTGCTGATCATCGCCGGCACGCTGACCGCGGTGGCGGGCATCCTGATCGGCCTGCCGACGCTGCGCCTGCGCGGCGACTACCTCGCCATCGTCACCCTCGGCTTCGGCGAGATCATCCCGCAGGTCGTGCGCAACGGCGACAACGTCTTCGGCTTCGACCTCACGCACGGCACGTTCGGGATCAGCCCGATCGACTCCCCCGGCTTCGGCAGCGTCGGCGAGTCGCTTGGCCTCCCGCTCAGCTACCAGCAGTCGTTCGAGCGCGCGCAGTGGTTCTACTGGACCGCGTTGGCGCTGCTCTTGTTCACCGTCTTCTGCTCGATCCGGCTGCGGGACTCCCGGCTCGGGCGTGCCTGGATCGCGATCCGCGAGGACGAGACGGCCGCCGCCGCGATGGGCGTCCCGCTGATGCGGACGAAGACCTGGTCGTACGCGATCGGCGCGTTCTTCGGCGGCGTCGCCGGCGCCTTCTACGCGAGCTTCAAGAGCGGTGCCTTTCCCGCGGACTTCTACTTCAACATCTCCGTCTTCCTGCTCTGCATGGTCATTCTCGGCGGGATGGGGTCGGTCTGGGGGGTGATCCTCGGCGGGATGATTCTCGGCTACCTCAACGTCGAGGGCCTGGCCACACTCGGCTCGGAGCTGAACGAGGCCGGGATCGACTTCGACCCGACGAAGTACCAGTTCGGCTTCTACGGCGTGATCATCGTGCTGATGATGCTGTTCCGGCCGGCGGGGCTGATCCCCGAACGCCGGCACAAGCGCGAGCACGAGTTCGGCGTCGCGGATACGCCGCTGTACGACGTCGCGACGGAAGGCACCCTCACCGACCGCGACCCCGAAAATGACTGACCTGCTCGTCGCCGAGCGGGTGCGGAAGGAGTTCGGCGGCCTCGTCGCGACGAACGACATCGACTTCACGATCCCGCAGGGCTCGATCGTGTCGTTGATCGGCCCGAACGGAGCCGGCAAGACGACGTTCTTCAACATGCTCACGGGCGTCTACAAGCCGACCGCGGGCAAGATCGTCTTCGACGACACCGACGTCAGCGACAAGCCGCCGCATGCGATCACCGAGCTCGGCATCGGCCGCACGTTCCAGAACATCAGGCTCTTCCAGCAAATGACCGCGCTCGAGAACGTGCTCGTCGGGATGCACTGCCGCATGCGTGGCGGCATCTTCGGCTCGATCCTGGGCACACGGCGAGTCCGTCGCGAGGAGCGCGACGCCGCGGCGCAGGCACGCGAGCTGCTGAAGTTCTCGGGCCTGCGCGGCCGGACGAACGAGGTGGCCCGCAACCTGCCGTATGGCGACCAGCGCCGGCTCGAGGTTGCCCGCGCGCTCGCGACGCAGCCGAAGCTCCTCCTCCTCGACGAGCCGACCGCCGGCATGAACCCGCAGGAGACCGCCGACTTCACGGCATTCGTGCGCGTCCTCCGAGACGAGCGCAAGCTGACGGTCCTGCTGATCGAGCACGACATGAAGGTCGTGATGGGGATCTCCGATCGCGTCACCGTGCTCGACTACGGGGAGAAGATCGCCGAGGGCACGCCGCAAGAGGTCCAGAAGGACGATCGCGTGATCGAGGCGTACCTCGGAAAGGCGGCGACCAGCGGTGGCTGAGCCTGCGGCCGGCAACGCGGTCGTTCTCGAGCTCGAGGACGTCCACACGTACTACGGCTCGATCCATGCGCTCAAGGGGATCTCGCTCAAGGTCCACGAGGGCGAGGTCGTGACCCTGATCGGCGCGAACGGAGCCGGCAAGTCGACCACGCTGCGCTCGATCAACGGCGTCAACCATCCCCGCCAGGGGGTGATTCGCTTTCAGGGACAAGACATCACGAACGCGGCCCCGCACACGATCGTGAAGATGGGCATCGCGCAATCGCCCGAGGGACGGCGGCTCTTCCCGCGCATGAGCGTGCTGGAGAACCTGGAGATGGGCGCGTTCCAGCGCACCGACAAGGCGAATTTCCCGGAGGACCTGGATCGCGTCTTCGATCTCTTCCCCCGGCTCGCCGAGCGGAAGCAGCAGAAGGCGGGGACGATGTCCGGCGGCGAGCAGCAGATGGTGGCGATGGGACGCGCGCTGATGGCCCGCCCGAAGCTGCTCCTGCTCGACGAGCCGTCGATGGGCCTCGCGCCGATCTTCGTCGAGAGGATCTTCGAGATCGTGCGGACGATCAACGCGCAGGGAACGCCGATCCTGCTCGTCGAGCAGAACGCGCTGATGGCGCTCGACGCCGCCAGCCGGGGCTACGTGATGGAGACCGGCGTGATCGCGCTCGAAGGGCCGGCGAAGGAGTTGAGCGCGAACGAGCAGGTGCGCAAGGCGTACCTGGGAATCGACTAGCCCGCACCGACCTCGAGGGGAAAGTAGGGCGGGCCGAGGAGAAGGCCGAGCCTGGCCCTGCCGCCGGCGCGGCCGTGCGCCATCTCCAGCGCACTCGAAAGCCCGTGGGTCGGGACGAATCCGAGCGCCCGAGCGGCCTGGTGGTCGCGGCAGCCGGCGACGACGACCGCGCCGAGCCGGTCGAGGGCCGGCCGGCAGCTCTCCCAGTCGGCGTAGGGGAGGATCGGGTGACAGGCGCGGCCGGAGCGGTAGGAGGCGAGCGCGCGGTCGTCGTTCGCGGCTGCCTGCTCGGCCGACACGAGCTCCTCGCTCGTTCGCCCTTCTCGCAACTCGTGGAAGAGCGAGCGGTACGGATCCTGCGTCCCGTGCGCGAAGTGGCGCGTCAGCCGGTGCAGCACGATCGCCGTCCCGCCCTCTGCGACCGGGAAGGCGTCGCGCCAGAGGCGGAGTGCGAGCCCGAGCGCCACAGTGGCCACAGTGAGCGGATTGAGGCGCTCGCGCGGCGAGTGGTGGTGCTGCCACGGCATCCCGATGACGATTGCGTCGAGTGGCCGGTCGACGCGGACTGCCCGTCGCGCGATCCCGCGCAGGAGCGCCTCCGCATGCGCGACCGATGGCGGGCCGGCGAACGCGGCCACCGCGGTGAGCTCGCGGGGGAGGTCGTCGAGCAGCCGGCGCCGGATGCCCGAGGGCAGGAGCGAGACGCGCCGTCAGCGGCGACGCGGCGAGGTGCTTGAGCGCGCGTTCGTCGTAGGGGTAGCCGCGAAAGCGGCCGAGCAGCCTTGGTGGGTTGAGAACGAGCGACGCGCCGATCAGCGGGACGCGCGCTGCGAGAGTGCGCTCGAGCGCAACGCCCAGCTGCCAGCCGCGCGACGCCGTCGTCTCGAGCAGCGAGTACGAGGTGGCCGCCCGCACCGTGTCGGCCCCGCAGGCGCCGAGCAGGGCGCCCGCGCCGCCGTGGACGACCGTCTCGGCCGCGGAGACGCAGACGACGAGGTTCGTCTCGGCGACGAGACGGTTGACCCGCAGCGGCGTGCGACCGGCGCTGCCGAGGTCGATCAGGTCGGGCGCCTCGGCATCGTGCACCTCGACCTGACCCCGAAAGCGGCGCGCCGTGTGCGGCTCGACGAGCATCTCGAGCTCACGCTGGCCCGCTCGGCGGTTCAGCCCGCCCGCGATCAGAATCGTCTGCCGCTCCGACGGGACGCCGAGTCGCTCCAGCTCGGCGATCGTCGCCGCAAGCGCCTCCCGGCGCGGATCGTTGGGCGCGCTCGGCACCGGCAGCTCGGGCGGCTCGACGACGATCGTCGCCCGCCCGCCGCGCGTGATCAGCGCTTCGAGCGGCGCGCCGGAGAGGGGAAAGCGGAGCGCATCTCGCACAGCCGCGCCGACGTCGGCGATCGCCTCCGACGGTGGCGGCGGGCGGAGCACCACCGCGTCCTCGGGCGCGTTGACGACGGCGACGCGGGAGCCCGACGGGATCGGGACTCGGACCACTACGGGATGTGCCGGTACAGCCGCAGGAACGTCTCGCGGAAGCCGCGCCCCGCCCAGAACCGAGATGCGAGCAGGTTGGCCACGCGCCAGTCCGCGACCATCGTCTCGTAGCCGCGCTCGCCCGCCCACGCGTACGCCGCCTGCATCAGCGCCAGCCCGACGCCCGAGCCGCGGATGTCCGGCCGCGTCGCTGCCCAGGCGAGCACCACCGCACTGTCGGGCCGGGCGAGCCCCGAGTGCACGCTCGACTTCTCGACCGGGGCGAGAACGAAGGAGCCGACGATTCGCCCCTCCTGCTCCACGACGAGGTCGCCGTGCGCGTCATCGGCCAGGTCTTCGAGGATCTCCGTCCGCAGCTCCTCCGGGCTTTCCTGGGGAAGACCGCGCGCGAAGACGGGCGATTGGGTCTGGTAGTCCGTCAGCTCTGGGTCGAGGTCGACCAGTCCATCGACGTCCTCGATCGTCGCGAGCCGAACAGCCGCCGGCCAGTCGGTGGCGACAACTTCCTGAATCCCGTGCGCGTGCTGCTGGCCGAACCCGACTCTCGCCCACGCTTCGACGAGGGCTCGGTCCGACGCCGGGACGAACGCATAGTGGCGTGGTCGCTCGTCCTCGTCGACCCACTTGCCCGCGGCGGCTGCGTACAGGTCGCGCAGATCCTCCGGCTGCTCGACGGCATGCCCCGCGAGCTCGACCCAGATGTTCGGGCCCCAGATCTCGTCGCGCTTGCGGATCCCCAGCAGATAGCCGACGACCCGCGAGCCTCGGAGGGCGACGACGCCGCTCGCACCGTCGGCTTGCGCGAGCGCCTCGACCTCCTTCGCCGCTTCGGCGGGGTCTTCGTAGCGCTGTGGCAGCAGCGGCTCGGCTGCGCGATGAGCCGAGTGGCGGGCCGCGAGCAGCTCGCCGGCGTGGGCGATGTACTCGTCGGAAAATGGGCGAATCGAGAGGCGCGTCATTGCGGCGAGACGATAGCGTCAGGGTGTGCCGAAGACGCTGACAGGACAGGAGCTGCAGCTCGACGACGGGCCTGCACGCGACTCCGAGCTCTTCCTCGTCGACGGCAACAACCTCGCCTATCGGGCCTTCTTCGCGCTGCCGGAAGAGCTCGCGACGAGCGACGGCTTCCCCACGAACGCCCTCCTCGGCTTCGCGAACATGCTCTTCAAGCTTCTCTCGGACTACCGGCCGAAGGGTGTCGCTGTCGCCTGGGACTCGAGCCCGACCCACCGTGCCGCCGTCGCCGAGGCCGCGGACGTCGTCTACAAGCTCGGGCGGCGGCCGATGCCCGACCTGCTCCGCGAGCAGTTCCCGCACTTCCGCCCGATCGTCGAGGCGTTCGGCTACCGCAACCTCGAGTTCGAGGGCTGGGAGGCGGACGACGTCATCGCCACGCTCGCCACCCGGGCCGACGAGGCCGGCGTGAAGACGACCGTCGTCTCGACCGACCGCGACGCGTTCCAGCTCTGCTCGCCGAACATCACCTTGATGATGACCCCGCGCGGCGTCGCGGACGTGCACGTCTACACGCCCGAGCGGGTCGAGCTCCGCTACGGCGTGCGCCCGGACCAGGTGCCCGACTTCATCGGGCTCAAGGGCGACAGCTCCGACAACATTCCGGGCGTCCCCGGGATCGGCGACAAGACCGCGGGACAGCTGATCGCGCAGTACGGCTCGCTCGAGGAGGTGATCGCACATGCGGACGAGCTCTCGCCGGCACGCCGCAAGAACATCACCGAGTTCGCCGACCAGGCGCGCATGTCGAAGGAGCTCGCGACGATGCGGCGCGATCTCGATCTCGACTTCGATCCGACCGGGATCGTCCTCGAGCCGCCCGACCGCTCGCAGCTCCGCGAGATGTTCCGCCGGTACGAGTTCCGCGCGCTGCTGAACCGGATCGACGACCTCGAGGACGCGATCCCGGCGGCCGTGCCGGTCCCGGTGGCCGGCACCGTCGTCCCGTGGCACGAGGGTGAGCTGCCCCACGTGCAGGGTCGCGCGGGGATCGCCGTCATCGACGGCCGGTTCGCGCTCGCGCAGGAGGATGGCGTCACGGTCGGCGCGTGGGACGAGAGTGCCCCGTCGAAGCTCCGCGACGCCCAGCTCGTCGCTCACGACTTACAAGTCGCTGCCGCGGCTGACGATGCGGCCGGCGGACGACACGCTGATCGAGGCGTACCTGATCGAGCCCGGCCGCTCCGAGTACCTGATCGACGACCTCCAGCGCGAGTACGGGCTCGAAGTGATCCCCGAGCCGGCGACGGAGGAGGAGACCACGGCGCTGATCACGCGCGCGGAGGCCGCGCGCCGCCTCGCCGGGCCGATGCGCGAGCGGGTCGTCGAACGTGGCTCCGAGCGGCTCTACGACGAGATCGAGCTGCCGCTGACGGCGGTGCTGGCCTCGATGGAGGACGCGGGCGTCAAGATCGACACCTACCGGATGGGCGAGATCACCGCCCGGCTCGCCGACCGCGTCGAGGAGCTCGAGGCCAAGGCGTACGAGCTCGCGGGCGAGGAGTTCATGCTCGGCTCGACCCAGCAGGTGGCGCGGATCCTGTTCGAGAAGCTCGAGCTGACGCCGGGCCGCAAGGGAAAGACCGGCTACTCGACGGACACGCGTGTGCTCCGGTCGATCCGCGGCGAGCACGAGATCGTCGGGGTGATCGAGGAGTGGCGCGAGCTCTCGAAGCTCGTCAACACGTACCTGAAGCCCCTCCCGCTCCTGATCTCCGAGGCCGACGGCCGGCTGCACACGACCTTCAACCAGGCGGCGGCATCCACGGGCCGCCTCTCGACGACGAACCCGAACCTGCAGGCGATCCCGATCCGCACCGAGCTCGGGCGCGAGATCCGCTCCGCGTTCGTCGCCGAGCAGGGGCACCGGCTGATCTCGGCCGACTACAGCCAGGTCGAGCTGCGGATCCTGGCGCACGTCTCCGGCGAGCCGCGCCTGCGCGAGGCGTTCGCCCGCAACGAGGACATTCACACGGCGACGGCGGCGGAGGTGCTGGGCAAGGACCCTGCGCAGTTGACCAAGGACGAGCGCAACGTCGCCAAGATGGTCAACTTCGGGATCATCTACGGCATCTCGTCGTTCGGCCTCTCCGAGAACCTCGAGATTCCGCGGGAGCAGGCCCAGGAGTACATCGACACCTATCTGGCGCGCTTCCCGCACGTGCAGGACTTCATCCAGCGCACGATCGAGCAGGCCGAGCGGGACGGCTACGTGACGACGCTGCTCGGCCGGCGCCGGCCGATCCCGGAGATCCGCGTCCGCAACCGCCAGACCCGCGCCCTCGGCGAGCGGCTCGCGGTCAACTCGGTCATGCAGGGCACCGCGGCGGACATCATCAAGGTGGCGATGATCCGCATCCACGACCGGTTGCGGGAGGAGGGGAGGGGCGCTCGCCTCGTCCTCCAGGTGCACGACGAGCTCCTGCTCGAGGCGCCCGAGACGGAGACGAGCGCGACGAAGGAGCTCGTGCGGGCGGAGATGTGCGCCGCGTACCCGCTCGACCCGCCGCTCGCCGTCGACGTGGGCGTCGGCGACGACTGGAACGAAGCCAAGTAACAGACTGTTACTAAGCCCGGGCCGCGGCCGGTGAGCTCGGGCTGGACCTGGCTATACTGCGCAACTCGTTATGGCGAACGACACCATCGAGAAGCCGCAGCAAGCCGAAGAAGGGGTCTGGGTAACCGGGCCTGACGGCGAGCTGATCCCCGACTACGAGTCGACCTTCCCCACGATCAACGAGGGCGAGGTCGTGCACGGCACGGTCGTCCGCGTCGACAAGGACGAGGTGCTCGTCGACATCGGCTACAAGTCGGAGGGCGTCATCCCGGTCGCCGAGCTCTCGATCCGCCGCTCGGTCAACCCGGCCGACGAGGTCTCGGTGGGCGAGGAGATCGACGCGCTGGTGCTCACGAAGGAGGACGCCGAGGGGCGCCTGATCCTGTCGAAGAAGCGCGCGCGGTTCGAGCTCGCCTGGAAGAAGATCGAGGCCGCTGCCGAGTCCGGCGAGCCGGTCATCGGCCGCGTGATCGAAGTCGTCAAGGGCGGCCTGATCCTCGACCTGGGCGTTCGCGGCTTCCTGCCCGCCTCGCTCGTCGACATCCGCCGCGTGCAGGATCTCGACGAGTTCATGGGGACCGAGCTTCGCTGCAAGGTGATCGAGCTGAACCGGTCGCGCAACAACGTCGTGCTCTCCCGTCGCGCCGTCCTCGAGGACGAGCGCAAGGAGCAGCGCCAGCAGATTCTCGACCGGCTCAACCCGGGCGACATCGTCGAGGGGACGATCTCGAACATCGTCGACTTCGGCGCCTTCGTCGACCTGGACGGGATGGACGGCCTGATCCACATCTCCGAGCTCTCGTGGAGCCACGTCAACCACCCCTCGGAGGTGCTCGAGATCGGCCAGGAGGTCAAGGTCAAGGTGCTCGACATCGACCGCGAGCGCCAGCGGATCTCACTCGGCCTGAAGCAGACGCAGTCGGATCCGTGGCAGCAGGTGATCGAGAGCTACAGCGAGGGCGACGTCGTCGAAGGGCGCGTGACGAAGGTCGTCACGTTCGGCGCCTTCGTCGAGATCCTCCCCGGCGTCGAGGGGCTCGTGCACATCTCCGAGCTGGCGCAGCACCACGTCGAGAACCCGCGCGAGGTCGTCTCGCAGGGCGACGCGGTCAACGTGCTCATCCTCGAGGTCGACGCCGAGCGGCGCCGCCTCTCGCTCTCGCTGAAGCGGGTCGAGGAGGGGCAGGAGCCGCTCCCGCGCGCGGACGGCGGCGAGTCCGTCCACCTGACGCCGAACCTGAACCTCTCCGAGGACGTCTTCCCGGCAGGCGCCGGGGCTGACGAGGCGCCCGAGCTCTCCGAGGCCGTCGAGGCTCCCGAAGTCGCTGAGGCTCCGGAAGCTGGGGCTCCGGAAGCGGAGGCTGCGGAGGCTGTGACTGCTGAAGCTGAGGCGACGCCCGAGCTCGAGGCTGCGGCCGAGCCGGAGCCCGAGGCCGCCGCAGAGCCGGAGGCCGCCGCAGAGCCGGAGGCAGCAGCGGAGCCGGAGCTCGAGGACGCGCCGGCGCCGGAGTCGGACGCCGCTGCCGAGGTCGAGGTGGAGGCCGAGTCGACCGTCGAGGCCGAGGCTGCCGCCGGAGACGAACCGGTCGACGAGCCGGCGGCCGAGTCGGATGCTGCATCGGGCGACGAGCCCGAATCCACTCCCGCAGCGTAAGTTGTCTCGGCCGATCGCGGTCGCGATCACCGGCGGGATCGGGGCCGGCAAGAGCGAAGCGCTGTACGCATTCCAGAAGGCGGGCGCTGCGACCGTCTCGAGCGACGAGATCGTCCATCACCTGCTTCGCTCGGATCCCGAGGTGCGCGCCGCGATCACGCGAGAGCTCGGTGACGACGTCCTGAACGCGGACGGCGAGGTCGATCGCGGCCTCGTCGCGAAGAAGGTGTTCGCCGACCGGGCGAAGCTCGACTTCCTGGAGCAGCTCCTGCACCCGCGCGTGGCCGCGGAGTACCTCCGCTGGCGCGAACAGCTTGCCGAGCTTCCGAATCCGCCGGCCGTCACCGTCACCGAGGTGCCCCTCCTGTACGAGACCGGCGGGGACAAGCGCTTCGACAAGGTGGTCGTGATCACGGCTCCGGCCAAGCTGCGCGAGCAGCGCCGCCGTGTTGCCCGCGACGATCGCGACGAGCGGCTGCTGCCGGACAAGGAGAAGGCCGCCCGCGCCGACTTCGTCTACGTCAACACGGGGACGCTCGAGGATCTCGACGCGTGGGTCGCCGGTGTGATGGCGGAGCTGACGGCGTGAAGATCCTCAGCTTCGGCGTGCTGGCCCTCGTGGTCGCGTCGTTCGCCGTCTACGTGCTCGAGACGGAGCCGCGCTGGTACGAGCGGCTGCGCTACCCGCTCCGCTACGAGGAGTTCGTCGTCGGCCACGCCGAGAACTACCACCTCGACCCAGAGCTCGTCGCCGCGATGATCTATCAGGAGTCCAAGTTCGACGCGGACGCCGTCTCGGCTTCCGGAGCGGTCGGCCTGATGCAGCTCCTCCCCGAGACGGGCCAGGGCATCGCGGACCGCACCGGTGGGAACAGCTGGAAGCCTGACGACCTGCGAAACCCGGAGCTGAACATCCGCTACGGCTCCTGGTATTTCCGCCACCTGCTCGACAAGTACGGCGACGAGGAGCTCGCCCTGGCCGCCTACAACGCGGGCCAGGCCAACGTCGACCGCTGGCGGGAAGCAGGAACGGGAATCGAGTTCGCCGAGACGCGCCACTACATCGACCGCGTGCAGGAGCTGAAGGCGATCTACGCGCGCGCGTACGCGAGCCGAGCTCGGCCTGTCCTAAGCTTCCGGCATGCGCGTCGTCGCTGCGCTGCTGCTGGCCCTGGTCGTCGCGGTCCCCGCGCTCGCGGACGAGCCTGAGCCGTACGTCCGCAACTGCTCGTCGAGTGCGTTCGGCGATCTCGGCCAGGGCTGGCGCGAGCGGGCAATGGTTGCCGGTCACGTCGCGTTCGTCGGGATGAAGAACGGCTACGACCGCATGTACCTCGACCCGGTCGGAGCGGGGAGGGGGAATCCACTGAAGGTGCTCGTCGTCGTCAATTCGAACGCCGCGCCGACGGTGACGATCGCTCCGCGCTCACGCGCGTACGCAGCGCTGGGCTACAACTCGATCCGCCGAAAGGACAGCACGGGCGTTCCGCTCGCGGACGGCACACAGAGCGTCCGCTTCCGGGCTGCGACGTCGTCCGCTCCCGCGAGCCCTGGAACCGGGGCACGCAGTTCCCGGGCTACTTCCTCGTCTCCGGCGCACGCTGCGTGCACGTCGACATCGCGACCCAGGGCAAGGTGCTGCGCCGGAAGCTCAGCTTCGGCGCGCGCTGCAGCTAACGCGGCGCGACGCCGGTCTCGATCAGCGTCATCAGCTGGTCCAGGTCGGGCATCGGGTCGTCGGTCACGCGTGCGAACGCGACCCCGTTCGCGAGCATGCCGAGGAACTGGGCGATCACCTCGATCGGGACGTCGTCGCGCGTGACCCCGCCGAGACGCTCGAAGCGCGACTCCCGCTGTGCCTGCACGTCCGCGTCGAGTCGCTTGAGCATCTCCCGGAAGCTGGTCGTCGGTGCGGACGCGCCGCGCCGCCTCGATCTGGACCGAGAGCCACGCCGGATCCTCGTGCGTGACGCCTCGAGCAGGGCCCGGTACCCGTGCTCGAGCCAGATCTCGACGAAGCCGGTCGGACGAGCGCCGCACGAGCGCGACGAAGAGCGCTTCCTTGTTCTCGAAGTAGTTGAAGATGGCGCCGCGGGAGAGACCGGTCTCCTGCTCGAGCCGCGCAACCGTCGCCCCCTCGTAGCCGTGCCGCGCGAACGCACGCTGGGCGCCGGCGAGGATCTGCTCGCGGCGGGCCTCCTTGTGCTCCTCGGTCACCTTCGGCATCGCATCTCACTTTACAAAAACGTACGGACGTATTATTATCGCGCTGGTGAGCAAGAGACCGATCATCGCGCTCGTCGCCGCCGAGATCACGTCGATCCTCGGTTCGCGCATGACCTATCTGGCGCTTCCGTGGTTCGTGCTCGTGACGACGGGATCGGCCGCGAAGATGACGGTCGTCCTCGCCGCCGAGATCCTGCCGATGGCGATCTTCGGCATTCCGAGCGGCATGGTCGTCGAGCGGCTTGGCGCGCGCACGACGATGCTGGTCTGCGACGCCGCGCGCGCGCCGCTCCTGGCCTCGCTGCCGATCCTGCACTCGTTCGACCTGCTCAGCTTCCCGCTGCTGATCGCGCTCGTCTTCGTGCTCGGCTGCTTCATGGCCCCGTACTTCGCGGCGCAGCGGGTGATCTTGCCGGAGCTCGTCGGCGAGGACGAGACGACGATTGCGCAGGCGAACAGCATGATCGAGGGCGGAACCGCGTTCGCCGGGCTTGCCGGCCCGTTGCTCGCAGGGATTCTGATTCCGTTCCTCGGTGCGCCGAACGTGCTCTACGTCGATGCGGCGACGTACGTCGTCTCGTTCCTGCTCCTCATCGGGTTCGTGCCGCGGACGAAGAAACTCGGCGCCTCGATCGCGACCGGCGTGCTCGCGGGAATCCAGTTCTTCGTTCGCGACAAGCTGCTCGCGCGGCTGGGCATCACCGTGGTCGTGCTGAACTTCCTCGCGGCCGGGCTCTCCGCAGCCTTGCCGTACTACGCGTTCGACGCCTTCTCCGGGAACTCGAAGATCGCGGGGCTCTTCTACACCGCGATCGGCGCCGGCGCTTTGCTCGGCAGTGTCGGCGCGGTGCTGGTCGTGAAGCGGCTGCCTCCCCTCCGGCTCGCAGGTGTGGCGATCGTGTGCATGTGCCTCCCACTTTGGCTGTTGCCGTTCGACCTGCCTGCCTGGGGCGTGATGGCGACCCTGTTCGTCGCGCTGCTCTTCGCACCGCTCGTGAACGGGCCGACGATCGGCGTCATCACGGCCCGGACGCCCGTCGAGCTGCGGCCGAAGGTGATGGCTGCGCTGATCTCGGTCGCCGCGCTCGCGCAGCCGCTCGGGTTCCTCGTGGCCGGCCAGCTGCTCGAGCCGTGGGGCGTCAGCCGCGTCTTCGCAGCCGTCGCGATCGGGATGACCGCGACGGCGCTCGCCTTCGCCACGATCGCATTTCGGCACAGCGGCGAGGCGACGCCTGAAGTCCCGGCCGTCGCGGCGTAGGGCCGTTCAGAGCTCGAGCAGCATGCGGCCGAGCCCGTCGCCGGGCTCGTAGTCGACGTAGCCGAGCCGGGCATAGAGCCGCCGCGCCGGGTTCTCCGCATCGACGCTGAGTGAGATCCGGCCGACGCCGTCGACTCGAGCACGATCCGCGATCGCGGTCATCAGCGCCGCACCGATCCCGGCGCCGCGGTGCTCCTCGGCGACGGCGATCGCGAGCTCCGGCGTCTCGTCGTCGACATAGCCCTCGCCGTGGTCGGCCTCGCTGAAGAGGCGGTACCAGACCGCCCCGACCGGGCGACCGTCGACCTCTGCGACGAGCCCGGCGTCGCCGGGGCGGCCCCAGCCCTCGTGGTACCGGGTGACTTCGGGATGTGCGAGCACGAACTCCGGCGGCAGGCGCTCCTTCTCCGGGCTCCAGAAGAGCGCCTCGTACAGCATCTGGCCGAGGAACTCGGCGTCCTCAGAGCGGAGCTCGCGGATCTCTATGGTGACGCCAGGCGGGCCCACAGGTTCTCGAGCATACGCCGCACGGAGGAGAGCATCGCGGTCCCGCCGAAGTCGATCGCCCCGGCGGCGAAGACCTTCGCGCCGCCCGCCTCGTAGTAGGTCATCTGGGCGGTCAATCCTGGGCCGTAGAGATCGGGAATCTCCGCCAGGACGATCGTCCCCGGCGGAGTCGATGTCGTCGTCTGATCGATCTCGATCCCGTAGCCGCCCAGCTCCTCGCCGAACGTGGAGCCGTCACCAAAGCCCGTGCCGGCGAAGAACCACGGCGCCGCCGTCGCGCCGCGGACGACGAACGGGCGCTGGATCTTCCCGTCGTCGTTCGCGCGGTACTGCGTGCCGAGGATGCTCGCTTCGGGCCGACCCATGTCCCGCCACTTCCGCGTCCGTCGCAGGGTCCGTCCGTCTTGAACCACGCGCCAGAAGAAGTTGTTCGCCGACAGGAACGCGAGGTTGCCGCCGAGGTTGCGGTAGCCCTCGATCAGGTTGAACTCGTGCGGCGTCACGTACTCCGTGTGTCCGGGGAAGATGACGAGGTCGTAGAGCGCGACCAGTTCCTCGGCGGTCCGGATGCTGTTGAGGTCGGATTCGGTCAGGATCTCGGTCTGCTTGCGTGTGGCGCTGAGCCAGCGCAGGAAGCCGAGGTCGTACTTCCGCCATTGCGGGGGGACGCCACGCCGGATGAAGGCACGACCGAGCCTCGCCGTGCTCTGCGCGCCCTTGGCGTACCACGTGTCGCCCCAGCCGTTGCCGTCGGCGTCGCGGAAGTTGTACGCCTGCCACGTGTTCGTCGGCATGACGACCGCGACGCGGCTGGTCTCGCCGAAGACCGTTGGCCGGATGACGAACGGGGCGTAGCCGATGCGCCCGTCGTTCGCGGTGAGCTTGACGAAGTAGACCCCCGTCGACCAGGGGCCGACCGCGTAGTTGAGCGTCGCGCGCCGGTGGCGGGCGCTCCAGGGAATCGTGACGGGCGCGCTCACCGGCACGCCGTTCATGATCGAGTCGCTGAAGGTTCCGACGTCCTCGCCGCCCGCCCGGAAGGTCTGGAGCGTGAGGCCGGCTGCATCGGTCTCGACCGCGAGGCGAGCAGAGCTCGTGGCGACGTAGCTCTCCGCAGTGAACCCGGCATCGACGCCGAGCAGGCGCACGACCGCCGACTTGAGGCGGCGTCCTTCCTTCGCGTTCTCGGCGCCGTAGGTGCGGCTGTTGCCGGCGCCGTCGACGGCGGTGATCCGGAGCAGGTAGGTCCGTGCGGGCACCGACCAGTGGGGGTGCCAGGTGAACGTGTGCGGGCCTGGGCGGAGGTTCGCCGTCAGCTCGTAGATCGTGACGGGCGAGCTGATCGTCGTCGTCACCTCGAAATGGACGCGGGCGCGCTCGTTCAGCGTGAAGTGGATCTTGGCCGACTCGCGGAGCTTGTCGCCGTTCGGCGAGATCGTCGTGAAGCGCTTGTTGTCGCCCTGGAAGGGCAGCCGGCTGCGGTTACGCGCGGTGATGCTCGTGACCGCGGGCGCTGTTCGATCGATCTCGCCCGGCCCGGCGGTCAGCGCGTGGCCGGAGCCGAGGCCAGCACTCTGCGCCGGCGCCGCGCGCGAACGTGCTCGGCGGCGAGGTAGCTGCCGACCACGAACGAGGCTGCGGCGACCTGAGCCGCGACTCCCTGCCAGGTCGGGTAGACGCCGAGCCAGATGCCGGCCCAGTAGGGCAGTTGCAGGCCCTCGATCGGCGCCACGGGCAGCCAGCCGACCACCTGGAACGTCTGCACGGTCTTCCCGACGAGAATGACGAGCACCCAGGTCATCAGGACACCGGTCACGATCAGCATCTTGCGGTGCGGCAGCTTGCGCTCGAGCAGGATCGTCAGCCCGCCGACGGCCAGCGTCGCCGCAAGCCCGAGCATGACTCCGGGAAGCACGGCCAGCATCCCGGCCTCGAGCGTCAGAGCCTGCAGGAAGAGCACGGTCTCGAACCCTTCGCGGTAGACACTCGAGAAGCCGAGCGCCGCGAGCCCGAGGGTTTGCGCAGCGACGAGACCGACCCCAGTGCCGCGCAGCAGGCGCTGCTTGCGCTGGTGGAACCCGGCCAGGTGCTCGGCCCAGTAGACGCGGTGGTAGAACCAGTTGAGGATCAGCAGCAGCACGCCGATCGCGATCACCGAGACGACCGCCTCCAGCTTCTCGCCGTAGCGCGCGAGCGAGCCGAGCAGCGTCTGCGCGACCACCCAGGTGAGCGCCGACGCGACGAACGCGACCGCGACGCCGACGAGCAGGGGGCGCCGGTACTTGCGGTTGGCGCCGACCATGCTGGCCATCAACGCTGCGAGGATCAGCACCGCCTCGAGCCCTTCGCGAAAGACGACGATCGCGCTGTTCGAGATGACGGCCGTGGTCGAGCCCGCTCCCGTCCCGACGCGTTGAGACGCTTCGGCGAGCTCGGCGTCGAGCGCTGCCAGGGAAGCCTCGAGCTCCGGGCCGGCGTCCTTCCGTCTTCACGAGCTGGACGAGCCCCGCGTGATCGCCGTCGCCGTACCAGAACAATCCTTCGATGCGCTGGAACAGAGACGGAGCGATGCCGCGAAGCCGCTGCTCCGGGCCGAGCTCGAAGATCCCGTACGCCTCCAGCCGCGCCTGCTCGGCTCGGCTCCAGCTGCCGGCCTCGGCGGCGCTCGCGAGCCGGTTGAGCGAGGCCGCGATCACGTCGAAGTCGGCGCCCGCGGCTGCCTCCTTCCACGCCTCGGGATAGAGCCCGTCGATCAGGTCGAGCGAGCGCTCGCGTCTGCGCGGAAACCTGCTCGGCCGGGGCGACGGCGCGACCGCCGGCGGCGTTGTCGAGCGCGTTCCCCAGCGACGCAACTATGACTGTCAGCTCGCGCGTCGCCGTCGCATCGCGCTGCAGCAGCGTCGGGGCGATGTCGGCCAGCGCAGCCTCGGCCGCGGCCCGGAAGCTGATCGCCTCCTGGATCTCGAACGGGACCGTGACGCGGCTGCCTTCGACGCCGCGGTCGTACTCGATCGGGACGAGACGCAGGAAGCGGTCGAGCTGGCCGGCCCGCCGAGCCTGCTCGGCCGGAGCGAGCGGCGCTGCGCGGAAGCCCTCGAGCTGCCGCTCGACGGCGCCGACGGCACTCGCGACTCCGGTGCGGTCGCCTGCGAGTGCCCTGCGCTCGAGTTGTGCGAGCGCCGCGTCGAGCCTTGCCGACGCCTGCGGGCCACGCTGGGACCGGTAGCTGCCGGCGAGGATGCGGGCGTACCCGCGGGCGAGCGAAGCGGCCTCGACGAGGCGGACGTCGAAGCCGCGCCTGGCGGCGGCCCGTGCGCTCTGGAGCGTCGTGCGGAGCCGAGCCTCGTACGTGTCGAGCAGGTCGGCGCGCACGGCGCGTGCGGCTGCGGCCGGCTTGAGGTCACCACGGGCGAGCCTGGCTACTGCGAGCGTCGCATCGGTGCTCGCGCGTGTGAAGCGGGTGGGCGGCCGGTATTCGCGGACGAGCAGCCAGTGCCGCGCCGCGGCGGCATCTCCGCGGCGAGCGTCCGCCACGGCTCCGAGCAGTCCGGCATGGACGAGCGCCGTCCACACTCGCGCCTGCGCCGCGGCAAGCGCTGCGTTGTCGCCCTGTGCGGCAACCCGAGCGTCGCTCAGCGCGGCGGCCACATCCTTCCCGGCGCGCCCGGAAGGGCCGCTGCGAGCGGCGTCAGCGTTCGCTCTGCGCGGGCGACGAGAACGCGCGCGCTTTCCCCTTCGCCGAGCGCGAGGGCCGTCTGAGCCGCGCCGAGGTCACGTCTCGCGTCGACGGCCGCCGCCCAACCGGGGGGTGCCTGCGCGCCGGCCGGCGCGGCGGCGACTCCGAGGACGGCGACGGCCGCCGTGAGTAGCGTCCGCGCTCGCATCCCCTTCCCTACTGCTGGATCTCGACGTCCAGCTGCGCTGCCTGCTGCGTCACCTGCCCGGCGACGGCACTGCCGCGCTCCTGCGCCTCGACGCCCAGCCGGTCCGCTTGCTCAGGGGTGTAGCGGCGCCCGGACGACTCCTGCTCGCGCAGGTCGGCGATGAACGAGGCGAGCCCGGCCAGCTCGTCGTGCGTCTGGGTGGCGCCTGACCCGTCGACTTCGGCGATGGCCGGTTTGACGCCCGCATAGACGACCTCGAGCCCGGAGATGATGTCGCCGATGTCGGAGAGCCGGGAGACGACGTTGAACGAGTCGCTCGTCGCAGCGTCGCCGCGCACGAAGCGCGACTCCTTCCACTGGCCGAAGTACTCGGTCATCGTCGGCACCATCACCACGAGTGACGTGAACGCGTCCGACGGGGTGGGCTGCCAGGCCTGCGCCTTCGCGTCGAGCTCGCCGGCGTAGCGGTCGAACGCGTCGGCGGCGGCCGCGAAGATGTGTGCGTCCGGCAGCGCCTCGCCGAAGGCCACCTTGCCGTCCGCGTCGAGATCGGCGCTGACGCCTGCGGTGAACTCGGGGCGCGTTCCCCAGAGCATCCCCTCGGTCAGGTTGTAGAGATTGCCCGGCTGCTCGAGCACGCGACCGTCGCCAAGCTTCAGATCGAACGGAACCGCGCTCTCCGGGTCCTCGGCCTTGCTCGAGCCGGCGTCGAGGATGATGTCGTACTCGGCCAGCGACGGTGTGCCGGCGACGATGCCCTCGACGCGCTCGTAGTACGGGTTGCCCTCCGTCCACAGCTCTTTCGCCTGCTCGAGCAGTGGCTCGACCTCGGCCCGATGCTCGCTGAGGAGGCGTGCGTAGTCGTGGTCGACGCCGGCCGCGAGCGTGGCGTATTCGTCGGCGGCGGTGCGAAAGCGGTCCGTGAAGCCGACGAGCTTGACGGTGTGGTCGGTGAGGTAGGTCTTGACGCCTGCGAGGTCGGCGGCGGCGAGAGGGCCGGTGACCGCCGGAGCGGCCGTCGTCGTGCCGGCAGCGTCGGTAGAGTCGTCCCCGCCGCAGCCCGCGACGAGCAGCACTACCAGGGAGATAAGGGCAACCATCCTCCGCATATAAGGCGCACCTTACCCACTCGCGAATGGTCGCGCCCGGGGAACTAGCTCGTCAGGTGGCGCCAGAGATTGTCGAGCATCCGCCGGACCGGCGGCGTCAGGACCGAGCCGCAGAAGTCGAGCACGCCCGCCGAGAAGACCTTGGCGCCCTGCTCGGTCTCGTAGTAGGTCATCTGCGCGGTCAGCCCGGGACCGTAGAGGTCGAGGATCTCCGCCAGCACGACGGTGTTCGGCGGGGTGAAGACGGTCGTCTGGTCGATCTCGATCCCGTAGCCGCCCACCATCTCGCCGAGCGTGCCGCCCTCGACGAGCCCGGTTCCCTCGAACAGCCACGGCGTCGCGGTCGTGTTGATCAGCTTGAAGACGCCCTGCCTGGACCCGTCGTCGTTCGCCCGGTACTGCGTGCCCATGAACGCCGACTCGGGTCGCCCCAGCTCGCGCCAGAGCTTGATCCGGCGCATCCACTGGCCCTCTTTCTCCACCTTCCAGAAGAAGTTGTTCGACGAGAGGAAGATGAGCCGGCCTCCGAGGTCGCGGAAGCGCTGCACGACGTTGTACTCGCGTTCGGTCACGTACTCGGTGTGACCCGGGTAGATGACGAGGTCGTAGAGCCGCCGCAGCTCGTCGCCGCTCGGCATCGCCTCGATGTCGTCCTCGGCGAGCACGTCCGGTGTCCGCCCGGACTGGCGCAGGTATCTGAGGAAGGGGACGTCCGAGCGCCGGAACGAGGGTGGCGTGCCCCGGAGACGGAAGGGGCGATTCAGGCGCACGGGCGGGCTGCCGCCCGCGTACCACGTGTCGCCCCAGCCGTCGCCGTCGGCGTCGTCGAAGTTGTAGGCCTGCCAGGTGTTCGTCGGCATGACGACTGCCTGGCGGACGAGGCCGAGGGTCGCGGGGCGGAGGATGAGCGGTGCGAAGCCCACGCGCCCGTCTTCGGTGGTCACCTTGGCGGCATAGACACCGCTGACCCATTGGCCGACCGGGACGACGACCGTGAACGGCGCCGACCGCTTGCCCTTCCAGTCGAAGGTGCGCGCCGGGCCGACCGGATAGCCGCGCATCTCGTCGATGCGGTCGGTGTACTCCGATTCCGTGCCGCAGGCGAGGAACTGAAGCGTGAGCTGTTCTGCGTCAGCCGTGATCGTCAGCCGGGCCGGCTCGAACGGCGCGTAGCTGCGCTTGTCGAAGGCCGCTTCGACGCCGAGCACGCGCACGACGGGAGCCTTCGCGAGTGAGGCCTTCACCGGCCGGTACTTGCCGTACGTCCGCTGCCCCTGACGGTCCTGGACGGTCAGCTGCATCAGGTAGGAGCCGACCTCTGTGTCCTTGTCCGGCTGCCACGAGAGCCGGTGCTTCCCTGGACCGAACCGCTTCCGCGTGCGCCAGACGGAGTTCCGGTTCCGCTGCGCCGTCCGGATCGCGTCGAGCTGCACCGTCGCCGCCCGCTCGAGCTTGAACGAGACCGTGGCGGTGTCCCGGCCCGGCACTCCGGGGCTCACGCTCGCGAAGAGCCTCCGGTCGCCGGCGTAGCGCCGGCCGGCGTTCCGGACCGTGAGCCGCTCGAGTGACGGCGCACGGAGCTGTGCGAGCGCCGCGCGTGGGTCGACGAGCAGCGCGCCGGTGGCGGCGAGCGCAAGCTGGAGCAGCCGGTTGCGGTTGAAGCGGTCCATGGCGATTCCGATTGATAATCGGCAGGTTCGGCGGAACGGCTTAGCGTCCGCTCGTGCGCTGCTCGAGCTCGTTCGCCTTCGCGGTGACGGCGCTGAAGCCCGCCTGGAGGAAGTCGTTTGCAGCCGAGGCGGCGAGCGACCACGTGAGCAGGCGTCCGGAGCGGGGCGCGATCGTGTGCAATCCGACCACGCCGGCCGCGGCCCAGATGCCGATGCAGCGGCTGCAGGTGAGCAGCTCGCCGAGCGCCTGCCGGGTGCCGCCGTCCGCGATCGGCCTCTCGTCGCCCTCGTGCGCGTCACCTCGGACGAAGGGCGCGCGGAGGAAGCTCAGCACCTCCTCGTGCGCGACCGCCCGGGACACCTTGAACGTCGCCGCGGAGACCACGGCGAGGTCGAGTGCGGCCAGCTGCTCTGGCCGCTTTCCGCGCAGCGCTGCGGCCGCGCCGACCCCGGCCATGCCCGCCGTGAAGACCCCGACGAGGGCGGCGTAGGTCGAGTACGGGGGTCTCGGTTGCTCGGATGCCACGGGCTACGCTGTTACCCGAATGGCGGAACTCAAGACATCGGCGGGTTACCTCCCGACGGGCGACCAGCCGCGGGCGATCGAGGAGATCACACGCTCCCTCCAGGCGGGGGAGCGCTACCAGACGCTGCTCGGCGCCACCGGCACCGGCAAGACGGCGACGATGGCCTGGATCATCGAGCAGATCCAGAAGCCCGCGCTCGTGATCGCCCACAACAAGACCCTGGCCGCGCAGCTCTGCAACGAGTTCCGCGAGTTCTTCCCGGCCAACGCGGTCGAGTACTTCGTCTCCTACTACGACTACTACCAGCCCGAGGCGTACGTCCCGCAGGCCGACCTCTACATCGAGAAGGACTCGTCCCGAAACGACGACATCGACCGGTTGCGGCACGCGGCCACCTCGAACCTGCTCCAGCGCCGCGACACGGTCATCGTCGCCTCCGTCTCGTGCATCTACGGCCTCGGCTCGCCGGAGGAGTACGAGAAGCGCGTCGTCTTCCTCACCGTGGGCGAGGAGACCGACCGCGACGTGATGCTGCGGAAGCTGATCGACATCCAGTACGTCCGCAACGACACCCTGCTCGGCCGCGGCCGCTTCCGGGTCAAGGGCGACGTGATCGAGATCCAGCCCGCGTACGCGGAGACGGCCTACCGGATCTCGATGTTCGGGGACGAGGTCGAGCAGATCACCCATTTCGACCCGCTCACGGGCGAGGTGTTCGCGAAGCTCGACACGATCACCGTCTTCCCGGCGACGCAGTACGTCACCTCGAAGCCGACGATCGAGCGCGCCCAGGACGAGATCAGGCACGAGCTCGAGCAGCAGGTGTCGCTCTTCGAGAGCCAGGGCCGGATGCTCGAGGCGCACCGGATCCGCCAGCGCACGGAGTACGACATGGAGATGATGCGCGAGCTCGGCTTCTGCAACGGGATCGAGAACTACTCGCGCATCCTCGACGGGCGGCCGCCGGGCTCGGCGCCGCACACGCTGCTCGACTACTTCCCGTCCGACTACGTCGTCTTCGTCGACGAGTCGCATCAGACGGTCCCGCAGATCGGCGGCATGTACGAGGGCGACCGCTCGCGCAAGCAGACGCTCGTCGACCACGGCTTCCGGCTCCCGTCCGCGCTCGACAACCGGCCGCTGCGCTTCGACGAGTTCCTCGACAAGGTCAACCAGCTCGTCTTCGTCTCGGCGACGCCGGGCGCGTTCGAGCTGCGCCACTCGAAGGTCGTCGCCGAGCAGCTGATCCGGCCGACCTTCCTCGTCGACCCCGAGGTGGAGCTGCGCCCGACCAAGAACCAGATCGACGACCTGCTGAACGAGATCCGCCGCCGTGAGGAGGTAGGGGAGCGGGTGCTCGTGACGACGCTGACGAAGAAGATGGCCGAGGACCTGACCGACTACCTGCTCGAAGCGGGCGTCCGCGCGCGCTATCTCCATTCCGAGATCGACACGCTCGAGCGGATCCAGATCATCCGCGAGCTGCGGCTCGGCGAGTACGACGTGCTCGTCGGGATCAACCTGCTGCGCGAGGGCCTCGACCTGCCGGAGGTGTCGCTGGTCGCGATCCTCGACGCCGACAAGGAGGGCTTCCTCCGCGGCAAGACGGCGCTCGTGCAGACGATCGGCCGCGCCGCGCGCAACCTCAACGGCCGTGTCCTGCTCTACGCGGACAAGCTGACCGAGGCGATCAAGGGCGCGATGGACGAGACCGAGCGCCGCCGCGCGGTCCAGCTCGCCTACAACGAGGAGCACGGGACGACGCCGATCTCGATCGTCAAGGGCGTCAGCGACATCGCCGAGTTCCTCTCGCTCGAGAACCCGAACGTGCCCGGCCGCCGCAAGCGCGGGCCCAACGTCGAAGGGCTGTCGCGCGAGGAGCTCGAGAAGCTCGCCGTCACGCTCGAGGAGGAGATGTTCGCCGCGGCCGAGGAGCTCCGCTTCGAGTACGCCGCGAAGCTGCGCGACGAGATCAAGGACTTGCGCCGCGAGCTGCTTGCTCTGACGGAAACGACAGCTAGGAGGACCCATGTGCCGGAACATTCGAGTGCTCCACAACTTCGAGCCCGCCGCTACGCCCGAGGAGGTCGAGGCCGCCGCGCTCCAGTACGTCCGCAAGATCAGCGGCGCGACGAAGCCTTCGAAGGCGAACGAGGCCGCGTTCAACCGCGCCGTCGAGGAAGTCACGGCCGCGTCGACGCGTCTGCTCGCTTCGCTCGTGACGGCGGCGCCGCCGCGCGACCGCGAGGTCGAGGCCGCCAAGGCCAGGGCCCGCGCCGCGGCTCGCTTCGCCTGACCGGCTAGATAGAGTCGCGCGGTGCTCGGCACGCTGCTGTCGCTGGTCGTCTCGGGGCTGATCATCGGCCTGCTGGCGCGCTTCGCCGTCCCCGGCAAGGACCCGCTGCGCCCTCTGGCAGACGATCCTGCTCGGGATCGCCGGCTCGCTGCTCGGCGGCCTCGCGGCGGGTCTCGTCGGCGCGATCGACGCCGACGACACGATCGAGCCGGGCGAGGCGTTCGCCTCGTTCGCGTTCTCGCTCGGCGGCGCGATCGTGCTGCTGATCCTCTACCGCAAGTTCGTCCAGAAGCGGCCCATCACCGGGCCCGGCGCCGACGTCTAGCCCACGCGTCGTAGGCTGGCCGCGTGAGAGCGGATCTCGGCCTGCGCGCGAATGTCCGCCTGCTCGGCGACCTGCTCGGACGCGTTCTCGTCGAGCAGGAGGGCCAGGCGGTGCTCGACCTCGTCGAGCGGATCCGCTCGCTCTCGCGCTGGGCGCGCCGCAGCGGCGAACGCGAGCCGCTCGAGGAGACGATCGCGGCGCTCCCGCTCGAGCGCCAGGCCGTCGTCCTGCGGGCGTTCGGCGTCTTCTTCCAGCTGGCGAACATCGCCGAGCAGCACCATCGGCTCCGGCGGCGTCGCGCCTACGAGCTCGAGGGCCGTGTCCCGCGGGAGTCGCTCGAGGCCGTGTTCGCCCGTCTCGACGCCGCGGGGATCGAGGAGGAGGAGCTCGCGCGAGAGGCCGACGGCGGTGCGCGTCGAGCTCGTCTTCACCGCCCACCCGACGGAGGCGACTCGGCGCACGGTCTTGCAGGCGCACCAGCGCATCGCGGCGTTCCTGCGCGAACTCGACGACCCGGAGCTGCCGCCCTCGCAGCGGGCGCGCGTCGAGGACGCGCTCGCCGAGGAGATCACGCTCCTCTGGCAGACCGACGAGGTGCGATCGCGCCGTCCGCGGGTCTTCGACGAGATCCGCCACGGGCTCTGGTTCTTCGAACGCAGCATCTGGCAGGCCGCGCCCGCGCTGATGCGAGCGTATCGCCGGCGGCTGCCGGACGCGCCCGCGCCGCTCAGCTTCGGCACCTGGATCGGCGGCGACCTCGACGGGAATCCCAATACCGGCCCGGAGACGGTCGAGGCGGCGCTCGAGCAGGCGCGGCTGCTCGCCGCGCAGCTCTACCGGGACGAGGTGCGCGCGCTCGCCCGCCGCTGGGGCATCTCCTCGACGATCGTCGACTACGACCCCGCGCTCGACGAGAATGTGAGCGGCGTCCCGGCCGGCCAGAACGACGACGAGCCGTATCGCCGCCGGCTGAGCTCGCTCTGGGCACGCCTGGGCGATCCCGACTACGCGTCGCAGAGAGCACTTCCTGGCCGAGCTCGACTTGATCGACCGGAGCCTGCGCGAGCATCGCGGCACCCGTGTCGCGGACGGCGGTCTCACCGATCTCCGCTCGCGGGTCGAGCTCTTCGGCTTCCACCTGGCCAAGCTCGACCTGCGCGTTCACGCAAGCGCGATCCGGAAGCCCGACGAGCGCCTGCTCGAGACGCTGCGCGCGGGCGCCCGTGTCCAGCGGCGGCACGGGACCTGCGCGCTCGACCGTCTCATCGTCTCGATGACGGCGTCCGCCGGGGACGTCCTTGCCGCCGAGCGGCTGGCCGCGGAAGAGGGCCTCGACGTGCTGGGCGTCCCGCTCTTCGAGACGATCGCCGACCTGCGCGCCGCGCGCGGGATCGTCGAGGAGCTGCTGACCGAGCGTCCGCGCGAGCGCATCGAGGTCATGGTCGGCTACTCCGACTCAGGCAAGGACGGCGGCTATCTCACCGCGCAGTGGGAGATCTACCGCGCTCAGGAGGAGCTGACCGCAGCGGCAGCCGAGCGCGGCGTCGAGCTGACGGTCTTCCACGGCCGCGGCGGCAGCGCCGGGCGCGGCGGCGGGCCCACCTACGCGGCGATCCTCGCGCAGCCCCCTGGGGCGGTCGACGGCCGCCTGAAGGTGACAGAGCAGGGGGAGACGATCTCCTTCAAGTACGGCCTGCCCGGGCTCGCGGAGCGAAACCTCGAGGCCGCGCTCGCGGCGACTCTCCTGACCGCGTTTCCGAAGGCGGCCACGCTCGAGCCGCCGAACGAAGGGGCCCGCGACACGATCGAGGAGATCTCGCGCGCGGCGAACCGCGCCTACCGCTCGCTCGTGTGGGAGGACGACGAGTTCGTCCCGTTCTTCCTCGACTTCACGCCGGTGCGGGAGCTCGCGCTGCTCGAGATCGGCTCCCGGCCGGCCGTCCGCCCCGAGGCCCTCTCGGGCGGGCAGCTGCAGGCGCTGCGCGCGATTCCGTGGGTCTTCTCCTGGACGCAGAACCGCTGCTTGCTGCCGGCGTGGTACGGCTGCGGGAGCGGCTTCGCCGCCTTCGGGCTCGAAGGGGAGCGGCTGGACTGGCTGCGGCGGCTCTACGCCGAATGGCCGTTCTTCCGCGCGCTCGTCGAGAACCTCGAGATGACCCTCGCCAAGTCGAGTCTCGAGATCGCGGAGTCGTACCTGAGGCTCGTCCACGCTCCCGGACGCGATCGCATCTGGGGTGAGCTCGTCGCCGAGCACGAGCGGACGGTCGCCGCCGTGCTCGCGATCGTCGAGGCGGAGGAGCTGCTCGACCGCCAGCCGCAGATCCAGCAGTCCGTGACGCTCCGGAACCCCTACGTCGACCCGATGAACGCGATCCAGGTGGAGCTCCTGCGCGCCTTCCGCGCCGGTGACGAGACCGCCCGGCTCCCACTCCTCCGCTCGATCGCAGGCATCGCGGCCGCGCTCCGCAACACCGGCTGAGCGCGGCTTCCTCGGTTACGCGGCGGCGAGCGCGCCCAGCTTCTCCTTGAGGTAGCGGATGTACGGGGCGGCGTCGATCGGGCCGCCGACCACGCGCTCCAGCGTCTCCTGCGGCGTGAACTTGCGGCCGAGGACGTAGAGCCGGCTGCGCAGCCACTCGTGCAGCTGCCCGAACTCGCCCTGCTCGAACTGCTCGGGCAGGTCGGGGATCTCGGACAGCACCTTCTCCCAGACCTGCACCGAGATGATGTTGCCGAGCGAGTAGGTCGGGAAGTAGCCGAAGCCGCCCCCGGACCAGTGCACGTCCTGGAGGACGCCGAGCGCTGTCGTTCGGCACCGCGATCCCGAGGTACTCCTCGAAGCGCGTGTTCCACGCGTCCGGCAGGTCCTTCAGGTCGATCGTGCCGGCCATGATCTCCTGCTCGAGCTCGAAGCGCAGGATGATGTGGAGGTTGTACGTCGCCTCGTCGGCGTCGACGCGGATGTAGGACGGCTTCACCCGGTTGATCGCCCGGTAGAAGCGCTCCTGGTCGACGTCGCCGACGGCCTCGGGGAACGCCTCCTGGAAGGACGGGTAGAAGTGGTTCCAGAACTCACGGCTGCGGCCGACGATGTTCTCCCACATCCGGCTCTGCGACTCGTGCAGCGCCGACGAGACACCGTGGCAGAGCGGCGTGCGCTCGAGCGACTGTGAGACGCCGTGCTCGTAGAGCCCGTGCCCGCACTCGTGCATCGCCGTGAAGATCGAGGTGATGTCGTCGTCCTTGTAGCGGGTCGTCAGGCGGATGTCCTGCGTGCCCGAGCTGGCCGCGAACGGGTGCACGGTCAGGTCGAGGCGCGCGAACGACGGGTCATAGCCGAAGCGCTCGATGATCTTGAGCGAGTAGGCGTGCTGCGCGTCGACGGGCCACGGTCCCTCCATGAAGGCGTCGTCGCCGTCGACGGAGCCCACTTCGGCGATCAGCGGCACGAGCTCCGCCTTGAGCTCGTCGAAGACGGCGCGTACCTCGGCGGTCTTCATGCCCGGCTCGTAGTCGTCGAGCAGCACGTCGTAGGACTCGTCGTAGCCGTCGAAGCACTCGACGTAGCGGCGCTTGAGCTCGACCGCGCGCTCGAGGTGGGGGAGGAAGAGCGCGTAGTCGGACTCCTCGCGCGCCTTTGCCCAGACGTCGTGCGCCTCGGCCGCTGCGCCGGTGATCTCCGCGGCCAGCTCGGCGGGCACGCGGCGCGCCTTCTCCCAGTCGCGTCGCGTCGTGCGGATCAGGCTCGCGTCGTCGGAGTCGTAGTCCAGCTCTTGTTCGTAGCCGGCGAGGTCCTCGAGCAGCGTGCCGATCTCGTCCGAGACGAACTTCTCGTGGGCGATCCGGTCGAGCGTCGTCACCTGCGCGCCGCGAACGGCGCCTCCGCCCGGCGGCATCATCACGGTCTGGTCCCAGAACAGGATCTCCATCGCCCGGCGCAGGTCGTGGATCTCGCCCAGGCGGTCTTCAGGTCGGCGAAGCGCTGCTCCATCGTCTCTCCTCGTAGTGGCGGTCTCGCGGACTCTAGCCGGTTTCGGACCTGATTTCGCCTGGCGTTTGCGGCCAGTCCTGGCCGGAAAGGACGGTTCCGGAACGCTCGCACCACGACTGGGAGGTTGGATTGGGGATCATCGCTTTCATCATCCTCGGCGCTATCGCAGGAGCAATCGCCAAGGCGCTCCTGCCCGGGGACGATCCGGGCGGGTTCATCATCACGACGATCGTCGGGATCGTCGGTGCACTGCTCGGCGGCTTCCTCGCCGCGGCCCTGTTCGGCGGCGACCCGCTGGACGAGTTCTTCGACATCAGCACCTGGCTGACGGCCATCATCGGCTCGATCATCCTGCTGCTGATCTACCGCGCCGTTGCCGGTCGCGGAGACAGGGGCGTCACGGTCTAGTCGGCTTCGAAGGCGAGGGGCTCCGGCCGCGCGGGAAGGTGCGCACGGCCGTGAGCCCCCAGCCGTCCTCGCGCCAGATGTAGGTGAGGATCCGCAGCGATGCCGCCCCGATCTCGTAGACGTGCAGGCCGCGGGCCTCGCCACGGCGGTTCGGCCGCGGTTGGCCGAAGCCGGGGGCGATCGAGACGACGACGGCGTGCTCGCCGCCCGGTGCCGCAAGCTCGAACTCGCGCCGCTCGGCGACGGTGCTCTGGTGGATGTGGCCGGCGAGCACGAGGTCGGCGCCCGCTTCGACGAGCCCCGCCAGGACGCGGTTCCGCTTCGCGACCGGCTTCTTGCGCGAGCGCCACGGCGCGCCCAGGAGGTGGTGGTGGAAGGCGGCGATCCGGTACGCGCCCTCCGGCGCAGCCGCGAAGAGCCTCGTGCGCCCGCGCGACCTGGTCTTCGCGCACGCGGCCGGACTGGTGTCGCCACGGGCGCACCGAGTTCAGGCCGGCGACGATGAGCGTCTCCGAGCGGTAGACGGGCTCCGTCGTCTCCCAGAGCCGTTCGAATTCGTGCCACGGCTGCGTGAACCGCTTCGGGAAGGTGTAGGGGATGTCGTGGTTTCCCGGGATCGCCAGCAAGCGGCAGCTCGAGCCCGCGCAGGAACGACGACGCTCTCTCGTGCTGGCTGCGCAGGCCGCGGTGCGTGAGGTCGCCGCTCGCGATCACGAGCTCCGGCCGCGCCTCCTCGATCAGCCGCCCGAGCGCCTCGATCGACTCGGGCCTGTCGTTTCGTCCGAAATGCAGGTCAGAGAGGTGGAGGACACGTGTGAGCACGGGCGAATGAGGCTATACAGTCCTGGATATGGCCGAGACCGATTCCCCCGAGATCTTCGACGACCTCTACCTTGGGTTGAGGGCCGGCGGCGCGCTTCGCAAGCAACGGCGCGGCGAACCGCTCACGACCGAGGAGCAGGAGGCCCTGGGCCGCTGGAACCGGCTCTCGATCGGCCGCAAGGCGATCGCGGTCGGCGCGTTCACGATCGGCACGTTCGGGCTTGGATTCACCCTCGGCGGCCTCATCTTCGGCCGCTGGCGCAAAGCCTGACGGCCCCTGGCCGGCGGCTCCGCCGGGCGGAGCCCGGCTCCGCCGCGCCAGGACCGTCCGGCCAGTCTGGTCATCCAAGGGCTCCTCCTGCGGCGGCGGGTGGCGCGCCTGCCACACGCGACGTCCGACGATGCCGATGAACGCGAACGGAACGCCGTAGAAGGCCTCCACGAAGAAGGCCTGCAGCCAGAGCGGCGTGTCTTCGCCGTTGCCTGAGGTCGTTGCGACGAGCAACGGCGGGCAGGTGACCACGATGAAGAACGCCCAGAAGGAGTTGCTGACGATCCCGTAGAGCACGTGGACCGCGAGCCAGGCGAGGAAGAACGTCAGCGAGCCGTTCCGCTCGTCGCCTTGGACGAACAGGATCGCGGCCGACGCGGCGAACGCTGCGGCGACGGCGATGCTCGCAGCACGTGCTCGCGACCGCGGGGACACGGCCGAGACGCTACTCGACAGGGCCTGGACGAACATACGTTCGAGCGCTAGAATGGTCGCCGACATGGCCGCCGACGAGCTGATCGTCCACGGGGCCCGCGAGCACAACCTCAAGGACATCGACGTCCGGCTGCCGCGGAACGCCCTCGTCTGCATCACCGGACTGTCCGGATCGGGCAAGTCCTCCTTGGCGTTCGACACCATCTACGCCGAGGGCCAGCGCCGCTACGTCGAGAGCCTCTCCGCGTACGCGCGCCAGTTCCTGCAGATGATGGAGAAGCCCGACGTCGACTCGATCGACGGGCTCTCGCCGGCGATCTCGATCGACCAGAAGACGACCTCCCGCAACCCGCGCTCGACGGTCGGCACGGTCACGGAGATCTACGACTACCTGCGCCTGCTCTACGCACGTGTCGGACGCCCGCACTGTCCCGTCTGCGGCCGCCCGATCGCGGGCCAGAGCCTCGACCAGATCGTCGAGCAGATCCTCGCGCTGCCGGAAGGGACGAAGTTCACGGTCAACGCGCCGATCGTCCGCGACCGCAAGGGCGAGTTCCGCGACGTCCTCGAGGAGCTCCGCGCCGACGGCTTCACCCGCGTCAAGGTGGACGGCGAGCAGCGGCTGCTCGAGGAGGAGATCGTCCTCGACAAGAAGTTCAAGCACGAGATCGAGGTGGTCGTCGACCGGCTCGTGCTCAAGCCCGACCTGCGCCAGCGACTGACACAGTCGGTCGAGACGGCGGCGTCGCTCGCGGACGGCCTGGTGGCGGTGGACGTGATCGACGGCGAGCCGATGCTCTTCAGCGAGAAGTTCGCCTGCCCCGAGCACGGTGTCTCGCTGCCGGAGCTGCAGCCGCGGATCTTCTCCTTCAACTCGCCGCACGGCGCCTGCCCACGCTGCACCGGGCTCGGCTCGCAGCTCGAGATCGACCCCGACCTGATCGTCCCCGACACGAGCGTCACGATCGGCGAGGGCGCACTCGTGCCGTGGTCGGTCGGGAACGGCGGCTTCTACGACTCGATCGTGCAGGCGATCTGCGACCGCTACGAGATCGACCCCGATACGGCCTGGCGCGACCTCACGCCCGAGCAGCAGGACCTCTTCCTCCACGGCACCCAGGGCGACAAGCTCTACGTCCAGTACCGCAACCGGATGGGTCGGCGGCGCTCGTACACGATGGCGTTCGAGGGAATCGTCAAGTCGCTCGAGCGCCGCTACAAGGAGACCGACTCGTCGCAGCAGCGCGAGCGGATCGAGGAGTACATGAGCTTCCGGCCCTGCCCGACCTGCAACGGCGCCCGGCTGAAGCCGGAGGTGCTCGCGGTCACGGTCGGCGGCGAGTCGATCAACCAGTTCACGCGGATGTCGGTCACCCGCGCGCTCGCCTTCCTGGACGAGCTCGGCCTGACCAAGACCGAGGAGCTGATCGGCCACCGGATCGTGAAGGAGATCCGGGAGCGGCTGACCTTCCTCGACAACGTCGGCGTCGGCTACCTCCAGCTCGACCGCGCCGCCAAGACGCTCTCGGGCGGCGAGGCGCAGCGGCTGCGGCTGGCGACTCAGATCGGCTCGCAGCTCGTCGGCGTCCTCTACATCCTCGACGAGCCCTCGATCGGGCTGCACCAGCGGGACAACGACAAGCTGATCGGCACGCTGCAGCGGCTGAAGGCGCTCGGCAACACCGTCCTCGTCGTCGAGCACGACGAGCAGATGATGCGCACCGCCGACCACGTGATCGACATGGGTCCCGGCGCGGGCGAGCACGGCGGCTATGTCGTCGCCGAGGGCACGGCGAAGGACGTGATGCGGGTCAAGAAGTCGGTCACGGGCCAGTTCCTCTCCGGCGAGCGCAGGATCGCGATCCCGCCGCGGCGCGAGGAGGACAACGGGCACTTCACCGTCCGCGGCGCGTCGATGCACAACCTGAAGGGGATCGACGTCGAGTTCCCGGTCGCCAAGTTCGTCACCGTCACCGGCGTCTCGGGCTCCGGCAAGTCGACGCTCGTGAACGAGATCGTCTACAAGGCGCTCGCGAACCGGCTCAACCGGATGCGCGTCAAGCCGGGCGACCACGACACCGTCGAGGGGATCGACGTCTTCGACAAGGTGATCGACATCGACCAGAAGCCGATCGGCCGCACGCCGCGCTCGAACCCGGCCACCTACATCGACCTGTTCACCCACATTCGCGAGCTCTACTCGCTGACGCCGGAGGCGAAGGTTCGCGGCTACAAGCCGGGACGCTTCTCGTTCAACGTCCGCGGCGGCCGCTGCGAGACGTGCAAGGGCGACGGGACGATCAAGATCGAGATGCACTTCCTCCCGGACGTCTACGTGCCGTGCGAGACGTGCCACGGGCACCGCTACAACAAGGAGACGCTCGAGGTGCGGTTCAAGGGCAAGTCCATCGCCGACGTGCTCGAGATGTCGGTCGAGGAGGCGCTCGCCTTCTTCGCCAAGATCCCGAAGCTGCGCCGGCGGCTGCAGACGCTGCACGACGTCGGGCTCGACTACATCAAGCTCGGCCAGCCGGCGACGACGCTGTCGGGCGGCGAGGCGCAGCGCGTGAAGCTCGCGGCGGAGCTCTGCAAGGTCGCGACCGGCCGGACGCTCTACATCCTCGACGAGCCGACCACGGGCCTCCACTTCGCCGACATCGAGAAGCTGCTCGAGGTGCTGCAGCGGCTCGTCGACGCCGGCAACACCGTGCTCGTGATCGAGCACAACCTCGACGTGATCAAGCAGGCCGACTGGGTCGTCGACCTCGGCCCCGAGGGCGGCGAGGCCGGCGGCGAGCTGATCGCGGCCGGGACGCCCGAGCAGGTCGCCGAGACCGAGGGCTCGTTCACCGGGGAGTTCCTGCGCAACGTGCTCGGCCAGCGCGAGCCCGTCGCGGCGTGACGCTCCAGGAGGTCGCTCCCGGGCTTCGTCGCTGGACGTCCTGGCACGACCACTGGGAGGAGGACGTCGGCTCCGTCGCCGTCGACACGGCCGACGGCCTCGTCCTGATCGATCCGCTGGAGCCGCCGCCGGAGCTCGGCCCGCCGGCGCACGTGCTCGTGACCGTCTACTGGCACGCCCGGGCGACCGCCGACCTGACCGCTCGGGTCTGGGCGCCGTCGCGGTCGCTCCGGCCGCTCGCCAACCGCGGTGTCGACGCCGCCGACGCGGCGAACGGGCTGCCGGGCGGGATCCGTGCGTTCCCGACCGCCCGCGCAGCGGAGGCGGTCTACTGGCTGCCGGAGCAGCGTGCGCTCGTCGTCGGAGACGTCCTGCTCGGCGCGGGCGCCAAGCCGCGAGCGACCGACGATGCGCTCCGGCTCTGTCCCGAGCGCTGGCTCGGCAAGCCGACCCACGAGGACCTGCGCGAGTCGCTCCGGCCGCTGCTCGACCTTCCGGTCGAGCACGTGCTCGTCTCGCACGGCGCGCCGGTGGTCGGCAACGGTGCGCGCGAGCTGAAGCGCATCCTCTAGGGACCTCGGCGCCGATCGGCGCCGTACTCTCGTCATGCGCCTCTTGCTCGTCCTCCCCTGACGCTGGCGTCGCGGCGCCGGCCTCGACCCAGCGATACGAGCAGGCAGGTCTGTCGGTCGAGGTGCCCGCAGGCTGGGTACCGGTCCGGGAGCAGCTCTCCGTCTGCACGAATCCGGTGCAGCGGCTCGCGCTCCGAGGGCACGGCGCCCTCGTGCAGATCGTCGAGCGGCTCGGCGCCTCGGAGCTGACCGGGCTTCGCGGCGCGTCCGGAGCGGTTCGCGCTCCAGGGCCCTCCGCAGTGGGTCGCCTGCTGTGTTCCGGACGAACGAAAGGACAAGGGCTGGTTCTTGAGCTTCCGCGACGGGAACCGCGGCTTCCACGCGTACGTCTACCTCGGCCGGCCTGGCACGCGGGCGGAGGCGCTCACGATCCTCGACAGCCTCAGAGTGCGGAGGCGCTGACGCGTTCGGCTAGATGCAGGGCGCCGGCGAGAACTCCTGGTGCCCGCGTCCTGGCCGGCAGCGCTGCGCCCAGCGGGCGGACTCGATCCGCCAGGTGCCGTCCTGTCGGCGGCTGAACGTGAGGTTGTAGCTGCGCGCCTGAACCGAGTCGTCGGCCAGGCCGTCGATCAGGAGTGAGGCGCTGGCGGTGTTGCCGTTGGACGTCGACTGGAACGAGCGGCTGCCCGACTCCTGGTCCTGTGGCCCGAGGAACTCGTCCGTGGTCGCCGTCGATGTCGCGCTCCCAGGGCTCGTCGACGCTCTCGGCGCGCGCGTTGAACGCATCCACCGGCAGCGTCCCGGTCGGCCCTTGGGTGGTCGTCTCGGTCGTGGTCTCGGTGACGGTGGCCGTGGTCGTGGTCGCGACGGTGACGGTGACCGTCTCCGTGGCCGTGTCGTCGCCGCCGGAGCACGCGCCGACAAGCGGGACGGCAGCGAGCGCGAGGAGGCGGCGCATCGTCTAGAGCACCGCCTGCGTCTGGGTGACGCGCGCGACGTGCTTGCCGCTGTCGTCGTAGAGGTCGGTCTCGACGACGATCGTGCGGCTGCCGCGGTGCAGCGGCCGCGAGCGGGCCTCGACTCGTCCCGACCGGACAGCCGAGAAGAAGTTCGTCTTCGACTCGATCGTCGCCGTCGCAGTGGAGCCTTCGGGCAGGTTGAGGAACGCGCAGAAGGCGCCGGCTGCGTCGGCGAGACCCATGAGGACGCCGCCGTGAAGGATTCCGGCAGCAGTGGTCAGCCGCTCCTCCCACTCGACCGCCGCCCGCACCTCGTCCTTCGAGGCGGCGACCATCTCGAGCCCGAGCGTTTCCGCGTACGGCATCGCCGAGCGCACGGACCGGGTCAGTTCCTCGTCCACGCCGGCCAACGATAACGTCAGGAGATGGATCCCGACCGCGAATGGTGGCTCCGCGTCCCTGCGGTCCTGCTCTCACCGCGATCGGTCTTCGTCGCGATGCGGAACGATTCGCGCGAGGACGTGGATGCGCGCGCGGAGCCCGTGCTCGCGCTCGTGTGCCTGGCGGGGATCGCCGTCGCGCTCGCGACGAGCACAGCGCGCACGCTCTACGACGATCCCGAGTACGACGCGCTGCTCGCTCGCGGTCTGGGCCGTGGTCGCCGGAGGCATCGTGGCGTTCGCCGGCTACTTCATCGTCGGCGGCGCCCTCTACCTGGGTGCACGCGGGCTCGGCAGCGAAGGCAGCTTCCGGCGCGCGCGCCACGTTCTCGGCTTTGCGGTGGCGCCGCTCGCGCTCTCGCTGTTTCTGCTCTGGCCGGTCCAGCTGGCCCTGTTCGGGACGGATCGGTTTCGCCGCCTCGGCTCGGACGAGGGTGACGCCGGCCGGGTCTTCGACCTGCTCACGCTCGGCTTCGCCGTCTGGTCGGCCGGCGCTCCTGCTGATCGGAGTCCGTGCGGTGCACGGCTGGAGCTGGTGGCGCTCGCTCGCCGCGCTCGGGCTCGTCGCGCCTCTTCCTAGCCGCGTTCGCGTACCTCCCCGCGGTCGTGTAGAGCCTCCTCGAAGAGGGCCAGCTCCTCCGCCGGCATCGCGTAGGTGTGCTGCTCCTCGGGGAAGCGGCGCTCGCGCACCTCGTCCACGAACGTGCCGACCGCTTGCTTGATCGCGGTGGCGAGGTCGGCGTACTGCTTGACGAACCGTGGCGCGTGGCCCTCGTAGAGGCCGAGCAGGTCGTGCCAGACGAGCACCTGGCCGTCCGTGCCGGCGCCGGCGCCGATGCCGATCGTCGGCACGGTGAGCGCTTCCGTGATCCGCGCGGCGACCGGGGCGGGCACGGCCTCGAGCACGATCGCGAAGCAGCCGGCTGCCTCGAGCGCCAGCGCGTCGTCGTAGAGGCGCACAGCCTTCTCGGCCGTGCGTCCTTGCGCCTTGAAGCCGCCGAGCATCGTCGCCGACTGAGGTGTCAGCCCCAGGTGGCCCATGACGGGGATGCCGCCGCCGACGAGCGCCTGCACCCGCGAGAGCATCGGCCCGGCGCCCTTCGAGCTTGACCGCGTCGGCTCCCGCTTCCTTGATGAACCGGATCGCGTTGTGCATCGCCTCGTCGTCGGACACCTGGAACGAGCCGAAGGGCATGTCGGCGACGACGAGCGGCCGCCGGGCGCCGCGATTGACCGCGCGCGTGAGCACGATCATCTCGTCCATCGTCGCCGGCACGGTCGAGTCGTGGCCGAGCACGGTCATGGCGGCCGAGTCGCCGACGAGGATGATGTCGGCGCCGGCTGCATCAGCGAGCCGGCCGGACGGGGCGTCGTAGGCGGTCACCATCGCGATCGGCTGGTGCCGTGCCTTCAGCTCGGCGAGCTCGGTGAGGGCCAGCTTTCCGGGAGCCGGCGTGCCGGGCGCGGGCTTGCGGGGGCGAGTGGTCATCGTTTCTCCTCTGTCAGGACGACGTTGTCGATCAGGCGGGTGGAGCCGACGCGGATGGCGGCGGCGAGGACGGGCGGGTCGAAGTCGGCGACCTCGACGTAGTCGACGTCGAGGCCGGCGAGGCGCGGCGCGTGCCTCGTCGAGGTCGCGGGTCGCGAGCGCGCGAGGGAGGGCAGAGCGCCTCGTGCGCTCCGCGGGGGAGAGACGGGCGTTGCGCGACGAGAGCGCGAGCCCGTCGGCGTCGCGCACGGTCGGCAGCGACGCGGATCTCGAGCGTCCAGGTTGAGGTCGCGCACCATCCGCCGGATCACCGCCACCTGCTGCGCGTCCTTCTGGCCGAAGTACGCGCGCTCCGGGCGGACGATGTTGAAGAGCTTGAGGCAGATCGTGGCGACCGCCCGGAAGTGCCCGGGCCGATGCGTCGCCCTCGAGGCCGCGCGCCAGCTCCTCGACCTCGATCCACGTCTGGAAGCCGATCGGGTAGATCTCGTCCGCCGACGGTGCGAAGAGGACGTCCGCACCCGCGGCCGAGGCGATGTCGGTGTCACGCGCCTCGTCGCGCGGATAGTCGGCGAGGTCGCCGCCCTCGTCGAACTGGGCCGGGTTGACGAACAGGCTGACGACGACCGTCGTCGCACTCCTCCGCAGCCGCACGATCAGCGACTCGTGTCCGGCGTGGAGCGCGCCCATGGTCGGTACGAGGCCGACGACCCCATCGAGGGGGTGGAGGTCGGCGATCCGGCGGGCGATCCTCACAGCAGCGCCTTCGTCGTCTCGGCCAGCGTCAGGTACATCGGCTCGAGCTCTGGGCGCTCGGCCCGGATCGCCGCGACATGCGCTTCGACCGTGTCCCAGTCGCCGCGTGCGATCGGCCCGGTCAGCTCGAAGCCGTTCTCGATCGTGCGCCGCATCAACGGGTCGAGCGCCTCCGGCGGCGCACCCGCAGCCTCGAGCAGCGAACCGGCCGCGCGGCGCAGCGTGACCAGGTAGTTGGACGCGATTGCGGCACCCGCGTGGTAGGCGGCTCGCTTGTCATCGGCGAGCGCGAACGGCTCCAGCCCCAGGGTCCGCGCCAGCCACTGCCCGACCGCGAGCCCTTCGCTGGTCTCGGCGCTGACAGCGGCGAAGGCGCCGTCGAGCTGTTCGGCGCCGCGTTCTCGCGTGAACGTCTGCAGCGGGTGCATCCCGAACCGCAGCAGGTGCGGCTCGAGGGCAGCGAGCGGCGTTGCGCCGCTGACGTGGGCGATCCACGGGCCGGGCGCGATCCCCGCTGCGACCTCTGCGATTGCCCGGTCGGGAACGCAGAGGAGCACGAGCTCCGGATCGTCGGCATCGAGAACGAGCGCACGCTCGCGCAGTCGCGCGGCGATCGCCGACCCGACGCGTCCCGCGCCGATCACTTGAGCTCTCTCGATCATGTTGATGGCTCCAGTTCCGTTGCCGGATACCGGGCGAAAGCAGTGTAGCGCTGCATAGGCTAGTGCCATGCGAGTCCAGGTCGGAGACGTGCGGCTCTTCTTCGACGTGGAGGGGACGAAGCTCGTGGCCGAGGGGCCCTGGATGCGGGAGCGGCCAACGGTCGTGCTGCTCCATCCAGGCCCGGGCTTCGACCACGGCCTCTTCAAGGTCGGGATCGGCCCGTGGCTGGCCGCGGGCACGCAGGTGATCTACCTCGACATGCGTGGGGCCGGCCGAAGCGACCCGGGGTCGCCTGACGAGCTGAGGCTCGAGCGCTGGGCCGACGACGTGCGTGAGTTCTGCGATGCGCTCCGGATCGAGAAGCCGGTGGTGTTCGGGCTCGGCTTCGGTTCGATGGTCGCGCTCGACTACGCGGCCCGGTACCCGGACCACCCCGGCGCCCTCGTCCTCGGTGCTCCGGTAGCGCGAATCGATCCGGAGCGGTCGATTGCGGTCTACCGGCGCCTTGGCGGTGAGGACGCGGCCGAGGTGGCGACCCGCTACTACGGCGAGCCTGACGGACAGGCATTCGCCGACTTCGTCCGCGTCTGCTTCCCGCTGCTGTCCAGCTACGAGCTGACGAGCGACGTCATCGTCCGTGCCGAGTGGCGGCCCGAGGTGCTCGTGGGCTGGATGCGCGGCGAAGCGAAGACGATCGACCTCCGTGACCGGCTCGGCTCCGTCGTCGCGCCGGCGATCGTGATCGCAGGGGAGGACGACGCCTGGGCGCCGCTCGAGTCGGCGCGCGAGGTCGCCGACCTCCTGCCGGCCGGAACGCGGTTCCGCAGCTTCGCGGGAGCGCGCCACTCCGTGTTCGCCGACGCGCCGCCCGCATACGAGGAGCTGCGCCTCTTCCTCGACGACCTCCAGCTGGCGGAGCTCCTGTGAGGGTCGAGGCGAACGGCGTCGACCTCTTCTTCGACGTCGAGGGGACGCACCTCGTGTCCGAGGGGCCCTGGGTGCGCGAGCGGCCGACCGTGATCCTGCTCCACACCGGTCCCGGTGCCGATCACTCGTTCTACAAGGACCACGTCGGCCCCGCGCTGGCGCAGGTCGCGCAGGTCGTCTATCTCGACCTGCGCGGCGCCGGCCGGAGCGACTGGAGCTCGCCCGAGTACTGGACGCTCGACACGTGGGTCGACGATCTGTGCGCGTTCTGCGATGCGCTCGAGCTCGAGCGGCCTTCGCTGCTCGGCACCTCGGTCGGCGGTGTGATCGCGCTGCTCCATGCAGCGCGCCGGCCCGACCGGATCGACCGGCTCGTGCTCGTCAGTACGGTGGCGCGGTCGGTGCACACGCGGTCGATCGCCGTCATCGACCGGCTCGGCGGCCCCGAGGCGGGTGAGGTGGCCGCGCGCTTCTTCGCCGACCCGACCGAGCTCAACTTCGCCGAGTTCCTGCGGGTCTGCGTGCCGCTCTACACCCGCGACCCCGTCTCGCCGGACGCCGTGGCGCGGATGCGGATGAATCTGGCGCTGACTGCCGCCTGGGAGCGGACCGGCGCGCGCGACTTCGACGCGGCAGCGGCAGCGGCGGACATTCGCTGCCCCGTGCTCGTACTCGCGGGCGAGGACGATCCCGCGTCGACGATCGCCGGTGTCGAGGAGCTCGTCGCCGCGCTGCCGCCGGAGCTCGTGCGCTACCAGGCGTTCGCGAATGCCGGCCACGGCGTCTTCCGCGACCAGCCGGACGCGATCGACCTCGTGCTCGAGTTCTTAGCTCCGCCCGAGCCGGCGTAAGAGGTTCGCCCGCACCTCGGGCCACTCGTCGTCGAGCACGCTGTACCAGGCCGAGTCGCGCCGCTGGCCGCCGCGGACCAGCATCGCCTTCCGGTGCACGCCTTCGAACTGGGCCGGCAGGGCCGCCATCGCGCCGCGGGAGCGCTCGTTCCGCGCGTCGGTCTTCAGCTCCACGCGCAGGCAGCCGAGCGTTTCGAACGCGTGCTCGAACATGAGCAGCTTCGCCTCGACGTTGACGCCGGTGCCCCAGACCTCCGGCGTGAGCCACGTCCAGCCGATCTCGATGCTCCTGTGCTCCGGCCTCAGCGCCAGGAAGCGCGTGCTCCCGACCACGCGGCCGTCCTCGCGTCGGACGGTCACGAGCGGCATCTCGGTCCCGTCGGCGGCGTTGGCGAGCGCCTCGTCGAGGTACGCCCGCAGCTCCTCTCGTGTCTGCGGCTGCTCGACACTGAGCCATTGCCAGGTGCGCGCGTCGCGCGATGCCTCCCAGATCCCGTCCTCGTGCTCGGGCGCCAACGGCTCCAGCCGCACGAGCTCGCCCTCGAGCACGGGTGTCGTCCACTCCGCCATTACACTGACGAGCATGCCGATCTACGAGTACGCGTGCATGGAGTGCGAGTCGCACTTCGAGGAGCTCGTCCGCAACGCCGAGCAGGCCGTCGCCTGTCCCGACTGCGGCGCCGGGAACGTGCTCAAGCAGCTCTCCACGTTTGCGGTCGCCGGCGTCTCCTCGCAGCCCAAAGCGGGTGGCGGTGGCGGCTGTTGCGGCGGTAGCTGCGGCTGCAGGTAGGCGTCCGGCCGCGGGCGTAGACTGACCGGCGATGAGCGAACTGCTCGCGGCCTACAAGGACGAGACGCTCGGCTGCACGCGTTGCCCGCTCGCCGCCACGCGGACGCAAGTCGTCTTCGGCGCCGGCGACCCGAACGCCGAGCTGATGTTCGTCGGCGAAGCCCCCGGCTTCCACGAGGACCAGCAGGGCGTGCCCTTCGTCGGCCAGGCCGGAAAGCTGCTCGAGACGCTCCTGAACGGCATCGGCCTGACGCGCGCCGACGTCTACATCGCCAACGTCCTCAAGTGCCGGCCGCCGGGCAATCGCGACCCGCAGCCCGAGGAGATCGAGGCCTGCGAGTCGCATCTCTTCCATCAGATCGAGCTGATCCGGCCCACCCTCGTGGGGACGCTCGGCAACTTCGCGACCAAGCTCCTCTCCGGCAAGCCGACGGGCATCACGCGCGTGCACGGGGTGCCGCAGCAGGTCACGCTCGGCGGGAACGACGTGACGCTCTACCCGCTCTACCACCCGGCAGCGGCGCTCTACACCCGCTCGATGCTCTCGGTGCTGGAGGAGGACTTCGCCCGCATCCCCCAGCTGCTCGGGACCGCCGAGGCTGCCGTCGCGCCGGCGCCGGTCGAGCCGGAGCCGGTCGCGGAGCTCCTGCCGGAGCCGGCCGTGCAGCTTGGCCTCTTCTGAGTTCGACTCCTCCTCGCCCGCCGAGACCGAGGCGATCGCGGGGCGTCTCGCCGGCGAGCTCGTGCCAGGCGACGTGGTCACGGTCTCGGGAGAGCTCGGTTCGGGGAAGACGACGTTCGTCCGCGGCGCCTGCCGCGCACTTGGCATCACCGCGCCGGTGACGAGCCCGACCTACACGATCGGCCATCGCTACGAAGGCGACCCGGATGTCTCGCACCTCGATCTCTACCGCTTCGTCGGCGTGTCCGCTGCCGAGTGGGGCGATCTCGAGCCGTACTTCGACGACGCAATCGTCTTCGTGGAGTGGCCCGAGGCTGGCGCCGGCGGCCTGCCGCCGGTCCGGGCCGCAGTTCGGCTCGAGCACCGTGGCGGGAGCAGGCGCCGGATCGTGGTCGAGGGCGACGTAAGATTGACGCCGTGACCTGGCGTGCACTCGGATGCGGCCTTCTCGCCGCCGCGGCACTTGCGGCGGCCGGCTGCGGCGGAAGCGGAAACGGAAGCGACGGCGAGGACACCACCGCCGGGGGCGGGTGTGCGGAGGCCAAGGCAAGCCTCGAGTCCACCGTCGCCGAGCGGGACCGGCTGTTCGTCGACCAACAGCTCGCTGCCGCGACGACGGCGTGCGAAGGCGAGTTCGGCGCAGACGGGACACCGGCGCAGTGCACGGCCGCGCGCGCGGATCTCGAGGCTGCGGCCGCCGGGGCGACGCCGCCGCCGGATCTTGCCGCACGCGTCGACGACGCGGTCGAGGCGTGCGTCGGCACGACGATCACCTCGACGATCCCCGCCCCATAGAGTTCTTGCCGGGTGCTGATCCTGGCCTTCGACACCGCAACCGACCGGGCGACGAGCGCGCTCGTCGACGACGGCGAGGTCCTGGGCGAGCGGGTTTCGCGGGCCTCGACGCTCCTGGCGGACGTCGACGCGCTCCTGCGGCAGGCCGGCTCGCATCCGCGCGACCTCGAGGCGCTCGCGCTGGGGACGGGGCCGGGCAGCTTCACGGGGATCAGGATCGGCCTGGCCGCCGCCCGCGGACTCGCGCTCGCACTCGAGATCCCCGCGGCCGGCGTCTCGACGCTCGCCGCGCTGGCGGCCGGTGCTCCCGGTGCGACGCCCGTGATCGACGCGAAGCGGCGGGAGGTCTTCGTGCCCGGCCCACGGGCGGTGGCCCCGTCAGACCTGCTGCTCGAGCCGGGAGCCGTCTGTGTCGGCGACGGCGCAGTCCGCTACCGCGATGTGCTCGAGGACGCGGGAGCGGTCGTGCCGCCGGACGAGCGACGAGCGCCACCTGCCGCGCGCCCGCTTCCACGCGCAGCTTGCGGCGAGCTTCGGCCCGGTCGAGCTCGTCGAGCCTCTCTACGTGCGCGTTCCCGATGCCGTCGAGGCGACTCCGTGAAGCTCGAGCTGCGCAAGCTCGAGCTCCGCGACCTGAACGCGATCGAGCAGATCGAGCGGGAGTCGTATCCGACGCCCTGGTCGCGGTCGATGTTCGCCGGGGAGCTGGCAAAGCCGAGCTCGCTCTCGCTCGGGGCGTTCGACCCCGACTCAGGCACGCTCGTCGGGTATCTCGTCATCTCGCGCTACGTCGACGCGTGGCATGTGATGAACGTCGCGGTGACGTCGTCGTACAGGCGCCGTGGTGTGGCGAGGCAGCTGCTCGACCGCCTCTTCGAGGTCACCGCCTCGGACGAGCGCCGCGGCTACACGCTCGAGGTGCGGGTCTCGAACGAGGGCGCGATCAAGCTCTACGAGGCGATGGGCTTCGTCGCGCGCGGGGTCCGGCGCGGCTACTACACCGACAACCGCGAGGACGCGTTGATCATGTGGCGCGACCCGGTCCCGACCGAGCAGGCCGAGGCGGGATGATGCTGTCAGCATGATTCTGGGGATCGAGACCTCCTGCGACGAGACGGCGGCGGCCCTCGTCACGGCAGAGGGCGAGATCCGCGCCAACGTCGTCTCGTCTCAGGCGGAGTTGCACGCGCGCTTCGGCGGAGTCGTGCCGGAGGTCGCGTCGCGCCGCCATCTCGAGCTGGTTGCGCCGGTCGTCCAGGAAGCGTTCGGCCAGGCCGGAGCGACGCTGGACGACGTCGAGACGGTCGCCGTCACGCAAGGCCCAGGGCCTGGTGGGAGCGCTGCTCGTCGGCCTCTCCGCCGCGAAGGCGCTCGCCTGGGCACGGGGGCTGCCGCTGGCGCCGGTCGACCACCTGCACGGCCACGTCGCGTCGCTCTATCTCGAGCCCGACCCGGTCGAGCCGCCGTTCCTCTGCCTGCTCGCGAGCGGCGGTCACACGCTTCTGCTCGACGTGCAGGACCACGCCGGCTACCGCGTCCTCGGCACCTCGATCGACGACGCCGCCGGCGAGGCGTTCGACAAGGGAGCCCGGCTGCTCGGGCTCGGCTATCCCGGCGGCGCCGAGATCGACCGGCTCGCGCGGTCGGGCGATCCAGAGGCTTTCTCGTTTCCGGTGGCGCGCCTCGACGGCCTCGACTTCTCGTTCTCGGGGGTGAAGACCGCGCTCCTCTACACCGTTCGCGACCTCGGGCGACGAGCTCGACGTCGCGCAAGGCCGATCTGGCCGCGTCGTACCAGCGCGCGATCGTGCGCGCGCTCGTCGAGCGGACGCGAGCTGCAGCAGAGCAGGAGGGTCTCGACACGATCGCCGTCGTCGGCGGTGTCGCCGCCAACTCCGAGCTGCGCGAGTCGCTGCCCGGCGCGCGCTTCGCGCCCCTGCCGCTCTGTACGGACAACGCGGCGATGATCGCATCGGCGGGCAGGTACGGCAGACGGCTGCCCTATCCTCGGTACCTTGATCTCGACGCGTACGCATCGCGCGCCTGAACGCCGCAGGGTTGCGGCGGCGCTCGTGGTCGCGGCGGCGCTGCTCGCCGCCGCAGGCAGCCAGGGCGCCAGTGCTCCCGACGTGCTCGAGGCCGGCGCCGCGGCGTGGCGTGGCTTCGTCGACGGCGAGCGGAGCTCGGTGGTGGTCGGGCAGCGCATGATCGTCGTCCTCCGCAACCCGTCGCTCGCCGACCGGGTCGACGAGGCGGGCGGGCACGCGACCGAGTCGGAGATGAGGAGCTGGACGGCCGCGGCGCTCGCAGGGCAGAAGCAGATCGCGGCCCGGCTCTCGCGGGAGGGGATCCAGCTCGTCCCGGACTTCGTCTACACCCGCACGCTGAACGGATTCGCCGCGCCGATCGACGGGCGTGCGCTCGCCCTGCTGGAGCGCGACCGGGACGTCGTCGGGGTCTATCCGGTGCGGGCGGCATACCCGGCTTCGCTCTCCGCAGTGGAGCTCCGCGGCCCGGCCTTTGCCGCCGGCGCCGGCCGGCGGCCAGAGCTCTCCGTCCCGGGCTTCTCCGGCCGGGGCATCACGATCGCGCTGCTCGACACGGGCGTGGACGTCACGCACCCGTTCATCCGCGGCCGCCTGCTCGAGGGGATCGACGTGCTCGATCCCGAGGGACGCGCGATCGCGCGCCCCCATCCGACCGACGCAACTCGGCTCGAGCGTCACGGCACGCAGATGGCCGGGCTGCTCGCCGGACACGGCGGTCCGGCAGGCATCCGCGGGGTCGCGTCCGCCGCATCGATCCTGCCGGTTCGCGTCGCCGGCTGGCAGCCGAGCGCGGAAGGCGGTTACGCGGTGTACGGCCGCACCGACCAGGTACTCGCCGGGCTCGAGCGGGCGGTCGATCCGGACGGCGACGGGGACGTGCTGGACGCGGCCCGGGTCGCCGTCGTCGGAGTCACCGAGCCGTTCGCGTCGTTCGACGACGGACCGGTCGCGCGCGCCGTCGAGGGCGCGGTCCGGCTGGACACGCTCGTTGTCGTGCCGGCCGGCAACGAAGGTCCGGCCGGTCCCGGGTACGGCAGCATCGGCGGGCCCGGCGGTGCGCCTGCGGCGCTCACGGTGGGTGCGGCCGACCTGCGCCTGGCGACCACGACCGTCCGCGTTGTCGTGCGTGCCGGCCTGCAGACGCTGCTCGACCGCGAGCTGCCACTCGCCGGAGCAGCGGTGCCGCGAGCTCCGCTCTCGCTGACGGTGATCCGGCCACGCCGAAACGCTGCGGCAGGCCCGCGAGGGAGAGCGCTCGCACGCTTCTTCAACCCGCGCGGCTACAGCCTCGTCGCCGGCAGGGCCGTGCTGCTCCCGCGCGCCACCGGTCCCACCGACGCTGCCCACGACGCCGTGTTCGCGGGTGCGAGCGCAATCCTCGTGGACGGGCTCGTCCCAGCAGGGGCCCTCGGTCTCGACGACCGCCTCGACGTTCCGGTCGTCGGGCTGCCCCAGAGCGTCGCAGCGTCCGTTCGGTCGGCACTCGCACGCGGCGTCGACGTCGGCGTCTCGCTCGGCGCACCGGCGTTGCGGACGAACGCGCGGCGTACTGCGATCGCGCCCTTCTCGTCGCACGGCCTCGCGTTCGGCGGCGGAATCAAGCCCGAGGTGGCGGCACCCGGCGTGGAGATCGTGACGGCCGATCCCGGCCGGAACGCCGACCGAACGACCCGCTACGGCACGATCAGCGGCACGAGCGCTGCAGCGGCTCTCGCCGGAGGAGCAGCGGCGCTACTCGCGCAGGCTCGACCCGAGCTGGACGCGGCGGCGTTGAAGGGGGCGCTCGTCGGCACCGCCGTGCGTGCGGAAGCAAGTTCGGTCGGTGCCCAGGGCGCGGGGGCGCTCGACCCGGCCGCGGCGAGCGCAGCGGAGGTCGTCGCCGAGCCTGCGACGGTCGGCTTCGGCACGGCAGCAGGGGAGGGCTGGCGGTCGACCCGGCGGCTCGTCGTGCGGAACGTCTCTTCGCGCCGCTTGACCGTGAACGTGGCCGCCGCGGTCGAGGGCATCGCGGGCGTCTCGGTGACCGCAAGGCCGGACCAGGTCCGGCTGGGGCCGGGCCAGAGGCGTCAGGTGGTGCTCACTCGCACGGGTGGCGTTCGTGCCGCGCGGCTTGGGCGTGATCACCGGCCGTGCCCGGCTCGAGGTCCCGGGCGGCGGCAGGATCGTCGTGCCCTGGGCGGTTGCGCTGCCCGTGCAAGGGTCGGCCCTGATCGGCGGCCTGCAGCTGTCCGCAAGGAGCTTCCGCGCCTCCGACCGCGCTCCCGCCGTCCTTACCGTTCAGGCTGGGCAGGTCCGCGACCTTGCCGGGCGCCGTCAGCTGCGCCCGGTCTCGCGCCTCGACGTGGAGCTGTGGCGGGGCCCGAAACAGCTCGGCCTTCTCGCACGGCTGCGCGACGTGCTGCCCGGCCGGTACGCCTTCGGCCTCACCGGACGCGGCCCGCTGGGCCGCGCGCTGCCGAAGGGCCCGTACCGCCTGCGGGTCCTGGCGGTGCCACCTGAGGGCGCTGCCGAGGCCGAGGTGATCGGCTTCCGGATTCGCTGACGTCCACGGAGATAGACTCCGGCCGCCAACTGAGCGAGCCAGGAGGAGTCGCATGACGACGGCCGAGGCGCCAACCCACCTGCGCGAGAACCCGTACGCAATCGCGCGCCGCCAGCTGCGGCGGGTGGGGGAGACATTCGGGATCGACCCGAACCTGATCAACGTCCTGGAGCGGTGCAAGAAGTCGGTTGAGGTCTCGATCCCCGTCACGATGGACGACGGCTCCGTGAGCGTGTACGAGGGCTACCGCGTCACGCACAACATCGCGCGCGGACCGTCCAAGGGAGGGATTCGCTACCACCCGAACGTGACCCGCGACGAGGTCAAGGCGCTCGCGATGTGGATGACGTGGAAGTGCGCGCTGATGAGCCTGCCGTTCGGCGGGGCCAAGGGCGGCGTCATCTGCGATCCGAAGCAGCTGTCGCGCCGCGAGCTCGAGGGCATGACGCGCCGCTTCACCAGCGAGATCATCAACGAGATCGGCCCGGAGAAGGACATTCCCGCGCCCGACGTCGGCACGGACGGCAGCGTGATGGCCTGGATCTTCGACACCTACTCCATGAACAAGGGCCACTCCGTCCTCGGAGTCGTCACCGGCAAGCCGCTGGCGATCGGCGGCTCTCTGGGGCGAGAGGAGGCGACGGCGCGAGGCGCGCTCTTCGTCATCGCCGACGCGCTGGGTGAGGAGAATCGTGGGCTCGAAGGGCTCCGGGTCGTCGTCCAGGGCTTCGGCAACGTCGGTCGCAACCTCGCGCGGCTGCTCGCCGAGGCGGGTGCCGTCGTGATTGCCGTCTCCGACTCGGCGGGCGGCGTCTACGCGCCGAAGGGACTCGATGTCCCGTCCGTGCTCGCACACAAGGCCGAGCACGGGACGCTCGCCGGCTTCAGCGGCGGTGACGCGATCACGAACGAGGAGCTGCTGCTGCTCGAGTGCGACGTGCTCGCTCCGTGCGCGCTCGAGCAGGTGATCAACGGAGACAACGCGGCCGAGGTGAAGGCGCGGATCGTCTGCGAGGGCGCGAACGGCCCGGTGACCCCGGACGCCGATCAGATCCTCGAGGACCGCGGCGTGCTCGTGCTCCCCGACGTGCTCGCCAATGCCGGCGGGGTCGTCGTCTCCTACTTCGAGTGGGTCCAGGGCCTGCAGGAGTACTTCTGGAAGGAGGAGGAGGTGAACGCGCGCCTGAACGAGATCGTCACCAAGGCGTTCCGCGAGACGCTCGTGGCGCGCGACCAGCACCGAACGAGCATGCGTATGGCTGCGTACGGGCTCGCCGTCCGCCGCGTCGGAGAGGCGACGGTGACGCGAGGGCTCTATCCCTAGAGTCGTCGTCTACCACGCGGCGGACTGCCAGCTCTGCGAGCGCGCGCTCGAGGTCGTGGACCAGGTGTGCGCCGGCGACTTCGAGCGCGTCGACATCGCCGGCGACACCGTGCTGGAGGCTGCCTACCGCGAGTCGATCCCGGTCGTCGAAATCGACGGCGAGCGCGCGTTTACGTACTTCGTCCAGCCCGAGGCGCTCCGGCAACGGCTGCGCGGTTGCGCCTGACGGTTCTCTCAACGGCCGCGAAGGCTCGTGGGCAGAATGTGACGACGGTGTCACAAGCGAGGTAGAAGGGAACGGGTTGGCGGATCGTTTGACGGTGGGAGTCGCAGCGCGCCTCTCCCGCTACCTGCAGGTGCTGACGCAGGCGAAGAAGATGGGCAAGGACCGGATCTCCTCGCAAGAGATCTCGGACTACACGAACATCAACGCGACCCAGATCCGCCGCGATCTCTCCAGCTTCGGCAAGTTCGGCAAGCGTGGGGTGGGTTACAACATCGACGCGCTGCTCGGCGAGATCCGGAAGATCCTCCGCACCCAGGGGCAGCACAACATCGCGCTCGTCGGGGCGGGCCGGCTCGGCCAGGCGATCGCGAGCTCGCCGATCTTCGCCGAGCACGGGATCAACATCGCCGCTGTGCTCGACACCGATCCCGACAAGGTGGGGCACGCGATCGGCGGCAACAGCGTCCAGGCCTACTCGGCGCTCCGCGACGCCGTCCGCGACAACAACATCATCGTGGGCGTGATCGCGGTTCCCGCGGACGGCGCGCAGCAGGCCGCGGACGACCTGATCGACGCCGGCGTGAAGATCGTCTTCAACTACTCCGAGGCGCTTACTCGACGTCCCCAGCGACGTTGCCGTGCACGCCTCGAACCCCGCCGTAGAGCTCCTCTACGCGCTGTACTTCCACCTGACGTAGCTCGGTCAGCACGGGCACGCTCGCCGCGCTGACGTGGTAACGGAGACAGCCCCGGGACTGTCCCTGCAATCGCTTGTCTCAGCGGCGCTGGCTTGAGCTCGCGGGTGTCCGGGACACCGTCGTTGTCGTCGTCGGCGTCGGGGCGGTCGAGGAGGCCGTCGTTGTCGTCGTCGGCGTCCTTCGCGTCCGCCAGGCCGTCGCCGTCGTCGTCGCTGTCGCGTGCGTCGGGGTTGCCGTCGTTGTCGAAGTCGAAGTCGCGCGCATCGCCGACGGAGTCGTTGTCGTCGTCGCCGTCGCGCAGGTCGGCCAGCCCGTCGTTGTCGTTGTCGGCATCGGCGCGGTCGCCGGTCCCGTCGTTGTCGTCGTCGAAGTCCTTGCGGTCGGCGATCGAGTCGTTGTCGTCGTCGTAGTCCTTCGCGTCGGCGATCCCGTCGCCATCGTCGTCTCGGTCGCGTGAGTCGACCGCGCCGTCGTTGTCGCGATCGCAGTCCTTCGCATCCGCGACGCCGTCGTCGTCATCGTCCTCGTCCGTGACGCTCGGCTCGCCGTCGCCGTCCTCGTCGCCGAAGTCGCTGAAGTCCTCGTCCTCGTACTCGTACTCGCCGTCGTCGACGAGCTCGTCCTCGGGCTCGACGGCGAACTCCTCGTCGTCCAGGAGCGTCTCGTCGTCGGCGTATTCGTCGAACTCCGCGAACTCGCCGTCGTACTCGACACATTCGGCGTCTGCCTCGTCGCAGGGGAACGCGATGGCCTTCGCGCTCGATGCGCCGCCGCCGAGAGCGAGCGCGAGCACGAGGCCGAGCAGGAATAGAAATGGCTTGTTCAGTCTCATGGCGTGCGATATCGGCAGGATGGAGCCGACGCTTGCTCCCTCATTCGAGATGAAGATCCTGCTCTGGCACGGCTATCTGCTCGGCGGCACGGGTTCGAACGTCTACACCCGGGCGCTGGCGCGTGAATGGACACGCGCCGGTCACGACGTGACCGTTTTCAGCCAGGAGCAGCACCCTGAGCTGTACGACCTCGGCGGCGCTGCGGTGGTCCGGCCGGACGTGGATGGGCTGCTGCCGGTCTTCGTGCACGACCACTACGAGGGGTACGACGTCAAGCTCCTGCAGGACTGTTCGCGCGGCGAGCTCGTCGAGTGGGTCGAGCGGAATGCCGCCGCCGTGCGCGAGCGGCTGCCCGCCGACCTCGTCTTCGCGAACCACGTGCTGCTCGGCGGGCCGGTGGGGGCCGCGAGCGGGGCTCGTTACGGGGTCAAGGCGCACGGCTCCGAGCTGGAGTACTCGCTGCGCGGAAACGAGGAGCTCTCTCGCTGGGGCCGGGAGTCGCTCTCCGGGGCGGAAGCGGTCTTCGTCGGCTCCGCTCACATCCGCGAGGTGCTCGAAGACGTCGTCGGCCACGTCGACCGAGTCCACGAGGTGCCGCCCGGCGTCGACGTCGAGGATTGGCGGCCGCGGCCCCGTGCGGAGGCTCTGGCCGGCCTGCTCGAGGAAGCCAGGCGCGACCCCGCCAACCCCGGCAACGCGAGCGAGCGACTGCCCGACGAGGACAACGCCGAGCGGCTCGCCGCCTTCCTCGCCGGCGACGAGCCGACCGTCGTCTACTTCGGCAAGCTCCTCTACAACAAGGGCGTCCACGTCCTGCTCGACGCGCTGGAGCAGGTGGATGCGCGAACCGTGATCGTCGGCTTCGGCGACTACCGCGAGGAGCTCGAAGCGCTTGCCGGGCCACGCACGCTCTTCACGGGCCCGCTCGAGCACCGCCACCTCGTCCACCTGCTGGCCCTGGCGGACGCGACCGTCGTCCCGTCGATCTTCCCGGAGGCGTTCGGGATGGTCGCGGCGGAAGCGGCAGCTGCCGGCTCGCCGCCGCTCGTCGCCCGTCACTCGGGGCTGGCCGAGATCGCCGAGGGGCTCGAGCAGGAGTACCCGCCGCACCTCCGCCACCTCGCCGGGTTCGCGACGGGCGACGCCGCCGACCTCGGCGAGAAGCTGCGCGCGCTGCTGACGCTGCCGGACGACGACCGCACGTCGATCCGAGCAGCCGCCCGCAACGCGACCGTCACGCGCTGGAGCTGGGCCGGTGTTGCCCGCCGCTTGCTCCAACCCTTCATCTAGCCTTCCGCGAATGGGTGACGAGCAGCGGCTCGGCTACGAGGAGTTGCTCCTCGCGGCCCGAGAGGGTTTCGACGAGGGGACGGACTTCACCGTCGCGGTCGAGGAGGAGTTCGCTCTGCTCGACCCGGCGACGCTCAATCTCGTCAACCGCTTCGAGGAGCTGCAGGCCGCAGCACCGGGCACGCCGCTCGAGCCGCACCTGGTCGGCGAGCTGATCGCGTCCGAGGTCGAGATCAAGACCGGCCGCTGCGAGTCGTTCGCCGACGTGCCGGCCGCGATGGCGGAACGACGGGGGCAGCTGCAGGCGCTCGCCGAGGGGCTCGGGATCGTGCTCGGCGCCACCGGCACGCACCCGTGGTCGCCGTGGCAGGAGCAGCGGATCATCGACACACCGCACTACCGCCGCAACGACGAGCTGCTCCGGTACGTCGTCTGGCGCAACAACACCTTCGGGCTCCACGTCCATGTCGGCATCCGCGGCGCCGACCGCGCGCTCGCGGTCACGAACGGCCTTCGCAACTTCCTGCCCGAGATCCTCGCGCTCTCGGCCAGCTCTCCTTTCGTGGAGAACGTCAACACCGGCCTCCACTCGGCGCGGACTCAGATCTTCACGCGCTTCTTCCCGCGCTGCGGGGTGCCCGACGTGTTCCCGTCGTGGCAGGCCTACGAGGAGTACGTGCGCTTCCTCTACGAGACCGGTTCGGTCACGGAGCACACCCAGCTCTGGTGGAGCGTGCGACCGCACCTGGCGTTCCCGACGGTCGAGATCCGCATCGCCGACTGCCAGCCGGACCTCGCCGAGGCGCAGGCGCTGGCGGCGTTCGCGACCTCGCTCGCGGCGCGCATCGCCCGTGCGCACGACGAGGGCGAGCCGCTCGCCGACCAGCCGCACCGGCTGATCGAGGAGAACATGTGGCGTGCGATCCGCTACGGCCTCTCCGGCGAGTTCATCGACCTCGAGCGCGGCGACGTGCTGCCGGCGCGGGCGCGGCTCGAGCGGCTGCTCGAGTGGGTCGCGCCCATGGCCGAGGAGATCGGGACCGCGCCCTATCTCGCGATCCCCGAGCGCAACGCCGCCGAGCGGCAGATCGCGCGCTTCGAGGAGGGTGCGACGCTGGAGGAGATCTACGCCGAACAGGCGGGAGTCCCGGTTCGTGGCTGAAGACGAGCCGGTCACCGAGGACCAGCTGCTCGAGGCGCTCCAGCAGCTGAAGGTCTCGGACCTGCTCGTGCAGACCCTTTCGACCGTTTCCTCGCTCGCCTATCACCGGCTGTCCGCGGAGCACCGCGACCTCGAGCAGGCACGGCTGGCGATCGAGGCCCTGCGCGCGCTCGTGCCGGTGCTCGCGGAGACGGTGCCACCTGAGCTCACGCGCGACTTCGAGCAGGTGACGGCGAACCTCCAGCTCGCCTACGCCGAGGCCGTCGCGCCCGCCTCCTGAACCGGGGCACGTCCGTCCGCTTGTGATAGATAATCCGCCGCGCCGAGGACTCTCGGCGTTGAGTTTGTGACGGGGTAATTCGGACGGAGGGTTGATGGATTTCTTCAATGACCACGCGGTCGCCTTCGCGCTCGTGTGCGCGGGCGTCGCGGTCGGATTCGGGCTCTACTTCACGTGGTGGCTGCTCAAGCAGCCCGCCGGCACCGAGCGGATGCAGGAGATCTCGCGCGCCGTGCAGGAAGGCGCTGCGGCGTACCTGCGCCGCCAGTACACGACGATCGCCGGCGTCGCCGTCGTCCCGTTCCTCGCGATCGGCCTCTACCCCGAGCTCGGCTGGGCAGCTGCGATCGGCTTCGCGATCGGAGCGGCGCTCTCCGCCGCGGCGGGCTTCATCGGCATGAACGTCGCCGTGCGCTCGAACGTGCGCACCGCTGAGGCCGCCAAGTCCGGCCTCCGGCCCGCCTTCGAAGTCGCGTTCCGGGCCGGCTCGGTGGCCGGGCTGCTCGTCGTCGGCCTCGGCCTGCTGGGTGTCGCCGGCTACTACGGCATCCTCACCGAGCTCTTCGACAAGAGCCAGGACTCCGCGATCGACGCTCTGATCGGTCTGGCCTTCGGCGGCTCCCTGATCTCGGTCTTCGCGCGCCTCGGCGGCGGCATCTTCACCAAGGCGGCCGACGTCGGCGCCGACCTCGTCGGCAAGATCGAAGCGGGAATCCCGGAGGACGACCCGCGCAACCCGGCCGTGATCGCGGACAACGTCGGCGACAACGTCGGCGACTGCGCCGGCATGGCCGCCGACCTGTTCGAGACGTATGCGGTGACCGCGGTGGCCGTGATGCTGCTGGGAACCGCGTTCCCGCTCGGGAACCTGCCGCTCTACCCGCTCGCGCTCGGCGGCGTCTCGATCCTCGCCTCCGTCATCGGCATCTACTTCGCCCGGATCGGCAGCAGCGGCTCGATCATCAACGCGCTCTACAAGAGCGTGATCGTGGCCACGATCCTGTCGGCGATCGGCTTCATCCCCGTCACGATGGCGTTCGACGATGGCCGGTTCAGCTTCGGGGAGCTCTACGGCTCCGGGCTCGTCGGCCTCGCGATCACCTTCCTGCTCGTCGCGATCACCGAGTTCTACACCGGCTCGCGCTGGAACCCCGTCAAGTCGATCGCGAAGGCCTCGCAGACCGGCCACGCGACGAACATCATCGAAGGGCTCGCCGTCGGCATGCGCGCGACCGCCGCGCCGGTGATCGTGATCGCCGCCGGGATCATCGCCGCGTACGAGATCGCCGGCCTCTACGGGATCGGCGTCGCCGTCATGGCCCAGCTGTCGATGTGCGGCCTGATCGTCGCGCTCGACGCGTTCGGCCCCGTCACCGACAACGCCGGCGGGATCGCCGAGATGGCCCACCTGGACGAGTCCGTGCGCGCCATCACCGACCCGCTCGACGCGGTCGGCAACACCACGAAGGCGGTCACGAAGGGATACGCGATCGGCTCCGCCGGCCTCGCAGCGCTCGTCCTCTTCGACGAGTACACGCGCGGCCTCGACGAGGAGGGACTGAACGTCATCTTCAACCTCGGCGACCCGTATGTGATCGCCGGCCTCTTCATCGGCGGGATGATGCCGTTCCTCTTCGCCGCGCTGGCGATGACGGCCGTCGGCCGCGTCGGCGGCGAGGTCGTCGTCGAGGTGCGACGGCAGTTCAAGGAGATGCCCGGGATCATGGAGGGCACCCAGCGACCCGACTACAGCCGCGCCGTCGACATCGTTGCCAAGTCCGCGATCAAGAAGATGCTGCTGCCGGCGCTGATCCCGGTCGCAATCCCGATCGCCGTCGGGATCATCAGCCCGGAGATGCTGGGCGGGCTCCTGATCGGGACGATCGTCACGGGCCTCTTCCTGGCGATCGCGATGACCTCGGGCGGCGGCGCCTGGGACAACGCGAAGAAGCTGATCGAGGACGGCCTGTACGGCGGCAAGGGCTCCGAGGCGCACGCCGCCTCGGTGACCGGCGACACCGTCGGCGATCCCTACAAGGACACCGCCGGCCCGGCGATCAACCCGATGATCAAGATCGCCAACATCGTCGCGATCCTGATCATTCCGCTGCTCGTCTCGATCCACGGGTAGCCAGCCGTGAGAGGGGGGCCTTCGGGCTCCCCTCTACCTTTCCTAGACGTCTGCGCGGTCCCGGTGGGCAACGATGCCCGGTTGCGCGACCGGATTGGCTGCAAATCCCCGAAAAACCCTGTTCTTGAAGTTCGTAACGGTCCGCGCGATCATTGTTCGGCTTGGGGTGCCCGGCATAGCGCCGGGGAAGATCACTAGGGGAGGAGCTTCATCTTGACTCACGGGACACGCTCTCATGGCGCCGCCGTGCGCCGCCGGAGGGTACTCACAGGAACACTCAGCATTGCGCTCGTCGTGCTGCTGAGCATCGTCGCGGCCGGTGCCGCGAGCGGTGGAACAGCTGCTTCGAGCCCGAGCGCGTTCAAGCTCGGCGCGTTCACACCGGAGGCCGCAGGAACGATCGAGGCCTTCAAGTCCGCCACCGGCCGTCTGGCGCAGAGCGATCCGAGCCTGCTCGATCGGACCGACTCCACGCTCGTCAACGTCATGGTCAAGTACGACTACGACTCGGTCGCCACCTATGCAGGTGGCCTGGCCGGCCTCGACGCGACGAGCCCCAAGGTGACGGGCAAAGAGCTCAAGGCCAACCCGGCGGCGGTCGCCGCCTACGGGCGGTACCTGGACGGCGTCAGCGGGGACATCAACGCGGCCGTGGCGAGCAAGGTTCCCGCCGCTAGCATCCGCGAGTCCTTCGAGACCGCGTACGGCGGCGTCGCCATGACGCTGCCCGCGAACAAGATCGGCCAACTGCTTCAGGTAGACGGCGTGGTCGCCGTCCAGAAGGACGCGCTCAACCAGCCGCTGACGGATGCGACCCCCGCGTTCGTCGGCGCCACAGCCGTCTGGGGCGGTCTCGGTGGCTCCACGAAAGCCGGGGAAGGCGTGATCGTGGGCGTGCTCGACACGGGCATCTGGCCCGAGCATCCGTCCTTCAACGACAACGGCATCGACCATCCGGGTGGCACGTATGGCTGCGAGTTCGGCAACGGTTCCGCGCCCTTCGGCCCTGCGTTCACCTGCAACGACAAGCTGATCGGCGCGTACGCGTTCACCGACACGTACATGGCGAACATCGGTGCGGTGCCGGGCGAGTACTGCGACAACGCCACAGACGTGTGCTCGGCGCGCGACGCGAACGGTCACGGGACGCATACGTCCTCGACCGCCGCGGGCAGCGCCGTCTCGAACGTCAACCTCCTGGGTGTCAACCGCGGGTCGATCAGCGGAATTGCTCCGGGGTCGCACGTGATCATGTATCGCGTCTGTCTCGCGCAGGGGTGCTTCGGCTCCGACTCGGTCGCGGCGGTGGAGCAGGCGATCCTCGATGGGGTCGACGTGCTCAACTTCTCGATCTCGGGCGGAAACAGCGCGTACACCGACCCGGTCGAGCTGGCGTTCCTGGAAGCGTATGACGCCGGGATCCTCGTCAACGCGTCCGCCGGGAACACTGGCCCGGGCGCGGGGACGGCGAATCACGCCGGTCCGTGGACGAACACGGTCGGTGCCTCGACGTCGAACCGGCACTTCCTCGCGACGTTGAACCTGACGGCGTCGAACGGAGACACGTTCAGCCAGCAGGGCGTCACGATCACGGCCGGCGTCACGAACAAGGACGTCGTCCTGGCGACGGCGGTCGGCAGCTCGGCCCTCTGCGACAGCCCGGCGAACGCTTCGGCGGCCGGCAAGGTCGTTGTGTGCCAGCGCGGCGGCAACGCCCGCGTCGACAAGGGGTTCAGGATGAGCCTGGCCGGAGCGGCCGGGATGATCCTGTTCAACCCGGTCAAGCAGGACCTCCAGTCGGACAACCACTGGCTGCCGGCGATCCACCTCGAGGGCCCGCTCTCGGGCACGCATCCACTGCTCACGTTCCTGAGCTCCCACACCGGAGTCAAGGCGAACTGGGTCAGCGGCGTGGCCAGCCCGGTACAGGGCGATGTCATGGCGGCATTCTCGTCGCGTGGCCCGCTGGGCGACTTCATCAAGCCGGACGTGACGGCACCCGGAATCCAGATCCTGGCCGGCCACACGCCGACCCCGATCTCGACCGATGCCGGTCCTCCCGGCCAGCTCTACCAGGCGATCGCGGGTACCTCGATGTCGAGCCCGCACGTGGCCGGCATGTCCGCGCTCGTGAAGGACGCGCATCCGAGCTGGTCGCCCGGCCAGATCAAGTCGGCACTGATGACCTCCTCCGTGCAGTCGGTCGTCAAGGAGAACGGCACCACGGCGGCCGATCCGTTCGATCGCGGCGCCGGCTCGGCACGCGTCGACCGGGCAATCGCTACGCGGGTCACGCTCGACGTCAGCGCAGCGGACTACGTCGCCTCCGCAGGTGACCCGCTGAACCGGATCAACCTCAACCTGCCGAGCATCAACGCTCCGACGATGTCCGGCCAGATCTCGACCGAGCGGACCTTGCGGAACGTCTCGGGCGGGACGGTCAAGTTCGAGGTGAGCACGACGGCGCCTGCCGGTGCCTCGATCGAGGTCAGCCCCAGCACCGTCGAGATTCTGGCGGGCGGGACCCGGACGCTGAAGATCAAGATCAGTGGCGCTGGGCTCGCGAACGGGCAGTACTTCGGCCAGATCACGCTCGCGGACGATCCGAACGGCCGCGGCGGAATCGAGTCGGGACCGAACCTCGTGCTCCCGGTCGCGTTCAACAAGCAGCAGGGAATCGTCTCGCTCACGCACAGCTGCGCGCCGACGACGTTCCCGACCAACACGCTCACGAGCTGCGTCGCCAGGGCCTCGAACTTCGCGGCCCAGCCGGCGTCGATCGTGCTCAGGGTCGACCCGTCGCCGGGGCTCCGGCTCAGCAACATCGGCGGCACGGCGGGCGTCACCGGCAATGCGAACGGCGCCCGCTGGAGCGGAACGCTGTCGCCGTCGCTGCCGCCGCAGATCACGTCGATCACGGCGGGCGGCGGTCCGGGAGGCGGCTATCTGCCGCTCTCGTTGTTCGGGATCCCGCCGATCGCGGGCGTCGGCGACGACACGGCGATGAACTTCAACGTTCCGGCGTTCACGTACGGTGGCGAGACGTACAACCGGCTCGGCGTCGTCTCGAACGGCTATGTCGTCGTGGGCGGTACGAACGGTGCGGCGGACATCGTGTTCGACCCGGTCGACCTGCCCAACGCGGCACGGCCGAACAACGTGCTGGCCCCGTACTGGACCGACCTCAACCCGCCCGCCGGCGGAGCGCTCCGGATCGGGACGCTGACCGACGGTGCGGACACCTGGATCGTGATCGACTGGGAGGCCGTGCGCGTGTTCGGCAGCACGAACGTGCAGTCGTTCCAGATCTGGATCGGTGTCAACGGAGACGCCCATCCGGCCGAGGACAACACGTTCGCGTACGGGCCGAACACCGGCACGGGAAGCCCCGAGGGTCTCACTCGCGGGGCGGAGAACCGGGACGGGACGAGCGGCAAGATGATCGTGCCGCCGCCCGCGAACCCGACTCCGAACAACAGCACGTTCCGGATCAACACCGCGCCGCCGGCTGCCGGCGGAACGGCTGAGATCACCTACAAGGCTTCCGCGCAGTTCGGAGGCGTCTACACGTCCCTGGCCAGCCTGACCTCCAATCTCACTCCGGGAGTCACGCAGGTTCCGGTGACGCTGACGGTGACAGGCCCGGGTCCGGGCCGGTAACACCGCAGCACCGTTCCACCTCGAGGGGGCCGGCGGCGACGCCGGCCCCCTCGTCTTTCCGTTCCGTGTTGTCGTTTGCGGCATTTGCCTTTACCATGCGCTTCGTTTGGGGAGGTCGACAAGTTCTCCGGCCGCAAATTCAGCAACAGGGGAGAGACCATGCGATTGCGTACGCTGGGTGCGTTCAGCGCCCTTGCGGTACTCGCGACACTGCTACTTGCGGTGTCCGCTGCGGGTGCCCCAGCTTCATCGGAGGTCAAGCCTTACATCGTCGTGATGAAGCTCAACCCGATCGTCGCCTATGACGGCGACGTCGCGGGGATTCCGGCGACGAAGCCCGCCAAGGGCGAGAAGGTCAATACGAGGAGCGCCGCCGCCAAGCGATACGCCGACTACCTCGGCGGGCTCGCACAACCAGTCGCTCGCGAACGCCGGTGTCGCCACGGCGAAGAAGACGAACGACTACACGGTCGCGCTCAACGGCTACTCGGCTCTGCTCACCCCCGAGCAGGCTGAGCGGATCGAGGCTCAGAAGGGTGTGGCCAAGGTCCAGCAGGACGAGCTGCAGCAAGCCGACGACCGATGCGAGTGGAACGTTCCTCGGTCTCAACGACCGCGGCGGCGCCTACGCGGCCGGCTACAACGGCAGCGGCGTCGTCGTCGGCGTGATCGACACCGGGATCTGGCCGGAGCACCCGAGCTTCTCGGGCGCCGGCTTCCCGGCGCCGACCGGTGTCGCACCGGGGATTCCGTGCCAGTTCGGCAACACGGCGCACAACGCGAACGACGCGCCGTTCACGTGCAACAACAAGCTGATCGGCGCCCGCCAGACGCTCGCCACGTACCGGGCAGTTCTCGGCGCCGAGGACTGGGAGTTCGACTCGGCCCGTGACGACAACGGCCACGGGACGCACACGTCCTCGACGGCCGCGGGCAACGCGAACGTCACCGCGAGCGCCTTCGGGATCCCCCGCGGGAAGATCACGGGCATCGCGTACCGCGCGCGCACGTGATCATGTACAAGGGTCTCGGCGCGCAGGGCGGCTTCACGCTCCGACCTGGTGGACGCGATCGACACGGCCGTCGCAGACGGCGTCGACGTGATCAACTACTCGATCGGTGGCGGCGCGAGCCTCACCGGCGGCGACGACATCGCCTTCCTGTTCGCGAACGACGCCGGCGTGTTCGTCGCGGCCTCGGCCGGCAACAGCGGCCCCGGTGCCGGGCACGATCGGCGGCCCCGGCTCGGTGCCGTGGCTGACGACGGTCGGCGCCAACACGCAGAGCCGCTCCTTCCAGGGCACGGTCGTGCTCGGGAACGGCGCCAGCTACAAGGGCGTGTCGTTCACCGAGAGCCTCGACCACCAAGCCGCTGATCGACGCGGCGGGTGCAGCGACCGGCGCAACGCCGGACCTCTGCATCTCAGGCACGCTCCTGCCGACCGTGGCAGGCAAGATCGTCCTCTGCCGGCGCGGCGTGAACGCCCGTGTCGACAAGAGCCTGGCGGTCATGCTCGCCGGTGGCGCAGGGATGATCATGTACGAGAACGAGCGACGCGGGCGACCTGATGAGCGACCCGCACTTCGTGCCGACCGTGCACGTCGACAACACGCCGGGCCTTGCGATCAAGTCGTACATCGCCTCGACGGCGGGCGCGACTGCACGGCTCGACAACAAGCAGCTCGGCACCTTGCCGTGCGCACCCTCGACGACGCAGTTCAGCTCACGTGGGCCGAACACGGTCGCGCAGGACATCATCAAGCCGGACATCACGGCGCCCGGCATCCAGATCCTGGCCGGCAACTCGCCGTTCCCGGGTCCCCGGGTGCCGCACCGATGGGCGAGCTGTTCCAGGCGATCGCCGGCACCTCGATGTCGAGCCCGCACGTCGCCGGTCTGTTCGCCCTGCTCAAGCAGGCGCATCCGGACTGGTCGGCCGTCGGCGGCGAAGTCGGCGCTGATGACGACTGCAGCGCAGAACGTCAAGGACAACGACCGGATCAACCCGGCGACGCCGTTCGCTGAGGGGCGCCGGTCACGCCAACCCGGGCAAGCCGGCCGTGAAGGGCTCGGCGTTCCAGCCGGGGCTGGTCTACGACGCCGGCTTCAACGACTACCTCGGCTTCCTCTGCGATGCCGATCCGTCGATCTTCGCTCGACCCGCACGGCGACCTGCGCATCGCTGGCAGGAGCGGGTGTCCCGACGAGAGCGGTTAACCTCAACCTCGCCTCGATCGGCATCTCGCAGCTGGCGGGTTCGGAGACGGTCAAGCGGACGGTGACGAACGTCGGCGGCGTTCGCCACGTACATCGCGACGGTGAACGCCCCGCCCGGGTACACCGTCAGCGTCTCGCCGTCGGTCCTGACGCTGGCCGCCGGTGCGTCCGCCACGTACGAGGTGACCATCACCAACGTCTCGGCTCCGATCGGCGAGTGGCGCTTCGGCTCGCTGAGCTGGGGCTCACCGTTCCAGGCCAAGGTGCAGAGCCCGATCGCAGTCAAGGGAGCGAAGTTCGCCGCCCCGGCTGAGGTCACGGGCTCAGGCGCCAGCGGCACGGCGAGCTTCCCGGTGAAGTTCGGCTACACCGGTGCCTACGCAGCGGTGCCGAGCGGCCTGACGCGCGGCGACGCTGAACGCCGCGACCGTCGGCGCAGGATCCGAACCAGACGTTCGCACCCAGCGACGTCGGCAACGGTGCAACCCTGCACACGTTCAACCTGACCGACACGGCCGTCTTCCGGGTCGCGATTCCGCCGGAGGCGACCGAGGCCAATGCTGACCTCGACGTGTACGTGTCCAACCCGAGCAACGTGCTCGTCGCGGCCAGCACGCTCGGCGGGACGGACGAGGAGGTCACGATCCAGAGCCCGGCCAACGGCGCGTGGAAGGTGTACGTGCACGGCTGGCAGACTCCGGGCGGCCGACTCGGCCGTACACGCTGTTCAGCTGGGCGGTTCCGAACGCGACCGGCGGCACGCTGGTGACCAACACGCCACCGACGCCGACGTCCGCGACGATCGGGACGACCGGCACGGTTCAGGTCAGCTGGACCGGCGCCGGCGGCACCTGGAACCTCGGTGCCGTCACCCACAAGGAAGGCGCTGCGACCACTCTCGGCCGCACGCTGGTCGAGGTGGACAACCGCCCATAGCGGTTAGCACCATGTGAACCATCGAGAGGCCCCCGGCAACGGGGGCCTCTCGTCTATGAGGGTTGGCGCGATCGCAGACCGCGACCGCGCCAACCCCTAGACTCCGCCGGTGCCCAGCCGACGCAGACGGCAGGTGGAGCTGGAACGTGTCCTCGGCACGCCCGCACTCTTCGCCACTGCGTACGGCAACGTCGGCTCGTCGATCTACTACGCGCTCGGCCTCACAGCCGTCTTCGCGCTCGGGCTGACACCGCTCGTCTTCGTGATCGCGGGCGTGATCTTCGCCGCGACGGCCGCCACGTATGCCGAGGGAACCGTTCGCTTTCCGGAAGCCGGCGGCTCGTCGAGCTTTGCGCGCCACGCATTCAACGAGCTCGTCTCGTTCGGCGCGGCGTGGGCTCAGATGCTCGTCTACGTCGTCACCGTCGCCACCTCGGCGTTCTTCGTCCCGCACTATCTCTCGATCTTCTGGGAGCCGCTGCGCGAGAACCCGTGGGACGTCGTCGGCGGCATCGTCGTCATCGTCGTGCTGGTCGTCCTGAACATCGTCGGCGTCCAGGAGGCGGCGCGGCTCTCGATCACGCTCGCCGTGCTGGACTTCGCGACGCAGGTGCTGCTCGTGGCGCTCGGGTTCTTCCTCGTCTTCAATCCGGAGATCCTGGTCGACAACGTCCACTGGGGTGTGGCGCCGACGTGGTCGAACTTCGCGATCGCGATTCCGGTGGCGATGCTCGCGTACACGGGGGTCGAAACCGTCTCGAATCTCGCGGAAGAGGTGCGCGATCCCGTCAAGAACGTGCCCAGCGCCTACCGGCTCGTCGCGCTCGCCGTCTTCGCGATCTACTTCACGCTGCCGCTGATCGCGCTCTCGGCGCTCCCGGTGAAGCTGATCGACGGGGAGCTGACGACGCTGCTGGCGCTCTCGCCCGGAAGAGGGCGGTTACGCGAACGACCCGATCCTCGGCGTCGTCCAGAATCTCGGCGTCGAGGGCGCCCTCCTGGACGGGCTCGAGATCTACGTCGGGATCCTCGCGGCGACGATCCTCTTCATCGCCACCAACGCCGGGGTGATCGGCGCGTCGCGGATCACGTACTCGATGGCGACCTACCGGCAGATCCCGGAGATCTTCCGCCGCCTGCATCCTCGCTTCAAGACGCCATGGCTGTCCATCCTCCTCTTCGCCGGAGTCGCGCCGATCGCGGTGATCCTGCCGGGCAACGTCGAGTTCGTCGGGACGCTCTACTCCTTCGGCGCGACGCTCTCGTTCACGGTGGCGCACGCCTCGCTCGTCCGGATGCGGATGCGACCGACCGGGGAGGAGATGCTCTACCGCGCCCGCCCGAATCTGCGGTTCCGCGGCATCGACTGGCCGCTCTTCGCCGTCTTCGGCGGGATCGCCACCGGCGTCTCCTTCGCGGTGATCGTCGCCCAGAACCCGGCGACGCGCTGGGTCGGTCTCGGCTGGATCGCGGCCGGCCTCGCCTTCTACCTCGTCTATCGCCGCCGTGTCGTCGGCGTGCCCGTCACCGAGACGGTGAAGGCGCCGCCCGCCTACGGTCCGGCGCTGGCGCTCGAGTACCGGCGGTTGCTCGTCCCGGTGCTAGCCAGGGCCGGCTTCCGACGAGGCTTTCGACGTCGCGGCCAGCCTCGCGGCGGAGCGCGGTGCGCAGATCGCAGCGGTCACCGTGCTCGAGATCCCACTCGACCAGCCGCTCTCGGCCGAGCTGCCCGAAGAGGAAGCTGCGGCGAACCGAGAGCTCGACGAGGCGCGGGCGATCGGCGACTCGTACGGAATCTCCGTGATTCCCCGGCTCATCCGCGGCCGCAGCGCAGGCGCGACGATCGTCGAGGAGGCGGCGCGGCGCGCCACCGAGATCATCGTCATCGGGGCGCCGCGCAAGGACCTGACGCGCGGCAAGCGCGCCGTCTTCGGGCACACGGTCGACTACGTGCTCAAGAACGCTCCTTGCCGGGTGCTCGTCGCCGCGACCAGGGAGGAGGCCGCTTGAATCTCTATCGGGGCGTCGTGATCCTGCTCGCGCTTACGTTCGTGGGCCTGGGCGTAGCGCTCCTCGCCGTGACCGCGGCGAACGGGGGCGGGGTGCTCGGCTTCCTCCTCGGCGGCCTCTTCATCGCCCTGGGAGTGGGTCGGCTGACCCTGCTGCGACGAGGGGGCCGCTGATGGCGCGAAAGGTTCGCGGCTTCCAGCGCGTCCTCGACGCGCCGGCGCTCTTCTCCGTCGCGTACGGTGAGATCGCCGCCTCGCTCTACTTCGCGCTCGGCATCGTCGCCGCGCACGCGCTCGGCCTGACCCCGTTCGTCCTGCTCGGGGCCGGTGTCTTCTTCGTGATCGTGTCGCTCTCGTATGCAGAGGGGACAGCGGCGATCTCGGAGACGGGCGGCGCGGCCACCTTCGTCCGGCGCGCGTACAACGACATCGCCGGTTTCCTGACCGGGTGGGCGCTCTTCCTCGACTACCTGATCGTGATCGCCCTCTCGACGATCTTCCTGCCCCACTACCTGGGGGTCGCGCTCGGAATCGACCAGCTGCGCGAGTCGCCCTGGGACATCGTCGTGGCGGTCTGCGTCATCGTCGCGATCGCCACCGTGCGGCTCACACGACGGTCCCAGCTCCACTCGGCCGGGATCGTCGTCGCGGGTCTCGACCTCGCGACCCAGCTGCTCCTGGTCATCCTCGGCCTGGCGCTCGTCCTCTCGCCGGACGCGCTGGGGCGAGGGGTGGACATCGGTGTGACGCCGACCTGGGACGATCTCGCGTTCGCGATCCCGCTCGCGATGCTCGCCTACACCGGCCTCGAGACCGTTGCGAACCTCGCGGAGGAGACGCGCGAGCCCGGGCGCACGCTGCCGCGCAGCCTCTTCACGGCGATCGGGCTCGTCGTCGTCCTCACGTTCGCCGTGGCGGTCGTCGGCCTGTCCGCCTTCCCGGTCGAGAACGGCTCGACCGCCCTCGGCGACGAGTGGCTCAAGGCACCGCTCGTCGGGATCGTCGATGCGCTGCAGGCTCACCTTCCCGGCTGGTTCGGCGACATGCTCCTGCGTGTACGTCGGCCTTACGGGTGCGCTCGTCCTGTTCGCCGCCGCGACGACGTCGATCTCCGGCTTCACGCGGCTCGCGTACTCCCTCGGCGAGCACGGACAACTGCCCCGGAGCTTCGGCCGGCTGAACCGGCGGACGCTCGTGTCGCCGCACGCGATCGTGGCCGCGGCGGCGACCTCGATCGCGATCGTGATCGTGACCGGCACGGTCGAGGACGACGTCGTCTTCCTCGCCAGCCTCTACTCCTTCGGCGTGCTGCTCGCGTTCGCGGCCGCCCAGCTCGCCGTGCTCCGGTTACGGATGACCGAGCCGGATCTCGTCAGGCCCTTCCGCGCGCCGCTGCTCGCGCCGATCTTCGGGGCTCCGCTCGCGATCGCGTTCTGGATCGTCGCGATGGTCACGCACCCGGCGGCGCGGTACGCGGGACCGGCGTGGCTCGCAATCGGCGTCGTCGTGTATCTCGTCGTGCGCCGTCGGGAGCACGCCGGCATCTTCGAGGACGTCGGTCCGCTGGAGGAGCTGCCGCCCGGCGCCGACTTCCGGCGGATCCTCGTGCCGATGAAGCTCGGCCCGATCGGCGAGGAGATGATCGCGACGGCCATTGCGCTCGCGAAGGAGCGCGAGGCGAGCGTCTTCGCGCTGTTCGTGATCGTCGTGCCGCTCGAGCATCCGATCGATGCGCCGCTCCACGATCTCGAGGAGCAGGCGGCCGCGTCGATCGCCGAGGCGATGCTGCTGGGTGAGGAGCACGAGGTCCACGTCGAGCCGCTGACGGTCCGGGCGCGCTCGATCGGCAGCGCGATCGTCGAGCAGGCGGTCGAGCACGAAGCGGATCTGATCGTGCTCGGGTCGTCGCCGCGGTGGCGCCGACAGTCCGCGTTCTTCTCGCCGACCGTCGACTACGTGCTCCGCACCGCGCCCTGTGAGGTGCTCGTGGTCGCGTTCCCGCAGGGTGTCCTGGAAGACGTAGGCTGAGGTAGTGAAACTCGTAGTGATCGGGTGCGGCCGGGTCGGTTCGGCCGTTGCGCGTGAGCTCGCCGGGGACGGCTGGGACGTGACGGCAGTGGACGAGCAGGAGGAGGCGCTCGCCCGCCTTGGCCCGCGGTGGGCCGGCGGCTTCGTCGTCGGCCACGGCATGGACGCGGAGATCCTGCGTCGCGCCGGCGTTCCGGACGCCGACGCCGTCGTCGTCGCCACGAGCGGTGACAACACGAACCTCGTCATCGCCCAGGTCGTCGAGAAGCGGTGGGCGGTCCCGTGCGTCGTCGTCCGCGTCCTCGACCCGGCGCGGGCCGAGTTCTACGCAGCCAGGGGCATGCGCACGATCAGTCCGACGCAGACGGCGATCTCGGCGCTCGCCACCGCGGTCCGCAAGGAAGCGCCGACACCACAGGAGACGTCCGCCTGATGTACGCCATCGTCGCCGGCGGAGGGAAGGTCGGCTCCAGCGTCGCACGCTCTCTGCTCGCAGGGGGCAACGAGGTGACGCTGATCGAGCAGAGGCCGTACCGGTTCGAGCAGCTTCAGGACGAGTTCGAGCACCAGGTCCTGCTCGGCGACGCCACCGAGCTGCACGTGCTGGAGCGCGCAGGGATCGCACGCCCGCCGGAGCTCGTGCTCGGCGTCACGGGCGACGACGAGGACAACCTGATCATCTGCCAGCTCGCGAGCGAGGGGTACAAGGTGCCGAAGGTGATCGCGCGTGTGAACGACCCCCGCAACCAGGAGCACTTCGACCTGCTCGGGATCACCCAGACCGTGTGCGCCACCGCCAACGTCCTCGGGCTCGTCGAGCACGAGCTGCCCGAGCACGACGTCGTCCATCTGCTCGAGCTTCGCAAGGAGAACCTCGAGATCGTCGAGCTCCAGATCGATCGCGACTCGCCCGCTGCCGGCAAGAGGCTTGCGGGGCTGAGGCTGCCGGAAGGCTCGCGGGTGATCTCCGTGCTGCGGAACGGCCGCTCCGAGCTCGTCGAGGACTCGACCGTCCTCCGCCCGGGTGACCAGGTCCTGGCGGTCCTCCAGCCAGGGATCGAGGACGAGCTGCGCAAGGTGCTCCTCAAGCGTCGCGCTAGCGCTAGACGTTGCGCCAGTAGTGGCGTGAGAGCAGCACGATGATCGGGATCACCTCGAGACGGCCGAGCCACATCAGCACGGTCATGAGAAGCGTCGAGAAGTCGCTGAAGGGCTCGAACGAGCCGAGCGGGCCGCCGACGCCGAAGGCAGGCCCGACGTTGGCCAGCATGCTCGCCGACACCGATACGGCGTCGAAGGGGCTCAGCGCGAGCCCGGTGCGGGCAGCGTCGATCGCCAGCAGCGCCGCTCCGACGACGAAGATGCCGATGTAGAGGAGGACGAACGACGAGACCGCGCGGAGCGTGCGCTCGTCGACGACACGCCGGTTGAGGCGGATGGGCAGGACGATCTCCGGGTGCAGCGTCTGGTCGATCTCGCGGCGGAGGATCTTGCCGAGCAGCAGGTGACGCACGACCTTGACCGAGCCGGTCGTCGAGCCGGCCGACCCGCCCACGAACATCAACCCGACGATCGTCATCAGCGCCAGCGCCGGCCACGTGTTGTAGTCGGCGACCGAGAATCCGGTCGTCGTCATCGTCGAGACAGCGGTGAAGATGCCGATCCGGAACGTGCCCCCGTCCGGAAAGACTCCTTCGGTCCAGATCTCTCCGACGATCAGGGCCGCGCCGAGGACGAGCAGGGCGAAGTAGAGGCGCAGCTCCTGGTCTCGTGCGGCGACCCGCGGCTGCCGACGCACGATCGCCCGGTACATCAGCGCGAAGTTGATCCCGCCCAGGATCATGAAGAGGACGATGACCCACTGGGTCGCCGGCGCGAAAGCTTCGATCGAGTCCACCTTCGTCGAGAAGCCCGCCGTCGGGATCGTCGTGAGCGCGTGTGCGAACGCCTGGAACGGCGACATCTCGTCGTCGACGCCGCTCAGGCCGAGCGCGAGCAGGGTCCCGAAGAGCACCGCGGTCAGTGCGATGTAGAGGATCCAGACGCGCCGTGCGGTGTCGCGGATGCGGTTTCTCAGCGTCTCGATCTCCGGCCCGGGCATCTCGTGCTCGAGCAGCTGACGGCCGCCGACGCGGAGCCGCGGCAGCACCGCCAGCGCCAGGACGATGATCCCGATGCCGCCCAGCCACTGGGTGAACTGGCGCCAGATCGCGAGGCCGTGCGGCAGGGCCTCGACGTTCACGACGATGCTCCCGCCGGTCGTGCTGAAGCCCGGACATCCCTTCGAAGTACGCGTCGACCGGGCGGTTGAGCTGCGCGTCGCCCGAGAGGAGGAAGGGGAGGGCGCCGAGCGCCGCGGCGGCGAGCCACGTGAGGGAGACGACGAGGAAGCCTTCCCGAGTCCCGAGCCGGTGGTCGCCGCGCGTCGTCAGCGCGACGGTCGCGCCGAGCCCGCCCATGATCGCTCCGGCGGCCAGGAAGGGCCAGGGCGACTCGTCGTAGCCGACGGCCACCGCGGCGGGCACGAGCGTCGAGACGCTCAGATAGGCGACCAGCGTGCCCACGACGCTGAGCGCGCCGCGGACGTCGACGGCGAGGAATGGCGGCCGCCGCGCCGGCGTCACAGTGCCTTCTCGACCTCAGGCACTCGTCTCGACTCGGTGAAGATGATCGCGCGGTCGCCCGGCCGCAGGATCTCGTCGCTGCGCGGAAAGACCGCCTTGCCGTCGCGCACGATCGCGCCGATCAGCGCGCCTCTGATCGGCATGTCGCGGAACGTCTTGCCCGCGTACTCGCTGCCGGCCCGGGTCGTGATGTCCAGCACCTCGAAGCGGTCGCCCTCGAGCATCGCCACCTGCTGCGTCCGCGGGTCGTGGGCGAAGCGGACGATCTCCTCTGCGGTCACTTGACGGGGGTTGACGGTGACGTCGATGCCGGAGTACTCGAAGACCTCGACCGACGACGTGTCATGGACGATCGAGACCGTGAACTTCGCACCGTGAACCTTGGCGAGCGCTGCCGCGAAGTGGTTCTTCATGTCGTCCCGCATCGCGAAGATCGCGACCTGGGCGTCCGCGATCCGCTCGCGCTCGAGGAAGTCCGGCTCGAAGCCCGTGTCGTGGTAGACACGGGCGCCGGGGAGCTCGTCCGCGACGATGCGGGCCCGCTCGCGGTTCGCCTCGATCAGGCGGACGCCGATCCCCTGCTCGAGCAGCAGCCGGGCCACGGCGGTCCCGGCGCGCCCTGCGCCGAAGATGACCACGTCGCGCACCTTGCCCGTGCCCGGGGCGATCAGCTCCCCCCAGGCCTGGGCCGCCTGCGGCGACCCGATCACGACGATCCGGTCGCCCGGGCGGATCACCTCGTCACCGCGTGGGATCACGACCTCGGCGCCGCGGATGATCGCCGCCACCCGCGAGTCGGGCGGGATCTGGGCCTCGCGAAGCGACACGCCGATGATCGTCGGATTGGTGCCGTCGTCGACGTCGAACTCGACGAGCTGGACCTGTCCCTCCGCGAACACGTCCGTCTGCCGCGCCGCCGGGACGCCGATCGTGCGTGAGATCGCGTACGCGGTCTCGACCTCGGAGGAGACGATGAAGTCGACGTCGAGCTGCCCTTCGCGCCAGACCTCGAGGTACTCGGGGTTGGACGTGCGGACGACGGTCGTCGTCCGTGACGAGCAGGCCTTCGAGATCATCGCCGAGACGATGTTCGACTCGTCGCGCGAGGTGCAGGCGATCAGGAGGTCCGCCTGGCCGATTCCGGCCGCGGAGAGGACGCGCCGGCTGGCGCCGTTGCCCTCGACGGTCGAGACGTCATAACGCTGCGAGATCGCAGCGAGCCGCTCCTCGTCGAGGTCGAAGACGGTGAGCTCGTGCTCGTCGTGCAGGGCCTGGACGATGGTTGCGCCGACCTGGCCGGCGCCGACGATGAAGATCTTCACGCGCGGGAGGTTACTCCGACCTCCCGCCGTCACCGGCGCCTTGGGTATCGTGGCGCCGTTGCGCTCGCTGCTCGCACTCGCCTGCTCTCTGCGCCCTCGGGGCAGCCTGCGCCGCAGGTGCGACCCCTGAGCGCACGGAGCAGGCCGGGCAGGTCCAGTTCAGGCCGCGCCCGGTCGTGAGCGGCTTCTCGCAGCCGATCTACGTCGCCACGGCAAAGGGAGAGCCGGCCGGCCGCCTCTACGTCGTCGAGCAGGGCGGCGCCATCCGGGTGGTCGAGAACGGTCGCGCCCGCGCGACGCCGTTCCTCGACCTGCGCTCGAGCGTGACCGCGGGCGGCGAGCAGGGGCTGCTCGGCTTCGCCTTCCACCCGTCGTACCCGAACGTCCGGAAGGTCTACGTCCAGTTCACGGATCGCGGCGGCTCGACCCGCGTCGTCGAGTACCGCACGAACGCGACCCGCGCGCTGCCCGGCTCGGCGCGGCAGCTCTTCTTCAGCCGCGATCCGTACGGCAATCACAACGGGGGCATGCTCGCCTTCGGCCCCAACGGGCGCCTCTACTTCACGATGGGCGACGGCGGCTCCGGTGGCGATCCGGAGAACCGCTCCCAGAACATGCGCTCGCTCTTCGGCAAGCTGCTCTCGGTCAACGTGGCGACGAAGGGCCTGAAGATCGAGGCGCTCGGCCTGCGCAACGCCTGGCGCTTCTCCTTCGACCGCGCCAACGGCGACCTCTACATCGGCGACGTCGGCCAGGGCGAGACTCGAGGAGATCGACTGGATCCCGGCGGGCAGCTCCGGGCTCGAGAACTTCGGCTGGGACGTCTACGAGGGCCGCTCGAAGTTCGAGGACAAGGCTCTTGGCGCCGGCAAGCTCATCCAGCCCGTCGCGCAGTACTCCCACAGCGACGGCTGCTCCGTCACCGGCGGCTACGTCTACCGCGGCTCGAACGCGGCGCTGCGCGGCCGCTACATCTACGGCGACTACTGCTCCGGGATCGTCTGGAGCTTCAAGCTCGCCGGAGGAAAGGCGACCGGGCTCCGGCGCGAGAGGTTCGAGATCGACAGCCTGACCTCGTTCGGCGAGGACACCGCGGGTGAGCTCTACGCCGTCTCGCACGGCGGCACGATCTACCGCCTGACCCCGTGACCCACTTCGTCTGCCGTACCTGCGCGACGCAGTACGCGGCCACGGAGTCACCACCGGAGCGCTGCTCGATCTGTGAGGACGAGCGCCAGTACGTCGGGCTCGGCGGCCAGCGCTGGACGACGCTCGAGGAGCTCAGGAGCGACCACAGCTGCGCCGTCCGCGACGACTCCGGGTATCTCGGCGTCGGCGTCGAGCCCGACGTCGCGATCGGGCAGCGCCTGCTGCTCGCCGAGTCGGCCGAGGGCAACGTCCTCTGGGACATGATCCCGCTCGTCGACGCCGCCGCGGTCGAGGCGGTGCAGGCGCGCGGAGATGTGCAGGCGATCGCGATCTCCCATCCGCACTACTACTCGGGCATGGTCGAGTGGAGCAGAGCGCTCGGCGGCGTCCCGATCCTGCTGCACGAGGCCGATGCGGAGTGGATCATGCGGCCGGACGACGCGGTCGAGCTCTGGTCCGGCGACGTCAAGGAGCTCGGAGGCGGCCTGACGTTGCTCCGGCTCGGCGGCCACTTCGCCGGCGGCACGGTGCTGCACGACGCCGAGCGACGGACGCTGCTCTCCGGAGACATCGTCCAGGTCATCCCCGATCGCGCCTTCGTCAGCTTCATGTGGAGCTATCCGAACCTGATCCCGCTGCCCGCGAGCGGAGGTGCTGCGGATCGCAGCCGCGCTCGAGCCGTGGCCGTTCGACCGGATCCTCGGCGCGTGGTGGGACCGGCTCGTGCCGCGCGACGGGAACGAGGTCGTGCGCCGATCGGCCGAGCGCTACGCCCGCGCCGTCGAACGTGTGCCCAAGTAACAGTCTGTTACTTGGCGCGCCTGACGCGCGGGCTCTGGCCGAGCGCGGCGTAGGCGAGCGCGTTCAGCGACTCGTTCAGGTTCCGCAGCTCGCGGGCCATCAGCTGGAAGCCCTCGCCGAGCTCGGCCTGGCGGTTCAGGCGGGCGAGCTCGTCGGCGATCCGGTCGAGGCGCTCGAGCACGGCCTCGAACTGGCGGTCGGGCATCTCGCGTGGGTCCATACCCTCAATTTAGCCGTACAACGAGACGAGCTCGTCCCGGTTGCGGACGAGAGTCACGTCGGCGCCGAGCCGCTCGAGCGCGCCTGCGCCCGCCTCGACCGTGTCGACCCGGCGTCCCGCGCCGAGCTGCGCCAGCGCGACGCGCGCGAGCTCCATCGGCGCGTCGGTGAAGACCGCGAGCGAAACGCCCTTGGCTTGCAGCCGTCGCAGTGCCGCGCTCACCTCTGCGGCCGGGCGCAGGTAGACCGGCGCACGGTCCTCGGCGAACCGCTCGAGCAGCGTTCGCCAGTTGCCGGCGCCGCGGGCGTCGAGCTCATCCGCCGCCGCGGCGCGATCGTCCGGTAGGCCGTCGACGTCGAGCACACGCGAGGCGTCGGCGAGCCAGTCCCGCCAGAGCGGACGGGTATCCCCGAGCGCATCGAGGTCGATGGCCAGCTTCATCGGCCGAGCCGCCGCCAGAGCAGGATGCCGACCGCGACGCCGGCGGAGTCGATCGCAACGTCGATCGGCGAGCCCACCCGTCCAGGCACGAAGTGCTGGTGCAGCTCGTCGGTGACGGCGTAGGCGATTCCCGCGGCGAGCGCCGGCAGCTCCTCGCGGAGCGCGCGGAGCAGCAGCGCGCCGAGGACGGCGAACTCGGCTCCGTGCGCGAGCTTCCGGAGCACCAGATCCCACGTCCCGAGCCCGGTGCCGAGGTCGGAGATGGACGAGAAGGCGAAGATGACGGCCGCCCAGAGGACGACCGGAGCCCAGAGGCGCAGCGCGGCTGAAGTAGACACGTTGCCATGGTAGGCTCCGCCTCCACATAAGGAGCACGGTGAGGGAACCCGGTGCAAGTCCGGGACGGTCCCGCCGCTGTGAGGGGAGACGCCCGACGCGGAAACGCCACTGGCCGCAAGGCCGGGAAGGCCGCGAAGGGGGAGCCCCGAGTCAGAAGACCTGCCGCGCTCCTCATTCGAACCCCTCGCGGAAGGAGGATTCGTGCTTCGCAGACTCATTGCTCTCTCGGTGCTTCTCGCGCTGGTCCTGACACCGGCAGCTCTGTCGGCCAACGTCAAGATCCGGGTCGAAGGCAAGACGCAGACGATCTTCGGCGCCTCGCAGCCGGCGGTCGCAGCCGACAACGCGCTCCAGGCGCTCGACCTGGCCAGCACGGCAGGCGAGTTCCACTACGCGCTGACGACCTCGACGTTCGGCGACTACGTCAGCCAGATCGGCAAGTACGCCGCGGCCGGCTCGGCCGGCTGGGTGTTCAAGGTGAACGGTGTCTCGCCGCCCGTCGGCGCCGACAAGGTCACGCTGAAGGACGGCGACGTCGTCCTCTGGTACTACGCGACCTTCGGCCCCGCCGGCGGCCCGCCGACCCTCGAGCTCCAGCGGCTGCCGGCCAACTGCTACGTGGTCAACTCCGTCACCGACGCCGGCAAGCGCACGCGGGCCGCCACCGCGACACTCGTCGCGGACGGGAAGCGCTTCCCGACGAAGGCCGGCCGCGCCTGCATCGGACGTCACGTCGGGGTTGTCCGCGCCACGGCGCCGGGAGCCGTTCGCTCGAACGCGGTGAAGTGATCCGGCGCGCGCTCGCGGCGCTGGCCGTCCTCGTTCTCCTCGCCGGCTGCGGCGGCGGCGGGGAGGAGGGGACGGCGCAGCTGTGGGTGACGCGCGACCGTGGTGCCGAGCTGCTGCTCGACGCTGAGGTGGAGGCGGGGCAGACGCTGATGCGCGCGCTCGCCGCCGAGACCGACCTCGAGACGCGGTACGGCGGCCGCTTCATCCAGTCCGTGAACGGCGTCGACGGTGACCTGGGCTCGCAGCACGACTGGTTCTGGTTCGTGAACGGCTACGAGGGCGACCGCAGCGCCGCCTCCTACCGGCTGCGCGACGGCGACGTCGCCTGGGTCGACTACCGCGCGTGGAAGCGAGAGGGAGAGGCACGCGTGGTCGTCGGCGCGTTTCCGGAGCCGTTCCTGCACGGGTACGACGGGAAGAAGCGGTCGGCGGTCGTGCGGTACGAGGGCGACCAGGCTCAGCGGGCCGGCGCGATCGGCAGGTCGATCGGCGCCGGTTCGGTCGCGCGCCTCGGCACTCCGGTACCCGAAGGCGCGAATGTCTTCGAGCTGCGACTGGGGCCGCCTGCGGGCGACGGCAGAGCTCCTCGGCGAGACGGCCGGCGATCCGGTCCGGTTCGTGCTCAGCGGCGACCTCGAGCTCGCCCGGCGCTACGAGGTGCGATGAGCCCCGGCCCCGCAGCCCTCCTCCTCGCGGCGGCCGGTACCGCCGCATTGCTCGCGGATCGGATCTGGTCTGTCGCGCTGCTGACGGTCGTACTGCTCGCGCGTCTGCCTGCGGGCGCCGTCGGACCGCCGCCGCGTCTATCTGTTCGGAGCGTTCTCGACCGGCCTCGGCGTTCTCGTGCTCTCCCCGTTCCTCTGGTCGAGCCCCGAGGGGACGGTGCTCTGGGAGGGCCCCACGATCCCGGTGCTCGGCCCGCTCGACGTGACGACGGTCGAGCTCGCCGAAGCGGCGCTCAACGCGCTCAGGCTGACGGCGCTCGCGCTCGCGTTTGCCGCGTACGCGCTCCTGCTCGACCACGACCGGCTCGTCGCCGCGGCGGGAGCCGCGCGGCGCTCGGCGCTGATGGTGGCGCTCGCGACGCGGTTGGTGCCTTCCCTCGAGCGCGACGCGGTCGGGCTGGCGGAGTCGGTCCGGGGGAGAGGGGTGCGGCTGGAGGGCGCGCGGGGCTACGCGACGCTCCTCTCGCCGCTCGTCGCCGGCTCGCTCGAGCGTGCCTCGAACCTCGCCGAGGCGATGGAGGCGCGCGGCTTCGGCCGACCCGGCACGACGCGCGCTCCGCGACCGCCGTGGAGCACTCGCGACCGGCTCGCGCATCCCGCTCGCAGCCCTGCTCGTGGTGGTGGCAGCGCTGTGGCTCTAGCTTCCGTCGAGCGCCTCTCGTTCGCCTACCCGGGCGGCGTGCCGGCGCTGCGGGACGTCTCGCTCACGCTCGAGCCCGGCGAGGTCGTGGCTCTCCTGGGGCCGTCCGGCTCGGGGAAGTCGACGCTGCTGCGCGCCCTCGCCGGCCTCGTCCCGCACTTTCACGGCGGGCGCTTCGCCGGCCGGGTCGTCGTGGCGGGTCTCGACACCCGCGACGCGCGTCCCGCAGAGCTGGCCGGCACCGTCGCGACCGTCTTCCAGGATCCGGAGGACCAGGTCGTGATGACGATCGTCGCGAACGAGGTCGCCTTCGGGCTCGAGAACCTCGGCGTTCCCCCGGCCGAGATCTGGTCGCGCGTCGAGCGGGCGCTCGCCTCCGTCGACGCGCTCCACCTCTGGGGCCGGAAGACGATCGAGCTCTCAGGCGGCGAGCTGCAGCGCGTCTGCCTCGCCTCGGCGCTCGCTCTCGAGCCCTCCTTGCTGCTGCTCGACGAGCCGACGTCCCAGCTCGACCCGGAGGCTGCAGCGCTCTTCCTGACGGCGGTCGAGCGGCTCGGCGCGACCGTCGTGCTGTCGGAGCACCGCGTCGCGCGGGCCCTGGAGCTCGCGAGCCGGGTCGTCTTCGTCGAGGAGGGCCGGGTCCTGCTCGACGCCCCGCGCGACCGCGGGGCGGAGTGGCTCGCAGCGGAACGGCCGCTGTACACGAGACTTTGTGTTCCTGTAACACAAGCTCCTCTCGGCGGCGTCGTCCTCGACGCCCGCGACGTCTCGTTTTCGTACCGGGAGGCCATGCCCGTTCTGGACGGCGTCGGCCTCCAGGTGCACCGGGGCGAGATCGTCGCCCTGGCGGGGCCGAACGGGGCGGGGAAGACGACGCTCGCGCGGATCGCGGCCGGGCTGCTGGAGCCGCAGGCGGGCACGGTCGAGCTGCACGGGCGCGCCTGCTACCTCGCGCAGGATCCGGGCCGTTACCTCGTCAAGGAGACGGCGCTCGACGAGGTCGCACTCGCCGTCGACGGCGATGAACACAGGGCTCGCGCGGCGCTGGAGCAGGTGGGGCTCGGTTGGGCCACGAACCGTCATCCGCGCGACCTCTCGAGCGGCGAACGGGAGCGGCTCGCGCTCGCGTCGGTCGCCGTGGCCGAGCCGGACCTGCTCGTTCTGGACGAGCCGACTCGTGGCCTCGATCCGGAGCGAAAGGACGCCCTCGGCCGGTGGCTACTCGACTACGCGGCGTCCGGAAAGGCCGTGCTGCTGGCCACACACGATCGCGACCTGCCGGCGCACCGCCGGATCGGACTTAGTGGAACAGGAACACAAAGTCTCGACGAGGAGCGCTCCGTTGGCGTCTAGGGTCGCCGGGCTCTGCGGAGCTGCCGCGCTCGCGCTCGCTGCGTGGGCGGCGCTCGACCCGGCCCGCGGCGGGATCGCGACGCTGCTCGCCGCCATCGCGGTGCTCGCGGCCGGCTTCGCCTGGCTCGAAGGCGGGACGGTGTCGGCGCGTGACCTCACGCTCGTGGCGACGCTCGGCGGCCTTGCCGCAGCCGGCCGCGTGCTCTTCGCGCCTGTGCCGAGTGTCCAGCCGGTGACGGTGATCGTCGCCGCAGCGGGGGTCGCGCTCGGACCGCGCCGCGGCTTCGCGGTCGGGGCGTTGGCCGCGATCGCCTCCAACTTCTTCCTCGGCCAGGGGCCGCACACGCCCTGGCAGATGCTCGCCTGGGGTGGCTGCGGCCTGCTCGCCGGGCTGCTGCGGCCGTTGCTGCGGCAGCGGCTCGCGTTCGCTGCGTTCACGCTGTCGCTCGGGTTCGCGTTCGGGATGCTGATGGACACCTGGCTCTGGTTCGCCTTCTACCCGCACACCGAAGCGGCGCTGCTCGCTCGACTCGCGGCGGGCGTGCCCTTCAACATCGCCCACGCGGTCGGGAACGTCGTGCTCGCGCTCGTCGTCGGACCGGAGCTGAGACGCGTGCTGGAGCGGTTCGAGCGCCGTTCGCGGACGGAGGTGGTCTGGGCGTGAAGCTGCTCGCGACGCTCGGCCGCGGCGACTGCACTCGCGACGCCGGCGGCGTACGTGCAGGGGCAGCAGCACGACGACGGCGGCTTCGGGGACGCTCAGATCACAGCCTGGGCGACTCTCGGACTCGTCGCAGCCGGCGCGGACACGGGCGGCGCGGCCGAGTACCTCGCGCGCCAGCAGCCCACAGTCGCCACGGACGTGGCACTGGTCGCGCTCGCCCGGGCCGCGGCGGGCGACCGGCCCGACGACCTGCTGCCGCGCCTGCGTGCCCACCGGCCGGGGAAGCTCGTCAACGCGACGATCTGGACGATCCTGGCGCTGCGGCAGGCGAACGAACCCGTCCCGCGCCCCCTCGTCCAGGCGCTCCTCGCCGCGCAGCGCCCCTCGGGTGGCTGGTCCTGGCATGCGAACAGCGCCGCGGACACGAACGACACGGCTGCCGCGATGCAGGCACTGCGGGCGGCGGGTGCGCCACGCGGGCCGATTCAGCGGGGCGTCGGCTTCCTCCGCCGCCACCAGAACGCGGACGGCGGCTTCGAGCTGACGCAAGGGCGCGGATCCGACACGCAGTCGACCGCCTGGGCGATCCAGGCATTGCTCGCGGCCGGGGCGAGCCCCGGCCCGCCGGCGTTCCGCTATCTCCAGCGGATGCGCCGTCCGGACGGCAGCTACCGCTACAACGCGCGCTACGTGACGACGCCGCTCTGGGTCACCGCTCAGGTGCTTCCAGCCCTCGCCCGCAAGCCGTTCCCGCTTCGCAGCTGACCCGGCCGCTAGCATCGACGGAGTGCCCGTCTCCGCGCCGGATCAGTACCTCGCGAACCTGAATCCCGCCCAGCGGGAGGCCGTTCTGTACACCGAAGGGCCGCTGCTCGTGATCGCGGGCGCCGGCTCCGGCAAGACGCGCGTGCTCACCCACCGGGTCGCGCACCTGATCTCGGCGGTCGGGCGTCAAGCCGAACGAGATCCTCGCGATCACCTTCACGAACAAGGCAGCGGGGGAGATGCGCGAGCGCCTGCATGACGATGCTCGGCCCGATGGCGCGCGCGATCTGGATCCTCACCTTCCACGCCGCGTGCGGCCGGATGCTGCGCTCCGAGGCGGAACGGCTCGGCTACCGCTCCAACTTCACCATCTACGACTCGGCCGACCAGGTGCGGCTCGTCAAGCAGGTGCTCGAGGAGCTCGACAAGGACCCGAAGCGGTTCGTGCCTCGGGGCGTCCACGCGCAGATCTCGAACGCGAAGAACCAGCTCGTGACGCCCGACATGTACGCCGAGCGGATCTCGTCGTTCTACGACCAGACGATCGCCGAGGCCTATGCGCTCTACCAGCGCAAGCTCGCCGCCTCGAACGCGGTCGACTTCGACGACATGCTGATGCTGACGGTGCAGATCCTCGAGAACTTCCCGGACGCGCGGAAGAAGTGGCAGAACGCGTTCCGCTACGTGATGGTCGACGAGTACCAGGACACGAACCACGCGCAGTACCGACTGCTCCAGCTGCTCGCCGAGAAGCATCACAACATCTGCGCCGTCGGCGATCCGGACCAGTCGATCTACGCCTTCCGGGGCGCCGACATCCGCAACATCCTCGAGTTCGAGCGCGACTTCCCGGAGACGCGGACGATCCCGCTCGAGCAGAACTACCGGTCGACGAACGCGATCCTCGAGGCTGCGAACGCGGTCATCGACCACAACACGCGAGCGAAAGCAGAAGCGGCTCTGGTCGGAGCTCGGTGACGGCGACCCGGTGCGCGTGATCGAGGTCGAGGACGAGCAGGCCGAGAGCCGCTACGTCGCGGCGCAGATCGCCGGCCTGGTCGAGGAGGGCTACAACGGCAGCGAGATCGCGGTCTTCTACCGGATGAACGCACAGTCCCGCGTGCTCGAGCAGACGCTGCGGCTGCACCAGATCGGCTACCAGGTGATCGGCGGCCCGCGCTTCTACGAGCGGGCGGAGGTGAAGGACGCGACCGCCTACCTGCAGGTGCTCGACAACCCGGACGACGCCGTCTCGCTGATGCGGATCGCGAACCGGCCGAAGCGCGGGATCGGCGACACGACGATCTCGCGGCTCGTCTCCTACGCCGAGTCGCACGGGATCAGCCTCTTCGACGCGCTCGACCACCCGACCGAGGCCGGCCTCGGCACGGCGGCGGTGAAAGCCGTCACCGGTCTGAAGAACCTGCTCGACTCGCTCCGCTCGGCGGCGCAGGAGTACGAGGTGCCGGAGCTGCTGCAGGAGGTGCTCGCGCGCAGCGGCACGCTCGACGCTTACGAGGCCGAGCGGACGATCGAGTCGCGCGGCCGGATCGAGAACCTCGAGGCCTTCGTCGACGGCGCCCGCGAATACGCCCAGCAGGCCGAGGAGCCGACGCTCTCCGGCTTCCTGCAGGAGATCTCGCTCTACTCCGACCAGGACGCGCTCGCGGGCGACCAGTCGAACGTGACCCTGATGACGATCCACAACGCGAAGGGGCTCGAGTTCCGCGCCGTCTTCGTCGTCGGCGTCGAGGAGGAGATCTTCCCGAGCGCCCGCTCGATCGAGGAGCAGGGAGTGGAGGAGGAGCGGCGCCTCTTCTACGTCGGGCTGACGCGCGCCGAGGAGAAGCTGACGCTCACGCACGCGTCGTCGCGCCTGCTCTGGGGCCGGACGACCAGCCACCTGCCCTCGCGGTTCCTCGACGAGCTGCCCGACCGGCACGTCGAGCGCGAGCGGCTGCGGCCGTCGTCCTGGCGCAGCTACGGCTCGCCCGCGCAGACGCGCGACATCGCCCCGCGCACCGACCAGCCCTCGCTCTCCACGGGCGACAGCGTCCGCCACGGCACGCTCGGCGAAGGCGTGATCACGCGGATCGAGCCCGGCGGCGTCGTCACGGTCCGCTTCGCCGACGACGGCAGCGAGCGCAAGCTGATGCTCGACTATGCGCCGCTCGCGAAGATCGACTGATCTAATCGGGTCATGCTGATTCAGATCCGCCCCCCGGCCGAGGACGAGCTCCGCCAGGCCATGCTCGCCGCCGAGGTCGCCTTCGGCAGCGGCGCGCTCGAGGACGTGGACTGGGAGCGCGAGAGCAAGGCGCTGCCGGCGGCGCGTGCGCTCGCCGCGTTCGACGGTGGCAAGCCGGTCGCGCTCGCCGGCGCCTACAAGTTCGACCTGACCATCCCGGGCGGCCAGCTTCCGTGTGCGGGCGTGACGTGGGTCGGGGTCATGCCGACGCACCGCCGCCGCGGCATCCTCCGCGACCTGATGCGCCGCCAGCTCGACGACTTCCTCTCGTGGGGGGAGCCGATCGCCGCGCTGTGGGCGTCCGAGGCCTCCATCTACGGCCGCTTCGGCTACGGACAGGCGGCCCCGAGCGGGCAGGTGAAGTCCGACCGGGCACTGTTTGCGCTCCGGGAGCAGGCCAACGGCGCGGTCAGGCTCGTCGACGCCGACGAGGCGCTCGAGCTCTTCCCGCCGGTGTACGAGCGCGTGCGTGCGACGCGGGCCGGGATGCTCTCGCGCGACGAGCGCTGGTGGAAGGAGCACCGGCTCGCCGACCACGAGAGCTGGCGTCGCGGCGCGAGCCGGAAGTTCTATGCCGCCGTCGAGGTCGAAGGCGTCGTCGAGGGCTATGCCTACTACCGCGTCAAGGACGAGTGGGAGGACGGCTTCGCCAAGGGCGAGGTTCGCGTGATCGAGGCCATGGCGACGTCGGTTCGGGCCGAGAAGGTGCTCTGGAGCTTCCTGCACGGGATCGACCTCGTCCGCCGTGTGTCGGCGACGCACTTCGATCTCGGCTCGCCGCTGCCGCTGCTCGTCCACGATTCGCGCGCGCTCGGCCTGCGAGTCTGGGACGGCCTCTGGCTCCGCCTCGTCGACGTCGACGCCTCTCTGCGCGCCCGCTCCTACCGGCCGGCCACTTCCGTCGTGCTGGAGGTGCGCGACGAGCTCTGTCCCTGGAACGCTGGCCGCTACCGGGTCGGCGACGACGCGGGGAGGACCGACGACACCGCCGACCTGGCGCTCGACGTCGCCGACCTCGGCTCCGCCTATCTCGGCGGTTACGACTTCCACCGGCTCGCCCGTGCCGGGCTCGTCGAGGAGCGGGTCGAAGGCGCCCTCGAGGCCGCGACGCTGCTCTTCCGAACCGAGTTGCCTCCCTACTGCCCGGAGGAGTTCTGATGGCCTGGGACGTCCGCGCGACGAAGGATCTGGAGGAGTTCAAGCGCGCTGTCGGCGCGATCGGCCACTACTTCGGTGGCTGGCCCGCCGACGACGAGGCGGCACAGCGCTTCGGGGCCAATCTGCCGTTGGAGCGGATGCACGCCGCCTTTGACGGGGACCTGATCGTCGGCGGCGCCGGCGCGTTCCCGTTCGAGCTCACCGTTCCGGGCGGGACGGTTGGGTGCGCCGGCGTCACCGTCGTCGGCGTGCTGCCCACGCATCGCAGACGGGGCGTTCTCACTGCGCTGATGCGGGCGCAGCTGGAGGACGTCCGGCAGCGCGGCGAGCCGGTCGCGGCTCTCTGGGCGTCGGAAGAGGTCATCTACCGCCGCTTCGGGTACGGGCTCGCGTCGCTCACCGGCGAGATTGCGATCCCGAGCGGCTACGCGACCCTGCGCGAGGGGCGGGACGAGCGCGCGACGCGCGCGGCTCGTCCCGCTCGACTCGGCCAAGGACGTGATCGCACCGATCTACGACCGCATCCGCGCCCGCACCCCCGGGATGTTCGAGCGCACCGGAACGTGGTGGGAGACCCGCACCCTCCCGGATCCGCCGGATCGGCGCCAGGGCGGGGGCGAGAAGAACGCGCTCGTGCTCGAGCTGGAGGGCGAGCCCCACGGCTACGCCCTCTACCGCGTCCACACGAAGTTCGAGAGCGGAGCGGCAGCCGGGCCACGTCGACGTGATCGAGGCACTCGCGGACGGGCCGGTGGCGATGCGCGAGCTCTGGCGCGTTCTGCTCGACATGGACTGGAAGGCGACGCTGAAGGCCTCTCTGCTGCCGATCGACCACCCGCTCCTGCACCAGCTCAGCTACCCGCGCCGGATGCAGATGCGCATCGGCGACGGACTGTGGGTGCGGCTGGTCGACATCGGCGCGGCACTCTCGGCGCGGGCGTACGGCGGCGACGGCCCGGTCGTGCTCGAGGTGGAGGACGCCTTCTTGCCGGAGAATGCGGGCCGCTGGCGGATCGCAGACGGGAAGGCCGAGCGGACGGACGAGGAGCGCGGATCTCGCGCTCGACGTGGGCGAGCTGGGCTCCGCCTATCTCGGCGGGTTCACCTTCGCCGAGCTCGTGCGCGCCGGCGTTGTGCGGGAGCTGCGCGAGGGTGGCGCGGCGCGTGCGGATGCGGTCTTCCTGACCGACGCGCCGAAGCCGTGGTGCGTCGAGATCTTCTGATCGCCCTGCTACCCTGCGCCGCTTGTTGTTGCGGCCCCTCCGCAGCGCCGTCTGCGCGCTGCTCGTCAGCCTGACCGTTGTCTCACCCGCTCGCGCCGTCGTGGACGGCCCGATCGACCTGTATCTCCAGCATCTGGAGCCGCTCACGCTCGAGTGGCCGGCCGACGGGACGATGACCGACGGCTTCGGGCCGAGGTGGGGCCGGATGCACCTCGGCATCGACGTCGGCATCCTCACCTCGCTCGACGTCCGGGCCGCGACGAGCGGCACGGTCACCGCCTCGGGGTGGCTGACGGGCTACGAGGGCTACGGGAATGTCGTGATCGTCGATGCGGGCGGCGGCTACTCGGTCCTGTACGCGCACCTGTCCGAGTCGCGCGTCGTTCCAGGGCAATGGCTGGCCGCCGGCGATCCCATCGGCGTCGCCGGGTGCACGGGCTCGTGCACGGGCACGCACCTCCATTTCGAGCTTCACAAGGGCGGCGTACCGGTAGACCCCGCGCCTTTTCTGAGGTAGGCCAGCCTCCCCCATCGGAGTGATGACTCCCTTCGTCGGGCCGAACTAGGCTGCGCACCTCCCATGACACGAACGCTCCCTTGGCGGAGCGCGCTCGTCGTCTTGCTTCTCTTTCTCGTCGCCGCCCCTACGGCCTCGGCACGCACAGAGGGCGCAGCGCGGCTCCAAATGGTCTGGCCCGCAGACGGCACCGTCACGTCGCCATTCGGCGAATGGCGAGGCGGTCACCGCCACTCCGGCATCGACATCGGCATGCTTCGCTCCCTTCGTCTGCGCGCGGTCACCGCCGGCGTGGTGCGCAGTACGGGCTATGAAGGCGGCTACGAGGGCTACGGCCAGGTCATCGTGCTCGACCTGGCAGGCCCGTACACCGCGGTCTACGCGCATCTCTCGAACGTCGCGGTCCGGGAAGGCGAACATGTTCGCAAGGGCGAGTGGATCGGCCAGGCCGGCTGCACGGGGAGCTGCTCGGGCACGCACCTGCACTTCGAGGTGAGGCTCCGGGGCGTCCCGATCGACCCGCTGTCGTTCCTCGGCTAGAATCCCGGCCTCGTGGGCGGTTAGCTCAGTTGGGAGAGCACCAGCTCGACAAGCTGGGGGTCACTGGTTCGAGCCCAGTACCGCCCATAGGAAAAGGCCCCGGAAACGGGGCCTTTCTTCTTGTCCGGCGAGCGAGGATCGGCGCGATCTTGGTCCCATGGGCCGATCAGGTCGCGGGTGCGATGTCTAGAAGCTCTGCGAGATTCAAGCCGAGGATTCGTGCAGCATCATCGTCGCTGACTCCGCTCCACTTGCTGATCTTCTCGATCTCGGCAAGGGCCGGGATGTACGGAGAATCTGATCCATAGACGAGACGGTGTGCCCCGACAGCCTCGACGGCGTGCTTGACTAGCGTTGGGGGCCAGGAGAGGGTGGTGTCGAGCCATACGTTCTCTACGCGCTTCGCCATTGCAAGCGCCTCGGTGAAACCGTCCCAGAGGCCCATGTGGCCGCAAATGAAACGCACCGATGGATAGTCGAGGGCCAGGTCCCAGAGCAGTCCGGGCATCGAGAAGTGCATCTCGCCGGTATGGAAGAGAACGATGAGGTCGTGCTCAGCGGCAGCTTCGACGAGGGGTCGGACAGGATTCGGATCGTTTAGAGCGAAGCCGCCGTCAGCCCGTGAATGGAGTTTGATCCCACGAGCGCCGAGGCGTGCGTAGTGGGATACCCGATTTCACCGCTGCGTCACCGAAGTACGGTTGTAGCCGCATGAACGGCACGAGCCGCGTCGGGTGGTCTTGCGCCCATTCGATCATGCGATCGTTGTCGCGCGAGTAGTCAGTGTGTGGATTTACGACCGGGAAGATGACGCTCTTGTCGATCCCGACATCGTCCATAGTCCCGACCCAGTCGTCGGCGGTGAACCCCTCCTTGCCTTCGGGAAGTACCGGCCAACGAATGAGCTGTTCCCCAGGTGGACGTGGCAGTCGAACACGAAGAACTGGCGTCCGCCACCGCCGGCAGCAATCGTCATTCGACCCGCGGGCTAACGAGCCGAAGAAGTGAGAGCCAGCCCACGGGCAGATCATAGATGTTCAGCGCCGTGCATCCGCCGAGCCAGCCCCGACCGAGGCGGATCTGCTCGTCGAGGCGGCCGTGGTCGTGACCATGGATCCGGCGCGGCGGATCCTCCGGGACGGTGCCGTCGTGATCAAAGACGGGCGAATCGTGGCTGTCCTACCGCAGGCGGAGGCCGCGGCCAGGTATCGCCCGAGACGAGTGGTCGGTGGAGATGCGTATGTGGCGATCCCGGGGCTCGTCGACTCTCACGTACACATCACCGCCGAGCAGCTCGCTCGAAGCCTCACGCCAGACACCGTTGGTTCTGAGTGGCTCAAAGAATGGGGGCTGCCGCTGTACACGGCGATTGAACCCCACGAAGAGCATCTTGCCGCGTCGCTCGCGTGCATCGAGATGATCCGGAACGGCACAACCACCTTCGGCGAAGGAGGGACGACGAAGTCGATCGACCGGGTCGCCCAAGCCATCGGCGAGTCCGGGCTGCGCGGAACGATCGGACTCTGGACGTGGGATCATGTGCCGGAGCGGGATGGCTTGCGCACCTCGCCGCGAGAGGCAGTCGCCGCTGCCGAACAAGCCATCCAGAGGCACCACCGGACGATGAACGAACGGATCCGAGTGGCTGCCGCGTGCATCAGCTCTCATCACTGCTCCGACGAGCTGATGATCGGGTTACGCCACGTAGCCGACGAGCACGAGACGACCTTTACGTTCCATCACGGCGCGACGAGAGCAGGCGTTGGCGGCTACGTGGAACGCCATGGTCGGCGCCCGCTGGTAGACATTGCGAAAAAAGGACTTCTCGGCCCGAACGTTCGAACGACGCACATGGTGCACGTCGACGACGAGGAGATCGAACTCCTTGCCGACTCCGGCACGAGCGTAGCTCACTGCCCGCGGACATCTCTCCGGCTCGGCTACGGCGCGACGAGCGCAGGCAGGTTTTCCGAAGAGTGATTTCCCGCGGTGTGTCTGTCGGGCTCGGCTGCGACGGCGTGAACACGTCCGACAGCCTCGACCTCTTTCGGTCGATCAGGCTTGCGGCGGGCTTGTTCAAGGATGCTCGGGAGGATCCATCACTCATTCCGGCATCCGCAGCTCTCGAGATGGCTACGCTGGCAGGCGCTCGGTCGCTCGGGTTGTTGCCGGACGTCGGCTCCTTGGAGGTTGGAAAGTGCGGCGACGTTGTACTGCTCGACCGCGAGACGCCTCAGCTCACGCCGCTTGTGAACGTCGTCAACGCCCTCGTGTATTCGGTAGACGGTCGCAATGTCGCGACGGTCGTAGTCGCGGGCGACGTCCTGATGGAGGACGGGCGGATCCTTTCAGTCGACGAGCAACAGGTTCTTGCGGAGGTCAGGATCGCCTCACCCGAGCTCATGAGCCGCGCCGGTCTTCGTCCTATCGAGACGTGGTTCAGCGAATAGGCTGGTCGTGTGGGTTCCGTCTGCCACCAAGCGAGCATCGTTTGCACGGCACCTGCCGGATCGGCCTTCCGCTACATAGCCGATGTCGCGAACGTGGGCTGCTGGACACTAGGTTCGTGGGGCGCCGAGATGGTCGGCGAAGGGCTCGCCCGCGGAACATCTCTCTTCGATCGGGTCAGCCAGCTTCATTCGTACCGAGCCAGACGAGCAGCATCTGGTGATCGATTTCCTGGTTGGTGATGACCCCGACGAGCTCGTGATGCGCATGTCGGTCCACGTTGTCCCTGGGAGCGTCCTCGGCCATGATGTCGGGTCCTCCATCCTGACGATGCTCGCGTGGCGCCCCGAGGGATGGAGGAAGACCGCTGGGCGCGCCTCTGCACGTCGCACGACGTCGAGATCCACTTGCTCCGAAGGAAGATCGAGCTCCAGGGAGGATCGGCCTGACATGAATGCTCATGAAGCGGAAAGACAGCTCGAGGGTGAAACCCCCGCAGCGCCGGTGAGTGACCTGGGCGCCCGCCTGCGTCACTTGCGCCGAGCCAGAGGCTTCTCCCTATCGGATGTCGCGGCCGGGACCGGCGTCTCAGCTTCCTTCCTCTCGATCGTCGAAGGGACGAAGCGACATCACGATCGGCCGGCTCATGCGCATCGTGAACTGGTTCGGGATCAGCATCGCGGATCTCGTAAATGAGGCCGACCTGCCCTCGGCGACGATCGTTCGCTCCTCTGAGCAAACCACCGTCCATCTTGCCGACGAGCAGCTACTAATCTTCATGCTCTCCACGGGCCGGCACGCGATGATGCCTGTTATCAACGTCTACGCCGAGGAAGGGGGGATGGTGGATCGCGTCCGGCACGACGGTGAAGAGTTCGTCCACGTGCTCGCCGGCACGGTCGAGCTCTCGTTTGGCGATTCGACTAGCTACGTCCTGCGTGCCGGGGACAGCGCGCACTACCGTTCCGACGTTCCGCACCTCTTTCGCGACGCGGGACGCGGAGAGGCGCGCTTCCTAGGCATTACAACGCCGCCGAACCTATGACCACGAGCCCCGTTGCCAGCGTTCGCGACGGTCGACCGCTCCTGGGTCGATGAGTTCCCGATCCTTGCGGACAGGACGTACTTTAATTCCTGCTCGCAAGGCGCGCTCTCGCAGACGGTTCGCGCCGCGTACGAGGAGTACCTCAACGGCTGGGACGCAAACGGAGCGGAGTGGGAGCACTGGGTGGAGCGGGCCAGGGCCGAGACGATGAGGAGCGGAATTTGCGGGGCTGCTCGGTGCCGAGTCCGACGAGGTTGCGGTCACGACGTCGGTGTCGCAAGGCGTCGCCGGCATCGTCAGCGCTTTGCCGTTTGAGCGGTCAGGCAGGACGAAGATCGTGATCAGCGAGCACGAATTCCCGACCGTCGGTCAGATCGCGCACGCGCAGGCGTTGCGAGGGGCGGAGATCGTGCAGGTGCGGGCAGACCCGGACGGCTCAATTCCACTCGAGCGGTTCGCCGACGTGGTGGACGAGCAGACGGCGCTCGTCTGTTGCACGACAGTGTCGTATGGGACCGGCCACCGCCACGACGTCGGCGCGATCGCGAGCCTGGCGCACGAGCAGGGCGCACTCGTATTGGCCAACAGTACCAGGCGGTAGGTGCGATCGGGATGAATGTCCGTGCGCTAGGGGTCGTTTCATGGCCCCGGTTGGGACCGTCAAGTATCTGCTCGGGTCGGCGGGGCTCGGCTTTCTTTACGTGCGTGCGCCGCTCGCACAGTCGCTATTGCCGACCCAGACCGGCTGGTTCGCCGACCAGGACATCTTCGCTATGGACATCTCCGACTACTCGCCGGCCGCAACCGCTCGCCGCTTCGATGCGGGCACTCCCCCGGTTCCAAACATCTATGCAGGGATCGCCGGGGTGTCGCTCGTCAATGCGATCGGCGTCGACGCGACGGAATCATGGGTCTCGGAGTTGAATACGCGCATCATCCAAGGAGCAATCGAGCTCGGCGCGACGGTCGTCACTCCGGCCGAACCCTGCAGACGCGGACCCTTCCTGTGCATCCGTTCGAGCGATGTACACAGGCTCGTCTCGGTGCTTGCTGCCGACCGGATCATCGTGTCGTCACGCGACGACAACATCCGGATCGCGACGCACTTCTACAACAGCGGTCACGATGTCGACGTCGTGCTCGACGCCCTAAAGAAGCATCGGCAGTTGCTCGCATAGCTGCCGGAGCCTTCGCGGTCGAGCAGGAAGAGCTGGCGGCCGACACGCGCCTCGAGGCGTAGGAAGCGGTTGAGTGGTGACATGCGCAGGCGATGAACAAGCAAACAATTACGGCCAAGTCGTCGACGTCGTATAGGACGTCCGCAGTCGAGTTGCGTAGCGGGGAGTGGTGACCGGTCACGAAGAGGTCATCGTCCATCGAGGCGAGTAAGCGTGCCCCGGAACGCTCAGCGTCTGCATACACAGACTGGAGCTCACCGAGCGCCGCATCGCGCTCTTCTTCGCTCGCGTCGTACCAACCGTTCGTCGACGCCATAAGCAAAAGGACACGATACGGGGGCGCGAACGTCGGCGCGTCGTAGGCCATGGATCGAGAACGTACCACGGAATTACGGGATATTGAAAACTGTCGTGCAGGATGGTGTAGGGTCGCGCGACGCTTGACATGTCAGCCCGTCGCGCGAACACCCGCGACCCATCGATTGGAGGGGAAATGGCAGAGCGCGCCACCCAAGGGTCGTCCGCCAGCCCACTCGGGGCGCGAACGTGACAGCACAGCAGGCAGCCCGCGAT
>CAWGAD010000007.1:0-95711 GCA_963820565.1 uncultured Gaiellaceae bacterium
GGCGGCGCTCTGGTGGCGGGAGCGGCGGATCCTGCTCGTCGCCGATGCGGTCGGCACGAACCCGTACTTCCGCGCCGGCGAGGAGCCCGCCGGCGTCCATCCCTTCCTGCGACTCTGGCCGCCGCGCTCGCTGCGTGGACTCGAGCCCGACCACCTACTCGTCGGGCATGGCGAAGGCATCCATCACCATCCGGCCGCGCTCGAGAGCGCGCTTCGGACTGCGCGGCGGCGGATCCCGCGCTGGCTCCTCGACCTGCCCCGCGACCTGCGCGACTGATGAGCACCACGGTCATCGACGTCGCGCCCGGCCTCTGGATCTGGCGCGTGGCGCACGGCGAACCCGTGCACGACCGCGCCGACCTGGAAGGGCGAGTGGCTCAGCCGCTCGACGCGGCGGATCCCGCCCCCGCTGCCGATGCGGCCCCTGCGTCCTCCGCGAGCCCGCGGACGACGAAGGTGGCGAAGAGCAGAAGCCCTGGGTCGGAGCGCTCGGCGTCCTCGACCGTGACCTTGACGGGGCGCCGGCCCCAGCCCTTGGCCTCCAGGGTGGCGAGCTCGCGATCGTCCTCGGCCAGCGCGTACCGCTCCCGCCAGCTGCTGGCCGGGCGCAGCGTCAGCTCGCGACCGGCCCAGCGGAGAGTCCCGCCGCGACGGAGGGCCTTCGGCTGGAACTCGCCGACAACCGCTTGCGTCTCGTCCGTGGCCTGGATGTCCCGCTGCCAGAACCCGCGGTGCTCGAACCGCCAGGTTCCGCCGTCGCCCGCCTCGGCCGTGGCGCTCCGCGAGGTGAGGCCCTCGAGACGCAGCGTGCCGACTCCCTGCAATCCGTAGAGGCGGCGGTCACCCGCTGTGCGCGTGAGCTCGAGGTCAGCCATGGCCGGAGACTACGCGGAAGGTGACGCTGACCGTGGCTACCGGCTCGCGCGCGCCAGCAGACCCGGGCGGACCAGCCGCGGCGGCGCCTTCAGGCCCGCGTCGCGCACCGGCGGATTGAGCGGTTCCGCCAGCGGCGGTGCTGCGAGCGAGGCGGCACGACGCTCGGCGGGCGCATCTGCATAGAGCGTCGTCCGCTGCCGCGGCATGCGGCTATTCGCGCGGATCAGCGCCTCCATCGTCTCGGGCGGCATCTCCTGTCCGTGCTCGGAGCCGGCGGCGCGCGAGATCGACTCGTTCATGAGCGTGCCGCCGAGGTCGTTGACGCCGGCGCGCAGAGCCGCCGCGACGCCCTCAGGCCCGAGCTTCACCCACGACGCCTGGATGTTCGTGATCGCCGGGTGGAGCGCCAGCCGGGCAACCGCGTGCACGAGGAGCGACTCGCCGAACGTCGGTCCCGAGCGCGCGCGACCCTTGAGCCACATCGGCGCCTCCATGTGCACGAACGGCAGCGGCACGAACTCCGTGAAACCACGTGACCGCTTCTGCTGCTCCTTCGCCCGCAGCAGGTGCCGCGCCCAGTGCTCCGGCCGCTCTGCGTGCCCGAACATGATCGTCACGTTCGAGCGCAGCCCGACGCGGTGCGCCGCTTCGTGCACTGCGAGCCACTGCTCGGTCGTCACCTTGTCGGGGCAGATGACCGCGCGCACCTCGTCGTCGAGGATCTCCGCCGCCGTCCCGGGCAGCGAGCCGAGCCCGAGCGAGCGCAGCCGCGCGAGATAGTCCACGAGCGGGAGGCCGAGCGTCGCCGCGCCTTGCCAGATCTCGAGCGCCGAGAACGCGTGAATGTGGAGGTCCGGGAGCTCGGCGCGGATCGCGTCGACCACGGACGCGTAGTAGTCGCCGTCGAACGCCGGATGGATCCCGCCTTGGAGGCAGACTTCGGTCGCGCCGCGCTCCCAGGCCTCCTGGGCCCGCCGCACGATCTCCTCATGCGGCACGAGATAGGGCGCGCCGCGGAGGTTCGCCGCCAGTCGCCCCTTCGAGAAGGCGCAGAAGCCGCAGCGGAAGTAGCAGACGTTCGTGTACTGGATGTTCCGGGTGACGACGTAGCTCACCTCGTCGCCGCAGACCTCGCGCCGAAGCCGGTCGGCGGCGGCGAAGACGCGCTGGCGCTCCTCGCCACGGGCGCGGAAGAGCCGCACGAGCTCCTCCTCCCCCAGCTCGCCGGCCGCGTCGACCGGGAGCGCGTCGCGCGAGACGACGAACGGGACACCGCCGGCCTCGCCCGGATGCCAGCCGTCCTCTCGAGCGAGGCCGAGCACGTCGGACCTGCGCAGCGCCGTCGGCAGGATCCCCGGATCGAGCCACCGGCCCGACAGGTACTGCGGGTAGACGGGGAGGCGCGGCGCCAGCTCGAGCCCACGCGAGCGCGTCGCCTCCGCCAGCCGGTCGCGATCGGGCCAGGGCGCCTCCGGGTTGACGTGGTCGATCGTGACCGGGCTGACGCCGCCCCAGTCGTCGATGCCGGCGTCGAGCAGTCGCGGGAAGTCGTCGTAGGCAAGGTTCGGCGGCGCCTGCACGGAGACGTCTTCCGGGAGCAAGAGCCGCGCCGCGGCGATCGTCCAGAGGTGGTCGTCGAGGCTCGGCTCGGGATGCCCGGCCATGCGCGTGCCCGGCTTGGCGCGGAAGTTCTGGACGATCACCTCCTGCAGGTGACCGTGCCGCTCGTGCAGCTCGCGCAGCGCCTCGAGCGCCTCCAGCCGCTCCACCCGCGTCTCGCCGATCCCGATCAGGATCCCGCTCGTGAACGGGATCCGGAGCTCACCGGCGAGCTCGATCGTCTCGAGCCGGCGCGCAGGCACCTTGTCGGGCGACGCCCAGTGCGGGCCGCCCTTGGCGGACAGCCGCTCCGACAGCGTCTCGAGCATGATCCCCATCGAGGCCGAGACCGGACGCAGCGCGGCCAGCTCGGCGCGGCTCATCACGCCCGGGTTCAGGTGCGGCAGCAGGCCCGTCTCGTCGAGGACGAGCTGCGCCAGGCGGCCGAGATACTCGAGCGTCGTCTCGCAGCCCAGCGAGGCGAGCTCCGTGCGGGCGACCTTGTACCGCAGCTCCGGCTTGTCGCCGAGCGTGAAGAGCGCTTCGGTGCAACCGGCTGCGGCGCCGGCCCGGGCGATCGACAGCACCTCGTCCTCGGTCAGGTACGCACGCTCGCCGCGGCGGGGCGGCCGCGCGAAGGTGCAGTAGCCGCAGACGTCGCGGCACAGCGTCGTCAGCGGGATGAAGACCTTCGGCGAGTAGGTGACGAGCCCGCCGGGCTTGCGCCGCTCGCGCGCCGCCGCGAGCAGGTCGTCGAGCGGCGCCTCGAGCAGCGCGTCCATCCGTAAACCCTATCTCGCGACTCTGTAGCTCCAGAGCCCGCCGAAGCTCGTCCACCGGCCCTGTGACCGCCGACGCAGCTGCGCCTGCTCGATCGGGAAGCGCTCCTGTCGCGCTCGTCCTGATCGAGATGCCCGGGAGCAGGAACGGGTTCGAGGCGTCGTTCAGCCTGGCGGTCTGCGCCATCACGGCTCGGCGGGTCGGGTTCTTCCCGGCCGCCTTCAGCACCCGCACCGTCTCGTACGCCACCGCCATCCCGTAGACGTGGTCGACGTCTCTCGCGTTCGCGCCCGGCTCGTACCTCGCCATGAGCGAGCGGTAGAGGCGGATGGCCGGGTCGTCGCGCCACTCTGCGGCGGCGGGATCCTTGAGGAAGGAGATCGAGATCGCGCCTTCGACGGTCGTGGCCGAGGAGGCGACGACCAGCGGCCAGCCCGGCCGGAGCTGGAGCGTGTCCGCGAAGAGCGCGAGCACGTTCGCGCCGGACGCTTTCAGGCTCGCAAGCTGCGCCCGGACGTCGGTCGCGCCGGGCTCGGCGGTCTGGGTCGCGACGATCCTGGCCTGCGAGCGCACGAGCCCCTGCTTCAGGCCGGCCAGCAGCTGGCTGCCGGCGTCGTCGTCCTGAACGAGCACGGCGACCCGCGCACCCGGCTTCGCTCGGGCGAGGTACTTGCCGTAGATCCAGCCCTCGGCCTCGTAGCTCGGGCGGAAGCCGACCGTCCAGGGGTACCTCGCGTGGTCGCGGCCAAAGGTGGTCGCGCCGGACGCGACGAAGAGCTGCGGCACTCTCTGCGCGTTCAGGTAGCCGCGGGTCGCCAGATTCTGCTCGGTCCCCGCCGCGTTGACGATCGCGAAGGCCCCGTCCTGCTCGACGAGCCGGCTCGTCTCCTCCAATGCTCTCGCCGGGTCGTTGCCGTCGTCCGCGACCCGGTACTCGATCCGCCGGCCGTTGACACCTCCCCGGGCGTTCACGTACCTGAAGTAGGCGTTGGCCCCACGCACCTGCGCCGAATCCGGCGACGTCGAGCCCAGGAGGATCCTCGTGCCGGTGATTCCGGGATCGGCGCCGGACGCCGCGGTCGCGCTCGCCGCGATCGCACCGGCGAGCAGGAGCACGGAGGTGGACAGCCCGGGTCTCAGCGCACGCGATGGTAGCGGCGGCGTGCCACCCTCTGAAGGTCGCGGATCAAGCCCGCCGCCCCGCCCGGGAAAGCCAGCATGATCAGGATCAGGATCACCCCGAACGCGACCGAGGGCGCTCCTGGGAGGTCGGTGTCGATCTTGCCGAGGATCGGGATGAAGTCGGGAATCACCGCCTCTGCACGCTGCGCCCACTCGATCTGCATGAAGTGGATGAAGATCGCTCCGAAGACGAGCGGCCAGAGCGAGCCGAGCCCGCCGACGACGACGCCGACGAGCAGGAAGATCGACAGCGTGACCGGGAAGGTGTCCGGATTGACGAACGTGGTCGCGATGGCGAGCAGCGAGCCGGCGACGCCGGCGTAGAAGGCGCTGATCCCGAACGCGAGCGTCTTGTACCGGGCGAGGTTGACGCCCGACGACGCGGCGGCGAGCTCGCTGTCCCGAACCGCCCGCAGCGAGCGCCCGAAGCGGCCGCGGAGCATCAGCCACACCGCCGCGAACATCACGAGCGCAACCGTCCAGCAGAGGTAGTAGAGCCAGTCGTTGAACGACATGTCCAGGTGGAAGCCGAAGATGTCCACCCCCTCGACCGACTCGAAGGTGACCGGATCGGTGACCGTGCGCCCCGTGCGGCCTTCGACGTCGAAGAGGTTGATGCCACCGCCACCGCCCGTGAACGTGTCGAACTTCTTGACGACGGCGGGCGCCGCGACCGCGACCGAGAAGGTCGCGAGCGCCAGGTAGATACCGGTGAGCCTCAGCGCCGGGAAGCCGAACAGGAATCCGGCGAGGCCGGCGACGATCCCCGCAATCGGAATCGTCCAGTAGTCCGTCAGGTCGTTCGTGAAGAGGTGGCCGGCGAGCTCGAGCGGCGGATCCTGGTTCGACATCAGGATCGCGGTGGTGTAGCCGCCGATCAGCATGAAGGCGCCGTGCCCGAGCGAGATCTGGCCGGTGAAGCCGGTGAGCAGGTTGAGCCCGAGCAGGGCGGTGAAGTAGATGCCGACGTAGGCGAACTGCTGGGCCCGGAAGTCGCTGACGAAGCGCGGCAGCAGGAGCACCGCCGCGGCGGCGAGCGCGAAGACACCGACGCCGATGAGGGTGCGCCTGCTCACACGCGTCTCGCAATCGGCTTGCCGAAGAGCCCTGCCGGACGCACGAGCAAGACGACGAGGATGATCGCCAGCGCGACAGGCAGCTGCAGGGAGGCGCCGACGAAGTCCACGTAGGCGCCGATCAGGTTGAGGCCGACGCCGAGGATGAGGCCGCCGGCGACGGCGCCGAAGGGCGAGTCGATCCCGCCGAGCACCGCGGCCGCGAATGCGTAGATCAGGATCGCTTGCATCATGTTCGGCTCGAGGAAGACCGTCGGCGCCGCCAGCATTCCGGCGACCGCGCCGAGGACGGCGGCGAGCCCCCAACCGATCGCGAGCATCCAGCCGACGCGAACGCCGACGAGCCGGCTCGCCTCCGGGTTCACCGCCGACGCCCGCAGCGCGAGCCCGATCTTCGTGAACTGGAAGAACGCCCAGAGCAGGGCGACGAGCACGAGCACGACCGCGAGCGTGCCGACGTCCTGCTGCGAGATCGAGACCGAGCCGACCTGCCACGTCTCGTTCGGGAACGGGCTCGGGAAGGCCCGGATCTCCGCGGACCAGATCAGCGGCGCGAGCCCGTTGAAGATCAGGACGAGGCCGATCGTCATGATCACGATCGTCAGCACGGAGGCGTTCGCAACGGGCGCGATCACCACCCGCTGGATCCCCAGCCCCAGCGCGAACGCGAAGAGGAGCGTCACGACGAACGCGGGCCAGTACGACCAGCCGTGGTGCTCCATCAGCGCCCAGGCGATGTAGGTCGTGAACATCGCCATCTCCCCCTGCGCGAAGTTGATCACGCCCGTGGCGCGATGGATGAGCACGAGCGCGAGGGCCAGCGCACCGTAGATCGCACCCGAGCCGAGCCCCGAAACGACCTGCTGGAGGAAGGTGGCCATCAGTACCCGAGGTAGCTCTTGCGGACGGATTCGTCGCGGGCGAGCTCCTCGCTCGTCCCGGACACGGCGACCCTGCCGACCTCGAGCACGTACGCGTGCACGGCGACCTCGAGCGCGATCGCCGCGTTCTGCTCGACGACGAGGACCGTGATCCCCTCCTCCTCGTTCAGCTCGCGCACGATCCGGAAGATCTCACGGGTGATGAGCGGCGCGAGGCCGAGCGAGGGCTCGTCGAGCAGCAGCAGCCGCGGATGGCTCATCAGCGCCCTGGCGAGCGCCAGCATCTGCTGCTCGCCGCCTGAGAGCGTGCCCGCGTGCTGGCCGAGCCGCTCGCCGATCCACGGGAAGTAGCCGCTCACGCGGGCGATGTCGGCGGCGGCCGAGCCACGGCGCGTGTAGGCGCCGAGCCGCAGGTTCTCCTCGACGGAGAGCTCCGAGAACGTGCCGCGCCCCTCCGGCACGTGTGCGACCCCGAGCGCCGCGACCGCCTCCGGCCCGCGACGGCCGAGCGGCTTGCCGTCGTAGAGGATCTCGCCCGTGCGCTTGACGGTGCCCGAGATCGCGCGGAGCGTCGTCGTCTTGCCGGCGCCGTTCGCGCCCAGCACGGTGACGATCTGCCCCTCGTCGACGGCCAGCGAGACCCCGTCGAGCGCCCGCACCTGCCCGTAGCGAGCCTCGACGTCGCGCAGCTCAAGCAGCGCCATCCGGCTCCTCTTTCGGCTGGGTGGGTTCGACCTCGTCGGTGCCGAGGTAGGCCTCGATGACCGCTGGATTCGCGCGCACCTCGGCAGGCGTGCCCTCGGCGATCTTCTTGCCGAAGTTCATCACGCTGACGTGGTCCGAGATACCCATCACGAGGTTCATGTGGTGCTCGACCAGCAGCACGGTCAGCTTGCGGTCGTCGCGGATCTTCTGGATGAACCGGCCGAGGTCGCCGACCTCCTCGTGGTTGAGGCCGCCCGCCGGCTCGTCGAGCAAGAGGAGCTTCGGCCGCGAGACGAGCGCCCGCGCCAGCTCGACCCGCTTCAGCGTTCCGAACGGGAGCCCCGAGACCGGTCGCTGGGCGATCGCGTCGAGCCCCACGTAGTCGATCACCTCCAGCGCTTCGGCCTCCACATGACGGCCGCGCGTGTGGGCGCCGACGAGGACGTTGTCGAGCACCGTCATCGTCTTGAAGAGCTCGACGTTCTGGAACGTGCGGGCGATGCCGCGGCGGACGATCCCGTGCACCGGCGTCTTCAAGAGCGTCTCGCCGGCGAACTCGACCTCGCCCTCGTTCGGCGTGTAGAGCCGGGTGATCACGTTGAAGGCGGTCGTCTTGCCGGCGCCGTTCGGCCCGATCAGCCCGACGATCTGCCCTTCGCGCACGTCGAAAGAGATGCCGTCGAGGGCGACGATCCCGCCGAAGCGACGGGTGACGTTCCGCAGCGAGAGCAGGGCCATCGGCGGGTGGAGCTTATGCAGGTGGGCGGGGCGGGCGCAAAAAGACCGCTACTCTGCACGGCGTGAGCGAAGCCGTCAGCGAGACGCACATGAGCAGCGGCCAGAAGCTGACGAACCTGATCGGGGTGACAGTCCCGTTCGTCGGCTTCGTCGCGTCGATCTTCTTCTTCTGGGGCAGCTACGTGACGTGGCGCGACCTGGTCATCTTCGCGGTCGGCTACGCGCTGACGACGCTCGGCATCTCGATCGGCTTCCACCGGCTGTTCACGCACCGGTCGTACGAGACGTACAAGTCGATCCGCTACGGGCTCGCCGTGCTCGGCTCGATGGCCGTCCAGGGGCCGGTCATCCGCTGGGTCTCGGACCACCGCAAGCACCACAGCTTCGCCGACCGTGAGGGCGATCCGCACTCGCCGCACGCCGGCTTCGGCCCCGGTCTCCGCGGCAAGGTCGCGGGCCTCTGGCACGCCCACGTGGGCTGGCTCTTCCGCAACGTCGGCCGGGCCGAGTGGACGAAGTACGCGAAGGATCTCCTCGCCGACCGCGGCATGGTCTTCATCTCACGCTGGTTTCCCGCGTGGGTCGCGGTCTCGCTGCTGCTTCCCTTCGCCGCAGGCTGGATCTGGGGCGGCACGCTCGGCGCGGGTCTGCAGGCGATGTTCTGGGGCGGCCTGATCCGGATCTTCCTCCTGCACCACATCACGTGGTCGGTCAACTCGGTCTGCCACTTCGTCGGCTCGCGCCGCTTCCGCGTCAAGGACGAGTCACGGAACGTCTGGTGGCTCTCGTGGATCTCCTTCGGCGAGTCGTGGCATCACAACCACCACGCGTTCCCGTCGTCTGCGTTCCACGGCCTCAAGCCGTGGGAGCTCGACATCGGCGGGCTCGTGATCAGGTTGCTCCGCCGGCTCGGGCTCGTGTGGAAGGTCAACGTGCCGACAGCCGAGATGCAGCAGCGCCGCCGCGAAGCCCTCTCGTAGGCCGAGGGGCGTCCGGAGACGCTAGTCGAACGTGAAGGTGCCGCCGTCCGCGAACTCCTTGAGGATGCGGCGGCTGACGACCATCCGGTGCACCTCGTCCGGGCCGTCGTAGATCCTCGCGGCCCGCGCCTGGCCGTACATGAACCCGAGCGGCGTCTCGTCGGTGAGCCCGCGGGCGCCGTGCGTCTGGATCGCGCGGTCGATCACGTCGTTGAGGACGCGCGCGGCGTAGAACTTGATCAGCGAGACCTCGACGCGGGCCTCGTCGCCCTCGTCGAGCTTGCCGGCCGCGTCGAGGGTGAGCAGACGGCAGGCCTGGATCTCCGCAGCCGAGTCGGCGATCCAGTTCTGGATCGTCTGGCGCTCCGCGAGCGGCTCTCCGCCGACCTCGCGCTCGAGCGAGTAGCGGCACATCAGCTCGAAGGCGCGCTGCATCTGGCCGAGCCAGCGCATGACGTGATGGATCCGTCCAGGCCCTAGCCGCTTCTGGGCGATCCGGAAGCCGTCCCCCGGCTCTCCGAGCACGTTGTCGCGCGGAACCCGAACGTCGGTGTAGCGCACCTCGCAGTGCGTCGACCAGCCGCGGCCGGCGTGCCCGAGGACCGGAATCGGCCGGATCAGCTCGTAGCCGGGCGTGTCCGTCGGCACGAGGATCTGGCTCATGCGCCGGTGCGGCGGCGCGTCCGGGTCGGTCACGGCCATGACGATCCCGAACGCGGCTCCGTCGGCCGAGGACGAGAACCACTTGTGGCCGTTGATCACCCACTCGTCGCCGTCGAGCACCGCGGTCGTGCGCAGGGCGGTGGGATCGGCGCCCGACACCTCGGGCTCCGTCATCGAGAAGAACGAGCGCGCCGTCCCCTCGACGAGCGGCTTCAGGAAGCGCTCCTTCTGCTCCTCGGTGCCGAACAGGTGCAGGATCTCACCGTTCCCAGCGTCCGGCGCCTGGCAGTTGAAGACGAGCTGCGCCCACATGCTGCGGCCGATCTCCTCGTTCAGGAGCGCGTACTCCATGAACCCGGAGCCGGTTCCGCCCGCCTCGGGCGGCAGGTGCGGCGCCCAGATGCCGGCGGCCTTCGCTTTCCCGCGCAACTCGGCGATCAGGAGGTCGGCGGCGTCGTCCTCGCGCGCGAGCGCGGCCTCGTTCGGGTAGACGTACTCCTCCATGAACGCCCGCACTTCGGCACGGCGCTCACTTACCTCGGACGGCAGCGCTACCTCGGTCACGCACGCATGATCGCATCTTCGGACCCCGAATCCGCACGGCGCCGCATCGCGGAGCTCGATTGGTGGCACACGATCCAGGTCGCGCCGGGCGTCGTGACGCCCGGCGGCTGGGATCTCCGCGGCACTGCCGACGCGATGCCATGGCCGGGCTCGCTGGACGGGCTCCGCTGTCTCGACATCGGGACGATGGACGGGTTCTGGGCGTTCGAGCTGGAGCGGCGCGGCGCCGGGGAAGTGGTGGCGACCGACGTCCTCGACCCGGCTCGCTTCGACCGCCCGGCCCGCAACTGGGACCGACCGCTGGGCAGCCGCCCACGCCCTTCCGAGCAGAACTTCGCTCTCGCGGCCGAGCTGCTCGGCTCGAAGCTCGAGCTTCGCGACCTGAGCGTGTACGACCTCGATCCGGCCGAGCACGGCGAGTTCGACGTCGTCGTGATGGGCTACGTGCTCCAGATGCTTCGCGACCCGCTGCGGGCACTTGAGGCGATCAGGAGCGTCTGCCGTGGTCACCTGCTGCTGCTCGACACGATCAGCTTGCCGCTCGAACTCCTCCCCTCCCCGCTCGCGCGCCTCGATGCGCGGCGCGGCGCGCTCGAGTGGTTCGTGTTCAACCGCCGCGGCCTCCGCAAGGCGCTCGAGCTGACCGGCTGGGTCGTCGAGGAGACGACGGGAATACTCCGCGACCGCACGGGCATGCCCGGCGGCGAGGCCGCGCTCCCGCTCCTGACCCGCGCCAGCTACAAGGTCGGCGTCCTCGGCCGCTCCGCCGCGATTCGCGCGCGGCCGCTGACGTCGTAAAGTTGCTCTTGTTTAGAGTCGTCACATGGATCTGCGCGACACGCCAGAGGAAGCGGCCTTCCGCGCCGAGTTGCGCGCCTGGATCGAGTCGAACCTCACGGACGAGATCCGCCGCGGGCGCTTCGAGGAGGCCGGCCGCGACTGGAGCCGGAAGTTGCACCAGGGCGGCTACGCGGGCCTGACGTGGCCGCAGGAGTTCGGCGGCGCCTCCGCGCCCTACAGCCACCAGGCGATCTTCCTCGAGGAGATGGCGCGTGCCGAGGCGCCTCCCCATCTCGGCGTGATCGGGCTCGGCATGGCCGGGCCGACGATCATCGCCCACGGCACCGAGGCGCAGAAGGAGAAGCACCTCGAGAAGATCCTCTCCACCGAGGAGATCTGGTGCCAGGGCTTCTCCGAGCCCGGTGCGGGCTCCGACCTCTCGGCCGTGCGCACGACCGCTCGCCAGGAGGGCGACCACTTCGTCGTCAGCGGCCAGAAGGTGTGGTCGTCGTTCGCGCACATCGCCGACTGGTGCATCCTCGTCACCCGCAGCGACCCGGCGAGCGAGCGGCACGCGGGTCTCACCTACCTGCTGGTCGACATGCACGCGCCCGGAGTCGACGTGCGGCCGCTGCGGCAGATCACCGGCGAGGCGGAGTTCAACGAGATCTTCTTCAACGACGTCGAGGTGCCGGTCGAGAACGTCGTCGGCGAGGTCGGCGGCGGCTGGCAGGTGGCGATGACGACGCTCCTGCACGAGCGCGGCACGCTCGGCTTCGCCCTCACCGCCGGGCTCGAGAGCCAGATCCGGAAGCTGGTCGCCCTGGCGAAGGAGAAGGGCGCGACCGAGGTCCAGCGCGACGCGATCGCGCGCGAGTGGATCGGGCTTCAGGCCGTTCGCTACACCAACTACCGCTCGCTGACGACGCTGATGAAGACCGGCATCCCCGGCCCGGAGGGCTCCGGCGCGAAGCTCTGGTGGTCGGAGGCGAACCAGCGGGTGACGAAGCTGGCGCTCGAGCTGCTCGGCCCCGAGGCGCAGATCGTCACGAACGGCAGCTACTGGCAGCATCAGCAGCTGCGGTCGCGCGGCAACACGATCGAGGCCGGCACCTCCGAGATCCTGCGCAACATCATCGCCGAGCGCGTGCTCGGGCTACCGAGGAGCCGCTGAGTGGAGTTCGCGTTCACCCAGGAGCAGGAGGAGCTGAGGCGCGAGGCGCGCGCGTTCCTCGAGGCGAACCCGGAGGCCCCGCTCTCGGAGCTGCGGGAGCTCGGCTGGCTCGGCGTCTCCGTCCCCGAGGAGCGCGGCGGCGGCGGGCTCTCCTTCGTCGACGAGGCGATCCTCTTCGAGGAAGCCGGCCGCGCGCTCTACTCCGGGCCCTTCCTGACGACCGCGGTCGTCCTGCCTGCCCTGCCGGAGGTGGACGAGAACGCCTGGTCGGTCGAGCTCGACGGCCTCGTGCCCGATCTGGACCGGGCCGATCGCGTGCTGCGGGAGGACCTGACGTCCGTTCCGGCCGAGGGCGAGATGCTCGCAACCGTCGATGAAACCAGGCCGCTCGGGAAGTTGGTGGAACAGGATCACAAAGTCTCGCTCGACGGCGACTTCGAGGCCGTTCGACTGCGGCTGCTGGCAGCGCTTGCGGTCGAGGCGGTCGGCGTCGCGCAGAAGGCGCTCGAGCTCGGCGTCGAGTACGTCTCGCAGCGCGAGCAGTTCGGCAAGAAGATCGGCACCTACCAGGCCGTCTCGCATCCGCTCGCCGACACCTACGTCGAGACCGAGCTCGCCCGGTCGCTCGCCTACTGGGCGGCGTGGTGCGTGGCCGAGGACGACGCGCAGGCGCCGGTCGCCGTCGCGGCCGCGAAGGCGCAGGCGGCCGAGACCGCCGTCGCCGCCTGCGAGCGTTCGATTCAGGTGCACGGCGGCATCGGCTTCACCTGGGAGCACGTCCTGCACCGCTACTACAAGCGCGCGCAGTGGATCGACGCGTTCGGCGGCCACGCGGCCGTCCAGCGCCGCGTCGTCGCCGCTGCGCTCCTCGACTAAGGAGACCCATGCCAGTCCCGAAAGCTGAAGTGCTCGACCTGATGCGAATGGATGTCGACCCGGACGAGGTGGACGAGATCCGGGAGCTCTGGAAGGAGCACTCGAAGGCGGAGGACAACCGCTCGATCGAGGGCCTGCTGGCGACACTCTCGGAGGACTGCGTCTACACGGTCTACCCCGACGACGTCTCCTGGCACGGGCACGAGGGCGCCGCCCGCTTCTACACCGAGCTGCTGACCGCGTTCCCGGACATCGTCTTCGAGCTGCAGAACATCGTCATCGGGCCGCAGGGCGTGGTCGAGGAGGCGATCGTCACCGGCACCCACAAGGCGAAGTGGCTCGACAACGAGCCGACCGGCGAGAGGATGACCTGGCGCAACGCGATCTTCTTCCCCTGGGATCCCGAGTCGCGACGCTTCAAGGGCGAGCGGGTCTACACCGACGCGCCGCGGAGGGCAGCCTGATGACGCACTCGTTCTCGTCCCTCGACGAGCTCGGCGACGGGCCGGGCTTCCGCAAGATCCGCAAGCCGCTCGGGATCACGGCGTTCGGCGTCAACGGGGTCGTCTATCCCCCGGGCTTCCCCGGGATCCACCACTACCACGACACGCAGGACGAGCTCTACTTCGTCCACCAAGGCACCGCCAAGGTAGAAGTGGACGGCGAGGAGCGCATCCTCGGCCCCGGCGGCCTCTTCCACGTCGAGTCGACGACGCCGCGGCGGATCGCGAACGTCGGCGACGACGAGCTCGTGCTGCTGGTCGTCGGCGGCAAGGACGGGTACGTCGAGCGGGACGGCCACGTGGTGAGCGACGAGGACCTCGCGCTACGCCAGGGCCTCGGAAAGGAGCAGCAGTGAAGGGCCTGATGATGGACTTCCAGCTGACGCTGCCGACGATCCTGAAGCGCGCAGAGACGTACTTCCCGGACCAGGAGATCGTCACGCGGATGCCGGACCGGAGCTTTCACCGCTACTCGTTCGCCGACTTCGGCAAGCGGGCGCGGCAGCTCGCGGTGGCGCTGAAGGGCGTCGGCCTCGAGCCGGGCGACCGGGTCGCGACGCTCTGCTGGAACCACTACCAGCACCTCGAGGCGTACCTCGGGATCCCGAGCGGCGGCTACGTCCTGCACACGCTGAACCTGCGGCTGCACCCGAACGACCTCGGCTACATCGCCACGCACGCGGGCGACAAGGCCGTGATCGTCGACCGGTCGCTCCTCCCGCTGTGGGAGCAGTTCAAGGACAAGACCGGCATCGAGCACGTCTTCGTCGTCGAGGACTCCTACGAGGAGCTGCTCGCGGGAGCCGATCCCGACGACTTCGAGGATCCGAAGCTCGACGAGGACACCGCCGCGGCCATGTGCTACACGAGCGGCACGACCGGGATGCCCAAGGGCGTCCTCTACTCGCACCGCTCCGCCGTGCTGCACACGCTCGGCCAGGCGCTCGTCGCGCCGCTCGGCCTGCACGTGACCGAGAAGGAGACGCTGCTGCCGGTCGTGCCGATGTTCCACGCGAACGCCTGGGGCTACCCCTACACCTGCCTGATGGTCGGCACGAAGCTCGTCTTCCCCGGCCCGTTCCTCGACCCCGAGACGCTGCTCGACGACTTCGAGCAAGAGGGCGTCACGATCACGGCCGGCGTGCCCACGATCTGGATGGGGATCCTCGGCATGCTCGACGCGGAGCCCGACCGCTGGAAGCTGGACAAGCTCAAGTACATGCTCGTCGGGGGCTCGGCGGCGCCGCGGGCGATGATCGCCGGCTTCCGGCAGCGGCACGGCAAGACGGTCGTGCACGGCTGGGGGATGACCGAGACGTCGCCGCTCGCGACCGCATCCGACTACGTCGGCGAGTTCCGCGACGCCGACGAGGAGACGCAGCTCGACGTCGTCGCGATGCAGGGCCTGCCGTTGCCCGTTCGTGGAGCTGCGCGCGATCGACGACGAGGGCAAGGAGATCCCGTGGGACAGCGGAGGCGATGGGCGAGCTCGAGGTGCGCGGCCCCTGGGTCGCCGCCGCCTACTACGACACGCCTGAGCAGGCCGAGCGCTGGACCGAGGACGGCTGGTTCAAGACCGGCGACATCGCCTCGTTCCACCCGAACGGCTACGTGATGATCAAGGACCGCTCGAAGGACGTGATCAAGTCCGGCGGCGAGTGGATCTCGTCGGTCGACCTCGAGAACGCCCTGATGGCGCACCCGTGCATCGCCGAGGCGGCCGTGATCGCGATTCCGCACGAGAAGTGGGACGAGCGGCCGCTGGCCGTCTGCGTCCTGCGCGAGGGCAAGACCGCGAACGCCGAGGAGCTGCGGGAGTTCCTCGCGCCGAACTTCGCCAAGTTCTGGCTGCCGGACGCGTTCGAGTTCGTCGACGAGATCCCGAAGACCGCGGTCGGCAAGTTCCGCAAGACCGCGCTGCGCGAGCAGTTCGCAAGCGAGCCGGTTTCCCCGTAGTGCAGATCCAGGGGAAGACCTTCATCGTCACGGGTGGCCGCTCCGGGCTCGGAGAGGCCACCGCGGCGATGCTCGAGCGTGAGGGCGCGAAGGTCGTGATCGCCGACCTGCCCGAGACGGACGTCACGGACGAGGCGGCGGTGCGCACGCTCGTCGACTCGTGCGACGAGCTGCACGGTGCGGTCAACTGTGCCGGGATCGGCGGCGGCGCCCGCGTGGTCGGGTTTCCGCTCGACCGATTCCGGAAGATCATCGAGGTGAACCTGATCGGCACCTTCAACGTGCTCTCGCTCGGGGCGGCGAAGATGGCCGAGGGCGAGCCCGACGAGGAGGGAACACGCGGCGTCATCGTCAACACGGCGTCGAACGCGGCGTTCGACGGCCAGATCGGCCAAGCGGCCTACTCCGCCTCGAAGGCAGGCGTGGCGGGGATGACGCTGCCGGTGGCGCGCGATCTCGCTTCGAAGGGCATCCGCGTCGTCACGATCGCCCCGGGGCCGGCCGACACGCCGATGCTCGGCCCGATGCGCGACGACATCCGCGAGAGCCTCGTCTCCCAGATCCCCTTCCCCAAGCGGCTCGGCCGCGCGGAGGACTTCGCCGCGCTGGTCAAGCACATCGTCGAGAACGAGTACCTGAACGGCGAGGTGATCCGTCTCGACGGCGCCTTGCGCATGGGTCCCAGATGAGAAAAGAGCTAAAGGAGCTGTATGGCTGAGCTACGTCAAGGTCGAGGAGGACGGCCGCGTCGCGATCGTCACGCTCGACCACCCGCCCGTAAACGCCCTCTCGTCGCGCCTGCTCGAGGAGCTCGAGGAGGAGTACGACCGGCTCGACCGCTCGGACGAGACGCGCGCGATCGTGCTCCGTGGCGAGGGCGAGAAGGCCTTCGTCGCGGGTGCGGACATCACCGAGTTCCCGGCGATGCGCGAGCAGATCGAGGAGGCCGCCGAGAGCGGGAGCGCCAGGGGGATCCAGAAGCTCGCTGCGCGGATGGACGCGGGCCGGACGCCGGTGGTGGCGGCGATCCATGGCTACTGCCTCGGTGGCGGGCTCGAGCTTGCGATGGCATGCGACATCCGCATCGCCGCCGAGGACGCGCAGCTCGGTCAGCCGGAGATCAAGCTCGGGTTGATCCCGGGCGGCGGCGGCACACAGCGGCTCCCCCGCCTCGTCGGCCAGGGGCGAGCGCTGTACCTCAATCTCAGCGGCGACCCGATCTCTGGCTCGCAGGCCTACGACTGGGGCCTCGTCGAGAAGGTGGTGCCGCGGGCGGAGCTGCTGGACGCGGCGCTCGAGCTGGCGCGCACGCTCTCGGAACGCTCGCCGTTCGCGATGGGCGTGATCAAGGAGCTGGCGGCCGAGACGCGCGACCTGCCGCTCTCCGAGGGGATGCGCCGCGAGGCGCAGGGCTTCATCCGCTGCATCGGCAGCGCGGACGGGGCCGAGGGCGTGATGGCCTTCCTCGAGAAGCGGAAGCCGGAGTTCACGGGCAAGTGAAGGCGGCGGTTCTCCACGAGTTCGGCGAGCCGCTCTCCATGGAGGACGTCCCGGAGCCGGAGGCCGGCGACGGGCAGTCCGTCGTCGAGGTCAAGGCGGCCGGGATCAACTTCGCGGACGTCCTGATCAGGAACGGCCAGTACCCGCAGCCTCCGGAGCTGCCGACGATCCTCGGCAACGAGGTGGCCGGCGACATCGGCGGGCGGCGCGTGCTCGCATTCGCGCGGCTCACCGGCGGCGGGTTCGCGGAGCGCATCGTCGTCGAGGACGAGTGGGCCTTCGACCTGCCCGACAGCGCGAGCTACGCCGAGGGGGCGGCGCTCCTGACGACGTACTTGACGGCGTGGATGCCGCTCGTCCGTCTCGCGCGGATCCATCCCGACTCGCACGTGCTGATCACGGCAGCGGCCGGCGGGGTCGGTACGGCCGCGATCCAGGTCGCGGCGTTCTGCGGCGCGACCATCACCGCGGTCGCCGGGTCCGAGGAGAAACGCGCGCTGGCGCAGAGCCTCGGTGCGCAGCGAACGATCAGCTACGACGAGATCGCCGACCTGGACGACATCGACGTCGCGCTCGATCCGGTCGGCGGCCCGGTCTTCGCAGACTGCCTCAAGGCACTGCGGCCGCTCGGAGTCGCGATCGGGATCGGCTTTGCGGGTGGCGCCTGGGAGCCGGTCGACCCGGCCCGGCTCGTCGGCCGCAACATCGGCGTGCTCGGCTTCTATCTCGGCCGCCTGATGGGCCTCCGCCCGGATCTCGTGCGCGAAGAGGTGCAGGAGTTGCTGGCGGTGTGGGCGCGCGGTGCGATCCGGCCCGTGGTCGGCGCCGAGTTCCCGCTCGAGCAGGCGAACGAGGCACTGGAGCTGATCGGATCGCGACGCTCGACCGGGAAAGTCGTCCTTGTTCCCTGAGAGCGCCCTCGTCACGGGCGCCTCCGGTGGGATCGGGCGCGCGATCGTGAGCACGCTCGAGGCCGAAGGCGCATCCGTGCGGGGTCTGGATCTGGTCGACGGCTTCGACGTCTCCGACCCGGTCGCCTGGATCGACGTCGATCCTGCCGACGTCGTTTGCCTGAACGCGGGCGTGCTCGCCAGCGGCGACGGCACGCTCGACGACTACCGCCGCATCGTCGGAGTGAACGTCGACGGCGTCGTCTTCGGCGTGCAGGCGCTCGCGCCGCGGATGCAGCCCGGCAGCGTCTTCGTCGTCACGGCGTCGCTCGCAGGCCTGATCCCGATGGAGTCCGACCCGCTCTACGTGCTGACGAAGCACGCCGTCGTCGGCTACGCGCGTTCGATGGCTCCCGTGCTCGAGCCGCGCGGGATCCGGATCAACCTGATCTGCCCCGGGATCGTGCGCACGCCGATGACCGAGGGAGCCCAGGCCGACCTCGACGCGACCGGGTTTCCGCTGATGGAGCCCGAGCAGATCGCGGAGGCCGTCCTGCTCGCGGCGCGGAGCGAGCAGACCGGCCAGGCGTGGGTCTGCCAGCCGGGCCGCGAGCCGCTCCTCTTCAAGTTCCCGAACGTCCCCGGCCCGCGGGTCGAAGGCGCCGAGGGGATGGTGCCGCAGCTGTGATCGCAACAATTCCGCAACTCTTTGTCCCCAACCGTCCCTCTGGGACGTGTCCGGGGACAGTCCCCGGACCGGTCCCGCGGCGACGTGGCTGGTTCGGCCACGTGCGATGAAGCTCGGGATGCAGCTCGGCTACGACGATCCGATCGGGTCGGTCGCGATGGCGCAGGAGGCCGACCGGCTCGGCTTCGACTCCGTCTGGACGTCGGAGGCCTGGGGTGCCGACGCGGTCACCGTCGCCTCCTGGATCGCAGCCACGACGGAGCAGATCGGGATCGGCACCGCGATCATGCAGATGCCCGCGCGTACGCCCGCGACGACCGCGATGACCGTCGCCACGCTCGACCAGCTCTCCGGCGGCCGCGTCCTGCTCGGGCTCGGCACCTCCGGCCCACAGGTCGTCGAGGGCTGGCACGGCGTCCCGTGGGGGAAGCCGCTCGGCCGCACCCGCGAGTACGTCGAGATCGTCCGCGCTGCCCTGCGCCGCGAGACGGTCGAGCACCATGGCGCCCACTACGACATCCCCTACAGCGGCGACGATGCGACGGGCCTCGGCAAGCCGCTGAAGCTGATCCTGAAACCGCTGCGGCGCGACGTGCCGATCTACCTCGCCGCGCTCGGACCGAAGAACGTCGCCCTCGCGGCCGAGATCGCCGACGGCTGGCTGCCGATCTTCTTCTCCCCCTACCGGTTCCGCGAGCTGCACGGCCCCTCGCTCGAGAACGCGCCCGAGGACTTCCAGATCGCGCCGCTCTGCGCGGTGCTCGTGGACGACGACGTGCAGGCCTGCCGGGACATGATGAAGCCGACGCTCGCGCTCTACATCGGCGGCATGGGCGCGCGCGGCAAGAACTTCTACAACTCGCTCGCGCAGCGCTACGGCTACGAGGAGGCGGCGGCGAAGATCCAGGATCTCTATCTCTCCGGGATGAAGGGCGAGGCGGCGATGGCGGTGCCCGACGAGCTCGTGGACGAGATCGCGCTCGTCGGCCCGAAGGAGCGGATCGCGGAGCGGCTCGAAGCCTGGCGCGAAGCCGGGATCTCGTCGCTCCTGATCCAGACGCGCCAGAAGGAAGCCCTGCAGGTGATGGCGGAGCTGCTCCTGTGAAGGAGGCGTTCGCGGCCGCGCTCGATGCCCCGGTCGAGCGGGCCGTGCTGCTGGCCGGCGGCGCCTCGAAGGAGGCCTGGGCGGTCGACTCCGGCGGGCGCGAGCTCTTGATCCGCCGCGCTGCCGGCGGCGTCATCCACCAGGCGACGCTGACGCTCGAGCAGGAGTTCGAGGTGCTGCGCGCCGCGCACGAGGCAGGCGTCAAGGTGCCGGAGCCGATCGCGTACCTGGGTGAGATCGAGGGCCGCGAGGCGTTCGTGATGGAGCGGATCCACGGCGAGACGATCGGCCGCCGGATCGTCAAGAGCCCTCCGCCCGGCCTCGATGTCCAGATGGCGGAAGAGCTGGCGAAGATCCACGCGATCCCGATCGACCGTCTCCCGTTCCTGGAGACCGGTGACCAGGTGGCGCGGTTCTACGAGGAGCTCGACTCGGTCGGCGAGCCGCACCCTGCGATCGAGCTCGGCCTGCACTGGGTCAAGGAGCGGCTGCCGACTCACCGCGAGCCCGTCGTCGTGCACGGCGACTGGCGCATCGGCAACATCGCCGTCGACGAGAACGGGATCGTCGGCGTCCTCGACTGGGAGTTCTCGCACCTCGCCGACCCCGTCGAGGACCTCGCCTGGCCGCTCGTTCGCGCCTGGCGCTTCGGGGCCGACGAGAAACACCTGGGCGGGGTCGGAGACCTCGACCGCTACCTCGACCGCTACGCCGAGCTGACAGGCCTCGAGGTTTCTCGAGAGGAGCTGCTGACGTGGGAGGTCTTCGGCAACGTCAAGTGGGCGACCGGCTGCCTGACACAGTCGCGGCGTCACTTCAACGGCCTCGAGCGGTCGGTCGAGCTCGCGGTGCTCGGGCGCCTGGCCGCCGAGATGGAGTACGAGCTGCTGGACCTGATCGAACATGCAGCATGACCGCCCGACGCCACAGGAGCTGGTGGAGGCGGTGCGCGAGTTCCTGCAGGACGAGATCCTCCCGATCCTCGACGACCACCGGCTGAAGTTCCGGACGCTCGTCGCCATCAACGGGCTCGGGATCGCCGAGCGCGAGCTCTGGGCGACCACCCCGCCACGCGCGGAGGACTGGGAGCTGGCCCGGCGCATCCGCGCCGGCGACGTGCCGGAGAACGCCGTCGCGCTCCTGAAGGCCCAGGTGGCGGAGAAGCTGCGCGTCTCGAATCCAAGACACCTCGCCAAGTACGAGTGAGACGTCGGCTGTACCTGATGCGGCACGCCGAGGTGGCGTACTTCGCCGACGGCACGCCGGTCGATCCGCGCGAGGTGCCGCTCACCCCTGCGGGGCGCGCGCAGGCCGAAGCGGCGGCAGCTGCGCTGGCGGGCATCACTTTCGATCGCGTGCTCACGAGCGGCGTGCCGCGAACGCTCGAAACGGCGGGGATCGTGGCGCCAGGATCGAGCCCCGAGTCGTGGCCCGACCTCTACGAGATCGGCGGCGGCCGCTTCTCCGAGATCCCCGAGGACGAGCTCGAGGCCGAATTCGTGCACGCCTTCCGCGGCGTCGTCCCGAACGATGCGCGCTTCCTTCGCGGCGAGTCGATCGGGGAGCTCTTCGACCGCGTCCTGCCGGCGCTCGAGCGACTTGCTCGCCGACGAGTGGGACACCGCGCTGGCGGTCCTGCACGGCGGCGTCAACCGCGCGATCCTGTCCTTCGCGCTCACCGGCGAGCGGCTGTTCCTCGGCCCGTTCGAGCAGGCGCCGGCGTGCATCAACGTCCTCGACGTCGGCGACGACTGGATCGTCCGCGCCGTCAACATCGCCCCCTACGACCTCGTGCACCAAGCCCACCGGGAGACGACGATGGAGCGCTACTGGGCCGAGTACCGCGGCTAGAGCAGCGCTCGCAGCAGCTCGGCCTCCTGCCGGCGCCGAGGTACGCGCCGCGGATGACCGCCCACGTCCGCATCCGCTCCTCGTCCAGGCCGGCAGCCGCAAAGGCGGTAAGCCTTCGTCGGGTGACGTCCAGACGCATCCGGTACGGGATCGGGTTCCAGAGATAGGACGGAATGTCGTACTCCGGCTCGCCGAGCATCGGCTTCGGGTCGATCGCGAGAAAGCCGCGTTCCGAGCCGAGGATGTTGTGGTGGTGGAAGTCTCCGTGCACGAGGGTGGACCGCCCGACGTCGAGGCCCGAGTACAGCTCCCGGGCGAGTGGGACAGCTCGTGTCCCTCCGCATTGTCCAGCCAGCGCGGGACGTGGTCGCCGATCCAGCGGAACGGCTCGCCGGCGGGTCGCCAAAGCTTCAGTCCGACCGCGACGGCGATCGCGGTCGCCTCCTCCTCGTTGCGGGCGGCGATGTCGTCGCCCGGTGAGGCACGTTCGATCAGCAGGGCGCGCCGGTGTCGGTCTCGTCGCAGCAGGCGCACGGCAGCCCGTCCCGCCCCAGAGCTCGAGTGCGTCACCCTCCTCGTCCGACTCGTCGTCCTCCGGCGGGGTCACCTTCAGGACGGCGCCGTCACCGGCCGGCGCCGACGTACGAGTACCGGGCGAGCGCGAACGGCTCGCCGAGCTCGACTCCCCATTCCGCCGCGACCTCGTGCGCGACCCGCGGCGAGTGCGGCGATGTCCGGGCGGTCGTCGCCGCTCAGTTGAGCCGCTCGACGACCATGGCCATGCCCTGGCCGCCGCCGACGCACATCGTCTCGAGCCCGATCGTGCCGTCGACCGTGTCGAGATCGTTCAGCAGCGTGCACATGATCCGGGCGCCGGTCATGCCGTAGGGGTGGCCGAGCGCGATCGCGCCGCCGTGCGGGTTCAGCTTCTCGCCGAACGGGTCGACGCCGAGCTCGCGGCAGACGGGGATCACCTGCGCGGCGAACGCCTCGTTCAGCTCCATCACGTCGACGTCGTCGATCGTCATCCCGGCACGGCCGAGCGCGACCCTGACCGCGTCGATCGGTCCGACGCCCATGATCTCGGGATCGAGCCCGGTGACGGACGAGGAGATGATCCGCGCCCGCGGCTTGAGGCCGAACTCCGCGGCGCGCTCCTCGGACATGATCACGAGTGCCGCAGCGCCGTCGTTGAGCGGGCAGGAGTTGCCCGCCGTGACCTTGCCGTCCGGGATGAATGCGGGTTGCAGCTCCTGCAGCTTCTCGAAGGTCGAGCTGGGCCGCGGGCCGTCGTCCGCGGAGACAACGGTGCCGTCGTCCTTCGTGTACGGAGTCAGCTCGCGCTCGAAGAAGCCGGACGCCTGGGCCGCGACCGCGCGCTCCTGTGAGCGCTGCGCGAAGCGGTCCATGTCGTCGCGCGAGACGTCGTAGCGCTCGGCGACGTTCTCGGCGGTGAGGCCCATCGGGATGTAGACGTTCGCGATCGCGCCCTCGCCCACGAGCTTCGGATGCAGCTCCTCCGAGTCCTTCGGATAGCCGTCGACCTGCGAGATCGACTCGACACCGGCTGCGACGTAGACGTCGCCCTCCCCAGCCTTGATCGCGTGGAACGCCATCCGGGCCGTCTGGAGCGACGAGGCGCAGAAGCGGTTGACCGTCGTCCCCGGGACGCGCTTCGGCAGGCCGGCGAGCAACGCCGCGCGCCGCGCCAGGTTCATGCCCTGGCGCTCCTGCGGGAAGCCGCAGCCGACCATCACGTCGACGATCTCGTTCGGGTCGAGGCCCTCCGCCTGCTCCACTGCCTCGCGGATCGCGAACGCGAGCAGGTCGTCGGGACGGACGTCGACGAACGATCCCTTGCCGGCGCGCCCGATCGGGGTGCGGACGGCGCTGACGATGACGGCTTCGGGCACTGGCGTCTCCTTAGGTGAAGGCGTTCTCTCCGGTCAGGGCGCGGCCGACGATCAGCGTCTGGATCTGGCTCGTGCCCTCGTACAGGGTCGTGACGCGCGCGTCACGTAGGTACTTCGCAACAGGATATTCGTCGACGTACCCGTAGCCGCCGAGCACCTGCACCGCGGCGTTCGCCGCCCGCACCGCCGCTTCGCTCGCGTACCACTTCGCGGCTGCGGCCTCGACCGTGTAGGGCTTGCCCGCATCGGCGAGCGCGGCGGCTCTCCAGGTGAGGAGCCGTGCCGCCTCCGTCTCGACGTGCATCTCGGCGAGCAGCTGCTGGACGAGCTGAAAGCGGGCGATCGGCCGCTTGAACGCCTCGCGCTCCTTGGCGTAGGCGACGGAGGCGTCGAGGCAGCCCTGCGCGATCCCGACGCAGCCCGCAGCGAGCGAGATGCGGCCGTTGTCGAGCGCGGACATCGCCACCTTGAACCCCTCTCCCTCCGCTCCGAGCAGCGCCGAGCCGCGGCACGCGGACGCCGTCGAGCGAGAGCTCGGCCGTGTCCTGCGCGCGCAGGCCGAGCTTGCCCTTCATCGGGCGCGCCTCGAAGCCCTCCGAAGACGTCGGAACGAGGAAGGCGCTGATCCCCTTCGGCCCCTCGCCACCGGACCGGGCGAAGACGATCGCGGTCGCCGCCCAGGAGCCGAGCGTGATGAAGACCTTCGAGCCGGTCAGCACCCAGTCGTCGCCGTCGCGCTCCGCGCGCGTGGCCAGCGCTGCCGCGTCCGACCCGCAGCCGGGCTCGGTCAGCGCGTAGCAGCCGAGCGCATCGCCGCTCGCGAGGCCCGGCAGGTGCTCCTGCCTCTGCTCGTCCGTCCCCCACTTCGCGACGGTCTTGCCGTACAGGCCGTTCGAGACGGAGACGATCCCGCGCACGGACGAGTCGGCCTTGCCGAGCTCTTCGCAGAGCAGGCAGTAGGAGACGGAGTCGAGACCTCCGCCGCCGAGCTCCTCGGGGAGCGAGGCAGCGAGGAAGCCGGCCGCAGCGAGCGTGCCGACGAGCGAGCGCGGCAACTCCTCGGCCTCGTCCCACCCGCGCGCGTGCGGCGCCAGCTCGCGCTCGCAGAGCTCGCGGGCGGAGTCGCGGATCAGCTCCTGCTCGGGGGTGAGGGTGAAATCCATGGAGAACGACGTGGGGGCCGTCGCCGGCCCCCACGATCATTCCATCTTTCCTCTGCGGACTAGCCGCGCGGCCGCCCGTCGACGAGCGAGCCCGACCCGGCCCAGAGGCCGTTGTTGAACGTCATCAGCCGCTGGTGCGAGATGATGAAGTGGTCGGTCGCGGACGTCTTCAGCCGCGAGCCCGGGAGCAGGTACGGCGTCGTCTCGTTCAACGTGAGGAGCGCCCTCATCAGCGCGACGCGGGTCGGATTCTTCCCGGCCTTGTACATCGCGCGGACGAACGTGTCGGCCTTGGCGAAGCCGTAGAAGTAGAGCCCGTTGTTCGCATTCGCGCCGGGCGCGTACTTCTCCATCAGGGCCTTGTACTGCTTGACCGTGGCGTCATTCGCCCAGACCGGAGACGCGGGATCCTTCAGATACTGCGCACTCACCGACCCGTTGACCGTCGCCGCGCTCGAGCGGGCGACTGCGGCTCCCATGAACGTGTCGGTCGCAGACACCGAGTTCACGTAGATGTTCGCCGGCTTCCAGTTGATCGCGCGAATGATCGCGTACGCCTGCACCGTCGGAGTCGGCGTGACGAAGATCATCAGCGTGTCGGCGCCGGAGCTGCGGAGCTTCACGAGCTGCGACTGCGGGGTGCCGCCGCCGAGCACGTCGAAGCCCTCTTCGGCCACGACCAGGTTCCGCACGTTCGCGGTGCCGAGCGCAGACTTGAAGCCAGCAACGTAGTCCTTGCCGTAGCTGTCGTTCTGGTACAGGATCGCGATCTTCGCGTTCGGGTGGCTTCGGCGGATGTCGAGCCCGTAGAGGCGACCCTCGGCGACGTAGTCGGGCTGCCAGCCGATCGTCCACGGGTACTTCTTGTAGTCCTTGCCGAAGTCGCTCGCCCCGGTCGAGACGAGGATGTGCGGCACGCTTCTTCGAGTTGAGGTAAGGCTGCACAGCCTGGTTCACCTCGGTGCCGAGCGTTCCGACCACCGCGAACACCTTGTCCTGCTCGACCAGCTTGCGCTGCTGCTGAACCGAGTTGACGGGGTTGTAGCCGTCGTCGTAGAACTTCCAGACGATCTGGCGCCCGAAGACGCCGCGCTTGCCGTCAGGGCCACGCCGAGCGTTGATGTAGCTGAAGAACGCCTTCATCCCGGTCGGGATCGGGGCATAGCTGGAGGCCGGCCCCGTCAATGGGAACGACCCGCCGATCACGATCGTCTTGGCTGTGATGCCTGGATCGGCCGCCACGAGATCGGTCTTGGCAAACGCCGACGGGATGGCAAGGAGCAGCGCTCCGATGAGTGCCAGCCCGGCGATTGAGACCCTACGCATAAAGACTCTCCTAGTTCGTGAAAAGAAGCCCGCTGGTGCGCGAGATTACTCCTTCTTCACCATTAAGACAACGAGCGCGCGGGGAAGTTGGGACCTGCGAAATCCCTTTACAACTGCGCCGGATCGGTCACCGGCGCCTTGCACGCGAATCGCTCGCAGACGTAGACGGCCGGCTTTCCCTCGACGAGGTCCTTGCCCTCGAGCAGCGGCACGCCGTCGGCCGGGCCGACCGCGACGACGGTGTTCGGCTGCCACGGCTCGAGCGCCGCTCGGGCGACGTCCGAGTCGACCGCGCCGACGATTGCGAGCTCGCGCGGCGGGCTCAGATGCAGGTCGAGCGCCGCGAGCGCCCACCCGAACGCCGAGGGCGCTCGCTCGAGTGCCGGCAGGACGAGACGAAGCACCGAGACGCCGAGCCGGCCGAGCTCGTCGTCGCCATAGATCCGCGCCAGCCGCAGCAGCACGTACGCGAGCATCGAGTTGCCGGAGGGAAGCGGGTGATCGTCGAGCTCCTTCGTCCGCGCGACCAGCTGCTCGGCGCCCGCCGCCGACAGGAAGAAGCCGCCGTGCTCCTCGTCGGCGAAGAGCTCGACCGCGAGCCGCGCGAGCCGGTGTGCCTCGGCGAGCCACCGTGACTCACCGGTCGCGACGTGGAGCTCGAGCAGCCCGTACGCGACGTTCGCGTAGTCGTCGAGGAAGGCCGCGCCGCTCGTACGGCCGTCGCGGTAGCTGCGCCGCAGCCGTCCGTCCTCGTCGGAGAGCGGGCCGAGGAGGAACTCGCCGAGCGCCCGGGCAGCCTCGATCCAGTCCGGCCGCTCGAGGCGCCACCCCGCCTCGGCGAGCGCCGCCAGCGCAAGCCCGTTCCAGGACGCGATCGCCTTGTCGTCGCGGAGGGGCTTCGGCCGCTGCTCCCGCAGCGCGAAGAGTCGTGCCTGGGTCTCCTCGTCCAGCTCGCCGCGGAGGATCGACCGGCCGTGCTCGAAGGGCTCGAGCAGCTCCGGTGGAACGCCCTCCTCCTCGGTCCACGTGAAGGTGAGCCCCTCCACCCCGTCGGTGTCGGCGTCCTGGGCCGACGCGAAGCCGCCTTCGGGCAGCGCGAGCTCGCGGAGCAGGTACTCGACCGTCGCGCGCGTGATCTCGCGGTAGCGCTCGTTGCCGGTGACGAGCCAGGCGTGCAGATACACCGGCGCGAGCAGCGCGTTGTCGTAGAGCATCTTCTCGAAGTGCGGCACGAGCCAGCGGTCGTCGACCGAGTAGCGGTGGAAGCCGCCGCCGAGCAGGTCGTACATGCCGCCGGCCGCCATCTCGTCGAGCGTCTTCGTGACCATCGCCAGGCTCGTCTCGTCCCCGCGCCGCAGGAGGAACTCGAGCACGGGCGCGTTCGGGAACTTGGGCGCGCGCCCCCAGCCGCCGAACGCCGGCTCGAACGCCGCCGCGAGGCCCCGGACAGCCGCCGCGAGCACCGACTCCGTCAGCGGCTCGGTCGAGGGCCGCAGCTCCGCCGAGCGCCGCACCGCCTCGACGAGCTGCGCAGCCGAGCGCGCGACGTCATCCCGCCGCTCGCGCCAGGCCTCGTCGATCGACTCGAGCACCTGGCGGAAGCTCGGCAGCCCGTGGCGCGGCTCGGGCGGGTAGTAGGTGCCACCGTAGAACGGCTCCCCTGCGGGCGTCAGGAAGACGGTCATCGGCCAGCCGCCGTGCCCGGACAGTGCGACCACCGCCTCCATGTAGACCGCGTCGAGATCCGGACGCTCCTCGCGGTCGACCTTCACGTTCACGAAGCGCTCGTTCATCAGCGCGGCGGTCGAGGCGTCCTCGAACGACTCGTGCTCCATCACGTGGCACCAGTGGCAGGCGGCATAGCCGATCGAGAGCAGGATCGGCCGGTCCTCGTTGCGGGCGCGGCCGAGCGCCTCCTCCCCCCACGGGTACCAGTCGACCGGGTTGTCGGCGTGCTGGAGCAGGTAGGGGCTGGTCTCGTGCGCGAGCCGGTTCACAGTCCGAGCTTGCCACGCGCTTTGCATACTGGGCGCATGCCTCCGCTGCCCAGCGGCACCGTCACCTTCGTCTTCAGCGACATCGAGGGCTCGACGAACCTGCTCAAGCACCTCGGCGAGCGCTACGACGGGGTCTTGTCCGACCATCGCCGGCTGATGCGCGAGTGCTTCACCGAGCGCGGCGGCGTCGAGATCGACACGCAGGGCGACGCGTTCTTCTTCGCATTCCCGCGCGCCCGCGACGCAGTCGCCGCAGCCGTCGAGGCGCAGCGCGCCCACGCCGGGCACGACTGGCCCGAGGGCGGCGCAGTCCACGTGCGGATGGGGCTCCACACCGGGGAGCCGGCGGTCGGGAGCGAGGGCTACCTGGGGCTGGACGTCGTCCGCGCCGCCCGGCTGTGCACCGCGGGCAAGGGCGGCCACGTCCTGCTCTCCGACACGACCCGCGCACTCGTCGGGGCGTCGCTGCCCGACGGTGTGTCGCTCTTCCCGCTCGGCGAGCGCCAGCTGAAGGACATCGACGAGCCGGAGCGCGTCTTCGAGCTCGAGATCGACGGCGCACCGCCGCCGGCGACGCCGGAGCCTGTGACTCCGCCGTCCGAACGCGACGCACCGGGTGCCGACGACCTCGGCACGAGGATCGCGGAGCGGATCGAGGCGCATGTGCGGCGGAAGGTCGAGGCGTCGCTCGAACGGATGGTGTCGGACGTCGACGAGCTCGCCGAACGGGCGGCCAAGCGTCCCGATGCGATCGCCGAGCGGCTGGAAGAGGACTAGGCGAGCACTTCGCGGACGCCGCGGAGGCGCGTCCGCAGCAGTGCCTGCGCCCGCGACGAGTCGAGCGAGCAGTCGAGCGGCCGCGTGTCGGGGGCGGGCGCGCTCCGCACCGGCGACCCGAGCAACAGCTCGGCGAACTCGGAGCGAGAGACGGCGTCGGCGCCCGCGACGTGGAGCGGGCCGGAGAGGTCGAGCTCCGCGAGCTCGAGCAGCGCCGAGGCGAGATCGCCGACCTGAATCGGGTTCCGGATCTCGTTCGTGAAGAACGAGATCGCTGGATCGCGGGCCGCGAGCTCGTGCTTCGAGGGCTCGCGGCCGCCGTAGAGCAACGAGGTGCGGACGAGCACCGCCTCTGGATGGGCGAGTGCGACCAGCACCTCCGCCTCCGCCTTGGCTCGCCCGTATTCGGTCACCGGCGTGAGCGAGTCCTCCTCGACGTACGGCGAGCCCTTGCGCCCGTCGAAGACGACGTCGGTCGAAAGGTGGACGAGCCGCGCGCCGATGGCAGCCGCCGCGCGGGCGACGTTCGCCGATCCCTCCGTATTGACGTCGGCTTCGTCCTGCCTGTACGCGGTGTGGATGACGACATCGGGGCGGACGCGCTCGAGGAGCTTCCGCACGGCGGCCGCGTCGCGCACCTCGACGCGCTCGGTGGACGCCTCCGGGCGCAGGCGAACGAGCTCCGAGCCCAGATATCCGGTCGCGCCGGTGATGTGCACGTTCACACTTGAACGCTATCCGGCAGGTCCCGTAGGCTCGCGCGCATGAGACGAACATTCCTGTGGGTCAACTTCGTGCTGGCGTCGATCATCATCGTCGGCGTGTTCGTGCAGGCCTACCTCATCGCCTCGTACGCGATGGGCGCCGGCGAGGACGCCCTCGATGCCCACGGCATCGTCGGCGGCCTGATCATCCACCTCTCCGAGCTACTCGTCTTCTTGACGGCGTTCGGAGCCTGGCCGCGCATGTGGCGGTGGATCGGCTTCACCTTCTCGCTCTTCGTCGTCGGGACGATTCAGATCTTCCTGCTGCCACCCGACGATGATCCGGGCAGCCCCTGGGTGCACGGCCTCCACGGGCTGTTCGCCCTCTTCGTGCTCGTGATGGCCGCTGTGATCGCGCAGCGCGGCATGCGCGACCTCGGGCTCAGGCGTGGGCGCGGCGACGACGCAGGTGACGCACCACCTCAACCACTCCCGTAACGGCAAGCGCGATTCCAAACGCGAGGAGGAGTCCCTTCCAGGGCTCCTCCTCGAACGTCTTGCCGCCGAAGTAGCCGAGCAGGACGGTGTAGGAGCCCCAGATCACTCCTGCCAGCACGTCGTAGCGGATGAAGCGGCGCCACGGCATCCCGTCGACGAAGCCGGCGGTGAAGGTCGTCACGGTCCGGCCACCAGGAATGAAGCGCGCGACCACGATCAAGTAGCCGCCGCGTTCGTCGAGCGTCTTTCTCGCCCACTCGACCCGCTTCTTCGACTTCTCACCCTGGAAGAACCTCTGGTTCAGCCGCTCACCCAGGAAGTGACCGCCGGCGAAGGAGATGTTGTCCCCGGCGATGGCGCCGAGTGAGGCCGCGAGTATCACCACCCAAACCGAGAGGCCGCCGGTGCCGGCCACGACGCCGGCCGCAATCGCAGTCGCCTCGCTCGGCACGATCGGAAAGAACGCGTCGATCATGGCGACCGTGAAAACGATCAAATAGCTCCAGTTCGAGCCGGAGACGGCGTCAACGATCGACTCGAACACTCCACGCATCCTCGCAGACGGCGCTGCATCCATGATTCGGTGATGGAGTTCCTCCCGCTCTCAGGGATCCGCGTGCTGGACCTGACCAGCTCGCTGGCAGGCCCGACCGCAACCGTGATCCTCGGCGCGCTCGGCGCCGACGTCGTCAAGATCGAGCACCCGGGCCGCGGCGACGAAGCGCGAGACTGGGGACCGCGCTTCTTCGAGGGCGGCAGCGTCATGTTCTTCTCCGCCAACGCCGGCAAGCGCTCGCTCGCGCTCGACCTGAAGTCGCCGGCGGGCCTCGAAGCGCTGCTGCGGCTGGCGGACGGCGCCGACGTGGTGGTGCAGAGCCTCCGGCCGGGGACGGCCGAACGGCTCGGGTTCGGGCCGGACGTGTTGCGCGCCCGCAAGCCGCGCCTCGTCTACGCGACGATCGGCGCCTTCGGGCGGACGGGGCCGCTCGACTCGGAGCCGGGCTACGACCCGCTCATGCAGGCGGCCGCGGGGATCATGAGCGTCACCGGCGAGACCGACCGGCCGCCCGTGCGCGTCGGCGCCTCGCTGGTCGACATCGGGACGGGCGTGTGGGCTGCTCTGGCGATCGTCGCCGCGCTTCACGAGGGGCAGGGCCGCACCCTCGATCTCTCGCTCTACGAGACCGCGCTCTCGCTCGTGCCCTACCAGCTCGCCGACGTCCTCGCGGGGAACGAGCTTCCCGGCCGCTACGGCACCGCCTTCCCGCTGATCGTTCCGTACCAGGTCTTCTCGACGGCGGACGGCGAGCTGATGATCGTGGCCGCGAACGACAGGCTCTACGCGAAGGTCTGCGACTCCCTCGGCGCCCCCGCGCTCGCAACAGACCCGCGGTTTGCGACGAATCCGCTGCGGGTGGAGAACCGCGACGAGCTGATCCCTCTGCTTCAGGGGCTGATCGCGAAGGAGACGACCGCGGACCTGCTGTCACGGCTGCGCGACGCAGGCGTGCCGGCCTCACCGGTGAACGACCTCGCCCAGGTCGCGCAGGAGGAGCAGCTACGCACGCTCGGCATCCTCCAGGAGCTGGCCGGGCGCGAGCTCGTGTCGCCGCCGCTCTCCGCCGACGGCGAGCGCATCCGCTACGGCTCGGCGCCGCCGCTTCTGGGCGAGCACACCGACCGAGATCCTGCGCGAGGCGGGGTACGGCGAGGCCGAGATCGAGGCGCTCGCCGCCGCAGGCGTGATCCACGTCCCCAAGTAACAGACTGTTACTTGGGATCGAACGGACCGGCTCGGTAGACCCGGCCGGGTAGCTCGCGGCCGAGGAGCTCTTCGAGCCAGCGGGCGACGGCGATCAGCGCGTCGAGGTCGACGCCGGTCTCGACGCCTTCGCGGTCGAGGAGATAGAGGACGTCCTCGGTGGCGACGTTGCCGGTCGCACGCGGAGCGAACGGGCAGCCGCCGAGACCGCCTATCGACGCGTCGAGCACGGTCGCCCCCGCCTCGACCGCCGCCCAGGCGCACGCGACGCCGGTGTGGCGCGTGTCGTGGAAGTGCCCGCCGACGGGAGTGCCGAGAATGAGCGTGCGCTCGATCAGCCGCGCAACCGGCCGCGGTGTCGCGACGCCGATCGTGTCCGCGAGCACGACCTCGGCCGCGCCTGCCGCGACGAGACGCTCTGCAAGATCGGCGACCACTCCGGGATCCACTTCGCCTTCGAACGGGCAGCCGAAGGCGACGCTGATCGTCGCGGTCGCGGGCCGGTCGGCGACCGCGAGGATCCGTTCGACCCGGGCGGTCGCCTCCTCGAGCGTGGCGTTCCCGTTCCGCTGGTTGAACGTCTCGGTCGCGGCGAGCGTCACGTTGACGCGGTCGAGCCCGGTTGCGGCCAGACGCTCCCAGCCGCGCTCGTTGAGGACGAGACCCGACAGCTCCGCATCGACCTCTCCGACGGCCGCGACGACGTCCTCCGCGCCGGCCATCTGGGGCACGCGCTCGGGATTCACGAAGCTGGCCGCCTCCACCCGCGGCACGCCGGCGGCCGCCAGGCGCCGCACGAGCTCGGCCCGCACGGCCGGCTCGAGCGTCTCCGGCTCGTTCTGGAGGCCGTCGCGGGGCCCGACGTCGCAGAGGGTCAGGCGCACCGGCGGAGCCTAGCGTTAGGGCGGGGGGCGCCTTCGGCGCCGCGGCTGCAGGATCTTCGGCACCGGGCGAGGATCGACATCACCCTGCCGGACCCGGTCCACCGCGGCTCTCGAGAACACGCTCCACATCCCGACCCCCGCCAGCGCCAGGCCGATCGCGCCGACGACGAGGAACTGGATGCTGAAGCCGCCTGCGACCAGGAGGAGCAGCGCGAGCACGAGGTCGATCGCCGCGAAGATGAGCAGCGGGATCGCGGGCAGAGGAGCTTCGCGGGTGGAGTCGCTCACTCGCTACTCGTACTGCAACGCTTGCAGCGGGTCAAGCTTTGCGGCGCGACGGGCCGGGAAGATCGCGGCCAGGATGCCGACGACGATCGCGGCGATCGCGAAGACGATGATCTGCGTCGTCGGGAGCGCGAACTCGATGAAGTCGACGCGGGCGATCAGGAGCCCTCCGAGCACGATGCCGAGGACGATTCCGAGCGTGCCGCCGATCAGCGCGGTGATCACGCTCTCGTGCCTGATCATCCGCCGCACCTGCCGCCGGGTCATCCCGATCGCGCGCAGCATCCCGAGCTCCCGCGTCCGCTCGAACACGGTCAGGACGAGCGTGTTCACGATCCCGAAGAGGCTGACGATCACCGACAGCGCCAGGAGCACGTAGAGGATGTTGAGGATGCTGTTCAGGCCGCTGATCTGGTTGTCGACGAACTCGTCGCGCGTCTGTGCCTTCGCGTTGGGGAAGTCCTGCAGGGCGTTCTCGAGCGTCGTCGTGTTCTGCTCGGTGATGCCGCCTTGCATCAGCACGAACGTATAGAGGTTCTTCGGCGACTCGTATTCGCGGTCGAACGTCGCGCTCGAGAAGGTGACGTGCCCGAAGGGTGAGCCTCCGGCGGGCGGGTCGAAGATGCCCTTCACCTTCAGCTGGAGCGTCTTTCCCGAGGGGACCTGGACGGCGATCGGCGAGTCCAGGCGGAGGTCGTGGTCCTTGGCGAAGTCGTCGTCGACGAACGCCCCGTCGGCGCCGAGCGTCGCCAACGTCTGCTGCGAGCCCACGATCCAGTTCAGCGAGAGCACCCTGTTGGCGTCCGGATCCACGGCGGTGACGAACTCGGTGCTGTCGAAGATGCGAGCCTCGCCGGTGCGGGTGCTCGCGATCGCCTCGACGCCGGGCGCCTTCGCAGCGGCATCGGCCGCAGCGGTCGGGATCGGCGAGAAGTTGTTCTGCGCGGTGATGGCGTAGTCGGAGGTGAAGATCTCGTCGACCGCTCCCCGGAACGTGCTCGTGATCCCGGCCGCGAGCGTGGCGACGAGCGTCACGAGCGCGAGCCCGATCATCAGCGCCGCCGCAGTGGAGGCAGTCCGCTGCGGGTTCCGGCGAGTGTTCTGGGTACCGACCGCGTTCATCGTCCGGTCGGGCAGCACGCCGGGGAACTCGTTCGGCCACTCGGGCTCCCAGGAGGTGACCGTGGCCCGCAGCCACATCACCAGCACGAGCACGGCGAGCAGCGGGTTCAGGACCAACCCGAGCAAACCGAACCCGACTCGGCGGCCGGCACCGCCTGGACCGAAGGCGCCGACTCGCAACAGCCAGAACGGCAAGGTCCAGAACGGCCAGACGAGGATCGAGAGCGCGACGACCGCCCAGGTGGCGAACGGGTTGATCAGGCTCGCGAGCGGACGCGTGATGCGGGCCGAGAACAACGCCACGCCGATGAAGATGAGGAGGGCGCCGATGCCCATCCAGAGCAGGATCTGCGTCGTTCCGAGGTCGCTCCCGAAGAGCCCGTAGGCAAGTGCGGCGAACCCGAGCGCCGTCAGCGTCAGCGAGCCCACGGTGCGGAAGCGCGCGAACCGCGACTCGGGCAGCGTCGCACCCTCGCGGACCGCCGCGATCGGAGGCACGCGGGTCGCCCGGATCGCAGGGCGGAGACTTGCCAGCAGCGTGACGAGGATCCCGACGAGCAGGGAGACGACGATCGTTCTCGTCTCCAGGAGCAGCCCCTGGTTCGGCAGCGTGAATCCGACCGCGTCGAAGAGCTTGAACAGGCCCTTCGCCAGCGCGAGCCCGGACACGAGGCCGATGATCGACGCCACCGTGCCGACGACGAGCGACTCCAGCACGATCGAGCCGAGCACCTGGCGCCGCGAGCCGCCGAGGGTTCGGATCGTCGCGAACTCGCGCGTGCGCTGCGCGATCGTGATCGAGAGCGAGTTGGCGATCACGAAGCTGCCGACGAAGAGCGCGATGCCGGCGAAGGCAAGCAGGAAGCCCTGGAGGAAGGTGATGAACTCGTTGGTGTCGGACGCGTCTTCCTTCGCCTGCTCGGACGCGAGCTTGACCTCCGCCGAAGCGGGAAGAACGTTCTCGAGCTCCTGGACGAGCGCCTCCGGCGAAGTGCCCGGCTCGGCAGCCACCGCGATCTCGTCGAGCTTCCCTTCCTTGTTGAAGATCCGCTGGGCCATCGGCAGGTCGAAGCCGACCAACGTGGCGCCGCCGATCGTCGAGACCGAGCCGAACCGGAAGAAGCCTGAGATGCGCAGACGCTCGACCGGCCCGTCGCCCTGCACGCCGACTTCCCGCCCGATGGCGAAGTTCTCCTTGTCGGCGGTGGCCTCGTCGATCGCCACCTGGCCCGACCCTGGCCAGTCGCCCTCGACGAGCGTGAGTGGGTTGAAGACGGAGTCGCCGTTGGCGATCGAGAAGCCGAGGTTCGGTGCGCCGCCGTAGACGATCGCCTTGCCGTCGTCCCCGATGATCTGTGCCTCGCCGTCGACACTGCCCTCTGCCGCGGCCACGCCGGGGACCCCGCGCACCGTGGCGATGAGCGACTCGTCGAGGAGCGGCGCCTGGACCCCACTCCCTTCCGAGATGTCGAACGCCGACTTGCCGGTGATCACGGCGGTCGAGCCGGCACGCGACTCGGTGAAGATCGAGTCGAACGCCTTGTCGATCGAGTCCGTCAGCACGTAGGTGCCGCTGACCATCGCGACGCCGAGCACGATCGCGAAAGCGGTCAGCGCCGTGCGCAGCTTGCGGCCCAGCAGGCCCTTCAGAGCGAACCTGGTCACGCTGCTGCGATCTCGCTCAGCGTCGAGAGCACCTCCGCCTGGCTGGCACCGGGAAGGTCGCGGACGATGAGGCCGTCGGCGAGGAAGAGGATCCGGTCGGCGATCGCGGCGGCGCGCGGCTCATGCGTCACCATCACGGTCGTCTGCTCGTAGGCGTCGACCGAGTCGCGCAGCAGCGCGAGGATCTCGTTCCCGGTCGCCGAGTCGAGGTTGCCCGTCGGCTCGTCGGCAAAGAGAACGGTCGGCCGCGAGACGAGAGCGCGCGCGATCGCGACTCGCTGCTGCTGGCCACCGGAGAGCTCCGAAGGGCGGTGGTGCAGGCGGTCGCGGAGGCCGACCTTGTCGATCAGGTCGGCGAAGTACTTCGGATCGGGCTTCTCGCCGGCGATCGAGAGGGGCAGCGTGATGTTCTCCTCGGCGGTCAGCATCGGCAAGAGGTTGAAGAACTGGAAGACGAAGCCGATGTGCTTCCTGCGGAGCTTCGTCAGGTCGGAGTCCTTCAGCTTCGTGATCTCCGTGCCGGAGACCGTGACCGTGCCGGACGTCGGCTTGTCGAGCCCGGCCAGGATGTGCATCAGCGTCGACTTGCCGGACCCGGATGGGCCCATCACGGCCGTCAGCTGCCCCTTCGCCACCTCGAGCGAGATGCCGCGGAGCGCGTCGACAGCCGTGTCGCCCTCGCCGTAACGGCGCGTGACGCCTTCGGCGACGACGACGGCGCCCTGATTCCCGTTCTGCATCGCACCTCCCTCAGCGGTCAAGCCTCGACCCTAGCGGTCGCACCTGGTTCAGGCAGTGCGGTTAACCCCACCTTCACATCAGCCCGCGTGCATCCTCCGCCCGGCCTCCTCGAGCACCTCGCCGAGGATCCCGACCATCTCGTCGAACTCGGCCTGGCCGGCCACGAGCGGCGGCGAGATCTGGATCACCGGGTCGCCGCGATCGTCCGCCCGGCAGATCAGGCCGCGCTCGAAGAGGGCGCCGGAGAGAAAGCCCCGTAGCAGCGTCTCGCATTCCTCCGGGCTGAAGCTCTCCCGCGTCTCCTTGTTCTTGACCAGCTCGAGGGCGTAGAAGTACCCCGTCCCGCGCACGTCGCCGACGATCGGTAGTTCGAGCAGCTGTCTCGAGCGTGGCGCGGAAGGCGTCCTCGTTGCGCGAGCACACGCTGCGGAATCTGCTCGCGCTTCATGATCTCGATGTTCTTGAGCGCGATCGCCGCCATCACCGGGTGGCCGCCGAACGTGATCCCGTGCGCGTACATCGACGCTCCCTCGAGGAACGGCTCCATCACCCGGTCCGTCGCGAGCACGGCGCCGATCGGGGCGTACGAGGACGAGAGTCCCTTGGCGCAGCAGACGATGTCGGGCCGGATGTCGTAGCGCTCGGACCCGAACCAGTGGCCGAGGCGGCCGAAAGCGGTGATCACCTCGTCGGCCGAGAGCAGGATGTCGTACCGATCGCAGAGCGCTCGCACGCCCTGCCAGTAGCCCTCGGGCGGGGTGAAGGCGCCACCCGCGTTCTGGACGGGCTCCATGTGGACGAGGCACACCGACTCGGGCCCCATCTCGAGGATCGTCTCCTCCAGGTTCTCCAACAGCAATTGCGTGAACTCCGCTTCCGTCTCTCCGGGCGGGCGGTGATAGCGGTTCGTGTTCTTCACGTGCCGCACCTCCGGCACGAGCGGCTCGAACGGCATTCGCAAGGCCGGGATCCCGTTGATCGAGAGCGCTCCCATGGTCGTGCCGTGGTAGGCGGTCTGCCGCGCGATCGCCTTGTACTTCCGCGGCGAGGGCGCGCCGGCGCGCTCGTCGACGCGAGTCTCGTCCGTGTCGATCCGCTTGCCGCCGCGGGCGAGGAAGTACTGGCGCGCGAGCTTCCACGCGGACTCGACCGCCTCCGAGCCGCCGGAGACGAAGAAGGCGCGGTTCAGGTCGCCCGGCGCGAGCGACGCAAGCTCGGCCGCGAGCTCGATCGCGCGCGGGTGCGCGTACGACCAGTTCGTGTAGAAGGGCAGCTCCTTCATCTGCTCGAGCGCCGCCTGGCCGATCTCCTCGCCGAAGCCGTAGCCGATGTTCACCGAGAAGAGCCCGGCGAGCGCGTCGAGATAGCGCTTGCCGTTCGCGTCCTCCAGGTAGCACCCGTCCCCCCGCACGATGATCGGCACGTCGCCGTCGGCGTAGCCGCCCATGCGCGTGAAGTGCATCCACAGGTGGTCGCGGGCGGCTCTGCTGGAGATCGGCGCTGGCGGTCGTCATGTAGCGGTTTCCTTCCGGCGGCGGGTCTGGACGATGACGCTGGCGAGCATGATTCCGACAGCGGCGAGGAAGATGGCGGAGCCGATCACGTTGACCTGCGGTGGCACGCCCCGTGCAGCCTGACCCCAGACGAAGACGGGGAACGTGATCTCGCTGCCGGAGTTGAAGTAGGTGATGACGAAGTCGTCGACGGAGATGGCGAAGGCCAGCAGGCCGCCGGCGAGAATCGCGGGCCAGAGCAGCGGCAGCGTTACCAGCCTGAACGTCTCCAGCCCGGTCGCGCCAAGGTCGGCGGCGGCCTCCTCCAGGTGCCGGTCGAAGTCGACGAGCCGCGCTCGCACAGTGACGACGACGAACGAGATACAGAACATCACATGGGCGATGAAGATCGTCCAGAAGCCAAGGTCGAGCAGCGACTGGTTGAGGAAGAGCGTCAGCAGGGAGGCGCCGAGGACAATCTCGGGCGCGGCCATCGGCAGGAAGATGAGGAAGTTGATTGGCGCCCGTCCGCGAAACTGGTGCCGCACGAGCGCGAGCGCGATCAGCGTGCCTAGGGCAGTGGCGGTCAGGCTCGCGAGTACTGCGATCAGGAGCGACGTCACCAAGGCGTCGCGGAGCCCCGGCACGGCGTCCCAGTTGACCCAGTTGTCGAAGGTGAAGCTCTGCCAGACGTAGTTGAAGCGGCCGGCGGGATCGTTGAAGGAGAAGAGGATCACGACCGCGATCGGCAGCAGCATGTAGCTGATCGCGAGCAGCGCGTAGAGGTCGAGAAACCTGCCGCGGAGCCGCTTCATGAGAGCCGCTCCGAGCCGACGATGCGGGCGTAAACCGCAATCGCAGCCACGATCAAGGCCATCAGCACGAAGGACAGCGCCGCCGCCGACGGGTAGTCGATCAGGGCGAGGAACTTCGACTGGATCACGTTCCCGATCATGGCCTGGTTGGGTCCGCCGAGCAGCTCGGCGTTGATGAAGTCGCCGGCCGCGGGGATGAACGTGAGCAGCGTGGCGGCGAAGACGCCGGGAAGCGAAAGCGGCAGGGTCACTCGCAGAAACGCGCGCCGCGGACTCGCGTAGAGATCCTCCGCAGCCTCGACGAGTCGCCGATCGAGCTGCTCGAGCGAGACGTAGATCGGCAGGATCGCGAAGGGCAGATAGTTGTAGGTGATCCCGGCGACGACGGCGGTCGAGGTCGCGAGCAGCCGCCCGTCGTCGGCGAGCAGCCCGACCGTCCGCAGGACGCTGACCACCGTGCCGTCGTCGGAGAGGATCGTCTGCCACGCGATCGTCCGGATCAAGTAGGTGACGAAGAACGGCGCCACGACGAGGACGAGGAAGACGTTCTTCCACTTGCCGGCCCGGAAGGCGATCCAGTACGCGAGCGGGTAGCTGAACGCGAGCGCCAGCACGGTCGCAATCCCCGCGTACCAGAACGACCGCAGGAGCTGCTCGCGGTTGTCCGACAGCGCTTCGCTGTAGTTGCCGAACTCCCAAGTGAACTCGTAGCTCGGAAAGATCCCGCTCTGGAGCGACTGGTACGCCAAGAACCCGAGCGGAAGCACGAAAAAGAGCGCCAGCCACGCGATCCCAGGCGTCAGCAACCCCCACGGGGCAAGCCAGCGGTGCCGGTGGAAGAACGTCATCGCGCTGTCGTGAGCGCTCCTACGCCCCCAGCAGCGTCTGCCACTGCTCGATGTAGTCCTGGTTGTTCAACGCCTTCGCGTCGAAGCCCGACACCTGCGCGAGCGTCGCGTCGTCAGGGAAGATGAGCGGGTTCGCCGCTGTCTCGGGGTCGGTCTTCGCGAGCTCTTCCTTGGCGCCCTTCACCGGCGTCACGTAGTTGACGTACGCGGCGATCTGCGCAGCGACCTTCGGGTCGTAGACGAAGTTCATGTACGTCGAGGCAGTGAAGACGTCGCCGCCCGTCGGGATCAGCATGTTGTCCGTCCAGATCATCCCGCCGTCCTTCGGGATCCCCCACTTCAGGTTCGCGTTGTCGGCCTGAAGCTGGACGACGTCGCCTGACCACGAAAGCGCCGCGATCAGATCGCCCTTCGAGAGCGGTCCCGAGTAGTCGTTGCCGGTGAACTGGCGGACCTGGCCCGAGTCGACCGCGGCCTTGACCCGGTCGATGGCGCTCTTGAACGTCTCGTCGGTGACGACAGCCGGATCGTCGCCGTTCGCCTTCATGACGACGCCGAGCGTGTCGGCCATCTCGGAGAGAAGCGTCATCTTCCCCTTCAGCTTCGGGTCCTCGAGCAGCTGGTCGATCGAGGTGATCGGGGTCGAGGTCAGCTTCGCGTTGTACGCGATGCCGGTCATGCCAGACTGCCACGGCAGCGAGTAGCTGCGGTCGGGGTCGAAGGGCGGCTTCTGGAGCGCGTCGACGAGGTTGTCGATGTTCGGGATCGCGGCCTTGTCGAGCTTCTCGACCCATTCCTCCTCGACCATCAGCCCCGGATAGCGCGAGTTGTCGGTGAGGACGATGATGTCGCGGTCGATCCCCTGGCCGCGGGAGAGCGGCCCCTGGATCTTCCCGAAGTACTCGTCGTTCGAGTTGATCTCCTCGAAGTAGTCGACGGAGACGCCCGTTTCCTTGGTGAACTCGTCGAGCGTCGGGCGCTTCTTCGTCTTCTCGTCCACGTCGATGTACAGCTGCCAGTTCGCAAAGCGGAGCCGGCTCGCAAGCTGCTGCGCGCCGCCGCCTGCGGTCTCGGTCGTCGCAACCGCTCCGGTCTCGTCGCCGCCGCCGCAGGCGGCGAGGAACCCGGGCACGGTGAGGACTGCGCCGCCGAGCGCGGCGCGCTCGAGCAGCTGGCGGCGGGTCAGAGGCGGCGTCATTGTGGAACCTCCTGTGCTGGGTCGACGACGAAAGTCGCGTGTGGGCTCCAACTGAGAATTGCCGCAGCACCGGGCTGGAGCGAGAGCGCGGAGCCGTCGTTCTGCACGTAGACCATCAAGGTGCCTGCACCCGTCTCGACCACGTACTGCGTCGCGACGCCGACGTAGGCGGTCTCCTTGACGGTGCCGGCGAGGCTGTTGTCGCCCTCGCCGGGCGGGCCGATTCGGATCTTCTCCGGGCGGATGCCGACGGCGACCCGTCCCGTGCGCTCACCGGGGTCGGCAGCGATCTCGTCGCCGGTGTCGAGCCGGACGCGGACCGGGGCCAGTGACCGAGCCGTGCAGGAGGTTGGAGACGCCGAGGAACCCGGCGACGAATGCGGTCGCGGGCCTCTCGTAGAGCTCGGTCGGCGGGCCGAGCTGCTCGATCCGGCCCTTGTTCATCACGGCGATCGCGTCGGCCATCGTCATCGCCTCCTCCTGGTCGTGCGTGACGTGCACGAAGGTGAGCCCGAGGTCGTGCTGGATCGCCTTCAGCTCCAGCTGCATCTGCTTGCGGAGCTTCAGGTCGAGAGCGCCGAGCGGCTCGTCGAGGAGCAGGACCTGCGGCCGGTTCACGAGCGCGCGTGCGAGCGCGACGCGCTGCTGCTGGCCGCCCGAGAGCTGGCGCGGCTTCGCGGCGCCGGCGCCCTCGAGCCCGACGAGCTTGAGCATCTCGTCGACCCTGCCCTGCACCTGCTTCTTCTCGACGCCCTTGCGGCGCAGCCCGAAGGCGATGTTCTCGAACACCGACAGGTGCGGGAAGAGCGCGTAGCTCTGGAAGACGGTGTTGACGTCGCGCCGGTACGGCGGTAGGCCGACGACGTCGCGGTCGCCGAGGTAGATCGCGCCCTCGTCGGGCTCCTCGAAGCCGCCGATCATCCGCAGGGTCGTCGTCTTGCCGCAGCCGGACGGCCCGAGCAGCGCGAAGAACGAGCCGGACGGGATCTCGAGCGAGATCCCGTCGACGGCGACGACGTCGTCGAAGCGCTTGACGACCGTCTCGAGCCGGACGTCGGGCTCGGTCATGCGAGCTCTCCGAGCGCGTCCGCGAAGACCTCGGTCAGGCGGTCGACATCCCCCGCGGTCGTCGCCGGCGAGACGAGCGCCATGTTGTGGAACGGCGTGATCAGGACGCCGCGGTTGAGCGCGTGCAGATGCAGGAAGCGCTCGAGCTCCTCGTCGCCGGCGGTTGCCGTCTCGCCCCCGTTCCGCGGCGGGCGCGGTGCGAAGCGATACTCGGCGCGCGCGCCGAGCCGGGTCACGTGCCACGGGACGCCGGCTGCGGCAATCGCGCCGGCGACCCCGGCGGCGAGCCGCTCGCCGAGCGCGGTCATGTGCTCGAAGGCCTCGTCGGTCAACACCTCGCCCAGCGTCGCACGAACGGCGGCCAGCGAGAGCGCGTTCCCGGCCAGCGTGCCGCCCACGCCGCCGACGTCTTCGTAGTCTGCGCCCGGCTGCGCGAGCGCGCGCCGACGCGACCTCCTCGGTGACGCCGAACGCGCCGACGGGGACGCCGCCGCCGATCGCCTTGCCGATCGTGAGCACGTCCGGCTCGAGCCCGTGCGCGGCGGTGTAACCGCCCGGCCCGGCGCTGAACGTGTGCGTCTCGTCGATCACGAGCAGTGTCCCGGTGCTGCGTGTCAGCTCGCGCAGCGCGTCGTGGAACCCCGGTTCGGGCAGGACGATGCCGATGTTCGTCAGCGCCGGCTCGGCCAGGACGCAGGCGACGTCGCCCGGTGCCAGCGCGCGCTCCAGCGCGCCCAGGTCGTTGAGCTCGACCACCTTCGTCGTCACGGCGGGATCGACCGGCGGGCCGACGTTTCCGGGACGTACGCCGACCGAGCCGTCGTCGCGCAGCGTCGCAGAACGTCTCGTCAGACGGTGCCGTGGTAGCAGCCGTTGAAGACGAGGATCTTGGGCCTGCCCGTCAGCGAGCGGGCGATTCGGATCGCGAACCGGTTCGCATCGGTGGCGCTCAGAGTGAACTGCCACAGCGGCAGCCCGAACCGGCGCGCCAGCTCCTCCCCCGACCCACACGGCGTCCTCGGTCGGGAGCATCGCCGTGACCCCCGCCGCCGCTCGCTCGGCCACGGCCCGCGCGACCGGCTCCGGGGCGTGGCCGGCCATGGCGCCCGTGTCACCCAGACAGAAGTCGACGTACTCGTGGCCGTCGACGTCGACGACCCGCGCGACCAGTTACATCGGCGAGGAAGACCGGGTACGGCCCGGCGCCACCGCAGCCGATCCAGGACATCGGAACGCCGCCGAGGATCGCCGCCAGCGCGCGCCGGCAGCGTGCGGGAGCGCGGCCGATCACCGGCGACGTCCTCGCAGCCGATCGCGTGCGGTCGGGCCGGCGAGCCGGCTGCGGTCGACGCGACCGCCGGCGTGCAGAACGTCGCAGCGTCACGCGAGCTTCACCGCGACATGCTTGATGCGGGTGTACTCCTCCATCGAATACAGCGACATGTCCTTCCCGTAGCCCGACTCCTTGAAGCCGCCGTGCGGCATCTCGGAGGCGAGCGGGAAGAGGTGCTCGTTCACCCAGACGGTGCCGAACTCGAGCTTCCGCGCCGCCGCCAGCGCGCGGCCGACGTTCTCCGAGAAGACCGAGGCGGCGAGCCCGTAGCGGACGCCGTTCGCCATCGCGATCGCCTCGTCGTCGGACGAGAAGCGCTGCATGGTCACGACCGGACCGAACACCTCGTCCTGCACGATCTCCGAGTCCTGGGCCACGTCCGTGACGACGGTCGGCTTGACGAAGAAGCCGCGGTCCCCGATCGACTCGCCGCCGGTGACGACCGTGGCCTTGCCGTCGAGCCGCTCGAGGAAGCCGAGCACCCGACTCCTGCTGCTCCTTCGAGATCACCGGCCCCATGTCGACGTCGTCGCCCTCGGCGGGGTCGGCGACCTTCATCGCCTCGAGCGTCTTGACCGTCTCCGAGAGGACGTCGTCGTAGACCTTCTCGTGCACGAGGATCCGCGAGGACGCGGTGCAGTCCTGGCCCGAGTTCCAGTAGCCGCCGATCTTGATCGCCTCCGCGACCGTGGCCGGATCGGCGTCGTCGAGGACGACCATCGGCGCCTTGCCGCCGAGCTCGAGATGGACGCGCTTGAGGTTGCTCTGCGCCGCGCCCGCCGCGATCAGCCTTCCCGTCTCGACCGAGCCCGTCAGCGAGATGAGCCGGATCTCGGGATGGCGGACGAGCGCGTCACCCGCGGGAACGCCGTCGCCCGTGACGACCTGCAGCACGCCGGGCGGGATGAACTCCTGCGCGAGCTCGACGAAGCGGAGCGTCGTCAGCGGCGTCTGCTCGGCCGGCTTCAGGATCTGGACGTTGCCGGCCGCAAGCGCGGGGCCGAGCTTCCAGACGGCCATCATCAGCGGGTAGTTCCAGGGCGTGATCCCGGCGACGATCCCGAGCGGCTCGCGGCGGATGATCGAGGTGTAGCCCTCGACGTACTCGCCGGCGGCCTTGCCCTCGAGCGTGCGGGCCGCGCCGGCGAAGAAGCGCAGGTTGTCGGCGGAGAACGGCATCTCGTCGCCGGCGATCGACATCGGCTTGCCGACGTTCTGCGACTCGAGCTGCGTCAGCTCCTCGGCGTTCTCGTCGATCACGTCGGCGAGCTTGAGGAGAAGCTCCATCCGGTCCTTCGGTGTCTTCTCGCCCCACTCGACGAACGCCTTGCGGGCCGCGTCGACGGCGCGCTCGACGTCCTCGGCGCTCGACCTCGGCACCTCGGCGATCACCTCGCCGGTCGAGGGATTCAGGACCTCCATCGTCTCGCCCGAGGCGGCCTCGACCCACTCGCCGCCGACAAAGTTCTTGTGCTTGGTGATCGACACGCTCACATCTCCTCCGATCCTCTCAACAGCGGAGCAATCGTACGCCTGTCGGTCCCTAGACGTTGCGGGCTCGACGCGCTCGAGCGCGATCCCTCGGTCGTGTCGCCCTCACTCCGTCTCCTTCGTTAGGCTCGCTCTCGTGGGTGTGCTGCTCGTCGTGGGAACGCGGAAGGGCCTCTTCCTCATCCGTGGGGACGACGAGCGGCGCTCGTTCGAGGTCGAGGGCCCGTTACTGCCGGGCTGGCAGGTCAACCATGCCATCGTCGATCCGCGCGACGGCAATCTCTACGCCTGCGGAAACAGCTGGGTCTACGGCGGGACCGTCCAGCGCTCGACCGACCTCGGCAAGACGTGGGAGCGCTCGGAGGGTCTCGGCCTGCCGGAGGAGAGCGAGCTCAAGCTCGCGTCGACGTGGCATCTCGAGCCCGGCCACGCCTCGGAGCCGGAGACGCTCTGGCTCGGCGGCGAGCCGGCCGTGCTCTTCCGCTCCGACGACTCCGGCTCGACGTGGCAGGTCAACGACGGCGTGCTGAAGCACGAGACGCGCGAGAAGTGGTACCCGGGCGCAGGCGGGCTGATCACGCACTCGATCACCCTCGATCCCGACGAGCCGAAGCGGCTCTGGATCGGCATCTCGGCGGCGGGGGTCTTCCGCACCGAGGACGGCGGTGAGAGCTGGGTGCCCGCGAACCAGGGCACCGAGGCGTGCTTCTTCGAGGACGACCGCTATCCCGAGGTGGGCCAGTGCGTCCACAAGGTGCTCGCGCATCCCGGCAAGCCGGGCCGGCTCTGGCAGCAGAACCACTGCGGCGTCTACCGCTCGGACGACTACGGCGCGAGCTGGGAGCGGCTCGACGGGAACGGCCTTCCCTCGGGATTCGGCTTCGGACTGGCGCTCGATCCGGCCGATCCCGACCGCGCCTTCGTCATTCCCGAGGAGGGCGCCGAGAACCGGGTCACGTGCGACGGACGGCTCGGGATCTACGCGACCGCCGACGCGGGCGCGAGCTGGGAGTTGATCGTCGCTGCGGAACCGGCGTGGGTCGCGGTGCTGCGCGAGGGGATGAGCCAGGACGACGAGGCGGTCTACGTCGGCGCGCAGAGCGGCCACGTCTACGCGCTGCGAAACGGCGAGGTCGTCGTCGCAGCGGAGAACCTGCCGCCGGTCCTGTCGGTCGAAGCCGCCGCGCTTCAGTAATGGCCGTCGTCCTCCTCCCGGGGCTGCTCGCGACCGAGGCGGGCGGACAGAACAGCTTCGAGCTCGACGTGGCGACGGTCGGCGACGCGCTGCGCGCGCTCCCGGTCGCCGACCTGCTCCTGGACGAGCGCGGCGAGGTGCGCCCGCTCGTCCACGTCTACCTCGACCGCGACCGCGTCCGCGACCTCAGCGCGCCCGTCGGCGAGCAGAGCCGGGTCCGCATCGTCGCCGCGATCGCGGGCGGCTAGCTCGCTCCGACCTCCGTCGGGATGCCGGTGATCTCGCCGTCGGCGATCTGCTGCTTGATCGCCTCGACCTGGTCGACGTCGCCCTGCGGCACGTCCGGGCTCACCTTCCCCAGCCCGACGCCCTCCTCCTTCAAGCCGAAGGTGGAGTTGCCGCCGCCCTTCCAGGTGCCGTCCTTGACCGACCCGATCGTGAGGAAGACCGCCGCGTCGACGCCCTTCTGAGCGCTCGTGAGAATGTGCGGGCCGAGGAACGACTGGTCGGCGTCGACGCCGATGCCCCAGCGGTCGCGCTCACCGGCGGCGTTCAGCGCGCCGAGCCCGCAACCGCCCGCGACCTGGAAGATGATGTTCGAGCCGCGCGCGATCTGGTTCAGCGCCAGCTCCTTGCACTTCGCCTGGTCGTCCCAGTCCTGCGAGTAGTCGAGGATCGTCTTGATCCCCGGCGCAGCCTTCTCGGCGCCGGCGAAGTAGCCGGCGATGAAGCGGTCGACCGGCGGCTCCTTCATGCCGCCGACGGCGCTGATCACGTCGCTGCCGTCGCGTCGCGCCTCCTCGAGCCCGGCCAGGTAGCCGACGAGATAGCCGACCTCTTCCTCGCGGAAGAGCAGTCCTTGCACGTTCGCGGGCTTGCCGGGCACGAACGCCTGGTCGACGTCGATGATCGCGAACCGCACGTCCGGGAAGCGCTGCGCGACCTTCCCGATCGCGTCGCCCTGCGCGAAGCCGACGCCGATGATCAGGTCGTAACCGGCGCGAGCCAGCGAGGTCATGTTCGGGATGTAGTCCGCCGCCGAGGCCGACTCGATCACGCGCCCCTTGACGCCGAGCTCCTTCTCTGCCCGCTTGAGGCCGCGGAAGGCGAGCTCGTTGAAGCCGTTGTCGTCGAGCTGGCCGAGGTCGGTGATCAGCCCGACCCGCAGCGGCTTGGTCGCCTCGGCGGTCGTCGTGGACGGCGTCGCCTCGTCGTCGGAGCCGCCGCAGCCGGCGAGCACGAGGACGGTGAGCAGGAGTGCAAGCGGAGTCAGACGCAGCATCGGAAGCCTTTCGGGTAAGGTTTTCGACTGTGAGGCGCAAACTTGAGAACGATCCTACCACAGCCCCCCGGCAGGCCGTCCTCGCGGTCGTGCTTCCAGGTCCGCGACGGCCGGCTGCAGTCGCTCCTCTGGCAGCGCACGCGCGCACCGTACTCGGGCGCCTGGGCTCTGCCGGGAGGCACGCTCGGCCCGGCTGAGACGCTCGAGGACTCGATCCGCCGTCATCTCGCCGCCAAGGTCGAGGTCCGCGATCTCACGCACCTCGAGCAACTCGGTTCGTGGAGTGATCCGAAGCGCGTCCCCGGAGGGCGTGAGCTCGCAACGGCCTTCCTCGCGATCCTCCCCGCCGGCATCGACCCGCAGCTGCCGGGCGACACCACCTGGCATCCCGTCGACGATCTCCCGACGCTTGCCTTCGACTACGGCGAGATCGTGCTCGCGGGCCGCGAGCGGCTACGGGGGAAGCTCTCGTACACGAACGTCGGCTTCGCGCTCGCGCCGCCCGCTTTCACGCTCTCGGAGCTGCGGGGTCTGTATGCCGCCGCGCTCGGTCACGACGTGTCCGCGACGAACCTGAAGCGCGTGCTGCTGCGCCGCAATGTGCTGGAGGCGACCGGCGCGCGACGCGAGTCGGGACGCGCCGGAGGACGCCCGGCCGAGGTCTACCGCTTCCGCACGAGGCGGCTCGAGATCACGGATCCGTTCGCAACGCTCCGGCCACCGGGCTGAAATCCAGGTTAGCCCCCCTCCCCGATTCGGGTGACGCACGCAGGGCGGGAGCGGGAATCGTGCTGAGGCGCCTGCTGCCGACCATTGAGAGTGAATGCTGCGGCGCTTTCTTCTTGGGATCACGCTTGCCCTCATCCTCCCCGCCTCCGCCCTCGCAGGCGGCGGCAACTATGGGTTCGACGGCGCACGCCCGGCCGAGCGCGCAACTGTCCGCGCCGCGCTCAACGCGAGCTCGTTCGACTGGGGCATCGTCCCCCGGCGCGTGACGATCCACGTCGGCGAGTACGGCGTCTCGCACGCCACGCCCGGCCACATCTGGCTCGACCGCGGGCTGCTCGCCACCGGCCGCTTCGCCTGGGCGACGATCATGGACGAGTACGCACATCAGGTCGACTTCCTCGTGCTCGACGCGCCGCGCCGGCTGCTGCTGCAGGAGCGGCTGCAGGCGAGCGCCTGGTGCTACGAAGACTCGGCGGCTCGCCCATGGCGCCAACGGCTGTGAGCGGTTCGCGTCGATGATCGCGTGGGCGTACTGGCCCTCGAAGCACAACTCGTACACACCCGGCCTCGAGCTCGGACGAGTCGGCCGCGATGCCGGCCGCCGAGTTCCGCCAGCTGCTGACGACGCTCGTCGGCAAGCCCGCGTTCTAGGCGATCAGCTAGGCGATCAGCGACTGGCGCAGCGCGGTCGCGACGGCCTGCGTGCGCGTGTCGGCGTCGAGCTTGGCCATCGCCTTGCGGACGTGCGTGCGCACCGTCTCCGGCGAGATGAAGAGCGCCTTGCCGATCTCCTCGTTCGACATCCCGTCCGCGAGCAGGCGCAGCACGTCGCGCTCACGCTGCGTCAGGCCCTTGATCTTCTCGGTCGCGGCGGAGCTCGAGAGCACACCCGCCAGGACCGGGTCGACGTAGGTGCGGCCGGAGGCGACGAGCTCGACCGCGCGAACGACCTCGGCCAGCGGCGCCTCCTTGAGCACGAAGCCGCGCGCGCCTGCGTCGAGCGCCTCGGTCAGGAGTGCGCGGTCGCCGAACGCCGTGTAGAGGATCACCGCGGTCTCCGCCGACGTCCGTGCGATCTGTCGCGCGACCTCGATTCCGGACATGCCCGGCATCCGCAGGTCGAGGATGGCGACGTCGGGCTTTTGCACCTCGATCTGGTCGACGGCATCCTTGCCGTCCCGAGCTCGGCCGGCGACCTCGATCCCGTTCTCGGCCAGGACGTCCGCGACTGCCTCGACCACGGCGGGATGATCATCGGCCACGAGTACCGTCGTCACATTCGTTCCTTCTGGTGGGGGTCTGGCGGCATGGGATCGGGTCGGATTCGTTGACGCCCGTCCGCGTGTGATCATAGAGACAGTGCAAATCGACGCTCGCGAGATGCGTGCTCTCCAGACTCTGGGTCGGCTGACGCGCGGGGCATTGCACGAGATCTCGAATCCGCTGGTCGCACTCGTGGGCTCTGCGGAGCTCGCCCTCGGCGACACGGAGCCGGGCACGAAGCTGCACGAGCGCGTGTCGCTGACGCACAGCACGGGAACGGAGATCGCCGACATCGTCCGTGCACTCCAGGCGTTCGTGCGGCTGCAGACGCGGCCGCCGGAGCGGCTCTCGCTGGGCCAGGCGGCGACCGACACGGTCGCGCTCGTGACGCGGGTGATCCCGACCCACGACGTCACGCTGAGCGCCAGCGGAGACGCGACCGTCCTGGCAGCTCCCGGTGACGTCGCCTGTGCGCTCGTCGACCTCCTCGTCGACGCGGTCGAGGACAGCGCGCCGGAGGGATCGGTCGAGCTCGCCGTGCGGACGGACGGCGGCGAGGCGATCGTGACGGCGACGGGGGGCCGCGAGCTCCGGTTTCCCGCGGCGGCCTCCTAGGACCGGAAGCGCTCGCCCCGCGGGTCGTAGAGCGGCTCGGCCGCGACCTCGCCGGCCACCCACTCGCCGAAGATCTCCACCTCGACCGCCGTCCCGGGCTCGCAGCTCGACGCGGGCAGGTAGGCGTAGGCGATCGAGCGCTCGACGGTGTAGCCGTAGCCGCCGCTCGTGACCCGGCCGACCGGCTCGCCTCCGGCGCGGACAGGCTCGGAGCCGAGGGCAACGGCGCGCGGGTCGGCGAGCGTGACGCACGCGAGCCGCCGCTGCGGCTCCCCCGCGGCTGCGAGCGCCTCCTTGCCGAGGAACTCCTTGTCGAGCTTGACGGCGAAGCCGAGGCCGGCCTCGAACGGCGTGTCGTCGGCGGTGATGTCGGCGCCCCAGACGCGATAGCCCTTCTCGAGCCTCAGCGAGTCGATGGCCTTGTACCCGCCCGCGACGAGCCCGTGCGCGCGCCCGGCCTCCCAGACCGTGTCCCAGAGGGCGAGCCCGAACTCCGCCGGGCAGTAGAGCTCCCAGCCGAGCTCGCCGACATAGGTGACCCGGAGCGCGAGGCACGGCACGAGGCCGACCGCAAGCTCGCGAGCGCGCATGTACGGAAAGTCGAGCGCAGCGGTCGTCAGCGGGGCCAGGATCTCCCGGCTCGCCGGCCCCCAGAGGCCGAGGCACGCGTAGGCGGAGGTGACGTCGGTGACCGTGACCGAGCCGTCGTCGGGCGCGTGCTGGCGGATCCAGGCGAGGTCGTGGCGCCCGAACGCGGTGCCGGTGACGATGCGGAAGCGGTCGTCCGCGAGGCGTGTGACCGTGAAGTCGCACTCGATCCCGCCCTTGGGGTTCAGCATCTGCGTGTAGGTGATCGCGCCGACGTCGCGCGCCACGCGGTTGTCGCAGAGGTGCTCCAGCAGCTCGGCGGCGCCGGGGCCGTCGACCTCGATCTTCGCGAACGACGACTCGTCGAAGAGCGCCGCCGCCTCGCGGCAGGCGCGATGCTCGGCGCCGATCGCGGGCGACCAGTGACGGCCCGCCCAGCCGCGCGGGCGCAGGCTCTCGTCGCCGTCGGCCGCGTTCGGCTCGAACCAGTTCGCCCGCTCCCAGCCCGACTTCTCGCCGAACGCGGCTCCCAGCTCCTGCAAGCGGCCGTACGCGGGCGACAGCCGCAGCGGCCGCCCCGCCTGCCGCTCGTGACCCGGATACTTGACGTCGTAGTAGGTCGAGTACACCTCGGTCGTGCGGGCGAGCGTGTAGTCGCGGCTCGTGTAGGCAGCGCCGAAGCGCCGCGAGTCCATGTGCCAGACATCGAGGCTCGGCGTCCCCTCGACGATCCACTCGGCGACGAGCTTGCCCATACCACCCGCGCCTGCGAGGCCGTGGGCGCAGAAGCCCGCTGCCACCCAGAACCCGCGCACGTCGGTGGGGCCGAGGATGAACTCACCGTCGGGCGTGAACGCCTCGGGGCCGTTGATCAGGCGCACGACCTCCATCTCTTCGAGTGCCGGCACACGCTTGATCGCGTTCTCGAGCAGCGGCTCGAAGCGCGGCCAGTCCTCCTCGAGCAGCTTGCCGTTGAAATCCGGCGGGATGCCGTCGAGCGACCAGGGCGCCGGATCGCGCTCGTAACCGCCCATGACGAGCCCGCCCGACTCCGGGCGGAAGTAGACGAGCAGGGACGGGTCGCGCATCGTCGGCATGTCGAGCGGTAGACCGCTGGGCCGGGTCACGACGTACTCGTGCGCCATCGGCACGATCGGGACGGTGACCCCGACGAGCCGGCCGAGCTCGGCCGCGAACATCCCGCCCGCGTTGACGACGACGTCGGTCTCGATCTCGCCCTTGTCGGTGACGACACCCACGACGCGGCCGCTCTCGGTCGGAATCGCCGTGACCCGGGTGCTGGTGGCGATCTCGGCGCCGCCGCGCCGCGCACCCTCGGCCAGCGCGAACGTCAGCTGCGAGGGGTCGATGTAGCCGTCGGTCGGCAGGTAGGCGGCGCCGAGGACGCCGTCGGTCGTCATCGGCGGGAAGAGCTCCTGCGCCTCGGCCGCCGAGACCAGCTCGAGCGGGAGACCGAACGTCTTCGCCCACCCGGCCTGCCGGGCGATCTCCTCGAGCCGCTCCTCGGACGAGGCGAGCCGGAGCGAGCCGACCTCGCGCCAACCCGTCTCGAGGCCGACCTCGTCGCCGATCGTCCGGTAGAGGTCGACGCTCGCCATCATCATCTTCGTGAGCGAGAGCGAGCCGCGCAGCTGGCCGACGAGCCCCGCCGAGTGGAACGTGGAACCGGACGTGAGGTCGGCCCGCTCGACGAGCACGACGTCGTCCCAGCCGAGCCTCGTCAGCCAGTAGAGGATCGAGCAGCCGCCCACGCCACCGCCGATCACGACCGCTCTCGCCCGGGTCCGCATCGCAGGTGAGAACCTAAACGGCGGGCTCGGTGAACCGTTCTCGGGTCCGCGACGTACTCATCCTCAACGCCCACCGAGAGGAGACGACGTGAAACGTTCGTACAGCACGCTGGTGATCGTCCTCGCCGCGCTCGCGCTGGTCACCGCCGGCTGCGGCGGCGACGACGACAACGACGAGGGCACCGTCACGACCGCCGCGACGACCGAGGCCACCGGCTCGGGAGACGGCACCACGCTGAACGGCAGCGTCGGTCCCGGCTTCGACATCAGCATCGAAGGCGCGGACGGCCTCAGCCCCGGCGCGTACACGCTCGTGGTGAACGATCAGTCCTCGGCCCACAACTTCCATCTCACCGGGACCGGGCGCGGTCGACGTCGCGACGGATGTCGGCGAGGAGGGTGAGAAATCGTTCGAGGTCGAGCTCGCCGCGGGTGAGTACAGGTTCGTCTGCGACCCGCACGCAAGCCAGATGAACGGCAGCTTTACGGTCGGCTGAGCCTCACGCCGACCGTCAAGCCGGACCGCTTGGCGGCCGATAAGCGTTCTCGTGACGATGAACACGACCCTGAAGATCGTGGCGACAGTCTCGGTCCTCGCGCACGCAGCTGCGGCGGCTGCTCTGCTCTTCCCCCGCCGTTAGCCCAGGGCGCGCCTGAACGACCGATCCGCGGCCGTGCGGTCGAGCCGCTCGAAGTGCTGGTCCGCGTAGGCCTGGAAGTCGAAGTCCAGGTCCGAGAGCGCCTGCTGGACGACGCCCCACATCGCCTCGCGGAAGTCGGACATGAAGCGCATCAGCACCAGCGACCGTTCGTGCGCCGGCGTCACCTCGCCGAAGTAGGCGCGGAGGAGCTCGCTGGTGTCGGTCTCGTCGAGCCCGTTGTTGACCGCGAAGTTGGCGAGGTCGAAGTAGACGTCGCCCATGCCGGCGTACTCCCAGTCGACGATCCGGATCCGCGTGCCGTCGTCGATGAAGTTGGCGGTCAGCAAATCGTTGTGGCAGGGCCGCTCGGGGATCGGCCCGCGCGCCCGCTCGACGCGGGCAGCGGTCTCCTGCGCCCGGCCGAAGGCATCAGGGACGGCGACGCCGTGCGTGGCGGCCGTGGCCGCATAGGCCTCGACCACGCGGAAGGAGTCGAACCGCGCCGGAATCGGCGGGCCGGCGTGAATCGCTCGCAGCGAGCCGGCGACGCGCCGCAGCGGCTCTGGTTCGCGAATTGCCTCCGGTGTGACGACCTCTCCCTCGATGAAGCGCGTGATCAGGTAGCCCTCGGGCTCCAGGAACGCGATCACCTCCGGGCCGACGCCGACCGCCGCCGCGGCGAGCGAGGCCTCGTGCTCGACGCGGCGGTCGATTCCGAGCAGCTCGGTGTCCTTGCCGCCGATCCGCAGCACGTAGGAGCTGCCGTCGACGGTGACCTTGAAGTTGCGGTTCGTGATCCCGCCGCCCAGCGTCGCGACCTGCGCGTCCCGGCCCGGCCAGACGCGCTCGACCATCTCCTCGACGCGCCCCATGGCACTGCGATCCTAGAACAGGCGGATCAGCGCGGCCACGGTGGCGGCCACCACCATCACGACGATGATCGGTGCGCGCAGCGCGATCGCGATCGCGGCCGCCGCGACGCCGGCCAGCCGCTCGTCGAAGACGAGCTCGCGATCGCCGCCGACGGCCTGGGTGACGACGAGTGCGGCCAGCATCGCCGGCGCGAGCACCTCGACGAGTGCAGCGATGCGCGGCGGCAGGCTCCGCTGGCCGAGCAGGACCGGCCCCGACGCCTTGAACAGCATCGTCGCGGCGCCGACGACCGCGATCACGACCCACGTCACCGGCGCAGCCCGATCAGGCAGGCGAGGCTGGCCGCGACGATCGGCACCCCGGGCGGCGACACGGGAAGCAGCACAAGCGTGATCGCCGCGGCGACCAGCGCCGTGACGAGAGCCCGGCGGCTGCGAAGATACGGCGCCAGGAGCGCCAGGAAGAGCGCCGGGAAGGCCGCATCGAGGCCGATCGCCTCCGGGTCGAGCAGGTCGCCGACGACAGTGCCGAGCGCCGTTCCTCCGACCCAGAGCACGTAGAGCAGCAGCCCGGCCCCGGCGAGGACGCCGTAGTCGAAGCGGCCGGTGCGGCCGCTGAGCGCCCACGACTCGTCGACGATCAGCTGCGCCTCGAAGAAGCGGCGCCAGCGGGAGCCGGGGAAGATCGAGGCAACTGTGAGGCTCTGCGGGACGTAGCGGGCGTTCAGCAGCACCGCCGCGACGATCGCAGCCGCAGCGCCGCCGCCGGACTCCAGGATCGACGCGGCGGCGAACTGCGCAGAGCCTGCGAAGGTCGTCGCAGACATCACGACGGCGCCGAGCGGGCTCATGCCCGCCTCGTCGGCAAGCAACCCGAACGAGGCGCCGAAGAGAATCGGCACGAGCGCGAGCGGCATGGCCGCACGCACGCCGGCCCGGATGCCCGATGGCTGCATCCCCCGACGCTACAGAGGGCGGTGGGGGTGGCCCGCAGCCACCCCCACCGCTTGCGCCGGTTACGGCAGGCGCGTGATTCGGTTTCTCGGTCCGGGTGTGATTCCGGCCGCGTTGGCCTTCAGGTAGTTCTCGAAGGCGTCCGTGTCCACGTTGCCGGGGACACGGTTCGTTCCGCTCGTCAAGATGCCGTAGTTGTCGCCGCCGTCAGCGAGGAAGCTGTTGACGGTGACCCGGTAGTTCGTTCCCGGGCTGATGGCGAGTCCGCCGAGCGTGATGCTGCTGACCTTGTCGCCACCCGCAGCCGAAGCGCTGAACGAGTACGCGAGCCCGTCCGAGATCTGCAGGATCCCGTTCCCGCCCGTGAACTGCCGCTCGAGGAGCGAGTCGATCTGAGCTCCGTTGAGCGTCATCGTGACCAGGCTGTTGCCGAACGGCTGGACCGCGAAGGCCTCGCCGTACGTGACGACGCCGTCGCCTTCACCGGCCGCGCTGCTCGCGAAGACGAGGTCGGCGCGGATGCCGCCCGCGTTCATGAACGCCATCTGCGAGCCCGTGCCCGCTTGCTGCGCATCGAAGTTCTGCGCGTCGGCGATCCGGTCGCCCAGTGACGATTCGCCGTTGCCGGTCGGCGGGTTGACTGCGGTGCGGGTGATGTCGGCGCTGATCTTGCCGATGACGCGGTTCGCGAACGGAGCCGCAACCGCCTGGTACTTCGCGATCAGGGCCGTCAGGTCGCCGGCCTTCGCCACGTCGCGCGTGACGATCTTGTTGTTCACCGTCGCCCCGACGACATCCTTGGTCGTCTGGCTGACCGTCAGATCGATGTCGGTGACGAGCCGGCCGGCCGAGGCCGCGCCGGTGACGATCTTCCCGTCGATGAGGCAGTTGACGGCCCAGTTCGTGTGGCCCGTCACGACCACGTCGACCTCGTCGTCCATCGCCTCGACGATCGGTGGCAGCGGGCCGGTGAGGTTGACGCACTGGTTGATCGTGGCCGGCGAGCCGGCGCCGTTCGCGGCCGCACTCGTGAAGCCGCCCTCGTGGAGCAGGACGATGATCGTCTCGACGCCCTGCTGCTTCAGCCTCGGCACGAGCGCGTTCACCGTCTCCGCTTCGTCGAGGAAGTTCACGTGCGAGATGCCCGACGGGGAGACGATCGAAGGCGTGCCCTCGAGCGTCATGCCGATGATCGCGACCTTCACGCCCGGGAAGCTGTGGATCTTGTAGGGCGGGAAGATCGTCTCGCCGTTGGACTTGTACTTCACATTCGCAGCGAGAAAGTCGAACTTCGCGCCGTCGAAGCCGTCACCGTCGCGGCAGCCGTCGACCGGGTGGCAGCCCTGGATGGTGGGAAGGGTTCGATAGGGGATGCCGCGGCGGTTCTTCCCGTACTGCATTCGCAGCAGCTCGTCGATGCCCTCGTCGAACTCGTGGTTGCCGACGCCGTTGTAGTCGAGCTTCATCAGGTTGAAGGCCTCGATCGTCGGCTCGTCGTGGAACAGCGCCGACAGCAGCGGCGTCGCGCCGATCAGGTCACCGGCCGAGACGAACAACGTGTTCGGGTTCGTCGCCCGCAAGGTGCGGACGTGGGTCGCGAGGTACTCGGCGCCACCGGCGTTTCCGGCCGCCTCGCTACCGCCGATCCGGCCACCCGACCCCGCCGGCGGCTCGAGCGCGCCGTGGAAGTCGTTCAGACCGAGGATCTGGATGTCGGTGGTCGCGGGTGCGACCGCCGGGCTCGGCCCCTCATCTGTCGCTGCCCCTGCAAGCGGTGCAATGGCGATCGCGAGTGCGAGCGCCGTCAGCACCAGGACTGTCCTCCTCATTCTCATTTCTTCCTTTCCTCTCCCTGGTTTCAGTGCGTTTTAGAGCTCTCTGGCGAGGGCGATCAGGATCGCCGCCTCGTCCGGTGTGAACGCCTTTCCTGACTGGAGCCTCACCTGCAGAACGTACGCCGCGATGGCGACGCGCTTCGCAAGCAGCTGACCGCGAGCGGCGGCCTGCTCGGCAACCCGGAGCGTCGCACACGCCACGTTGGCGACGGTTGCGTTCGACGAATACGCCCTCGTGAGAGCGCAGAGGCTGTCGTACGTGACGATCACCTGGACGGTCGCCCGGTACTCGGTGACGCCGCCGTCGTCGTCGCGAACCTTGCCGCCGACGCTGCGCGTGCCGATGAACGTCGTCGGGCACGACCTCGTGCTCGCGGCACCGAACGCGCCGTAGCCGCTGCCGTCCCCGCAGTCGAACGCGTACGTGAGCACGTCCGCGGGCGCGGGATCGGTTGCCCCCGTCAGCGAGAGCGTGAACGGGAAGCCCGCGAAGCTGGAGGCCGGAGCGTTGAACGTCGCCGTCGGAGCGACGTTGGTCACGGTCGACCGTCGCCTCGTCCACGGCAGTGTCCTCGCCGTCCGACACCTGCACGCGGATCGTCCGAACGTCGCAGGCCCGTCGATCGTCGCGGCCGAGAACGTCGGACTCTGGCCCGCCGTCTCGAACGACCCGTTGTTGTCGAGATCCCACGCAGTAGGTCAGCGCGTCCCCGTCCGCGTCGCTGCCGGACGCGGTCACGCCGACGCTCCCGCCTTCCGCGACGGTGTACGGACCGCCCGCGTCGACCGTGGGCGCGTGGTTGAGCTGAACGCCGATCACGACCGGGTCGTGGTCGGACGACGCGGTACGGGCCTGGGTCGTAGAACGTATTCCACCTGGTTCGGCTGACTTGAATTCGTGTTGTAGTCGAGCACCGTCGGCTCGTCGGGGTTGATGTGCCAGTCGGTCACTCCCGTCACCTGCGCCGGCGAGCGACGACGGTGGCGAGCGCGTGGTCGAGGTAGCCCGACTCGCCGTTGAAGACGTACGAGTAGGCGGTCAGGCCGTGGCGCGCCCGATGAGGTTCGTGAAGCCCTTCGCCTCCAGCGTCGTGATCGGCGTCTCGAACGTGTACGAGTTCAGGTCGCCGATGATCGCGAAGTCGGGGTCACCGCTCCCGGTCGGGTCGGTCGCGAGCCAGTCGGCGAGCGCCGCCGCCGCTTTCGTGCGCGTCAGGTTGCAGTTCCCGGAACCGTCACCGGTATCGGGATCGCCGACGTGCGTTACAGTCCGAGCCCTTCGACTTCAGGTGGTTGACGACCACCGTCAGCTTCTGGCCGGACGAGTTGTGCTCGAACGTCTGCGCCAGCGAGGGCCGGTTGAGCGTGTCGATGAAGCGCGGGTCGATTGCCGTCGTCAGGATCTTCCAGTCGCCGACCGGCGTCACGCTGGCGGGCTTGTAGATCAGCGCGACCTTGATCTCGTCGGTGCCGATCACGCCGGTGTCGATGAACGCGTACGTGCCCGCGCCCATCGCCGCGTTGAGGGCACCGACGAGCTCCTCGATCGCGCTGTTCGGCGTCGCCGTCGTTCTCGATCTCCATCAGCCCGACGATGTCGCCGTTCGATCGTCGAAGCGCGCTGACATCCTTGGCTCCTGACGGTCGAACTCGAACGGCGTGTTCGCGCCACGCGCAGGTCGGGAAGCCGCCGCCCAGCGCCGTTGCCGTTGAAGTAGTTGAGGACGTTGAAGGACGCGATCTTCAGGTTGCCGCCGACGGGCGCAGGAGCAGCCGTCCGCGGGTTCGTCTCGGCGAAGTCGATCGGGCCGACCGGCTGGATCCGGTAGACGGCCGAAGCGCTGGTCCATGACGCCGTCGAGCGTCGGGAGCGTGTCACCGACCCGCAGCGTGCTCAGCGCCGACAGGCCACCGAGCGGGTAGATCGTTGGGTCACGGTTCTGGGTGTTGTCGCCGTCGTCGAGAACGATGCGGCTGCGGTTGTTGTCGGCAGCGACGAGCTGCGCGGCCGGCCCCGGAGAGGCGACGGCGGTCGGGTTGTACAACCGTCCGACGCCGGACAGGCTGACCTCGCCGAAGCGGCCGAGGTTGAACACCTCGGTCGCCGTCATCGTCTGGCCGAAGTGGACGCGCATCCCCTCGAAACGCTCGAGGTCGCCGATGCTCATCACCGGCAGACTCACGGAGGCGGGCGGGACGGAGTCGCCCCGCTCGAGCAGACCGCGACCGCGTTCACGGAGCTGATCTGCGTCAGCGACGTAGGCGCTCGACGTGACGAACTCGCCGGCGGTGCCGCGCACGCGGACGACGTCTCCGACGCTGACGTCGACGCCGCTGCTGCCGGCGAAGACGAAGATGCCCTCGGACGTCTGAGGATCGGCGTCGACGTCACGCTGCCTCTTCCTGGACGTAGTAGCCGTTGAACTGGCCGGCGCCCTGGTAGTCGCCGCCGACGACGCCTTCGATCGTCACCGCACTTCCGCTCAACGGCGTCGTCGTGCCGTTCCCCTGCACCGCGTGGATCGCGGTTGCGGGGTCGCCGCAGGTGAAGACGTCGACTGTCTGGAACGAGAAGATGTGGTCCGCAGTCATCGCGTCCGGCGGGTCGTTCGCGTCCGCGTCGGTCACGTTCGCGGCGACCACGGTCACCGTGCACAACTCGTTCAAGGCGAAGTCGGTGTCGGGGTTGAGCGTGAAGGTGTCCGGACCGCCCGAGACGGCGGCGCTGTGCGAACCGCTGGTGGCGCAGTTGATCGTGAACCAACTCCCGGCCGCGACGACCGGCTCGCTGAACGCGATCGTGATGTTCGCATCGCGCGCAACTCCTGCCGCACCACCTGTCGGAGTGGTCGAGGTCACGCGTGGCGCTTCGTCAGCGCTCGCGTGTGGATCGGGCGCACCGACGTTGAAGTCCGCCGCGTTGTCGTCCGTGTCCTGCGCACCGCCGTTCTTGCGAAGTGCAGCCGTCGTGTTGCTCAGTGCAGCAACAGCAGCGACGCCCTCGAAGCAGTTCGCGGTCCCGTAACCGACGAGGTCGATGATGGTCGCGCCCGTCGGGCACGCGCCCGTGAGCGCCGTCGTGGTCGAGACGAGCAGCGACCTTGCCCGACCCCGCCGCCATCGCGATCGTCCCCGTCGCGTCCGGCGTCGGCAGCGGCGTGGTGCCGCCGGCCCCCTGGGCCTCCTGGACGAGATAGTTGCGGCCGGCCGGAATCGAGCCGGTGAGCGGCGTGACCTGCCACGATGTGCCCGCTGCCGAGGCGTACTGCACCGACCAGCCGGCGAGGCTGACGCTCGACGCGGTCGGGTTGTAGAGCTCGATGAAATCGTGTGTCAGCGTGGCGCCGGCATTGCCGCCGCCGCCGTACACCTCGCTGATCACGAGCTCGGCGGTCGGCGGCGAGCCCGTCGTGAAGCTGAAGGTGTGGTTGCCCGCCATCGTGTCCGGCGGATCGACAGCGTCCTGGTCGGTGACGGAGGCCGCCGCGATCGAGACCGTGCAGGTCTCGCCGGTCGCGAAGTCGAGCATCGGGTCGACCGTGAACGTCGTCGGACCACCGCTCGTCGTCGCGGCATGGGTGCCGCTGATCGGGCAGGAGATCGTGAACCACGGATCAACGACGTTGACGGGCTCACTGAAGGTGATCGAGATCGAGTCGGAGGCAGCGACGCCCGTCGCGCCGTCGACCGGGATCGTCGACGTCACGCTCGGAGCGGCGTCGCCGACCGTGGCGCTGTTACGCGGATTCGGCGCGCCCGAGGCGAAGTCGGTCGCGTTGTTGTTCGTGTCGGTCGCGCCGGAGTTCGCGCGCAGGACCGCCAACGTGTTGGACGGGGCAGGTGTCGGGCCGGTGCCTTCGAAGCAGTTCGCGGTCGTACCGAAGCCGACGAAGTCCTCGGCCGTCGTCGGGCACGTGCCGCTGAGCAGCGTCTGCGATGTGACGAGCGCGACCTTGCCGGCGGTCGCCGACATGGCGATCGTGCCGGTGGCATCCGGGGTCGGGAGCGGTGTCGTTCCGCCAGCGCCTAGCGCTTCCTGAACCAGGTAGTAGCGCCCGGGCGCGATCGAGCCGGTCAGGTCGGTCTTCGCCCAGGTGGAGCCAGTGGCGGATGCGTACTGCACCGACCAGCCGGTGAGGCTCACTGGGCTCGAGCTGCTGTTGAAGAGCTCGATGTAGTCGTTCGTATAGGTGGCGCCGGCATTGCCGCCGCCGCCGTAGACCTGGCTGATCACGACACCGCTCGACGACGCGAGCGCGTTCCCTGCGCCGGCAAGCGCTGTCAGCGCGGCAGCCATCACGGCCAGCCGCAGACGAAGATGAGACACCCGGTTCCTCCCCTGGTTGGTCCTGCTCCCCATACGGGCCTGACAGATAGCGGCCGTCAAGCCCGGCGGGACTCTAGCCCCTCTGACCGCCTACGCCAAGTCCAGATTCGACTTCGAAACACGTCGTGTGCATACTTTGAGACGTTCCCGACGCGAAGGAGGTCGACCCAGATGACTGCGCTTGCCCCCTTCACCCTCAGAGCTCCGCGGCTCTAGGGCTCGTCGGCAGATATCCGGCAGCTCCCTGAGCCGCGCAGGCGCCCGTCTTGAACGGCGCCCGTCAATCCATCTCGCTCAAGGAGCCCCGCTTGTACGCACTACCGGATCTCGGCTGGACTGACAGCCACACAACCGATTTCGAGCCACATGCCGCCGCGGGCTACACCCCGGCGCGCGTCGCCGCGCAGCATCGCGGTGTCTACGTCCTCTTCTCCGAGCTCGGCGAGCTGCGCGCCGACATGGCCGGGCGCCTCTCGCACGAGGCGGCCGGGACCGGCGACCTGCCTGCAGTCGGCGACTGGGTTGCGATCGCCGCGCGTCCAGAGGAAGGCGCGGCGACGATCCACGCGGTCCTGCCGCGGCGGACATCGTTCTCGCGCAAGGTTGCGCTGACCGCCTCGCAGGAGCAGGTGCTCGCCGCGAACGTCGATGCGGTCTTTCTGCTCATGTCGCTGAACGAGGACTTCAACCTCCGGCGGCTCGAGCGCTACCTGGCAACCGCCTGGGAGAGCGGCGCCCAGCCCGTGATCATCCTGACCAAGACCGACCTCTGTCCCGAGTTCGAGCTGCGGGTGCTCGAAGTCGAGGCGATCGCGTTCGGCGTCCCGGTGCACGCGATCTCGAGCCTCACCGGCGACGGCCTCGACCTCGTCCGCGCGCACCTCACCCCAGGGCGAACGATCGCCCTGCTCGGCTCGTCCGGCGTCGGCAAGTCGACGCTCGTGAACACGCTCGCCGGCGAGGAGCTGCTCGCTACCCAGGAGATCCGAGAGGACGATGGCGAGGGACGGCACACCACCTCGCATCGCCAGCTCGTGCTGCTGCCCGGCGGCGGGCTCGTGCTCGACACGCCGGGACTGCGCGAGCTTCAGCTCTGGGAGTCGTCGGACGGGCTCGCCGAGACCTTCGGCGATGTCGAGGAGCTCGCCGCGCAGTGCCGCTTCTCGGACTGCGCCCACGGGACCGAGCCCGGCTGCGCCGTCCAGGCGGCGCTGACGGACGGAACGCTCGCGCTCGAGCGCTGGGAGAGCTACAAGAAGCTGCAGCGCGAGCTGGCGCACCTCGAGCGCCGGCTCGACAAGCGCTTGCAGGCGGAGGAGCGCAAGCGCTGGGCGAAGGCCGGCGCGGAGGGCCGCGCCCGGATGCGCGCGAAAGGGCGGCCCTAGCCGGCAAAGTTCGGGTTTCCCGGCGTGACCGTTCTCGTGAACGCCCAGTCGGTGGCGGCGTCGTTCGTGTCACTTCCGTTCGGGAGCCGCGCGAGCGACCCCGTGAGCGTGTCCGAGTCGGCCACGGAGGTAGGCAGCACTGTCCCTTCGACCAGGTCGTAGGCGAACGACCCGATGAAGGCGCGACGAATCGGCCCTTCGTAGGAGAGTGCGTCGATGAGTCTCTGATCGACGGCGTCGTAGAGCGCAACGCCGTCGGGAAAGCCGTTCTGCGCGTCGACCGAGACGACGCGGAAGTCGCCGGCGAGAATCGAGCCGCTCAGTGGGACGCGCAAGTACTCCTGTCCGTCGCCCCCGTTCACGAAGACGAGCGCCAGCCCGCCGAGGTCGGCGGTCCCGAGACCGTCGTTGTAGAGCTCCACGAATCCGCCCGAGTCGGCGCCGACCTGGTCGTAGTCGATCTCGTTCAGCACCAGCTTGGGAGCGGCGTACGGATCTTCGGCGGCGCGGCAAACGAAGGTCACGTTGCCGTCGACGTCGGTCCGCACCCGCAGCTTTCCCCACATGCCGGCCGCAGTCGTGCAGCCGGTCCCCTCGAGCGTCGCGACCGAGACCGGGCCGGGCGGCCCTTGCGGGCCGGTGGGCCCGCGGACACTCCATTGCAGCGGCTGCTCGTCGCTCCGGCAGGAGACCCCTGCCGACGGCACCCGCAGCGCCCCGGTCGATGTGGTCCGGCAGGCACTGATGACACCGTCGTCGAGGTAGGCGTCAAGCGCGGCGCCTGCTGCACCGGCCGCGAGCCCGAGCGCAGCGACGGTGACCGCGGCCACGCGCGCCGCGCGCCTTCGGCCCGGCTCAGCCGGCGACATTTCCGGCTCCCGGGGTGACGACGGTGGTGAACGCCCAATCGGTCGCGGCGTCGTTGGTGTCGCTTCCGTCCGGAATCCGGGCCAGCGAGCCGGCCACGGTGTTCGAGTCGGCCACGGAAGCCGGCAGGACGGTTCCCTCGACGAGGTTGTACGTCTGCGCATCGATGACGGCGCTCGCGATCGGGCCCTCGTACGAGAGGGCGTCCAGGAGCGCTCCGTCGGCGGTGTCGATCAAGGCGACGCCGTCGGGTGCGCCGTTCTGGGCTTCGGCCGGAACCGCCAGATGTGCGCCGGGAGCGAGCGTGCCGCTCAGCGGCTTGCGAAGGTACTCGAGCCCGTCCGACCCGTCGACGAAGACGATTGCGATGCCCGCCAGGTCGGCCGCGTCGGTGCCCGTGTTCGCGATCTCGACGAAGCCGTCGGCGTCCGCACCGACCTGGTCGTAGTCGAGCTCGTTGATGACGAGCGCGGAGTCGCCGGGCGGAGGCGGCGGCGCACCGCCCTCACAGGTGAGCACGATCGCGCCGTCGACCTCGGTCTCGACGGACACGGTTCCAGGTGTCTCCTCGGCCGTCGTGCAGGCAATCCCGCCGAGCGTCTCGATCGAGCCGATCGTGCCAGGCGGCCCTGCCGGGCCGCGCCTGCCGGGCCTGCAGGACCGGCCGGGCCGGGCTCGCCCTGCGCCCCTGCGGGTCCCGCCGCGCCGGCAGGTCCCGCCGGTCCGGCCGGGCCTTTGACGTTCCAGCTCAGCGCCTGCTCCGCTTTCTTGCAGGCCTTCCCCGGGGACGGGACGAGCAGATAGCCGGACTTGTGCCGGCAGGCCTTGATCACCTCGTCGTCGAGCGCCGCCTGGAGCCCTGCTGTGGCGGCGCTGACCGCGACGGCGAGCGCGAGCAGACCGAGCAAGACCGTGCGCAGCGTCAGCGTTCGAATCCGTGCCTTCATCGTTCCTCCTCGTGAGCTGGGAGGAGTCGTGATAGCCGCCGCCTGCGACGCTGCCTAGTGTCCGAAACGGCCCGACCTGGCCGAAACAGACGGTTCTGCGCGCCAATTGGCACGCACTCGACACACTTCTGCGATCGAAGTTCGCATCCGTTACCCCGATCCGCGGCGTCGACTCTCGGCCGTCCGCCTCGCGCACGAGCTCCGCGACCGGCTGCCGCACGAGCTCGTGCGCAACGGCGCGACCTGGGAGCTCGTCGCACCTGCTCCCGACGTCGCGCGCTTCGAGTACCAGCTCGAGCTGATCGACCGGAGACGCAAGACCGAGTGGGTACTCGATCCGGACAACCCGAAGCAGGCATCGGGACCGTGGGGCTGCCAAGTCGGTCTGGGAAGCGGCCGGACTACGAGCCGCCCGCCTGGCTGGCGGCACCGCCGCTCGGCAAGCCGGAGACGACGACGATCGTCAGCCGCGTCCTCCGCGCCGAGCTGCCGGCGATCCTCTGGTCGCATCCGGATGCGACCGAGCGCAGCCCGCTGCTCGTCGCGCACGACGGGCCCGAGTACGCGGAGCACTCCGCGCTGCTGACGCTGCTCGGGCAGCTGCCGCCGCTGCGGGCGGTGCTGCTCGGCCCGGTCGACCGGAACGAGCTCTACTCGGCGTCGCCTCGCTACGCGCGCGCCCTGGCGGAGGAGATCCTGCCCGGCCTCGGGCCCGCGCCGCTCCGCATCGGCCTCGGCGCGAGCCTCGGCGCCCTCGCCCTCTTCCACACCCACCGGCGCCACCCGGAGACCTTCGATGCGCTCTTTCTCCAGTCCGGCAGCTTCTTCCGGCGAGCGGACGTGCACGAGCAGTGGTTCCCGCGCTACGAGCGGATCGCCCGGTTCGTCGGCGGCGTCCACCGCAACCGGCCGGAGCGGACGATCCCGGTCGTGCTCGCGTGCGGCACGGTCGAGGAGAACCTGCCCGCGAACCGCGCGCTCGAGGAGTCGCTGCGCCGCCGCGGCTACGACGCACGCCTGCACGAGTTTCGCGACGGGCACAACTGGGTCGCGTGGCGCGACTCCTTCCATCCCCACCTGCTGCGGCTCCTGCAGAGGATCTGACGTGAGCGGCCGCTACACCGGGCTCTGGTCTCCGGCGATCGGCGCCGAGGGCGGCGTCATGGCCTACGGGCACTGGGGCCGCCCGCTGCTCGCGTTCCCGTCCCAGCAGGGCTCCTGCCTCCAGTACGAGGAGCGCGGGATGATCGAGGCGATCGGCGACCTGATCGAGGCCGGACGGGTGAAGGTCTACGCGGTCGACAGCTTCGACTCGGGCAGCTGGTACCGGGACGACCTCCAGCTGGAGGAGCGCGCGCGGCTGCACGGCCTCTACGAGGACTGGATCGTGAATCAGGTCGTGCCGTTCGTCCAGGCCGAGACGGACGGGGCCGAGCTCGCCGTCACGGGCGTCAGCTTCGGCGCCTACCACGCCGCCAACTTCGCGCTCAGGCGCGCCGATCTCTTCCCGCTCGCGATCTGCCAGAGCGGCGTCTACGACGTGGCCGTGGTCGGCGGGTGGCGAGCGCGGCGACGCCGTCTACTTCAACAACCCGGCCGACTACGTCTCGCATCTCGGCGGCGACCACCTCGACTGGCTGCGCGGCCGCGTCAACCTCGTGCTGACCTGCGGCCAGGGCGCGTGGGAGGACTCGACGGGAGCGCTCGAGAGCACGCGTCGCTTCGCCGGCCAGCTGGCGGAGAAGGGAATCCGGCACGAGCTCGACGTCTGGGGCCACGACGTGCCGCACGACTGGCCCGCGTGGCGGGCGCAGATCGCTCATCATCTCCCCCGGTTCGTATGAGTGAGCGAACGCACCTGATCGGCCTCCTGCTCGGCACCGAGGAGGACTGGCCCGCCGCCTTCGAGCACCTGCTCCGGGAGGTCGGCCCGATCGAGCACGGCGGCACCACGCACGAGCTGACGTGCGAGCGGATCTTCAACGAGCCCTTCGACCTCCGCTCGAAGCCGCGCTACTCGCTCGTGATCGACCGGCTCGGCTGGTGGTACACGGTGCCGCGCGAGTGGCTGAAGAAGATCTCGCTGATGGACGACGTCTACCTCCTGAACAACCCGTTCACGTTCCAGGCGATGGAGAAGCACTCGGCCTACTGCGCGATGATGCGGCTCGGCCTGAACGTGCCGGAGACGTGGCTGATCCCGCACAAGCAGCCGCCTGCGAACGAGCGCTTCCAGCCGACCGCGGAGCGCTACAACAAGCCGTTCGAGCTCGACGCGATCGCCGCGCAGATCGGCTACCCGCTCTACATGAAGCCCTTCGACGGCGGCCAGTGGGTCGGCGTCACGCGCATCCGCGACGCGACCGAGCTGCACGCCGTCTACGACGGCTCCGGCGAGCGGCTGATGCACCTGCAGGCGTCGGTCGAGGACTTCGACGTCTTCGCGCGCAGCCTCTCGATCGGCGCCGAGACCATGGTGATGCACTTCGAGCCGGACCGGCCGATGTACGACCGCTACCAGGTCGACCACGACTTCCTCAGCCCGGAGACCGGCGACGAGGTGGTCACGATCAGCCGGCTCGTCAACGCCTTCTTCCGCTGGGAGTTCAACTCCTGCGAGACGATCGTGAAGGACGGCGTCGCCTCGCCGATCGACTACGCGAACGCCTCACCCGACGTCGCCCTCACGAGCCTCCACTACTACTTCCCGTGGGCGATGCGCGCGCTGATCCGCTGGACGGCGTTCTGCTGCGCGACCGGCCGGCAGATGCGGATCAACCAGTCGACGCGCGACTACTTCGCCGTGGCCGACCGCGACGACCTCGCCTACGAGGAGAAGCTCGCCGAGTACCGCAAGCTGGCCGACGCCTACTTCCAGGTGGACGAGTACGACGAGTTCTGCGCGACGAAGCTGCCCCATCTCGACGAGGCGCTGCTCGAGTGGGTCGAAGGGCCGGACTTCGACCGCCTGCTCGTGGGCACCGTGCGCTCGACCTTCCCGGCGCACGAGCACGACAAGTTCGTCGCCCATTACCGCGGGCTGCTCGGAGCCTGGGCGCGCGACGCGGCGTCGCGTTACCTCCGCCGCCGGCCCGGGTAAGAGCACTCCTCAAGCACACAACGAGGAGGGGTCGAGCATGGCAAAGATCGAAGAGTCGATCGAAGTCGAGGTGCCCGTCGAGACGGCCTACAACCAGTGGACCCAGTTCGAGAAGTTCCCGGAGTTCATGGAAGGGATCGAGCAGGTGAAGCAGGTCGACGACACGCACCTGCGCTGGGTCGCCGAGATCGGCGGCAAGCGCGAGGAGTGGGACGCCGAGATCACGGAGCAGCATCCGGACCACCGCGTCGCGTGGACCGCGACCAGCGGCAAGGGCAACGCCGGCGTCGTCACGTTCCACCGGATCGGCGACACGCAGACGCGCATCATGGTGCAGATGGACTGGGAGCCCGAGGGCGTCACCGAGCAGATCGGGTCGGCGCTCGGCATGGACAGCCGCCGCGTCCAGGGCGACCTGCAGCGGTTCAAGGACCTGGTCGAGTCGCGTGGCACCGAGACCGGCGCCTGGCGCGGCGAGGTCGAGAATCCGTCCGACTGACCTGCGCGCAGCACTGGCCGGCATCACGGCGGCGGCCGCTTGGGCCGCCGCCGAGCCGGTGGCACAGCGGCTCTTCAGCACCCCCTACTCCGACGTGCGCCTGCTCGGCGCGCCGATCTCACAACGGCACTGGCGCGCGGTCGGCACGGCGCTCCACCTCGCGAACGGCGCCGCCGCCGGGATCGCCTTCGAGCGTCTCGGGTTGCGCGGCTGGAAGACGGGTCTCGCGGTCTTCCAGGTCGAGAACGCGGTCGCCTGGCCGTTGACCGCGGCCGTCGACCGCTTCCATCCCGACCGGCGCAGCGGGGCGTGGCCCCCGCTCTCCCGCAACCGCCGCGTCTTCGCCCAGGAAGTTGCCGTCCATGCGCTCTTCGGCGCCATCCTGGGCTCGCTCGTGAACCGAGCGGCCCGGAATTCTTAACCGACTCTCAATCGTCATTTGCTTGACTAGTGGGAGGCCCTCGAGCAAGGAGAGTTCGCTGTGACCGGGAAGACCCTCGGCGCCGACGAGCAGCGAGAGCTGCTCGAACAGGCCCTTTTCGAGATCAAGCGGGTGATCGCGGGGCAGGATGCGATGCTCGAGCGTGTACTCGTCTGCCTGCTCGCCGGCGGCCACCTCCTGATCGAGGGCGTGCCCGGCCTGGCGAAGACGCTGACGATCAAGACGACCGCGCAGGTGCTCGGCGGCAGCTTCCAGCGCATCCAGTTCACGCCGGACCTCGTCCCGTCCGACCTCGTCGGCACCCGGATCTACCGCCCCGGCAGCGGCGAGTTCGACACGGAGCTCGGCCCCGTCTTCTGCAACTTCCTGCTCGCGGACGAGATCAACCGCGCGCCGGCGAAGGTCCAGTCCGCCCTGCTCGAGGTGATGCAGGAGCGCCAGGTGACGATCGGCCAGGACACGCACCCGGTGCCGCAGCCGTTCCTCGTCATGGCGACCCAGAACCCGATCGAGTCCGAGGGGACGTACCCGCTTCCGGAGGCGCAGGTCGACCGCTTCATGCTCAAGATCCTGGTCGGCTACCCCGAGCACGACGAGGAGCTGACCGTCGTCCAGCGCTCGCTCGTCGCGCCGCCCGACCTCCGGCGCGTGCTCGAGCTCGAGCGCCTGCGCGATCTGCAAGCCTCGGCGGCCGGGATCTACGTCGACCCGGGCATCATCAGCTACACCGTGCAGCTCGCGACTGCGACCCGCGAGCCCGGCACGTACGGGCTCGGCGAGCTCGCGCCGTACATCTCCTTCGGCGCCAGCCCGCGCGGCCCGATCAGCCTCGTCCAGTCGGCACGGGCGCTTGCGTTCATCCGCGGACGGGACTACGTCGTAGTGCAGGACGTGGAGGCACTCGCGAAGGACGCGCTGCGGCACCGGCTCGTGCTCAGCTACCAGGCACTCGCGGAGCAGGTCGACGCCGACCACGTGCTCGACGCCGTGCTCGCGAAGGTGGCAGCACCGGAGCTCGACCTCAACAAACGGGAGACGACTGCAGCTTGACGGTCGCCGCTGACCCTGTTCAAACCGGGGCGACGGCGCTCGCGCGCACACCAGACCGGCCAGGGCCGGGCCCACTGCCGGAGCCGCTCCTCCGCGCGCTCGACCTGACGATCGGGCGGCGGATCGAGGGAATGCTCGCCGGCGAACACCGTTCCTCGCTGCTCGGCGCGGGCAGCGAGCTCGCGCAGGTTCGGCCGTACGTACCCGGCGACGACGTCCGCCGGATCGAATGGAACGTGACCGCCCGCACCGGCGAGACGCACGTGCGCATCGACATGGCCGAGCGGGTGCTCGTGACGTGGCTCGCGCTCGACGTCTCGGCCTCGATGTCGTTCGGCACGGCCGAGCGGCGGAAGGCCGATGTCGCCGAGGGAGTGGCGCTCGCGCTCGGCCACCTCGCGAGCCGCCGCGGCAACCGGCTCGGCCTGGTCTCGTTCGGTGGGGAAGCCTCGCAGACGATCCCTCCCCGCCAGGGCCGCGCCGGGATGCTCGGGCTGCTGCTGGCGCTCCGGCGCGAGCCGCTGCTCGAGGGAGGCGGCGCCACCTCGCTCGGTTCCGCGCTCGGCCTTGTCTCCCGGCTCGCCCGCCAGCGCTCGCTCGTCGTCGTCGTCTCGGACTTCCGCGGCCCCCGCGACTGGCGGCCGCCGCTGCTCCAGCTCGCGGGCGGCCACGACGTCCTCGCTGTCGAGATCCGCGACCCGCGTGAGGAGACGCTCCCGAACGTGGGCGAGCTGCGGCTCGTCGATCCCGAGACCGGCCGCCAGCTGCGCGTCGACACGGCGAGCTCGCGGCTGCGCGAGCGGTTCGCGCAGGCGGCGGCGGCCGAGCGCGCAGAGGTGGCGCGGGAGCTGACCTCGCTGGGAGTCGGCCACGTCGTCCTCTCCACCGAGGGCGACTGGTTGCGCCCGCTGGCGCAGCATCTCCGCCGCCGGGGAGGTCGTCGTTGAGCTTCGAATGGCCGCTCGCACTGCTCGCGCTACTCGCGGTCCCGCTCGCAGTCGGCGGCTACGTCCTGCTCGAGCGCAGGCGGAAGCAACAGGCCGCCGCCTTCGCCAACCCGGAGCTCGTCCCGAATCTCGTCGGCCGTAGGCCCGGCCGGCTCAGGCACCTCCCTCCCGCCCTCGCACTGCTCGCGCTCGCGGCCCTCGCAACCGGGCTCGCACGGCCGCATGCAAATCTGTCGGTGGAACGCGAGGAGGCGACGGTGGTGTTGGCGATGGACACTTCGAGGTCGATGGTTGCCAAGGACGTGCCGCCGAGCCGGCTCGCCGTCGCGCAGAGGGTGGTCGGCCGCTTCCTCGACAAGCTGCCCACGACCTACCGCGTCGGCATGGTCTCGTTCGCGCAGACCGCCTCCGCCGTCCTTCCCGCGACGGCCAACCGGGAGGCGGCCAAGCGTGCGCTCGCGAACCTGCGGCCGGGCGACGGCACCGCCCTCGGCGAAGGGATCGCGCGGTCGCTGCAGGTCGCGCAGCGCGTCCGGACCGAGGACGGGCACAAGCCGCCCGCTGCGATCCTCGTCCTCTCGGACGGAGCGCAGACACAGGGGGTGCTGGAGCCGTTGCAGGCGGCCCAGCGGGCCAGGCGGCAGAAGGTTCCCGTCTACACGGTCGCGTTCGGGACGGCGAACGGCGTCGTCGAGGTCGTCGACGCCGACGGCTTCACGACCCGCGTCACCGTTCCTCCAGACTCACCCACCCTGCGCCGGATCGCCCAGGCGACGGGCGCGCGCTTCTACGCGGCCCCGACGGCTGCCCAGCTGAGCGCCGTCTACGACGACCTCGGCTCGCGCGTCGGTCACGTGAAGGAAGAGCGCGAGGTGACGGCGGCGTTTGCCGCCGGCGGCGCCGTCCTGCTGCTGGCCGCGGGCGCCATGTCGGCGTTCCTCTTCGGGAGGCTGCCGTGATCCGGTTGCTGCCCGTGCTGCTCGCCGCCGCTGCGGTCGCTGCGATCTCCCCCACGAGCGCCTCGGCCGGGCGCGAGTGCGACGGCCTGCTCATCTGCATCCCGGTCGCCGGCCCCTGGGTCCAGGTGCCGAGCGGCGGCACGCCGACCTACTGGGAGCTGGCCTGCCCCGGTCGCGGCCAGACGATCGCCGGGCTCGACGCCGATCGAAGCGGCCGCCTCGAGATCACCTTCCTCGGAAACCTCGGCGCTCCCGTCGGCCCGGGTGTCACAACGGGGCGGGCAGCTGTCTTCGTCGCGAGAACGACGCAGCGGCTCGCCGGCTTCCGCCCCCGCCTCGGCTGCATTCCGGGCGGCGGTGGCGGCGCGCGTGGACGAACGAGCGCGAACCCCACGCGCCGCCTGACCGCAGCGGCGCCCGTGGAGGAGGCGGCGATCCGGCGCGTCAAGACGGTGAACGTCGCCGTCGCGTCGACGTTCCGGGCTCGTCACGCCTGCCTGCCCGGTGAGCGCTTGCTGGCGTCGTCGCAGGCGATCGCCTTCGCGACGCGTAGAGCGCCGTCCGCGGCGGCCCTCGGCTCGGTGCGCGCTTCGTCTCGCCGCAGCGGCGGCAGGATCCTCGTCACCGTGAACTCGGGCGTCACGCGACCGACGGGAGTCCGCGTCCAGCTGCAGATCCACGCCATCTGCGCAAGGAATCCCGGATGAGCTTCGCCAGCCCGTGGCTGCTCCTCGGCCTGCTGGCGGTGCCACTGCTCGTGCTCGGCTACCGCGCGCTCCAGCGCCGCCCCAGCCGGTACGCCGTCCGCTACACCAACCTCGACGTGCTCGCGAGCGTGGTCGACACCACGCGCTCGTGGCGGCGATATGCCGGCCTGGCTCTCTTCCTGCTCGCGCTCACGGCGCTGCTGGTCGGTTTCGCGCGGCCGAGCATGAACCGGTTCGCCGACCGCGAGGAAGCGACGATCGTGCTCGTGATCGACGTCTCGGGGTCGATGCAGGCGGAGGATGTCGAGCCGACCCGGCTCGAAGCGGCCCAGAAGGTCGTGCGTGACTTCCTGCGCGGCCTGCCCAAGCGCTTCCGGGTCGGCGTCGTTGCGTTCTCGGAGACTGCCGAGGTGGCCGCTCCGGCGACCGAGGACCGCCAGCTCGCGATCGATGCGATCGACTACCTCTACCCGCAGCGCGGCACCGCGATCGGCGACGGGATCGCCCGTGGCGTCGAGGTCGCGCGCGAGGCCGATGCCGGCAGCGCCGGGCTCGACCGTCCCTCGGCGATCCTCCTGCTCTCGGACGGCTCGCAGACCGAAGGCATCCTCCTGCCCCAGGAGGGCGCCGCGCGCGCCAAGTCGTTCAAGATCCCGGTCTACACCGTCGCCCTCGGCACGCCGGAAGGGGTCGTCGAGTTCAACCGCTTCGGTGCGAGCCGGATCATTCCCGTGCCACCCGACAAGCCCACGCTGCAGCAGATCGCCAGCATGACCGGCGGCCGCTTCTACGAGGCGGAGAGCGCCGGCGACCTGCGCGAGGCGTACGACAAGATGGGAACGCTCGTCAGCAAGGTGAAGCGGAAGGAGGAGGTGACGTTCGCGTTCCTGGCCGGCGGCCTCGTGTTGCTCCTCGCCGCCTCCGCCGTCGCGGTCGTGACCTTCCCGAGGCTGCCATGAGACTGCTGGCACCGGTTCTCACAGCGGTCGCCGCAGCCGCTCTGGCCGGTTGCAGCGGCGACGAGGACCAGGACGCGACACCTACGACGACCGCCGTGCGTACGCAGACGGTCACCGAGCCGCCGGAGGACGTCCGAGCCGGCTCGCTGGCAGACGCGGTCGAGCGCGTGCTGCCCTCGGTCGTGAACGTCCGGACGAGGTCGTTCGGCGGCGGCGCGGGCGAGGGCTCGGGCGTCGTCCTCGACCGGCGCGGGATCATCGTCACGAACAACCACGTGGTCGAGGGCACGACCAGCGTCTCGGTCGTCTTCAACGACGAGCTGCACCGCCGTCCGCTGGCGGGCACCGTGATCGGCACCGCGCCCGAGCGCGACCTCGCTGTGATCCGCGTCCGGGCCACCAACCTCGTCCCGCTCCGCGTCGGCCGTTCGTCGACGCTGCGGCTCGGCGACGCGGTCTTCGCGGTCGGCTTTCCGCTCGGCCTGGGCGGCCCGACCGTGACCTCGGGCATCGTCTCCGGCCTCGACCGGACGATCGAAGGGCGCAACGGGAAGCTGACGGGCCTGCTGCAGACGGACGCCGCGATCAACCCGGGCAACTCCGGCGGCGCGCTCGTCGACCGCTTCGGACGCCTCATCGGCATCAACACCGCGGCCGTGAGCCACGCCTCGGCGGAAAACGTGGGCTTCGCGATCGCGATCGACGGCGCGTTGCCCGTGATCACGCGGATCCGCCGCGTGCCGGAGGCGTCGCGACGTCTGGCTCGGAATCGCCTACGGCTCGGTGGACACCGACGACGCAGCCGTCCAGCTCGGCCTGGAGGCCGACGACGCGGGGCGCCGTCGTGACGGTGGTCTATCCCGGTGGGCCGGGCGAGAAGGCGGAGCTCGCGGTCGGCGACGTGATCACGGTGGCCGACGACGTGCCGATCCGCACTGCCGGCGACCTCTCCCGCTTCCTCGCCGGCCGCGATCCCGGCGACCAGGTCGACCTGGAGCTGATCGACACGGCCGGGCCGAGGCTCGTCTCGATCACGGTCGCGAAGCGGCCGGCCTGAGGCGTTCGCGCAACTCGTCCGGCACGGGCACGCTCTCGGCGCGCTCGTAGTCGTACGAGACGAGGACGCTGCGCGCCTCGGCGACGACGCGATCGCCGACGGCGATCTGGTGCTCGAGCTCGAAGCTCTTCGTCCCGATCCGCGAGCACCGCGATCGCACCTCGACCTCCTCGCCGTGGCGCAGCTCCGAGCGGAAATCGATCTCGACCCGGGCGAGGATGAAGTCGTGGAGGCCTCCGAGCACGCCGATCCGCGACTCCTCGAGGTACGTCGAGAAGACCGCGTTGTTCACGTGTCCCATCGCATCGCAGTCCCGAAAGCGGACGCGCTCGCGATGGACATATGGATACGAGGGCACGCAGCCTTCTACCATCACTGGCTGTGAACAAGCACGAACGTCAGGCGGCGATCCTGCGGCTGGTCGACGAGCAAGGGCTCTCGACCCAGGCCGAGGTCGTGCGTGCGCTCCGCGACGAGGGCGTCGACGCGGTGCAGGCGACGGTCTCGCGGGACATCTCGCAGCTCGGGCTCGTCAAGGTGCGCGCCGACAACGGCAGGCTCGTCTACGCGAGGCCGGGCGCCGCCGACCTCGACCGGATCAGCGGCCTCTCGGCCGCGCTCCGGCGCTGGGCGACGAGCGTGGAGCCGACGGGATCTCTCGTCGTCGTCCGAACTCCGCCTGGGCATGCGAATGCGCTCGCGCTCGCCTTCGACACCGCCGCCTTGCCCGAGGTGGCCGGCTGCATCGCCGGCGACGACACGATCTTCCTCGCCGTGCGCGAGGGCAGCGCCGCGGCCGAGCTCGCCCAGCAACTGGTAGACCTCGGCGAATGAGCGACACGCTCGTCTTCGTGCCCGCCTGGAACGAGGAGGGCAACCTTCCGGCCGTGTTCGACGAGCTGCGCCGCGAGCTGCCGGACGTGGACGTGCTCGTCGTCGACGACGGCTCGACCGACCGCACCGCCGAGGTCGCCCGGGAGCTCGGAGCCGAGGTGCTCTCCTTCGGCGAGAACCGCGGCCTCCAGGCCGGGATTGCAGCCGGCTACACGTGGGCGCTGGAGCACGGCTATGCGTTCTGCGGCCGGGTCGACGCCGACGGCCAGCATCCCGCCGCCGAGCTGCGGCGCCTGCTCGAGCTCGTGCGCTCCGGGGAGACCGATGTCGCGATCGGCTCCCGCTTCGTCAGCGGCCCAGGCTACGAGCCCTACCGCTACGAGCCGGAGGGGATCCGGAAGCTCGGCACCGGCCTGCTGCGACGCGGGATGCGGCTCGCGCTCGGCCGGCCGTTCCAGGACGCGACGAGCGGGCTCTATGCCGCTTCCGCGAAGGCGCTACCGGCGCTGTCCGAGCCCTACGAGAGCGGCGCGCCGGAAGTCGAGGCCGTGCTTCGCCTCCACGAGGCGGGCCTGCGGGTCGAGGAAGTACCCGTCGACATGCGCGAGCGAGCCGGCGGCGAGTCGAAGCTGCGCGGCAAGAAGGCGCTGCTGCTCGTGCTGACGGTCGCCGCGACCGTGCTCGGCACGAAGCGGTTCTGGTCTCGTCGGAAGCGCTAGACGGCTTTGCTCACCCCGCGCACGCCGGGTGGCGGTGGGCGGCGCACGGCCCGGAGCAGATGGCGTTCGTAGTCGATCGACTGGTAGTACGCGGCCTCGAAGGCCGGCTGAGCGCGATCGCGACGGTCTGAGTCGTCGAGACCGGATCCGATCACGACGGCGACTGCAACGGCAGCCGCCACATGCGCGACCGGCCGATGTCGCCGCTTCCGCGCCTTCGACGGTCAGCGGCATCGCGACCACGATCGAAGCCAGGGGCTCCTGCGCGGGGGTCGCACGAATCCGCGCTGTGATCGCCGCCAGCTCGGCGGCATAGCTGCGGCACTCCTCACATCGCGCGGCATGCTCCTCGTGCCGCGCGGCCTCGAGCGGCGTCAGCTCGCCGTCGGGCTGCAGCGACGCGATGACGCGGAAGCGCTCGCAGTCCTCACGCACGTGTCCGCCGCTGGGTCGGGTCGAGCGCGTCGCGAAGCCCGTCGCCGACGAAGTTGATGCAGAGCACGATCAGCACGATCGTGACGCCCGGAAACACCACCAGCCACCAGAGATCCGACGACACGTCCTGCCCGTCGGCGATCAGCTTGCCGAGCGCCGGCGTCGGCGGCTGGATCCCGAAGCCGAGGAACGACAGGGCCGCCTCGGTCAGGATCGCCACGCCGATCACCAGCGTCGCATTGACCGTGATCGGGCCGATGGCGTTGGGAAGCATGTGGCGGAACATGATCCGGAGGTCGGTGGCGCCCGCCGCCTTCGCCGCCTCGACGTACTCCTTCTCGCGGAGCGAGAGGAACGTGCCGCGCACGATCCTCGCGAGCGCCGTCCAGAACAGGAGCGCAAGGATGAGGGCGGTGCGGTACTGCGAGCCGTTGCCGAGGAACGCGGCCGCTGTGAGGAGGACGGCGAGCCCCGGCAGCGTCAGCGCGAGGTCCGTGAACCGCATCAGCAGGTTGTCGACCCAGTTCCCGTAGAAGCCCGCGAAGGCGCCGATCAGGGTGCCGATCAGCGTCGACAGGAACGCGACCAGGAAGGCGACCTTCTCCGTCGTCTGGATGCCGTAGATGACGCGGCTGAAGTAGTCGCGCCCGAGCAGGTCGGTGCCGAAGTAGTGCTGCCCCTCGAGCGTCGGCCCGACCCCCGCGTTCAGGAGGTCGATCTCGTCGTAGGAGTACGGAGCGATGACGCTGGCAAAGGCGCCGGCCAGGAGAATGATCGTGAGGACGACCAGGCTCACCATTGCCAGCTTGTGCCGGAGAAACCGGCGCCGCGCGTACCCCCATTGGCTGCGCGACTCGACCTCGAGCCCGTGCTGATAGACGAGCCCGAGCTCGCCGCCGGCGGGCTCGGGAGTCCGCCCTTCGAGGATGGTCGCCGGCTCACTCATACCGGATCCTCGGATCCAGCTTCGCGTAGAGGATGTCGGCGATCAGGTTGAACACGACCACCATCGTCGCCACGATCATCAGCCAGGCCATGACCGGGTACGCGTCCTGGCTCAGGAGGTTGTTGAGGAAGTACGGCCCCATCCCGTCGAGGCCGAAGATCGACTCCGTGATCACCGCCCCGCCGATCAGAACGCCGAAGTTGAGCGCGGAGATCGTGACCACCGGGATCAGTGCGTTCCGGAAGGCGTGCTTCATCGTCACCTTCGTCTCGGAGATGCCCTTCGCGCGCGCCGCCCGGATGTAGTCCGAGTTGATCACCTCGAGCATCGCGGCCCGCATGTAGCGGCTGTACTGAGCCATGCTCACGACCGCGATCGTCATCGCCGGGATGGCGAGGTGTTGGAGGCGATCGATGACGAAGCCGAGCCCATCCCCTGCATCGGTCGAGCTCAGACCGGACGTATAGAAGATGCGCACGTCCCACTTGATCGCGATGTTGGTGAAGAGGATCTGGAGCATCAGCGCCAGCCAGAAGACGGGCATGGCGAAGCCGAGGAAGCTGAACGCGGTCGTGGCGTAGTCGAAGAGCGAGTACTGCCTGATCGCGGAGTAGACCCCGATCGCGACGCCGAAGAGAATCGCGAACACCTCTGCCAGCAGGACGAGCTGCAACGTGTGCGGGATCACCCGCTTCAGGTCGTTCCAGATCGGCTCTTCGACGAGTAGCGGCGTTCCGAACTTGTCGGTCACCGCCTCCTGTACCCAGTAGAAGTAGCGAACGACGATCGGCTCGTCGAGATGCTTCTTCTCGCTGATGTTCTGGAGCGTGACGTCCGAGATGAGCGGGTTCTGCTTGAGCGTCGACAGCGGATCGCCTGCCGCCGAGACGGAAACGAAGATCAGAAAGCTTGCGAGGATCAGCACCGGGATGCTGTACAGCAAGCGTCTCACGACGAAGGTGATCATGGCTGCCCTTTTCCGAATGGCGGGGCCTGCTCCGGCGGGTTCGCGGAGCAGGCCATACCGCCAGTTGTCTCGTTACGTATCCCCGCCGACGCGCCAGTCCTCGATGTTCCAGGTCGGGCCCGCAGAGGTCGGGTTGTCCTTCATGCCGCCCAGCTTCGACTTGTAGACGAAGTAGGTCGGCTTCTGGAAGAGCGGAATGGTCGGCAGGTTCGCGGCCATGATCCGGTCGGCCTGGAGCACGAGCGAGCGCCGCTTGGCGGCGTCGAGCTCCGCGTCCGACTGGCGGAACAGGTTCGTGACCTTCTGGCTGCAGTACGCCTTCCAGTTCGAGCCGCCGCCGCAGCCGTAGATGTCCACCTGACCCGCCGGATCGCCCGTCCCAACCCAGGCGAAGAGGGCGATGTGGTAGTTCTCGTCCGACACCGCCGGGAAGAAGAGCCGCGACGGCGAGTTGTCGATCCGGAGATCGATGCCGACCGACTTCGCCTGCGCCTGGATGATCTCGAGGCTCAGCTCGCGGAGCCGGTTGCCCGCGGTCGTGCCGATCCGGAGCGACGCCTTGACGCCGCCGCACACGTAGATCCCGTCACCGCCCTTCGAGCAGTTGTGGGCCCGCATGATCGAGTCGACCTTGCCCTTGTTGAGGGTGTACTGGCCGAAGCTCGGCGCGTACTCCTTCTGGTTGTTCACGTACGTCAGGTTCTGGAGCGGCCCCAGCTTCGGGTTCAGCGTCCGGAACAGCTGCCGCACGAGTGCCCCGCGGTCGATCGAGTACGCGACCGCCTGGCGGAACCAGGGCGCCCGCGCGAGCGCGAAGCCCCTCTGGCCGGTGTTGAAGTCGAGGTGCTCGAGCGTCGAGCCGAAGTTCGACTCCACCTTCAGCCCCGACTGCCGCGAGAGAGACGCCAGCTGCAGCTGCGGCTGCGGATAGATCGCGTCGACCTCGCCGCCTCGCATTGCCTGGATCTCGGAGTCGGTGTTGGTGATGAAGCGGAAGACGATCCGCTCGACGGCGGGCTTCTTGCCCCACCAGCGCGGATTGCGCACCATCGTCAGCGACTGCCCGCGCGAGTAGTCCGACACGAGGTACGGCCCACTGCCGATGCGCTGCCCGTTGACCGGGTTGTTGACGTTCGTGTTCCAGACCGTGTTGAAGTCACGCCCCTGGAGCGCGTGCTTCGGGAGCACGCCGAACGCGCCGCTCCAGATCTGCTTGTACGCGGCGAACGGCCGCTTGAAGACGACGCGCAGCGTCTTCGGGTTCACCTTCACCAGCCGCTTCATCTGGTCGAAACCGGTGCGAGCGGCCACGTCGTTCCTCGGGTTGAGGGTCGTCGTCGCCGTGAAGATGAAGTCGTCCGCGGTGATCGGCCTCCCGTCGCTCCAGACCGCGTTCTGCTTGATCTTGTAGAGCAGCGTGAACGGGTTCCGCGAGACGATCTTCGCCTCGCCGTCGAGCATGTAGGGCTCCCAGGAGAAGTCGGGCTTCTGCCGGTAGGCGCCGGGGAAGGCGACCCCCACGGTCCAGGAGGTCCACGTGTTGTTGCAGCCGGCGAGGACGCCGTTGAGGCACGGCGGCTCCTGCTCGGCGCCGAACACGATCGTGCTCGGCGCAGCCGCCGGGCTCGACGCGGCACCGCCCACCAGGGCGACACCCACCACCCCGATCACGAGAGCAAGCACCCCGTACCGGCGTCTTGCGGTCGTTCTTTCCATCGCTGCTTCCTTTCCCGATTCGACTCAGACCGCGGGATCGCGACTGAGAAATGACTCGGCTCTTTCGACGGTCAGCAGCGCCGCAAGTTGTTTCAAGAAATTGATTAAGAGATCACACGGTCGAATACGTCACGTGTGGTCCGTGATCCCGGCTCAGCTGGCGGCGCACTGGGCCGGGCTCACAGGACTGCTTGGGTCTTTGCTCGCTGGAGGGGATCCAAGCGTTGCAAAGATCACGTACAACCGGAAGAATATCCTCGGTATTCGTCTGCAGTCCAATTCAACTTGGAGATATTGAGGAAATATTAAGCTGCGTTACGACAGTGTTGCGTCGAGAGTGACCGGAACGTGGCTTGCGCGGCCGCAATGAAATGCCCCAGCGCCTCGGTCGCCGACCGGTCGCGCTGCCAGACGAGGTGGATCTCGCGACTTGGGCCCTCCAGCACGTCGACGCGCAGGTCGGCCTCGGTGACCGCGAGCGAAGGCAGCAGGCCGTACGCGGACCCGGCGGCGACGAGCGCCTGGATCGTCGCCGCATCCTCGAGCCAGACGAGCCGGTGCCGGGCAGCTGGTGCGTGCGCTCGAGCATGGCCTCGTGAACGCGCTGCACGGCGCACGGCTTGTACGCGAGCAGCGGCCGCGTCGAGAAGTCGGGGTCGCCCTCTCCCAGCGGGGAGAGCAGGACGAACGGATCGTCGACGAGGTGGACGGACTCGAGCGCCTCGACGCGCACCGGCGCCGACACGAACGCCACATCGAGCGAGCCGGCGGCCACGACTTCCTGGAGGAGGTGCTCGGCGTCGCCCAGCTCGAGCTCGAGCCGAACCGAAGGCGCACGCTCGCGAAACGCGCACGCGATCCGCGGCAGCGCGACCGGGCCGACGCTCTGGAAGTAGCCGACGCGCAGCACGGAGCTCTGATCGGCCTGCGACGCGGCCACGTCGGTGCGCGCAGCCAGCAGCCTGGCCATGATCGCGGTCGCGTGCTCGTACAGCAGCTGCCCGGTCGCGGTCAGCGAGACGGAGCTGCCGCCGCGGGCGCGTTCGACCAGCCGGGCGCCGACAAGCCGCTCCAGCGCCGCGATCTGGTTCGTGATCGCCGACTGCGTGTACCCGAGCCGCCGTGACGCGCGGACGAACGAACGCTCCTCGGCCACTGCCTGCAGGGCCGCAAGGTGCCGCAGCTCGATGCCGAGCCACGCGTGTGGGTCGGGAGCATGCATCCGAACCTGAGTTTAGTACGGCTATCCAGCGGCGATCGTTGCCGCTCGGTTAAGGCGTCAACGCCCGGCGCAGGTGCCGTTCTGCTGCTGATCTCGCCCGGACCACCAGGGAGCTCGTTGCAGGCTGGCGCGCCAGGTCAGGCGGCCGGCCGCCGAGATCCGGGCGGTGATGCTGCCGTTGGTGTCGGCCACCAGATCGACCGCCGACGGCGACGAGGCGAGCGATGGCTTCCGCCGACGGATGCTTGAAGCGATTGCCGGCGCCGGCGGAGAGACCGCCCAGCGCGGATCGATCGCGTCGAGCAGCTCCTTGGTCGACCCGGTACTTGGAGCCGTGGTGGGTTGCGAGGAAGACGTCGACCGGCCGCTCGAGCCCGGCCTCGAGCGCACCTGCGATCCGCCGTGCGCCTTTGGCTCGATGTCCCCGGTGAAGAGCGCCTGGATCCCGTTGACGGTCAGCAGATAGGCGATCGAAGCGTTCGCGGCCTGGTCGGAGCCGTCGTTGAACTCGTTCGCGGCGGATTCAGGATCTGCCACTTGCCGCCGCCCCAGTCGAAGCTGTCGCCACGGTCACATATCCCGCGGCACGTTCTCCTTCACAGGCGATCAGCGCGCGGTTCGTGACCGTCCCTCCCCACCAGCTCGATTCGCTCAGAACGGCGAGCTTCACCGTCCAGTTGAAGTCGCGGATCAGCCGGATCAGGTTCTTGACGTGGTCGTCGTGTGGGTGGGAGAGAATCGCGACGTCGATCTGCTTCGCCTTCAGCGACCGCAAGGTCTCGTCCAGCACCTCCGGGAAGAACTCGCCCGTGTCGGCGACGATGATCTTCCATCCCTCGTCGCCCCAGTCGGTCAGAACACGATCTTCGCCTGGCGTAGCCCGCTCGCGACGAGGGTTCGGATCCAGGCGTCGTTGTATCGACGCCACCTCGATTGCGAGGTTCCGGCAGACGGCGTCGTCTGGTCGCTTGGTCAGGGCTTTCGCCTGCTGCGGTCCGGAACCCTCGTCGACGGCACGCCGGAGAACGTCGAGCTGAGCGTGACCGTGGCGGCCGGCGAGAGCCTGTATCTGATCGTTCGCCCAAACGGCAACTCCGCCTGCGACAGCACGGGCGTCCAGCTGAGCATCGAGACCGCCTAAGACCGTCACGGCCCGGTGGGCGAACCCGCCGAACTCGATTGCGTCGTGTGGTAGCACGGTGGTAGCACGACACGGTTGCGAACCCCCCGCGCCGAACGAACAACCCCTGCCTGGGCAGGGGTTCTTGAGGTGGAGCTAGGCGGGCTCGAACCGCCGACCTCCTGGGTGCGATCCAGGCGCTCTCCCAGCTGAGCTATAGCCCCTCGAGGCCGAATTGTAGCGGCGTCTACGGCGTCGTGGTCCCGCTCGCCGGGATGCAGCGACTCGAGCCGGTCGATCTGCGCCATCGGCGGGAAGAGGCGCGGCCAGAGCGAGCGCCGCGGCAATCGTCAACGAGCCGCCGATCACCACCGCCGGGACGGCGCCGACGAGGGCCGCCGCCGCACCCGACTCGAAGGCGCCGAGCTCGTTCGAGGCGCTGATGAAGACCATCTCGACCGCGTTGACGCGGCCGCGCAGCGCGTCCGGGGTCGCGAGCGCGACGATCATCGAGCGGATGTTCATGCTGATCATGTCCGCGAATCCGCTCACGGCGAGCGCGGCGAACGAGAGCGCGAACGAGTGCGAGAGCCCGAAGACGACCATGGAGGCGCCGAAGACGCCGACGACGACCAGGAGCTTCCGGCCGGCCATCCCCTGCAGCGGCCGCCGCGTCAGCATGATCCCGGCGAACAGGGCGCCGACCGCCGGCGCGCTCCGCAGCACACCGAGACCCACCGGCCCCACCTCGAGGATGTCGCGCGCGAACAGGGGCAGCAGCGCAACGGCTCCGCCGAACAACACCGCAACGAGGTCGAGCGAGATCGCACCCAGCAGGACGGGCGTTCGCCGCACGAATCGCAGGCCGGCGAGGAGCGAGCCCAGCCGCGTGCCCACGATCTCGACCGGCCCCTGCTCGATCGTGCGCGCCTCGATCGGCGCCACGAGCACGATTGCGGCCAGCATCAGGACGATCCCCGTCCCGTAGACGACCTCCGGCCCGATCGCGAAGAGCAGGCCGCCGATCGCCGGCCCGGTGACGAACGTCGCCTGGAGGACGGTGGAGCGGAGGGCGAGCGCACGGGTGAGCAGCTCGAGGGGAACGAGGGTCGGCCACATCGAGCGAATCGCCGGGTTCCCGAGCGCCGCCGAGCAGCCGCTCGCGAACGAGAGCGCGAGGAACGGCCAGAGCGAGTTGGCGCCGGAGACGCTGACGACCAGCAGCCCCGCCGTGATCGCCGCGTCGATCGCGAGCGAGACCATGAGGACGAGCTTGCGCGAGAGCCGGTCGGCGATCGCGCCGGCGGGCAGGGCGAACAGGAGCAGCGGCAGGAACTCGGCCAGGCCGACGAGGCCGAGATGGAACGGGTTCCGCGAGATGTCGTAGACCTGCCAGCCGACCGCGACGAACACCATCTCGCGGGCGAGCCCGTACGCGATGCTCGAGCTGAGCAGCGACGTGTAGTCGCGCTCGCGCAGAACCGGTGGCAGCCGCCGTCTCATCGCCGCCCTAACCTAGTGCCGCGGCGATGACCGGGGTGTCGTCATATTTCCCCGATGGGGATCGCCCACTGGGACGAGGTCGAGGGCCACCACCGCGCGAAAGGCGAGATGGACGCCACCTGGCAGCGGCTCGGAGACGCGGCCGGCACGAAGGGCGTGGGCGTCAACCGGGTGCGCGTCGCTCCCGGCAAGCTGCCGACTCCGCCCCACTCGCACGGCGCGTCGGAGGAGGTCTACTTCGTGCTCGACGGCTCCGGGCTCGCGTGGCAGGACGACCAGGTGCACGAGGTTCGTCCCCGCGACTGCATCATCCAGCGCGCGAACGAGCTCGAGCACACGTTCGTCGCCGGCCCGGACGGGCTCGACTACCTCGTCTTCGGCACGAGGCACCAGACGGAGTTCGGCTGGCTGCCCCGTTCGGGGGCCGTGCGGTTGGCCTGGCCGTGGGTCGAAGGGCGTACCGACGATCCGTGGGACCGCGAGGCCGAAGGGCCGCCGCTCAGCTACGGCGAGCCCGCCGCGCGGCCGCCGAACATCCTCAACGTCGACGAGGTCGAGCACGAGCGCTGGGGCTCGGCGACGACGGCTCCGCTGGCGACCGAGGAGCGCTCCGACCAGGCGGGCTTCCACTGGGAGCGGCTCGACCCGGGAGCGCGCGGCTCGGTGCCGCACTGCCACTCCGAGGAGGAGGAGATCTTCGTCATCCTCGAGGGCGAGGGGACACTCCACCTCTGGCCCTCGCCGGTCCGGGAAGCGCGCGGCGGCAAGCACGAGGAGATTCCGATCCGACCCGGGCACGTGATCGCACGCCCGCCCGGCACGCGCGTCAGCCACTGGTTCCGCGCCGGCACAGATGGGCTGACGATGCTGATCTACGGCACGCGCTGCGCGAACGACATGGCCTGGTTCCCCCGCTCGAACAAGATCTTCTGGCGCGGGCTCGGCGTGATCGGGCGGATCGAGTCGCTCGAGTACGACGACGGCGAGCCCGAGGACTAGCCTCGGCGAAACGCGCTTTGCGAGCACCGCGCCGACACCCGCGACGCCGGCGAGCGCGAGCGATGCGATGTTCGTCGTCGCGCAGGTGCGACACGCGTTGCAGCAGACGGCCGCCATCGGGGCGTGCTCGCCGTACTTGCCCGCCGCCTGCACCATCCGGCCTTGCCAAACCGTCTTCACGACAAGAAGCGTAACCGCTAGCCGAACAGCGTCAACTCGGGCTCGCGCTCGCCGCGCAGCACCGCGAGGTCGACCTCGACGCAGCGGATCCCGCGCGACTCGGCGAGCGTGACCGCCTGCGGCTTGAAGCTCTGCGCGGCAAGGATGCCGCGACAGCTGCTCCTTGGCCGGGTCGGCGCGGATGAAGCCGAGGTAGCGCGTCAGCTGCTCGACCGCCTCGATCGTCCCGACGCGCTTGATCTCGACCGCGACCCAGCCGTCGTCGCAGTCGCGGCACATCAGGTCGACGGGGCCGATCTCCGTCATCCACTCGCGGCGGTCGAGCCGGAGCTCTTCCTCGAGCCACGTCGGCGCGGCGGCCAGCGCCTCTTGGAGGTGCTTCTCGACGCCGTCCTTCTCGAGCCCGGCGACCTCGTCCATCGGCACGTCGAGGTCAGAGAGCACCTCGGCGATCCGGATCTCGAGCCGGTCCTCGGTCTTGCCGGCGCGCTTGCGGACGACGATCAGGTCCTCAGCCTCCTCGATCACGGTCGGCGGCGTCATCCAGTTCAACGGCTTGTAGCCGCCGCTGTCGGCGTGCACGAGCACCGACCCGTCCGACTTCAGCAGCAGCAGCCGCACGGCCTCCGGCAGGAAGGCGTCGAGGCGGCCGGTGTAGGAGACCTCGCAGCGGGCGACGAGCAGGCGCATCGGCCCCAACCTACTGCCCCTTTCGGACAGGTCGCGCTACGCAGGTTCCAGACGTCGCTCACGTTCAAGACGCGGGCGCGGACGGCTTCTAGCCTCGGCAGGGTCAACCACGAGGGGGTACGCGTGCGCAAGATCCTGATCTCAGTCCTCGCCGCGGGATTGCTGCTCGTCGGCGCCGGGGCGGCCACCGGCAGTGTCGGCGGCATCGTCGGGTCGGCCGGGGGCTACTACGGCTTCGCGGGGACGGCCGCAGGCTCCAACTTCGACGTGCGCCCGTTCTCCTTCTATGTCCTCAAGTTCGCCGACGGCTCGGTCAAGGGCCGCTACGACTACCGCCAGGTCCGCGACGGCGTCGAGCTGACCGTCAGGGGCTCGCTCACCTGCGCGACGTTCCGCGGCAACCAGCTCTGGGTCGGAGGCGTGATCGAGGAGAGCTCGCGCGCGACCCTGATCGGACTCGACATGTGGTTCCAGGTCCAGGACAACAAGGGTTGGCGGGGCGGCCCGCCGGACATGTCGTCGACGATCGGCGCCGGCGGTCCGGGTACGGCCAAGAAGTACTGCGACGACGCACCCGTCGTGCTCTTCCCGTTCTTCATCGACGCGGGGTTCATCTCGGTCTGGGATCTGGAGTAGAGAGCGTGGCTGAGGGCCGGAGGCAAGAGCCCGGCCCTCAGCCGCGGACCAGCTCCCGGTAGCGCCCGGGAGTCACGCCCGTGTGAGCCCGGAAGGCGCGCGTGAAGTGGCTCTGGTCGGCGAACCCGGCGCCTGCCGCAATCTCCGCCAGCGACGCGTCCGCCAGCGGCAGCTGCGAGATCGCCCATTCGAGCCGGAGCTCGCGCGCGTACTGGCCGACGGTGACGCCGTACTCGCGCCGGAACGACCGGGCCAGGTGGACCGGATGGACGCCGACCGCCCCTGCGAGGTGGCTCAGCGATGCGGAGGCCGGCGCGCGCTCGTGCAGGAGGTCGCGCACGTCGCGCAGCCAGGCGGGACGGCGCGGCTGCTCGGCCGCGTCCGCTCGGCCGGCCGTCGCCAGGAGCTGGAGCACGAGGCCCTCCGCCGCGAGCGGCCAGCTCTCGTCCCGCGCCCGCAGCTCGCCGGCGATCCGGCTGCCGATCGTCGTCGAAGCGGCAGCACGCACGTGGCGGAGGCGGCGCAGCAGTCGTTCCGAAGGCGGACGTCTCACCGTTGCGCGCGCGGACCGCGAGGACGCTCGTCGGGATGCGGGCAAAGTGGCTCGTGTGGGCGGCACCGGCAGGAAGCAGCGCGAGGCTGTCGCGCGCGAGCGTCCAGCGGACGCGCCCGAACGTCTTCGCGACCGCGCCCGCGAGAACCACGACGAGGTAGCCCTTCTCGACGTCGAACGCCTCGATGCGGTGGTTCGGGGCGAAGGAGAGGAGCTGCACCTCGAACGGCCCGATCTGAGCCTTCGTCGCCCGGACACCTGCGGCTTCGACGTCCACGCGGTTTGCGCTCATCGTCACATGAGACGCGGCGCGGCGAGAGCGGTTAGCCGCGGCGGCGAATCAGGGTGACGCCGTCGCGGACCGACAGCTGGACGCAGACGACGCGCTCGTCGGCCGCCAGCTTGTCGTTCAGCGCGGCGATCGCCCGCGAGCTGTCGTCCGGCGGGTCGAGCACCTTGCCGCTCCAGAGCGTGTTGTCGATCGCGATCAGGCCGCGCTCGCTCAGGCGGGGCAGCACGGCCTCGTAGTAGTTGTCGTAGTTCTCCTTGTCCGCGTCGATGAAGACGAAGTCGAACTCCCCTTCGAGCTGCGCGATCGTGTCGAGCGCAGGCCCGAGATGGATCGTGATCTTGGCGGCATGCGGGCTCCGGGAGATGTAGCGCCGCGCGACCTCGACGTGCGCCGGCTCGATGTCGCAGGTGTCGACATGGCCGTCCTCCGGCAGCGCGGCCGCCATCGAGAGCGCGGCGTAGCCGGTGAACGTGCCGATCTCGAGCACGCGCTTGGCGCCGGCTGTGTGGACGAGGAGCTCGAGAAAGCGTCCCTCGATCGGACCGGTCAGCATCTGCGGCGCGCTCATCGTCGCGCGCGTCTCCTCGCGCGAGCTCGGCGAGCAGCGGGTCGGGCGGCGTCGTGTGCCGCTCGGCGTACTCCTCCAGACGCTCTTCGACGATGAAGCTCATCGCTCGTACCTCTCAACTCGCGAGCCGCCGATGATGGCTTCGCGGCCGTCGGCGAAGCGGACGAGCGCCTTGCCCTTGCCGTCGTAGTCGGGCGACCAGACGACGAGCTCGGCGTCCTCCCCACCGACCTTGACGGCCTCGCCGATCGCCTCGACCTCGCCGCGCCAGTAGAGGACGAACGGGTTCTCCGCCCACTCGCGCCCGATCGTCGTCTCCTCGGTGTGCCCCGGCAGCACCCGCAGCTCGGGCGGCAGCGTCATCAGGACGTCCATCACGGAATGCCGGATCGGCACTGCGTCCGGCCCGCCTCCGACCGCGTCCTTGAAGAGGATGTCGGCGGTGAAGGCGACGATGTCGTTCGCGACGAAGACGAGGTGGTCGTCCGCGTGCCCGGGCGTCTCGAGCGCCTGGATGCGCAGCCCGCCGACCTCGAGCGGCCCTTTGACGATCTCGACGCCGTAGCGCTGGACGAGCTCGTCGTCGCCGGCGACGTGGTCGTGGTGCGAGTGCGTCGTCAGGAGATGCGTGACGTTGAGCCCTTCGCGCTCGACGACCTCGTGTAGCGGGTCGAGCGGCGCGCCGCTGTCGACGAAGACCGCCGTGCCGCCGGGCTCGTCGGCCACCAGATAGGTATTCGAGAGCCACTCCGGGTGCATGCTCCGCTCGATCAGCATCCCCGCAGCCTACGTTTCCGCGCGTCGCTTCGCCGCCTTGAGCCAGCTGCGGCGGGTGAAGCCGCTGAACGGCCGGACGACGAGCCAGTAGGCCGCGAAACGCCGGCGCGACGCTGCGGTCGGTGAGGAAGACGCGCGTCTCGGTTTCGATCCTCGCACCGGCGCCGTCCGGCACCGCGCGGAGGTCCAGCGCCATCTTTGCCCAGCCCGGCTCGGCGAACGCGATGAAGTCGTCGACGCGCCGGAGCCCGCCACGTGGCGACCACGGCTTGCCGATGAGAACGAGCGTGTCGTCGCGGAACGGCTGAAAGCCTTCGGCGACGAGCGCGTCCCAGAGCGACCCGGTCGGCGCAGCCCGGAGCCCGCGCAGCCGGAAGAGAGCGCGGACGAGCGGCACGTCCTCGAGCGCCGTCGCCCGGGCCGCCGCGAGCGCTCGCTCGGGGCTCGCCGCGACGCTGAATCGAGTGGCGCTCGTTGTGGTGATAGACGGGCAGCGCGTCGGAGATGGGCACGCGCCGATCCTCGCAGACGGGAGAATCGGCCCCGATGCGTCTCGCGCTCCTCGTGCTCGCACTGTTCGCAGCCGCTCCCGCACAGGCGGGCGTACGCGTCGTGCCGCCGTTCGATCCGGCCGACTACGCGGATCGCGCCGCGATCGGGTTGCTCGTTCCCGGCGCCGGTCCGACGATCACGCGCGAGTCGGCGCTCGCGGCGCTTGTGCGCGGCAAGCTCGAGCACGGGCTGCTCGGAGGTGTTGCGCCAGGCGACGCGCTGATCGAGCTCGGAGCCTCGGGCGGACCGGAGATCCTGGTCTCTCTGCCACCGCCGGGCAGCAGCGACAACGATGTGCGCTATCCGATCGCGCTCCTCGGCGAGCGCGGCCTGCTCACGTCCGACTCGACGAGGATCGACGGTCTCGTCTCGGTCACGGACGTCGCCACCGGCCGCCTTCGCGTCGTCCCGAGCGACGACCCGGTCGAGGCGCTCGAGACGCTGGACGACCGGATCGACCGAAACGACCGCTGGCGGCTGCCACTGACGATCGCGCTCGCGGTCCTCCTGGTCGGGCTCGCAATCGTCCGGCCCGCGTACGCGCTTCGGGCGCTCCTGGTCGTCCTGGCCGCGAACCTCTGGCTCGAGCCCGTGCTGGCGCTCTGTTGGCCGGGATCGCGGTGCTCCTGCTTCCGCTCGGGCTGGCCTGCGCGGCCATCCTCGCGGCCTATCTCGTGGCGATGGGCATCGATGCCGAGACCGTGGCGCTCTCGCCGTTCGGCCCCTCTCAATCCGGTCGCTTCTACGGGGTCAACAACCTGCTCGAGACGATGCTGCTCGCCCCCGCGCTCGTCGGTGCTGCGCTGCTCGGCCGGGCCGGGATCGGCGTTGCGGCGCTCGCGTTCGTCACCATCGGCGGCGATCGCTTCGGCGCCGACGGCGGCGGCATCGTCGTGCTCGCCGTCGCCTATCTCGTCCTGTTTCTGAGGCTCCAGGGCCACCGGCTGACGCTGCGGCTCGCAGCCGCCGTGGCCGTCGGCGCGGTCGCGGTCGCGCTTCTCCTCGTCGGGCTCGACGCGGCGACCGGCGGCTCGAGCCACGTCACCGACGCGGTCGGCGACGGCCCGTCCGCCCTTGCCGGCGACATCGCCGACCGGATCGAGCTCTCCGTGCGCCGGACCGTGCGAAGCGTGGGCGCGACCGTCGTCGTCCTCGGCTCGCTCGCGATCCTGATCGCGCTCGCGCTTCGCGCTCCCCGGAACGCCGTGCTCGACGCGTTTCTCGCCGGCCTTGCGGTCTCGCTGATCGTGAACGACACCCCCGGGGACGTGCTCGGAATCGGCGCCGCGATCGCGATCGCACTTGCCCGTCACCCGCCTGGGCGAGGCTGGTTAGACTCAGCGCCGATGCGTCGCGCCGCGCTTTTGCTCTCGCTGCTGGCCCTTTCGCTCGGTGTCGCCGGCTGCGGCGGCGGCGAGGAGGTCACGCCCACGCCGGAGACGGTCGAGGGCACGCTGCCGGAGGCGACGACCGGGACAACGACCGAGGCGCCGCCGACGTCGACCGTCGAGGGCGACCCGGCTGCGGGCGAGCAGGTCTACGCCTCGGCCGGCTGCGGCGGCTGCCATACGCTCGAAGCGGCGGGCTCGACGGGCAACGTCGGGCCGAACCTCGACGATGCCAAGCCGGACGCCGCGCTCGTGATCGATCGCGTCACGAACGGCCGCGGCGCCATGCCGTCGTTCTCGAGCCAGCTGAGCGAGAAGCAAATCGCCGACGTCGCCGCGTACGTCGTCCAGTCGACCTCCGGCTGAACCTCCCTCCCGACTTCCCGCGCCAGGTCAGCGCGTTCGCGTGCGACCTCGACCGCACGCTGATCGCGGAGGACGGCGTGCTCCGGCCGCGCACGATCGCCGCGATCCGAGCCACCCGCGCCGCCGGGATTCCGTTCCTGATCGCCACCGGGCGCATGTTCCGCTCGGCGCTTCCCTTCGCGCGGGCCGCCGGGATCGAGGAGCCGCTCGTCTGCTACCAGGGCGCGGCCGTGGTCGATCCGGTGACGGCCGAGTGGCTTCTGCACGAGCCGATTCCCGTCGCAGCTCGCGCGGGAGGCGATCGCCGCGGTGCAGAACGCCGGCTTCGGGCTCAACTGCTACGTCAACGACGAGCTCTACGTCGCTGAGATCACCGACCAGCTCCCGAGCGTATGCCGACTTCCAGAGCCTTCCCGTCACGCCCGTCGGCGACCTGCTCGCCTGGCTCGAGCACCCACCGACGAAGCTCGTCGTCGTCGGCGACCCGGCTGAGCTCGACGCCCTCAGGCCGCGGCTCGTCGAGCAGTTCGGCGAGCGCCTCTTCATCGCCAAGTCGCTGCCGTACTTCCTCGAGCTCGCGAGCCCGCGGATCTCGAAGGGAACCGGGCTCGCGTTCGTCGCCGAGCACCTCGGTCTTCCCATCGCCGACACGGTCGCGTTCGGCGACGGCGAGAACGACTTCGAGTTGCTCGACCGGGCGGGCTACGGGATCGCCGTCGAGAACGGCCACGAGGAGCTGAAGGCGCGCGCGGACTGGATCTGCCCCGGCGTGAAGGAAGAGGGCGTCGCGCAGGTGCTCGAGGCCTACCTAGACTCCCGCGCATGATCGACCTCAAAGCCGCGCGCAACGATCCCGACACCACACGCACGGCCCTCGCGCGAAAGGGGGCAGCCGATGCGTTCGATGCGCTCCTCGAGGCCGACGAGCGCTGGCGCGCGCTCGTGCCGCGGATCGACGAGCTGCGCGGCCGCACGAAGGTGAAGGGAAAGCCCTCGCCCGAGCAGCTCGCCGAGCTCCAGCAGGTGAAGGAGGAGCTCAAGGCGGCCGAGGAAGAGCTCGCGGCGGCCGAGGCCGAGCGAGACCGGCTCGCGCTCCGCGTCCCGAACCTCCCGAGCGACGACGTCCCCGACGGCTCGACCGAGGACGACGTCGAGGAGATCCGCCGCGTCGGCGAGCCCACGGCGACCGAGGGTGCCCGCGAGCACCTGGAGATCGGCCGTTTCGACATGGAGCGCGCGGCGCGGATGTCCGGCGCGCGCTTCGGCTACTGGATCGGCGACACGGCGCGTCTCGCGCTCGCGCTCTACCGGCTCGCGCTCGACCGGCTCGCCGAGAAGGGCTTCGTCACCGTGCTCCCGCCTGTGCTCGTGCGCGAGGAGGCGCTGATCGGCACGGGCGCGTTCCCCTCGGACGAGGCGAACGTCTACGAGGTCGAGGCGGACGGGCTCTACCTCGCAGGCACGGCGGAGATCCCGCTCGCGAGCCTGCACGCCGGGCGAGATCCTCGCGGCCGACGAGCTGCCGCTCCGCTACGTCGCCTTCTCGCCGTGCTTCCGGCGCGAGGCCGGCGCCGCAGGCCGCGACACGCGCGGGATGATCCGCGTCCACCAGTTCAACAAGGTCGAGCAGTTCTCGCTGACGCGGCCGGAGGACTCCTGGGCCGAGCACGAGCTCCTGCTCGCGAACACGGAGGAGCTCGTCCGCGAGCTCGGCCTCCCCTATCGCGTCGTCGTCCTCCCCGCAGGCGACATCTCCGCCGCGGCCGCGAAGACGTACGACGTCGAGATCTGGTTTCCGAGCCAGGGGCGCTACCGCGAGACGGCGTCGATCTCGAACACGACCGACTTCCAGGCCCGCCGGCTCGGGATCCGCTATCGCGGCGAGCACGGCGTCGAGCCCGTGCACACGCTGAACGGCACTGCGGTCGTCGACCGGATGGCGCTCGCGATCCTGGAGAACTTCCAGGGCGAGGTACCCGAGGTGCTGCGCCCGTACGGCGCCCCCGAGCGCATCGAGCGGTGACCTCTAGACTCGCCCTCCGGCAGTGGGTCGGCCGGCCGGAAGCCGTGCCGCCGCGAGCATCTCGGTGATCCTGTGCTCCAGCTGGCCGAACGTGAACGGCTTCTCGAGCTCGGGGAACTCCCCGGGTGGCCTCGCGAAATTGCCGCTGACGAGCAGAATCGGGATGCTCGGATCGCGGCTTCGAAGCTCCTCCGCGAGGCTGGAGCCGCTCATGCCGGGAAGCCGCTCCTCGCTGATGATGAGGTCGATCGGTTCCTCCGAGTGCTGGAAGAGTGCCAGCGCGCTGACGGCGTCGGGCGCCAGCATGACCTGCCGGCCGAGGCGCGCGAGCGCGCGACGGAGCAGCGCACGGAGAGACTCCTCGGCTTCGACGACGAGGATCGTCGTCATCACGAAGCCCTTGCCTGGTGGAGAAGCAGAGTTGGCGTGTCCATGACCAGCTAGTGGGGTCGATGTGGCAATTACTTGCAGTCCCACGCTCGAACTCACTCACTCGAGTGACCCCTCTTGTCGAGGCCCGCGCGGCTGCCCCTCGAGTGGCTCAACCAAGCGGCTAGGCTGCCCCCGGGCGGGGTGCGAGAGCGGTCGAATCGGGCGGTCTTGAAAACCGTTGGGCGTGCAAGCGTCCCGTGGGTTCAAATCCCACCCCCGCCGCCACTTCCGCCAGGGCGGGAACGTGCGTGGACCGCGGTGGCCCACGGCGAACCTGCCGTAGGCCACCGTTGCTGCACTCGCGCTCTACGCGACCTGTCAGGCTCTGACCGTCGCCGGCACAGAAGCTGGGCTCTGGATCGAGCTTTGCCCCGACGCCAGAAACTCGAGCAACGCCTTGTTGCACTCCTCGGGGTGCGTCCAGCCGATGTTGTGCGGTCCGCCCTCGACAGGGATCACTGTGAGGTTCGGGACCAGACCAGGAAGTCGCTTTGCGGTGGCCTCGTACGGCAGGATCCGGTCCGCCGTCCCGTGCACGACGAGCATCGGCACGTCGATGTTCGGCAGATCGGCGCGAAAGTCGGTCAGCCAGGTATCGACGCACGCGTAGCTCGCGTGCGGCGAAGAGCCAGCGGCGACGTTGAAGCTCGCCTGCCTCGCCTGCTCGCTGATCCGGTCCGGCGCGAATGTGTCGACGTTGTAGAAGTTGTCGAGGAAGTCCTTGAAGTAGGCGTACCGATCCTTGAGGATCGCGGCCTTGATGTCCTCGAACACCTGCCCGTCGACACCCTCGGGGTTGTCGTCGGTCTTGAGCAGGAACGGCGGGATCGCGCCGAACAGCACGCCCCTGCTCACGCGCTCTGAACCGTACTTGCCGAGGTAGCGGACGACCTCACCGCTGCCCATCGAGAAGCCGACGAGCACGGCGTGCTCGATCTGGAGGTGCTCCAGCAACGCGTTCAGGTCGGCGGCGAAGGTGTCGTAGTCGAAGCCGGTCGTCGGCCTGCTCGAGTTCCCGAAACCGCGGCGGTCGTAGCGGATCACGCGGTAGCCGGCCGTGAGCAGCGCCGGCTCCTGGCGCTCCCAGGAGTCTGAATTCAGCGGATAGCCGTGGATCAGGACGACCGGCTGCCCACTCCCGTGATCCTCGAAGTAGATCTTGACGTCGTTGCCGTTCTCACTGCTGACGTTGACGTACGGCACGCATGCTCCTTTCATGCTCGGGGTACTGCCCTGTCGGGCTCTGGCCCGAGCATTCCTGCCAGCCTCCCCGCGCGGCATCCATCGATCGGAGGATCGGAGGAAGGACTCGGCGGCGCCGCCACGCCGACCGTGGTCACTTCACCGAGCCGGCCAGGAGACCCTGGACGAAGTAGCGCTGGAACGCGAAGAAGACGGCCAGCGGAACGATCAGCGAGATGAACGACGCAGGCGCGATCAAGGCGATGTTGGCGCCGAACTGGCGCAGGTTCGAGAAGATCGCGACCGTGATCGGCTCCACGTTCTGGCCGAACGTGAGCGCGACGATCAGGTCGTTCCACGTCCAGAGGAACTGGAAGATCGCGAGCGACGCGATCGCGGGCACCCCCAGCGGCAGGATCAGGCGCACGAAGATCTGGAACTCGGAAGCGCCGTCGATCCGCGCCGACTCGAGGATGTCCTTCGGAATCCCGACGAAGTAGTTCCGCAGCAGGAAGATCGCGAACGGCAGCCCGAACGCCGCGTGGAAGAGGATGATCCCGAGCACCGTGTCGTAGAGGTGCAGGTGGTTGTAGAGGGTGAACGTCGGGATCAGCGCCATCTGGAGCGGCACGACGAGCAGGCCGATGACGACCAGGAAGATCCAGTCGCGCCCGGGGAACTCGAGCCAGGCGAACGCGTAGGCGGCGAGGGCGCCGATCAGGATCACGAGCAGCGTGTTCCCGACCGCGATCTCGGCGGTCGTGACGAGCGAGTGCATGATCGAGTGGTTGTGGATGACCGCGCTGTAGTTCTCCCACGTGGCGAGGCTGGGGTTGGAGAAGATCTGCCACCAGCCCTGCTCCGTGAACGCCTGCGCCGGCAGGATCGAGGTCAGGAAGAGCCCGACGGTCGGCACGAGCCACAGCAGTCCGAGCGCCAGCAGCAGGAGGTGGATCGGCGCGCGGGTCGCGAACCGGATCAGCCTGGCGGCCGTCACGCCTCCCTCCGGAATCGCCGGACGTTGAGCGCCAGGACGGGGATCACGAGCAAGAAGAGGAGGACCGCGATCGCCGAGCCGACTCCGAAGTCGTTGACGCCGCCGAACGACTCGCGCCACATGGCCAGGGCGATCACGTTCGCGGAGTCCTGCGACGAGCCGGGCGCCAACGTGATGACGAGGTCGAAGACCTTGAGGACGTTGATGATCATCGTGATGAAGACGACCGAGAGCACCGGTGCGAGGAGCGGCACGGTCACGCGACGGAAGACCTGCCACTCGGTCGCCCCGTCGATGCGCGCCGCCTCGAGCACCTCGCTCGGCAGCGTCGAGAGGCCTCCGCCGATCACGACCATGGCGAAGCCGGCCCAGATCCAGATGTAGGCGATCAGCAGCGAGGGCGTGATCAGCTTCGTCCCGAGCCAGGCGAAGCCGCCCCAGGGCTGCGCGAAGGTGCTCTTCGAGATCGCCGCGTGGTACGTGCCGGCGGTGACGTCCTGGAACGCAAACGCCCCGTCCTTGCCGGACGACGTCTTCTGCACGACCTTGCCGCCTGGATCGCGCAGCTCGATGGTCACGCCGGGCAGCCCGAGCTCGCCTTTGTCGACGATGCCGGGTCTGCCGCCGCCGGGCTTGAAGTCGCGCCAGACGACGCCGACGATCTCCCGAGGCTTCGACTGCGGCTCGACCGCCTGGATCGCCCCGGTGGGAACCGCCTCGGGCGAGATCGCGGTCAGCCCCAGCAGGGCCACGCCCTCTGGCCGAAGCGGAGTCTTCAGTACCAGTCCGCTCGACGTCGACCCGCCGAGGTTCGGAGTCGACGGAGCTGCGTCGGGGAGGATCCCGGGCGGCCGGACGGCGTCGACGGCCACTCGGCCGAGTGCGTTGACGGCACCGAGGCTCGGGTCCTGCTGGTACATGATCCGCCACGTCACCCCGGTCGCGAATGCGGAGATCGCCATCGGCAGGAAGATCGCCGTCTTGAACGCGACCGCCCAGCGGACCCGCCCGGTGAGGACGGCGAAGATCAGGCCCACGGCGGTCACGAACGCAGGGACGACCGCAACCCAGATGGCGCTGTTCTTGATCGCCGTGACGAGCGTCGCGGTCGTGAACAGCGTCTTGTAGTTGTC
>CAWGAD010000008.1:0-100616 GCA_963820565.1 uncultured Gaiellaceae bacterium
ACCAGCCAGGACATCGTCGACACGGCGGCGATGCTCGTCTCCCGGCGGGCACTCGCGCTCGTGCTCGCGGAGGCAGACGACGTGGCGGCGGCAACCGCGGCGCTCGCGAGCGAGCATCGCGACACGCTGATGGTCGCCCGGACACTCCTGCAGCACGCCGTGCCGACGACCTTCGGCGTCAAGGCGGCCGGCTGGCTCACGGCGATCGTCGAGGCGCGCGTGCGACTCGAGCAGGTGGCCCGAGAGCGGCTTGCGGCGCAGCTCGGTGGAGCGGCCGGAACCCTGGCGGGGTTCGGCGACCAGGGCATCGCGCTCGCCGACCTCTATGCCGCGGGAGCTCGGCCTCCAGGCTCCGACACTCCCGTGGCACACGAACCGGACTCGCGTTGCAGAGCTCGGGGCTGCACTTGCGATCACCGCCGGTGTCGCCTCGAAGATCGCCCTCGATCTCGTGCTGCTCGCGCAGACGGAGGTCGGCGAGGTGGCGGAAGGCCAGGGCACGGGACGGTCCTCGACGATGCCGCAGAAGCGCAACCCGATCGGCTCGACGCTCGCGCGCGCCAGCGCACGGCTCGCCGCGGCTCATGCCACCGTCCTCGTCGGGTCGCTGGAGCAGGAGCACGAGCGCGCCGCCGGCGCCTGGCAGGCCGAGTGGGAGGCTCTGGTCGGTGCGCTCGCGCACACCGGCGGCGCGCTCCACGCGCTCGCGGGCGCGCTCGAGTCGCTGGAGGTCGACTCCGCCCGCATGCGGCGGAACCTCGATCTGACCGGCGGGCTCGTGCTGGCCGAGCGAGTCGCCTTCCTCCTGCAGGACCGGCTGGGCCGAGCGGAGGCGCAGGAGATCGTGCGGGAGGCCGCCGCGTCGGAGGCGAGCTTCCGGGACGCGCTCCTCGGCGATTCACGAGCCGGCCTCGAGCCGGCGGCGCTCGATGCCGCTCTCGATCCCTCTACCTACCTCGGCTCGTCGGCCGAGCTCGTCGACCGCGCGCTCGCCTTCTACGAGAGCTCGCGGCGGCCGATCGAGGTCGATGCGTGACGCTGCACTATCGGCTGGACGGGCCGCACGGAGCTGCCCCGCTGATGCTGTGCAACTCGCTCGGCACGACCCTCGAGATGTGGGATCCGCAGGTTGCCGCGCTGTCGGCGCACGTTCAGGCTCGTCCGCTACGACCAGCGCGGGCACGGCCGCTCGCCTGTGCCCCCTGGCCCGTATTCGATCGACGATCTGGGCCGCGACGCTCTCGACCTGCTCGACGACCTCGGCATCGAGCGCGCCTCGTTCTGCGGCCTCTCGATCGGCGGGATGGTCGGCATGTGGCTTGCCGCGGAGGCGCCGGAGCGGATCGACCGGCTCGTCCTCTGCTCCACCGCACCGAGCCTGCCGCCGCGCGAGCAGTGGCTCGAACGTGCGGCGACGGTACGAGCGGACGGAGTCGCGGCGATCGCTGACGCCGCCCTCGACCGCTGGTTCACGCCCCTCGCGCCCGACTCGCTCCGGGAGTCGTTCCGCGCGATGCTCGTCGAGACGCCCGCCGAGGGATACGCCGGCTGCTGCGAAGCGCTGGCCGAGCTCGACCTGCACGACCGGCTCGCGGCGATCGAAGCTCCGACGCTCGTCGTCACCGGGGAGGGAGATCCCGTCGCGCCGCCCGAGACCGGCGCGCAGCTCGCGGCTTCCATCTCCGGCGCCCGCCACGTGACAGTGACCGGAGCGCGTCACATGACGAACGCCGAGCAGCCGTCGACGTTCACGGAGCACGTGCTCGCCCATCTGACGGAGGAGAACCCATGAGCGACAGCTACGAGCGCGGCACGGAGGTGCGCCGCGCGGTGCTCGGCGACGAGCACGTCGACCGGGCGATCGCACGCACGACCGACTTCACCGCCGACTTCCAGGATCTGATCACGCGCTACGCCTGGGGCGAGATCTGGACCCGGCCCGGGCTCGACCGGCGGACGCGGAGCTGCATCACGCTGACCGCGCTGGTCGCCGGCGGACACGAGCACGAGCTCGCGATGCACGTCCGCGCCGCCCTCCGCAACGGCCTCACGCCGGACGAGATCAAGGAGGTCCTGCTGCAGACGGCCATCTACTGCGGCGTCCCCGCGGCGAACTCCGCCTTCGCGGTCGCCCAGGAGGTCCTGGCCGAGGAGCCGCCCGCATGAGCCGCGCGGTCGTGCTCTCTGCGGTGCGGACGCCGGTCGGGCGCTACGGAGGCGGCCTGGCTGAAGTGCGTCCGGATGATCTGGCGGCGGTCGCAATCGCCGCGGCGGTAGAGCGATCCGGCGTCGATCCGGCGGAGATCGAGGACGTCTATCTCGGCTGCGCGAACCAGGCGGGCGAGGACAACCGCAACGTCGCCCGGATGGCGGCGCTGCTGGCGGGTCTGCCCGACTCGGTCGCCGGCGTGACGTTGAATCGGCTCTGCGCCTCGGGACTCTCGGCCGTCGTCGGCGCCTGCCACGCGATTGCCGCCGGCGACGGCGACCTGTTCGTGGCCGGCGGCGTCGAGTCGATGAGCCGGGCGCCGCTCGTGACCGCGAAGCCGGACGCCGCCTTCCCGCGCGGCGACCGGACGATGTACGACTCGACCCTGGGCTGGCGCTTCCCGAACCCGGCGATGGAGGCGAAGTTCCCGCTCGAGTCGATGGGCGAGACGGGCGAGAACGTGGCCGAGCGCTGGAGCGTCTCGCGCGAGGATCAGGACGCGTTCGCCCTGCGCTCGCAGCAGCGCTGGGCGGCGGCCGACTTCTCCGACGAGCTCGTCCCCGCGGGCGGGCTGGAGAAGGACGAGCACCCCAGGCCCGACACGACGGCGGAGAAGCTGGCAGGCCTGAAGCCCGCCTTCCGCAAGGACGGCACCGTCACGGCCGGCAACTCGAGCGGCCTCAACGACGGCGCCGCCGCGCTCGTGATCGCCTCCGAGGAGAAGGCGCAGTCGCTCGGCATCGAGCCGCTCGGCGCCTTCGTCGCGAGCGCCGTCGCCGGGGTCGACCCGCGCGTGATGGGAATCGGGCCGGTGCCGGCCGTGCGCAAGCTGCTGGCCCGCGCCGGGATCGACGTCGGCGACGCTCGACCTGGTCGAGCTGAACGAGGCCTTCGCCTCCCAGAGCCTCGCCGTCGTGCGCGAGCTCGGCCTGGACGAGGAGAAGGTCAACGTGAACGGCGGCGCGATCGCAATCGGCCATCCGCTCGGGATGAGCGGCGCCCGCCTCGTCGTCACGCTGCTCCACGAGCTCCGCCGCCGGCAAGGCCGCTACGGCCTCGCCACGATGTGCGTCGGCGTCGGCCAGGGTCAGGCCGCCCTCTTCGAGCGAGAGGGATGAGCTCGGCAGACACCCAGGTCGCGATCGTGGGGGCAGGCCCTGCCGGTCTCGTGCTGGCGCAGCTCCTCCACCTGGAAGGGATCGATTCCGTCGTGCTCGAGGCCCGCAGCCGCGAGTACGTCGAGAGCCGCGTGCGCGCCGGCGTCCTCGAGCACGGAACCGTCGAGCTGCTGACCGAGATCGGCGTCGGGGCACGCCTGCGCGAGCAAGGGCTGCCCCACCACGGGCTCGAGCTCCAGTTCGAGGGAGCGCGTCACCGCATCGACCTGAGCGAGCTCACCGGCCGTCACATCACGGTCTACGGGCAGCAGGAGGTCGTGAAGGACCTGATCGCAGCCCGGGTCGAGACGGGCCGCCCCATCCAGTTCGAGGTCGACGACGTCTCGGTACACGACCTCGAGTCGGAGCGCCCGTTCGTCCGCTACACGCACGCCGGCGAGGAGATCGAGCTCAGCTGCGACGTCGTCGCCGGTTGCGACGGCTTCCACGGCATCTGCCGGGACAGCGTCCCCGACGGCGTCCTGACCGTCTTTTCGCGTGAGTACCCCTTCGGCTGGCTCGGCATCCTCGCCCAGGCGCCGCCGTCGAGCGAGGAGCTGATCTACGCCTGGCACGACCGCGGCTTCTCGCTCCACAGCATGCGCTCGCCGGAGATCACCCGGCTCTACCTCCAGTGCGCACCGGACGAGGATCTCGACGAGTGGCCCGACGAACGGATCTGGGCGGAGCTCCACCTGCGGCTCGGGCTCGACGGCTGGACGCTCAACGAGGGCCCGATCCTCGAGAAGGGCGTCACCGGGATGCGGAGCTTCGTCGTCGAGCCGATGCAGCACGGCCGGCTGTTCCTCGCCGGCGACGCCGCGCACATCGTTCCCCCGACCGGCGCGAAGGGACTGAACCTCGCGGTCGCGGACGTTCGGATCCTCGGTGCGGCGCTCGCGCAGTGGTACGAGAGCGGCGACGAATCTGCACTCGAGAGCTACTCCCGCGACGCGCTCCGGCGAGTGTGGCGCGCCGAGCACTTCTCGTGGTGGATGACGACGATGCTGCACCGGATTCCGGGCGGCGATCCGTTCGACGCGAAGCTCCAGCTCTCGCAGCTCGCCTACGTGGCGTCGTCCCGCGCTGCAGCGACCTCGCTCGCCGAGAACTACGTCGGCCCCGAAGCCTAGGGAGCGGCTAGGCGTCGCGCTAGGCGTTTCCCCGACGCGACACGCCTGCGGGACCGGCGAGGCTTCGTGCATGGCCATCTGGTTCTGGAAGCTGTACGACAAGCGCGTCGTCGAGGCCTGTTTCCTCCCGACCCTGGTGCTGACCACGGCGATCGTCGCTGCCGTACTGCTGCCCGCAGGCTCGGGCGTCCGGGACCTCGTGGGGAGCACCATCCTCATCACGTCGCTGATCCTGATCTGCAAGTTCTGCGGAGCGGCGTTCGGGCGACGCTAGGGCGTCGCGAGCACCGTTCGCAGCCACGCCTCCAGCGACAGGAGCAGCCAGATCTTCACGCCACGGCGCGGTGGCGGCAGCTGCTTGTCCGGGCGGGCGAGCTCCTCCAGATAGGAGCGCTGGATGATTCCGTACGGGGCGAGACCGTCGAGCAGCCGCTCGCGCGCGAACCGGTCGAACTTCCCCTGCAGCCACACCTCGACGGGCACGCGCATGCCGCTCTTCCGGCGCGCCACGATCTCGGCCGGCAGCAAGTCCTCGACGGCCCGCTTCAGGATGTACTTCTCGACCGTTCCCCGCAGCTTGAGGTCGGCCGGCATTCGCAGCGCCGCATCGACGACGCCGCGGTCGAAGAGCGGCGACCGCGGCAGCACTCCGTACGAACGGCTGAGCTGGTCGACCTTCGGAAGGATGTGATGGCCGCCCTTGAACGTCACGTTCATGGCCATCAGCCGGTTCACGAGCGAGGACCACCGCGGGTCGCAGAGGTGCGGGGTCACGACCGCCTCGAGCGCCCCCGCGACGAGCAGGTCCGGGTCGAGCATCCGCTCGAGCTCCGTGAAGCACTTCCGGTGCGCGACGAGGTAGCTCCGCTCGAGGTGGTGCTGCGCACCAGGCAACGCAGGCCCGTAGAGCTCGTGCAGGAGCATCGGGATGTTCTTCGGGCCGCCGAAGCAGGGGTCGCCGCCCTCGCCGTTGAGCACGACCGAGGCCCGCTCGGAGGCCGCTTCGAAGAGGAGCGAGTTCGCAACGGTGAGCGGCTCGCCGATCGGCGTGCTCAGATCGGCCATCGTCGCGTCGAACCGCTCCATCACGGTCCGCGGCGAGAGCTCGACGATGTGATGGTCGGTCCCGCAGTGCGCCGCGACGGCCGCTGCGAACTCGAGCTCGTTCGGGATCCCGCGCCCGAACGAGAGCGAGAAGGTCGAGACGGAGCCGCCGTGCAGCCGGCTCGCCAGCGCCGTGACGACACTCGAGTCGATCCCGCCCGACAGCGTCGCCGCGACGGGGCCCGAGTCAGGCAGGCGCAGGCTGACTGCCCGTTCCAGTCGCGCGCGTAGGCGGCGGCGGTAGACCTCCTCGTCCTCTGGCTGTTCGTCCTCGGACGGAAGGCTCCAGATGCGCTCGTCGCGGACGGTGTTGCCGCGGAAGACGAGATGTTGCCCGGGTAGGAGCTCGAAGATGCCCTCGACGAGGGTTTCGCGGCCCGGGAGGTAGCCGAACGAGAGGTAGGCGGGCAACGCGCCGGTATTCAGCGCGCGCGGGACGATGCCGCCGTCGAGGAGGGGCCGGAGCGTCGAAGCGAAGGCTACGCCGTCCGAAACGTGGGCGTAGTACAGGCCGCGTTCCCCGATCGGGTCGCGCGCGAGGTGCAGGCTCTGCCGATCCAGCCAGGCAAGTGCGAACGCTCCTTCGACCTCGCTGAGCCGCCCCCGGCGCGCGAGCAGCTCCAACTCGTTCGCCCCGAACGCTGCGCCCGCGGAACGACACGCGTCCCAGTCGGCGACGAAGTTCCGGCCGGGTGCGGCGAGCAGCTGCCGACGCGAGCCGAGCGCCCGGGCGAAGCGCGCCAGCGTGACGGCATCGACGTCGACCGCCCACGACACCGCCGATCTGCGCCCGCTCGGCGCGCGCGGGCTCGGCCGCCCACGCGGCGGCGTCAGCCGACCTCGTCATCACCGTCCGCCCATGCGTCGCCGCCCCACAACACGCCTGTGCCGTCCGCGCCCCCGCCCTCCGTCTCGCCGCGCAACACGCGCGCCAACACGCCCATCAGCACCCGCGGACGCGCCGCTGCCAGCTCGAGGCGGTACTTGCCGAGCCACTTCGCCTCCTCGGGCGAGACGCCGGGCGACGCGACGCGGGGACCGCCACCGGCCACCTGGAGGAGGCCGCGGAAGCGCTTCGCATCTCCGGGACGCAGCCCCGCGTCGACCACCTTCGGCAGTTCGACGCCGGCGAACCAGCGCGAGTCGTCGGCAATCGAGCCTGCGAGCCGGCACCCGTCCCAGTCGGCGCTGTGGATCACCACGACCGTCGCCGGCGGCCGCTCCCGCAGGAGCGGGAGCAGCGGCTCGTAGACGTGCGCGGGGTAGCCGCTGTAGGCCAGCACCGGGCACTTGAGCTCGGCGTGAAAGCCGTTGACGATCAGCATGTCGGCGGTCGCGTCGTCGTCGCACACGACGAGGTGCTCGAAGCCGGACGCCTCGACGGGGGTTGCAGCGGCGTCAGGAGCAGTCTCCGCGAACACCCGCCGCTCCAGGCGACCGACGATCGGCCCGTGCGTATCGACCCACCGGCCGAGCAGGAGCTCGAACTGCCACGGATCGAGGCTGACCATCGGCCGGCGCAGCACGCGGTGCACCATCCGGCGACGGCGAACCCGCCGGCAGACGTCGTAGTAGAGGTGGTCGTCGTTCCACCCGAGGCGCCCGTTGTCCGAAACCGCCTCGATCGCCAGCTCGAACGTGAGATCGGTCATGCCCCGGTCGCGCTTCGGCTCGAAAGCGAACGTCCGGCCGCAGTTGCGGCAAGCGCCGCCCGCCTGCCGCGCCTTGTAGTCCGAGTCGGTCCCGCAGCGGATGCACTTCACGCCGGCACTCCGCCCGCGAGAACCGCGGGCTCGTACAGCGCGAGGAGGTCGTCGAGCGTCTCCCGTCTCGTCGTCAGGATCGCCTCGCCGCCGTCCAGCACCACCTCCGCCGGGCGCGGACGGTTGAGGAAGTGGCTCGACATCGCGTACGCGTAGGCGCCGACGTCGCGGAGCGCGAGGACGTCGCCGGGCTCGACTTGCGGCAGGCGAACGTCGCGGGCGATGAAGTCGGACGAGTGGGTCGTGTTGCCGCAGACGTCCGTCGTCAGCTCGAGCATCGCGCCGCGCGGCGACAGCGCCTCGAGCCGGTGATAGCCGTGGTAGACGCTCGGGACGACGATGTTCCCGACCGTGGTGTCCACGCCGATGTAGCGCCGCCCGCCGCGGTGCTTCACCGAGACGACCCGCATCAGGAGCGAGCCCGCGGACGCGACCAGGACGCGGCCGGGCTCGACGATCAGCCGGACTGTCCGCCCGCGCCGCCGGGAGAGCGACTGCAGGCGCCGAGCAACCTCTTGCCCGATCATGTCGACGTCGAGATCCGGCTCCCCCTCGCGATAGCCGATCCCGTAGCCGCCGCCGAGGTTCACGAACTCCAGGTCGGGGAGCGTCTCGGCCGCTGCAAGCAACCGGTCGACGCAGTCGAGGAAGCGTGAGAGCCGGCGGTTGTTCGTCCCGGCGTACATGTGCAGCCCGGCCACTCGAATGCCGGCGACCTCGGCGATGCGGAGCGCCTCCCGCAGCTCGGCCGGCGAGACGCCGATCCGGTTCCGCTTCGCCGGATCGTCGATCAGCAGCCGAAGCCCGACGCTCCGGCAGCCTCCGTGGCGCACCAGATCGCGCAGCTGATCGAGTGAGTCGACATTCAGAGCGACGTGGCGCGCGAGCAGGTAGTCGAGGTCCGAGCCGCTGAGGTTCGTCCCGCTGTAGACGACGTCCTGGGCGGGCACGCCGGCAGCGAGAGCCGCGAAGGCGTCGCCGGGCGTGTTCGCGTGCACCCCGGCCCCGAGCTCGTGGAGCCGCCGGACGATGACCGGGTTCTTGTTGCAGACGAGCGCGTAGTGGCAGTCGAGCGGCCGGTACGGGAACGCCTGCACGAAGCGGAGGTAGCGCCGCTCGATCTCCCGGAGGTCGTAGACGTAGAGCGGGCTGCCGAACCGCCGGAGGAGGTCGCTGCCCTGCTCAACCACCGGCGACCGCCTCGCGCGCGACTCGGGCGTGAAGGCGGCGACCGTGACGCTGCAGCACCTGCCGCGCATCGGCCGAACCGCGCCGGCCCGCCTCGGGCTCGTCGACGCGGTGCAGGAAGACGTGGTTCGTCGAGCCGCCGAAGGAGACGCCGGCTCGGCCCGTGAGCACGATCGTGTCGCCCGGCTGCGCGAGGCCGTGCTCGACCACCCGGCCGATGATGTTCGCCCAGCCTGCCTCGATGGACGGGGTTTCGTCGACGAGGAGCGGTACGACGGCCCATTCGAGCGCGAGCTGCTGGAGGACGCCGGTGTTCGTCGACGCGGCCACGATCGGCCCCTGAGGCCGGAAGCGGGAGACGAGGCGTGCCGTCGCGCCGGTCTGGGTGGGGACGGCGATCACCGGTGCGCCGACGTCGTCGGCGAGGTCGCAGGCACCGTGGGTCAGGATCTCTGCGACATCCGCGTCGGCCGCGACCCGGCGCTCGTAGACGAGCGAGGGCTCCACCGACCGCGCAATCGCGTCCATCTGGGCCACCGCCCGGAGGGGGAAAGCCCCGGCGGCAGTCTCGGCCGAGAGCATGACTGCTGACGTCCCGTCGAGGATGGCGTTCGCGACATCGGACACCTCGGCCCGGGTCGGCTCCGACTCGTGGATCATCGACTCGAGCATCTGCGTCGCGGTGATCACGGCACGACCGGCGTCACGGGCGCGCTCGATGATGTGCTTCTGGACGAGCGGCACTTGCGAGAGCCCGATCTCGACGCCGAGATCGCCTCGCGCGACCATGACCGCGTCCGCCGCCGCGATGATCGCGTCGAGGTTCAGGACTGCCTCGGCCTTTTCGATCTTCGCCACGATCCGCGCCGGCGAGCCGGCAGCATCGATCAGACTGCGAAGCTCCGCGACGTCGTCGGCCGTCCGGACGAAGGAGAGCCCGACGTAGTCGACGCCCGCTGCGAGCGCGAAGTCCAGGTCGGCGCGGTCCTTCTCGGTCAGCGCCGGAATCGGCAGCAGCGACGAGGGCAGGTTGACGCCCTTGTTCGGCTTGATCGTCCCGCCGACCTCGACGCGGCAGAGCAGCCGGATGCCGTCGCTTCCCTGGGCACGCGCCCGGATGCGCCCGTCGTCGATCAGCACCTCGTCGCCGGGAGCGACGACCTGGGCGAGGAGAGCCGCGAAGGTGACCCCGAGCTCGCCGGCCTCCGCGCGCTCCGGGTCGGTCAGCACGAGCACGTCGCCCGTCGCCACGTGCACCGGCTCGACGAGCCCCGCAACCCGGATCTTCGGGCCACAGAGGTCGGCGAGCACGGCGATCGGCCGTCCCAGCCTGCGCTGCGCCAGGCGAACGGCGGCGAGACGCTCGAAGTGCTCGTCGTGTGAGCCGTGCGAGAAGTTCAGTCGCGCGACGTCCATGCCCGCCACGGCGAGCTCGAAGATAGTCGCCGGGTCGGTCGTCGCCGGGCCGAGCGTGCAGACGATCTTCGTCCGCCGGATGCTCGGCCGCAGTCCTGCGGGCGCGATCGTCTTCCACGTTTCTGTCAGGGAGAAGCTGGACATCTCGTCACCTTTCTCGTTTGGCGTCGAGGCGAGCGTAGGAGCGAGTGGGCGCCGATCGCGTCCGGGATTTCCCTAGCGCGAGTCCCTGGTGACAATCGTCGCGTTCTATGATCGGCGCGTGCTCATCGGCCGTGAGAGCGAGTGCGCTCTGATCGATCGACTGCTGGAGGAGGCGACACGCAGCCGGAGCGGCGCGCTCGTCATCCGCGGCGACGCCGGGATCGGAAAGAGCACCCTGCTCGAATACGCCGTGACGCAGGCCGGCGATGCGCGCGTCGTGCACGCGCTCGGCGTCGAGACCGAGTCGGAGTTCGCGTACTCAGGGCTGCACGAGCTCGTTCGGCCTCTGCTCGACCGGTTGCCCGAGCTACCGCCCGTGCAGGCGGATGCCCTGCGTGGTGCGCTCGCGCTCGCCGAGGCGCAGGGGGCGAGCAGGCTCTACATCGGCGCCGCGACACTGAGTCTCCTCGCCGCGGCGAGGGATGACGGCCCGCTCCTCTGCGTGATCGACGACGCGCATTGGCTCGACGAGGCGTCGGCAGGGGCGCTCACGTTCGCCGCGCGCCGGCTCGAGGCTGAAGGCGTCGTCATGCTCTTCGCCGCCCGCGGTGACGGCTTCCGGACGAGGGGCATTCCCGAGCTGGAGCTCGGAGGGCTGGACGCGGAGTCTGCGACCGCGCTACTGGATCACGACTCGAACGTGCGCGTCTCTCCGGAAGTCGCCCGGGAGCTCGTCGCCGCGACCGGCGGGAATCCGCTCGCCCTCCTCGAGCTGCCTCGGCGCCTGACCGCCGAGCAACTGCACGGCGTGGAGCCGCTGCCTCACCCGGTGCCGGTGGGCGAGAGCCTGGAGACCGTCTTCGCGGCGCAGGCGCGCAGCCTCTCGGAGGAGGCGCGGCGCGCACTCGTGATCGCCGCCACCGCCGACACGCGCGCGATGAGGGTGATCACCCGGACCGGCGGCACAAACCCTGCCGCCTTCGAAGAGTGCGAGGACGCAGGCCTGCTCGCGATCCAGGACGGCCAGGTCACCTTCAGCCACCCGCTCGTCCGGTCGGCGGTCTACCAGCAGGCAACGGCCGCTGAGCGGCGCGCGGCGCACCGGGCACTTGCGGACGGCTTCGCGGACGACGGCAAGTACGCGGAGCGCAGGGCCTGGCACTCGGCGGCGGCCAGCGTCGAGCCCGACGAGGAGGTCGCCGACCTGCTCGAGCATGCCGCCGTCGCTGCGAGCAGCCGGCGAGGTCACGTGGCGGCGGCGGGGATGTTCGAGCGAGCCGCGCGACTGACGCCCGAGAACGAGCCCCGCGCGCGACGGCTCTACCTTGCGGCCCACTCGGCATGGGTCGCCGGCCAGGGGGATCGAGCGCTGCAACTGCTGGACGACGCGACGTCGGTCGGGGCCGACGACCTCATCGGAGCCGACATCACCTATCTCCAGGGCCGGATCGATCTTCGCCGGAACGCCGCGGGAGACGTGGTCGGCCGGCTCGTGGCGGAGGCGGGAAGAGTCGAGCCGCTGGACGCCTCGCGGGCCGGCGCGATGCTCGCGACGGCAGCCGCCGCGGCGCCGGCCGACGCTCGCCTCGAGCTGGCGCGGCGGGCCGCCTCGTTGACAGCCGGACGCGATGACGCCGCCGACCTCCTCGCAAGTCTCGTGCTGGCGCGCGCCCTGCTCAAGGCAGACGAAGCAGCCGAGGCTCATGACCTCCTCGCCCACGCGCGGGCGACGCTCACCGCGAACCGTGACCTCCGCCACGACCCGGAGCTGATCCTCGCCGCGGTCGAGACACTCGCCGGTCTCGGCCCCGACGGCCACGCCCTCTTCCGCGAGCTCCTCGACGAGGTAACGGCCGCCGCGCGTGCTCACGCAATCGTCGTGCTGCCCCGGGCCTTGCTGCAGACCGCCTGGCTGGACTTCGAGACCGGACGCTGGACGGACGCGTCGCTCACGTTCTTCGAGGCGGCACGCCTCGCCGACGAGATCGGTCTGGAACGCGAGCGGATCGCCGCCACGGCGGGGAACGGGCTGATCGACGCTCTTCGCGGTCGCGTAACGGAGGCGCGGACGGCCGCTGAACAGCTCGTCGGCGCCGGAGGAGCAGCCGCGCGCATCCTCGGTCTGGCGGCACTCGGGACCGGCGACACGGACGCTGCGATTGCCCAGTTCCAGGCGGCCGCCGCCGATCCGACACCGTCGATCCTGCTGCGTGGTCTACCCGCGCCTCAGCTCGACCTTGCGGAGGCCTACCTGCACGCCGGCCGGCGGGAGGACGCGGCGGCCGCGGCGGCGGAGCTGCGCAGCGGCGACTCGGCGTGGGCGCGTGCACTACTCGCGGGCGGGGCGGCCTTCGCCGAGGCGGAAGAGCACGTCGCCGAACGCCCCTTCCTGCTCGCGCGCGTCCGGCTCAACTTCGGCGAGCACCTACGCCGTGAGGGATCACGCCGCGAAGCCCGGGAGGAGCTACGGGCAGCGCTCACCGTCTTCGAGCAGCTCGACGCCGAACCGTGGAGCGAGCGAGCGCGCCGCGAGCTTCGGGCGAGCGGTGAGACCGCGCGCCGGCGAGAGCCGAGCACGATGGACGAGCTGACACCGCAGGAGCTCCAGATCGCCCGCATGGTCGCAGCGGGCGGAAGCCAGAAGGAGGTCGCAGCCACCCTCTACCTGAGTCCGAAGACGATCGAGTATCACCTCGGCAAGGTCTACCGCAAGCTCGGGATCACGTCGGGCCGCCAGCTCCAGCACCGCCTCGCCGAGCAGGAACTGCTCGAGGTGTCGTGACGCCGCGCTACGCACGCTGGATCGTCATCGCCGCCGCGGCTGTGGCGGTGCTCGTCGCCGCGGCCGGACGAGGGGATCCGGAGGCACGAGCAGAGGAGCCCGAGCTCGTGCTGCGTTACCTCTTCTCGCCGACGCCGAGGACTCTGCTCGTCCCGCTGATCGACCGCTTCAACGGTGAGTCCCACCGGTCCGGCGACCGCGAGGTCAGGATCGACGGCGTCGCGCTCAACTCCGGTGAGGCCGAGGCGGCACTCGCAGCCGGCCGCGAACAGCGCCGAGCTCTGGACACCTGCGTCGTCGCTCTGGGGCAGGCTCCTCAACCACGACGTCTCGGCGGACTGGGTGCCCGCCGAGAGCCCCTCGACTCGTCTTCTCGCCCCAGGTGATCGCGATGTGGAAGCAGCTCGCCCGGAGCGCTCGGCTGGCCGGAGAAGAAGATCGGCTGGAGCGACATCATCGCCCTGGCCACCTCGAGACGGGCTGGGCAGCTCACGGGCACCCCGAGTACGGTCAGTTCAAGCTCGGGCACACCAACCCGGGCTATCTCGACCTCAGGGCTTTCCGCGGTCGCATCCGACTACTACGCCGCCACCGACAAGCAGTCAGGGCTGAGCCTCGCCGACGTCCAGCGTGCGGACGTCCGCGCCGCCGTCCGGAGGATCGAGAGCTCGATCGTGCATTACGGGGAGACGGCCGACAAGCTGATCGAAAAGATGGACCACTACGGCAAGGGCTACGCCCATGCGGTGTACGTCCAGGAGACGAACCTGCGCAAGCTCGAGAGCAAACGGCCGCAGGCGACGCAGCTGGTCCCGATCGAGCCGGCCGACGGCACCTTTGTCGCCGACTATCCGCTGATCGTCCTCCGACGCTCCGTGGGTCAGTGCCGAACGCTCGTGCGGCGGCGACGGAGTTCCGTCGGTGGCTCGTCCCGAAGATCACGGCGAAGCACGTGCCACCGAGAGCGGCTTTCGCATCCGGCGCCCGACCGGTCTCGCCGAGCTCGAGCCACCGAAGCGTGAGGTGCTCGCTGCGATGCGCGACGCATGGCATGAGGACCGCCCGCCCGCCAACATCGTTCTCGTCGTCGACACGTCGGCGTCGATGGATGAGGCCGGGACGCCTCGATGCCGCCCAGCAGGGGCTTGCTCTCGTTCCTGGGCGAGCTCTCGCCGAAGGACCGGATTGAGCTCGTCACCTCCGGCGAATCGATCAGCGACGAGTGTCCGGCTGGCGCGCTCAGCGAGACTCGGCCCGCCGTGTCCCGCGCCGTCGACGCGTCTCTTCCCGAACGGCAACGAGCCCGTCTACCCGGCGGTCTCCCACGCGCTCGATCACGTGCGCACACTCAACGATCCGGACCGCCTCAATGCGGTCGTCGTGCTCTCCGACGGCGCCGGTACGAACGTCGGACGTCAGGAACTTTGCGCTACGATCAAGGCCGAGCCGGTCACGAGGAGGGCACCGGCGTCCGCATCTTCACCGTCGCGTACGGCAACGACCGGCACGCCGAGGCGCTCCAGGCAGATTGCGTCCGCCTCGGGCGGCACGTTCTTCCCGGGCGGCCCAAGGACATCAAGGACGTCTACCGGAGCATCTTTTCGCGTACTTCTGAGACGAGCCGTGAGGGAGATCGGCCGCTACCGGGTCGAAGGCGTGATCGGGCGAGGTGGGATGGCGATCGTCCATCTCGCCCATCAGCCCGACCTCGAGCGGCCGGTCGCGCTGAAGGAGCTCGCCGGCCTCTCGGCGACGGATCCGACCGCGACGACGCGATTCCTGCGGGAGGCCAGGCTCGGCGGCTCGCTCAAGAGCCCCAACATCGTCACCGTGTACGAGTACTTCGAATACGGCGGCGTGCCCTACATCGCGATGGAATTCCTCGCCCGCGGGCCGCTGCGGCCTCTCGTCGGGACGCTCACGGACGCGCAGGTCGTCGGCGTCCTCGACGGCATCCTTGCGGGCCTCGCCCATGCCCACGAAAAGGAGATCGTCCACCGTGACCTCAAGCCCGAGAACGTGATGAGGACGGACGACGGGAAGGTGAAGATCGCCGACTTCGGGATCGCCACCGCCTACGACGAGCTCGCAAACGCCAACCTGACTCCGCTCGGCGAATTCGTCGGCGCACCCGGCTACGTCTCGCCGGAGCAGGTGCTGGGGAAGGACGCCACCGCAGCGAGCGACCTCTACTCGGTCGGTGTGATCGCGTTCGAGCTCTTCACCGGCGCCGTGCCGTTCGCGGAGACGGGCGGCGGCAGCGCGCTACTCGTCAAGAAGGTCAACGAGCGGGCGCCCGGCCTGTCGTCGATCCGGCCCGACCTCGACAAGCGGTTGGCCGACTGGGTCGACCACCTGCTGGAGCGGGATCCCGGCAGACGTCCGGGCGGCGCGGCCGCGGTCGGAGAAGCGCTCGAGGACGTGGCTGACGACGCCCTGGGTCCCCGTTGGCGCCGTGAGGCCGCGCTGCCAAGCGGACAGCCGGCGCCCGTCAACCGTGAGCCGACCCAGACGTTGCGCACGCTCGCGCTCGCACGGCGGCTGCTCCCCAAGGCGCTCACCAAGCCCGTGAACGTTCTCGTCCCGACGCTCGTGGCCGTCTTTGGAGTCGTCTTTGCACCCTGGCTCTTCCTCGTCGCCGCACTGTCGTACGTCGCGCTCGTCGTGATCACCTACCTCGACGAGGCCGAGGCTCACCGGGCGGCCGAGGCGCGGAGGTCGGGCGGGCGGCTCTAGCCGTCAGTCAGTGGTGCGGCAGTCGCCGCATTCGCCGCGCAGCACGACCTCGTGGGCGTCGACGTTGTAGCCCAGCCGGCCGGAGGCGCTCGCGATCGCGCGCTCGAGCGAAGGATCGGAGAACGGCTCGACCTTGCCGCAGTCGTCACAGACCACGTGGTGGTGGTGGTCGCCGCCCGGCGAGGTTGGCTCGAAGCGGGCGATCCCGTCGCCGACGTCGACGCGCTGGACGAGACGAAGCTCCGATAGCACCTCGAGCACGCGGTAGACCGACGCGATCCCGACCGAGCGGCCACTGGCACGAAGGCTCGCGTGGATCTCCTGTGCGCTCGCGCAGCAGTCCTGGGCGGACATCAGGTCGAGCACGGAGGCACGGGCGCCGCCGGCCCGAAAGCCGGCCTCGCGGAGCGCAGCCTCTGTGTGCTCACGCCAGGACTGAATGGTGGCCATCGAGAAGATGATAGCGATTCTCATCGGCGTGCTAGGGTGCCGAGCGTGAAGACGAGAATCGTTCTCACTCTCATCGCCGCCGCGGCGCTCGCTGGGTGCGGCGGCAGCTCGGGGAGCTCCGACGGAACGACCGTCGTCGCGGCGTTCTACCCGCTGGCTTTCGCCGCGGAGCAGATCGGCGGCGCAGAGGTCAGCGTCACGAACCTGACTCCGCCCGGCGTCGAGCCGCACGACCTCGAGCTCTCCGGCAGCGACATCCGCACGATCGCGGACGCCGACCTCGTCTTCTACCTCGGGCACGACTTCCAGCCGGCGCTCGAGGACGCGATCGACTCGACGTCGGCGCACGCGGTCGACCTCCTCGGCACGACGGAGACCAGCGACCCTCACGTCTGGCTCGATCCAATCCGGTACGCCGCGATCGCGGAGCGGATCGGCGAGGAGCTCGACCGCCGGCCCGAGGCCCAACGCTTCGCGGCGAGGCTTCGCGCTCTCGACCGCGACTTCCGCCACGGCCTCTCTCGCTGCGAGCGCGACGAGATCGTCACCAGCCACGCTGCGTTCGGCTACCTCGCCGGGCGATACGGGCTCGAGCAGGTAGCGATCACGGGCATTACACCGGAGGCCGAGCCGACTCCACGCGATCTCGAGAAGGTTGTGCGCCAGGTTCAGGCAGTCGGTGCGACAACCGTGTTCTTCGAAACCCTGGTTTCGCCACGACTCGCTCAAACCGTCGCCCGCGAAGTTGGCGCGACAACGGCCGTGCTCGACCCGCTCGAAGGTCTCACGGAGCAGGAGACTGCGGCGGGAGAGGACTACTTTTCCGTCATGCGCGAGAACCTCGCGGCCCTGCGGAAGGCGCTGGGATGCCGGTAGCGGTCGAATTGCGTGACGTCTCGTTCGCGTACGACGGGGGCAGTCCCGTGCTCGAGCACGTCGACCTCGCCGTCGAAGCCGGCGAGTTCGTCGCGATCGCCGGGCCGAACGGCGGCGGCAAGACGACGCTGGTGCGCCTTGCGCTCGGGCTCGAGCGAACGACGTCGGGCGAGGCCCTCCTCTTCGGCGAGCCTGCAGCGAGATTCTCCGGCCGCTCTGCCCTCGGCTACCTGGCGCAGCGCTCGCAGCTCGGGGTCGACGCGCCGGCGACGGTGCGCGAGGTGGTGGCCGCCGGCCGGCTCGCGTCAGGTGGGTTGCTCGGCCCTCTCCGCCGTCGCGACCGCGCCATCGTCGCCGAGTCGATCGAGCGCGTCGGACTGGCCGACAGCGCCGACGTCCCGGTGCGCACGCTTTCGGGTGGCCAGCAGCAACGCGCGTTCATCGCCAAGGCGCTCGCGGGCCAGCCCTCGCTGCTCGTCCTGGACGAGCCGACGACCGGGGTCGACGCCGAGTCGCAGGAAGCGCTTGCCGGCCTACTCGACCGCCTCCACCGCGAGCTCGCCGTCACCGTCCTCTACGTCTCGCACGAGTTCGGAGCGGTCGAGCGCTTCGTCGAGCGGCTCGTCCTCGTCCGCGGCGGAATCGTCTTCGACGGGCCGCCGGAGGCACTCCCGGGCGTCTGGCACGACCCCTCCCACGTCCATGCTTGACCTGGAGTTCATGCGGCTGGCGTTCGCGGCCGGAGCGATCGTCGGTCTGCTCGCACCCGCTGTCGGGTTCTTCCTCGTCCAGCGGCAGCTCAGCCTGATCGGGGACGGGATCGGCCACGTGGCGTTCGCGGGCGTCGCGGCCGGGTACCTGCTCGGGCTGCCGCCGGTGCTGACGGCGCTCGTCGCCTCGATCGGCGGCGCGGGCGCGATCGAGTGGCTGCGCTCACGAAAGCACACGGCCGGCGACCAGGCGCTCGCGCTCGTCTTCTACACGGGCATCGCCGCCGGTGTCGTCCTGATCTCGATGGCCGGCGCGCTGAACGTCAATCTCTTCGGCTTCCTCTTCGGCTCGATCCTGACGACCACCCGCACCGATCTCGCCGTCGTCGCGGCGCTGGGAATCGCCGGGCTCGGGACGATTGCCCTCCTGTACCGCGCACTCGCCGGCGTCGCGCTCGACGAGGAGGGAGCGCGCGTTGCCGGAGTGCCTGTCGCGTTCCTGAACGTCGTCCTCGCGGTGCTCGCCGCGACCACGGTCGCCCTCTCGATGCGGATCGTCGGGATCCTGCTGATCGCGGCGCTGATGGTGCTGCCGGTGATCGCGGCGACGCGCATCGCCCGGAGCATGCGCTCGACGCTTCTGCTCGGGATGGCGATCGGCCTCGGCAGCGTCCTCGGCGGGCTCACGGTCGCCTACTACGCCGACCTGCCCCCCGGCGGGACGATCGTCCTGATCGCCGCGGCGACGTTCCTCGCTACGAGCGGGTTCTCCGCGCTCCGCCGCAGCTGACACGCCTGCGAACGTGGCGGAGGGGCAGGCGCTAGGCTTGCCCGCGCCAACAGGGGGTTGGTCCCGGTCCGCCGCTGACCCCCTCCTGCACCCATTCAGAGGAGGGACTGCATTGTTCGGATCGCAGACACGCGCCCGACGGAGAGGCACTCGCCGCTCTCCGCAAGGCCTCGTTCTGCGGCCGCGGCGCTTCGGTCGCGATACTCGTCGTTGCTCTGGCCGTCTCGGCCGCCGCGCTCGTCCAGGCACCGAACGCGTTCGCGGCCAGCGGCATCACGCCCGAAAGATTCCAAAGCGAAACGGTTCGTCAGCGGAGTCTCCGTACCGGAGATCACGACAGCACCAGGTCGCGCTGCAGCGGATCGCCTCGCTCAACGACGACACGCGCGAGGTGTTCTCGACCGGCTACCAGGAGTCACTCGACTACGTCGTGTCGACGCTGAAGGCGGCCGGCTACAAGCCGGAGGTCAACCAGTTCAACTTTCCGGTCTGGGGCGAGTCGCAGCCACCGGTTCTGAACATGGTCTCGCCGACGCCGAAGACCTACGTCCCCGGCGACGCGGATGACAGCGACCTGCCGACGGCGGACTTCATCACGATGGCGAACTCGCCGACCGTGGTGCTCACCAACGCTCCCGTGTTCCCCGTCGGCGGAATCGTCGATCCGCCCACCGGCGGATCGGCCAGCGGCTGCCTGGCCGCCGACTACACCGGCGTGTCCGGCAAGGTCGCGCTCGTCCAGCGCGGTACGTGCCCCTTCGTCGAGAAGTGGTCGCTGGCCCAGGCGGCCGGCGCGACCGGCGTCATCATCTACAACGAGGGCAACACGCCCGCACGCCAGAATCCGATCTTCGTCGACAACCAGCCCACCCCGCCGGCGACGATCGCTGCGGTGATCTCGAGCTACACGCTCGGCAACGACCTGCTGCAGGCCTACAAGCAGAACTTGAATCCGACCGTCGACTTCAAGGTCTACGGCACGTTCACGGATCGCTTCTTGCCGCAGGTGATCGCCGAGACGCGTGACGGCGACCCGAACCACGTCGTCGTGGTCGGCGCGCACCTCGACTCGGTGCCCGAAGGCCCCGGCATCAACGACGACGGCTCCGGCACGGCGACGCTGCTCGCCCAGGCCGAGGAGCTCGCCGACGGCCACTACAAGCTCCGCAACAAGATCCGCTTCGCCTGGTGGGGTGCGGAGGAGAACGGCCTGATCGGGTCGACCTACTACGCGCACAACCTGAGCCAGCGCGAGGTGGACAAGATCGACGTGATGCTCGACTACGACATGCTGTCGTCGCCGAACTACGTCCGCTTCGTCTACGACGGAGACGGCAACGCCGAGCCGGGCAACCCGGCCGGCCCCGAGGGCTCGGGCAAGGTCGAACAGGTCTCCACGACGACTGGCTCCGTGCCCAAGGTCTCCAGAGCGGACGTGTGCCGTTCGACGGCCGCTCCGACTATGTCGGCTTCACCGACCGCGGCATCCCGGCAGGCGGAGTGTTCGCCGGCGCCGAGGGAGTGAAGACGCCAGAGGAGGAAGCGATCTACGGCGGCGCCGCGGGCTCGTGGTACGACCCGTGCTACCACCAGTTCTGCGACAACCTGATCACCGTCTTCACCGGTGTTCCGCCGCTCGACGCCGATGGTCTCGCCCCCGAAGGGGACGAAGCCGCCAAGCGCGCGGCCCAGCGCAAGATTGCCGGAGGGGCGATCAAGAGCCTCACCGAGCTGTCGGGCGCGGCGAGCTATGCCGTCTACTACTTCGCGGCGTCGAAGGACCCGTTCGGCACCAAGCCACGCAAGCACAGCGGGTCTCGGCGCGGGCACGAATGGCAGGGGCCCGGCCACCGCGTCAAGGGCTAAGGAGATCGTTCGCAGGGCGCCGCCCCCGATCGGGGCGGCGCCCACCAAGCTGCTAGGAACCGAGGATCAGGTGGCTGTCGCCGAACTCGTGCCAGCGATAGCCACCCTCCAGCGCGGCCCGGTAGCTGCGCGCAAGTAGCTCCGGGCCGGCGGCGGCGCTCAGCAGGTCGAGGTGCGACGCATCGGCCTCGTGAAAGCCGCTGAGCAGGCCGTCCACGGTCCGCAAGCCTCGCTCCGGCGTGACGATGAGGTCCGTCCACCCCTCGCCTGCGTCGACCGTCCCGTCCTGCAGGGCGACGGTCTCGAGCGCGCGGACGACCGTCGTACCGGTGGCGATCACGCGCCCGCCCCACAGTGCACCGCGTTCACCAGCCGCGCCGTGTGCTCGGGGACGCGATATCGCTCGGGGTACGGGCGCTCGTGGCGCTCCTGCGACGAGACGCCGGTGTGCAGGACGATCGGCGCGACGAGCACGCCGCCGGCGACGAGCTCGGTGATCAGCTCGGCCGTGAACGGACGACCGGCGCTGGCCATCTCGGCGCTGCCGGGCTCGACCGCGTAGACGTTCTGGTACGCCGAGAGCGGCCAGCGCTGCGGCACGTAGCCGTAGCGAATCGGCTGCCCGTGCGCTTCGAGATAGGCCTCGAGCGGCAGCGGCAGGTCGAGACGGGCGAGCCACAACCGGACGCCGGCATAGGGCGCGAGGATCCGGGCCGTCCCGCCGCCGGGAAGCTCGAACTGCTCGTCGGCGGCGACGCCGCCGAACGGCTCGTCCCCGCGGCGGAGCTCGACGATCCAGAAGCGCTCGGGATCCTGGTCGCGCGCGGGCGTCGAGAGCCGTAGCTCGAGCCGCTCGCCGTCCGCGCGCGTGGCGGGAAGTGCTGCCGGAAGCGTCGCCGAGGTGTTGACGACGACCAGGTCGCCGGGCGCGAGGAACTGAGGCAGGTCACCGAAGCGGCCGTGGACGATCGAGCCGTCCCGACGGCTCGAGACCAGCAGGCGCACGTCGTCTCGCGCGCCGTCGCCGCGCGCCTCCGGCGGCTCGTGGGCCTCGAGCCGGGCGCGCAGGTCGGTCGCGAGCGCGCTCATGCCGACGCCTCGACGAGGTCGCGGGCGCGGTAGAGCCCGCTCGGTGCGTCGCCCTCGATCAGCTGCAGCAGCCCCGGAACGCTCTCCTCGGGCGGCGGCCGGTCGGAGATGTCCTCGCCGGGGAACGCCTCCTGGTGCATCTGCGTCCGCATGTCGCCGGGGTCGACGGCGTAGAAGCGGAGCCCGGGGTTCTCGGCGCCGAGGATGGCGGTGATCTGCGCGAGCGCTGCCTTGGACGAGCCGTAGCCGCCCCACGTCTCGTAGGGCTCGACCGCTGCGTCGGAGGTGATGTTGAGGACGCGCGCACCGTCGGTCAGCCGTGGGAGCACGAGCTGCACGAGCGCGAGCGGCGCGAGCACGTTGATCTCGTAGACGCGCCGAAGCTCCTCGAGCGGGTACTCGGCCAGCACGGGCTGTGGGCTCGGGCCGAGCACGCTGGCGTTGTTCACCAGCAGGTCGATCGAGTCGCCTGCGGCGTCGACCAGCCGGCGGCGATGATCGGGGTCGGAGACGTCGCCGGGAACGGCGAGGACACCGTCGAGGCCGCCGACCTCGCGCTCCAGCGCGTCCCCGTCACGCGCGTCCACCACGATCTGCCAGCCGCGCTCGGCGAGAGCGCGCGTGAGCGCGAGCCCGAGGCCGCGCGAGGCGCCGGTGACGATCGCCTGCACGTCAGGCCGCCTCGGCCGGCACGCCGTGACGCGCGACGATCCGGTCGTAGTTCAGCCGCAGCAGCGCGATCACGTCGAGCATGTCGTCCTCGTTCTCGATCCGGCGCGACCCGTAGCCCGGCTTACCGGGGAAGACGGGGTGGTAGTCGATCCGGCCCTGGTCGAACAGGTCCTGCCAGACGTCCTTGGGGAAGCCGAAGTGCGCGATGTGGTCGCCGTGCAGGTGGCCGATCTCCCGGCGTCCGACCCTGAAGCCGAACTCGCCGCGGGAGCCGATGCCCGCCTCCGCTCCCGGCCAGGACGTGACTTCTCTCGTTATCTGTTCGCTTGTGGTCATGCCCCCAGGATCGTCGCGACCGGGTCTCAACCGCCAGCGGCAATTGGTCCTAGGACCTCGGGTCGACGAGCCCTGCCCGGACGGCCACGACGGCGGCCTGCGTCCGGTCGCTGACGCCGAGCTTCGCGAGCACGTGACCGACGTGCGTCTTCACCGTCTTCTCGGACAGCGTCAGCTCGCGGGCGATGCGCTTGTTCGGAAAGCCGCGGGCGATCAGCACGAGCACCTCTCGCTCGCGCGGGGTCAGCCGGTCGAGCGGCCCCCTGCCGCCGTCGGCCGCGATCGTCTCCATCAGCCGTGCGGCCACGACGGGATCGAGGAGCGCCTCGCCGGCGTGCGCGGCCCGGATCGCGCGCACGAGCTCCTGCGGCTCGGCGTTCTTGAGCAGGTATCCCGCCGCCCCCGCCCGCAGAGCCGGCAGCAGCGTGTCGTCGTCCAGGAAGCTCGTCAGCACGATCACGCGGGCATCCGGCACCGACTCGCGCAGCAGCCGCATCGCCGCGACGCCGTCCAGCCGCGGCATCACGAGATCCATCAGGATCACGTCCGGGAGGAGACGCGTCGCAGCCTCCACCGCGTCCCGGCCGTCGACCGCCTCGCCCACGACCTCGATCCCCTCCTGGAGCTCGAGGAAGCCGCGCAGTCCCTCCCGGACGACGGCGTGGTCGTCGACGACGAGCACGCGGATCGGCTCAGCCATCGGCGACCTTCAGGCGGACCGTCGTCCCCACGCCCGGCGCCGAGTCGATCTCGAGCGTGCCGCCCAGCCGTTGCGCCCGCTCCTCCATCGAGGTGAGCCCGAGCTGCCGCGACCGCGTCTCGGGCGCCTCGGGGTCGAACCCGACTCCGTCGTCCTCGACCTCCAGCAGCACCCCGTCCCCGTCTCGCCGAAGCGTGACGACCACGTGCTTTGCCTGCGCGTGCTTGAGCACGTTGTGCAGCGCCTCCTGGGCGATGCGAAGGATCTCGCGGTCGCGCACGGCGTCTGGAGGCGGTTCCCCGTCGAGCACGAGCTCGATCTCCTCCTGCCCCAGCCGGCCGAGCACCTCGACGTGCTTACGCAGCGTCCCACCGAGACCGTCCTTCTCGAGCTCGGGCGGACGCAGCTCGAAGACGAGCGAGCGGAGCTCCTCGAGCGCCTCTCGCGCGAGTACCTGCAGCTTCGCGACTCGTTCACCGGCCGCAGCGGGGTCGCGCTCGAGCACCGTCCCGGCAGCTTCGGCCTCCAGCACCAGGCCGAACAGCTTCTGGCTGACGGCGTCGTGGAGGTCGAGCGCCAGCCGGTTCCGCTCGGCGACGATCGAGAGCTCGCGCGTCTGCTCGTACAGGCGGGCGTTCGCGATCGCGATCGCCGCGTGCGCTGCGAGCAAGCCGATCAGCTCCTCGTCCTCCTCGGTGAACTCCGCGCCCTCGAGCTTCTCGGTCAGATAGAAGGCCCCGATCACGCCGGCCGGCGCGACGATCGGAACGCCGAGGAACGAGTGCATGTCCGGATGCGTCTTCGGCCACCACCCGCGGAAGCGCGGGTGATCGTGGATGTCGCTCGTGCGGTACGGCTCGGTCGTGTCGAGCATGGCGCCGAGCATGCCGTGCTGTCGCGGCAGCGGGCCGAGCGACGCGATCAGCTCGTCGCTCATGCCGGAGGTGAGGAACCGCCGGAAGCCGCCCTCACCGTCGGGCAGCCCGAGCGCCGCGTAGCGCGCCCCGGCCAGCTCCCGCGAGCTGTCGACCAGTCGCTGCAGGACGTCGTCCACCGACACCTCGGCCGCAACCGCGAGCACCGCGTCGCTGACCGCCTTCAGGGTGGGGCTCAGGTGCTCGGCCATCGCCGCTGACGATAGCCCGGTTGGTCGGTTGTCTCTTGACTGGCGGCGAGGGCGTGTGAGATCGTCGGCGCACTGTAAACGTTCTCAGTAATCCTTTTCAGCTACCCATTCAAGGACGGAGGCTCTCATGGGAAACCGGCTCACACCGGTGCTGGTGGGCTGCATCGCCCTCGTGGTGATCCTGCTCGCGCCCTCGGCAAGCGGTTCCAGCAGCGCCGCGGAAGGCAGCATCACGACCGCTTCCTTCCGGTCGGCCACGCTGAAGGAAGACATCAACTACAACGTCTACCTGCCGGCCGGATATGCAGGCTCCGGCGAGCGGTATCCGGTGCTCTATCTCCTGCACGGCCGTGGCGACTCGATGAGCGCCTGGACGCAGATGAAGAGCACGCTGGACGAGCTGATCGCCGCGGAGGAGATTCCGCCGACGATCGCGATCATGCCCGACGCGCCCTGGAGCAGCCGCGCGAGCTACTACGTCGACTCGGCGTACAAGGGCGCGGATCCCGGCCGGCCGGTGGAGACGGCGTTCACGTGCGATCTGATCCAGCACGTCGACGCCGCGTATCGGACCGTTGCCGACCGCTCGGGCCGCGGCATCGCCGGCTACTCGATGGGCGGCTACGGCGCGATGCGCTACTCGCTCGCGCATCCCGATCTCTTCGGTGCCGCGATCGTGCTCAGCCCGGCCGTGTACTTCCCCGAGCCGCCGCTCGACTCCAGCACGCGCGAGTTCGGAGCCTTCGGCAAGGGCAAGAAGCTGTTCGTCGAGAAGATCTACAAGCAGCTGAACTATCCGGCCACCTTCGGCTCCTTCGAGGCCACAGGCCTGCCACAGCGGATGTACATCGCGGTCGGCGACGACGAGTTCAAGAACACCAACCCGAGGGACTTCGAGCACGACCTCGACTTCGAGGCTCACGTGCTCTTCAACAAGGCCCAGCGGGTCGCGAACCTGACGTCGGAGCTCCGCGTGGTCGACGGCGGGCACGACTGGGACGTCTGGGGACCGCAGTTCAGCGAGGGCGCGAAGTACATCTTCGAGTTCCTGAAGCCACCGCCGGTCCTGATGAAGGCGAAGCTGACCGGTACCACCGGCGAGGAGCGTGCCGGCGGCGTCGCCACCGACGCGGCCGGAAACGTCTACCAGGCTCTCGCGGCCGGGGGATCCGTCAACGGCCAGCCGTTTGCGGGCGACAAGGATCTCGTGCTCACGAAGCAGGCGCCGAACGGCACGACCCTCTGGACGCGCGAGATCGGCACGGCCCGGCTCGAGCGGGCCTACGGCGTCGCCGTCGACCCGCAGGGCGACGTGGTCGTCACCGGGTACACCAACGGGGATCTGGACGGCGCTCACGCCGGCAACACGACGGACGACGTCTTCGTCGTCAAGTACGACCCCGACGGAAACCGTGAGTGGCTGCGACAGCTCGGCGTGCCGGGGCTCGCCGACCGCGGCTATGCGATCGCCACGGATGCGACCGGGAACGTCTACGTCACCGGGTACACGCGCGGCAACCTGGCCGGTACGAACCAGGGCGACAAGGACGTCTATCTCCTGAAGCTCGATCCGAGCGGCGCTCAGGTCTGGCTACGCCAGTTCGGCGGGGGCGGTGAGGACAAGGGCTGGGGCGTCGTCGCGACGGCCGACGGCGTCCGCGTCGCCGGCATGACCTCCGGGGCGATGGGCACGCCGGTCGGCGCGCTCGACGGTTGGGTCGCCCGCTACGACGCTGCGGGCAGCCAGGTCTGGCTGCAGCAGTTCGGCACGACCGCGAACGAGGAGGTCTGGGGACTGACGGCCGATGCCGGCGGCAACGCGTACGTCGCCGCCTACTCGGCCGGCGACTTCGACGGCCCGCTCGCGGGGGACAAGGACCTCGTCGTGGCCCGGTTCGACGCCTCCGGGGCCCTGACCTGGAAGGACCAGGTCGGGACGACCCTGAACGACAAGGGCGCCGCGATCCAGCTGGACGGTGCCGGCAACATCTACGTCGCCGGCTTCAGCGACGGCAAGCTCGCCGGACGCGTCGGCAAGTTCGACGTCGTCCTCGTCAAGTACGCGCCCGACACCACCCGCGAATGGACGCGGCAGTTCGGGACGGTCGAGGACGACGGGGCAGACGCGTTCGCCGAAGCCAATCTGTACCTGGCCACCCACGGCGGGACGGTCTACGTCTCCGGGCTCACGCTCGGGGATGTCGCAGGCGCGACGCAGATCGGGCTCGGCGACGTCTTCCTCGCGACCTTCGACGCCTGGGTGAACAACGGGTGCAGAACAACTAGACGAAGTGGGCGGCGCCGGCACTGGCCGGCGCCGCCCATGGAGGGGCATCAGGCCGTCGCGGCGAGTGCGCCGGGACGAAGCGTCGCGCCGGTCGCGGGATCGAAGAAGTGGAACCTGCTGGGATCGAGCGCGAGCCGGATCCGTCTCACCGGGCCGCACCTCGGTTCCCTCGGGAACCTCGGCCGTGAAGAGCGCGCGCCGGTCGGTGGCGAGGAGCGTCGCCCGCTCCCGGTCGTCGCTCGCGGCCCGCACCGACTCCACGTCGACGGGCGGCGCCTCGACCGTGAAGAGCACGTGCGTCGCCGAGCCCAGCTCCTCGACGACCGCGACGTCGACCTCGATCACGGGGAGCGACGGGTCGGCCGTGCGGGCGTCGTCGAAGTCCTGCGGGCGGATGCCGAGGATCACGGTGTCGGACGAGACGTCGGTCGGGCGTCGAGCCTCCGTGAGCGGCACGCGGAAGCCCGCGAACATCACGGCGTCGTCGGAGAGCGTCGCGTCGACGAGGTTCATCGACGGCGAGCCGATGAACGCGGCGACGAAGAGGTTCCGCGGCTCGCGGTAGAGCACCTGCGGCGTGTCGACCTGCTGCACGGTCCCGTCGCGCATCACGGCCACGCGCGTGCCGAGCGTCATCGCCTCGACCTGGTCGTGCGTGACGTAGATCGTCGTCACGCCGAGCCGCTCGTGCAGCCGCGCCAGCTCGGCCCGCATGTCGACGCGGAGCTTCGCGTCGAGGTTCGAGAGCGGCTCGTCCATCAGGAACGCAGCCGGCTCGCGGACGATCGCGCGGCCCATCGCCACGCGCTGGCGCTGCCCGCCCGAGAGCGCCCCGGGACGCCGTTCCAGCAGCTCCTCGAGGCCCGAGCATGCGCGCGACCACCTCGACACGCCGGTCGATCTCGTCCTTCGGCGTCTTCCGAACCTTGAGGCCGTAGCCGAGGTTCTTCGCGACGGTGAGGTGGGGGTAGAGCGCGTAGTTCTGGAAGACCATCGCGATGTCACGATCCCGGGGCGCGAGCCGCGAAACCTCGCGGTCGCCGATCCAGATGTCGCCCTCGGTGACCTCCTCGAGCCCGGCGATCATGCGCAGCAGCGTCGACTTGCCGCACCCGGACGGGCCGACGAGCACCATGAACTCGCCGCTCGCGATCGTCAGGTTGACGTCGTCGACCGCACGGACGTCCCCGTCGTAGACCTTTCCCACCTTGTCGAGCCTGATCTCGGACACGTCCGGTCGCTCCTTCGGTTCGCTCTTGACTCCGCTCGCGATCGTATGACATTGTGAAGCCGCTGTAAACGTTCTCTGTAATCCTTTTCAGAAATCGATACGCCAGAGACCCAGCCAACGCGCGAGGACCCCGCCGGCACCGTGCCGACGATCACGACTGTCGCGCGCCTGGCGAACGTGTCCGTCGCCTCTGCCTCCCGGGTGATGAACGGGATCCGAACGAGCCCAGCGACGCTGGAGCGGGTGACGGAGGCGGCCGAGGCGATCGGCTACGTGCCGAACGCCGCCGCCCGCACGCTCCGGTCGCGCCGCACCGGCCAGATCGCGTTCGCGATGCCCGACGTCGGCAACCCGGTCTACACGACGATGATCGGCTCGATCCAGGAGGTGGCCAAGGCTCGGGGCTGGCGGCTGATGCTCCACTCGACGGGAGCGGACATGGAGGACGAGCTCGCCATGGTCCGCGACCTCAAGCACCGGTTCGTGGACGGACTGATCCTCGCGTCGCTGCACCTCACGGACGTCCACGCCGACGAGCTTCGGCGCGCCGCAGCGCCGGTGATCCTGATCGGGCGGCCGACAACCGGCACGACCGTCGACACGGTCCGGACGTACTCGCGCAAGGGCGCCTCCGAGGCTGTACGGCATCTCTACGGGGCGAACCGCAGGCGAATCGGGTTCGTCAACGGCCCCCAGCACACGTCGCCCGGAGCGTCGCGCCGGCTGGGCTACCTCGACGGCCTGCGCTCGTGCTCGCTCGCCCGCGACGACGCGCTGATCGAGGTCGCGGCCGACTTCATGATCGAACCGGGCCGGCGCGCGACCGAGCGCCTCCTCGCTCGCGAGCGCCCCGACGCGATTCTGTGTGCGAACGACCTGCTGGCGATCGGCGCGCTGGCTGCGCTCCGGGACGCGGGCCTCGACGTTCCCGGAGACGTGGCGCTCGTGGGGATGGACAACACCCCGCTCTCCGAAGTCACCTGGCCGACCCTGACCACCGTCGACCTCGGCTCCTCAGAGCGAGCGCGGATCGCAGCGGAGATGCTGCTCGAGCGGATCGAGGACCCGGCGCGCGAGCCGCGCGTCGTCGGCGTCGCGCCGCGTCTCGTCGTCCGCGCCTCATCGGGGGCGCAGCCGGAGCTCGTGGCGTGAGCGCCGTTCCCGAGGCCGGCCGGCCGGTCTTCAAGCGTCGCAAGCGCAGCCGCGCCGGGTCGGGCCTCTCCGGCCGCGAGGCGATGCTGCTGCTGATCCCGGCGCTGCTGCCGATCGTGATCCTCAGTGTCCTGCCGCTCGTGCGCGGGATCTACCTCGGCTTCACCGACGCGCAGGCCGGCTTCGAGATCACCACGAACTTCATCGGCCTCGACAACTTTCGCGCGCTGCTCGAGGACGACCTCTTCATCAACTCGTTCAAGATCGGCCTGATCTGGTCGGTCGCCGTGACCGCGATCGGGTTCTTCTTCGCCCTCGGCCTGGCGCTCCTGCTGAGCCAGGAGCTGAAGGGGCGCTGGCTGGCACGCTCGCTCGTCCTCGTCCCCTGGGCGATGCCGGCGGTCGTCGTCGGGATCATGTGGAAGCTCTTCTTCCAGCCCCAGGCCGGGATCCTGAACGAGATCCTCCGCCGCACCCACATTCCGGGTGAGACCACGGACTGGCTCTCGAGCTTCAGCTGGGCGCTGCCCGCGGTGATCCTCGTCGGCGTCTGGGCAGGCATGCCGCAGACGACGGTGGCGTTGCTGGCGGGACTCCAGTCGATCCAGGCGGAGCTCCACGAGGCGGCGGCCGTCGACGGCGCGACGGCCTGGCAGCGGTTCCGGACGATCACGCTGCCGCAGCTGCGGCCGGTGATCATCGCGATCACGACGCTCGACTTCATCTGGAACTTCAACTCGTTCGGGCTCGTCTACGTCCTCACCGAGGGCGGGCCGGCGGGCAAGACCCAGTTACCGATGCTGTTCGCCTACAGCCAGGCGTTCGAGTACGGCCAGTTCGGCTACGCGTCGGCGCTCGGGAGCGCGATGGTGCTCGTGATCGCCGTGGCGCTCGTCTTCTATCTCTGGGGCCGGCTGAAGGAGGCGAAGTGATCGTCACCACCAGACCCAAGCGAGCGAAGAGCTTCCAGTACGCGGCGCTCTTCGCCTACGTCCTCTTCCTCGCCTTCCCGCTCGTCTGGCTGCTGTCGATGTCGCTCAAGGGGCCGCGCGAGCTCGTCCAGCTCTACCCCTCCTTCATCCCGAATGACTTCACGTTCGAGAACTACCGGACGGCGCTGAGCGAGGAGGACCACCAGTTCATCCGCAGCGGCATCAACAGCTTCAAGATCGCCGTCGTCACTGCTCTGCTGACGACGATGGTCGGCCTGCCGGCGGCGTACGTGCTCGCGCGGCGGAGGGGCTTGATCCCGCGGCTCGGGCTCGGCTGGATCCTGATCAGCCAGATGTTCCCGCTGATCCTGATCATCATCCCGCTCTTCCTCCTCCTGCGCGACCTGAAGCTGACGAACTCCCACGTCGGCCTCGTGCTCGTCTACGTCGTCTGGGCGCTGCCGTTCGTCCTCTTCATGCTCTACACGTACGTGCGCGGGATCCCTCGCGACCTCGAGGAGGCGGCGACGGTCGACGGCGCGACGCGGTTCCAGATCCTGACCGGGATCATCGCGCCGCTGCTGATGCCGGGAATCGTCGTCACGACCCTCTTCGCCTTCATCACCGCCTGGAACGAGTTCTTCTTCGCGCTCGTGATCCTCGAGAGCCCCGATCTGACGACGCTGCCGCTGCGGCTCGCGCAGTACGTCGGCATCGAGGGAGTCGTCAGATTCGGCCCTCTCGCTGCGGCCGCCCTGCTGGCGACCCTACCCAGCCTCCTCCTCTTCACCGTCATCCAACGCTGGCTGACGAGCGGCCTCCTCTCAGGGGCGGTCAAGGGCTAGCGATGTCTCTCAACCAAGAAACCACGGCGTCGACTGTCGGCGCCCGACCGCAGAAAGGCGGGTCAGTAATGAGGAAGGTCATCGTGCTTGGCGCTTTGGCCCTGCTGTGCTCCGTGCTCGTAGCAGGAGCGCAGGCGGGTAAGCAGGGCACCGTCGTCAAGCTCAAGTTCGCCACGTACGTGTGGCAGCCGACGACGGTCAAGGCGAACAAGGAGATCGTCGACGCCTGGAACAAGAGCCATCCCGGCATCCAGGTCGAGATCGTTCCCGTCGACGTGAACTCGGTCCACGACAAGCTCCTGACGAGCTTCGTCGGCGGCACCGCGGCGGACATCATCCACGACGAGGCCGCCGACATCGCCGGCTTCACGCAGCAGGGCTACCTGGCGAACCTGACGCCGCTGATCCCGAAGTCGCTGAAGGCCTCGATCCCGAAGGACATCTGGGCGACGACCAACTTCGGCGGCAAGATCACGGGCGTCCCGTCGCTGATGCAGACCTACAACATCTTCGCGAACATGACGATCCTGAAGGCGGCCGGCATCAAGGCGCCGACGCTCGCCGCTCCGTGGACGTGGGCGACGTTCCGAGCCAACGCGAAGAAGCTGACCAAGTCCGGCCAGTACGGCGTCTGCTGGGGCCTCCGCTCGCCGGTGGCCGCCGTGCAGACCATGTCGCTCAACTACGGCGGGCAGTTCTTCTACCTCGAGAACGGCAAGTGGACGTTCAAGTTCGGCCCGAACGACCAGAACGTGATCCGGCAGATGCACGACATGATCCACGTCGACAAGTCGGTCGATCCCGCCGCGACCGGGCTTTCCGGCAGCGCCGCGCTGCCTGCGTTCTTCGGCGGCAAGTGCGCGATGACGGTGGCGGGGAACTTCACCGCCCAGAGCATGATCGCGCAGAGCCCGCAAGGCTTCAACTGGGCGATGTTCCCGTTGTTGAAGGGCCAGACGCAGCAGCAGGTGGCCAATCCACAGACCTACTCGATCTCGGCGCAGAGCACGAACAAGCAGTCCGCGATGTTCTTCCTCGCCTACCTGGTGAACAGGCAGAACCTGGCCAAGCTCGCTCAGGGTGACTGGCTGATCCCATCGAACCCGGAGGCCGGCAAGCTGTTGCGCAAGTCGACGAAGCGCGCCGGCAGCTGGAAGATCGCGACCGAGTCGGTCGTGCACTTCCGCAAGGGGAACTGGGTCTCGCTGGCGGCGTATCCGCGCTGGAAGGCGGAGGTTGCTCAGCCGGCCTTCGTCCAGTACCTGCGGGGCTCGATGAGCCTGCAGGAGCTGGAGAAGTCGCTCGCCGACGGCTGGACGAGAGTCAGAGGATAAGAAAGGCTGTTCCCAGCCGGCCGGCCAGATCGGACGGCCGGCTGGGACACAACGACTGCGAAACGAGGATGAGGACGTGAACGGAGACCTGCTGACCGACCGGTCCGTCGGCTGCCTCGCCGGAGCCGCGGTCGGTGACGCGCTCGGCGGTGCGACGGAGGGCTGGGAGTCGCACGAGATCCACGCGCACTTCGACGGCTGGGTGACCGGAATCGTCGAGTCGATTCGCCGGACGCTCAAGGTCGAGAAGGCGTTCTCGCCGTTCCACAAGGGCGACGGCCACGTCACCGACGACACGCTGATGACACGCGTTCTCGTCCATGCCTACGACGTCAAGCGCGACCACCTCGACGCCTACGACGTCGAGTCGCTGATGCTCCCGGAGATCGTCGACAAGCCGATGTGGGTGCCCGAGCTCGGCCGTGAGGACCTGCTCTACCACCGCCTCTTCCTGGCGGAGAAGTGGCTCGTGCTCAAGCTTCGCTACGGGCACGCCGACCCGCGCGACGCCGGCGTCGGGAACATCGTCAACTGCGGCGCGGCGATGTACATCGCGCCGGTCGGCATCGCGAACGCCGGCGACCCGCAAGGTGCCTACAACGAGGCGATCGACCTCAGCGGGGCACATCAGTCCAGCTACGGGCGCGAGGCTGCCGGCGTGCTGGCGGCAGCGGTGGCCGAGGCGCTCCGGCTGGGCGCGACGGTCGACGACGTGGTCGAGACGGCTCTGCGCTTCGCGAAGGATGCGACGCGCACGTCGATCGAGGCGGTGGTCGAGACCGCCGCGAAGCTGGACGGCTGGCGCTCGGGCGGGCTGGCAGGAGCTGCGCAGCGCGTTTGCGCCGTTCGACTCGGTCGGCGAGCCCTACGCCCAGCCGGCGCAGAACGCCCGGATTCCGAGCCGGCTGCATGCGATCGAGGAGCTGCCCCTCGCCCTCGGGATGCTCGTCGCGACCGGCGGCAACTACGAGGAGACGGTCCTCGGCGGCGTCAACTACGGGCGCGACTCGGACTCGATCGCCTCGATGGGCGGCGCGCTCGCCGGCGCACTCGGCGGCACCGGCGCGCTGCGGCGCGACTGGGTCGACGACGTCTCGGCGGCAAGCCGGATCGACGTCGAGGAGGCGGGCCGGACAATGGCCGTCGTGGCGGCCGAGATCTTCGTGCGCGACACGCAGCGACACGAGCAGCGAGCGCAGACGATCGCAGAGCTCACCGCCGGCGAGGTGCCTGCTTGAGCCTGAGGGTGACGTGGGTCCAGCCCGAGGATCTGATCGGGCACGAGCTCAGGCAGGCCCGGGAGGAAGGGAAGGAGGTCGACGAGGTCGAGCAGCGGTGGTTCGCCGCGGGCGGAGCGCCGGCGCCGGGGCGGGGCGCGTCGCAGGAGCCCGTGCCCGACGAGCTCCGAGCTCTCGCGCTCGAGCTCCTGGACGAGCTCGAGTCGATCCCCCGGCCGCTCGCAGCCGAGGAGCCGGACGACTTCGACGAGATCCTCGCGGCGGCGGAGCCGGCGTCCGCCGCGCCTCCGCTCGACCTTCCCGAGCGGATCGCCGGCGCCTGGCTCGGCCGCGCGGCCGGCTGCGTGCTCGGCAAGCCGGTCGAGAACATCCCGCGCGAGGGGATCCGCGCCATCGCCGAGGCGACGGGCAACTGGCCCGTTGCGGGGTGGTTCACCGCCGAGGGCCTGCCCGAGGAGGTGTCGGAGCGCTGGCCGTGGAACCGCGCCAGCCGGCCGACGAGCCTGGCGGAGAACATCGACGGGATCCCGGAGGACGACGACCTCAACTTCACGATGCTCGGGGTCGCGCTGCTCGAGCGCTGCGGGACGGAGTTCGACGCGCTCGACGTGGCGAAGATCTGGCTCGACTACCTGCCGTCCGGCCGGATCTTCACCGCCGAGCGGGTGGCGATGCGCAACCTGCTCGAGGCCTACCTGCCGCCGCAGACCGCAACGCGCCGCAACCCGTTTCGCGAGTGGATCGGCGCGCGCCTCCGCGTGGACGCCTACGGCTGGGCAGCACCGGGAGATCCGGTCGCGGCGGCGCGGCTGGCGTGGGAGGACGCCCGCGTCAGCCACACCGCGAACGGCGTCTACGCCGCGATGTTCATGGCCGCCGCGCACGCGGCGTCGCTCTCCGAGTCGTCCGCGACCGCCTGCGCCGACATCGGCCTCTCCGTCGTGCCGGCGCAGAGCCGCCTCGCCGAGTCGCTGCGGACGGCACGCGACCTCGCCGGCGAACATCCATGGGAGGAGGTCGTGGACGCGCTGTACGCCCGCTACGGCCACTATCACTGGGTGCACGCGATCAACAACACGGCGCTCACGGCTGCCGCCCTGTACGCCTTCGACGGCGACTTCTCCGGCGGCATCTGCGCCGTCGTCCAGGGCGGCCTGGACACGGACACGAACGGCGCCGCCGTGGGATCGATCCTGGGCGCACTCGCCGGCGTCGGCGGGATCGAGGAACGCTGGTCGGCACCGCTCGGCGGGCGGTTCGAAAGCTCGCTGCCGGGCTTCGACGGGATCGGAATCGACGAGCTCGTGCAGAGAACGCTCGCCGTCGCCCCGTCGTGAGCATCCCGGCGTGAGCATCCCCCTCGAGCAGCCGCGCGACCCCCTGGTTCCGCGGCCGCTCGACCTGCCCACGCCGGTGCCGCTCGAGCCGGGCGCACAGCTCGACGGCCTCGACAGCGGCAAAGATCTTCGCCGCCCCCGACGATCCGGCCGACTGGCCCGCATGGCGGGAGGCGCTGAAACGCTGGCGTGCGGAGGCCGCCGGGCGGATCGAGTACGACGACACCGCCTACCGCGCCCCCGAGTTCGCGTGGACGCGCGGCTGCTTCTCGGTCGCGCTCGTCTGGCTCTGGGACGAGCTGCTCTACGACCACGCGGCCGCCCGCTTCACGCCGGAGCGGTTCTGCGACGAGTCGGAGCGAGAGTTCGGCGGCTTCGACGGCGTCGTGCTCTGGCACGCGTACCCGGTGATCGGGATCGACGAGCGCAACCAGTTCGACTACTACCGCGACGTCCCCGGCATCGGCGAGCTCGTCGAGGCGTTCCAGGCCCGGGGCATCCGCGTGTTCGTGAACTACAACCCGTGGGACGTCGGCACGCGGCGCGAGCCGGTCGCAGACGACGTCGCGATCGCGGAGCTCATCCGCGAGCTCGGCGCCGACGGCGTCTTCCTCGACACGATGAAGGAGGCGCAGCCCGGCCTCCGTGCCGCGCTCGATCGGGTGCGCCCCGGGATCGCCCTCGAGGGCGAATCGACCCTGCCGCTGGCACGCGTCTGCGACCACCATCTCTCCTGGGCGCAGTGGTTCAGCGACAGCCCCGGTCCCGGGCGTCCTCCGCGCGCGCTGGTTCGAGCAGCGCCACATGCTCCACCACACGCGCCGCTGGAACCGCGATCACCTCGAGGAGCTGCACAGCGCCTGGCTGAACGGCGTCGGCATGCTCGTCTGGGAGAACGTCTTCGGGGCCTGGGTCGGCTGGAACGATCGCGACAAGGCGCTGCTGCGGGCGATGCTTCCCGTCCAGCGGCAGCTACGCCGAGCTGCTCGCGACCGGTGACTGGACGCCACTCGCGGCTGCGAGCCCGGACGCCCGCGTGGTCGCCTCGCGCTGGATCGACGGCGAGACGACGCTGTGGGCGCTCGCGAACCGCGGTGACGCCTACGAGGGCCCCGTCGGGGAGCTGGAGGTCGAGATTCCGGCGCAGGGGATCGCAGCGTTCGTCGGCTCGGAGCAGGTGATGGTCGCCGGCGGCGGCGACGCGAGCTTCCCGGCGCGCGAGACGGTTCGCATGCCGGTGCCGGTGGTGCGCGTCGACGACGTGCCGGACGGCTTCGCGGCGGTCGAGCCGCGGCCGCTGACCGCCGTCTTCCGCCGGCGCGAGACGGGGACGTACGGAGAGGCGCCCTACGTCGAGGAATGGAAGCCGCTGCCGCCGCGCCTGCACGACTTCGTCGAGGTCGAGCGCCCGGCGCCGCGAGGGCGGTTCGCGATCTCGGTGCGCGAGGTGAAGACCGGCCTCGACCTCGCCGAGGCGCGTGCGCTACGCGGAGTCGGTCGGCGCGCGACTCCCGACCGAGGACGAGTGGCAGCTCGCCGCCGAGGCCGGGCTCCTCGATTTCTCCGGGCCACGCGTCTGGAACTGGACCGAGAGCGAGCACTCGGACGGCCGGACTCGCTTCGTCGATCCTCAAGGGCGGCTCGGACTGGAAGGCGGAGGGGTCGGACTGGTACGTCGACGGAGGACCGCAGGATCCGCGCTATTCGCTGAAGCTGCTGCTCCTCGGCGGCGGGCTCGCCCGGTCGCCGCACATCGGCTTTCGCCTGGCGGTCGACCTGTGACGCAGCCGCTCGCCGGGATCCGGGTCGTCGAGGCCGCCACGCTCTTCGCGGCGCCGCTGGCGGGAATGCTCCTCGGCGACTTCGGCGCCGACGTGATCAAGATCGAGCATCCGACGCGAGCCGATGCGGCGCGCGGCCACGGCCCGAGCAAGGACGGTGCCGGACTGTGGTTCAAGACGCTCGCCCGCAACAAGCGCCTGGTCACGCTCGATCTCTCCGCGCCGGAGGGCGCCGAGCTCTTTCTCCGGCTGGCCGAGACCTCTGACGTCGTGCTGGAGAACTTCCGCCCGGGAACCCTCGAGCGGTGGGGGCTCGGCTGGGACGAGCTCTCGGCGGTGAATCCGAGACTCGTGCTCGCGCGCGTGAGCGGCTTCGGCCAGACCGGGCCGTCTGCGACGCGTCCCGGCTTCGGGACGCTGGCGGAGGCTCTGAGCGGCTTCGCCTCCCTGAACGGAGAGCCGGACGGACCGCCGCTCCTCCCGCCACTCGCGCTCGCGGACGGCGTCGCGGGCCTGGCGACCGCCTTCTCGATCCTCGCCGCGCTCAGGGCGCGCGAGCAGACGGGGCGAGGGCAGGTCATCGACACGTCGCTGGTCGAGCCGCTGCTGGCGCTGCTCGGCCCGCAGCTGACCGCCTACGACCTGCTCGGGCAGCTGCAGCCGCGCACGGGCAACCGCTCGAGCCACAACGCGCCGCGAAACGTCTACCGCACGGCAGACGACTCGTGGGTCGCGGTGTCGGCGAGCGCCGATTCGGTTGCGGCCCGGGTCCTGCGGCTCGTCGGCAGGCCAGACCTCGTGGAGCAACCCTGGTTCTCGACCGGCTCGGGCCGGGCTGCTCACGTCGATGAGATCGACGAGGCGGTTGCGGCGTGGATCCGGGAGCGCGATCGCGCCGAGGTGCTGGCGGCGTTCGAGGCGGCCGAGGCCGCGATCGCGCCGATCTACGACGCGAGCGACATCCTCGCCGATCCGCAGCTCGAGGCGGTCGGAGCGATCCTCAGCATCGACGACGCCGACCTCGGTCCGATCAAGATGTCGAACGTGATCAGCCGCCTCTCCGAGACCCCGGGCGAGGTCCGCCACTCCGGCGGCCGCCACGGCGAGCACACGGCTTCCGTGCTCGGCGAGCTGGGCGTCGAGGCGGAGGAGCTCGCACGGCTGCGCGAGGCAGGAGTCGTGTGAGCGTTCCGCCGCTGACCTGGCTGTACGTGCCGGCCGACCGTCCCGACCGCGTCGAGAAAGCGATCGCATCCGAGGCGCACGCGGTGATCGTCGACCTCGAGGACGGGGTCGCGCCTGCGGCGAAGGCCGACGCACGGGCGAATCTCCCCGCGCTGCTCGGAGATCGTCGCGACAAGCCGGTCTACGTGCGCGTCAACGCAGGCGATGCCGACGACCTGGACGTCGTCTCCACCCTCGCGATCGAGGGCGTTTACGTGCCGAAGGTCGCCGGGCCAGGGGACGTTCCTGCGATCGGCCTGCCGGTCCATTGCCTGATCGAGTCCGCGGCCGGTGTGGAGGCGGCCTACGAGATCGCCAGGACGCGCGGTGTCGCCGGTATCTCACTCGGGGAGGCCGACCTGCGTTCCGAGACCGGTGCGCTCGAAGCGGGGCTCGACTGGGCACGCGGCAGGATCGTGAATGCCGCCGTCGCCGCCGGCCTGCCGCGTCCGCCGCAGTCGGTGTACCCGCACCTGAACGACGACGAAGGTCTCGCCCGCTCGTGCCGACGCGGTCGCGAGCTCGGGCACCTCGGGCGCTCGGCCATCCATCCGGCGCAGCTCGCGATCATCGAGCAGGCGTACCTCCCGACCGAGGAGGAGACGGCTCGAGCCCGCGCGACCGTCGAGCGGCTCGAGCACGCGCTGGGCGCGGCGACGCTCGCGAGCGGGGAGTTCGTGGATGCCGCCATGCTCGGCGCTGCGCGTCAGATCATCGCCTTGGCCGAGCGTTACGGGACTTCGGCCGCTCGATCCGTATCTGTTGACGATTGACATGGTTCTGAACGGGTATCTCGTATCACCAGTAACATGACGGGCGGGAAAGGGGAGTAGATCTTGAGCGCCATGCCTGGCCGATCGACCCCGTTCGAGCTCTCGGCTGTCGACGAGACCGGGCTTCCCGTCCTGCCTCGGATCCCGACTGCGTTCTGGATCATCGACCGTGATCTGAGGATCACGACGGCGTACGGCCCAGGCTTCGACTCGTTGAGCCTCCATCCGGAGCTCGACTCGGTCGTCGGCCTCGACCTCTTCGAGTACTTCAAGACCGACGATCCCGAGTTCGAGTCGATTGCCAACCACCTGATCGCGCTCACCGGGAAGGCTGTCGATTGCGAGAGCAAGCTGCGGGGCCGGGTGGCTGAAGTCAGGCTCGAGCCACTCCGCAGGCACGGTGAGGTCGATCGGCGTCATCGGCTTCGCGCTCGACGTCACCGACCATCGCGTGCTCGAGGAGCAGCTGGAGCGCGCGCAGCAGGTCGATTCGATGGGCGCGCTCGCCGGCGGCATCGCGCACGACTTCAACAACGTCCTGACGGCGATCTCCGGGTTCGCCCACCTCGCACTCAGCGAGGTCGAGCCGGGCAGCGCGGCAGAGGCTCATCTGAAGCAGGTGACGCAATGCGAGCGAGTTGGGCGCGGCGATGACGAGCCGGCTGCTGTCGTTCAGCCGCTGCGAACCGCCCGCACCCCGACCGCTGAACGTGGATGCGGTCGTGCTCGACGTGGAAGAGCTGCTGCGCGGGATGATCGGAACGCGTGTCCGCCTGGTCATGGATCTCGACGGCCAACTGCCGTCGATCTCCGCCGACGCCAACCAGTTGCGGCGGCTGCTCGTCAACCTCGCGGTCAACGCGCGTGACGCGATGCCGACCGGAGGAGTCCTGACGATCGAGACGCGTCACGCAGCCGGTGAAGGAGTCGTCGAGCTCACCGTCCGCGACACCGGCATGGGCATGGACGAGAACGTGCGCGCGCGGCTGTTCGAGCCGTTCTTCACCACCAAGCCCGTCGGCAAGGGAACCGGACTGGGCCTGGCCGCGGTTCAGACGATCGTCTCGCAGTGCGGCGGCTGGATCGAGGTCGACACCGAGCTCGGCCTCGGCACGACCTTCTCGATCGGCCTGCCGACGGCCGAAGCGGCCTAGTTCGTTCAGCTCACCCTGGTTTTCAATTCACACCAGGCGCGCAATGCTGAGATCGTGGACAGCGGAGGCTTCACGGTCATTCAGGTCCGCGGCGAAGCGGACGCGTACACGGCGCCCCGGATCCGCTCGGACCTCAGCAGCGCGCTCGGCACGTCCGCGCCCCTCGTCGTCGACCTGTCGCAGGCCACGTTCATCGACTCAACAGTGGTCGGAATCCTCCTCGAGGGCCTCGCCGAGTACGAGAAGCGCGAGCGGGCGCTCGTGCTCCTGCTCCCGGACGAGTCAGCCCCGGAGGTGCACCGCCTCTTCGAGTTGACGGGCCTCACCTCTCTGCTCCCCGTCGTGCGCAGCTGGGACGAGGCCGCTACCCGCGTCGCGAGCTAGCTGGACGACTCCGGGCTCGACGAGCCCGGTCTCGTAGGCGAAGACGACGGCCTGCACGCGGTCGCGCAGGTCGAGCTTCATCAGGATTCGCGCCACATGCGTCTTCACCGTCGTCTCGCTCACGAACAGGTCCTTCGCGATCTCGGCGTTCGAGAGGCCCCGGGCCATGAAGCCGAGCACCTCGAGCTCGCGCGCGGTCAGATCGGCCATGGCCGGCGAGGGCTGGGTCGCGATCGTGCTCGGCGGGCGCCGGATGAACTCCTCGATCACTCGCTTCGTGATCGCGGGCGAAAGGAGCGCGTCGCCCGCGGCGACGACGTGGATCGCCGAGATCAGCTGCTCCGGCGGTGTGTCCTTGAGCATGAAGCCGCTGGCACCGGCTCGCAGTGCCTCGTACACGTACTCGTCGAGGTCGAACGTCGTCAGCATCAGCACGCGCGGCGGCTCGCCGTCCCCAGCGAGAATCCGGCGCGTCGCCTCGAGCCCGTCGAGGTTCGGCATCCGGATGTCCATCAGGACGACATCGGGCTTCAGCTCGCGTGCGGCCTCGACCGCCTGCAGCCCGTCCTCCGCCTCGCCGACGATCTCGATCTCCGGCTCCGACTCGAGGATCATCTTGAAGCCCGCGCGCACCAACGCCTGGTCGTCCACGATCAGGACCCGCAACGTCATGCGGGGGATCCTGCCACCGGCAGCCGCGCCGAGATCTTGAAGCCGCCGCCGGGACGCGGGCCGGAGTGCAGCTCGCCGCCGCAGAGCGCGACGCGCTCGCGCATGCCGACGAGGCCGTGGCCGGCGCCGTCGTTTTCGCCCTGGCTGCGCCCGTCGTTCGCCACCTCGATCTCGACATCGTCGCCGATGTAGCGGACGGCGACCCAGGCGTGCGCGGGGCCTGCATGCTTGAGCGCGTTCGTCAGCGCCTCCTGCACGATCCGGTAGGCCGAGAGGTCGACGCCGGCGGGAAGCTTGACCGGATCCCCCTCCACGGTCAGCTCGACCGGCAATCCCGACTGGCGCACCTGCTCGACGAGCGCGGGGAGCGTGCCGAGGCCGGGCTGTGGAGCGAGCGCGGGGACCTCTTCCTCGGTGCGCATGATCCCGAGCAGCCGCCGCATCTCCGAGAGCGCCTGGCGGCCCGTCTCCTCGACCGTCATCAGGGCTTCGCGCTCGCGCTGCTGGTCCGGCGTCAGCAGCCGGCGGACGGCGCTCGCCTGGACTGTCATCACGCTGACGGAGTGCGCGAGCACGTCGTGCAGCTCACGGGTGATCCGGTTTCGCTCGTCCTCGACGGCTCGCCGCGCCTCCTCCTCTGTGCGCCGCGCCCGCTCCTCTGCCTCGCGGGCTTGCTCGGAGTGCCTGGCCGCGGCAGCCGAGAGGACGAAGATGCCGATGAGGGGGAAGCTCAGCCAGATCAGTTCCGTCCACGGCACGCCGGGAGCGCGGAGAAAGACCGTCCAGCCGGCAACCAGGATCGCTCCGAGTGCTGTGAGCGCCAGCCGCCAGTCGAGGAGCGAGCCTGCCGCCCAGCAAGAGAGCAGGAGCGGCAGGAACATCGTGTCCGTGTTGTAGGCGGCGTCCGCATCGAGCAGCGTGAAGACGAGGGCGCCCGCGGCGACGACGAGAGGTGCGACGAACGGCGCGCGGCGGCGGAAGAGCAGCGCTCCGGCGGTGACCAGGGCGATCGCAGCCACGCGGCCGCGGTTGTCATCGACGTTCGTCCAGACGTCGATCTGGGTGAGGATCACGCCGGCAAGGGCGACCGCTTCGAACACGTATTGCCTCGCCCACGCCAGGGGTTGCAGGGTCACGTTGAAACGGTACTCGACCGGCGTCGGAAGGGCATCGTCCGCTCTGACGACGCCGAAATCGTCCGCACGGACGACCCGCAATCGCGAGCGCGGCCGATGCCGGCGCGCCGTTCGCGACCTAGCCTCGAAACACGTGCTGACCCGACTCGAAGGAGAGGCCCACCTGATGGAAGCAGCATTCGCGCTCGCCCAACCCGATTCGGCGCAGCAGGCACCACCGGTCGTCGCTGCGTCCGGCCTCACGCGCCGCTACGGCGCCGGTGACACGGCCGTGGACGCGCTCCGCGGCGTCTCGCTCTCGATCCCGCGTTGCGAGCTGACGGCCGTGATGGGCCCGTCCGGCTCCGGCAAGTCAACGCTGATGCACATCCTCGCCGGCCTCGACCGGCCGAGCGCCGGCTCCGTCGAGATCGACGGAAAGGATCTGACGAAGCTCAAGGACAACGACCTGACGAAGCTGCGCCGCAGGCACATCGGCTTCGTCTTCCAGTTCTTCAACCTGCTCCCGATGCTGACCGCCGAGGAGAACGTGACGCTGCCGCTCTCGATCGCGGGCACCAAGCCGAGCGCGGAGTGGCTCGAGGAGCTGCTCGACGCAACCGGCCTCTCCGACCGTCGGCGCCATCGCCCCGCGGAGCTCTCCGGCGGCCAGCAGCAGCGCGTCGCCGTCGCTCGCGCGCTCGTCTCGCGCCCGACCGTCCTCTTCGCCGACGAGCCGACGGGCAACCTCGACTCGCAGACCTCCGCCGAGATCCTCGGCCTCCTGCGCAGCGCGGTCGACACGTACGGCCAGACGACGGTGATGGTCACGCACGACCCGCGTGCGGCCACGATCGCCGACCGGGTTCTGTTCCTGGCGGACGGCCTGATCGTCAAGGAGCTCGGCCGCTCGTCGCAGGCCGAGATCCTCGAGACGCTCTCCGAGATCTCAGACCGATGAAGCGCGTCGCGATCCGAGGGCTGCTCGCCCGCAAGCTCCGCTCGACCCTGACGGCGATCGCGATCGTCCTCGGCGTCGCGATGGTGAGCGGCACGCTCGTCCTCACCGACACGATCGACAAGGCGTTCGACTCGATCTTCTCGAGCTCGTACGAGCAGACGGACGCCGTCGTCTCCGGCAAGAAGCTCGTCGAGTGGTCGCAGACAGGCAAGGCCCAGGTCTCACCCGAGGTGCTCACCACGGTGCGCGAGCTGCCGGAGGTCGAAGCCGCAGCCGGGACGATCCTCGACCTCTCCGGCGACGCGAACCAGGCCAAGATCCTGGACAAGAACGGCAAGGCGATCCAGGGGAACAACCCGACCTTCGGCCTCGGCATCGACCCCGCCGACGAGCGGTTCAACCCCTTCAAGCTCGTCGAGGGCGACTGGGCAACCGGCCCTCGCCAGGTCGTCGTCGATCTCAACACCGCCGACGAGCAGGGCTTCAAGGTCGGCGACACCGTCAAGGTCGCCGGCGACGGGCCCGTCCGCGCGTTCACGCTCACCGGCATCGCCCGCTTCGGCGACGTCAACAGCCTCGGCGGCGCGACGATCGCGCTCTTCGACGTCGAGACGGCCCGAAGCGTGCTCGAGCAAGACGGGCTTCGACGCCGTCGCCGTCGCCGCCCGCGACGGTGTCGCGCAGGCAGACGCTGATCGACTCGATCCAGCGCGTCGCTGCCGGCGTCCGCCGAGGTGCGCACCGGAGCCGAGCAGGCAGCCGAGGACGGCGAGGGCGTCGGCGAGTTCGTCACCTTCATCCGCTACTTCCTGCTCGCGTTCGGCGGCATCGCGCTCTTCGTCGGCGCGTTCGTGATCTTCAACACGCTGTCGATCACGGTCGCGCAGAGGACGAAGGAGCTCGCGACGCTGCGCACGCTCGGCGCCTCGCGCCGCCAGGTGCTCCGCTCGGTCGTGCTCGAGGGGCTCGTCCTCGGCGTCGTCGCCTCGGCGATCGGGCTCGGGCTCGGCGTCCTGCTCGCGAAGGGATTGACGGCGCTCTTCCGGGCCGTCGACCTCGAGATGCCGCAGGCGGCAATGGTCTTCCAGACGCGCACGGCTGTCGTCGCGATGCTGACCGGGACGCTCGTCACGCTCGTCGCCTCGGTCTGGCCGGCCGTCCGGGCGACGCGGATCGCACCGATCTCGGCTGTTCGCGAGGGTGGAATGGTCGTCAAGCGGCCGTCGCGGAAGACGCTCGTCTTCGGACTTGCCGTCACGGCCCTCTCCACCTTCGGGCTCGTCTACGGCACGCTCGGCGAAGGCGTCTCGACGGCGGTACGGGTGCTCGGGATCGCCGGCGGGGCGTTCGGCCTCTTCATCGGGCTCGCTGCGATCGCACCGCGCCTCGTTCGCCCGCTCGCACACGTCGTCGGCCTGCCGGCCGCCCGCCTCGGCGGTGCCGCCGGGCGCCTGGCGCAGGAGAACGCGGTGCGCAATCCGGGCCGGACGGCCTCGACCGCGGCCGCGCTGATGATCGGGTTGACGCTGGTCTCGTTCGTCGCGGTCTTCGGCAAGGGCCTGCTCGCAAGCGACGAGACCGCGCTCCGCAAGCAGCTGGGTACGAGCCACGTGATCACCTCGCAGAGCGGCTGGGACACCGTTCCCCTCGGGGCCGGCAAGGCTGCGAGCGCGGCCCCGGGCGTCGAGCTCGCCTCGTCGATCCGCAACGACCGTGCGCAGCTCGTCGGCGGCGGCGAAGTCGACGTCAGCGGGGTCGACCCGGCGACGATCGCGCGTGCCTACAACTTCGAATGGGTCGAAGGCTCTGCGGCGTCGCTGGCGACGCTGGCGCGTGGCGACGCCGTCGTCCGCGAGGGCGAGGGTCACGTCGGCGAGACGGTGGCGTTCCTGACACCTGCCGGGAAGCGCGTCTCGACCGTGGTCCGCGGCGTCTACCGCAAGCACGGCGACCTCGACCAGCTCCTCGGTCAGGTCGTCCTCTCGCAGGCCGCATTCGACAGCAACTTCCCGCGGCCGGGCGACATGCTGACGCTCGTGCAGGCCGACTCGACGGCGGGACTCGAGCGGGCGCTCGCGGCGTTCCCCGACGCGAAGCTCCAGACGGGCGACGAGTTCATCGCCAACTGGACGGCGTGGCTGAACGACGTGATGAGCCTCTTCTACGTCCTGCTCGCCCTGTCGGTGATCGTCTCGCTGTTCGGGATGGTGAACACGCTCGTGCTCGCCGTCTTCGAGCGAACGCGCGAGCTCGGGATGCTGCGAGCGGTCGGGATGACCCGCAGGCAGACGCGACGGATGATCCGGCAGGAGAGCGTGATCACCGCGCTGATCGGGGCTGCCCTCGGGCTCCCGCTCGGCGTCGGCCTTGCGGCCCTCGTGACGCAGTCGCTGTCGAAGTACGGCGTCTCGTTCTCGCTGCCGATCGGGACGCTCGTCGTCTTCACCGTGGTCGCGGTGATCGCAGGTGTCCTCGCCGCGATCGCTCCGGCACGCCGGGCCTCGCGCCTGAACGTGCTGAACGCGCTCCAGTACGAGTAGCTACGAGTGGCAGGGAGCACGGGTTAGCATCACCCGTGCTCCTTGCGATCGACCAGGGGACGACCGGCACCACCTGCCTCGTGCTGGACGACTCGCTGCAGACGCTCGGACGCGGCTACCGGGAGCTCCGCCAGCACTTCCCGGCGCCCGGGCTCGTCGAGCACGATGCGGACGAGATCTGGCAGACGGTGCTCGACGCGGCGACGGCTGCGCTGAGCGACGCGGGCGTCGGGGCCGGGGAGCTCGACGCGATCGGGATCACGAACCAGCGCGAGACGACGCTCGTCTGGGACAAGCGGAGCGGCGAGCCGATCGGGCGCGCGATCGTCTGGCAGGACCGGCGGACGGCCGCGCGCTGCGCCGAGCTGCCCGTGGAGCTGATCCGCGAGCGCACCGGCCTCATCCCCGATCCGTACTTCTCGGCGACGAAGCTCGAATGGCTGCTCGCGAACGCGGGCGCGGCGGGCGACCTCGCCTTCGGCACGGTCGACTCGTGGCTGCTCTGGAAGCTCTGCGGCGAGCACGTCACCGACGTCTCGAACGCCTCGCGCACGATGCTCCTCGACATCGCGACACTCGAGTGGGACGACGAGCTGCTCGACCTCTTCTCGGTGCCTCGCGCCGTGCTCCCACGGCTCGTCCCCTCGAGCGGCGTCGTCGGCGAGGGAGAGCTGCTCGGCGCGCTCGTGCCCATCGGAGGGATCGCCGGCGACCAGCAGGCGGCGCTCTTCGGGCAGCGCTGCTTCGCGCCCGGCCAGGCGAAGGCGACCTACGGGACCGGCGCGTTCGTGCTCGTCAATGCAGGCTCGACGCCCGGGACGGCACCGGACGGCGTGCTGCGCACCGTTGCGTGGCAGCTCGGCGACGACGATCCCGTCTATGCGCTCGAGGGCGCCGTGTTCGTCGCCGGGGCGGCGATCCAGTGGCTCCGCGACGGCCTCGGGCTGATCGAGAGCGCCGCCGAGACCGAAGCGCTCGCGCGCTCGCTCGACGGCAACGAGGGCGTCTACTTCGTCCCTGCGCTCGCCGGCCTCGGCGCGCCGCACTGGGCGCCGGACGCGCGCGGGCTGGTCGCAGGGCTGACGAGCGGGACGCGGCGCGAGCATCTCGTGCGCGCCGCGCTCGAGGCGATCGCCTTCCAGACGTGCGACGTGCTGGACGCGATGGAGATCGAGCTCGATGTCCTGCGCGGCTGACGGTGGCGCGGCGGCAAACGGCTTTCTGATGCAACTCCAGGCCGACCTCGCGCGCGTGCCGGTCGAGGTGGCCGCGGAGCGGGAGGCGACCGCGCTCGGCGCCGCCTCGCTCGCCGGGCTCGCCGTCGGCACCTGGCCGGGGCTCGAGGCTCTGGAGCTGGCCCGGCCGGCGGCCACTCGCTACGAGCCATCGATGGCTGCCGGCGCGGCCGACCGGCTGCTCGCGGAGTGGCGCGTGGCCGTCCGCCGCACGCTTCTCTAGTCCCTCCGCGTACGCGACGTCATCCTCGCGGCGGAGTCGGGCGCCCGTTCTGTCGTCCCTGCGGCGACTGGAAGATCAGGCCGGGCGATGAGGCCGAATCGTTTGCGCGGCCGACGCCGCAGCGACGCTCGAACCCGAGACTCCTGTGCAGGGAATCCGCTGGAAATCGACTGCAAGGAGACGAGAGATGATCTGCAAGGGAGATGTGATCGAGAACCCCGTCACGGGCGAGCGCATGCTGTTCCTCGAGACCTCCGCCGACACGAACGGCGAGTACGTTCTCGTCGAGGTGACCGTGCAGCCGAACGGCTTCGTCGCCGCCGCGCACATGCACCCGTACCAGACGGAGCGGTTCGAGATCGAGTCCGGAACGCTGGCCTTCAAGGTGAACGGCGAGGAGATCGTGGCCGGCCCCGGCGAGACGGTGGTCGTCCCGCCGAAGAGCTCGCACAAGTTCTGGAATGCGGGCGAGACCGAGGCGGTCTTCGTCTGCGAGGTGCGGCCGGCGCTGCAGTTCGAGCGGCTGCTCGAGACGATGTTCGCCCTCGCGAACGACGGCCGGACGAACCGGAAGGGGATGCCGAACCCGCTCCGCCTCGCCGTGATCGCGAACGCGCACTTCGACGACGTGCGCCTGCCCTTCCCGCCGGCCTGGGTGCAGAAGGCGGGCCTGCTGATGGGCGCTCCGGCCGGCCGGCTGCTCGGCTACAAGCCGGAGTACGACGGCGGCTCGCCGGACACGCCGGCGCTGGCGCTCTAGGCCAGGTCCATCCGTCAACCGCGCGGCCGGGGTCTGACCCCGGCCGTCGCGTTGACGGAGGGACATGTCGGGGCCAGGACCCGACACGTCCTAAGGGGACGAGTGGCGTCAGCGGGCGGCGAAGACCGAGACGGCGTCGACGACGTGCTTCAGCCGCCGCCCCTCGTCGGTCAGCCGGTACTCGACTCGCGGCGGCCTGGCGTCGATCACGCGCCGCTCGAGCACGCCGGCCTCCTCCAGCTCGACCAGCCGCTGCGCGAGCGTCCCGGGCGGAATCGACCCCAGCGCCTGCCTGAACTCGTTGAAGCGGGTCGCCCCTTCGTAGGACGCCCACAGGACCGAGACGACCCAACGGCGCTCGAGGAGGACCGCCACGCGGCGGACCTCCTCGGGCACCGGCTTGCAGGATCTACACCGCATGGAGGTGATTCGCCGGCTCGAGCGCCAGCTCGAGCACCTCGTCGAGCGAGATCACGGGATGGAACGTCATCTCGTCGCGGACGTGCTCGGGCACGTCGTCGAGATCCTGGCGGTTCCGCTCGGGCAGGATCACATCGGTGAGCCCTGCGGCGTGCGCCGCGAGCACCTTCTGCTTCAGCCCGCCGATCGGGAGCACGCGCCCTTGCAGCGTCACCTCACCGGTCATGCCGATCGTGTGCTTGACCGCGCGACCGGAGAGGAGCGACGCGAGAGCGGTGGCCATCGTGATGCCGGCGCTCGGGCCGTCCTTCGGGATCGCACCGGCTGGAACATGGACGTGGAAGGTCTGGTCGAACGCGTCCTCGTCGATCCCCAGCCCATCGGCGCGGGAGCGAAGCGAGGAGAGCGCGATCTGCACCGACTCCTTCATCACGTCCCCGAGCTGTCCGGTGAGGACGAGCTTGTCGCCCTTCGACGCGGTTGCCTCGACGAAGAGGACGTCGCCGCCGGTGCCGGTGACGGCGAGCCCGGTCGCAACGCCTGGAACGGCAGTGCGGTCGGCCGCCTCGCGGTAGAACTTCTGCCGCCCGAGCGCGTCACGCACCTCTTCGAGGCCGAGCTCGACGGGAGCCTCCACCTTCCCGGAGGCGATCTGCGTCGCGGTCTTCCGCAGCAGCTTGCCGAGCTCGCGCTCGAGCTGCCGCACGCCCGCCTCGCGGGTGTAGTCGGAGACGACCGTCTCCAGGACGACGTCCGCGACGGACACCTCGTCCTCGCGCAGGCCGTTGCGGTCGCGCTGACGCGGCCAGAGGTAGCCGCGAGCGATCGCGACCTTCTCGTCGGTCGTGTAGCCGTCGAACCGGATCACTTCCATCCGGTCGAGCAGCGGCCCCGGAATCGAGTCGGCCACGTTCGCGGTCGCGATGAAGACGACCTGCGAGAGATCGAGCTCGAGATCGAGGTAGTGATCGCGGAACGAGTGGTTCTGCGCCGGATCGAGCACCTCGAGCAGCGCCGAGGACGGGTCGCCGCGCCAGTCGGCGCCGACCTTGTCGACCTCGTCGAGCAGGATCACCGGGTTCATCGTCCCGGCGTCGCGCAGGGCGCGGACGAGCCGGCCCGGCAGTGCGCCGATGTACGTGCGCCGGTGGCCGCGGATCTCGGCCTCGTCGCGGACGCCGCCGAGCGACATCCGGACGAACTCGCGTCCGAGCGCACGGGCGATCGACTCGCCGATCGAGGTCTTGCCGGTGCCGGGCGGGCCGACGAGGGTGAGGATCGCACCGGAACGCTTGTCCGGCTCGATGCCGCGCTCCTCGCGCAGCTTGCGCACGGCGATGTACTCCACGATCCGGTCCTTCACGTCCTCCAGGCCCTCGTGGTCCGAGTCGAGCACCTCACGGGTGTGCACGGGGTCGAGGCGCTCCTCGGAGCGCTTGCCCCACGGCACGGAGAAGATCCAGTCGAGGTAGTTGCGGATCATCGAGGCCTCGGGGGAGCTTTCGCCCTGGCGGTCGAGCCGGGAGAGCTCGCGCTCGACCTGCTCGCGGACCTCCTCGGGCAGCTCCATCTCCTCCAGCTTGTCGCCGGTACTCCTCGACGACGGAGGCGTCGTCCTCGCCGAGCTCCTTCCGGATCGAATCCATCTGACGCCGCAGGATGTACTCGCGCTGCTGCTTCGCAGCGCCCTCCTCGACGTCGTCGCGGATGCGGCGCCGGACCTCCATCTCTGCGAGGCGTTCACGCTGGAGCTCGATCGCCAGCGCGAGGCGCTCCTTGATGTCCAGCGTCTCGAGCAGCTTGACCTTCTGCTCGAACGAGAAGTCGGGCGCATAGCCGACGGTGTCGGCGAGCGCTCCCGGCTCGCTGATCGAGCGGACGAAGGCCGAGATCCGGCCGTCGTCGCCGCGCAGCTCGAGGATCTCCTCGACGATGGCGCGGTACTCGCGCTCGAGCTCGCGCGTGCGCGCGTCAGCGTCGTCGCTGTCCGGGCGCTCGTCGACCTCGACGCGCAGCTCTCCGTTCGCGTCGGTCGGGCGGCACCTGCGACGCCGCGGTGCAGCCCGCTGAGCGCCACCGCGCGGCCGCCGCCGGGCAGCCGGATGCGGTCGGTCACCTCTGCGACGGTGCCGACGCTTGCGTAGTCGTTTTCGTGGCGGGGGACGAGCAGCACGCGCTCCTCGGACCCGACATCCACGGTCAGGGTCACGTTCATGTTGGGGAAGACGACGATGTCTTCCAGGGGTACGAGCAGCATCGTGCTCAACTCATCACTCCTTGTAGCTGTATCCATACTCATATCAACTACAAAAAGCATACCGGTATTCCCTCGGCGCGCAGTTGCCGTTGCACTAAACCTGCGTATGATCCGCACGTGCCCAGAGCGACTCCGCTCGCAGCCCGCAACGACACGCCGAAGGTCGGCGCACGCGTTCGGTCACTCCGCCGCGAGCGTGGACTGACGATCGAGCAGCTGGCGGCCGCCACCGGCCTGACCAAGGGCTTCATCAGCCAGCTCGAGCGCGACCGGACTGCGCCGTCCCTGTCCTCGATCGCGCGCATCTGCGACGCGCTGGGCGTGCGGCTGAGCCACATCTTCGAGCGCGAGCCCGCTCCCGCACTCGTCCGCAAGCACGAGCGGTCGTCGGTGGACACGTACTTCCCGACCGAGAACCACCTGCTCTCGTCCCGGGACGAGGAGCGCTTCCAGGCGATCGAATCCGTCGTCGCTCCCGGCGCCGGCGCCGGCGACGAGCTCTACTCCCTCCCCGGCGAGATGGAGTTCGTCTACGTGCTCGGCAGGGACGATCGAGCTGCAGGTCGGCGACGAGACGCACGTGCTCGAGGAGGGTGACGCTCTCACCTATCCCCTCTCGAAGCCGCACACCTGGCGGAACGCCTCCGACTCGGAGGAGCTTCGCGTCCTCTGGGTCTCGGTTCCAAACCCGTACTAGCCGGCGCAGGATGAGCATCCGCGGAAGCGGATGCTCATCGCGCGAAGACCCCTGAAGGGGCCGCAAGCGGCCCAAGAGCCCCGCACACCCTTAAGTTCGCGCGCAGGAGGCCGAACACTCGGTTAGACCGATGCCTGCACGCTTCCGACTCCCACTCGCCCTCCTCGTCTGCGCGGTCGCAACCGCGGCCCTGTCGCTGACGCTCTGGCAGCTCGAGCAGGACGATGTGCGCCAGGAAGCCCGTGAGCGGGCGAACGGCGCCGCCGCAGCGCTCGAGGAGCGCACGACCGCCGCAGTGCTCGCGCTCGAGGGCGTTCGCGCCGCCTACGACGCCTCGCCGTCGGTCGGGCCCACCGCGTTCTCGACGTTCGCGCGCGTGCCCCTCGCACGGACGGAGGTCATTGCAGTCGGCTGGGCGCCTCGCGTCGCCGCCTCGCAGCGCAACCGAGGTCGAAGCGAGCGAGCAGGTCCGGATCTCCGCTCCCGCCAATGCGCTGACCACCTATCCACTTCTCCGGCTCGAGCCGGCCGCCACGACCGCGGACGCGCTCGACCTCGGCTCCGACCCGTCACTCGCCGCCGCGCTCCGGATCGCACTCACGACCGGAAAGCCGCAGCTCTCCGCTCCCGTCCGCGTTCAGGGCGACGGCAGGCTCGGCGTCTTCGCCTTCGTCCCCGTCTTCGGCCGCGGCCTGCCGCTGCGCACGCCTGCCGAGCGGCGCGAGGCCCTCACGGGGGTCGTCACCGGCGCTCTCGCCGCGGACGCACTCGTCCGCAACGCCTTCTCCGGCCTCCCGGCCGACCTCGACGTCCGCGTCACCGACGGCCTCTCCGTCCTCGCGCACGGCCCGGGCGGCGCCACGATCGCCCAGGCGCAGGTCGGCGGCCGGACCTGGCGCGTCTCGGTCGCACCCGCCCGCGCATCGTCCATCGCCCCGGTGGGCGTGGCGTTCGCGGGACTCGCCTTGATGATCCTGCTCGGCGCCGCGTCGGTGCGCCTCCGCCGGCGCGCCGCTTCCGAGGCCGCACTCGAGACCACGCTTGCGCTGGAACGCTCGACCTCGGCCTTCGCGCTCGCCCGCGCCGAGACGAAGATCGACGAAGAGCAGCAGGCCCGCCGGCTCGTCGCCGACGCCACCGACTCTCTCGTGCTCGAGGTCGACAAGGACGGCATCGTCCGCTCGTGCTCCCCTGCCGTCGAGCGGCTGCTCGGCTACACGGCTGCGGAGCTCGTCGGGCTCGAGGTCTTCTCGCTCCTGCACCAGGACGACCTGCTCACGCCCGCAAACGGGCCGCAACGCTACGCCCGCAAGGACGGCAGCTACGTCGTCCTCGAAGGGCGGCGCCTCACGCGCCGCGACGAGCTCGGCTTCGTCGCCGGCGTCGTCACGGTCCTGCACGACACGGCAGACCTGGCAGGGAGGACGGCGGAGCAACGCATCCTGGATGCAGTCGCGCTCGAGCCCGATCCCGTCGAGCTCTTCTCCATCGTCGCGGAAGAGGTTGCGCTCGACCTGCACGTCGACACGGTTTCAGTCGTCCGCTTCGAGACCGGAGGCTTCGGCACGATCGTCGGCGCCTGCGAGGCGCGCGGCTCGGTACGACTCGTCCCCGGCTCGACCGTCTCGCTCGAGCTGGACGAGCCGGCCGCGATGGTCTTTCGCACCGGACGGGCTGTCGCCAGCGCAGCGCCGATCCGCGTCGGCGCTCGGCTCTGGGGAGCACTCGTCGCGGTGGGCGCGGACAGCGACCGGCTCGCCTCTCTCGCCGTCGCAGCTCAGCCGGCCATCGGCTTCGCCGACACCAGCGCCCAGCTCGGCGCGCTTGCCACCCGCGATCAGCTGACGAACCTGCCCGACCACCGCGCCTTCCACGAGCAGCTGCGGTCCGAGGCGAGGCGCGCCCAGCGGCACGAGCGTGCGCTCTCACTCGTCCTGATCAACATCGACAACTTCAAGCAGATCAACGCCGAGCACGGCCGCCTCGCAGGCGACCGCGCGCTGGCCGAGGTCGGCCGCAGGCTCGCGGCCACGGTCCGGAACGGCGAGCTCGTCTCACGACTGTCGGCCGATCACTTCGGCTGGGTCCTGCCGGAGACCGAGGGTCTGAGCGGCTGGATCGCTGCCGAACGCGGCCGGCGCGCCCTCGCCGCCTCCCCGATCGAAGGGATCGGCACGATCAGCTGCATCCGCAGGCGTCTGCGACTTCCAGGACGTCGGCGGCTCCGACGAGCTGCTCGCGCTCGCCGAGGTGGCTCTGGTTCACGCCAAGGGGTCGGGCGGCAACGCAACCTTCCGCTACAGCGCCGAGCTCGACGGCGGCGACACCGGCAATCAGCCTGAGGACGACCGCGGCCTCGACCGGCTCCGCGCGCTCGCGCGCGAGCTCGATGCCGAGGATCCGGGCACCGAAGGTCACTCCGAGCGGGTCGCCCGGGTCGCCGAGAAGCTCGCGCTGTCATGCGGGTGGAGCCCGGATCTTGCGATCCGCCTCGCCCAGGCGGCGCTCGTCCACGACGTCGGCAAGCTCAGCATCGACGAGGACGTGCTCCGCAAGCCGGGCCCGCTCTCGAAGGCCGAGCGCGACCAGATCCGGAACCACCCCGACACGGGCGCCGAGATCGCCGTCAAGGCACTCGACGCCGAGCAGCTCGGCTGGATCCGCCACCACCACGAGCGTTGGGACGGCGCCGGGTACCCGAACGGCGTCGCCGGCGATGCGATCCCGGTCGGCGCCCGCCTGCTCGCACTTGCCGAAGCCTGGGACGCGATGACGTCCAGCCGGGTCTACGGCGAGGCACTGGACACGGCTGAAGCACTGGCCGAGTGCAAGCGCGAGCGCGGGGCGCAGTTCGCGCCCGAAGCGGTCGACGCACTCGACCGGCTGTGGGCGCTCGGTGCGCTGACGACGGCCGACATCGGCGTCGTCGCCGCCGACTAGCTCTCTAAGCGGCGAACCGCGTAAAAGCTGCGAGCGCCACCCGGCCCGCGAGATCGTCGGCCGCGCCGACTCTCCACGTCATGACGCGTGGCGACGAAGACGCCGCCGTGGTACGCGACGATGCCGTTGTCGTGCCGCACACCGGGCAGCCACCCGGCCTTGTGCATCACGACCGGCCCGGGACCGAGGTAGCGGTCGAGCTTGCCCCGGTCGGCGACCTGGGCCAGAAGCCAGAGCAGGTAGCGCGCCTCCGAGCCGCTGACGCCGAGGCGCAGGAGCGGCCCCTTGCCTGCTGCTGCGAGATAGACGGCCCGCGCGAGACGCGCCAGATCCCACGCCGTCGTGTACTTGCCGAGCCCGAACGCCGGCTGGCTCTCGATCCGGACCGGAATCGGCGGAGCCGCCGACGCCGCCCCTCGCGTCGCGTAGCCGCCGTACATCAGCGAGTCGTTGAGCCCGAGCGCCCGCATGGTCTCGTTCACCCTCGCCGACCCGGCTGAGGTCGATCCCGCGAGCCAGACCTCGAGCGCGTTCGCCGCCTCGTTGTCGGACAGGACCAGCATGTGGCCGAGCAGGCGCGCCAACTGCGTCCGCTCGGCGGGCTTGCCGTCGAGAGAGCGCATCACGGTGACCGCGATGGCGAGCTTGAGCGTCGAGGCCGCGGGGAAGCGCGCCCGCGCATTCCACGAGGCGCCGCGGCCCGTGCGCAGGTCCTGCACGTAGACGCCGGCCGTCCCTCCGTGCCGCGCCACGAGCGAGCGAACCGTCCGGGCGAGCGGCGGATCGAGCCTCGACGAGCGTTCGCGCGGGTCGGCGCGGAGCGGGAGCGCGAGGACGGGCTCCACGATGCTCGTCGAGCGGCGGTTCCGGCCGTCCACGGCGGTCACGCGAACCTCGACCACGCCCGTCTGCATGGGCACGCTGAGCGAGAACGACCTGCCGCGCAGCGGCTCCTGCGCGACCACGTACTTCCCGACGCGGACGATGATCTGCCTTCGTTCCGCGCGGGGCAACACCCGCAACGTGGCCGAACGAGACCTCGCGCGGCGCCGGCGCGGAGATCGCCGGCGGAGGGAGAGCCGGGGCGTCGATCATGCTTCCATCATGGCCATCCTCGCTCACCTCGACCTGACGCGTTCTACGCCGCGGTGGAGGAGCTCGAGCAGCCGGAGCTGCGCCGCAAGCCGCTCGTCGTCGGCGGCGACCCGCAGGGGCGCGGCGTCGTCTCGACAGCGAACTACGTCGCGCGGCGCTTCGGCATCCGCTCGGCGATGAGCTGCGCCGAGGCACTGCGCCGCTGCCCCGAGGCCGTCTTCGTCCGCCCACGGCACACGCTCTATCGCGAGTACTCGCAGGCCGTCTGGGCCTCCGTGCGTGAGGTCGTACCGCTCGTCGAGCGCACCGGCCTCGACGAGGGCTACCTCGACTTCGAAGGGCTCGCCACCGACTTCTCCCGCGCCCGTGCGGTCGCCGCAGCTGTCCAGACCTCCGTGAGCGCCGCGACGAGCCTCTCGTGCTCGCTCGGCGTCGCTCCGACGAAGGTCGTGGCCAAGGTCGCCTCCGACCGGCGCAAGCCGGGCGGGATCACGGTCGTTCCGGCCGGGACCGAGGCTGCCTTCCTCGCGCCCTTCGCGGTGCGGGCTCTCCCGGGTGTCGGTCCCCGCGCAGAGGAACGGCTCGCCGCGGCCGGGGTGACGACGGTGGGCGCGCTCGCTGCGCTCTCCGACCTCGACCTGCGCGCGCTGCTGCCCGGCCAGGTCGGGCAGACGCTCCGCGACCGGGCGCAGGGCGTCGACCCGCGCCGGCTCGAGACGACGAGCGAGCGGATCTCGATCTCGGTCGAGGAGACCTTCGAGCGGGACCTGCTCGACCGTGGGCTGCTGCACGCCGAGCTGCGCCGGATGGCGGACGATCTGGGCACGTACCTGCGGCGCAACGGCCAGTCCGCGCGCACGGTGACCACCAAGCTGCGGTACACCGACTTCTCGATCCGGAGCCGCTCGACGAGCCTCGACGTCGGCATCGACGATCCCGAGCGGATCGGGGAGCTCGCGTGCGCGCTGCTCGACCGCGGGCTGCGCGACCGGCCGGGCGCCCTGCGCCTCGTCGGGGTCGGCCTCTCCGGCCTCTCGGATTTCCGCCAGCTCAGCCTGGACGAGACGGACTAGTAGATTTTTGCAGCGCTAGGCTTGAAAACAGGTTCAATCTGCCGATAACGCCGTTAATGACTTCGCCGCCCTCCAGCGAGCGGATCCTGATCGTCGACGACGAGGATCAGATCCGCACCCTTCTCGCCCGCTTGCTCGGGGCGCAGGGCTACGACTGCATCACCGCCGAGAGCGCCGCCGCCGGCCGGCGCGCGCTCAAGGAGTCGCCGATCGCGCTCGTGCTCAGCGACGTGAACATGCCCGGGGAGTCGGGAATCGACTTCACGAGCGAGGTGCTCGCGCAGTACCCGGACACCGCCGTCGTCATGGTCACCGGCATGGACGATCGGCGCTTCGCCCAGATCGCGATCGAGCTCGGCGCCTACGGCTACATCCTGAAGCCTTTCAAGCCGAACGAGCTGATCATCAACGTCGGCAACGCACTCCGCCGGCGCGCGCTCGAGATCGAGAACCGCGGCCACCGCGAGCGGCTGGAGCAGACCGTGCTCGAGCGCACGTCGGCGCTCCGCGACACGATCGCCCAGCTCGAGACGTCAGACCTCGAGCTGCGCCGCCTCCGCGAGGAGACGATCCGCCGCCTCTCATGGGCCGCCGAGTTCCGCAACCAGGAGACAGGCGAGCACATCGTGCGCATGAGCCTCTACTGCGCCCTGCTCGCCCGGCTCGCCGGGCTGGACGCGGAGCGCGCCGAGGACATCCGGATTGCGAGCCCGATGCACGACGTCGGCAAGATCGGCATCCCGGACCGGATCATGCTCAAGCCGGGCCGCCTCACGGACGACGAGCGCAAGGTGATGGAGGCGCACACCGAGATGGGCCACCGCATCCTCGCCGGCTCCGACGTCGATCTGCTCGACCTCGCCGCGCTGATGGCGCTCACGCACCACGAGCGGATCGACGGCACCGGCTACCCCGCCGGCCTCTCCGGGGACGAGATCCCGATCGAGGGCCGCATCACCGCCGTCGCCGACGTGTTCGACGCGCTCACGTCCGACCGCGTGTACCGCCCCGCTTTCCAGCCGGACGAGGCCCGCGAGATGATGGAGAAGGAGCGAGGCACGCAGTTCGACGCCGAGCTGCTCGACCTCTTCTTCGGGGCTTTCGACGACGTGCTGGCAATCAGGCGCTCCGCCGACAACGGCAACGCCGAGCAGACGCTCGCGCGCGCACTGGCGCAGGTCACCGCGCGCTCGAACCGCGCGTAGGCTCAGGCGAGCTACCCCGCGTCGAGCACGTCTCGCACCTTGGAGACGAGCTCCTTGGGCGAGAAGGGCTTGCCGATGAAGGCGACGTCCGGATCCTCGAACGCCTCGTCAGGCTCACTGGCGTAGCCGGAGGTGTAGAGGACGCGCAGGTTGGGGCTGAGCAGCGCCGCAGCGCGGGCCAGGTCGGGACCTCTCATTCCGGGCATCACGACGTCGGTCAGCAGCAGATCGATCTCATCGACGTGTTGTTCGAGCAACAGAATCGCCTCGTCGCCGTTCGGCGCGGCGAAGACCTTGTAGCCGCTGCGCGTCAGCACCTCGCCGACGAGAGAGCGAATCGTCTCCTCGTCCTCGGCCAGGAGCACACCCTCGGTGCCGTTCCGCTCCACCGGGCGCTCCGGACGCTCGACCGGGACGGGCTCGTCTGCGACCGACAGAGGCAGGACGACGCGGAAGGTCGACCCTTCGCCCAGCTCGGACGTGACGGAGATCCCGCCGCCCGACTGCTTCACGATCCCGTAGACGGTCGCGAGGCCGAGCCCCGTGCCCTTCCCCTCCTTGGTCGTGAAGAACGGCTCGAAGACGTGAGTGATCGTCTCCGCATCCATGCCGACCCCCGTGTCTCGCATCGTCAGCTCCACCTCGCCGTCGACACAGCTCACGGCGAGCTCGACCTTGCCGCCGGTGGGCATCGCGTCACGGGCGTTGAGCGCGAGGTTCGTAATCAGCTGTTCCACCTGGCCGCGGTCGGCACGCACGCGGCAGTCCGGGCTGACGGACGTCGAGAGCTCGACATCGTCGCCCAGGAACCCCGCGAGCAGCCTCTCGAGCCCGGCGACGATGTCACCGAGGTCCAGGATCTCCGCCTTGAGCACCTGATGGCGGCTGAACGCGAGCAGCTGGCTTGTGAGCGCAGCGGCACGATCGGAGGCGCGCACGATCTCCAGCGCGTCCGCGCGCCGCGGATCGTCATCGTCGAAGCCGGCAACGAGGAACTCGCTGTAGCCGCCGATCGCGGTCAGCAGGTTGTTGAAGTCGTGGGCGACGCCGCCGGCGAGCCGTCCAACCGACTCGAGCTTCTGCGAATGCAGGAGTTGCTCCTGCAGCAGGCGCTGATCGGTCACGTCTCGGTAGTTGACGACGACGACCCAGTCGCCGTCCTGCCGGCGCCGGCGACCGATCGCCTCGACCGTGCGCCAGGATCCATTCTTGTGGCGAAGCCGGACCTCGATCGGCACAGGTTCCTCGCCCGCGAGCATCGCAGCGAACGTCTGCCTTACCGCCTCGTGGTCGTCGGCGTGCAGCAGCGCAAAGCTCTTCGAGCCGAGGATCTCCTCGGGGGGATAGCCGAGCACGCGCTCGACAGACGGGCTCTCGTACAGGCTCGTGCCGTCGGCGGAGAGCATCGTGACCGCGTCGGAGGCGTTCTCGATCAGGGAGCGGAACAGCTCTTCGCGGGTGCGCAGCGCCTCTTGTGCGGCCAGCTTCTCGGTGATGTCGCGGAAGCACCACACGCGGCCGACGATCTCGCCGCCCAGCCGTTGCGGCGCCGAGTCGCGCTCGACCGTCCTGCCGTCGACCAGCTCGAAGACGTCGTGCGTCTCGCTCGACGGGTCCTCGTAGATCTCCGTCACCCGGCGCACGAACTCATCTGGCTCGGCGAGGCTGCCCAGGACGCTGATGAGTGCCGCCGCGTCGTCGCCGGTGTCGAGCACGGCTGTGGGATCGGCCAGAGCTCCGCGAACGGGCGGTTGTACGTGTTGATCCGGCCCTCGAGGTTGACGACGAGAATCGCGTCGGCGGTCGCGTCGAGTGTCGCCTGGAGCAGCGAGTACGAGCTCTCGCGCTCGGCTTCGGCCTCCTTCAACGCGGTCACGTCGAGCCAGACGCCTCGGATCAGAGCGGGTTCGCCGTGCTCGTCGAGCACGAGCGAGGCGCTGACACGGAGCCAGACGAGACGGCCGTCGGCTGCACGGACCTGGCGCTCGTACGCGTAGTCGCTGCGCTCCCGGACCGCCTGCGTCGTGACAGCCTCGATCCGCTTTCGATCCTCTTCGTCGACATGCGAGAGCAAGGCGTCTTCGAGGAGCTCGGGCGGGTAGCCGAGGATCCGCTCGGCCTGCTCGCTGATGTACGTGAATCGATTCGTACGCCGGTCGTACTCGGTCACGATCGCGTCGATCGTCCCGACGAGCTCCTTGAAACGCTCGTCGGTCGGCTCGACCGACGAGCCTGCGGATCCGTTGGGGGTCGTCATCTCGTCACGAGATCGGCCTGATACCCAGAAAAATGAGGCCTCAACCTTGCGGGCCGCAGGCCGATCACCCAGTCGAGCATGCGTTACTCCAGCCAATACGTGATTCCCGACCAGCCGCCCGCCGAGGTGCTGGCCGAGCTCGACGCCGCAGCGCGCGTGCTCGACGAGCTCACAGCGCGTGCGGTCGAGCTGACGCTCGGGATGGACGAGCAGACGCGAAGCCTGCGGATCGACCTCGACGACGGCGGTACGTCGCACCGGCTTGCGCCAGGCCAGCTGCTCGAGCTACTCGCCGGCACCTACACCCTGTAGCGCTACATTGCGGCGGTGAAGCCGCGTGCCGACGCCGAGGTCGCCGTCGTCGGCGCCGGAGTGATGGGACTCGCCACGGCGCGGGTGCTCGCCCAGGCGGGACGGGACGTCGTGGTCTGCGAGCAGTTCGAGGTCGGACACGTCAACGGCTCGAGTCACGGCGGCTCGCGGATCGTTCGCCTCTCCTATCCCGAGGAACGCTGGGTGCGGCTGGCGCAGGAGGCGTATCCGCTCTGGCAGGAGCTCGAGGCCGGCTGGGGACGCGCGCTGCTCGACCAGCCCGGCACGATCGATCTCGGAGACTGGCAGGCACACCGGGATGCGCTGGCCGCGTGCGGCGCGCCGTTCGAGGTGCTCGACCGGGCCGAGACCGGGCGACGCTTCCCGATCCGGCTGGAAAACGGCGAGACCGGGCTCTTCCAGCCCGACGGCGGGATCGTGTACGCCGACCTGGCGCTGCAGGCACTGCTCGGTGCAGCGACCGCTGCAGGCGCGGACCTGCGCGAGCGAACGCGGGTCGAGTCGATCGAGGACGAGGGCGAGACGGTCTCGCTCGACGGATTGCGTGCGAAGGCCGTCGTCGTGACGGCCGGTGCGTGGGCGCCGGACCTCGTGGGCGTGGATGCGACGCCGACGCGCGAGACCGCAACGTACTTCGCCTTCGACGAGCCGGTGCCGTCGCTGCTCGACAAGAGCCTCGGTGAGACCCACCACTATGCGCTGGCGGCACCGGGGGTGGGGCTGAAGGCGGGCGTGCACCGGTCGGGACCCGTGGCGGACCCGGACGAGCCGGGCGAGCCCGACGCGGCGATCGGCGAGCGGGCGGCGGCGTGGGTGGAGCGGCGGTTCCCCGAGGCCGGGTCCCTGCAGCGGATGGAGACGTGCCTCTACACGAACAGGCTGAACGACGAGTTCGTGCTCGAGCGGAAGGGGAGGATCGTGATCGGGTCGCCCTGCAGCGGGCACGGGTTCAAGTTCGCCCCGGTGATCGGCAAGCGGCTCGCTGCTCTCGCGCTGGAAGCGCTCTAGCGGAAGAGGTCCCGGCCCTCCGGGATGACGATGTCGTGGCCGACGCCCGGCCCGCGCACGTCGAGACCGCGGATGATCGCTGCCGGGATCGCGTTCGTCTTCCCGAGGACGAGCTCGGCGGCACCGGCGAGCTCGTCGGCGACCGCAATCTGCGTGGCCTGAAGCTCGTAGCCGACGCTGTCGCGGACGCCGCGGAGATCGAGGAGCGGCGTGATCCCCGCAGAGCCGAGCGCCACGTCGGTCGTCCCCTGACGGAAGGGCCTGCCGAAGGAGTCGCTCACGATCACCCCCACGTCGCAGCCCAGACGCTCGAGCAGGCCCGCGCGGATGGCGGCCGCCGAGGCATCGGGATCGAGCGGGAGGAGGACGAGCGTGCCCTTGCCCTTCGCGTTCGACGCGTCGACGCCCGCGGAGGCGCAGATGAAGCCGTGGCGCGTCTCGGTGATGATCAGCGGCGGCCGGACGCGGACGACCTGTGCGCTCTCCAGCAGGATCGCCTCGACGTGGCGCGGATCCCGGTCGTCCGCAAGCTCGAACGCGCGCTCCGACGGCTCGATCTCGTCCATCCGCACGACACGGCCCTCGGCCTTCGAGACGACCTTCTGGGCGACGACGACGACGTCGGCGTCCTCGAGCCCACCGGCGCGTTCGGCCGCGTCGGCCAGGAGCGCGACGAGATCGTCTCCTTCCTCGACCTCCGGGATGCCCTCGAGCGGGATGATCCTGATCTCGGTCGTCACTCGAGACCGGTGACGCGGAGGCCCGCGTGTGCCTTGTAGCGCTTGTTCACGTTGACGATCACCGCGGTCATGCCTTCGAGTGCGCGCGCGCTCGCCAGCGGCCCACAGTCGACGGCGCGGCCCGAGACGAGCCTTCCCGCGAGGTCGAGCGCAAGCTCCTTCGCCTCCGGGTCGTCTCCGCAGACGAACGCGTCCTCCTCCGGCGGCGCCTCGGCGAGGTTCGAGGCGGCGAGTGAGTGCAGGCCGGCGACGACGGGCGCGTCGAGCTCGTCCTGGATCCGCTTGGCGATGGAGGTGGCCTCCGGCGTCGGCTTCACGCCGCCCGGCCCGAAGACGAGCTCTGCGCAGACCGAGAGCACCGGCGTCGACCCGATCGACTGGCGCAGGTCGCGCGCGGTGTCCACCGCCGCATCTGCCTTCACCGCGAAGAGCACGAGGTCGACGCCGCGGACGGCGTCGTCGTTGTTCGCACCCTCGGCACTGCGCCTTCACCACCGAGGGTGGCGGCCGCTTCTCGGGCGCGCTCCGCGTCGCGGGAGCCGATCACGATCTCGACGCCTGCGTCGACGAGCCGCTTGGCGACCGCCTGGCCGAAGCTGCCTGTCCCGCCGACGACTGCGACCTTCACGCCGCGGCTCCGAGCACGGTTTCCGCCAGCCGGCGCGACGCGTCGAGGTCGGTCATCAGCGTCTGCGTGACGATGCGCCGGACGGCGAGCGGGCCTGCCGGATCGGATTCGTCGACGACGAGTGCGTCGATCAGGCCCGCGTAGCAGGCCGCGACGTGCTCCGGACCGGTGCCGCCCGCCATCCGCGCGAGCATACGGTCTGCCGGGCCTTTGACTGCGCGGCCCCCGACGAGCGGGCTGACGGCAACGCACGGCACGCGGCGGCCGACGAGCGCCGCGCGGATCTTCTCGACGGCGAGGATCGGCCAGATGCTCACGTACGGGTTGGAGGGCGCGATCACGATCGCGTCGGCTCCGGCCAGGGCCTCGAGCACACCGGGCGCGGGCTCCGCGTCGCCCTCGAAGCGAACGCCGTCGACCTCGTCGCGGTGGCCGCGGGCGACGAACCACTCCTGAAACGGAAAGCTGCCGGCCGGCGTGTCGATCCAGGTGCGCAGCCGGTCGTCCGTTGCCGGCAGGATCGCGGCCTCGACCCCGAGGGCCTGCGCGAGTCGCCTCGTGACCGCCGAGAGCGGCTCTCCCGCGCGCAGAGCCTGGCTGCGCACGAGGTGGAGCCCGAGATCGCGGTCGCCGAGCCGGAACCAGTCCTCCCCGCCGAGCGCGGCGACGGTGCCGAGCGCTTCCCACGTCTCGCCCGCCCGGCCCCAGCCGCGTTCCTCGTCGTGCAGCCCGGCGAGCGCGTAGAGGATGCTGTCGAGGTCGGGCGAGACGGCGAGGCCGAGGACGTCCAGGTCGTCGCCGACGTTGCCGATCACGGTCACGTCGCCCGGATCGACCGCGCTGACGAGGCCGCACGCGAAGCGCGCCCCGCCGACGCCGCCGGAGAGGAGCGCGACCTTCATCCGGCCAGCCGGCCGAGTGCCGCCTGCGTGCGCGGCCCCGCGCGAAGGCCGATTCGCTGCAGGTCGTCCATCGTGTCCACGTCGTCGCAGAGATTCGGGATCACAGCCGCGATGGCCATCACGCCCTGGGCGTCGAAGTGCTTGCGGAAGCGGTCGGCGCTGCCCTCGCCGTACAGCGAGGCGAAGAGGGAGGCACGCGGAAGAACGAGCGCGTTCGTCGTCCCGTCGTTCGCTTCTACGAGCCCGACCGCATCCAGCTCGGCCGGGCCGGCCAGCGTGCGAAGGTCGTGCGGCACGACACAGGGAACATCCGCGTTGACGACGATCACTGCCCCGTTGGCTGCTCGCTCGAGCCCGGCCGCAACCGCCGCCCCCTGACCGCCGCCCGGATCGTCGACCGCCTCGGCGCCGAGCTCCTCCGCCAGCGCGCGGGCCGCCGCGTCGTCGGTGACGACCAAGGTGCGCCCGGTCACGACGCACGCGGTGAGAACGTCGCCCAGCATCGCCAGCGCAAGCTCCGTCCGCACCGGCTCCGGCGCATCGAGGCGCTGCTTGCCGGACGCGCCGCGGAAGGGGACGACGATCTGCGTCATGGGAAAGACTCTAGACGTGGAGAACGCCGCACTCGCCGAACGACTGGAGGCCTTCGCAGCGCTGCTCGACCTCTCCGGGTCGGGCCACTACACCGTGCGCGCCTACCGCCGGGCGGCCGAGCTGATCCGCTCGACACCCGTGGACGTCGCGAAGCTCGTCCGCGCCGGGCGCGCCCGCGAGCTCGCCGGCATCGGCTCCGGAATCGAGGCCCGGCTGAAGGAGCTCGTCGAGACGGGCGAGCTGGCCGAGCTGCGAGAGCTCGAAGCGCAGGCGCTGCCGGAGCTGGTCGGCGTCGCGGCGCTGCTCGGAATCTCCCCGAAGCGGATGCGCGAGCTCGGACACACGCTCGGGATCCGCACTCTCACCGAGCTGCGCGAGGCCGCCGCCGCCGGGAAGCTCGACAGCGTGCCTGGAATCGGGCCGAAGACTGCGGCGAAGATCCAGTCCGGGCTCGCGGAGCTCTCGACGGCGCGGCCGCGCCGCGGGATGCTCCTCCACCGGGCTCGCGCGCTCGTCGGCGAGATCGCCGAGGCGCTCGGAGGCGAAGCGGCGGGCGACCCGCGCCGAGCGTGCGATCTCTCGACGCACTTCGCCGTCGTCGTGCCAAGTAACAGACTGTTACTACGCGTCGAGACGCTGCCGCAGATCGTGGCGGTGCTGGAGCAGGACGAGCGGCGCGTCGTCGGCGTGACCGCCGAGGGCTATCCGATCGAGGTGATCGCGGCCGATCCGGACCGGTTCGGAACCGAGCTCGTGCGCGCGACCGGCTCGGCGGAGTACGTCGCCTCGCTCGGCGACCTGCCCGATGCGGCCACTGAGGTGCATGTGTACACATGCATCAGTCGCCCCTTTCGGCCACCCGAGCTGCGGGAGCTCGACGCAGGCGATCCCCCGCCCGACCTGCTCGAGCTCGACGCACATCCGCGGCGACCTGCACGTGCACACGACGGCCTCGGACGGCAAGGCGACGGTCGAGGAGATGGGACGGGCGGCGCAAGCGCTCGGGTACGAGTACCTGGCGATCTGCGACCACACACGCAACGTCCGTGTCGTGCCGGGGCTCGACGCCGACGACATCCGGCGGCAGGCGGAGGAGATCGCGGCCGCCAACGAAGTGCTCGCACCGTTCCGAATCCTCCGCGGGAGCGAGTGCGACATCCTCCCCGACGGCTCCCTCGACCTTCCCGACGACGTCCTCGCGGAGCTCGAATGGGTGCAGATCAGCCTGCACGCCGGGCAGCGCTGGGGACGCGAGGCTCTGACCGACCGCGTGCTCGAGGCCATGCGACACCCGGCTGCGTCGTGTCTCTCCCACCCGAAGGGCCGGATCCTGAATCACCGGCCCGAGAACGCCCTCGATCTCGACCGCGTCTTCGAGGTCGCGCTCGAGACCGGCGTTGCGCTGGAGGTGAACGGCCTGCCCGACCGGCTCGACCTCGCGGCGGGACATGTCCGCGAGGCGCTCGCCGCCGGCGTCAGGATCGTCTGCTCGACCGACGCCCACTCGGTGCGCGGGCTCGGGAACATGGAGCTGTCGGTCGCCACCGCGCGGCGCGGCGGAACGCCTCGTGGCGCGGTCGTGAACACGCTCTCGCTGCAGGAGGTTCTAGGCGGCTGAAGCGCCGGGGCCGCGCGCCGCGTACTCGCGCACCTCGTACCAGTGCGTGTCGCGCAGCGCCGCCGCGACCTCGGGGTCGGTGTGCGCGTCGTAGAAGACGTGGTGGTCGAGATCGCAGCAGATCGCCACGTCGCCGAGCGAGACGTGCGAGATCACCCTCAGCGCCTCCACCGGCAGCTGCGCCTCGGCGACCGTGTAGTGCATGAACTGGAGATCCGGCGCGAGCTCCATCAGGTCGGGCCAGTCGGGACAGGTGCGTGAGCTCATCGCGACTCGGAGTTCTCCTCCGCCGTCCAGCTCCCTTCCAGCCGGACGACGCCGCGCTCTTCGCCGGCGGGATAGACGAGGAAGACGAGAGCGTCGTCGAGCCAGTGCAGGAGCCGCTCGCCGCCGGCGTCCGCGAGGCCCAGCCGGAGATGGAAGCGGCCGTCCGAGAGCGGGAGCCGATCGACGTCGTACCGCAGCTCTCTGGTCCCGGTGGCCCAGCCGACGCTGCCGGTGTCGAGCACGTCCGAGGCGACGAGCAGGCCGGCCTCGTCGCGGAGCTCGAGCTGGAGCTGCGGCGGCGCAATCCCGTTCTCGGCTTCGATCCGGAGGCGGAGCGAGAACGGCTCGCCTGCGAGGAACTGCTGTCGCTCCTCGCCCTCGGCTCCGACCAGGCGTGCGGCTGCGATCGTCGCCTCGCCGGTCCCCCACTCGCGCAGGCCCGCAGCCCGCTCGGCCGGGTCAGCCTCGGCGGCGAGGCCCTTTCGGTACCGCACGATCGCCTCGTGCGTCGGGCCGTCGAACTCGAGCTTGCCCTCGCGCAGCAGCACCGCGCGCTCGCAGAGCCGCTCGACCTGGGTTGCGTCGTGCGAGACGAAGACGATCGTGCCACCACGCTGCTTGAACTCGAACACCTTGCCGAAGCACTTCCGCTGGAACGCCTCGTCGCCGACCGCGAACACCTCGTCGAGCAGCAGCACGTCCGCGTCGAGGTGCGCCGCGATCGCAAAGCCGAGCCGCATGTACATCCCCGAGGAGTACGTGCGCACCGGCCGGTCGATCGCCTGCTCGAGCTCCGCGAAGGCGACGATCTCGTCGAAGCGCTCCCGGATCTGCGCGCGCTTCAGCCCGTAGATCGCGCCGTTCAGAAAGACGTTCTCGCGACCGGAGAAGTCGGGGTGGAAGCCCGCACCGAGCTCGAGCAGCGAGCCGACCCGCCCGCCGACGGCGACGCTGCCCTCGGTCGGCTTGATGATCCCGGCGATCAGGCGCAGCAGCGTCGACTTGCCGGAGCCGTTCCGGCCGACGAGCCCGACCGCCTCGCCCGGCTCGACCGCGAGCGAGACGTTCTGGAGCGCGACGACGTCGGTCGCCTCGGTTCGCCCGCCGAGCACGAACAGCTCCTTCAGGCTTCGCGCCTCGTTCGCCCGGACGCGGAAACGACGCGAGACCCCTTCGACGCGGATCTGCCCCGTCTTCACACCTGGGACGGTACAGCCGCCGCCCGCCGGACCAGGCCCGCGAGCACCTGGATGAACGCCGGATCGGCGTTCGGAAGCTCGATCCGCTCGAGCCGGATCCCGAGCTCTCTGGCACGCTCGGCCGCCTCGATGTCGAGGTCCCAGCGGATCTCGAGGTGGTCGGCGACGAACCCGATCGGGCAGAGGACGACATCGCGGACGTCGCACGCTGCGAGCTCGTTGAGATGCTCCAGGATGTCCGGCCCGAGCCACGGCTCGCCGGTCGGCGACTGGCTCTGGAAGGAGAAGGTCCACTCGTGCGCCCCGGCGCTCTCGGCGACGAGGCGCGCGGTCTCGAGCAGCTCGTCGCGGTAGGGATCGCCCTCGTCGAGGATCCGGGCGGGCAGCGAGTGTGCGGTGAAGACGACGTGCTCCTGCTTGTGCGATTCGAGCCGCTGCGCGAGGAGCGCCACGAACCCGGGCTCGTGACCCCAGCGCTCGACGAACTGGAGCTCGGCGCGCCCGTCGAGGGCTTGCACGACCTGCTCCCGGTACTTCTCGATCGAGAGGGACGAGTAGTGGGGCGCGAGCACGAGCCCGACGATCTCGGTCGCCCCACCGGCGAGCGCCCGCTCGACCGCGTCGGCGATGCGCGGATTCCAGTGGCGCATGCCGGTGAAGACGGGCAGGCCCAGGTCTGCCTCGAGCGCGGCGCGCGTCGCCTCGGTGATCTCGTTCAGCGGATTCGACTCCTCGATCCCCAGCCGCCGGTACCGCGCGACGAGATCGTCCAGGCGCTCGGGGCTGATCGGCCGGCCGCCGCGGATGTCGGCGTAGTAGGCCGGCACGTCCTCCAGACGGTCGGGCGAGCCGTACGCCATCAGGACGACTGCGGTGCTCATACTGCGACGCGGGCGGTCTGCTCGTGCACGAACGCGCGCAGGCGGCCGAGCACGTCAGGATCGGTGTCCGGCATCACACCGTGACCGAGGTTGAAGATGTGCCCCGGCCGTCCGGCCGCGCGCGCCAGCACGTCCAGGGTCGCCGCCTGGACCCGCTCCCACGGCCCGAGGAGGATCGCGCCGTCGAGGTTCCCCTGCACACCGCGTTCCTCGCCGACGACCTCCCAGCCCCAGTCGAGCGGGATCCGCCAGTCGAGGCCGATCACGTCGCCGCCCGCGTCGCGCATCTGCTCGAGCAGGGTCGCCGTGCCGGTGCCGAAGTGGATCGTCGGACAGTCGACGGCGGCGAGGATCCGCGCCGAGTAGGGCTGCACGAACTCCTCGTAGTCGGCCGGCGACAGCGCGCCGACCCAGGAGTCGAAGAGCTGGATCACGTCGGCTCCGGCGCGCACCTTCGCCTGGACGTAGCGCGAAAAGGCGTCCGTGAGCTTCTCCATCAGCGCGTGCCAGGTCTGCGGGTCGGCGTACATCATCCGCTTGACGTTCAGGAACTCGCGGCTCGGCTTCCCCTCGATCAGGTACCCGGCGACCGTGAACGGGCCGCCGCAGAAGCCGATCACGGCCTGGTCGGGGCGGAGCTCGCGCCGCACGATCGAGACGGCCTCGAGGATGAAGGGCACCGACTCCTCGGGCTCGGGCACGGTGAGCCGCTCGACGTCTGCGAGCGAGCGAATCGGCTGCTCGATCACGGGGCCGACGTTCTCGACCAGCTCGACGTTCACGCCCATGCCGAGCAGCGGCAGCATGATGTCGGCGAACATCACGGCCGCGTCGACGTCGTGACGGCGGACCGGCTGCAGCGTCACCTCCGCGCAGAGCTCGGGCTCGTAGCAGACCTCGAACAGCGTGTGCGTCTTCCGGATCTCGCGATACTCCGGCAGCGACCGCCCGGCCTGGCGCATGAACCAGACCGGCGTGCGCTCGGTGGGCTCGAGACGAGCGGCGCGGACGAGAAGTGGCTCTGCCATGGGCCGAAGTAGGCTACCCCGCGCATGGAGCGCGTCGGCGAGCATCCGATCCCTGCCGGCCCGCTGGCGGTCCGCTGGCTCGCGTACGAGCTGCCGGACCTGCGGGCAGGGGCCGAAACGCGCAGCACGAGTCGCGCTCCGAAACGCCGGGACGGCCACCTGGCGCTCACGCTCGTCAGACGGCGTCAAGCTCTCCTACCACTGGCTCGACGACCGCGGCAACGCGATCATCTGGGACGGGCCGCGGATCGACTTCGAGCGGCCGGTCGCTCCGGGCGAGGAGGTGGAGGTCGAGCGTCGTCCTCCGCGCACCTCAGCCGCCCGGGCCGCTATCGACTCGCTTTCGACCTCGTCGAGGAGCTGCGGTTCTGGTTCGCCGAGGTCGGCTCGTCACCGCTCGAACTGGACGTCGAGGTGGCGCCGCGGATCGCTGAACGCCGGCTGGCCGTGGCCGTCCACGGCGGCAGCGACGTCGAGACCACGGCGGCGCTGGCAGCGCAGGAGGAGGCGTTCGTCGACCAGGACGCGGTCGCGACCGCGCACCTCGTCGCGGGCGCGGTGCCCGAGCCGGACTGGTCGTCACGCGTGCTCGACGCTCACGCCGAAGGATTTGCCGCGGTCGGCGGCTCGATCGAGACGCGCGACCGCTCCCTCCGCCCGTGGGCGCCCGGCGGTGGCCGCAACCCGGCCTTCGCGCATCCCCTCCTGCTGCCCTCACTGCTCGCCGGGATCGAGCCGAGCGAGCACGAGGGGCTGCCGGCCTACGAAGCGGACGGAGAGCCGTCGATCTTCGACGGCCGGATCAGACTTCGACTGCCACGCGGTCGTCCACGCGGCTGAAGACGAACGCGCCGAGCGCGAGCGCGACGACCGCCGAGACGGCGAGGTAGATCGCGTCGCCCGTCGCGGGCGGCTCGCCGAAGAAGAGCGGGTCGCGCACGGCCTCGATCGCAGGCGTCAGCGGATTGCCGTAGTGGACGAGGTCGACGAGGCGCGGGTGGTCGCTGACGCCCGGAATGCTCTCGAGCGAATAGAGCACCGGCGTCAGGAAGAACCAGGGCAGCAGGAGCGCGGCGACGAGGTGCTCGACGTCGCGGTAGAGCGCGTTGAGCGAGGCGATGGCCAGCGAGAGTCCCGCAACGAGACCGACGACGAGCGCCGCCAGCGGAATCGCGAGCCAGACCGTGTCGCGCGCACCGGGCACGTAGGCGAGGCTGAGCGCCATGACGATCGCGAGCATCACCGCGAAGCCGACGAGCTGCGTCGCCACGATCGAGAGCGGCACGAGCTGGCGCGGGAAGCGCACCTTCCGGATCAGATTCGCGTTCTCGAGCAGGCTTCGGGCGGCCGACTGGAGCGAGGTCGCGAAGAACACCCAGACCGGCAGACCGCAGAGCAGGAAGAGCCAGTAGTGCTCGTAGTCCGCGGTCTGGATCTTCAGCATCACGCTGAAGACGAGGAGGTAGACCAGCATCAGCACGACCGGGTGGGCGAGCGACCACACCAGCCCGAGCACGGAGCCCTTGTACTTCGCGCGCAGGTCGCGGCGGAAGAGGCTGCCGAAGAGCTCGTGATAGCGGAAGAGATCGAGCGTAGACCGTCACGGCCGGGACTAGTGTAGGCCGCGTGCCTGCACACACGGCGCTAACAGAGCGTCCTCTACCCTTCCCGTCTCGTGAACGCGCTCGTTGCGCCGCCGCACTGCCCGTCGACGGCTCTCGTCTCTGGCCGGCCTCCTGCGCGTCCGACCTCGGCGAGCCGCCTCGTCGCCGACACCCACCGGCCAGCGCTGGCACGAGCGGGCGACACCGAGCTTCGGCGGCGTCGGCATCTTCGCCGGCTTCTGTGTGCGGGAGTCGGGTTGGCGATCGCCGATCGGCGCAGTCGAGCGCGACTCCGAACTGCTCGGGATCCTCGCCGGCTGCACGATCCTCTTCGTCGCCGGGCCTCGCTCGACGACGCTCTGATCGCTCAGCCCGCTCGCTGAAGCTCGCCGCTCAGTTCGCGGCCGCGGGAGTCGTGCTCGCGAGCGGGCTCTCCGTCGAGATCGTCGGCAACGACGTGCTCGCGCTGGCGATCGGCCTGATCTGGCTCGTCGGGATCACGAACGCGTTCAACCTGCTCGACAACATGGACGGCCTCGCGGCGTCGCTCGCAGCGATCGCGTGCGCGTACTACGCACTCGACGCCGTCACGCGAGAACCCGAATCGCGTCGGCTCTCGTCGTCGCCCTCGCGCTCGGCTTCGCGTGCGCCGGCTTCCTTCCGTTCAACCTGCGGCCCGGACGCGCGGCCGCCGTCTTCATGGGCGACTCCGGCAGCCAGGTGCTGGGCTTCGCGCTCGCCGCGCTCGCGCTCTCCTCCAGCTGGAAGGTCGCCGGAACGACGCTCACGACGATGGTGCTGCCGCTGCTCGTGCTCGCGATCCCGATCCTCGACACAACGCTCGTCACGATGCGGCGGCTGCTCGAGCGGACGTCCGGTGACGCAGGGAGGGCGCGATCACGCTTCGCACCGGCTCGTCTACTACGGCCTCTCGGAGCGGAAGGCGGTGGCCCTGCTGGCGCGTGGTCGCGACCGCGATCGGAGCGACGGCGGTCGCCTACAACATCCTCAACAACCCGCGCGTGACGATCCTGGGCGTGCTCGTGACGTTCGTGCTGCTCGTTCAGTTCGCGAGCGCGCTGGCGGACCTCGAGGAGCGCACACGCCTGGGTGCCCGGCCACCCGAGGACCTGCCGCTGCGGGCGCTCTTCGTCCAGCCTCGGCGGCTCGTCGAGGTGCTCGTCGACTTCGCCATCATTTGCGCATCGTTTCTGGCGGCCTATCTGCTGTTCGTCGACGGCTACGGGACGAACTACCAGCGGGCCGTCTTCCTGGCCGCCCTGCCGATCCTGCTCGGCGACTCGCTATCTGTTCTACGTCGCGTTCGCCGTCTACCGTCGGATCTGGCGTTTCGCAGGCGTCCGCGACGCGGCTCGCGCTGGCCGCGGCGACGTTCCTCTCCGGACTCGTTGCCCTGGCCATCCTCAGGCTGACGTGGGATCTTGGCGACTTCCCGCCCGAGGTCTTCCTCGTCGACGCCCTCCTCTGCCTCCTGCTCGTCGGCTCGTCGAGGCTCGTGCTCCGAGCCTTTCCCGTCCGTGGGACGACGCGCGGCGACCAGCGAAGGGTCCTGGTCGTCGGCGCAGGCCGGTCCGGGCGCAGCCTCGCGCGCGAGCTGAACGAGACAGCGGACACACGGGTCGTCGGGTTCGTGGACGACAACCCACGCCTGCGCCGACGGAGGATCCATGGGGTGACCGTTCACGGCGGCTTCGACGATCTCGGGCGGCTGCTCGTGGAGATGAGGATCGAGGAAGTCCTCGTGACGATCCCGGCCGCGGCACCTGAGCGGCTGGAGGCGATCGTCGCAGCGTGCAACGAGGCCGGCGTCGACTGTCGCTTCGTCCGCCGCGAGATCGCGCCACCGCCGTCGCTCGCCGGGGCATCGGTCGAGTGACGACGCCTACCTCGTCCCGGGCCGCCGAGCGCCTGACGCCCGGTGCGGCCCGGTTCCTCCTCGCCGTTGCGTACCTGTGCCTGGCGGCTCTGTATGCGTGGCAGGCTTCGAAGCGGGTCTCTCCGACGATCTTCTCGGACGAGATCGAGTTCACCCAGATCTCCCGCGGGATCGCCGAGCATGGCGTGCCGTCACGACGCGGAGAGCCGAGCGGCTTCGGGTCGCTGTACACGTACTTGGTTGCGCCTGCGTGGTGGCTCGACCCAGAGTCCGCCTGGGAGGCAGCGAAGCTGATCGGCGTGCTGGTGATGACCGCAACGATCTTTCCCGCATACGGGTTGGCACGCTTCGTCGTCTCGCGTCCGTGGGCGCTGGCGGCGGCGATCATCGCGGTCGCTGCTCCGCCGCTCGCGTACGCCCCGTATCTGCTGGATGAACCGCTCGCCTATCCGGTCTCAACCGCCGCCCTCGTGGCGATCATGGCCGCTGTCGCCAGGCCGACTCGTCGCCGGCTTCTGCTCGCCGGAGCAGTCTGCCTCGTCGCGCCCCTCGTGCGTGGCGAGCTTGCTGTACTGCTGGCGGTGTTCGGTGCAGCGTTGTTCGTGCTGCTCTATCGGACCGAGCGTTTCACGCGGTGGCGAACGACCTGGACGACGGGCGACTGGGTGGGAGCCGCGATGCTGGTCGTCGGCGCGGCGGTCCTCTTCAGCGCGGTGGTCGGCCACCGGTCGGACGCGTGGTACGTGGCCACAGGGTTCCAAAAGCACCGGGTGCTCGATTATGGAACGTGGGCGCTCGCAGCGATGACGATCGGCCTCGGCGTGTTGCCGGTCGTGGCAACGGTCGCTGCCTTCTCTGTCGCGGCGCGTCCGGGAAACTGCCGAGGGTCGGGCATTCGTCGTCGTCGGGGTGGCGGCGTTTGTCGGCTTCGCGACCTACGCGGCGGTCAAGGGCGCGTTCCTCTCGACGGTCTTCTCGAACCTGATCGTCGAACGCAACGTGATCTATCTCGTCCCCGTCGCGCTCGCGGCGACGGCGGCTGTGCTCGAACGACCGATCGCGACCTTGCCCGCGCTCGGCCGTGGGCTTCGTCGTCGCGCTTACGCTCATCTTGAACGCCGAGCTCAGGCTCGACCAGTACCCGTACTTCGAGGCTCCGAGCCTGGCCATCGGCGCCCTGGCGAACCGGAACTTCTCGTGGGACCCCAACGACGTCGAGCGCGCGCTCGTCGTCGTGGCGCTCGTGTCGGTCGCGATTCTCGCGGCGCGCTCGCTGCTCCGGTCGCGCGCAACCGGTCTCGTGATCGCCGTCGTGGCCGCGTGTGCGGTGACCACGTGGACGCTCACGACCGAGATCTACGCGGCGCGCGGCCTGAACCTGTTCGCAGAGCGACTGCACGGAAGCACGCCGCAGGCCGGTCGACTGGGTCGACCGCGCGACCGGCGGAGAGCCTGCGATGTACCTCGGCCAGCAGATCAACGACGCACAACCCGATCTTCCTGCTCGAGTTCTGGAACTACTCGATCGACAAGGTCTGGAGCCTCGACGGCACCGCGCCCGCGCCCGTCGCTCTCGCCCGACCTCGGCGCTCCGGACGGCACTCTCAGCCCCGATCCCGGGGTCGAACTGGGTCGTGACGGGGAACGGCGTCGAGGTGGTCGGCGAGCGGATCGGCGAGCCACGAGGCGGCATGACGCTCTTCCACGTCAAGCCGCCGGTTCGCTTTCGGTACGCGCAGAACGGCGTCTCGACGGACGGCTGGATGGGCGCGCACGCGAGCTTCTCGCAGTACGCGCCGGACGAGGGCGTCTCGCGCGGCTTCGCCCGCATCGTGCTCTCGCGTCAGGGCGCGTGCGGCGCGAACATCCCAACGGCAGACGTCGTCGTTCGCGTCGGCACGTCGCCGTGCGCAGGAACCAACCCGGGTTCGGACGCATCCAGGAGGTCATCCACCGCAAGCTCAAGCCGTGTGCCCTCGAGCCCGTTGTGGTCCGAGCGACCGTCCCGTACCACGTCGACGTCACTGTTTCTCCGACCTTCGTCCCCGCCAAGATCGATTCCTCGAGCGGCGACGTTCGCGAGCTCGGAGCACAGGTTCGGTTCGACTTCCTGCCCCTGGGCGCCGACAGCGGCTAGCGACGACGTAACAGCCGCTCGGGGTGCTTGCGCACGAACCGCGCCATCCCGCGCAGGTGCCAGAGCGTGTGGCGGCTGAGGAACCGCTTGTCGATCACGGCGGCGTACGCGTGGTGGACGATTGCCTCGGGGACGAGCCAGCGCTCCCAGCCCGCCTTCGCGGCGCGGTAGGCGACGTCGATGTCCTCGACGTAGTGCCGGAAGCCGGCGTCCCAGCCGCCGATCTCCTCCAGCATCGAACGGCGCATCAGCAGGCAGGCGCCGCCGAGCAGCCAGTCGCCCTGGACCGGCTCTGACGGGCGCGTGCCGTAGTGAGCGGTCTGGTGCTCGTAGGGACGACGCAGGAGCCGGAGCGGCGTTCGGCGCCAGACCGTGCCGAGCACGTCGGGGAAGCGGCGGAGTGACGGCTGCCAGGTGCCGTCCGGCCAGAAGACGAGCGGGCCGACGAGGCCGGCGCGCGGGTGTGCGTCGGCGAAGTGCACGAGCGCCGCGACCGCGCCCGGCTCGGGCACCGCGTCCGGATTGGACACGAGCACGTACTCGCCTGTCGTCGCCGCAACGCCGACGTTCACGTTCGCGGCGAACGTGCGCGGCCGCGGGCTTTCGAGCACGCGTGCCCCAGGTGGAAGCGCACCGACGCTGCCCGGGATGTTCGCGATCACGACGAGCTCGTCGACCTGGGGCGCCAGCACCGGCAGCGACTCCTCGAGCTCGCGCGCATGACCGTGCGAGACGACGACTGCCGAGACCGTCACGAGAGCGCCTCCCGGTAGACCTCGAGCGTCCGCTCTGCGGTCACGCGCCAGCTGAATGCCTTCGCCCGCTCGAGCCCCGCCGCGGCCAGCTCGTCCCGCTCGGCGATCGCGCGGCGCATTCCGTCCGCAAGGTGCGCCTCCTCGACGAAGACGGCGGCGTCACCGCCGACTTCGCGCAGTGCGGGCTCATCGAGCGCGACCACGGGCGTGCCGCTCGCCATCGCCTCGAGCATCGGGAAGCCCGAAGCCTTCGAAGTGAGACGCCTGCACCAGGCAGGCCGCGCCGCGGTAGAGGTCGGCGAGCTCCTCCTGGGAGACGTAGCCGCGTAGATCCGCGCCGGCATCGCGCAGCCGCGCCGCAAGCGCTTCGTCCTTCAAAGGGCCCGCGACGACGAGGGGTAGCGGAACCGCCTCGGCGGCGACGAGTGCCGCCAGGTGGTTCTTCCGTGGCTGCACCGCCCCGACGGCGAGTACGTACGTGCCGAGCTTCAGGGTGTTCCCGGGCGCGAAAGCCGGGTCGACACCGTTCGGAGTCACGACGACCTTCTCCTCGGGGAGGCCGTAGAGCCTGACGAGATCGGCGCGCGTGCGTTCCGAGACAGTCAGCACGCGGCGCGCGGCGCGGGCAGCGCGCGGCACGACGCGCCGGAAGACGAGCCGGTCCTTCAGCCCCATGTGCTCCGAGCCGTGCTCGAACGAGAGATCGTGGATCGTGACCACCGCCGGGCACGGAGAGCGAACGGGGACGGCGTACTGCGTGTGCACGAGCGCGGCGCCCGTCCGGCGGAGCAGCTGCGGCAGTGTCCGGAGCATCCGCAACTCCTGGAGCGGCGTCCGCAGCACGAGTGGCTCGATCCCTTCGGGAACGAGCTCGGGATGGCGAGTCGCCGCGGCAATCCGGAAGCCGGAGGCGTCCGCGAGCGATCCCAGCTCGCGCAGCAGATTCCGCACGTACGTCTCGTCGCCGGTCCGGCGGCGGCCGAGCACGTCCGCGTCCACGACCACGAGCGGCTCGCTCATGCGAGCGCCCGCCGGTAGGAGGCGACCGCCGCCTCGACGGTCCGGTCCCACGTGTAGCGGCCTGCACGCTCCAGGCCGAGCGGGACGAGCTCGTCGCGCTGCCGATCGGCGGTCTCGATCCCGGCAGCGATCGACGCGACGTCGAGCGGGTCGACGAGGACGGCGGCGTCACCGACAACCTCTTCCATCGCGCTGCCGGCACTCGTCACGACGGGCGTGCCGCACGCCATCGCCTCGAGCGCCGGGATGCCGAAGCCCTCGTAGAGCGACGGGAAGACGAGGCTGCGCGCGCCACGGTAGGCGGCGGCGAGCTCCTCGTCGTCGATCCTGCCGAGCCACGTGACGTGCTTTCCGGCGACGCCTGCGTCACCCCAGCCCGGTGCGCCGACGAGCCGCAGCTCGACGCCGGCGTGGGCGGCTGCCTCGACGACACGCGCGAGGTTCTTGCGAGGCTCGAGCGTGCCGACGGCGAGGACGTACTCGCCCTCGGCGGCATCACCGTCCGAGCGGAAGACGGGCTCGAGCGCATTCGGCACGACGTCGACGCGATCGGGATCGACGCCGGCAAGCTCGACCACCTCCCGCTTCGAGAACTCCGAGACTGCGATCACCCGATCGGCTGCTCGAATCGTCGGGCGCAGCGCCGTGCGCCCATAGAGCCGCGTCCAGGTAGGAAAGACCTCTGGATGCCGGAGGACCGCGAGGTCGTGCACGGTCAAGATCGTCGGCACGCGTGCGCGCGGCGGCGCGCGGAAGATCGTGCAGTGCAGGACGTCAACGTGCGCCTTCGCTGCCTGGCGTGGGAGCAGCGCCGGATACCAGAGGACGTCGCGGGCGACCGCCGTCCAGCGGCCCGGCCCACCCCAGCTGAGCGGCGTGAGCTCCACGTCGGGATGCGCCACGAGACCGCGGTGCAGCCCACGCACCCAGCGCGCGGTGCCGGCGCGGGTCTGCAGCAGCGGGGCGACGTCGAGTCCGACCTTCACGTCGCAGCCTCCTCGAACGCCTGCAGGTGGATCTCGCCGCAGCGGCGCCAGGTGAACTGCGCGGCGTGCCCGATCCCGGCCGCACGCAGCTCCTCACGCCGCGCGAGCGCGGTCCGGATGCCGGTCGCGATTGCATCGGGGTCGTCGGGGTCGACACGGACCGCAGCGTCGCCGCAGGCTTCGTCCATCGACGGGTGCGAGGAGGCGACGACGGGGACGCCGCACGCCATGGCCTCCACGATCGGCATCCCGAACCCCTCGAAGCGGGACGGGTAGACGAATGCCGCCGCTCCGCGCATCAGCCGTGGCACCTCGCCCCCTGCGACGAAGCCCAGCTTGAGGATCCCGGGATCGTCGAGGAGCGGCTGGTCACCCCAGCCGGCGGCGCCCGCGACCGCCAGCGCCAGCTCTCCCCGCAGCGGCCGCCACGCCTCGACCAGCGTCTCGAGATTCTTGCGCGGCTCGAGCGTCGCGAGGCTGAGCACGTACGGCCGGCCGAGCTCGGCACGGCTCGCCGTCCGCCGTGTACTCGCCGGCCACTCCCGGCGGTGCGACGCGGACTCGCTCGCGCGGCACGTTCAAGTGCTCCTCCACATCGCGGCCGGTGTAGGCCGAGTTGACGAAGACGAGATCGCATTCTGCGGTGCGCGAGAACTTGTAGCCGTGCATCGAGCGTGTGCGCGGTGTCACCCACTCCGGATGCAGGAGCGGCACGAGATCGTGCACCATCGTCGACCGGAGCCCGCGTCGCTGCGGCGGCACCATCCAGTCGCTGAAGTGGAGGACGTCGACCGGCCCGAGGAAACGCTCGATCGAGGGCCGGCCGAGACGGCTCCACCCCATCCGAAAGGCGTGCGACCACGGCAGGACGAGCGTGCGGACGTCGACCGGGACGTCCGCGAGCGCCTCGCGGATCAGCCTGCGGCCCCGCGGGCGCGTCGGGGCGAATGCGATCAGCTCGTGTCGACCGGCGGCGGCTTCTGCGAGCCCGGCCAGCGAGCCGTGAACGTAGTTGCCGATCCCTGTCCGCGGGTGGGAAAGCGGACTGACGTCGAACGCGATCCTCACGGGCGGTAGAAGAAGGAGAAGTGGGCACCGAGCTCGCGCGTGTCGCCCCCGCCGGGCACGCGCGTGCGTGCGACCTCGAAGACGACTCGGCAGTTGCCGCCGATGGGCCGCGTCCGGATGCGGAGCGTGCGCTTCTCGGTCGGGCCGACGCTCGTGCGCGCCACCACGCGGCCGCCGATCGTTGCGGTCACGATCTGATCGACGCTGAAGAGATTCGGGTCGCTCGAGACGGTGGCCAGGAGCGTGCCGCCGCCGCAGCGCTCGCGCGACCACGTCACCGTCTTTCCCGACCAGGTGTCGCCGGGGTAGAGGCCTTCGACAGTCGTCGTCGTCGCGACCAGTGGTCCAGCGATGCGCCACAGGGTCATCCCGCGTCCGGGGTCGCGCGCGACCGGGACGCCGTCCGGCGTGATCGAGTCATCCAGGAGCACGTAGGGCCCGCGCACCGGCTGGCCTTCGGCGGTGCGGTACGTACCGTCGGCCTCTCGCTTCGTGACCTCCGTCTCTGCGAGTCCCCCTGGTGTCGGCGCGCCCACGTAGTAGACGGGACCCACGGAGCGGTTGAAGAACTCGTTCTGGTTGACGACGAAGCGGTCGGGCACCCCCGACCAGAGCACGGCGACGCGGCCGCCGTCGACGGCGTCGTCGATCCAGGCGCGGTCACCGACCTGAATTCCCTGAAAGAGCGCGCCCGCCGACGCGGCCTTGAAGCCGCGCGCGCCGCCGCCGGGCACGTTCGCCCACCAGACGGACTGGAAGACGACCGCGAAGACGACGAGGACGACCGCCGGTAGCGCAAGCGCCCAGCGGCGCGGAATGGCCAGGAACAGCGCACCGAGCACGACTCCGAGGACAGCCACGGTCCAGTCGACAGAGTCCGCGATCAGGTGACCGTAGAGCCGCCAGAGCGGGATCAGCGCGAGCGTGTCCGAGACGACGCCGGTCTCGATGAAGCGCTCGAACGGGATCAGCAGCGGCGCGAGAGCGGCGATTCCGGCGGCCGCGAATGCCACGACGCGGGGCCGCGGCGCTCCTCGCTCGACCCAGGCGACGAGGCAGATCAGGAGCAACGGTGCGACGACGAAGAGGTTTCGCTCCTGAATCCGGTTGGCCGCGAAGCGGGAGGCGAACGCCGCCACCGCGACGGCGAGCCAGCTCGTCAGCGCGATCGTCACGGCGAGGTGCTCCTGGAGGCGGCGTGGCAGGCTGAAGGCGCTTGCGAGCAAGACGAGAGTCGCTGCGACCGGCAGGACCGCGACGTAGAGGTCGAGCTCGGCGAGATGCCAGACGAGATAGTCGAGCACGAGGCGCACGTCGTAGCCGCCTTCGCCGACGACCCTGTAGGCACCGAGCAGCTCCGAGAGATCGCGGCCGCGCGCCAGCTGGAAGGCGATCAGAGCGGCTCCCCCGGCCACCACGATGCCGTACGCGGGGAGGAACGGCCTGAGCGTCGAGCGGCGGCGCTCGAAGAGGGCGAGCAGTATCGGCGCCGTCAACGCCGCGGGCACCAGCACGATCGCCTGGACACGGATCGTGTAGGCGATCGCGATCAGCGCGAGCAGCAGCACCTGGCCGCCGGCGGTCGGGCGATCCAACAGGCGCGCGAGCTGCCAGGCGATCAGGATGAACAGCGGGTAGAAGGCGTTCTCGGTCATGACCGTGCCCGTGTAGGCCATCGACGGGATCGCGACCGCAAGCACGGCCGCCCCGAGCGCCCACGACTGCCCCACGACGCGGCGGGCGAGCAGGTACGCGGGCACCGCCGCCAGTGACATCAGCAAGGCGTTGATCGTCTTCACGACGGCGTAGGCATCGGGCAGCCTGTCGAAGAGCGCATAGGCCGGCGCAATCAGGAGCGGGTAGCCGATCCCGTAACCCGTCGTGGGCACGTCGCGCACCAGCCGCTCGCCCGAGTCGGCGAGGCTGCGGGCGAGCTCGGCGTAGATGAGCTCGTCGACGAGGATGAACGGCGCCACCATCCCGCGCGCGAGCCAGGCACGGAACGCGAACGAGCAGACGACGATCGCGGCGAGCCAGCCCCAGGCCGGGACGGCGCGCAACCTATCTGCCAAGCTCGACCTCGGCGAGGCGCTCCGCCAGCTCGGCCGCCTCGGGCGAGCCGGCCTCGATCCCGACGTCTGCGGCAGCGCGGGAGACATCGCCGAGAACCTGGTTCGCCACCGCCTCGCCGCCCGCGGCCTGCTCGAGTGCAGCTGCGTAGAGATCGGCCACGCGGCCGAGGTCGTGCTCGCGCCGGACGAGCTCGAGCGCCGCTGACGACATCGATCGGCGAGCGCCCTCGTCCTGCGCGAGCAGCTCGAGAGCCGCGTACAGCGTCTCCGTCTCGCTGGCGTCGACGGGAATCTTCAGCGCGACCTCGTCGGAGAGCTCCGCGAACCAGCCGACATCGCTCACCACGACCGGCTTGCCGAGCGAGAGCTGGCGGATGACGCTGCCCGAGGTCTCGCCCATCGTCGGCGAGCGCAGGCTGACGCACACGTCGCAGGCGGCCATCAGCGACCACAGCCGGTCCTCCTCCACGTACGCCTCCCGGACGATGCCCTCATCGGACAGGCCGAGCCGCTGCAGACGGCGGTCGAGGTCGAAGCCGGGCGAGACCGCGCCGACGAGCAGCAGCCGCGCCTCCGGCCGCTCACGGCGCAGCCGTGCGAACGCCTCCAGCAGCTGCGGGATGCGCTTGCTCGCATTCACGTTCCCGAACGAGCCGATCAGCGGGCTTCCCTCGACCTCGGCGGGAGCGACCGGCGGCACCTCCCAGGCGGGATGCGGAATCCGCCACACCGGCCCCTCGAAGCCGGCCGCGCGCGCCCTCTCCTCGACGTAGCGCGAGTGGACGATCAGCCCGGTCGCGAGGTCGAGCACCTCGCCCGCGAGGTGGAACTCCTCCGGCCGGCTCTCCCAGAGCGGCGGGATTCGCTTGTCGAGGACGCCGTGGCCGAGCAGACGGCCGACGACGCCGCCCTCGCGCTCCATCGCGTCGAGGTAGCCGTGGCCGTCGCGACGGCCGATCGTCAGGCCCGCGACGAGGTGGTGCAGGACGAAGTCGTGCAGGACGACGACGCTGGGTTGCCCGCTGGGACGACGCCGGAGCGCGTCGACGATCCAGCCGTGCGCGTCCGGGTTGTTGCCGACGTGGTAGAGCGCGAGGTCCGTTCCACGCACCGGGCGCTTCCGCCCACGCCGCACGACGTCGACGTCGATCCGCTCCCGCAGCGCCGGCAGCAACAGGGCGCTGTAGTCCGCGATCCCGGACCGCTCAGGCGGCACGGGCGAGTAGTAGGCGACCTTCACGCGAGCAGTCTCTCGATGCAGCTGTCCCAGGTCACGCGGGCGGCGAGCTCGCGTCCCGCCTGTCCGTAGGCGCGGGCCTCGTCCGGATGCTCGCGGAGGCGACCCGCGGCGCGCGCGACCTCGGCGGCATCGGGAGCGGTGACGAGCCCGGTGCTGCCGTCGGCGACCACCTCGAGCGGACCGCCGGCGTCGGTCGTCGTCAGCACCGGCTTCTCCGACAGGAATGCCTCGTACGGCACCATCCCGAAGTCCTCGTCGACGGGCGCGTAGTAGACGGCAAGACAGCGGGCGTAGAGCGAGGCGAGCTCGTCCTCGCCGATTCGGCCCGTGAACTCGGCGCGGCCGTTCAGCCCGCGCTCGTTCGCCAGCGCCTCGAGCCGCTCACGGTCCGGCCCGTCGCCCGTGACCACGACGCGCAGCGACGGGTCGAGAGCGGCCGCCTCGAGCAGCAGGTCGATCCGCTTCGCGCGGTCGAGCCGGTTCACCGAGAGAACGAAGTCGCCGTACTCCTCGCAGCGGTACGGCAGGGCTTGCGGCGGATGCGGCATCACCTCGGGCGCGAGCCCGGTGGAGCGCTCGATCCTGTCGGCGACGTTGCGGGACGTGGCGAAGAGCCGCTTCGCCTCGCCGAGCGCGATCCGGTCCAAACGTTGGACCGAGCGCCGCAGCGCCCGGTCTGAAGGTTCTTCGGAGAACTGCCCCAGATCGGTTCGGTCCAGGTCGTACGCCTGGCGAAACTGGTGCAGGACCCAGACGCGCTTGTTGGGATGCCGGACGCAGTACGAGGGGAACTTCGTCGTCACGACCAGGTCGATCGTGCGCCCGTCCGACTCGGTCAGATCGAGGAGCCGCCAGAGGAACGCCTGGTCGAGCACGCGCGTCCCCGGGTACCACTTGAACGGGATGGTGACCAGCTCGGTCTCGTGATCGCGCTCGCGCAGCTCGTCGACGAGCTTGTCCGCGAAGATCTCGGCCCCGCCGCGCACGAAGGGACTTGCGGCGCGCAGACCGCGATCCTCATGCGCGCTGCTTCAGCTCGGCCTCGAGCTGCGCGACGCGCTCCTCGAGGTCGTCGATCAGCCGCAGTGCCGCCGCATTGAAGGAGCGCTGGTCGTACGCGACCGGCTCCACGTACCACCGCATCAGCTTGCGCAGCACTGCCTTCGCGGGCGTGCTGAGCCCGCCGCGAACTCCCGGGCGGAGCCGGAGCGAACGGTCGGCCGACACCGGCCAGAGCCGCTCGGCCTCGGCCCGGGCGGCATGGCGATCGTCGCCGCCTCCTGCCTCGCCCGGAGCAGCGCCCGAGCGCCGGACCTCCTGCTTCAGCTGCTCGAAGAGGGCTGCGACATCGACGTCGCCGTTCGACGAAATCCCTGCAAGCTCGCCATTTTCTGCGCTCTGATCGGGCATCGGAGGATTGTACCGGGCACCCCGGGCGGGGGATACGCTCCGCCGATGCGCGTGGGGATCAGCCTGCTGACACTCGTGCCCGGCGAGGTCGGCGGGTCCGAGACGTCCGCGCGCGGTCTCTGCAGAGGGCTGGCCGAGATCGGCACGCTCGAGTACACGGCCTTCACGCCGCCGGCTGCGCCCGGTGCAGGCGAAGGACTCCCCGAGGTGCTCGTCCCCGAGTACCGGCTCGCTCGGAGCGTCCCGGAACGCGCGCTCGCGATGGCGCTCGCCGCCGCGCGGCCCGGGCGGCTGCGGCGGCGCTTCGGAGCGCTCGACGCAGTCCACTACCCGCTCACGATCGCTCTACCGCCGCTCGACACTGCAACCGTGGTGACGGTGCACGACCTGCAGCACCTCGACCATCCCGAGCTCTTCTCGCGCGCCGAGCGGCTCTTCCGCGCCCGCACGCACGAGAGGTCCGCGCGACACGCCGACGCCGTGATCGTCCCGAGCCAGTTCGTCCGCCGTCGCGCGATCGAGTTGCTGGGGCTCCCGCCGGAGCGAGTGCACGCGATCCCGTGGGGCCTCGACCACGAGCGCTTTCATCCCGGAGACGAGCAGCGGGAGCAGTTCTTGCTCTATCCGGCCCGTCCGTGGCCGCACAAGAACCACGCCCGGCTCTTCCAGGCGTTCGCCCTGCTCCGCGAGGAGCGCCCCGAGCTACGGCTCATCCTGACGGGCGGCGGCCACGAGAACCGCTCGGTGCCGGCGGGCGTGGAGGTGCTCGGACTCGTCTCTGGCAAAGAGCTGGCGTCGCTCTATCGCCGCACCGCCTGCCTCGTCTTCCCGAGCCTCTACGAGGGATTCGGGCAGCCGCCGCTCGAAGCGATGGCATCGGGCGCCCCCGTCGCAGCGTCGAACATCCCCGCCGTGGCGGAGGCGTGTGGCGAGGCGGCCGCGCTGTTCGATCCCACCGAGCCCGAGGACATCGCCGCGGTCGTGTCGGGCGTGCTCGACGCCCCGGAGCGTTTCGCCGCCGCAGGTCCCGAGCGCGCGCGCGGCTTCACCTGGACCGAGACGGCGCGCCGGCACGAGGCGGTCTACCGGACTGTCGGAGCGACGAAGTAGCGCACCGTCCGCACGGGTCCGTCCTCGACCGACTCTGCCTTCAGCACCACTGCGCCGCAGGCATCGAGGAGCTTCCGCACTTTCACCTCGGGGACGACGGTCATCCGCATCGGCGTCAGCGGCGTTCGCCGCAACATCCACTCCTCCGACACACCGAGCCGGCGCAGGATCCCGTACAGCCGGCGGCGAGGCTGAAGCGAGTACGGGAACGCGACGTGAGCCGGAATCCCGAAGACCACGAGCCCTTCGGGCCTGGCGATGCGGAGGAACTCCGTCACGTACCGCTCGATCTCGGCGACGGACGGGAGATGCTGCAGCACGATGTTGGAATAGACGAGATCGAACGAGTCGGTCTCGAACCGCTCGAGATCGGGCGCGTCGTTCACGAGGAACTCGCATTGAGGAAACGCTTCGTTGAGCCGCTGCGCCTGCGCGACCATCGCCTCCGAGATGTCCACGCCGACCGCCGTCTCGTACCGCGCGCCCAGCGCGCGCGTAAGCCGGCCGACGCCGCACCCGAAGTCGAGGGCGCGGCCGCGCGCGACGGGGCGCAGGCCGTCCGCGACCGTAAGCACCTCCGTGATCTCAGCCTCACCGGTCGCGAAGAAGCGGTCCGTGTTCCAGGCGCCGCCCTTGTCCTCAGGCGACGTCAGCACGGCCCACATCGCATCCGCCTCGGCCAGGCGCTCCCAGTCTTCCTTGTGCCGTTCCAGGCTCACCCGCCGGACAGTAGACGGAGCGGTTGTCGCAACGTCCCGGAACGGGAAGGATGAGGCGATGCCGGCCCGTCAGCTGCGGATCCAACTCGCGACGATCGGCCTCCAGGGGATGGCGCGGCTTGCCTGGCAGAACCGCACCGGCTCACGGCTTCGGGCCTATGAGATCTGTCGGCCACTGCTCGAGGGACGTCGCGGGCTCGAGCTCGGAGGACCTTCCGCGATCTTCGCGCGCGGTGGTGCGTTGCCGCTCTATCCCCTACTCGAACAGCTGGACAATTGCGACTTCGCAAGCGACACGGTCTGGCACGGCGAAGCGGCCGATGGCACGGAGTTCACGTACGACGAGGAAAGGCCGCCCGGTCGGCGACTGATCCGCGATGCGACCTCCCTGGACGGAATCGAGGACGCGTCCTACGACGTGGTGCTCGCGTCGCACACGCTGGAGCACATCGCGAACCCGTTGCTGGCGCTGTCCGAATGGAGACGGGTCGTCGGGTGCCGACGGTCACCTCGTCCTCGTCCTGCCGCACCTGGAGAACACGTTCGACCACCGGCGCCCAGTGACCACCCTGGAGCACATCGAGGCGGACTTCGCTGCCTCGACCCCCGAAGACGACCCGACGCACGTCAGGGAGTTCATCGAGCTGTGCGACCTGCGACGCGTCCCCGACCAGCTGTCTCGCGAGGCCTTCGAGCAACGCACCCTCGACCACACGGCGAATCGAACGGTGCACCACCACGTGTTCGATACCGACCTGGCCGTGCGGCTGCTCGACCGCGCGGGCTGTCAGCTCCTCTGGGTCGAGACGGCGCTGCCGTTTCACATCGTCGTCGTCGCTCGAGCGAACGGGCCCGAGCCGGACAACCGCGACTTCCTGGCTCCCACGGCCGGCTGGCGACGTCAGAGCGTCTTCCGCCGCGACCGCCGGTTAGCTCGCCAGGACGCGGTCGTAGGCCGACGCGAGCCTCTCGGCGGCCGCCCGCGTCGAAGTACCTCTGGACGACCTCCGCCGGGATAGGCGACCCGCTCAGCCGGAGGCGCGGCAAGCGGCCCGGCCTCGAGCAGGCGCGCGAGCCCGAGCCAGTCACCCGGTGTGAAGAGCGGAGCACCGGATCCGTCGAGCACCTCGGGGATCGCGCCCGAGGAGCTCGCGATCACGGGTGCTCCGGCAGCCAGCGCCTCGGCCAGCACCAGCCCGAACTGCTCTTCCCAGGTCCTGGTCGGCAGGCTGGCGAGAACGACGCACGAGGCACCGGCGAAGACGGCCGGCATCTCGTCGTACGGAACGGGCCGGATCTCGACCCGGTCGCCGAGCCGGAGGTCGTCGGCATAGCGCAGCAGTCGGTCTCGCTCGGGGCCGGCTCCGACGATCAGGAGACGCGCCTTCGCTTCGACCGTGGCCAGTGCCCGGATCACGTCGTAGTGGCCCTTCTCCCACACGAGTCGCCCGGGCGACACGATCAGATGGTCTCCGCCGGGAGGAGCAGAGCCGGCCGCAAACCGGTCGACGTCGATACCCGGCTCGACGACCTGGATCCGCTGATCGTCGGCGCCCTCGAGCAGCAGGCACCGCCGCGCGCGCTCCGTCGTCGGCAGAAAGAGATCCGTCTCCGCGAGCAGGGCACGACGGTTCGCCGCCGCCCGCGCGGTGCGAAAGGTGGAGCGAAACGGGATCGTCTCCCACACCGTCGTGACCAGGCGGAACCCATGCTCCTGGCGCAGGCGAGCCGGCTGAGCCGCGAACCACGGGCCGAGCTCGGCGGTGTGGACGATCGCAGCCCCGCGGACGAGCGCCTCGGTGTCGAGGTACGCATCGCCGATCAGCTGCGTCGCCAGGGTGCCGAGCCGCCCGCGCGGCAGCCGGGCGCGTCTCGTGCGCGCGGTCGTCCACGGCACGTCGAGGCCCTCCAGCTGCTGGTCGGCGCGGGCCGTGGTCACGACTTCGATCTCGAAGCGGTCGCGCAGAAGCTCCCAGGGACGCAGCTCGCCGATGTTCGCGTGGTGCCCGCGGAGAACGACGACGCGCGGCCGCGCGGTCACGACGCCTCCCCCTCCTCGTCGTCCTCGCCCCATCTGAAGCCGATGCCGTGGTACAGGTCGGCGGGCACTGCCCGCGTCACGATCGCCACCGCAAGGAACGCGACGGTGGCGACACACGCGGCGACAACCTCTGCGTCGCGCAGCAGATACGCGGCGCCGACAGCGACACCCGCTGCCACGGCGACCTTCCACGCAGACCGCACGTTCGGCGCTCCGGCCGGATTCGTCCGGCGGAGAGCGATCCAGAGGAAGAAGGCGAGCGCCGTCTCGGCAGCGACGGCGACCCAGGCTGCAGCCTCGGCACCACCGGAGGGGATGAACACGAGCCCGAGGGCAATGACCAGCACGAGCGCCAGGCCGTTGGCGACGGCCATCGCCCGCTGCGCTCGGCCTGCGATCAGCCCGAGCTGCCAGGTCTGGACGAGGAAGACGGGGATCAGCGCCAGCGCCTGGATGCGCAACACGGGCACGGCGCCGATGTACTCCTCACCACCGACAAGGCGAATCCCCGGCTCGGCCAGGATGCCGATTCCGATCACGAGCAGCGTTGCGATCACAAGCGACGCCTCGGTCATGCTCTGGAGCGCGCGCCGGAGTCGAGAGTCGTCCTCGTCGCCGGCGACCGAGAGCAGCGGCAGCGCGACCGAGAGGATGAGCGCCGGCAGGCCGAGCAGCATTTCGAAGATCCGGAACGAGGTTCCGAAGAGGCCGGTCTCCACCTCGGTCGAGAGCAGCGAGACGAGCACGACCAGCACCCGGAAGTAGATGACGCTCATCGCGAAGGCCACGGCCAGCGGGAGCGTTTCGCGCAGCAGCTGCATGAGCACCGTGCGGCGAACGCCCCTCCCGAATCGCACCCCGACCCTCGCCAGGACCAGCGTGACCGGAATCAGGGCGACCGCAACGACAACCTGGACGCCGAAGAAGGGAAGCAGTCCCGCGCCGGCGAGGACGAGTACGGCAACTCCGGCAAGCGTCAGGAGATTGCGGAGCACTTCCAACGCCGTGAGCGAGACGATCCGAAGGGCGACCCAGATCGGGACCGTGAGCATCGACTGAGCGCTGATCAGCACGACGCCGACCCCGCCGATGGCCGTGCCCGCGATCACCGCTCCTTCGTAGCCGGCCACCGCAGTAAAGCCCACCGCGGCCAGCACGCCGAGGCTGGCCCCGATCACTCGGAGAACGAGCAGGTTGTTGAGGATCCTGGCGCGGTCGGCCGCCGTTCGAGCGACCGAGATCTCCCGGCTGCCGACTGCGGTCAGCCCGGCGTCCGTGATCCCGGCAACGATGCCGAGGATCGCCATCACGGTCGCGTAGCGGCCGAAGTCGGTGACCCCGAGATGCCGAAGAAGCAGAACCGCGGTCGCGAGACCGAGCGCGGTGCTGATCCCGAACCCGACACCGCGGATGAGGCCGCCCCGCACGACACGCCCTCCCGCCTCGGGCGTCCGAAGCAGGTCGAGGGTCAGATCATCGGTGTCGGCGATCACGTCCTCACGGCGTGGCCTGCGGCACGTGAGCGCGCAGGTCGATCTGCCGGTGCCAGAGATGGCGGAGACGTCCACGCAGCACGCGATCGACGATCGCACTCCCGGGTCCGAGTGCGCCGAGCGGGCCAACCGAATCGACCACGAAGCCGGCTTCCTCGAACGCCCGGCGGAGGCTCGAAGGCGAGAACCACCGGAGGTGCGTCGCGTCGAGCGGGCCGTAGCTCCGAAGCTCCCAGCGACCTTTGAGCAGCATGACGATGATCTCCCGGTGAGCCACGTTCGGCGTGCTCGCGAACACGAGCGCACCGGGGCGGAGCAGCGGCCGCAGACGCTCGAGGACGGCCCACGGATCACGCAGATGCTCGAGTACCTCGCTGAGGATCAAGGCGTCGAACGACTCTGCGGGCCACGGCAGCTCGACCTGCTCGACATCGCCCTCCAGCACCTCGGTCAGCCGTTCGCGGGCGGCGGCCGCCGGCTCCGGAAAGAGCTCCACGCCGCAGTAGCGTCGACACTTTCCCTGCGCGAGAGCGAGCGCTCCGGTTGCCCCATTGGAGCAGCCGATCTCCAGGATCGAGGCTTCTGAGTTGTCGGGGAGGGCGGCGACGTAGTCGTCGCGAGCCATCGCGAAGTACGACGTGTCCTTGAGGTCGTAGCCGCCTCCCTGGACGGGCACGGGCCGCTCGTCAGTCGCCACGGCATTCACCCTAACGGCGGCGGCCGCCGGAAACGGCTCGAGAAGCGGCCGTGACCGTCGCGCGAAAACCTCGGCGCTCGAGCGACGAGCGGGCCAAGGTCGCGCCCGCGCGGAGGAGGGCTCCAGTCTCCGACGAGCGCTGGCGAGGCGATGAGGCGACCCGTTCGATCAGCCCCCCGAGCGGCTCTCCGGCCCGTGTCCAGGACAGCTCAGCTTGCGCGGCAGTGACCGCCGAGCTCGCGGCGGCGTGGGCGCGATCGTCATCGAGCAGCTCGGCCAGCGCCTCCGTCCAGCCGTCGACATCGCCCGCAGCGACGACCCGGCCCAGGACCCTCGACTCGACGAGGTCGGCCAGCACGTCGCCCTCGGTGACCACCAGCGGCGTCCCGCAGGCGATGTGGTCCAGCAACCTCGTGCGGAAGGCCAGCCTGGCCTCGAGCGAGTCGCGGTGCGCGCTCACCCCGACGTCGGCCTCGGCGAACCAGGCGAGGCGCTCGTCGTACGGCACCCAGGCTCGGTTGAAGAGGACCGAGCGTCCAGCGAGCCCGAGCTCTCTGGCGAGCGCCACGGCCTGGTCGGCCATGGTCATCTCGCCGACTGCACTGCTCGGATGCGCCAGCCCGAGGAACAGCAGCTTGACGTCGCTCCTGGTCTCCGCGAGACGTCCGACCGCGCGGATGACGGTCAGCGGGTCGAACCAGTTCCAGATCCCGCCGCCCCAGAGCAGCAAACGGTCGGACGCCTCGATCCCCGGCAGCACTCCTTTCACCGTCGGCACGGACGTACGCGGAGCCGGGTCGATCCCGAAGGGCACGACGGCAACGAGTGACCCCAGGGTCGGGTCGTCTGCGTAGACCTCCGGAGTCACTCGCCCGAGCGCCGCCAGCGCTCCCAACCAGTGATCGCGCTGCCGCTCGCTGGCGCAGAGAAACGCATCTCCGAGCAGGAGCGCGACACGTGTCGTCGCGACGACCTCCTCGTGGCGAATGCTCCGCGACCGATCGCGGGCCTCCTGTTCGGCAAGGAGGGCGGCGGCCTCCACGAGTGCCGGCGCATAGAGATCGAAGACCAGCCGGACGCCCGCCCGGCGCAGCCGCCGGATCAGGCCGAGCGGCAGGTTCTGTGCCACGACGACATCGGCTTCCAGACTCGCAGCGGTTCGTACGGACTCGGCCGCTCGAAATGTGTACGGCGTGCCGGGAATGCCTTCACCGGGCGCCACCAGCGTCACCTCGAAGCGCGCGGCGAGCTCGATCGCGAGGCGGTGATACCGAATCCCGGGGCCAGCCATCTGCTTTCCGACCGGATCCGTGGACCACATGACGACACGGAGCATTCGCGTATCGTGCCTTGTCCCATGCGGGCCGTCGTCGTCATCCCGACGTTGAACGCCTGCGAGTTGCTCGCCGAGGCTGTCGCGAGCGTCGAAACCCAGACCATCCCCGTCGAGACGATCGTCGTCGACAACGCGTCGACCGACGGGACGCTGGAAATGCTCGCCGCGCGCTTTCCGCAGGTGACGGTCGTTCGGAACACGGAGAACCTCGGCTTCGGGCGCGCCGTGAATCGCGGTGCCGCCGAGGCCGGGGACGCCGACGTGATCGTCCTGGTCAACAACGACGCCGTCTGCGCGCCCGACTTCGTCGCGGAGTTGCTCGCGCCGTTCGCGGACGAGTCGGTCGGCATGGCGGCGGGTGTCCTCCTGCAGGGAGCGGCACCGGAGCTGATCGACTCGGCCGGGATCGAGCTCGACACGACCCTCGGCTCGTGGGACTACCTCTGGAACCGGCCGGTGAGCGCGCTCGCAGCCGCTCACGACCCGGTCGGCCCCTGCGGCGGCGCAGCGGCGTATCGCCTGTCCGCATTCCGTGAGCTCGGCGGGTTCGACGAGACGTTCTTCGCGTACTGGGAGGACGTCGATCTGGCCCTGCGCTTCCGTGAGGCCGGTTGGCGGTGCGTCCTCGCGCCCGGCGCGCGCGCCGTGCACAAGCACGGGCAGACGCTCGGAGCGGCGTCGCCCGCGGCGCGCCGGCTGGAGGCGTTTGGCCGTGGCTACGTGCTGGCGAAGTACCGTGTGGGCGGCCGAAACCCGCTGCGAAGGGCGAAGATCGCGGCACTCGACTGGCCCGTGCTCGCCGTCCACCTCGCCTTGCGCAGGGAGGCGGGACCGGCACGCGAGCGCCTACGGGCCCGCTCGCTCGGCCTGCGGACTCCAGGTCGCCGGGCACCACTGAAGCTGGCCACGGTCGGCTTCGCGACCGCACTGCAGCGGCAGGCGAACCAACTTCGCCTGCGCTTCTCAGGCGGCCTTCCGGCTCACTTCACGGACGGTGCCGACAAAGGAGATTGACGTAGGGCTCGGTCCACGGCTCCGAGATCGAGACCGTTCGCCCGTTCGCCTCGTCAATCCACTCGACGTCATAGGCGCGTTCCCGCAGCCAGGCGAACAGCTCGTCCGCCGAGGATCCTGCGCGCTCGAGCAACACCGGATTGCACTCGAGAAAGAGCGCGCGTGGCGGCCGTTCAGCCGTCATGAAGCGTTCCATGCCCCGGAGGGCGGCGAGCTCGGCTCCCTCGACGTCCAGCTTGACGACATCGACCGGACCGTCGATCACGTCGTCCGCACGGACGACCTCGATCTCGACGGGATCCGCCTCGCCGCTCGGTTCGTAGAGGCTGCTCTCGTCACCCCGGACGAAGAATCGGGCGCTACCCGGCGAATCGCCGAGCGCCTTGGGGACGATCTCGACCCGGGCCTCGACGCCGTTCGAGAGGAGATTCTCGCGGAGAACACCCAGCACGTCGCGGTTCGCCTCGAACACGACGACGCGGCCGTCAGGCCCGACCGCCCGCGCCTCGTGGACCGTGACGAAGCCGAGGTAGGCGCCGCCTTCGACGACCACCCCGCCCGAGGGAATCGCCTCCGCGAGGAGGCGGACGAACGTCCGCTCGCGCCCGAGCTCGCGCAGCTCCCGGACGTAGTGGAGCTGCGCAAGATCGGTTCCCCCAATCTGGACGCCTTCCACGTCGAGGACGAAACGTTCGAACGGGCGGGAAGCGATCGGCGCAACTCGGTCGACAATCGCCCCCAGGCCCAGCCTCCGCGCGAGCCGGGCGAGCCATTCGAGCGTCGTCAATGCGGCGAGCTTCGCTTGCATGGCTCGCGTTCGACACTACCCGATACCCTTGTCGCGGCCCGTGAGCGACTCGATCTGGACCCCGGATGACCTCGACGCGCTTCGGCGCGAGTTCGCCGACGTGTTCGGCGGCCGGACGGTGCTCGTCACCGGCGCCGACGGATTCATGGGCTCCCACCTGACCGACGCGCTCGTCGAACTGGGCGCGAACGTTCACGCGTTCGTTCGCGCCACCTCGAGCGGTGCGTTGAACAACATCTCGCACCTGCGCGACCGGCTGACGGTGCACTTCGCCGACCTCACCGACAAGACGTCGATCGACTACCTCGTGAAGCGCCTTCGCGACGCGCCGGACAAGCCGTACGTCTTCCACCTCGGCGCGCAGGCACACGTGGGCGAGTCGTGGCACCGGCCGTACGAGACGGTGATGGCGAACACGATCGGCACGCTCAACCTGCTCCAGTCGATCGTCGACTGGGGGCTCGAGCTGGAGAAGTTCGACACGGCCGGCACCTCGGAGGAGTACGGCAACGTGCACGAGGACGTCGCCCACCATCATGACTTCGACGACGCGGGCGGGCTGATCCTGCACGAGCGCTCGCCGCTGAACCCGAAGTCGATCTACGCGACCGCGAAGGTCGCAGCCGACTTCCTGACGATGAACTACCACGACGCCTTCGGCGTCCCGGGTGTCGTGACCCGCATGTTCAACAACTACGGACCACGCCAGAACCCGCGTTACGTGACCGGCACGATCATCACGCAGGCGCTGACGCGACCGCAGATCGAGCTCGGCGCGCTCGAGCCGTTGCGCGACTTCTGCTTCTGCACCGACGGCGTCCGCGGCCATCTCACCGTCGCCGCACACGGGGTTCCCGGCGACGTCTACGTCTACGGACAGGGAAAGAACATCTCGATGGCGCGACTGGGTCCGAGTTGATCCTGCGCGTCGGCCGGGAGCACGGCTACTGGCCCGACGACCGGGAGATCGTGACGACGCCGGCGCGGCTGCGTCCAGGCGTCACCGACGTGATGGCGCTCCGCGTCGGCTACGAGAAGCTGCACGGCGAAACGGGTTGGGAGCCGGTGGTCTCGTGGGAGGACGGCGTCCTGCGCACGATCGAGTGGTACGCGGCAGAACCGCGAGCGCTGGATCGGCCGCGTGGACTGGCTCACCACGGCCCTGACCCGCGCCCAGGTGATGACGGTCGCGGCCGACGCACAGGTTCTTCGCCTGGACGAGCTCGTCGAGCGAGACGGGATCTTCCACCGCTCGGGTCAGGACGAGACGGAGTACAAGCGTCGGTGGGAAGCGGAGGCCTCCGAGGATCACGTTGCGTCCGCGATCGCGCGTGGGTCGGCCGGCGTCGACGACTACGAGACGTTGACCGCGAAGATCACGCCGTTGTGGGACCGATTGCCGCGACGGTCTCAAGGCCGGGACGGTTCTGGAGATCGGCTGTGGGTACGGTCGGATCCCGCTCTATCTCGGACGTGAGCACGACCTCACGTGGGAGACCTACTGCGCCGTGGACATCTCCGAGGAGATGCTGCGCCGGCTGCTCGAGTATCGCGCTCGGTTCGACCTCGTCCCCAACGGTCGCCTGTACCCGATCTGCGTCTCGGCCGATTCGCTTCCCCTGGAAGACAGCTCGGTCGAGCTCGTGCTCTCGAGCGCCGTCTTCCTGCACATGGGGAAGAGCTTCGTCGAGGCGCACGATGGAGGAGATCGCCCGCGTGCTCAAGCCCGGTGGCGACGTCGTTTTCGACGTCTCGTTTCCCAACAGTCGCAACCCCACGAGCTACCTGCCGCGCCTGAAGCCAAAGCGGCTGCGCAGCCCGAACTTCCTGAAGTACTGGACGCGCGCTGAAGTGCAGGCGCTCCTGCGAGACTCCGGCCTGGAAGAGAAGTCGGGACCCATCGCCATCGAGCCGACCTCCTTCGCTCTGCTGCCCAAGCGAGTGGGGCCGGTCGGTGTGCCCTTCTCGAGGCGCATCAACGACGCGCTCGGCCGGCCCGCGCGCTTTCAGGATGTCCTCGCGGTCTCGTACAGCGCGTTCAGCGAGACGCTCCTCCAATGAAGGTGCTGGTCACGGGCGGTGGCGGCTTCGTCGGCTCGCATCTCGTCGAGCGGCTCACGCAGGACGGGCACGACGTCTTCGCGGCGAGGCGCCGCGACTACGACCTCACCTCGATGGAGGCGACGGCGCGCGCTGTTCGACGATGCGCGCCCGGAGCTCGTCTACCACCTGGCCGCCGAGGTCGGCGGCATCGGGTCGAATCGCGCCAATCCCGGCCGCTACTGGTACGCGAACCTGATCATGGGCGCGCACGTGCTCGAGCAGAGCCGAGTTCACGAGGTCCGCAAGCTCGTCATCGCCGGCACCGTCTGCGCATACCCCAAGTACGCCCCGGTCCCCTTCCGCGAGGACGATCTCTGGGACGGCTATCCGGAGGAGACGAACGCGCCGTACGGCGTGGCGAAGAAGGCGGTCCTCGTGGGCGGCCAGGCCTACCGCGAGCAGTACGGTCTGAACGCGATCTACCTGCTCCCCGCCAATCTCTACGGGCCGAGGGACAACTTCGACCTCGAGACCTCACACGTGATCGCGGCGCTGATCCGGAAGATGCTCGAGTCGAAGGACGAGGTCGTGCTCTGGGGCGACGGCTCGCCGACGCGTGAGTTCCTCTTCGTCGAGGACTGCGTCGAGGGGCTCGTGCTCGCCGCGGAGCGTTACGACGGCGCCGAGCCGGTCAACCTCGGCACCGGCGTCGAGACCTCGATCGGCGACCTCGCCGAGACGATCGCGGACGTGACCGGGTTCGACGGCGAGATCGTCTGGGACACGTCGATGCCGAACGGCCAGCCGCGACGATCGCTCGACGCCTCGCGGGCCGAGGAGCTCTTCGGCTTCCGCGCGCGTACCGCGCTCCGCGACGGTCTCGCGCGCACGGTCGCCTGGTATCGCGAGCACGCGCAAGCGCATGCGGTCGGCTGAGACGCCGGCGACACCCGCCGGCTCGGCGACGTGGGACCGGATCCGCGCCGCGCTCGACCCGCTCTTCATCGCGGCCGCGTGGCTCTATGCCCGGCCACGCGTCGTGCTCGCCGGGCTCGTCGCGACCCAGTGGGTGGCCATCCTCGCCTTCGCCCTCACCGTCCGGCACAACGGCTGGGTCTACTACCAGGGAGGCGACCAGATCTGGTACACGACGAGCGCGTGGCTGCTCGGCGACGGAGTGCTGCCGCCGACGTACATCGGCTTCGGCTGGGTCCTCCCGCTCGTACCGCTCAGCTGGCTCGTCGGCCCGGACTATGTCGGCTTCCTGCCGGCGGTCATCGGCTTCAACGTGCTCGTGCTCGGACCGATCGCGCTCGCCTGCGTCTACGCGATCGCCGCTCCGGATCGGCGGCAGGCTGCTGGGCCTCTACGCCGCGGTGCTCTGGGTCGCCGCGCCGCTACCTCTCGATCCTGTACTTCCGGGACGACTACCACGACCGGTACGTCGAGCAGTTCCTGCCCCAGGCGCTCGGGCTGACGGCGCTCGCCGACTATCCGTCGATGGTCTGCCTGCTCGTCGCGGCCTGGCTGCTCGTGCGGGCGCTCGACGACCGAGGACTGGACCTGGGCTGCCATGGCGGGCGCGGCTGCCGGCGTCGCCGCGACGATCAAGCCGTCGAGTCTCCTCTTCCTCGCCGGCCCCGCCGTCCTGCTGCTCCTCGTTCGCCGCTGGCGCACGGTGCTCCTGTACGCCGCGGGCATCATCCCGTCGCTCCTGCTCCTCGCGCTCTGGAAGCAGCGCGGGCTCGGGACAGTGCCGGCGTTCGCCCTCGAGGAGGCACGCGATCGCGGCCGGGGCGCTCGTCTCGGCGCAGCGTCGCTCGACAGGTACGTCTATCTCGACTGGGACACGTTCCACCGCAACATGGCGAGCCTGCGCGAGTACGCCTACAGCGCCCGCGTGCTCCAGTGGATTCCGTTCGCGGGCGCATTCGCCGTGGCCCGGCGGTCGCTGCCGCTCGGCGGCCTGCTCGCCGGCTGGTTCGGCGCCTTCCTGCTCGTCAAGGGAACGGCGCCGCAGGCGACGGTCGACAGCGGCAGCTTCTTCCGGCATCCTGATGCCGGCCTACCCGGCGTACTTCCTGCTCTTCGCATCCCTGCCGCTGCTCGTGCCGGGGGTGGTGCGAAGGATCAAGACGGGTGCGCTCCCGCCCCCGCCACGACCCATCGGCCGCCGCACGCTCGTCGTCGTGGGCATCCTCTTCGTCGCCGTGCCGCTCGTCGCGATCGCGGCGCCACAGCCGATTTCGACCCGCAGCTCCGGAGGCGATCTCGATCAACACGATCCTGACGCCCGTGGACGACGCCGATCCGTGTGACCATCACCCCCGACGGAGCCCGCCGGACGGTCACCTGGACGCACCCCGACTTCGGCTCGACCAAGGTCTTCTACAAGGTGTACCGCACCGGGTTCGAAGGCGACGTCGAGTGCGGCACGACCCGGTCGCCGGAGTGCGTCCTGAAGATGATCACGCTCGACACGACACGCGCGGCGCGCTACGTCGATCTCTCGCCGCCCGAGGACGCTCGCTATCGAATCGGAATCGGGACGAACTGGCAGAACGACTCCGCCGGCGGTGACGTGATCTCGGTCAGCGCGCCGATCCCGGCGACTCCGTGAGCCGGCGCTTCGAGGCCGCAGGTCTCTTCGGCCTGCTCGCCGGTGCGGCGCTGCTCTTCTCGCGCACGCTCGACGCGGGGCCGAACTACGACGAGGGCGTCTACCTCGCAAGCGCCGACGCGCTGGCTCGCGGCGGGCAACTCGGCGAGGACGTCTTCGCGTCGCAGCCGCCGGGCTTCTACCTGCTCCTGCGGCTCGCGACGGCGCTTCCGGGCGGCACGGTGGAGGCGACGCGCGCGCTCTTCCTCGTCGTCGCGCTCGTGGGCGTCGCAGCAGCCTGGTGCGCTCGGCCGGACGCTCGCCGGCCGCCTCGCGCGGGCTCGCCGCTGGTGCTGTCCTTGCTGGCCGCGCCCTCCTTCGCGGTCGAGTCGACGCGGATCGCGGCGGACATGCCCTCGATCGCGCTGGCGCTCGTCGCGCTCGCGCTGCTCGCCGAGGCGCTCGAGCGACAGTCCGTGCCGCTTGCCGGCCGCTGCAGGGCTGACGCTCTCGGCAGCGGTCTCGGTGAAGCTCTTCGCGATCGTCGCGGCGGTGCCGGCCGCGGCGATGATCCTGGCCGCCAGACCTTCGCGGCGGTCGCTCGCGGCGATCGCCGGCGGGCTCGCGACGGTCCCGCTCGCTGCTCGCTGCGGTGCACGCGGGGAGACCTGGGCGCGCTGTACGACGACGTGGTGAGCTTCCACACATCGGCGAGAGACGCAGGCGGCGGGCCTGAACACCGAGCGGGTCGCGCGCTTCTTCGCGCGCTCGATCGGCCTGGACCTGGCTCGTCGCGGCGGGAGCGCTGATCTGGGATCGTGCGCCGCGGACACCCTCGTCTGCTCTTCCCGCTCTGGCTCTGGGCCGTTGCCTCGGCGGCCTTTCTCGTCTGGCACCGGCCGCTCCTCGATCATCACTTCGTGCTCGTCGCCGCGGCCTGCTCCGTGCCCGCCGGCGCGGTGCTGGGCAACGCGGTCGAGACGTCACGGCGAACGCGCGGTCGCGACGACTGTGCTCGCGCTCGTCGTCGCCGCGGGCGCGGCGCAGCAATGGCGTCACATCGAGCGGCTGCCCGGCCCGGTCGCCGACGTCCAGGCGGCGGCGGCTGCGGTTCGCGCCGCGACCGAGCCCGGCGAGACGATCGTCTCCGACCTGCCGCTCGTCGCGTACCTCGCCGACCGGCCGCTACCGGGCGAGCTCGTCGACACGTCGGCGGTGCGCTTCGAATCGGGCTCGCTCGAAGACGCGTGCGTCCTGTCGGCGACGGACGCGGCCGGTGCCCGCGTCGTGGTCGTCGGCCGCATGTTCAGGGACCGTCCCGGCCTGCTCTCGGCGCTCCGCGCCCGCTTCCCGGCCCGCCGCGCCGTCGGCGAGATCACTCTTTACGAGCGTTCTCGAGCCGCTGCTCGAGCAGCGCGAGCTCTCTGCGCCAGAATCGTGCTCTGGTCGGCGAGCTTCGAGATCACCGTCGAGTAGTGCAGCAGCACCGCGAGGATGAAGAGCGTCGCGACCGCGAAGAGCACGGCCGGCGGGTAGCCGGTGACGCCGAGCCAGCCGGCGATCGTGTCCAGGCCGCCGCGCCACGCGGAGAGGACGAGCAGGACGAGCCCGGTCGCGAGCCAGAGCAGCGCGTAGCGCTCGCGCAGCCGGCGGCTGCGGATCAGCTCGAGGACGACGAGGATCAGCAGGATCGACGCGACCGAGCCTGCGATCGAGACGTAGAGCGGTGTCATGGCTATCCCTCCTCGAGCGGAACGACGCGGCGGCGGAAGATGCCGACGAGCAGCGCGAGCGTCACCTTGATCGCGTAGTAGAAGGAGCGGAGCGCGGTGATCGACGACTCGCCGGTCTCGCGGCCGCGCATCCGGGCCGGGACCTCCATGATCCGCAGCTTGTGGCGGACGACCATCACGGCGGCCTCCACCTCCGGGTAGTCGTGCGGATAGTCGGCCGCGAAGAGGCGGATCGCGCGGGCGTTCACGGCCTGGAAGCCGGACGTCGTGTCGGTCAGCTTCTGCCGCGTCAGCAGCGACACGAGCCGCGCGAACCAGCGGATGCCCGGCGCGGCGCGCGAACGGCGGCCGGTAGTCGCCGTTCCCGTCGGCGAAGCGGGAGCCGACGACGACGTCCGCCTCGCCGCGCGCGAGCGGAGCGAGTAGCTGCGGGATCTCCTGCGGGTCGTGCTGACCGTCGCCGTCGAGGCGGATCACCGTGTCGTAGCCGTGCTCGAGCGCGTACTTGAAGCCCGTCTGGACGGCGCCGCCGATGCCGAGGTTGAACGGGAGCCTGACGACCGCCGCGCCCGCGGCGGCCGCGCTCGCCGCCGTCGCGTCCTCGGAGCCGTCGTCGATCACGAGCACGTCGAGCTCGGGGTCGAAGGCGCGCAGCTCCTCGACGACGCGGCCGACCGCCGCCTCCTCGTTCCGGGCTGGGACGATCGCGAGACGGCGGCTCTCAGGCACGCGCGCCCGCCGGGGCACCGAGTCCGACCAGCGAGAGCAGCTGGCGGGCGCGATGGGCGTACGTGTGCTCGTCGAGGACGCGCTCGCGGGCACGGGCGCCCATCGCCTCGGCCTGGGCCGGGTCGCCGAGCAGCTCGCGATAGGCCGCGAGGGCCTCGTCCGCGTCGTTGACGACGAGGAGCTCCTGCCCCGGCTCGAACCAGCGCTCGATCCCCTCGTAGGGGTTCGAGACGATCGCGGCGCCGGCAGCGGCGAGCTCGAACGGCCGGCACGACGACGAGGCGGTCACGCTCGCGTGCGAGCGGCGGGTGATGTTCAGGTTGATTCGCGAGGCCGAGATCGCCTGCGCGAAGGCGTTGAAGGGCACGTCGCCGACGAGCCAGGCGCGACCGGTGTCGCCCTGGAAGTCACGGCCGCCGAGAGCGAACTCGAGCTCCGGCGCTGCGCGGCTGGGCTCTCCCACCATCGCCGCCATCCAGTCGCGGCGGAACTTGTCGCCGTAGCCGTAGAAGAAGACGTCGTGCACCTTCTCGACCTGACGGGGTGCGAAGAACTCGGGGTCGGCGCCCCAGAAGACGGCCTCGGCGCGTTGCGCCCCCAGCTCGAGCAGGCTCGGCAACCCACCCTCGGAGTTCGAGACGACCAGGTCGTATTCGGACGGGTCGGCACCGTGGTAGTAGTTGAAGCCGGTGTCCATGCCGCCGAACTCCGGCAGGCTCATCGGCACGTCGCCGTCGTAGAAGATCACCGGGACGCCGAACCGCTCCCGCAGGTAGGTGGGGATCCCGCGGAAGTGCGCCATCGGGACGGTGAAGACGATCACCGCGTCCACGTCCTTCTCCCGCTCGAGCACCTTCGTCAGGTGCCGGCGCCAGCGAGGCGTGACCCAGCGCCAGATCGCCTCGCGCGCGGCCTTGTCGAGCACGGAGTCGTCCGGGCTCTCCTCCGCACGCCGCAGGTAGCGGTCGCCCTTGAGCCGCGCGAGGCCGCCGCGAACCGCCGCGTAGCTCTCGCCCTCGACCCGGGTCGGATTCGGCGCCGTCCGCCACCAGGGCGACTCGACCGGCTTCCCGCGGTAGGGCGTCACGATCAGGTCGACACCGACCTCGTAGAGCCCCTTCCAGAGCTGCCACCACGCCGGCGTGCAGCCGTACCGGAAGTCGAGGTCGACCGCGGACGCGACCGCGAGGATCTTGGGTGCCTTCATGCCGGGAAGCATAGGGGCGGGTCATGAAGGCACTGTTAGCCCGGCGCCCGATCACCACGTCGGGCCGCCGAAGGTTAGGATCGTTCGTCTCGACCCAGCCGAAGGAGGCCCTCGTGGCAACGCAGACCGCGCGCCTGACCAGAGAGCAGCTCGCTGCTCTTCCCGACAGCTACTTCAGAGCCGTCGACGCGAAGGATGTCGACGCGATCCTTTCGCACTTCGCCGACGACGCGACACTGACGGTGCAGACCGACCACGCCGTCTTCAGCGGAGCCGACGAGATCCGTCGCATGTTCACCGACTTCTGCGCCGGCTCGACCTCGATCTTCCA
>CAWGAD010000009.1:0-11330 GCA_963820565.1 uncultured Gaiellaceae bacterium
TCACGGAAGCCCTGCACCTGGCCGGACGCGCGCAGAAGGTGGTCATGGATGTCCCGGAAATACGGACGCAGGTCTTCGTCGATGAGCGGGTGCTCGATCGTTGCGAGCTTCTCGATTGGCGGGGCGAGCGGCGCGACGGCGGCGTGCAGGTCGAGCACGGCACGTTTCAGCTGGTAGATGCGCCCGGCGGGGTTGCTTCGCGACGGCGAAAAGGTGTCGGTCTCGGCGTCACGGATCGCGCTGTCGAGCTCCTCTAGTCACGGGCTCGTAGTCGTCGACCACGCGGTCGACAATCGCGTAGAGGGCGGCACTCGGCCCCTGGGCGAGCAAGTCGGGCCGCTGCTCCATCTGCAACCGCACGTCGTGCAGCTGCGGTCTCGCCGTGGCGGACGGAGATGATGAAGCCGTCGCCGACGAAGAGCGAGGATCTCACCGAACTCGATCCTCTCGTCCGAATCGATCCAGCGGGCTGTCTTCAGGACGACGAAGAGCGAGTCGCCGTAGAACTCGAGCTTCGGCCGCTGGTGCGCGTTGATCGCGTCCTCGACGGCCAGCTCATGGAGGCTGAACTCGCGGCTGACCGACTCGAACTCGTCCTCGGTCGGCTCGTGCAGGCCGATCCAGGCGAAGACGCCGTCACGCCGGCACTGCTCGTAGGTGTCTTCGAGCGCGACCGGCTCTGCGCTCCGGCGTCCGTGCTCGTAAATCGCTTGGTCGACGATCATCGGGCGCGAAGTATCGCGGCCCGGAGCAGCTCGAGCTCAGCGGGCTCCAGCTCGCGCCATTGACCGGGCTCGAGCCCGGCCGGAGTCAGCCCCGCGTAGCGGCTGCGATGAAGGTTGCGGACGGGGTGGCCGACCGCCTCGAGCATGCGCTTGACCTGATGCTTGCGGCCCTCGTGGATCGCGAGCTCGACGCGTGAAGGGCCGAGTCGCTGCACGCGCGCGGGCGCGGTCGGCCCGTCGTCGAGCTCGAGCCCCTCGGCCAGGCGCTTGAGGGCTTGGTCAGACGGCTCGCCTTCGACCTCTGCCTCGTAGACCTTCTCCACCTGGTAGCGCGGGTGCGCGAGCCGGTGCGCGAGCTCGCCGTCGTTCGTGAGCAGAAGCGCGCCGGTCGTGTCGGCGTCGAGTCGCCCGACGGGGACGACGCGTGCCTCGTGGCGGACGAGGTCGACGACCGTGCGCCGCCCGTGCGGATCGTGCGCCGTCGTCACGACGCCGGCCGGCTTGTGGAGGAGCACGTAGGCGAGCGGCTGCGGCGCGAGCGGCTTGCCGTCGAGCTCGACGGCGTCGTTCGACTCGACGAACGTGTTGAGCTGGCCCGGCTCGCCGTTGACGAGGACGCGGCCCGCCTTGATCAGCTCGTCGGCCTTGCGCCGGGAGGTAACTCCGGCCCGCGCGAGGTAGGCGTTCAGGCGCATACCGGGATTCTCACTTTCGGCACGGTCCCGGCACCCACGCGTGCGGATTTCCTCAGTACGATCGCCTTGGGGAGGAGGTTGGGGGTACCGAGTTAGGAGGCCCGTGCGGCAGGCGGCTGGTCAGGCCGCGCGCCGAAACGGCAACAGGCGACGAATCAGCCGGCGCCGCCGCTCGCGGCGCTCGTCCTCTTCGCGCCAGCGCGCTTTCCGGCGTTCGTACATGGCCTCGAACTCACGCGTATTGCGATCCCATTCCGCTCGCGCTGGGCTCGCCGCTCTTCAGGATTCATCTTCCCAGGCATCGCCCTCTTCCTCGCCGAGCAAGAGTTCGAGCTTGGCATTGATGTCCATCAGCATCCGAATGATGCCATCGACCGTCTCCCGGTCGAGCGGCAGGTCTCTCGTCGCCACACGACCACATGGTCTGGACACCCAAACGAAGCGCAAGATGGCCGAAACAGTCCATGTCGCCGACTCGTACGCGCCTACAATGAGCACGTGCTCCAGCAGCTGTCGGTGAAGGTCGCTCCGATCACGAGTCGCGCCGCCGACTTCGCGCCGGTCGCGCCGGCCTGCTGCAACGTGTGCCGCACCTGCACGACGACGAACGTCGTCGGGCTCGTGTTCGGCGCCGGTGCCGCGGTCGCAGCCGCGGCGAAGCACTTCTTCCGGCGCGCCTAGGCCGGGCGGCGCTCGGCCAGCGCTTCGAGCCGGCCGCGGATCTCGCCGTCCTCGCCGCCGAGCTCCTCGAGCCGCGGTAGCGCGGCCAGGCTCTCCAGGCCGAAGACCCGTTCGAACAACGGCGTCGTCCGGTAGCGCACCGCGCCGCCGATGCCGCTCTCGCGGCCCGCCTCGGCGATCAGCCCACGCTCCACGAGCCCCGCGACGACCGAGTCCACGGCGACCCCGCGCCAGCGCGCCACTTCCGGCCGCGAGCACGGCCCCAGGTACGCGACGACCGCGAGCGTCTCGAGCGCCGCCTGCGACAGGCCCCGTTCGACCGGCCGCTCGAACAGGCGCCCGCAAGCTTCTGCTGCATCCCGCGAGGCCCGGAAGGCCCAGCCGCCCGCGACCTCCTCCAGCACGATGCCGCTGCGACCCTCGTGGTAGCGCTCGCCCAGCAAGCCGAGCGCCATCTCCACGCGCTCCGCGTCGTCCGCGGCCGCTTCCGTGAGCTCGTCCACGGACAGCGGCTGCGACGCGACGACGAGCAGCGCTTCGAGCGTGCGCGCAAGCGCATCCAGCGGGTTGGCGGCGACTAGGCGGAGCGGGCGGTCCACGGCACCTCACTTTCTTCCGACCGCGCGGTTTCCTCCCGCGCGACCCGGATCGGAGCGAACGGGCGCGCCTGGTCGATCGAGATCTCCCCGGACCGGCGCAGGTCGAGCAGCGCGAGGAACGCGACGGCCTGCTCGATCCGCGTCAACCCCTCGACCTCGCTGTCGAAGTCGAACCGCGAACGGCGCTTGAGCAACGCGCGGAACCGCTCCAGGAACTGCGTGACCGGCGGGAAGCGGAGCTCGAGGTGCTGGAGAGAGACCTGCGGCGGCTCGGCGGCGAGCGCACGGAGCGTCGCCGCCAGCAAAGCAGGGTCCTGCGGGGCCAGCCGCCGCTCGGCCGGAGGCGCGAGAGGCGCAGGCCCGAGGCGGAAGAAGCGGTCGCGCTCCCCGGCCAGCCGCTCGGCCAGCCAGAGCGCCGCCTCCTTGATCCGCCGGTACTCCTCGAGGCGCCGCGCGAGCTCCTCGGCGGCCTCCTCCGGCGCCAGCTCGTCGAGCTCGCCGTCCTCGTCGCCGAACAAGCCGCGAGCCTTCAGCTCCAGCAGCGACGCAACGAGCACGAGGAACTCACCACACGCGTCGAGATCGAGCTCCTCCCGCTCTGCGAGCCGCTCGATGAACGCAACCACGATGCCGGCGACGTCGACCTCTGCGAGCGGCACCTCCTCGCGGAGCACCAGCGTCAACAGCAGGTCGAACGGGCCCTCGAACGCGTCGAGGTCGAGGTCGAGCTCTCGGACAGACATCCGCGCGAAAGCTAACGAGAGGGGCGGACGCGTCCCTTGGGGATAGCCATCTTCGGCGGCGGGGGCACCTTCTTCCCTCTACGCCCGCCTTCCCGGCGCGGCCGCCGTCCCCGGAAGAACTGCCACCAGATGAAGAACCCCATCGCGAGGATGAAGCCCACGACCGACACCCAGGCGTTCAGGCGCAGCGGCCCGAACTCGTGCGCCGGGTCGATCCGCAGCAGCTCTTCGAAGAACCGCCCGAAGCAGTAGACGGCGACGTAGAGCGCGAACAGTCCCGGCGGCCGGATGCGGAAGCGCCAGCCGATCAGGATCAGCACGCCGGCCATCCCGATGTCGTAGAGAAACTCGTAGAGGAAGGTCGGGTGGAAGGTCTCGAACGCCTCGTAACCGGCAACCCGGTGCTCGGGATCGATCTCGAGCGCCCACGGCAGGTCGGTCGGCTTCCCGTACAGCTCCTGGTTCCACCAGTTGCCGATGCGCCCGATGCCCTGCGCGATCAGCAGCCCGGGCGCGACGCAGTCGGCGAACTCCGCGACGCTCCGGCCTTCCCGTCGCACGATCCAGGCACCGACCAGGCAGCCGAGCCCGATCCCGCCCCACACGCCGAGCCCGCCCTTCCACACCGCAAGCGGGCCCCACCATTCGTCCGGCACCTCGCTCCAGCTCGTCGCGACGTGGTAGGCGCGTGCCCCGACGATGCCGGCCGCGACACCCCAGACGGCCACGCGCAGGACGAGATCCCAGTCGCCGCCACGGCGCACATAGCGGATCCCTGTGACCCAGATGCAAACCGCGATCGCCAGCAGCAGCATCAGGCCGTACATGTGCACGACGAGCGGGCCGAGGTCGACGACGCCGCTGTCGGGTGAAGGAATCGAGGCCAGGGTCACGGGCAGGGCATTCTGCCCCGCTGCGCGAGCCCCTGCCTCTTAGAGCAGGATCTTGAGCGCCAGGTCTTGCGAGCAGCCGCGCTGCAGGAGCTCGGTCGCCCGGTGGAGATCAACGTCGTGCCGAACCGCCAGACGCCCTGCGGCGCGAGGCTCGTACCCCGCCCGCTCGAGCTCGTCCGCACGCCAGCGCTCGATCCGCTCGATCTCGGTCTGCTCTAGTAGTTGAAGTTCAGTCGCCGCCACGGAGTCCCTTCTAGTCGTCCTAGTTGTTGCACTAGATGTTCGGTCAGACGACGCCCGCGGATCTCCCGCTAAAGGGTGATTGCTCATTTCACAGAAGTTTTACGTCTAGCCGGTCGCGCGCTCGATGCGTTTTTCCTGTTTGCGAGCAAGCTCGACCGCATCGGAAAGCGTTACGCGGCCGTCGAACCCGTTGACGAGGACGTAGCCGGTGACGTTGCCCTGCCGCCAGGCGATCGCGTAGTGGCGGACGGCTGTCGGAGGCAGGCCCTGGCGGAAGGTGACGGCGTGGGCCTCCTCACCGAGCGCCGGCGCCGGCTCGACGGTCTGTCCTGCCGCACCGAACGCGAGCTCGTCGAGCGCCTCCTTGTAGAGGTCGAAGTCCTCGCCGGCATCGCCGCTCGATTCGAAGAGGTCGGCGCGCGACTCGATGACGAGCGGGCCCTTTCGTCTTCACGGTTCCGTTGCGCCCGAAGCGCGCCTTCCAGCCTCCCTGGCGGTGGAAGCGACTCGGGTCGTCTCGCGGCGGCGCCAGATCGGTGCGCTGCTGCTCGCCCTTGTCGAACTGCGTAAACGGCCTTGCCGACGTCGGCGGACGAGAGGACGAGGTCCTCGCCGTTCGAGGCCGACACCTGCGGGCCGCCACCGTCGTCGTCGCCTGAGCATCCGGCGAGCAGCAGCGCGGCCACGATGAGAACCGGGAGCCGCACGGCCGAGGAGCCTAGCTGGGCCTAGCGGACCGAGCGCGCGATCTCGAGCGCTGCACTCTTCGTGAGCTCACCCTCCAGCCTCACGGTGAGGTCGCCGTGCTCCCAGAGGAGCGTGTTCCGCGCCAGGCGCGAGGTCTCCTCGCGGACCCTCCCGCGACGGTCGCGATAGACGAAGTAGTGCACATCGCCCGAGAACCAGACTCCGGACCGCCCGTCGACGTCGGCGCCCTCGGCCTCGGTTTGCGGGCCGAGCATCTTCTCGGCGAAGGCCTCGCCCGGCGACTGGGTCATCAGCAGGCGTGCTTCCTCCTTTGTGCCCCAGAGGAACGTGACCTGTCCGCCTGGCACGTCCGCGCTGAAATAGACCTGGTCGGGCGCACCGAGATTCTTCAGATGCGGCTCGACGAGCCCGGGTGCCCGCCGGCGCGCCTCGGCCAGGGTCACCGGCTCGCCGAGGCCGCGGTCGCTGAGCAGCGAGACCTCCGGCAGCTTGTCCACGCGCGTGACCTGCACGCCCTTGATGCCGAGCCACTCGAGCACTGCCGTCCGCGCCGAGGGGACAGCCATGGCCGCTCCGATCGCGAGGACGACCACGGCGAGAGCGACGGCGACCAGCCGCCTGGGAGCCCAACGGCGCGACAGGTGCCTCGCCCAGGCGACGTCGCACACCGGCGGCGAGATCGGGCTCGGGCGGAAACTCGACCATCCCTCCCAGCTGACGCAGCGCTAGCTCGAGCTCAGGCATAGCCCTCCCCCAGCTCTTCACGCAGGCGCTCGAGCGCGCGCGAGGTCCGTGACTTGACCGTCCCCGGCCGCACCCCTAGAGCCGCTGCAGTCTCGTCCTCGGAAAGATCGAGGAAGTACCGGCAGGCGATCACGAGCCGGTGCTCCTCGGGCAACCCGTTGATCGCTCCCAGCAGCCGCTCGCGATCCTCGGCGGCGAGCAGGTTCCCCTCGGGGGACGGAGCCGCGTCCCCCGAGAGATTCTCCCCAGCCGCCCGCAGCGCGAGCCCGGCGCGCCGGCCTGCGGAGCGGCGGCGGTTGCGAGCCTCGTTGGCGACGATCTGCAGGAGCCACGGCCGAAACGGCGCACCGGCGCGAAAGCGGCCGAGCGCGCGGTAGGCCTTGACGAACCCCTCCTGGGCAGCGTCCTCGGCGTCGGCCGCGTTGCCCGCCATGAGGTAGGCAGTCCTGAAGGCAATCCCCTGATGTCGTCGCACGAGCTCCTCATAGGCGCGTTCATCTCCACGGCGAGCCCGCTCGACGAGCTCGCTCTCATCCTGTGGCCGGCTCACCACACTGGCTTTCTTACACCGGAACGCCTTGTAAGGTTCCGAACGTGTTCGCGAGAGTCGTGAGATACACGGTCGATCCAGAGCGCTGCGACGAGGCGCTCGAAGCCTTCGAAGAGGCCGCCAAGACGATCGGCGACATCGACGGCATCATGGGCGGCTACGTGATGGTCGACGGCGAGGAGGGACGCATCCTCACGCTCACGATCTGGGACGACCAGGCGAAGATGGAAGCAAGCGAGGTGCGCGCGACCCGCCTGCGCCAGGAGGCGCTCCGCACGGTCGAGGGCGAGATCGACTCGGTCGAGCGCCTGCGGATCGCAGCCGGGATCGCGAACGACGCTCAGTCGCGCAGCGCAGCGGCCGAGAAGACCTCGGGATAGAGCTCGCGCGCGGCCGTGATGCAACGGTCGCGTGACGACGGCCCCCAGCGCGCGCGGTCGTAGTGCGGAGCGAAGGGGCGCTCGAGCTCGTCGAGCTCGTCCACGCTCGCGCGAAGGCTCGCTCGCCAGTCGGCGTTTTCCGGCTCAGGCGCGGCGAGTAGCCCCTCGATCTCGGCGACGAGCGCCGACTTGCGCGCGATGTTCTCCGGCGTCACGTGCTTCAGGCACACCCCGTAGGCGCCGGAGAGATAGCCCTCCCACTCCGAGCCGACCTCGTCGTCGTCGCCCGCGGCCGCGACGTAGCGGCGCGCAAAGAGCCCACGCAACGCACCTTCGCCGCCCGCCTCGTCGATGAGCTCGAAGTACTCGGCGGGCACCATCTCCGTACCGTCCTCGAGGACGTAGCTCGCCGCCGGCAGGCTCCGGCCGCGATCAGCGCCCGCACGCGATCGGCGGACTGGCCCCGCGCGGCGCAGAGCTCGTCGAGCGGGACGAAGTTCGCCCGGATGTACTCGACGTCGGCGTCGGTCAAGACCGCCTGCATAGCCTCAGGCAGCGCGCTCGCGGAGGTTCAGCGATCTCCGACCAGGTCCTCGAAGCGGCTTAGGTAGGACGCGCCGAGCGCGATGTACTCCTTCGGGAGAGGACCCGCGTTGCGATGGTGGCTGCCGCGATCAGCAGACCTATCGCAGCCGCATAGGCCGCAACACCGAGCCTCCCTCCGACGGCGCCGGCGAGTCGTCGTGCCGAGCGTTGCCGAGAGTGAGACTGCAACAGATGCGAATGTGACGAGACTCGTCGCTTTTCGATCCAGGCTCTCAGTGCGCGCCGTCTCGGCTTCCGCGACGCGCCAGGTCGTGTCGAGCAGAGCCGCAACCGTCTCCGGATTCGGAAGGGCGTGTCACAAGCATTGTTGCCTATTATGGCAACAGCAGCGGACGATCCTGGCCCCGCGGCTCACCGAGGCCGACGATGGGGGCCTACGCTATCGCGGCCTCGCCGAGGAGCGACTTCACCTCGGCGAAGAAGTCCGGATCGGGCTTGACCCGGTAGTCCGGCCCCAGCTGCAGCGTCTTCTCGCCGGCCGACATCGTCAGCGCGACGATCACCGGGATCTCGCCCGGGTACTCGCGCACGAGGCCGGCGAGCTCGCGGACGATTCCGGCCGGCGCGCGCGTGGCGTCGACCTTCAGCGTCACCTCGCGCCGCTCGGGGGTCGCCTCGAAGGCCGAGACCTCCAGCGCGATCAGCTTGGTCTCGCCCTCCTGCTTGTGGTCGACGCGGCCCTTGACGACGAGCACGGTGTCCAGCTCGAGCAGCTCGCGCGCAGCCGCGTAGACGGAGTTGAAGACGACGACCTCCGTCGAGCCGGTGAGGTCGTCGAGCCGCATGAAGACCATCGGCTCGCCCTTCTTCGTCGTCAGCTGCTTGATCGCGCCGACGAGCCCGCCGACGGTGACGACCTCGCCGTCGCGGCGCTTCTCGACCTCGGCCAGCCCGCACTCGGTCTTGCGGCGCAGCTGCTCGCGAATCGCCTGCAGCGGGTGCTCCGAGACGTAGACGCCGAGCGTCTCCTTCTCCAGGCGCAGCAGATCGTTCTTCTCGTACTCGCCGGGCGGGATCGGCGGGTGCTGCTGCGGGCGCGCCTCCTCCTCGCCGCCGCCGCCGAGGTCGAAGATCGAGCCCTGGCCCGCGAGCCGGTCGGCCTGGTGGCGGCCGCCCCACGAGACAGCGGCGTCGAGCGCCTCGAGCATCCCCTTGCGCGGCGTGCCCGTCGAGTCGAAGGCGCCGCACTTGACGAGCGCCTCGAGCGCGCGCTTGTTCGAGGCCTGCGGGTCGACCCGCTCGGTGAAGTCCCAGATCGACGTGAACGGCCCCGCCCTCCGCGCGCGCGGCGACGATCGCCCGCGCCGCCGAGTCGCCGACGTTCTTGACCGCGTTCAGCCCGAAGCGGATCTTGCCCTCGACGACCGCGAAGTCGTGCTCGGAGCAGTTGACGTCGGGCGGCTCGACCTCGATCCCCATCTCGTGGCAGGCGTTGACGTAGATGGGCACGCGGTCCTTCGTGTTCATCACGGACGAGATCAGCGCGGCCATGTACTCGCGCGGGTGGTTCGCCCGCAGCCACGCCGTGCGGTAGGCGATCAGCGCGTAGCCGGCCGCGTGCGACTTGTTGAACGAGTAGTCCTGTGACGCCTCCGTGTTCTTCCAGAGCTGGTTCGCGACCGACGGCGTGACCCCGTTCTGCGCGCAGCCCTCGAGGAACTTCTCCTTGAGCGACGCCATCAGCTCGTGGATCTTCTTGCCGATCGCCTTGCGCAGGTCGTCCGCCTCGGCGGGCGAGAAGCCGGCGAGCTGCTTGGCGGTCTCCATGTACTGCTCCTGGTACACGGCGATCCCGTACGTGTCCGAGAGGATCGGCTCGAGGCGCGGGTCGATGTAGGTCACGGCCTCCTGGCCGTGCTTGCGCTTCGCGTATTGCGCGATGTACTGCATCGGCCCGGGCCGGTAGAGGGCGACGAGCGCGATCAGGTCCTCGAGCTCGGTCGGGCGCACCTGGCGCAGCGCCTCGCGCATGCCCGACGACTCGAACTGGAAGACGCCGGCCGCCTCGCCGCGCGCGAGCATCTCGTACGTCTTGCGGTCGTCGAGCGGGATCTTCGTCGCGTCGAGCCCGCCGCCGACGAGCGCGAACGTCTTGTCGATGACGTCGAGGTTGCGCAGGCCGAGGAAGTCCATCTTGAGCAGGCCGAGCGCCTCGACGTCCCACATCCCGAACTGCGTGACCGTCTCCTCGCCTTCGCCTTTTCGCTGCAAAGGGACGTATTCCGTGAGCGGGCGGTCGCCGATGACGACGCCGGCCGCGTGGATCGAGTCCTGGCGGACGAGGCCCTCGAGCGGCTTCGCGAGGTCGACGATCTCCTTGACCTGCGGGTCGCCGTCGTAGGCCGCCTTCAGCTCGGAGCCGGGCTTGAGGCAGTCGTCGAGGTAGACCTTGACGCCCTCGGGGATCAGCTTCGCGATCTTGTCGACGGTGCCGTAGGGGACGTCGAGCACGCGGCCCGCGTCGCGGACGGCCGCGCGGGCCATCATCGTCCCGAAGGTGATGATCTGGGCGACGTGGTCGCGCCCGTACTTCTCGGCCACGTAGTTGATGACGCGGTCGCGGCCGGCGACCGAGAAGTCGATGTCCATGTCGGGCATCGACTTGCGGCCCGGGTTCAGGAAGCGCTCGAAGAGGAGGTCGTACTTGATGGGGTCGACCTCGGTGATGTCGAGGCAGTAGGCGGCCAGCGAGCCGGCGGTCGAGCCGCGGCCGGGGCCGACCGAGACGCCGTTCTGCTTCGAGAACTTGACGAAGTCCCAGACGATCAGGAAGTAGTCGGCGAAGCCCATCTCCTTGATCGTCTTCAGCTCGAACTTGAGCCGCTCCTGGATCTCCGGCGTCACGTGGTCGTAGCGCTTTTGCAGGCCTTTTTCGCACAGCTCGACGAGGTAGTCGAACGCGTCGCGGCCTTCCGGGACCGGGAACTTCGGCAGCCGGATCTGGCCGAGCTCGATCTCGACGTTGCAGCGCTCGGCGACCTCGAGCGTCGTGCGCAGCGCGTGCGGGTAGTCCGCGAAGTCCTGGGCCATCTCGGCCGGGGTCTTGAAGTAGAACTGGTCGGTGTCGAACTTCCAGTGGCTCGGGTTCTTGAGCGAGTCGCCGGACTGGATGCAGAGCAGCGCCTCGTGCGCGCGCGCGTCTGAATGGTCGAGGTAGTGAACGTCGCCGGTCGCGACGAGCGGCAGCCCGGTGCCCTCGGCGAGGCGCGCGAGGAGCGGGTTGATGCGCGCCTGCGGCTCGAGGCCGGCGTTCTGGATCTCGACGTACGTGGAGTCCTTGGAGAAGATCTGCACGAGCCGGTCGAGGTCGGCCGCGGCGTCGTTGTTGCGTGACTCCTCGAGCGCCTTGGAGACGCGCCCGGAGAGACAGCCGGAGAGCGCGATCAGCCCCTTCGAGTGCGTCTCGAGCAGCGACCAGTCGACGCGTGGCTTGTAGTAGTAGCCCTGCAAATAGCCTGCAGAGGCGAGCTTTATGAGGTTGCCGTAGCCCTCGGTCGTCTCGGCGAGCAACGTCAGGTGCGCGTAGCCCTTGGTCTGGAGGGACGAGTCGTCGCAGACGTAGACCTCGCAGCCGATGATCGGCTTGACGCCCTGCTCCGTCGCGTGCTTGTAGTGCTGCACCGCGCCGGCGAGCGACCCGTGGTCGGTGAGCCCGACGGCGGGCATCTCGAGCTCGGCAGCCCGAGCCGCGAGCGCGGGGACCCGGCAGGCGCCGTCCAGGATCGAGTACTCGGAGTGGACGTGCAGGTGGACGAAGTCGGCG
>CAWGAD010000010.1:0-422510 GCA_963820565.1 uncultured Gaiellaceae bacterium
GGCGATGAGGATGGTGAGTGGCTCAGCCACTCGGCGCAGGCAATGGCTCGATCGGCGGCAGGATCCCGTCCTCGGCGGTGTCGCGAATGCCGTAGTCGCCCGGCTTCGCCTCGCCGAGCAGGAGCACGAGCGCCAGCTGGCCGAGCTCGTCGTCGATCCCGTCCACGGTCGAGAGGTTGTGCTCTTGGAAGACCGGAATCGCACTCAGATCTGCGCGCGCTGGCTCGACGCCGACATGCAGGCGCGCCCGTGCTGGTCAAGCCCTGGTAGAGACCTGCGAGGAAGCGGGACGTTCCGCCCGTCTGAGGCGGGGCCGAGCGGATGACGACGACTCCATCCACGGGATCGGCGAAGTCACCCGTACGCTGCTCGACGATCTCACCCTCGAGGGCGTCCCAGAGCGGCGTCTCTCCCCGGCCACGAGCTCGCGGCCCAGATCGCGGCCGAGGTTCCCGAGTTGATCGTCCCCGACGTAGCCGGCCAGCTCCGGCCGTGAGCTCAGCGCCGACTCGATCGCGTCGAGCCGGAGCGGGAGCACCAGCGCCCGCGTGCGCGCGATTCGTCCATTCGCGTCGCCCTCGATTGCGCTCTCGACGAACGGCACCGATTGCTGCTCGACCGGTCCGAGCACGAGCACAGCGGCCTGCTTGCCGGCGAGCCGCCCTCGGCGAGCACCGGGTACGCAGCGTCGACGAAGTCTGCAGCCGCAGCCTGGCGCAGCCTGAGATCCTCGGAGTCTGCGTTCGCGGCGTCGAGCTGCTCGCGTAGGCCATTGATGTCCCCGTTGAGGCGCGTCCGCTCAGCGTCGCTGACGAAGCCGCGACCGGAGATGCCGATTCCGATCAGGATCCCGATCGCGAGCGCCAGAAAGATCCCCGCGAGCGACATCGCGTGGTAGCGGAAGTCGATCACGCGGTCAGCCTAGACCGAGGACGTTCCGCACCGCGGGCGATGCGAGCACGGCAACGACGAGAGCGGCCAGCGCAGCGACACCGAACGCGAGCAGGGGCCACAGGCCGATTCGGCCGCTGACGAGCCGCGACACCCCCTTCGCATCGATCAGGATCTCGCCCACCTTCAGGCGCGTCACGAAGGTCGAGGACATGCCGGCCCGGCTGCGCTCGAGGAACTCGACGAGATTGAAGTGGGTGCCGACGGCGACGATCAGCGCAGCGCCTTTCTCGTGCGCGAGCAGCAGCGCGATGTCCTCGGAGATCCCGGGCGCTGCGACCGTCTGGAACGGGACGCCGAGCCGGCGCAGCCGCTCCTCGCCGGGCGCGTGGCCCTCCCGGTACGCATGCACGAGGATCTCGGCGCCGCAGCGGAGCGTGTCGTCCGTGACCGAGTCCATGTCGCCGACGATCACGTCCGCTTCCACCTTCCTCACGCAGGGCCTCCGCGCCCCCGTCGACGGCGATCAGCACCGGCTTGAAGTCACGCACGTAGGGGCGCACCATCCGCAGGTCGCGCTTGTGGCCGGGGCCGCGGGCGACAACGAGCGCATGCCGGTCGCGAAAGCCCGTCTCGAGCGGCGGGAAGTCGATGCCCTCGGTGAGGAGCCGGCCCTCCTCGCGGAGGTAGCGCAGCGTGTTGTCGGCGAAGTCCTGCAGCGCGCCGGTGACGCGGCTCTGCTGCTCGGAGAGCGCGGACACGAGCTCGCGTTCTTCCAGGGCATGGCCGGTGGCGACGCAGGTGCCGTTGCGGAACAGGCTGCCACCGCGCACCGTGAGCCGCTTCCCGTCCGAGACCTCGTCAAAGAGCTCGACGCCCGTCACGTCGATCAGCCGCACCCCGCCGCGGACGAGCAGCAACGGCCCCGGATTCGGATAGCGGCCCGACTGCGAGGCGCCACGTTGACGACGACGCGCACGCCCGACTCGACGAGCTCCTCGGCCGAAACGCGGTCGAGGTCGGTGTGGTCGATGATCGCGATGTCGCTCTCGCTCAGCCGGCGCACGAGCTCTTTCGTCCGTTTTCCGAGCCGGGCAGTGCCGGTGTGTTCGATCAGGGAGCTCATCGCAATGTGGAGATGAACTCTTTGCCGCCGAGCATCCGCTCGAGCTCGTCGCGCCGTTCCGCGTCGTCGAGCCGGTCGATGCGGGTGTGGGTCGGATCGCCGGGGATCTTCTCGACTCGGTAGTGCTCGTCGGCGACGCTTGCGATCTGCGGCAGGTGCGTGATCGTGATCACCTGTGCGCGCTCCGCCAGGCGCTTCAGCGTCGCCGCGACCGCATGCGCCGTCTCGCCGCCGATGCCGGCGTCGATCTCGTCGAAGACCAGCGTCTCGCCACCCCCGACGGCGGCGATCGCGAGCGCGACGCGCGAGAGCTCGCCGCCGGACGCGGTCTCGGCGACGGGACCGAAGGGAAGGCCTGCGTTCGGTCGGATCAGAAAGACGGCGTCATCTACTCCCGTTGGCCCGGGATCCCGCTCGCGCAACTCGACGCGGAACTCACCCTCGCCCATGCCCACCCCGCGAAGCTCGTCCGCGACCGCCGCCGCGAACGGTTCGGACGCCGTTTCGCGGGCTGCTCGGAGCTGAGCCGCGAGCCCCGCGGACTTCGCCTCGGCGGCTGCAAGCGCCTCCGTAGCCGCAGCGGCCGGATCGAGCCCGTCCTGGAGCGCTGCGAGCTCCTCGCGGGCCGCGCCGGCACGCGCGAGCAGGTCGTCGTAGTCGAGAGCGCCGAAGCGGCGACGGGTATCGGAGATCCGCTCGAGCTCGCCCTCGACCTGCTCGAGCCGGTCCGGCTCGGCCTCGAGCGAGGCGAGGAAGGCACGTAGGTCCGAGCCGAGCTCCTGCAGCCGCAAGTCGATGTCGCGGAGCTCGGCGCCCGCCTGGGCCAGCTCCGGTGCCAGGCGCTCGAGTGGCGCCAGCGAGCGTTCGGCCGCCGCCGCGAGCGCCGCCGCACCCTCACCGTCCTCGGGTGCAAGCGCCTCGGCGGCACGTGCGGCGCCGTCCGCCAGCTCCGTGACGTGCCGAAGGCGCTCTCGCTCGGCGCGCAGCGCCTCCTCGCCGCCGGGCTCGATTTCGTCGCCTCGACGAGCGCGGCGAGCTCCGCCAGTCGGGCCTCTTCGGCCGCCGCGCCGCGCGTGAGCTCGTCATGCCGCTTGCGCGCAGCGGCGAGCTCCCGCCAGGCGCGTCTTGCCTCGCGGCGGGCGGTTAGCTGCACGTCGCCGCAGTAGGAGTCGAGCACGTCGAGCTGGTAGGCCGGCCTTGCCAGCCGCCGCTGCTCGAACTGCCCCGACATCGCAATCAGGCGCTCGGCAGCCGCAGCCAGATCCTCGCGCGCAACGGCGCGCCCCCAGGCGTAAGCCCGCGTGCGTCCGTCCCGAAAGACGCGTCGTGCGAGCACCAGGCCGGGTTCATCCTCGGGGGCGAGCTCGGCGAGACCGGCCAGCTCCTCGTCCTCGAGGAAGCCTTCCGGCAGGTCGAGCTCCGCCTCGACGTACGCCTCGCCGCCGCCGGCGCCGATCGTGCCGGCATCGCCCTTCGCACCGAGCAGGAGCCCGATCGCCTGCGCGAGGATCGTCTTGCCGGCACCGGTCTCGCCGGTGATCGCGGTCAAGCCGGCCGCCGGCGCGAGCTCCCCCTCACGCACCAGCACGAGGTTCTCGATCCGGAGGCTACGAAGCAAAGGTTCGGCGGTAGCGGCTGAAGAACGTCGTCTCGGGCAGAGTGGCCAGCAGCGACCGCTGCGCGCCGACGCGGGCGAGAGCGCGGCCTCCGGGCGCGAGGTCGCCAATGCTGTGCCCGTCGACGAGTGCGGTGGCAGCGACGTCCAGGGTCCGGTTCCACACGATCAGCTCCGCGCCGCGCGGGACGACGAGCGGCCGGGCGTTCAGCGAGTGCGGCGCGACGAAGGTGACCGCCATGGCGTCGAGACCCCAGACGAGCACCGGGCCGCCGTTCGAGAAGTTGTAGCCCGTCGACCCGGGAGGCGTCGAGCAGACGAGGCCGTCGCAGCCCAGCCGGCCGAGCACCTCGCCGCCGATCGCCCACTCGAGCTGGATCATCCGGCCGACGACGGCGCTGGCGACGACGAGGTCGTTGACCGCGACACGCTGTTCTTCCCCGACCTCGACGTCGAGCGTGGGCAGCTCCTCGACCCTGTATTCGCCCGCGAAGACGCGTGTGAGGCCCTCCTCGAGCTCGTCCTTGTCGATCGAAGCGAGGAAGCCGACGCGGCCGAAGTTGACCCCGATCACAGGTACGTCCGTGCCCAGATAACGGCCGAGCGCACGCAGCATCGTCCCGTCGCCGCCGAGCACGACCACGATGTCGACGTCGGCGGAGTCGCCATTCTCCGGATCGAGGCCGTGCTTGGCCGACTCCTCCGCACCCAGGCGCAGCTCGACGCCCGCCTCGCGAGCGACCGTCGTCAGGCGCGCGAGCGCCGGGCCGATCGTCAGCGGCTTGCCGTGCGTGACGACGGCGGCCCGCTTCACCGCCTTAGGAGTTCTAGGCGACAGCGTCTCGGATCCGGTCGTCGATGTCATCCAGGAGCACGGGCTCGTCGCTGTCGATCAGGTGGACGAAGAATTCGCGGTTGCCCTTCGGTCCGGGCAGTCCGGAGTCTACGACGCCGACCGCGGTCGCACCCCAGCCGAGGGCGGCATCGACGACGTCGCGCAGGACGCGGCGGTGGATCTCCGGGTCGCGCACGACGCCACCCCTGCCGACCTCGTCGCGGCCGGCCTCGAACTGTGGCTTGACGAGGACGACGGCGTCCCAGCCCGGCTCGAGGAGCTTCAGCACCGGCGGCAGGACCGTACGTACGCTGATGAACGAGACATCGCAGACCAGCAGGTCCGGCGCGAACGGCAGCTCGACGAGCTCGCGCGCATTCGTTCGCTCGAGCACGGTGACATCTGGGTCGTTGCGAAGCTTCGGGTGGAGCTGGCCGTAGCCGACGTCGACCGCGATCACGCGCGCAACGCCGTGCTGGAGCAGGTAGTCCGTGAAGCCGCCGGTCGAGGCGCCCAGATCGATCGCGTCGCGGCCGTCGAGCTCGACGTTCAGGTGCTCCAGAGCGTTTGCGAGCTTCTCGCCGCCGCGCGAGACGAACCGCGGTGGCCGGTCGACCGCGAGGTCGGCGTCTTCCGCGACCTGATGGCCGGGCTTGTCGTAGCCGGGAACGAGCCCGGCGAGCACGAGCGCTTGAGCCTGTGCGCGACTCTCCGCCAGCCCGCGCTCGACGAGGAGGACGTCGAGGCGCTTCTTCATCCGAGCAAGGGTAGTTGCCGGGGGTGCTACAAGACCGTCATGGAACTGCGCGGGTACCGCGTCGTCCTGCGTCCGCTCGACGTATCGGATGTCGACCGGATCGTCGAGCTCGGCGCTCACGAAGAGGTCGCGCGGTGGTGGCGCGGACTCACGCGCGAGCATGTGCTCGAGAAGGCGCGCGGCGAGGACGACGGCGCGGTCGTCTTCGCGATCGACGTCGACGGCGAGACCGCCGGCATGATCCAGTACTTCGAGGAGAACGACGAGGAGTTCCGCCACGCGTCCGTCGACCTGTTCCTCGGCACGCCGTACCACGATCGCGGCCTCGGAACGGACACCGTCCGGACGATGGTGCGCCACCTGATCGACGACCGCGGCCACCGCCGCCTCACGATCGACCCCGCGGCGCACAACGAGCGTGCGATCCGCGCTTACGAGAAGGCCGGCTTCAAACGCGTCGGGATCCTCCGCGAATACTGGCTCGATGCCGACGGCGTCTGGCGAGACGGGCTGCTGATGGACCTCCTGGCGGACGAGCTCACCTGACGGTCACAGCGTCGGCGCTCGACGACGAGCTGCCGACGCTGAGCGCCCTCCGCGTCCTCCGCGCCGCCGCCAAGTAACAGTCTGTTACTTGGCGCCCTCGAGCAGCTCGAGCAGCGCTTCGGGCGGCTTCGAGCGGAACGCAACGTCGAGCAGGAGCTGCCCCGCGCTCGGCGCCAGCCCGCGACGGCGATGCTCGTGGACGAGCACTCGGATCTGCTCATAGCTGGGCCGCGTGAAGCCCAGATGGCTTGCCAGAGCCGCAACTCGCCGGTACACCTCGGCGATGGGAACGGTGTCGTCGTCGAGCCGCTCGATCGCCGCCTGGAGCACGGAGCCGATCCGCGGAGCCGCCACAGTCACATCTTCAGTGTCGCCGCAGAGCTGTCACGCCTCAGACACGAAACCGTGCCGAAGGTGAGCAAGTAACAGTCTGTTACTTGGCCAGGGTGATCGAGCCGTCGTCTGCCAGCGTCCAGCCCGGATTGTGGGCGACTTCCCAGGGGTGGCCGTCGGGGTCGACGAAGATGCCGGAGTAGCCGCCCCAGAACGTTTCAGCGCCGTGCCGCGGGATCGCGGCGCCGGCTGCCTCCGCTTCAGTGATCACAGCGTCGACCTCGGCGGGCGAGCCGACGTTGTGGGCGAGCGTGATGCCGCCCCAGCCGCCTCGATCCTCAACGCCGCTGTCCACGGCCAGCTCGTCCCTACCCCAGAGCGCAACGATCATCCCGCCGGCCTGGAAGAAGACGACGTCGTCGTCGGGCTCGGCGCCGGTCGTCCATCCCAGGGCCTCGTAGAATGCGCGCGACCGTGCCAGGTCGCGCACCCCGAGCGTGACAAGGCTGACTCGTTGCTTCACGACGGGACTCTACGTCGCGAGTGTGCGGGCGAGCTCGACTGGAGTCGAAGAGCCTTCCCTGCCACTCGAGCTCCTCCACCGACGCGTCGAGCGGTCCAGCGATCCCGTGCCACCGAACGCCGCCACGACCTGCGGCGGCGGTCGCATCTACGCCGTCCGGGCGGCGAGTCCCGCGACGATCTCGGCCAGCACGGTCGTGTCGGCCGGAATCGCATCGAGTCGCTGCATCGCCCGACCAGCCGCTTCGTCCGCGTGCCCACGCGTCGCCTCGGTTCCGTACGCGGCTGCATAGCCGTCGCCGTCGAGCAGGTCGTCGACGAGCTGGAAGAGGAGCCCCAGTTCCTCGCCGAACGCCCGCCACGCGGGCTGGCCGGTCTCGGGCACCTCGGCGACCCAGAGGGCGACGCTGACTGCGGCCGAGAAGAGCGCGCCGGTCTTGAGCCGGTGGAGCGCGGCGAGGTCGGCGGTGTCGCCGGTCACGTCGCGATGCTGGCCGCCGATCATCGCGAGCGTCGCCTGCGCGAGCTCACGGCCGACCATCGGCGTTGGATAGGAGAGCGCGAGCCGGAACGCCTCGGCCAGCAACGCGTCGCCCGCGAGCAGCGCTGTCGCCTCGTCGAACGCCACGTGCGCGGAGGGACGGCCGCGCCGCTCGTCGTCGTCGTCCATCGCGGGCAGGTCGTCGTGAACGAGGGAGAACGTGTGCACGAGCTCGACCGCGGCGGCGGCAGGCAGGCAGTGCTCCGCCGCGCCGCCCGCGGCCTCCGTCACGGCCAGCGAGATGACCGGGCGCACGCGCTTGCCGCCGGATTCGAGCGGATAGCGCACCGCCTCCTCGAGCGCGCCGAGCTCGGGCGTGAACGCAAGCTCGCCGAGATAGCCCTCGACAAGCGCGCGCAAGTCGTCAGGCGCTCGGAGCATCGGCAGGCTGTTCCTATACCGCGCCTTCGGCGCGAGCCCGTGCCTTCGTCAGCTCGGCCTCGACTTCCTTGGCGAGGTCGGCGAGCTCCGCCAGAACCTCGACGGCCGACTCCGCGTCCTCGGCTGCCGCAAGCCGCTCCAGCTCGTCGCGTGTCGCCTTCAGCCGCTCGAGCAGCTCCTCGGCCCGTCCCAGCGCTTCATCCGCCGAACCAGCTTCCGTCATACGACCTCCTCGCTCTCCTTCTTCTCTCTGGCCACTCGCGCAAGTATTCCGTTCACGAGCCGCGCCGCGTCCTCGGACGCGTACCGTTTTGCCAGCACGACCGCCTCGTTCATCGCCACTTCCGGCGGCACGCTTTCCTCCTCGAGCTCGTAGATCCCGATCCTCAAGATGTTCCGCTCGAGCGTACCCAGACGGTCGGCGGTCCAGCCTTCGGCGCTTTCCGTGATGCGGAGGTCGAGCTCCTCCGCGCGCTCCGAGACCGCCTCAGCGAGGCCGAGCGCGAACGCATCCGGCTCGCCCTCGTAGAGCGCGGTCAGCGGCTGTCCGGTCAGGTCCCACTGGTAGAGCAGGAACAGGGCCGTCCGCCGTGCCTGACGGCGCCCGACGGTCATGGGTCGAGCTCCTCGATCGAGACGTCGACCGCGTCGACCTCGAGGCCCGCCGAGCTTCCCACCGCGGCTGCAACGCGGGACTGGACCTTGCGGGCGAGGTCGGGAAGAACCGAGCCGTAGCGCGCGGCCAGCTCCAGCTCCACGCGCACGCGGCCGTCGGTCACGGCAACGTCGAGCCCACGCCGCGGCCGGCGCACGCGCGCGCCGTCCACGTGCTCCGCGGCAGCGACGACGAGAGCAGCGAGCGCATCGCCCTCGATCCGGATCGCGCCACGAGGGCCGCGGATCAGGTATCCATCCCGGCTCATCCGGCCAGCGCCGGCAGGCGCCCTTCCATCTCGGCGAGGAAGCTCGTCGAGTACTCGCCGCTTCCGAACTCCGCGGAGCGGAGGATCTCCAGCGCGAGCCCACGGGTCGTGGGGACGCCGTCCAGCTCGAGCTCCTCGAGCGCCCGCACGCCGCGCGAGATCGCCGCGGGCCGGTCCTCGGCCCAGACGATCAGCTTCGCGATCAGCGAGTCGTAGTAGGGGGAGATCTCTGCACCTTCCTCGAGGTGGGTGTCGATGCGAACGCCCGGCCCGAGCGGCGGTCGAAAGCGCGTGATCGCGCCGGGCGCCGGTGCGAAGCCGCGCGCCGGATCCTCGGCGTTGAGGCGGATCTCGATCGCGTGCCCGCGACGGGGCGCGCGACCCGTCAGCGCGAGCCGCTCCCCCGACGCCACGCGCAGCTGCTCGCGCACGACGTCGACACCCGTGACCAGCTCGCTGACCGGGTGCTCGACCTGCAGCCGCGCGTTCAGCTCGATGAAGTGGAAGGTGCCGTCGGCGCCGAGCAGGAACTCGAACGTGCCTGCGTTCTCGTAACCGATCGTCCGGCAGGCGCGCTCGGCCGCCGCCTCCATCTCCTCGCGGGTCTCGGGGTTGAGCGCCGGGGACGGTGACTCCTCGATCAGCTTCTGGTGGCGTCGCTGGATCGAGCACTCGCGCTCGCCGAGCGTGAGGACGCCGCCGTCCTTGTCGCACAGCACCTGGATCTCGACGTGGCGGGCAGGCACCAGCGCCTTCTCGACATAGAGCGAGCTGTCCGAGAACGCCGCATCCGCCTCGGCGCGGGCAGTCGAGTACGCAGCCTCGAGCTCCTCCGCACCGAGCACGAGCCGCATGCCCTTCCCGCCGCCGCCGGCGACGGCCTTCAGCAGCACCGGATAGCCCAGGTCGGCGGCGGCCGTGCGCGCGTCTGCCAGCGTCGCTCCGCCCTCGGTCCCGGGAACGAGCGGGACGCCGGCTGCGCGCATCTCCGCCTTCGCGCGCGCCTTGTCGCCCATCCGCTCCATCACCTCGGCGCCCGGCCCGACGAAGACGAGATCGTTGTCCTCGCACGCTCGCACGAAGGCCGGGTTCTCGGAGAGGAAGCCGTAGCCCGGATGGACAGCCTCACAACCGGTCGTGCCGGCCGCTGCGATCACGGACGGGATCCGGAGGTAGCTCTCGGCCGCCGAGGGGGGCCCGATGCAGACCGCGCGGTCGGCCAGGCGAACGTGCAGCGCCTCGCTGTCCGCCGTCGAGTAGACCGCGACCGCCTCGCCGCCGAGCTCGTGGATCGCCCGGATCACCCGGACGGCGATCTCGCCGCGGTTCGCTACCAGCACGCGCGAGAACATCAGTGGCCCGCGCGGTGACGGTTTCGCGCCTCTGGCGTGCGAGCTGCAAGCGAGGCAAGGACGCAGGGAGCGTCCATACCCAAAGGTATGGACGCGACTGAGGACGCGGCATCGCGCCGCAGATCGCGCGCCAGAGGTGCCCTAACTGTCGCCGCGCGGGCCACTACAGCGTGGGCGGCGCGACGATCGGCTCGAGCTCGAACAGGAGCTGTCCGAACTCGACCGGGCTGGAGTTCTCCACGTAGATCCCCACCACGCGCCCGCCGGCGTCCGCCTTCAGCTCGTTGAAGAGCTTCATCGCCTCGAGCAGGCAGAGCGTCTGCCCGGGCACGACGACGTCGCCGACTTCGACGAATGGCGGCTGCCCGGGCTCGGGCGAGCGATAGAAGACGCCGACCATCGGCGACTCGACACGGATCGCGCCGGCGGCGGCTGCGGGCAGCACCGGCAGATCGGCGAGCTCGTCATCGGCCAGCGACGTCGCGGCCTCGAACGCCGGGCGCTCGTCGGCCCGCCTGACCGAGACACGCATCCCCTCGTCCTCGATCTCGACCTCGGCGACGCCGCTCTCCTGCACGATCCGCACCAGCTCGCGAATGCGCTGCTCCCGCGTCTCCTCGAGCGTCGTCTCGCCGCGGTCGTCCCGGGTGTGGCGGGCCCGAATCGTCTGTAGGAGCGCCTCAGCTTCCTCGCCGAAGAGTGCGATCAGGACGAGCTCCTCCTCGCTGGCTGCAAGCCCTTCGGCTTCCTGGCGCACGTCCTCCGCGGTCGGCGGGTCCTCCTCCAGCGGCATGCCGTCCGAGAGCAGCGAGACCGCGCGCTCGACGGTGGGGTCGATCGTGCCCGGAGGGCTTCCAAACCCGCCCTGGACGAGGGCGCGGAACTCGTCGACGACAGTCCCGTAGCGGCGCGCCGAGAGCACGTGGATCAGCGCCTGCGAGGCGAGGATCTGGCCGATCGGCGCGGCCAAGGGCGGCCAGCCCGTCTCGCGCCGGATCGTCTGCAGCTCCTCGAGCGTCTCGAGCAGCCGGTCGTCGGCATGGTGTGCGCGGAGGTGCGTGTCGAGCGCGGCGACGAGACCGGTCGGCAAGTCGTACTCCGCCGCACGCACAGCCAGGCGCGGCGCATGCGGCGTCACGATCTCGTCGCCGACGTGCTCGTCGACGAGGTCGGACGCCTCCCAGAGCCGATCCACATCGACACCGGTATCGAGACCCATTCCCGCGAGCGCCGACGCAAGCGACTCTCCGGCGACGCGGTGGAGCGACAGCGCCAGCGGATAGACAGCGCAGGCGATCAGGTCGGCGCCCGCGCGTGCGGCCTCGATCGAGTCGGCGAGGCCGCTGCCACCCGCGCCCTGGCAGTAGAAGCCGACCGGGAGGCCGGATGCTTCGGCGACGCGACCGACGAGCTCGGCCGCCTGGTGCGGCTCGAGACCTCCGCTGGGATCGTGCACCAGCGCGCGGGTCGCCTTGATGCCCGGCAGCTCCTTCGCCTGCTCGACGAGCTTGTCCATCGCCCCGTCGCCGCCGGGGCTGTAGACCAGCCCGGCGTGAAACTCCTTGCCGGCGCCGACGATAGCGTCGCCCGGCTCGCTCAGGTTGGAGACGTCGTTCAGCGGATCGTGCAGGCGGAAGACGTCGATGCCGTTCTCGGCCGCGGAGGAGACGAAGCGGCGGACGAAATCGGCGCCCACCGGCCTGGAGCCGACGAGGAAGCGGCCGCGCAGTGCAATTCCGAGCGGCGTCGTCGTTCGGGCCTTCAGACCGCGGATCCGCTCCCAGGGGCTTTCGACGCCGCGCCGGACGGCGGTGTCGAACACGCCGCCGCCGGAGACTTCCAGGCACGCGAACCCGGCCTTGTCCAGCACCTCCGCGAGCCGCAGCAGCTCGGCGGTCGGGACCTTGCCCGCGAGCGGCTCCTGCGAGAGCAGGCGAATAGTGGTGTCGACGAGGCGCGGCACGAGCGGGAGCCTACCGAGTGCTGGGCAGGAAGCCCTAGGCGCGGGAGATGTAGCGGCCCTCGCGGGGGTCGACCTTCACCCGATCGCCCACATTCACGAAGAGCGGCACCTGTACGACCGCGCCCGTCTCGAGCGTCGCCGGTTTCGTCACGTTCGAGACGGTATCGCCCTTCACGCCCGGCTCGGTATCCGTCACCGAGAGCTCGATCGACGACGGCAGCTGGACGCCCGACGGCTTGCCGCCGACGAAGAGGAGCTGCACGGGCGTCGAGGGCTGCATGTAGGGCAGCTCGGCCTCGAGCGATGCGTGCGGGAGCGAGAGCTGCTCGTAGTTCTTCTCGTCCATGAAGACGACTTCGTCGCCCGAGTCGTAGAGGTACTGCATGTTCTTGACCTCGGTGTAGACGCGCGGGAACTTCTCCCCGGCGCGAAACGTCTTGTCGACGACGGAGCCGGAGTCGATGCTCTTCACCTTCGTCCGCACGAACGCGCCGCCCTTGCCCGGCTTCACGTGCTGGAACTCGACGATCCGCCACACCGAGCCTTCCAGCTCGATGTGCATCCCGTTCTTGAACTCGTTGGTGCTGACGACCTCGGCCACGGCGGCGCAGGTTACCTGACGGTCGTCAGGTCCTTGGGGCCGGCCGTGAGCCGCTCGCCGCCGCTGTCGGTCACGAGCACCATGTCCTCGATCCGGACGCCACCGAGCTCCGGGAGGTAGATCCCCGGCTCGCAGCTGGCCACGTTGCCCGCCTCGAGCATGTCGGTCGACTCCGGCCGAATCGAAGGCGCCTCGTGCACCTCGAGCCCGATCCCGTGGCCGAGCCCGTGCCCGAACTGCTCGCCCCAACCAGCCGCCGCGATCACGTCTCGCGCTGCGGCGTCGACGTCGCGCCCACTCTTGCCCGGCCCATAGGCATCGAGCGCCGCCAGCTGGGCCTCGAGGCAGACGGTGTAGGCGCGGCCGAGGTCGTCGGGAAGGTCGCCGGTCGCGAACGTGCGCGTGCAGTCCGACGCGTAGCCGTCGATGCGGCAGCCGGCGTCGATCGTTACGAGCGTGTTCGCCGGGATCTCGTCGTCGCGGACATCCGCGTGCGGGCTGGCGCCGTTCTCCGCCGCCGCCACGATCGTGTCGAACGCGAGCTCCGACGAGCCGTGCTCGTGGAAGAGCTCGCGCACGCGCCAGGCGACGTCGCGCTCGGTGCGGCCGGTGAACCGCTCCTCGGCCAGTGCCGCGAACACCCGGTCGGAGATCGCCGCGGCTTCGCGCATCGCCGCGATCTCCTCCGGTTCCTTGATCGCCCGCAGCCGCTCGACAAGACCGGTCTGCGAGACGGTCTCCACGCCGCCGTCCTGCAGCTGCTCGTTCGCCGCCACGGTCAGGATGTGCGCCTCGATCCAGATCGTCTTCCCCGCGAGCCGAGTCGCGAGGTCGCCGATCACCGCTCTGGCGGTCTGCTCGAAGCGCACGCCGTCGATCGCGCGGGCCTTCTGCGCGTAGCGGAAGTCGGTGAACAGGGTCGCGTCGCCGTCAGGCTCGACGAGCACCGCGGCGTTCGAGCTCGCGAGACCGGTGAGGTAGCGGACGTTGACGCCGCTCGTGACGAGCAGCGGCTCGTCGAGCAACGCCGCCAGCCGTTCGATCCGGCTCACTTCCACGCCGCCAGGAACTCGATTGCGGTTCGGTAGCCCTCCGGCCCTTCGCCGGAGACGCGCTTCGCCGCCAGATCGCCGATCACCGACACACGCCTCCACTCCTCTCGCGCTTCGATCTTGGACAGGTGCACCTCGACCACGGGAGCCTTGAACAGCTCGACCGCGTCGCGGATCGCGTAGCTGTAGTGCGACCACGCACCCGGGTTGAGGATGACACCGTCGGCCCAGTCGAGCGCGTCATGACACCAGTCGATGTACTGGCCCTCGTGGTTCGTCTGGCGGCAGCGCGTCGTGCACTCGAGGGCCTTCGACCACGCGTAGATGCGGCTCTCGAGGTCGGCCAGCGTCAGACCGCCGTAATGGACGGCGTCGCGCCGGTCGAGCACGTCGAGGTTGACTCCGTTGAGGACCGCGATGCGCACAGCAGACGACTCTATCCGGCGATCAGGGAGTCGAGCGCGGCGCGAACGTCGGCCTCGGGTAGCTCGACGCCGAGCTTCGGGCGGCCCGGCGCCTCGAGCAAAGTGAGCCGCGGCACGCCGCCGACGACCTTCTTGTCCCGTGCCAGCGCCGCCCACGCACGCTCGCGGTCGACACGCACAGGCTCGGGCCGCAGGACGTCCTCCACGACGGCGGTGTCCATTCCGGACAGCCGCAGCGCAGCCAGCAACCCGAGGGCGACTGCACGTCCGTGAGGCAGGTCGAAACCGGCGGCGGCCTCGAGCGCGTGCGCGAAGGTGTGGCCGAGGTTCAGCTGGCCGCGATCGCCGCGGTCGTGCGGGTCGCGCAGGCAGACGGCCGTCTTGAAAGCCGCACAACATTCGACTTGCTCGGTCACCGGGAGCTCCCAGAGCGGCTTCCCGTCCAGCAGACCGGTCTTCACCACCTCGGCGCGGCCGTTCTCGAGCTCGACTTCGGGGAGCGTCTCGAGCGTCGAGGGATCGATCACCGTCCTGACGGGCCAGTGGAAGGCGCCGACGAGGTTCTTTGCGTCCGGGAGGTCGATCGCCGTCTTGCCCCCGATCGCAGCGTCGACCTGGCCGACGAGCGTCGTCGGCACCGCCACCCAGTCGATCCCGCGCATGAACGTCGCCGCGACGAAACCGGCGGCGTCGGTCGTGCAGCCACCGCCGAGGGCGACGAGGGTGCCGCCGCGCTCGAGCCGCAGCCCGTGCCAGAGCGCTTCGATCGACTCGACGCTCTTCGACGCCTCGCCCGGTGGCAGCTCGTGGCTCGCACGCGCACGCGCGCCGAGCGCGAGCTGGACATCCATTCCGTAGATCCCCGCCACGCGGGCATCGCTGACGATCTCGACCGTTCCCGTCCCGGGGACGAGCTCGCCGAGCTGCTCGAGCGCGCCGGGCTGGACGTGCACGCCGCCTGCTGCCAGCACGATGCCGTTGACGTCGTGGGCGCGCGCGTCCGCGACCTCGTCGTAGAGCGGGCGACGCTCGTCGTAGAGCTGGCGGAACGACGCTTCGTCCTGGGCCAGCGGCCGTGCCGACCCGCGCACCCGATCCCAGGATCTGTCGATCGAGGTATCGAGCAACACCGTCACGGCGTGCTCGCGCAGCAGCGCTCTCGTGGCCGGAGCGAGCACCGCGCCGCCTCCCAGCGCGACCACGATCCGCTCCGGCGACTCGAGCACCCAGGCGGCGATGCGCTCCTCGGTCTCGCGAAACTCGCTTTCGCCGCCCTCGAAGAGCTCTGCGACCGTCGCGCCTGCCTGCCGCTCGATCTCGATGTCGAGATCGAGGAAGCGCCGACCCAGCCGGTTGGCCACTGCCGTCCCCAGCGTCGACTTGCCCGCGCCCATGAAGCCGACGAGGACGACGTGCCGGTTCAGCGCGTGGGCCACTAGATGGTTGATTGGTGATTGGCGTGCCCGCGAGGGCGATCCAGACCAAGCCGGGGGCCGCACTCGGCCGCAGCCAAGGCTGGCTGCCTTGGCAAGGTCGAGGGCGGTTCCCGGCGCCGCGTCTGGGTCGTCATCGCGGGTGCGGTAATTGCCGATCAATCATCTTGATCCGGTCCCGGTAAGCCGTGAGCGCCGCGAGCATGTCGACGAGCGCGTCGCCGCCGAGCTTCTCGCGCGCTGCGCGGGCAAGCTCCCACGCCACCGCCGCCTCTGCGACGACCGCGAGCGCTTCGACGGCGGCGACGTCGCTGCGCTCGACGAGCGCCTGCGCGGGCTCGCCGGTCGCGAGGTCGACGGAGTCGAGCGGCCGCATCAAGGTCGGCAGCGGCTTCATCGCGGCGCGGACGACGATCTCTTCGCCGTTGGAGATGCCCGCCTCGATCCCGCCGGCTCGGTTGGAGCGGCGTTTGAGGCCAAATCCCGATGAACTGACCTCGATCTCGTCGTGCGCCGCCGAGCCGCGCTCGCTCGCCAGCGCGAAGCCGTCGCCGATCTCGACGCCCTTGACCGCCTGGATGCCCATGAGGGCAGCGGCGAGACGTGCGTCCAGCCGCTCCTCGCGCGTCGCGTAGGAGCCGAGCCCGGGGAAGACGCCGGTTGCCCGCACCTCGACGATGCCGCCGAGCGTGTCGCGGTCTGCGCGGGCGGCGTCGATCGCAGCCTCGTAGTCTTCGCGCGCCCCGCCGATCTCGAGCACGGAGCCGGCCACCTCGATCCCGAGCTCGCGCAGCAGCGCTTTCGCAACCCCACCGGCGGCGACGAAGACCGCCGTCTGACGTGCGCTCGCCCGCTCCAGTGCGTCGCGGACGTCCTCGTGGCCGTACTTGAGCACCCCTGCGAGGTCGGCGTGTCCGGGCCGCGGCAGCGTCACCGGCTTCGTCCCTTTCCCGGCCGCCTCTCCCTCGGGCGGCCACGAGCTCATGCCCCACTCCCAGTTCTTGTGGTCGCGGTTGCGGACGACGAGCGCGAGCGGCGTCCCGAGTGTGCGGCCGTGGCGAAGGCCCGCGAGCACCTCCACTTCGTCCTGCTCGAGCTGCTGGCGCGGGCTGCGACCGTACCCCTGCTGGCGCCTGTGCAGGTCGGCGTCGATCGCGGCCCGATCGAGCATCAGGCCCGCGGGAAGCCCCGTCAGGATCGCGACGAGCGCCGGCCCGTGCGATTCCCCCGCCGTGGTCAGGCCGAGAGTCACGCGGCAGAGCGTACTGCCGCGCGCATGGCCTCGACGGGCGCGGGCAGCCCGGTCCAGAGCGCGAACGACGCCGCTCCCTGCGCGACGAGGACGTCCAGGCCGTCGATCAGCTCACACCCGGCAGCGCGTGCAGCGACGGCGAGCGCGGTCTCGCCCCCATCGGCAAGGTAGGCCAGGTCGATCACCGTCTGACCAGGCAGCGGCTCGAAGAGGAGCTCGTCCTTGACCGGCGTTGCGTGAACGACGAGCTCCGTGTCGTCGACGCTCGGCGGCCAGTCGCCCTTTCGAGAGAAGACCTGCACCTGGGTGCCGCGCTTCTCGAGCTCGGCGAGCCAGGCGGTCGCGGCTCCTCCCGCGCCCACGACAGCTGCTCTCGCGGGCACTCGGTCGCCGAGCGCCTCGGTGTCGGTGCTGGAGCCGAGCACGCGGCCGTCGCGGATCACAAGGGTGTTCACCGACTCGACGCCGTCCGCGACCTCGTCGCAGAGCGCCACGACAGCCCGCTTGTGCGGCGTCGTCACGTTCGCGCCGAGGAAGCCGAGCGCCACGAGACCGCGTACGGCCTCCTCCAGGCGCTCCGGCGCAACACCGAGCGGGACATATGCGACGTCGAGAGCCAGGGTCGCGAACGCGGCGTTCTGCATCCGAGGCGACAGTGACGCACCCGTGGGATCCCGTAGCAACCCGACAAGTCGTGTCGTGCCCGCGATCACCGCTCAGCCGCAGCCGTAGCCGTACTCGCAGGCCTTCGCGAAGAACTGGGCTTCGCTCGCCGTGAAGAAGTGATGGACCTTGTCGGGCTTCCGGACGAAGTAGAGGTACTTCACGTTCGCCGGATGGGCGGCGGCCTGCATCGAGGCGAGACCGGGGTTCGCGATCGGCGTCGGCGGCAGCCCAGTGCGGTTACGCGTGTTGTAGGGGTTGTCGCTCTCGAGCTGGGAGACGCGCAGCGCCTCGGTGCCGGGAACGTCGAGCCCGTAGCGGATGGTCGCGTCGATCCCCAGTGGCATCCGCGCCTTGAGCCGGTTGTAGATCACGGCGGCGACGAGCGGCCGCTCGTCGGGCGCGATCGTCTCCTTCTCGATCATCGAAGCGATGATCAGGACGTCGTACGGCGTCAGGTTCTTCGTCTTCGCGAAGCGGAGGTCGACCTTGGCCCAGTTCCCGTTGAAGTGCTCGATCTGGTCGTCCACGAGCTGCTTTCCGGTCGTCTTGGGGACGAACTCGTACGTCGCCGGGAAGAGGAAGCCCTCGATTCCGCGCGCGTCCTTGCGGAACGCCGGCGGCACCTTGGCCGCCTTCGACGCCTTCGCGTACGCGTTGCCCGAGAGCTTCGGCGTCACGTTGCGCTTCGTCTTGGCGATCTGGCGCACCTCGGCGACTCGCTTGACCATCTCCTTCCGCGTGAAGCCCTCCGGGAAGACGATGCGGAGGATCGTCGGCTTCGGTGCGGCTGCAGTGGTCGCGGGCGGAGGTTGCTCATCGCCGCCTCCCAGCGCAGTCACGCCGAGCCAGAGCGCCAGCGCGAGAAACCCGAGCAGCAACGCCGCCCCCGCTGCCCTCCGGCGGGCCACCTTCGTGCGGCGTGACGTCACTCCGCCCTCCCCGCCCAGGTCAGATAGCTCTCGAGCAAGTGGGCGGCGGCGCGGGCGTCCTCTGGTGCCTGGCTGGCGGGAGCGGCCGCGGCGAGCGCGGTCGTGAAGCGCTCGTCGAACGACTCCACCGGGACCTCGACGGCGGCGCGAAGGGCATCCACGAACACTGCGGTCTCGTCGGCCTGGGCGCCGTGCTCCCCGCGGAGCGTCAACGGCAAGCCCACGACGACGCGCTCCGCACCCTCGGCGGCGACGAGCTCGGCCAGCCTCCGAATCCCGGCAGCGCTGGCGGCACGCTCCACCACGGTGAGCGGTCGTGCAAGCGTTCCGGTCGCATCGGAGATCGCGACGCCGGTGCGCGCGGCGCCGTAGTCGAGGGCCAGGATCTTCAGTCGAGCGCCTCGATGATCGTCTTCTCGGCCAACGCGACTGCGCTGTCGAGCCCCGCTGCGTCCTTGCCACCCGCACGGGCCATGGTCGGTCGCCCGCCGCCCTTGCCGCCGATGAGCGCCGCCGCCTCGCGGATCACGTCACCGGCGTTGACGCCCCGGCCCTCGAGCGACTTGTCCAGGTTGATCAAGAGCTGCGCCGTGCCATCGTTGCGGGCTCCGACGATCACGGCTGCGGGCGCGCGCTGCTGCTTGAGCCGGTCGGAGACGTCGAGAGGGTCGCCGCTCTTGACCTCGACCACGAGCACGTTCACTCCGCCGGCCTCGGTCTCGCGCGTGACGACGAAGTCGGCCTCGTCGGGCGCCTCGGGCTTCGTCTTCCCTTCCTTGCGAGCGCGGGCCAGCTCGGCCCGCAGCTCGTCGCCCTCACGTGCTCGCTCGCGCAGGAGCGCGAATGCCTCGCCGGACGTGACGGCCTCGATCCGGCGTGCGCCCGAGCCGACGGAGCCCTCGGAGAGGATCACGAACGGGCCGATCTCCGCAGTCGAGCGGACGTGCGTACCTCCGCAGAGCTCGCGTGAGAAGCCGGCGATCTCGACGACGCGCACGATGTCGCCGTACTTCTCGCCGAACAGCATCTGGGCACCGAGGTTCCGTGCCTCGTCGATCGGAGTCTCGAAGATCCGCACCGGCTGGTTGACGAAGATCTGCTCGTTGACGAGCTCCTCGACCTGCGCCCGCTCCTCGTCGCTGAGCGCTCGCTCGTGCGTGAAGTCGAACCGCAGCTTGTCCGGCCGCACGGCCGAGCCGGCCTGCTGCACGTGCTCGCCCAGCACGCGGCGCAGCGACTCGTGCAGGAGGTGAGTCGCGGTGTGGTTCGCCATCGTCGGGAAGCGCACGGCCCACGGCACGACAGCCTTGACGCGGTCGCCGTTGGCGAATCCCTCTCCCGCGAAGACGAGCACCTGGTCGTCGCCGACCCGGATCGCCTCGCGCAGCTCGGCCTTCGCACCCGTCTCCAGCTGCTCGATCCAGCCGGTGTCGCTGATCTGGCCGCCGCCGGCCGGATAGAAGGGCGACCGCTCGAGCTTCGCCTCGAACTGTCCGTCGCCGAGGTCGTTGAAGGCGACGATCGCCGTCAGCACCTCCGTTTGCTCGTAGCCCACGAAGTCGGTCGGCGGTCCTTCGAGAGCCCCCGTGACACGCACGCCGCCGCCACGCGAGATCTCGCGGTGCTCGGCCATCCGCTGCTGGAAATCGTCCTCGTCGACCGGCAGGCCACGGTCGACGGCGAGCTCGCTGATCAGCTCGAACGGGAAGCCGTACGTCGTGACGAGCTCGAACGCGTCCTTTCCGGAGATGGCTCCACCCGCGGCCACCTCCTCGAAGAGCTTCATCCCGCGCGCCAGCGTCTCGGTGAACCGCTCCTCCTCGGCGCGGAGCACGTCGCGGATGCGCTCGCGGTTCTCCGGTAGCTCCGGAAACCACTGCCCCATCTGGTCGACGACGACATCGCTGAGGCGCCAGAGGTCGTCGAGCCCGATCGTCCGTGCCTGCTGAACGGCGCGCCGGATGATCCGGCGCAGCACGTAGCCGCGCCCTTCGTTCGACGGCGTGACCCCGTCCCCGACGAGAAAGGTCATCCCGCGGCCGTGGTCTGCGAGCACGCGATGGGCCTTCGTCGCCGCCTCTGAGTCGCCGAACGCGACGCCGCTCTCCTCCGCGACCCAGGCCATGATCGCCTGGTAGCCGTCCGTCTCGTAGACGGAGCGGACGTCCTGCATGATCGCGGCGAGCCGCTCGAGCCCCATGCCTGTGTCGATGTTCTGCTGCGGCAGCGGTGTCAGCGTTCCGTCCTGATGCTGCTCGAACGACATGAAGACGAGGTTCCAGAACTCGAGGAAGCGGTCGCAGCGGGGGCAGGCGGGCGCGCAGGTCGGGTCGCCGCAGCCGTACTGCTCACCCCAGTCCCAGTAGATCTCGGAGTCCGGCCCGCATGGCCCAGGACCGCCGACCGACCAGAAGTTCTCGGAGCTCGGTAACGCGACGATCCGCTCCGGCGGCATCCCGATCGCCTCCCACTCCTTGATCGCCACCTCGTCCGGACCCAGCTTGAAGACGGGATCGCCGGCATGGACGGTGACCCAGATCCGGTCCCAGTCGAGCCGCAACCGCTCCTGGATGAACTCGGTCGCGAGCTCGATCGCGCCCTGCTTGAAGTACTGCCCGAACGAGAAGTTGCCGAGCATCTCGAAGAAGGTGAGGTGATGGCCGTCGCGGCCGACCTCGTCGATGTCCTGCGTCCGGAAGCACTTCTGGGAGAGCGTCGTCAGCGGCGCCGGAGGGTCCTCGAGGCCGAGGAAGTACGGCATCTGCGGCTGCATCCCGGCTGTCGTCAGGAGCGTCGAGTGGTCGCCTGCGCGAGGGACGAGCGGCCACGACGGCAGCCGCTTGTGGCCCTTCTCCTCGAAGAAGGAGAGGAAGCCCTCGCGGAGCTCGGCGGAAGTACGCACCCCAGGATTGTAGGTTCAGCGCATCCGGCTGCTCTGGCGCGTCGCTCGCGGTGCGTAGCCGGAGGGAACGGTACGGACGTACGGGCCCTCCGGTGGAGCGCCGCGAGCGACGCGAGCCTGCGCCGGAGGCCGGCTCCGCCGGCCGGGAGGCGCAGGCGGCCAGATCAGCCGGCGGCGCGCTTGGCGGGCGTCTCGAGCTCGTCGCTCGCGATCTCGTCACGAATCTTCTCGAGCGCACGGCGGATCAGGCGGGAGACGTGCATCTGCGAGATCCCGACCTGCTGGGCGATCTGGCTCTGCGTCAGCCCGTCGAAGAAGCGCAGGTGGAGGATCCGCCGCTCGCGCTCGTCGAGTGCGCGAAAACCTGGAGCGAGCACGGCGCGGTCCTCGGAGACCGAGTACTGGTGCTCCTCGGTGCCGAGCGACTCGAGCGGGTCGAGCTCGCCGTCCTCGTCGCTGCCGCCGGCCGAGAGCGAGAGCGAGGTGTAGGCGCGGCCGGACTCGAGCGCTTCCAGCACGAGCTCCTCCTCGACGCCCGCGGCTTTCGCCAGCTCGGGAATCGTCGGTGACCGGCCGAGCTGCACGGTCTGGTCCTCGACGATCTTCGAGAGCTGCACGTTGAGCTCCTGGAGCCCGCGCGGGACCCGGACGGCCCAGCCCTTGTCGCGGAAGTGCCGCTTGATCTCGCCGATGATGTTCGGGGTCGCGTAGGTGGTCAGCTCGACGCCGCGGTCGATGTCGAAGCGGTCGATCGCCTTGATCAAGCCGATGCAGCCGATCTGGACGAGATCGTCGAGCTGCTCCCCGCGATAGGCGTAGCGCCGGGCCAGCGACCGGACGAGCGAGAGGTACTGCTCGATCAGCTGCTCGCGCGCCGCGAGGTCGCCCTGCTCGTGATAGCGGCGCAGCAGTGCCTTGTCGGATGCGCGCGTCACGATCCCGGCTCCGCCGGCGCGTAGCCCTTGCGCAGCTCGACCCACGAGCCCCCGTCACGCTCGCTGAGCGCGACGTCGTCGACGACGGCTTCGAGCACGCGCTTCAGGCCGATCCCGTCGCCGGCGTCCGACTCCAGCTCGGCAGCCGTGGCCGGCGGCAACGGCCCGAGTAGGAGCTCGATCGTGCTGTCCTGGATGCGCAGCAGGATGCTGACCTCTCCCTCGTCTGTGTCGCCGTGATCCAGCAGTGCGTCGAGCGCGAGCTGGAGGTCGTCGAGGACGTCGAGCGTGACGTCGTGCCGTGCTGCGATCCCGCCGACGACGAGCTCGGCGACCGTCCCGAACGACCGCTCGCGGGGCAGGCTGATGGTGAACTCGTCCATCTACAACTCGTCCATCTACTTCGTGTCGCCACCGCCGGCCGCGCGAAGCTCCTCTTCGAGATCGCGTTCTTGCCTGGCGGCAGCCTCCTTGCCGGCGCGGAACGCTTCGCCGACGTCGCGCTGGGACTTCAGCGACGCGATCCCGTGCGCGATGCCGGCCGCGAGGCCGGACACCTTCTGCACCGGCCGCGCGATCGCGAAGCTCACGGCTCGTACTGCCGTGTCCGCGCTGTCCGCCATGTCCACTGCGCTGTCCGTCACCCGGTCCACCTTGTCCAGCTGCGCGTTCACCCTGTCGACGCTCTCGCCGACCTTGTGGATGACCGGCAGCAATTCGCGTTCCGTTCCCTTGATGAACGAGGAAAGGCGCCCGAAGGTTCCGCCCAGACGTACGAATGCGTACGCAAGGCCGGCTCCAACAGCGATGAGGAACGCGGCAAGGGCGTAGTTGGCGACGTCGCCGGCGCTGGCGGCAAGGAGCTGCACCCCTGGAATCCTAGTGGCGACCGGCCGACGACACCACGCCGAACCCGACCACGGCGCCCTCGTCGTACAGCACCGCGATCTGGCCGGGCGCGACGCCGTACGCCGCCTCCTCCAGTTCGAGGACGAATCCGTCCGGCTTTGCGGCAACCCGAGCCGGCACGGGAGCTGAGCGGTAGCGCAGCTTCGCCTGGACCCGCTCGACCGGAAGATGGAGCGAACCGGTCGCCTCGAGCGCCGTGCAGGCGAGCGAGCCGCGCGGGCCGACGACCAGCGTGTTCGTCGCGGCGTTGCTCCGGAGCGCGTAGAGCGGCTGCGCGGCCGCGATCCCGATGCCGCGGCGCTGACCGGGCGTGTAGCGCCAGACGCCGTCGTGGCGGCCGAGCTCGTTGCCATCCTCGTCCTCGATCGCGCCGTCCTTACGGTCGAGCCCTCGGCGCTCGAGGAAGGCGCGGTAGTCGTCCCCCGCGAGGAAGCACGCCTCCTGGCTCTCCCGCCGCTCGGCGACCGCCAGCCCTGCGGCGCCCGCCTCGGCGCGCGTTTCGACCTTCGTCAACTCGCCGAGCGGAAACTCGATTCGATCGAGGAGCGAAGGATCGAGCGTCGCGAGCATGTACGACTGATCCTTGTCCGCATCGGCCGCACGGGCGAGCAGACGGCCGCCGTCGCGCTCGACGATCCGTGCGTAATGACCCGTCCAGAGCTTCGCCGCGCCCGCGCGCTCCACGAAGTCGAGCAGCTCATCGAACCGGAAGCTGCCGTTGCAGCGGCCGCACGGGTTCGGGGTCTCCCCTCGCGCATACGACGCGACGAACGGGTCGACAACCGCGCGCCGGAACTCTTCGCGCAGGTCGAGCGTGACGTGCGGCAGGCCGAGCGCATGGCACGTCTCGCGCGCCGCGATCACGGCGTCGGGCGAGCAGCAGGCGCGCTCGGAGTCGGGGCCTTCGGGATCGAGCCAGAGCCGCAGCGTGACGCCGATCGCGTGCGGGCCTGCGCGGAGGAGCGCGACTGCGCTGTCGACGCCGCCGCTCATCGCCACTGCGATGCGGTCCGGGTCGGGCTCGGCCCTGAACACCTGCGCCAGCGCGTTCGCGAGCGCGTCGGCGGGGAGCGTCTCGCCGGGGACGGCCGCGGCTTCGAGCAGGGTCAGGCCCGCGAGCGGTCGCGCCAGCCCGGGCGCGTCGGCGTCGACGATCCGGTCGCCGTCGACCGTGAGCCGCACGAACGCGAGCTCGTCACCACGCGCAGAGTCACCGATGACTTCGATCATCGGGCCAGCCTAGCCGCTGGATACACGCGCCTTTGGCCGCCGAAGGCGGCCCTTCCGGGGTCTGCGCGACCGGAATCCGCTTCGCGGGTTCCGGTCATGCGACGGAAAGTGCCCTGACCCTGCCGTGCTTCCTTACGCCGATGCGAACCTGCCTTAGCAGGTGGGTGCCCTGCCGGACATCGACGGGTGAGGTCTAGACCGGACCCAGGCTCCCTTCACGTGAGCGTTGGTTCACGTTTACGCGCAAGGCCACGTACAGGGTCGAGCACAGTCATCTTACCGTCGCATGATCGGAATCCGCGGAAGCGGATTCCGATCGCGCAAACCCCTGAAGGGGCCGCTTCGCGGCCCGGGTTCACTGTTGTGTCGCGAATCTCCACGTGATCTGCTGCGTGCCGTCGATTCCGAGTCGTTGCGCGAGCGCTTCGGTGAGCTCGAACTGCCGCCCGGACCGCTTCAGCTTCGTGTCGATCACCTCGGTCAAGACCTCCGTGCCGCCGAAGGCGATGAAGATCTTGGCGCCACAGGGGAGCACAGGGTGGCTGACGCCGAGCGAGCGGCTCGTGAGGATGCGCCGGCAGGTCGTGCGCTCCGCGTCGCGTGCGGCCCCGCGCGAGCCGGCGAGAGCCGTGTACGAGCCGATCTCCGCGACCGGGACCGGCTGTACGCCGGTCGCCTCACCGCTGTCGCCGTTGCCCTCGCCGGTGAGTGCCAGCGCCCCCACCGACGCGAGGAGGGCGACTGCGGCCAGCGCGACCGTCCGCTCGACGACGCCGATGCTCATCAGGTGCGGCCGGCCACGATCTCGCCGAACGACTCGCGCACGAGCCCATCGAACTCCACGGGCAGGACGCCGTCGGGCGATGCGAACTCGCGGAGGTGGACGAGGAGGAAGCCCCACTCCTCGCCTCGCGGATCGTCGCCGGTCTGCGCCCGAACGAGCCGCTCGATCTCCCACAGATTCCATTCGCGGGGCTGCGCGGGTGGCGACAGCGTCGCAACCGGAACCGGGATCGGCTCGGGCTCGCGCTCCGGCTCTGGCTCGGGCTCGACCGGTGTTGGGACCGCGACCAGCTGGGGCGGTACGACGACTGGCTCCGGCTCGGGTTCGGGCTCCGGCTCGGGCTCGGGCTCCGGTTGGGGCTCGGGCTCGGGCTCGGGCTCGGGCTCGGGCTCGGGTTCGGGTTCGGGTTCGGGTTCCGGCTCCGGTTCCGGTTCTGGTTCCTCGGCGACCGGCTGCGGTTCAGGCGGCTGCGGCTCGGCCGTCGGAACGGGCTCTGGCTCCGGCTCCGGTTCTGGCTCTGGCTCCGGCTCCGGCTCCGGCTCCGGCTCTGGTTCCGGCTCGGGCTCGGGCTCGGGCTCGGGCTCCGGCTCCGGCTCCGGCTCGGGCTCCACGATGGTCACAGTTGGTGGGATGGCCATGACCGCCGGCTCGTGCGTTGCAACCGGGGTTGGGCGCCGGCGGCGCCAGGCCGTCCACTCGATTGCGACGGTCACCAGGTAGGCGACGGCCATCACGACGATGATCGCCGCCGTGCTCAGCCCGAGCAGGCCGGCGACGAGCGCGGCCGCAAGCAGGAAGCAGGCGAGGAGCGCGAAGCGCGGCCAGGGTCGACCGAGCATGCGCGTCTCTACCGCTCGGGCTCGGACTCGTCGTCCTCCGGCGAGTCAGCAGCATCCGGCTCGGAAGCGGCCTGGGGCGAGACGGGCGGTTCGTCCTCGGTCGGCGGCGGATCCCAGACGGGCGGCTCGGGCAGGGCTGCCTCAGGGGCCTCCGGCGCTGAAACCGGAGGCTCCGGCTCAAGGGTGCTGGTCGCGGGACGAGGTGGGCTCTGACCGGTCGCGCGCGCGATCTCACTGTCGTTGGCTTCGACGATCGACTGAACGACCTGCCCGATCGCCGGTTCGCCGAGACCTGCGGCCGCGAGCAGCTGCTCGGCTCCCTTCTGCGCGCGTCCCATGACCGCAGTGGCCTGTGCACGGGCCCATTCGAGCGTCTGCTCGACCTCGGCGCGGGCAGCATTCGTCAGCTCGGTCGCCTGGTGGCGGGACTGCTCGAGCAGCCGATTGCCACGCGTCTCGGCCTCGCGGAGCTCGCGCGTCGCGTCGGCGTTCGCCTTCGCGAGCAGGTCGCGGGCCTCACCCTTGGCGGCGGTCACGATCTCGGCGCGCTGGCGCTCCGACTCGTTGCGGTAGCGCTCGATCTCGGCCTCGCGCGCTTGCAGCTCGCGCTGCTTTGCGCGTACCTCTTCCTCGGTGCGCTGGAGCTGGGTCGCCGAGGCGGTCTGCGCGTCGCGCTCGAGCACGTCGGCGAACTCGGCGGCGGCGCGGATGAGGTGCAGCGCGTCCATGCGCACCGCGTGGCCGGTCGGCTCGACATTCGAGGTCGTCCGCGCGGCCTGCAGGACGCGGAGCTGCGCCTGCAGCTGAGCCGTGTGGCGGCGGAAGGCATCGAACGCCTCGCGAACGCCCTGCTCGTCGTACCCCTCACCGGAGCGCTGAAGCTGCTCGACGGTCGGAAGGGCCGTCAGCCCTGTTGCGGAACGCTCTGACTCACCTGAGGACATCTGTGCACACGCTTTCTGGTGTTGAGTTTTTCCGGCGTCGGCTCGCCGGGAAGTATGCCCGGTTCATCGGCCGTTCAGGGCGAAAATCTTAGGTTGGAGGCTCGATCAGCCTTATTCCGAGCTCGTCGAGCTGCTCCTGCGTCACTTCGGAGGGCGCGCCGCTCATCGGGTCGACGCCGGCCTGGTTCTTCGGGAACGCGATCACGTCGCGCAGGTTCGGCTCGCCGGCGAGCACCATCGTCATCCGGTCGATCCCGAGTGCGATCCCGCCCATCGGCGGCGCACCCATCGCGAGCGCGTCGAGCAGGAAGCCGAACTTCGACCGCGCCTCCTCGTCGCTCATGCCGAGCAGCTCGAAGACCCTGGCCTGGAGCTCGGGCTCGTGGATCCTGAAGCTGCCGCCGCCGAGCTCGTTCCCGTTCACGATCAGGTCGTAGGCATGCGCGAGCGCGTGCTCGGGATCGTCGCCGAAACGGTCCTCCCACTCCTTCGTCGGGCGCGTGAAGGGGTGGTGCACGGCCGTCCAGCGGCCTTCGTCCTCGTCGCGCTCGAACATCGGGAAGTCGTAGACCCAGAGGAATGTGAACTCGTCGTCGTCGATCAGCCCGAGCTCGCGGCCGAGGTGGCTCCGGAGGGCGCCGAGCACGCGGGAGGTCGCCACCCACGTGTCGGCGGCGAAGAGCACCGTCGAGGCCGGGTCGCCACGGAATACGGCCAGCTCCTCCTCGGAGAGGAACTTGGCGATCGGCGAGCGCACCTCACCCTCCTCGTCGTAGACGAGATACGCCAGCCCCTTCGCCCCCCACTCCTTCGCGATCTCCTCGAGCTTGGCGAGATCGCCGCGGCTGAGCTCCTGCGGCACGCGGAGGAAGCGGACCGCGTCCGCGCTCTTGAAGACGCCGAACTCGGAGCTCCGGGTCACCTCGGTCGCGTCCTCGATCTCGAGGCCGAACCGCGTATCCGGCTTGTCGGTACCGAAGCGGCGATCCGCCTCGGCGAAGGTCATGCGCGGGAACGGCGTCTGGATCTCGATGCCGAGGCACTCGCGCCAGATCCGCGCGTACATCTGCTCCATCGTCACGTAGAGCAGCTCCTGGTCGGGGAAGCTCATCTCGACGTCGAGCTGCGTGATCTCCTGCACGCGGTCGGCGCGAAGATCCTCATCCCGGAAGCAGATCGCGATCTGGTAGTAGCGGTCGAAGCCGGCCACCATCGTCAGCTGCTTGAGGATCTGCGGGCTCTGGGGCAGCGCGTAGAAGCGGCCTTTCTGCAGCCGGCTCGGGACGATGAAGTCCCGCGCGCCCTCGGGCGTCGGCTTGAAGAGGATCGGTGTCTGGATGTCGAGGAAGCCTGCGGCCTCCATCTCGCGGCGGATGATCCCGACCATCTGCGCGCGCAGCGTGATGTTCCGCTGCAGCTTCTCGCGGCGCAAGTCGAGCCAGCGATAGCGGAGGCGGAGCGTCTCGTCGACGTTCTCCTCGTCGAGTTGGAACGGCAGCGGCGTCGAACGGCTGACGATCTCGAGCTTGTCGACCTGCAGCTCGACCTCCCCGGTCGGCATGTTCGGGTTGACCGTCTCGGCGCTCCGGGCAACGAGCGTGCCCTCGGCGCGGAGGACGAACTCGTTCCGGATCTGATGCGCGAGCTCGGCTGCCTCGGGTGCCAGCTCGGGGTTGATCACGAGCTGGGTGAGCCCCGTGCGGTCGCGGAGGTCGACGAAGATCAGGCCGCCGTGGTCGCGGCGGCGCGCCGCCCACCCGGACAAGGTGAGGGCCTGGCCGACGAGCTCCTTCGTCGGCTCGCCGCACATGTGAGTGCGCCACGTCATCGCGTCAGTCTGCCGAGAAGGTCGGCACGAGCGACCGGTTCGTCTGCCGCGCCGGCCTTGCGAACCAGCGCATCGTCGGCTCGCAGGATCACGGTCGTCCCCGCTCCCGAGCGGCCCGCCTGCGTCAGCTGGCCCTTGAGCGAACGGCCCGCGTAGTCGGTGTCGGCCGCAACGCCGGCGTCACGTAACTGCTTCAGCAGCGGTGGCACGAGCTCGCGCGGAGCATCGGGCTCGACGGCGATGAAGACGTCCGCGGCCGGCGGCTCGGCGTCCGCGACTCCCTCCTCCTCCATCGCGAGCAGCAGGCGCTCGACCCCGGCGCCGAAGCCGACTCCGGGTGTGGGCGGCCCGCCGATCTCCTCGACGAGATAGTCGTAGCGGCCGCCGCCCGAAATGGTCGAGTTCTCGTTGTCCATCGGCCCGACGAACTCCCAGGTCGTGCGCGAGTAGTAATCAAGTCCTCGCACGAGCGTCGGGACGAGCTCGTAGGCGACACCGGTCGCGTCGAGGTCGGCCCGGACAGCAGCGAAATGCGTGACGCAGCCCTCGCAGAGGGAGTCGCCGATCTTCGGCGCGCCTTCGAGCAGCTTCTGTGTCTCCGGGCTCTTCACGTCGAAGACGCGCAGCGGGCTCGTCGCGGCCTTCTCCCTGGCGTCCGCGTCGAGCTCGTCCTCGTGCTCGGCGAGCCAGGCGCGCAGCTGCTCGAGATAGGCGGGTCGGCACTCGCGGCAACCGATCGAGTTCAGCTCGAGGCGGTAGCTCGTGATGCCGAGCCGGTGCAGGAGCGTGTCGTAGAGCTGGATGATCTCGGCATCGATCGCCGGATCGTCGGAGCCGATCGCCTCGAGCGACAGCTGCCAGTGCTCGCGGTAGCGACCGCGACCAGGGGCGCCGTAGCGATACATCGAACCGATCGTGTAGAGCTTCTGCGGCTGCGGCTCGCGGTGCAGGCCGTGCTCGACGTAGGCGCGCGCGATCGGCGCGGTTCCTTCCGGCCGCAAGGTCAGCGACCGGTCGGAGCGGTCGCTGAAGGTGTACATCTCCTTCTGCACTACGTCCGAGCCCTGGCCCGACGTGCGCAGGAAGAGGTCGGTGTCCTCGAACACCGGTGTCTGGATCGGCCGGTAGCCGTACAGGCCGGCAAGCCGCTCCATCTCGCCCGTGACGCGACGCCAGAGCGGTTGCTCGGACGGGAGGATGTCGTGCGTGCCTCGCGGCCGCTCCAGCTTGGTCACGCGCGGAGCTCGGCGAGGAACGGGTTGCGGGCAAGCTCGTCGCCGAGTGTCGTCGCGGGGCCGTGCCCGGAGTAGACGGTCGTCTCGGGCGGGTAGGCGTCGGTCAGCGATCGAATCGACTCGAGCAGTGTGTCCCAGTCGCCGAAGGGCAGGTCGGTGCGGCCGACCGAGCCCGAGAAGAGCACGTCGCCGGAGAAGAGACAGCCGTCGGCGTAGTAGGAGACGTGTCCGGGCGAGTGGCCCGGCACGTGTTTCACCTGGAACGAGACTCCGGCCGCATCGACGGTCTCGCCGCCGGCGAGCAGCGTCGCCTCGCCCACGTACGGGCGAATCGGAATGGTGGGAAAGAACTCGTTCGGCCTTCGGAAGACGTCGAGCTCGCCCTCCGGGAGCCAGACCGGAGCGTCGGTGGCCTCCGCAAGGTCGGCGAGCGCGCCGAAGTGGTCGTAGTGGCTGTGGGTGAGCAGGATCGCAGCGCACGTTGCGCCCGAGCGCGCGAGCGCGAGCCGGATCTCGGCGGCGTCGGCACCGGGGTCGATCACGACTGCTTCGGTGGCGGCGCTATCCACGCGCACGAGGTAGCAATTCGTCCCGATCTGGCCGAGCGAGAGCTGGTCAACCGCGAGGGCCATGGGCGGATGAGTCTATCCTTGCCCCCGTGCAGAGCTGGGACCTGATGGAGGTCGAAGCGCCCGCCGGCACCCGGGATCCGCTCGTCGTGCATTCCGGTAACGAGGCACGAGCCGTGCTGATCGTCCTCAAGCCCGGTCAGCAGCTGGGCGACCATCAGGTGAAGGAGAACGCCTGGGTGACAGTGCTGGAGGGGCAAGTCCGCGTCGCTGCCGGCGGAGAGTCGGTCGAGGCGACGCCGGGCATGCTGCTCCGCTTCGATCCCGACGAGCGACACTCGCTCGTCAGTGACGACGGCGCCCGCATCCTGCTGCTCCTCGCGCCGTGGCCCGGCGAGGGCCACTACCGCGGCTCGGCGGCCTAGCGCTCAGGCGAGAGGACGCTGGCCCAGCCGGACTCCTTTGCCCCGGCGACTGGCGAGTCATATGCTCCACTCATGCGGCGATCGTCACTCTTGCTGGCGCTCTTCGCCGTGCTGACGATGGCCGCGTCGGCCGACTCGAGCGACCGCAACCCGGTGCTTGGCACGTGGACTGCAGTCACGACCTGCTCGGCGCAGTACAACGCGCTGATGAAGTTCCCAGGCCTGCGGAGGTATGCGAACGAGATGGTGGTGGGCAATGGCTTCATCCCCGGCGTGCGTCAGGTGGGCCGGCTGAAGGATCCCGCCCATCCGTGCCTAGGCGCGGTACCGCGTAAGCACTCGCACTTCTTCACGACGACGGGACGTTTCGGCTCGCTCGACTGGCGTGGAGAGCAGGTCGACGACGGCAGCTACACGCTGAAGGGCGCGAACCGGATCGTCATCCATAAGGAGTTCCCCTCAGTGACCTTCATGTACACGGTCACGGGAAAGATGATCAAGTTCACCCCACTCATCGCGAAGAACTGCTCGACCTTCCGCTGCGCCTGGAGCCTCTCGATGGCGATACCAGGCACACGCTGGATGCACCGTTAGACGCCCGCCGTACCACTTCAGGCGGCCTGAGCTGCGTAGCCGCTGCTTACGCGTCATTCCCGAACCCTGGCCCGGCGCTGGCTTGAAGGATCACTCAGTGATCTCGCTCGCGTCTTGCCGCTCCTGGCCGACCGGGACGAGCGGGCGCGCTACGAGCGGCTGCGCCATGATTTGATCGGGGGCGAGCTCATGGCGTCGGACGTGTTGCTCGACGGCCGGCGGGTCATGGCGCACATGTGGAACCGTTTGCCGTCGGGGATCGAAGTCGACCTGACCCGAGAGCAATTCCGCGACGGCGAGATCCTTGAGAACTGCAGGGCGAGCGTCCGTCTGCCGGCCTCCGTCCTCGGAGATCCCGCGCATCCCCGTTACCACCGCTATCTGGCGTACCAGGTGTTGGCTGACCGCGTAGGCACGCGGCTCCGTCTCCACCCGACGTTCTCGTAACGGGCTCGGCAAGGCGGACACCTCTCCTTCCGGAAACTAGGCCCACGTCTGGCGTCATTCCCGAACACTGGCCCAACCGAGCGCCGCCGTCCGAGCGGGCACAATCACGCCTATGCGAATCGACGACACCGCTAACAACCGCCAGTTGACCCACGTCAGCCTGGGACTCATCAAGGGAGACCAACGGGATGAGACCACTTCGATACTCGATCAACATCACACTCGACGGCTGCTGCCATCACGAGGCAGGGCTCCCGCCGGACGAGGAGTCGATGCGCTACTGGACCGCTGAGATGGAACGAGCCGATGCCCTGCTATTCGGCCGGGTGACCTACGAGATGATGGAGTCGGCGTGGCGGAAGCCGGCCACGGGCACGTGGCCTGACTGGATGAATGAGTGGGAGGTCCCGTTCGCCGAGACCATCGATCGGGCGAAGAAGTACATCGTGTCGAGCACGCTGAGCGGGGTCGATTGGAATGCCGAGCTGGTGCGAGGCGACTTGGGGCAAGCGGTTCAGCGGCTCAAGCAGGAGCCAGGCGAGGGCCTGTGGGTGGGCGGCGTGACGCTCCCCCTGGCGTTGGCAGATCTGGGACTGATCGACGAGTACGAGTTCCTTGTGCAGCCGGTCATTGTCGGACACGGGCCGACGTTGCTCGCCGGTCTGCGCGAGCGCATCCAGGTCGAGCTCGTGGATCGCCATGAGTTCCGGTCGGGGGCGGTCGCCCTGCGATACCGGTCCACGCGAGTTCCGGCTTGACGTGATTTGTGCTGGCACGTTGGCCGCTTCCTCGCGACGGAACGACGGCTCGGGGTCGCGTTGCCCCGCGCTCGCCGTGCCCTCGAACGCGCGGACATATCGACGGGGGACATCGCCCCGAGGTGCCGATTCTTTGGGGCGGACCGTTTGCTTGACGCGCTGGCAGGCAATCGCGGGCGTGACGGGTCACCTTCGCGACGGCGGCGACAACGTGCCGGTCAAGCTGATTCGCCCGGATGGGTCAACTCGGCGCCGACAATCACCCGACAGGGACCCGTGCCACCGCGAACATCAGACCTCCAGAGAAACAGGACGCAAACCACAGAGTCGCGGTCAGGGGACATTCCCGGACGCTGCCCCAAACGAGCGTCACGCGGCTGGCAGCTAGCGGTCCCCGTGGAAAACCGCTTCGACGTTGTTCCCGTCCGGGTCGATGACGAAGGCTGCGTAGTACCCGGCGTGGTATTGCGGGCGAAGACCCGGCGCGCCGTTGTCGCGACCGCCGGCTTCGACAGCGGCGCGGTGGAACTTGTCAACGGTGGCTCGGTCGGCTGCGGCGAACGCCACATGAACGGGAGCGGCCGGGGGTTCCCCTTCCCCGATCCAGAAATCTCCAGCGCCCTCGATGGCGAACCCAGGCCCTTGCGAGCTCTCCACGACCTCCACTCCGAACGGCTCGAGAGCCTGCTCGTAGAAGGTGCGGCTGCGGCTCAGGTCACGTACACGCAGGGCCATGTGATCGATGAGGGGAAGCGTCACGGGCCGCGACACGCCCTCTATCTTAGAGCGCGATCTCCCGAGGACCGGCACTAGCCTGGGTCACTGCGGCAGGGGGTTCGGGCCGGTGGCGGTGACCAGCCGCTGCGGCACCCAGTCGTCGACGTGGCTGAAGCCGTCGAAGCGCGTTCCCTCGAGGATGACGCCGTCATACAAGGAGCGGCGATAGAACTTCACGTGGGTGAAGTCCTCGAACAGGACGTAGCACGGCTCGACGGAGGCGCTCTGGAACTGCTGGCCAGTTAGAGCGGCCCGATGCACTCGTGAGAAGTCGTCGAGGTCCTCACCGACCACGACGCCGAGGTGCTCGAGACCCATCCGATAGACGCGCTGGTGGACAGGCGGGATGAGCTCGATGAGCGAGACCGGAGTCCCGTCGAGGACATCGAGCGGCTCGGCGAGCACGATCAAGGAGATCGGACGCCCGTTCCAGACGTTCTCGCTGTTCGCTCTCGCATGGCGCTCGAGAAGCGTGCGCTGGTGGACGTAGAGGTCCCAATCGGCGACGCGGACGGCGAGGTGGCTGAGCGGATACGGCGCGATGTCGATGCCGCGGGCAACAAGACGGTCGCGCTGCATCGCCGCGAAGGCTCGATAGTCCCCGATGATCTCGGCGATCGGATCAGACGTCGCCACGTGGCACCCTCCTCCACCATCGTGCGAGCTGCACGGCCGAATACACGGTCCCGGGGTCGGTCATCAAGGTCGGACTGTAGTCGCCCGGTTATCTCACGAAGTGCGATGCGCGACAATGGCCGCGTGGCGCTTCAACGGATGGACAACGTCGGCATCGTGGTGGAGTCGCTTGATGCCGCTATCTCGTTTTTCGCCGAGCTGGGCCTCGAGCTCGAGGGGCGAGCCATGATCGAAGGAGACTGGTCAGGGCGCGTCACTGGACTGCGCGACCAGCGCGTCGAGATCGCCATGATGCGTATGCCGGACGGCCACGGCAGGATCGAGCTCTCGCGCTTTCTCACGCCGCCTCCGGTCGCCGATCACCGGAACGCACCGGTGAACGCCCTCGGCTACCTCCGCGTCATGTTCGCGGTAGACGACCTCGACGACACGCTGGCCCGGCTCCGTGAGCACGGCGCGCAGCTCGTCGACGAAGTGGTCCAGTACGAAGACGTGTATCGGCTCTGCTACGTCCGAGGCCCCGAGGGGATTCTCATCGGGCTGGCCGAGCAGATCGGTTGAAGCCCAAACGCTCGGGCGTCACTCGCGAACACTGGCCCACGCGACGTATCGTCTGTTGCGTGATCCACGTCCGCCTTCTCCTTCACCACCGTGATGGCCGGACAGAAGAGTCAAGCCTCGATGGTGATGGCCCATTCGGGCCTGATGGCTTTCTTCACCTACCGGGCGTCGCTGAGCACTGGTGGAGGGTGAGGTCACTTCGCTGGGATGGCGAGGGGCGTTCGGGTTTCGCTGAAATGGAACCGGTCGACGAACTTCCGCCGCACCTCGCGAAACTCGCCAAATAGCGCCCCGTTAAAGGGGCATTCCCGACCATTTGGCCGGCCAGTTGACGGGGCACCCGATGACTTTCGGGCGGCGGTGGCGTCTGAAGCACTAGCCAAGCACGGTCCCCCAGACGACCCGAGACCAGGAGTGCTGCTCATGCGGAAGCTGATAGCGACGGTGTTCAACTACTCGCTCGACGGCCTTCTCGCCGACGAGGGCACCGAATTTTGGAGGTTCTGCTTCGACCAGCCCGAAAATCGTGAGCCCGACGCCCCGGAGCAACTCGACTTTCTCCAGAGCGCGTACGCGCACATCATGGGCCGCACCGCCTACGAGGGCATCTCCGCAGCCATGACGACGTCCACCGACCACCCCTTCGCCCCGATCCTGAACGCCGCGCGCAAGGTCGTCTTCTCCCGGACCTTGAAGGCGGCCGACTGGGCCAACACCACCATCGCCGCTGGCGACACGGTAGAAGAGGTCGACAAGCTCAGGCAAGGCGGCGACGGCCACATCGTGGTCTGGGGCGGCGTCAGCCTCTGGCGCTCGCTCATGCAGCTCGACCTGATCGACGAGCTCCAGCTGAGCTTGTTCCCCTACGTTGCGGGCGAGGGCACGCGGCTGTTCGACGGCGTCCCCAAGTCCTACCGGCTCGACCTGGTCTCCAGCACCGCCTCCAGCAGCGGGATCGTCGAGCTGCAGTACCGCCGGCACCGCTAGGGAGCCGTCCCGGAACCCACGACGACTCGGCGGTGTACTAGTTTGTGATGATCGTGTCGAGAGTGCTCGCGTTTGCTGCGGTACTTGTTGCGCTCGGTGTGGCAGCGCCGGCGACTGGCAAGGCCGACGCGCTCTACGCGCTCCGCTTCGGGGCGAAGATGAATCTGCTCGTCCCCTACGATCCCGTTCGCCTCGTTCCCTCCGGGTCGCCGATCCAGATGGGTCAGTTCGGGCACGCCTGGAGCATCAGCCCCGACCGGCAACGTCTTGTTGCAGCCGCCGGCGTGCGTAGGAGAGGCGAGCCTACGGCCGTCCGCTTCGTCGATCTCGCGAGTCGGCAAATCGAGGGCACGGTGACCTTGCCCGGCGAAGCGGGTCGGGTGACGGCAACCGCCTGGGTCCGCGGTCGGGTCCTCGTCGTCGTCTCTGCGGCGACGTCGACCAGGGTGTACGCCGTCGATCCCGACCGCCGCGCGACGATCTCCCAGCTCGAGATTCCCGGCACGGTCGTGCTGGGCGAGCGGGCGCCGAGCTCACTCGTGCTGCTGCTCGCTTCTCCGGACCGGATCGGCCCTGCCACGATCGCGGTCGTCGATCAGTCGCCGCGAGTGCGGACGGTTGTGCTCGAGAGGATCCAGGTGGGAACGACGACGACCGGCACCGGTGCTGACCGCCGCGTCACGATCCGCCGCCCCGCCCTCACACTCGGTCCCTCTCGGCAACGTGCCTTCGTGCTCGGAGCCGGCGAACCCCCAGCGACCATCGACCTGCGCACGTTGTCGGTCCGCTACGCACCCGTGCGTCTGATGTCGGCCGCCAGGAAGCAGGCCGAGGGATCAGCGCAGACGGCTGAAACGCTGCCCGATGGACGCATCGTCGTCGGCCGACATGCCTACGGAGCAACCGCCGCCGCAAGCACTGGCGGCCTCTGGCTCGTCGACCCCAAGGACTGGTCGCGCCGCGTGCTCAGCAAGGACCCGACGTGGTTCCGGGTCGCGGGCGGACTCATCTTCACCCGAGGAGAGCGAGGCGTCGGCCTGCGGATCCTCCGCCCTTCGGGCTCCAGTCAGGAGCTCTTCCGTACCGGTTCCGTCGCCCGCGTCACCGTCGTCGGGCCGCGGGCCTTCGTCACCTTCTTCGGTACCGACATCAAGGCGGCTGTCGTCGAACTCGGGACCGGCCGCGTCGCCAGACACCCGGTCCCCGCCTACCCGCTCGTCGACGCCGGACAACCCATCACCGGCTGAGCTCGGCCTCGCGGGACTGTTAGGGGAGTCTGATCGGAACGCCGTGTCGCCTCAAGATCGTCAGCGCTCTCGCTGACAGTGGGCGCGGCCACTGTCCCACCCACGGCAAGTCGATTATCGCGGGTCGTCCCTGCCACGCCGGATAGAAGCTGCCGAACTGGTTCGCCTGCCAGGGTCGCAGCGCCGCTGCAGGCTTGCCACTGCTCAAGTACTCGTTCCACCGCGGCCCCCAGAACATCGAGAACGTCAGTCGCGGGCGATTCGCGAGCTGTCTGCGCGGTGCCGGACGAGCACCGACGACTCCCTCCACAATCGTGAAGATCCTCCCCCAGTCCGAGATCACGACCTGATGTCTGAGCGGCTTCCCACTGACGATGACGATCCGGGGCGCGGCCGCTCGAGCGACGCTCGCGCTCCCCACGAGCAGTGCGACTGCGACGACCAGGGCGAGCAGTGACGGCTTCATCAGACCCCTTACACCCTCGACGCGCGCAGCGTTCCCCGCTTCACTTTGACGCATGGCGATCGATGAAGTGCAGGCGCAGGGCCTCGAGTATCTGGCTCTGGCGACCGAGCTTCTGCAGCGCGCTCGGCTGGCGGACCCTGAAGCAGGGTTGTGGGAGGCAGCCGACCTGCAGTGGTGGTGGCGTACACCGCGCCGCTCGGACGCGATCGACCAGCACTTCTGGATCGACGACCAAGGGCCCGTTGCCGGCGTCGTCCTGACCGATTGGGGTTCGGCCTGGGGGTGCGATCTCATCGTGGTCCCCGGTGTCACGACCGTTCCGCGGTCGGCTCTCTGGCCCCGCGCGCTCAAGGCGATCGACGCGTTGGACATCGAATCGGTCGATGTGCTCGTCGACAACGACGATGCCGAGCTGGTCGACCTGCTGGCCGGCGCCGGCTTTGTGGTCAGCGAAGAGGACGGGACCACCTGGATGGATGCCGAGGAGAGACCTGACGTCGCCCCTCTGCCGGAGGGATTCGTTCTCGTCGACCGCGCCCTCGAGACGACCAGACCGCATCCGATGCGACATCGAAACGGCCAACAGGTCGAGGCCCGTCTCCGCCAGTGCTCGCTCTACGACCCGGCACTGGACCTCGCCGCCGAAACTCTTGACGGTCAGGTCGGCGGTTACGCGCTCTTCTGGTTCGATCCCGTGACTGAGGTCGGGATGTTGGAGCCGATGAGAGTCGAGGACGAGTACCAGCGGCGCGGCTTGGCCCGTGCCCTACTGACTGCCGGACTCGATCGGCTGGCAGCGCGCGGGGCACGCCGCCTCAAGGTCAGCTACGCGACCGACGCGGCCCGTTCCCTCTACGTCGGCGCGGGCTTCCGCGTGACCTCTACGAGCACGTCGTACAGCTGGAAGAGACGATCCGCGACGGGGTGACGACCTCCCGCGGCTAGCGGGACACAGGCACGGGGCGGACGTAGCCTTGCTCGACGACCAGGTGTGCTCGTTCCCGGTACATCTCCGGATCGGTGGGCTGCCAGGTATCGAGGCCGTCGACGTAGCGGTTGTACATGCAGAAGGCTGCCGCGATGAGGACGGTGTCGTGAATCTCGATATCCGTTGCACCTTCGACCCGTGCTGCTTCGATGTCTGAACTGGTGACGGTCTTGCCATCGACGGCGACCTTGCCGGCTATGTGAAGCAGTGTACGAAGCTTGGGCTCGATCGGCGCGTTGTCGGGGTCACTCTTGACCTGCTCCACCAGATCGATTCCACCGTCGAGCTGGGCGGCAGCGAAAGCGCTGTGTGAGTGCTCGCAGAACACGGTCTTGTTGCGGCTGGAGACGTAGGCCGCGATCAGCTCGCGGTCACCCGGCGGCAATGAGTTGTCGGCGTGCAGGAGCTCCTCAGCGAGAGCGTTCAGATGCACTGCGGTCTCGGGCCGGAACTGCATCGCACTCCGGATTCCCGGGACACCCTCGGGTAGATCTATGTGCGGCATTTACACCCTCCTCCTCAATGTGTTCTTCGGGCTCAGGGCTTCTTCTGCTGGCCGGTGCGGGCGAGGCGGCGTTGGTAGGAGCGCCACATCATCGTGTCCATGAAGTAGCTGAACGGCAGGAAGAACGCCATCAGCGCGACTGTCTGTGCGATCTGCTGTGCAAGCGACAGGTTCTGTCCGAGCAGGATCACCGTCACCAGCATCAGCGGGAAGAAGAGCAGCCCGCGGCGTCCCGTGCGCCGCCACGACGGCGGTTCGATCGCCCTGCCGGCCCGGCTGGTCGGCTGCCGCTGCGGCTTTTCCGCCGACGCCGTCTTCTTGGTCAGTGCGGTTCCCACCAGCTCCTCGGCCTCGTCGGGGTCGAGCTCGCGGCCGGTCTCGTCGACGTAGACCTCCTCGTACTCGTGCCGCTTCAGCTTCTGGCGGCGGCGTTGCTGCTTCTTCGTGGCCATGTGATCAGTATGCCCCGCGGCTCCAGGCAACGGCGCCGCCCTTGATCACCGTGGCGATGACGTCCCCGCCCATGTGGTAGGCCAGGTAACGCCAGTCGGGTGCGTCGAGCAGCGTCAGGTCGGCGCTGTAGTCAGGGGCGATGCGGCCGAGCCGGTCGGCGCGTCCGAGCACGTGCGCAGCGTTGACGGTGCACGCCGCCAGGGCCTCGGCGGGGCTGAGCTTCAACTGCGTTGCAGCGAGAGACATGACGAGCGGCAAGCTCTCGCAGAACGCGCTGCCGGGGTTGAAATCGGTCGCGAGCGCCACGGCTGCGCCGGCGTCGACGAGCGCCCGCCCTGGCGGCATCGGCCGGCCGAGCACGAGTGCGCTCGCCGGGAGGAGCACCGCAGTGACCTCGCTCGCGGCGAGCGCGGCGATTCCTTCCGGTCCCGTCGCCTCGAGGTGGTCGACGGACCGCGCGCCGAGCTCGATCGCGAGCGGGATCGCACCGGCCTCGGTGAACTGGTCGCCGTGGAGCCGCAGCGCGAGCCCCTCCCCGCGGCACGCCTCGAGGTAGCGGCGGGCCTGCATCGCGTCGAATGCCCCGCGCTCGAGAAAGACGTCGGCGGCCTCGGCGAGCTGTGCCGCCGCCGGCAGCACGTCGGCCAGAACGAAGTCGAGGTAGGCGTCCGCGTCGGCGTGCTCCGGTGGCACGGCGTGCGCTCCGAGCCAGGTCGGGATCCCTCCCGCGGCGTAGATCGCGCGCAGCGATGCCAGCTCGGTCTCGTAGTCGAGCCCGTAGCCCGACTTCCCCTCGAACGTCGTGGTGCCCGCCCGCAGCATCCAGTCTCGGTGGCGCGCGACCGCCGCGGCGAGCCCTTCCTGGCCCGCTGCTCGGGTCGCCCGGACGGTGGCGAGGATGCCGCCGCCGGCGGCGTGCAGCTCCTCGTAGCTTGCGCCGGCGGCGCGGAGCGAGAACTCGTCGACGCGGTCGCCGCCGAATGCCGGATGCGTATGGCAGTCGACGAGCCCCGGAACCGCGCACAGTCCGCTGCCGTCGAGCTCGACGACGTCGCCCTCGATCCCGCTGAGCCCGCTCATCGGTCCGAGGGCCTCGATCGTCTCGTTGCCGCACAGGACGTAGGCGTTCTCGATCAGGTCCAGGTCCGCGAGCGCGCTGCCGCGTAGCGGCGCGAGCCGGCCGGCAGGGCTCACCACCTGCGCCAGGTCGCGGATCAGAAGCTTGGGCATGGCTTACTCGATGCTCGGCAGGTCGAGGTTGTGCTCGCGTGCCGCCGTAAGCGCCTCCTCGTAGCCGGCGTCGGCGTGGCGCATGACCCCGGTGCCGGGATCGGTCGTGAGCACGCGCTCGAGCCGTTCCGCCGCGTCGGCGCTGCCGTCCGCGAGGACGACCATGCCGGCGTGGATCGAGTTGCCGATCCCGACGCCACCGCCGTGGTGAACGCTCACCCACGTCGCCCCCGCCGCCGTGTTCAGGAGCGCGTTCAGGATCGGCCAGTCCGCGATCGCGTCGGAGCCGTCGCGCATCGCCTCGGTCTCGCGGTACGGCGAGGCGACGGAGCCCGAATCGAGGTGATCGCGGCCGATCACGACCGGCGCCGACACCGCGCCCGAGCGAACGAGCTCGTTGATCGCAAGCCCCGCTTTGGCGCGGTCGCCGTAGCCGAGCCAGCAGATCCGGGCAGGCAGTCCCTGGAAGGCGACACGCTCCGGCGCAAGCTCGAGCCAGCGCAGGAGCAGTGCATCGTCGGGGAACAGCCGTCGCAGCTCACCGTCGATTGCCGCGATGTCGGCCGGGTCACCCGAGAGAGCCGCCCACCGGAAGGGACCGATGCCGCGGCAGAAGAGCGGCCGGATATAGGCCGGGACGAAGCCCGGGTATGAGAACGCTTCCTCTACGCCCGCCTCATAGGCCTCCCCACGAAGATTGTTGCCATAGTCGAAGACATAGCTGCCCGCGCGGACGTACTCGAGCAGCCCTTCGACGTGTCTCGCAATCGACTCGCGGGCCTGCCGGAGATACTCGTCGGGGTCGGAAGCGCGTAGCGACGCGGCTTCCGAGACCGACAGCCCCGCCGGGACGTAGCCGGTGAGCGGATCGTGGGCCGCCGTCTGGTCGGTGACGAGGTCAAAAGATTCACGCTTTTGTGCCAGTTCCGGCACGATCTCGGCCGCGTTGCCCTCGACCGCGACCGACAGTGCACGCCCCTCCGCCGCCGCTGCCCGCACGCGAGCAACCCCGTCGTCGAGCGAGTCGGCGACCTCGTCGAGATAGCGCGTCTCGAGCCGTCGCTCGATCCGCGAGCGGTCGACCTCGATGCAGAGGATCGCGGCGCCCGTCATCGTCGCTGCGAGCGGCTGCGCCCCGCCCATGCCGCCGAGACCCGCCGTGAGGATGGTTCGCCCGGCGAGGTCGGCGGAGCCGAAGTGCTTCTCGCCGGCGGCCGCAAAGGTCTGGTACGTGCCCTGGAGGATCCCCTGGGTGCCGATGTAGATCCAGCTGCCGGCGGTCATCTGGCCGAACATGGTCAGCCCCTCGGCCTCGAGCCGGCGGAACTCGTCCCAGTTCGCCCAGCGCGGCACGAGCAGCGAGTTCGCGATCAGCACGCGCGGCGCTCCCTCGTGGGTGCGAAAGACGCCGACGGGCTTGCCGCTCTGCACGAGGAGCGTCTCGTCGTCGCGCAAACGCAGGAGCGTCCGAACGATCGCCTTCAGCGCGTCGTGCGACCGCGCCGCGCGTCCCGAGCCCCCATAGACGACGAGGTCCTCGGGCCGCTCGGCCACCTCGGCGTCGAGGTTGTTCAACAGCATCCGCAGTGGCGCCTCCGTCTGCCAGGAGCGGGCGTTCAGCTGCGTCCCGCGCGGCGCGCGAATCCGCGAGAGGTCGCCGGCGAGCGCCTCGACGGCGGCGTCGAGCGAGGACACGCTCACTCGAGCTCTCCGATCTCGGCTTCCGCGGCCGCGATGATCGAGCCGTCGCGGATGGCGTCGGCGACACGCTCGATGTCCTCGGCGAGCGAGCGGTCGTCGCGGAGCCGCTCGGAGAGCTCGCGCACCGCGTCGTGGGTCGCCCGCACACCCGGCCCCGGCTCGAGCGGCGCCAGGAACTCGATCGCCTGCGCGCCGGCGAGGAGCTCGATCGCCAGCGCCCGCTCGGCATTCGCGACCACCTGCAGCGCCTTCAGCCCGGACGCGTTGCCCATCGAAACGTGATCCTCCTGGCCCGCACTCGTCGGGATCGAGTCGACGCTCGCCGGATGGCACAGGGACTTGTTCTCGGACACGAGCGCCGCCGCGACGTACTGCGGGATCATGAACCCGGAGTTGAGACCGCCCTCGACCGTCAGGAAGGGCGGCAGGCCGTCCGACAGCGACGGATTGACGAGCCGCTCGACGCGCCGCTCGGAGATGCTGGCGAACTCGGACACCGCCATCGCCAGCGTGTCGAGCCCGAAGGCGAGCGGCTGGCCGTGGAAGTTCCCGTTCGAGACGACGAGCCCCTCGTCGACGAGCACGAGCGGATTGTCCGTGGCCGCGTTCAACTCGATCGCAACGGTCGTCTCGACGTTGTCGAGCAGGTCGCGGCTGGCGCCGTGCACCTGGGGCGCGCATCGGAGCGAGTACGCGTCCTGGACCTTGTCGCACCAGCGGTGCGACTCGATGATCGCCGAGCCGTCGAGGAGCCGGTGGATGTTGGCCGCCGAGTCGAGCTGGCCCTGCAGCGGCCGGGCCTGGTGGATCGCGGGATGGAAGCTCGTCCGCGAGCCCTGCAGCGCCTCCAGCGAGAGCGCACAGGCGAGGTCGGCGACGCGTGCGAGGCGACGCGCGCGGACGAGCAGGAGCGCAGCCATCGCGGCCATGAACTGCGTCCCGTTGATCAGCGACAGGCCTTCCTTGGCGGCCAGCCGGATCGGCTCGAGCCCGGCAGCCGCAAGCGCATCGGCCCCGGAGTGCAACGTCTCTTCGAACCACGCCTGCCCTTCGCCGACGAGCGGCAGCGCCAGGTGCGCGAGTGGAGCAAGGTCGCCGCTCGCGCCGACCGAGCCGCGCGCCGGCACGCGCGGCAGCACCCCGCGGTTGAGGCACTCGATCAGGAGCTCGACGGTCTCGATCTTCGCGCCCGAGTAGCCCTTCGCCAGCGCGTTCGCGCGCAGCAGCATCGCGGCGCGCACGACGTCGTCCGGGTACGGCTCGCCGACCCCGCACGCATGGCTGCGCAGGAGGCGCAGCTGCAGCTCCTCGACCTTGTCCTCCGGAATCGACTCGGACACGAACCGCCCGAAGCCGGTGTTGACCCCGTACGTGTGCTCCGCGGCCTGCTCGACGAGCGCGCGCGCCGCGGTCATCTTCGTTCGCGCCTCGTCGGCGAGCCCGACCGGGACGCGGTGCACCGCGACCTCCCAGACGTCCTCGAGCCGGAGGTCGTTCCCCGTCAGGGCCGGACTCGCGATCACGCGGGTGAGTCTAGGCGCAAGCTGAGCTCATCGAGCAGCCGCGTGATCGGCCAGGCGCCGGACGATGTGTTCGAAATCGCGGTGTGCGTGACGCCCCGCAGCGGGTCGTGCACGCTGCGAAACGACACTCCCGCGTCCGATCCGACCAGCATCACGACGTCATTCGACTCGTGGAGCCAGAAGCCGAGGCCGTACCGGCTCGACTCACCCGTCACGTCGCTGCGGACGCGCACCATCTCGGCCACCCAGTCCCGCGAGACGATCCGGCCACCGAAGAACGCGGTCCAGAACGAGCTCATGTCCGCGACGGTCGTGTAGATGCCGCCGTCTCCAGTTCCCCGCACCGGGAGATGGAAGACGTTGGTCCTGGCGCCGTCGACCTCCAGATAGCCGAGCGCCGCGCGCCCTGGGAGCTCGTCGGAGCGCAGGAACTCGGTGTCGACCATCCCCGCCGGCTCGCACACGCGTTCACGCACCAGCTCGTGGAACGGGATGCGACTCACTCGCTCCGCGATCAACGCAAGCACCACGTAGCCCCCGTTGCAGTAGGCAAACCGCTCGCCAGGTGGGAACTTGCTCGGGTACCCGTCGAGCACGGCGAGGAACTCCTCGCTGGTTGCGAGCTCGTGTACCGGAACGGGCATCAGATAGTCGGCGAGGTCCAGATCCTCCGATTCGTCGAGGTAGTCGCCGATGCCCGACCGGTGCGAGAGCAGGTGCTCGATCGTGACGTCGTCGCCGATCAGCGGGAGATCCGGGCCGAGCACCGACCGTGCCGTCGTCGAGAGCTCGAGCGACCCATTCTCGATGAGATTCACGACCGCGAGGGCAGTCAGGCCCTTCGTGCCGCTCGCGGTCGCGAATTGTGTGTGGAGTGCGTTCGGGATCCCTAGTCCGCGATGGGCAAGGCCGTACGCCTTCGCCAACTCGGTCCTGTCACCGCGATCGACGCGGGCAACGCCGGAGAACGCGGTCGCGGCGGCCGCCTCGTCGAGCTCCTGCTCCAGCACCTCGGGGGTCAGTGGTGCATGGGTGCTTCAGTCCCCGGGAGATGGAGCAGGCTCTCCACGTCCTTGACGCCGTGGATCTTCCGGGTCCGAGCCACGAGCGCCTCGATCAGGTCCTGCGAAGGCACCTCGCCGCGAAGCTGGACGACACCCTCCTGCGCGTTGATGTTGATCGAGCCCTTGATCTCGTGCTCGTCGCGGAAGAGCTCCGACTCGACCTTGTCCTTCAGTGTCGCGTCGTCGTAGCTCTTCGGCAGCGCGCCGGACACCAGTCCGTGGAGCCGTCCGAACAACACTCGACCGCGAGAGCTGGAGAAGAGCCACGCCACGAATCCTGCGGCTATGGCGAGAGGCAAGAACTTGCGCATCGGGACCCCCTTTGATCGTGGACACGTATCCCGTACCGCGTTCTCACGGAGACCCAAACACACCTACGTGAGCAGGCGCAACTCGAGCACGTGCGACTCGTCGAAGCCGTCGATGCGCAGCATCGCGCCGGCGGCCGCTGCCGCTGCGCCTGCGGGCATGAGGCCGACGAGCTCCGAGCCGATCACCTCCGCCCCGCGCTGGGCTGCCTCCGCCTCGATCCGCGCGACGATCTCGTGCAGCGCAGCAGCCTCCCAGTCCTCGACGTTCATCGAGACCTGCACGACCCCCGCCCGCGGCAGCTCGAGCCCGAGGGCGCGCACGCCGGGAAAGCCGCCGCCCGTCTCGCGGACGACTGCAGCCACCCCGCGCGCGGCGTCGAGGTCGCCGCGGAGGTTGACGTTGAACGCGATCAGCGGTGCGCGGGCGCCGACGATGACGCCGCCCGCACGCTCGTCCAACCTCGGCGGCCCGAAATCCGGAACGAGCTCGCCGGAGTCGATTCTGCGCTGGAGCTCATCAGGCCCGCCGCGGCGGAAGAACGCAGGCCCTCGCCCCGGCGCGAGCTCGCCGTAGAGGAACACGGGCAGCTCCAGCTCCTCGCCGATCCGGCCGGCGAGGGCGAGAGCCGTCTCGCGGGCGCGGGCCATGTCCTCGCGCACGATCGGCACGATCGGCACGACGTCGGCGGCGCCGATGCGTGGGTGTGCGCCGTCGTGACGGCGGAGGTCGATGCGCTCGCGTGCGGTCGCGATCCCCGCGAGCAGCGACTCGATCAGCTCCTCGCCCGCGCCGACGAGGGTGAAGACCGAGCGGTGATGGTCGGCGTCGACGTGCACGTCGAGCACGCGCGCAGGCTGCGAGAGCGCCTCGCGCAGCGCTTCGATCACGGCCTCGTCGCGTCCTTCGGAGAAGTTCGGCACGGCCTCCAGCACGCGCCGTACTGTACGAGCGATGGAGGCGTACTACGAGGCGCGGGCGCCGGAATACGACGACTGGTGGCTCGGTCACGGCCGCTTCGAGGCCCGCGACCGGCCGGGTTGGGACGAGGAACGGGACCGCCTGCTCGCCACGATCGCGGCACTCCCGCCGGCGCGCACGCTCGACGTCGCGTGCGGCACCGGGTACCTGACGCGGCACCTGCCGGGCGCGATCACGGGGCTCGACCAGAGCGCCGCGATGCTCGAGATCGCGAGCGAGCGCGTTCCGGACGCCGGGTTCGTCCAGTCGGATGCGCTGCGGCTGCCGTTCGTCGCCGACGCCTTCGAGCGCATCTTCACGAGCCACTTCTACGGGCATCTCGAGGAGAGCGAACGTGTTCGTTTCCTGACCGAGGCGCGTCGCGTCGCACCCGAGCTCGTCGTCGTCGACGCGGCGTTGCGCGACGATGTCGAGCCGGTCGAATGGCAGGAGCGGATCCTCAACGACGGCTCGCGCTGGCAGGTCTTCAAGCGCTTCTTCGAGCCGGAGGAGCTGGCCGCTGAGCTCGGCGGCGGCGAGACGCTCTTCGCCGGTCGTTGGTTCGTCGCTGTTCGCGCGTGACAGTCCGGAAGAGCTCGTACCGCTCGATCGGCTCGCTGCAGCGCGACAACGCCCGCTGTCGTGCCTGCGTCGAGGCGGGCTACCAGCTCGAGTCCTGGCCGGTGCGGGCGCCGTTTCACGGCCAGCGCGCGTACCTCTTCGGGCAGGCGCCCGGAATCGTCGAGGGCGCCGAACGGTTGCCATGGCGCGGCCGCGCCGGCCAGCGGCTGCGCGGTTGGCTCCGGCTCGAAGGCGACGAGCTCTACGAGAGGTTCTATTGCGCGTCCGTCACGCGCTGCTATCCGGGCCGAGCCGCCTCCGGACGCGGCGACCGGACACCGACGCCGCGCGAGCAGGACCTCTGTGAGTTCTGGCGCGACTGGGAGCTCGAGCTGCTTCGCCCCGATCTGATCGTCACGGTCGGCGGGCTGGCGCTGCGACGACTACTCGGGATCGCGACGCTGACCGATGCGATCGGCAAGAGCTACCTGCACAGGGACGCGATCGTGATCCCACTGCCGCATCCTTCGGGCGCGAGTGGCTGGCTGAACGACGCCGCCAACCGCGCCCGGCTCGGCAAGGCTCTGACGCACGTGCGGCGAGAGCTTGTGCGGCTAGGCTCGAAAGAGTGAGCACCACCCCAGTCCCGTACCGCCGCACCTTCATCCGCCTGCTCGGGTTCCTGCGGCCGTACAAGGGCTCGTTGCTCGTCTCGACGATCCTGGCCGTGCTCTCACAGGCTGCGGCGATCGCGATCGTTCTCCTCGTCGGCGAGGCGATCGACGGAATCGAGGACCAGCGCGGCACGGGCACGCTCGCCTGGGTCGTCGCGGCGATCCTCTTCGTCGGCGTTCTGAAGGCCGCCTTCATGGTCGGGCGCCGGCTCATCTCCGGCAGGCAGGCGCTCGGGATCGAGAAGGACATGCGCGAGGGGCTCTACGCCCACCTGCTCCGGCTCTCCTTCGGTTTCTACGACCGGCACCAGACGGGCCAGCTGATGTCCCGTGCGACCGTCGACCTGCAGTCGGTGCGCTTCTTCCTCGGCTTCGGCCTCATCTTCTTCTTCCAGCACGTGCTCACGGTCGTCTCGGTGATGGGCGTGCTCTTCTTCTTCGACTGGCAGCTCGCCCTGATCGCCCTCGCGATCACGCCACTGATCATCGCCGTCGCGTATCGCTACAGCCACGTCTCGCACCCGGTGCTGCGGGATGTGCAGCAGCGCCTCGGCGAGGTGGCCACGGTGGCGGAGGAGTCGATCGTCGGCGTGCACGTCGTCAAGGCGTTCGCCCAGGAGGATCGCCGGCAAGAGCGGTTCGAGCGGGCTTCGGGCAGCGTCTTCGACGAGACCGTGCGCGCGTTCCGCCAGCGCGCGATCTACGTGCCCCTGCTCTCGTTCCTGCCGCTGCTGGCCCAGGGAGCCGTCCTGCTCGCGGCCGGGCGGATGGTCGTGAACGGCTCGCTCTCGGTCTCCGAGTTCTTCGTCTTCAACCTGCTGCTCGCGATGCTGATCGTGCCCCTGCGCAGCCTCGGCATGTGGATCGGCCAGGCGCAGCGGGCGACCGCGTCGGGCGAGCGCATCTTCGAGGTGATGGACGAGCCCGAGGGCGTCGACGACAAGCCGGACGCTGTCGAGCTCGCGCCCGGTCCGGGCGAGATCCGCTTCGAGCACGTCGGCTTCGGCTACGCCGAAGGCCGTCCCGTGCTCGAGGAGATCGACCTGGAGCTCGCGCCCGGCCGCACGGTCGCGCTGATCGGCCACACCGGCTCCGGGAAGACGACGCTCGCCGCACTGGTGCCGCGCTTCTACGACGCCACCGAGGGCCGCGTGCTCGTCGACGGCGTCGACGTGCGCGAGGTGACGCGACGGTCGCTCCGGCGCGAGATCGGCGTCATCTCCCAGGATCCGTTCCTGTTCTCCGCGACCGTGCGCGAGAACATCGCCTTCGGCGTTCTCGACGCCGGCGACGAGCTGATCGAGCAGGCTGCGCGTGCCGCTCAGGCGCACGAGTTCGTCGAGGAGCTGCCGCAGGGCTACGACACCGTCATCGGCGAACGCGGGATCACGCTCTCCGGCGGCCAGCGCCAGCGGCTCGCGATCGCGCGGGCGCTCGTGATCGACCCGCGGATCCTCATCCTCGACGACGCCACCGCCTCGGTCGACGCGACCACGGAGGCGCGCATCCGCGCCGGGCTCGCCGAGGCGATGCGCGGCCGGACGACGATCATCATCGCCCACCGCCTCTCGACGATCGCGCTCGCCGACGAGGTGGTCGTGCTCGAGCACGGCCGCATCGCCGCGCACGGAACGCAGGCGGAGCTACTCGCGACGAACCGCGTCTACCAGGAGATCCACGAGCACGGGCTGATCCAGGGCCTGCTGAAGGAGTCGGCGTGAAGGTCTGGCAACCCGGCGGGCACTCTCTGAGGAGCGTGGCGGCAACGTGCGGGACTGGTCGTGGCGGCGCACCCGACGGCGGGCCGGGCTGCTCGTCCGACTCGCGCTTCCTTACCGCGGCCGCACCGCGCTCGCGCTGGGGACACTGCTCCTCTACACGCTCGTGGCGCTGGCGCCGCCCTACCTGGCCAAGCTCGCGATCGACGAGGGGATCGCCAAGCTCGACCTCGACCGGCTGACGTGGATCGTCGTCATCTTCCTCGCCGCCGCGTTCGTCGCCCTGCTGCTCTCGGCCGCGAACACCTACCTGACGGGCTGGGTCGGCGAGCGGATGCTCGCGGATCTCCGCAACGCGCTCTTCAAGCATCTGGAGCGGCTCTCGCTCGGCTTCTACGAGCGCAACCGCGCCGGCGTGATCATCAGCCGGATCACGAACGACGTCGAGGCCCTCGACCAGCTCGTCACCGACGGGGTCACCACACTCGTCCAGAACACGCTCCTGCTCGGCGGCACCGCCGTCATCCTCTTCTTCCTCGACTGGCGGCTCGCCCTCGCGACGCTGACGGTGCTGCCGCTGATGGCGATCGCGACCGCGTGGTTCCGGAGCCGCTCGAACCGCGCCTACCGGAGCGTGCGCGAGCGGCTGGGTCTCGTCACGGCGACGCTCGCAGAGGACATCGCCGGCATGCGCGTCGTCCAGTCGTTCACGCGCGAGCCCGTCCAGGAGCGCGCCTTCCACGGGGTCAACGACCGCTACCGGGCCGCGAACTACGAGACGGTGGTGCTGAACGGGATCTATTTCCCGATCGTCGACCTGCTCGCCACGGCGGCGACCGCGATCGTCTTCGGCTACGGCGGCTGGCTCGTCTACCACGACGACATGTCCGCCGGCACGCTGTTCGCCTTCGCGCTCTACCTCTCGAACTTCTTCGATCCGATCCAGCAGCTCTCGCAGCTCTACAACACGTTCCTGGCCGCGATCGCGGCGCTCGACAAGATCATCGGCGTCCTCGACGAGAAGCCGCAGGTCGTCGATCCGGAGGGCGCGCTCGAGCTGCCGCGGATCGAGGGACACGTGCGCTTCGACGGCGTCCGCTTCGGCTACGGGCCCGAGTTCCCGGAGGTGCTGCACGGGCTCGACCTCGATGTCCCGGCCGGGACGACCGTGGCGCTCGTCGGTCACACGGGCGCCGGCAAGTCGACGATCGCGAAGCTGATCGCGCGCTTCTACGACCCGACCGAGGGCCGGCTCACGATCGACGGCCACGACCTCCGCGACGTCACGCAACGCTCGCTCCGGCGCCAGCTCGGGATCGTGCCGCAGGAGGGCTTTCTCTTCGGCGGCACGGTGGCGGAGAACATCGCCTTCGGCCGCCCGGAAGCGACGCCGGCGGAGATCGCCGCTGCGGCCGAGGCGGTCGGCGCGCACCGATTCGTGCTCGAGCTCGAGGACGGCTACGAGACGCAGCTCGGCGAGCGCGGCACCAGGCTGTCCCTCGGCCAGCGGCAGCTCGTCGCCTTCGCCCGCGCGCTGCTTGCCGACCCGCGGATCCTGATCCTGGACGAGGCGACCTCATCCGTCGACATCGGCACCGAGCGCCAGATCGAGCAAGCCCTGCGCCGCCTGCTCGCGGGCCGGACGGCATTCGTGATCGCACATCGACTCTCGACGATCCGCGACGCCGACCTGATCGTCGTGCTGGAGCACGGTCGCGTCGTCGAGCAGGGGACGCACGACGAGCTGATCGCCCGCCAGGGCCTCTACATGAGCCTCTACGGCGACTGGGCCGACGAGGTCGCCTAACCTGTCCTCGTGGACGTAACCCCCGATGAGGTCGTCGCCGGCAGCGAGCTCGCGAGCTGGGGTCGCCGCCTCGTCGCGCTGCTCCTGGACAGCATCATCCTCGGCGTCGTCGTCGTCTCGGCGATCCTGCTCGCCGGCGTCTCGGTCAAGGAGCTGAACGACCTGCTCTACGGCGGCGACACGCTCGTCCTGCTCACTCTCTTCGTCCTGCCGGAAGCGATCTACGACACGGTGATGATCGGCTCGCGCAACCAGACGTTCGGGAAGATGGCCCTCGGGATCAAGGTCGTCGACGCGGACGACCGCGCGCCGATCGGCTACCTGCGCGCGTTCCGGCGCTGGCTCTCGACCGCGACGCTGTGGGCGCTCTTCACCGTGCCGGGCATCGTCGACCACCTCTGGCCGCTCCGCGACGCACGCAACCAGACGCTGCACGACAAGTTCGCGCGCAGCGTGGTGGTGAGAGCCTGATGGATCTGGATCGCGAGACCGAGGAGCGGATCGACAAGCCGGTCTCGGAGGAGGCGGTACGCGAGACGCGGCTGACTCCCGCGGAGGCGGTCGAGAAGATGCACATCAACCTGCCGGTGCGCGGCAACCGGAAGCTGCGGAAGGTGCTCGAGCGGGTCAACGAGGACAAGCAGCTGAAGGGCTGGTGGCACGTCTCCAACGTCAACGCGGTCGTGCGGATGGAGATCAACGACCACTCCTGGGTGCACATCCAGATCGTCGCGAACATCGCGCTCAAGCTCCTCAGACAGCTGACGAAGCACGGGATCGAGCCGTCCGCGGTGCGCGACTTCGGGCTCGAGCAGGACGACTCCGAAGTGATCGTCGCCCTCTCCTCCTTCTTCCATTGCGTCGGCATGTCCGTGCACCGGCACGGCCACGAGGACTTCTCGCTCTTCCTCTCGGAGCCGAAGCTGCGCGAGCTCCTGCGCGGGATCTACGAGGAGCCGAACCTGACCGTGATCATCTCGGAGGTGCTGCAGGCGATCACGAGCCACCGGGCCGACGGGCAGCCGCTGGCGCTCGAGGCCGGCATCCTCCGCGTCGCCGACGCACTCGACATGGCCGAGGGCCGCTCGCGGATTCCGTTCGAGAAGGGCCGCGTCTCGATGCACTCGCTCTCTGCCGCGGCGATCGACGACGTCTCGATCAAGGACGGCGAGTCGCGGCCGGTGATGATCGAGATCGTGATGAACAACTCGTCGGGCCTCTTCCAGGTCGACGGGCTGCTGAAGGCGAAGCTCCGCGGCTCCGGCCTCGAGCCCTACGTCGAGGTGATCGCGCACATCGACACGGCCGACGAAAAGCGCCTGGTCTCGGTCTACCGGCTCGAAACCTAGTCGGCTAAACTGGCCGCCGACCCCGGTGCGGGATCGTCTAATGGTAGGACGCTCGGCTCTGGACCGAGTAGTCTAGGTTCGAATCCTAGTCCCGCAGCCTCGTCCGGAAAACCCCGCTCAAGCGGGGTTTTTTGATCGGCTTTACCCGCAAACTGCGGCCTGTCGGCTTCCGCTTCGGACAGGTCTCTGATATGCCGTGCGCCATGCGCTTTCGCAGCCGCCGCGCCGGCCTGACGACCTTCGACGAAGCCGCCGCCTACGAGCGTTGCCACGGGGTGCGCGACAGCGACGTGCAGGATCGTGAAGCTGCCGCCGCGGCGTCCTCGCTACGAGGTGCTCACGACAGGCGAGGAGCTGCGCGCGCTGTTCGAGGTCCGCCTGGACGCCCGCGAGGCCGAAGCACCGTAAGCCGAACGCGAAGGGCGCTTTTGGGCCGCCGCGGGCGGCCCCTTTAGGGATTTTCGCGCGATGAGCATCCGCTCTTGCGGATGCTCATCTTGCGCAACGAGAAAAGGGCTCCGAAGAGCCCCTTTCTCGTCGCTGCCCCCAGCGATCTCTAGAGAGCGAGCCTGGGCCGGCGAAGGTAGCCGAGCCCCAAGCCGATTGCGAGCGCCAGCACGATTCCGCCGATGCCGAACGTGAGCGCCTCGTTCCACTCGATGTTCCAGCCGCTGCTCGACACCTCGGGTCTGCGTCGGGACACTCGAGAGGGCGAAGCGATCCGCCCGGTTGTCGGGCCGTGCGCCGACCTCGCCGTCGGAAGCCATGCCGTGACTGAGGTAGCTGATCACCGGCGGCTGTGGCACTCCCGTGAAGCGGTCTGCCCGGTCGTCCGGCCGCGTCGCCGTCGCCGTCGCAGTCGCCTTCGGGAAGTCCGTCACGCCGGGGATGAACACCTCGGCCGGCTGCCGCGACTTGACCATCTCTCCGAGGATCCCGAAGGAACGAGTGCCGCCGTCGGGGCCGCCGAGCGACTCGCCCTGCCGGACGTTGACGTCCGTCAGAAACGGGTCGTGCGACGCGATTGCGTTCAGCATTGCCAGCTCGTCGCCGCTCGGCGCGGGCTGGCTCTTGATCGCGTTGGCGAATGCCACTTCGTCGCCGCTCGGCGCAGCCAGCGACTGGATCAGCCTGGCGGTCGTCGCCTCCTGGCCGGACAGCTGGGACGCCTCTCCTGGGTCAGAACTCCCTGCGAGAGATACGGGATCACGGCGGGGAACAGCTCGTCACCGGACGGCATGCCCGCAGAAAGCGGAATCCCGTTCTCGTCGACCGGGCCGCTCCAGCCCGGGGTTGACACGTAACGGCTGCCGTTACCGGCGCCACCATCGTCGGGCTTCGCAAATGCGGGGGACACCCAGCCACCGACCGCAACGGTGGCGAACGAAAGCCCTAGTGCGAGGCGGCGAAGCCACCGCTGCCTTCTCCGATACTTCATTGCCCTTCCTCCCTTGCCTCGACCCCTGCCTGAGCCAGCTAGACGGAGGAAGGCGCAGACTTCTTCCCATTGGTGCGGAATCGCGCTTGAATGGACTTGCCGCCATGAAGACCGAAGTCACCGACGCGCAGCTCGTCGGGCGCTGCAGGGCCGGCGAGCCGGAGGCGTGGAACGAGCTGGTCGAGCGCTTCTCGCGCTATGTCTACGCGATCGCCGTGCGTGCCTACCGACTGTCCGACCACGACGCCGAGGACGTCTTCCAGGATGTGTTCGCGCGAACGTACGAGCGGCTCGACTCGCTCCGCGACGACACGGCGATTCGGCCGTGGCTCGCTCAGCTGACCCGCAACGCCTGCGTCGACCGGCTGCGTTCCGGCGCCCGCGAGCAGCCGGTCGAGCTTCCGGAGGGCGAGGAGGTCGACCCGGCGCTCGAGCGGCTGGACGAGGCCCTCGACGTGCACGACGGACTACGCGCCCTGTCCGGCAGCTGCCGCGAGATCCTCGACCGCTTTTTCGCCCGTGACGAGAGCTATCGGACGATCGGCGAAGCGCTCGATCTCCCGGCCGGGACGATCGCCAGCAGGATCTCCCGCTGCCTCGGTAAGCTGCGCTCGCAACTCGAGGGAAGAAATCCGGGTCCCGCGACGTCTGGAGAATCGTGAGCGCCATCTCTCCCCATGACGAGGAGCGTCTGGGCGAGCTTCTAGCCGAGCTACCGCCTGCTCCCACCGCGTGGGTGCAGGCCGCGCAGGAGCTGCCCCGTGCCCGTCACGAGCTCGACGAGATCGTCGAGCGCGCCCGGGCCGACGCGGAGTTTCGCGTCCTCCTCGTTGCGGATCTCGAGGCAGCGCTCGCGTCGGCGGGCTACGAGCCCAGCGCCGTCCTCTCGGACGCGCTGCGGGCACGCCTGGCCGAGCTCGACTGGACATGAGCCTCTACACGGGCCCACTGCAGGACGTGCTGGACGAGATCGCCGGCCCGTCGCCTGCGCCTGGAGCCGGTGCGGTCTCAGGCGTCGTGACGGCGATGGCGGCCGGGCTGATCGCTTCGGCGGCGCGCCGCTCCACCGACTGGGAGGAGGCGCGCGGAGTCTCCGCGCAGGCTCAGGCACTCCGCTCCCGAGTCGAGAAGCTCGCCGAGGCGAACGAGGAGGCGTACCTCGAGGCGCTCGCGCTGATCGAGAACGCCGAGGAGCACGGCACCCGTGACGCCGCAATCGGGAAAGCGCTCGACACCGCCGCAGAGGTTCCGCTGTCGATCGCCGAGTGCGCGTACGACGTCGCGCTCCTCGGCGCCGAGGCCGCACAGCACGCCAACCGCGGAGGGGCGGAAGACGCAGCGGCGGCGGCGATACTCGCAGAGGCCGCGGCACGGGCGGCAGCCGGACTGATCGCGGCGAACCTGGTCTCGATTCCGGGCGACGACCGCGTGGAGCACGCGCAGCGGCTCGCCGCCGCCGCGACGGACGCCGCCCGGCGTGCCGTCGCAGCGTCGGCAGCGCGTTAGCTAGCGGCCGAAGGCGGGACGGCCCAGCCCGGCAACGAGCCGGGGAAGCCGAAGGCGCCGGCGGGGCCGGTCCGAAGCGACGCTGACCTCATGGGCCAGCCGAGCCCGCTCGGCCTCGCGAAGCATGTCCGCCTGCCGGTAACGCGCTATCTCCTGCATGAGAACTGGATGCATTGTGGGCTCCTTTTCCTCGTCGCTGACCACCAGACGGCGGCGAGGCGGCTCCTCTTCCCTCGGGCCTAGGCGCGCGGAAGCGCGTCGACCCGGTTGATCCAGGCTTCCAGCCTCGGATAGCGGCCGTCGAGACGCTGCGTGTCGCGAAGGATCTCGTGGAAGCGGTCCGTGTCGCCAGCGGGCCACAGCACCGCGTACTTCAGGAACGGGAACGCGATCACGTCGGCGGCCGTGAGCTCGTCGCCGAAGAGGTAGTCGCGGCCGGCGAGGAGATCCTCGAAGACCGGCAGCGCGTCCGCGATTCGGCTCTCCAGCTCCGCGATCCTGGCCCGGTCCGGCTCCGGCTTCAGCTCCTCGGCGACGATGAGGTTCGGTGGGCGCTTCCAGAGCTGGTTGAACCAGTCGACGAAGAGCTGTAGCTCGGTGCGGCGGGCCGGATCGGCCGGGTAGAGCGGCCGCTCCGGAAAACGCTCCTCCAGGTACGCAAGAATCGCGGGCGAGTCGGAGACGACGCGGTCGCCGTCGACGAGAACGGGCACGAGCTCCTGCCCGCTGATGCGCACGACGTCGCTCCGGTCATCCGGGTCGATGTCGACGTGACTCGACCTCGATTCCCTTGTGGGCGAGCGCGAGCGCGACGCGCTCGACGTTGGTCGAGAACGGGATCCGATAGAGCCTCAGCGGCGGGTAGGGCCCCACGCGGGGACCCTACCCGCCGCCTCCGGCTATTCCGTGTACTCGGCGCAGAAAGGCGCCGAAGCGTCGTAGCGTGCCGAGTAGTCGCGCTCGATCGCGCGAAGGGCGTCGATGCGGCCGTTCCCGAAGCACGTGTCGTAGCCGGTCAGGCCGATGTCGACCGCGCTCCGTTCCATGATCGACTCGACCGTGCTCGGCGCCAGCTCTACGTCGCCGTTCTTGGCGAGCTTGCCGAACCGGCTGACGATCAGGGCCGCGACGCCCGCCGCATGCGGCGAGGCCATCGACGTTCCCTGGATGCAGCCGTAGGCTCCGCCCGGCAGGGTCGAGAGGATCGTCGTGGTGCAGTCGCCGGTGGTGCCGTTGCCGCCCGGTGCAGCGACGTCGTTGGCCGGGACGCCGTAGTTGGAGTAAGCGGCCTTCTCGCTCTGCGGCCCCAGTGAGGAGACGGCGATGACGCCCTTCGTCTCGGCCGGGACGACGTCGCAGTCGTCCGGGTCCGCCGCCGAGGGATTGCCGAGATCCTCGTCGGAGTTCCCGAGCGCCGCCACCGGCACGACGCCGCGGCCGATCGCGTACTTGATCGCCCGCTCGACCGACTGGCGGAACGCCTGCTGCGTCGGATCGGAGTTGCACTTGAACTCGGTCGACTCCTGGAACGCATCGTCGTCGACGAAGAAGCTCATGTTGATCACGTCGAGCCTGATGTCGCCCGCGTACGTGAGCCCGTCGACGACGGCACTGACGTAGCAGAAGCCGCTCGCATCGCAGACCTTCACCGGGACGAGCGTCACGTTCGGGGCGACGCCGACGACGCCGATCCCGTTCGCCTGCGCGGCGACCGTTCCGGCCACGTGCGTGCCGTGGAAGTGGTTGTCCGTGCACGGATCCGGGTTGCCGACGCCGGGGCCACTCGGGAGGAAGCGGACGGAGTTGTGCCCGCGGGCGCAGTCCACGTTCGAGCCCTTCCCGTCGAGGAGGAAGTCGGGATGCCGTCCGTCGATGCCGCTGTCGAGGATGCCGACGTCGACGGAGCGCGCGCCGGCCTGGAAGTTGTGCGCTTGCGGCGCGCGGATCAGCGCCATGTCCCACTGCAGCGTTTCGACCGGGTCGGCCGTCTGCTCGGGGCCACCGTCCGGCAGGCCCTTGAACTTCTTGTCCTGCCCGACCGTCTCGACGAGCGCCGAGGACGAGAGCGCGCTCGAGAAGCCTGCGACGCTGGACTCGACGACGAGCACGCCGATCTGCTTGGACAGATCGTTCGCGACCGTTCCACCGGCAGCGGCGACAGCCGCGACCGCCGCCGCATGCGTGCCGGCGCCCGTGAAGCCCTCCTCGCTCTGAACGCCGGCGAGCACGACGATGTAGCGCTCCGAGCCCGCCGCCGCCGGCGAGCTCGAAGCGCTCGGAACGGCGCCGGCGAGAGCCGCCAGCACCAGCGCGGCTACTGCCGCGATCCACGCGTGTTTCATCGTTCCTCCTGAATTCGCGTTCACGGAGCCACCGGACCGCTGGTGACATCGACCTTCGTCGGCCTGACGATGCAGCCAATGCCCTCGCAGCTCGTGAGCTTGAAGACGTCGAAGCCGCGCGTCATGTCGCCGGTGTAGACGTAGCCCTTGTACTCCTTCGCAGACCAGGTTTCGGCGCCCGGCATCACGTTCCAGCCGAGCGTGTTGCCCCAGGTCGAGCGCGAGTCCTCGGCGATGCCGTCGCTCGAGCTCGAAGGCTTCGAGAAGTCGACGTGCCAGGTGCCGGCGCCGTAGTGAGCGGTGACGAACTGGCGCGAGGGCAGGCGCGAGACGCCGTCGAAGCCGCGGGCAATCTCACCCGGGCCGGCGCTGCCGTTGCCGCCGTTCCGGAAGACGTGAATCGTGCAGCCTCGTTCGGTGCGGCCGATCGTGGCCAGCGCCGACTTCAGCGGGTCGGGCGTCAGCACCGGATTCGGGTACAGCCACGAGCCGAGCTTCTTCGGGTTGGCCCCGACCGTCCAGAAGTGGGCGGCGCCGATCTTGCCGCTCGCGCCCTGGTTGCAGGCCGTCTCGGTGATGCCGCCGCCGGCCTCGTCGGTGATCACGATCACCTTGCCGTCAGAGCTCGTGTCCGACTGGTGCGACAGCTGGATCACCTGGCCGTCCGCGCCCTGCTCGGCCGTCGCTGCGTTCGGGATCGTCGCCTTCAGGGTCGCCGCGCGATTGAAGATGTCGGTCACGTCGAGGATTCGCGTCGAATCGAGCCCCGCGCTGTAGAGGGTGTTGCCGTCGCGCGAGAACGAGATGTCGTGGGCGTCGTCGGCGACCGTCTCCGGGATCGTCCGGACGAGCGTTGCGGGCATCGTGCGGATGTCGACGACCTCGAGCCCGTTGAAGGACGTGTTCACGGTCAGGTACTTGCCGTTCGGATTGATCGTGGTCGTATGCGCGCCCGCTGAATTGAGGCTCGAGAGGTAGCAGTCGGCGAGCTGGGTCTCGTAGGTGGCGGACTGCGGGTCGAAGACGAGCCTGACGATGTCGACGCCGCCCCGCGTCTGCCCGGCGGTGTCTGCGCCCTTCTGGTGCAGGCAGGCAGAGGTCGCGCCCGAGACGCCGAGCGAGTCGAAGCCGAGCACGAGCAGGTTGCCGCTCACCTGAACGTCGTTCTGGTAGCCGGGATCGGTGTAGCGGCCGGCCGCGACGGGGTGCGCCGGATCGGTCACGTCGAAGATCCGCGTGCCGCCACCCATCGTCCCGACGAAGGCGTAGTCGTGCACGACACCGTCGGCGGCGCGACGCGACTGGAACTCGATGTCGGTGCCGACGAAGCCGCAGACGTTCGCGACATGAGCGATGTTCTTCGCCGCGCGCGGCACGAGGCCGGGAGTCGAGACCGCCTCGCACGGCAGCGCGACGTTGCGCACCGGGTCGATCGGATCGCCCGTGATGCCCTTGGCGCCGGCGATCACTCCGCCGGCCGCGACGACGAGAACGAGCAACAGCAGTCGTAACCTCATCAGCGTCCTCCAAATCTGCGTGGTTCGAAACGGGAGCGGCGGCCCGCAGGCCGCCGCTCCCAGTGGTCCCTCCTAGTTCTTGGCCGAGGGGCAGGCCGAGGCGCCCTCCTTGCGGGTGCCCTTCGCCAGCTCGCTCGAGCCCGGCGCGAGGCCGAGCGCGAGGTCGCGGTACGCGGCCGCCGCACGCCAGGCCTTCTGGCCCGCGAAGGTCGCGTTCACGAAGTCGAACCGGGCGAACGCGGTCTCCGCTCGCTTCTGGTTGTTGATCGACTCAGCGCGCAGCCGCGCGGCCTTCGCCGGCAGCTGGCCGACCTGGGTGATGCCGCGTGACGCGTAGGCATCGCCGCCCTGCGACAGCGCCTCGTCCGCCCACTTGAGGTAGTAGGAGGCGTGGCCGCGGGCGATGTTCTCCTGGTCGAGGATCGAGTAGACGAGCTCGGTGTGCGAGTACGTCGTCGGCGCCGCCGTGGAGTTGAACGCCCACGTGAAGCCGTCGTAGTACCGCGGCGAGCCGTCGGCATTCCGCGTCGCGCCGATCGAGTCGTGCGGGTGAGCGAGCCCGAGGTAGTGGCTCGCCTCGTGGATCGCGGTGTACGTGAACGCGCCACCCGAGACCTCTGGGTGGGCGAACGCCATCGACTGGTCACGATCGGACTGGGGTGACTTGAAGACGTCGTTGACCGACCCGAGGTAGCCCCAGGGAACGCCATTGCGGTTCGTGGCGATACCGGCCGCGATCGGGAGCGCCCACGCATAGTGCTTCTCGGCGACGACGTTGATCGCCGGCACGGTCGTGTAGCACGCGCCGCCGCGGAAGAGCCGCGTCTGCGAGTCGATGTAGTCCATCGCGGTGTCGGTGTGCATCGAGACGCCGGGAGCGCCCGCGGTGTCGTCACCGTCCTGCTTGGCCTGGTCGAGCATCGCCTGGTCGGCGTCGTTGTCGGCGCCACCCTCGGCGAGGTATGCGAAGCGCACGTCGCCGGCGAAGGTGAGGTACGGAGCCATCGTCCGGAGCCCGGCCAGAACGACGCTCTGGTTGTAGAGCTTGTTCAGGTCGGATGCCCACGGCAGCTCGGCCTTGGCGTCGTGCCAGACGTTGTCCGAGAACCAGTACTGGCCGGTGGCCGGCTGCGGCTCGTAGAGGTACGAGTGCAGGAACCGGAACGAGGTCGCCTGGTTCACGGTCCGGCCGAGCATGAAGTTGAGCTGGCCTTCGTCCCAGGTCGCCCCGGGCGTGACCGCCTGCTCGATCCCCTCGCCGAGGTTGACGAGCGTGACCGGCCGCGGCGCCTTGGCGCGGTACTCCCAGAGCGGCGGGTCGTAGTTGGCCGAGCCGTAGACGGAACGGTTGCGGTTGCCCCACGTCTCCGCCTCGTACGGGTTCGGCGCCGCTCCCGTGTCGACCAGCATGAAGCGGTAGCGGCCGCCCCAGACACGCGCCCAGTCGATCCCGTCGAACTGGCCCGTGTCCGGGTCGGTCCGCTTGATCTTCCAGACGTGGTACTCGTTCTGCGGCTTCAGGATCGCCCGAGCCTCGGCCGAGTCCCAGGTGTTGAGGATGTAGACGGTGTAGCCGGGGTTACGGCCGGGGCCCTTGCCGCGGGCGGGGTCGTCCCACCCGAGCAGCGCCTTCGAGTTGGCCGAGATCCAGTCCTCGACCTTCTCGCCGTCGACGAAGCGGACGGGGGCGTTCGGCGCGACGAGGGCGCCCGTGCCGCGGAAGACGCCGCGCGTCGCGTTGTAGCCCTCGAGGAAGTTGCGATTGGCGGACTTGGCGAACTCGCCGGTCGCCGAGTTCGTCTTCATCGCGTTGAAGAGGCCCTGCGTGAACGCCGCGGGTGCGTAAATGAACTGCGGCTTCCACTTGTACTCGTACGGGGCCGTGAACGGCTTCGTGTTGTTGTAGTAGTTGCGTCCGTGGTTCACGAGCGTCTCGGCGCCGAAGAGCGGGAACTGGTCGCCGCTCGAGTCCTGGCCGCGGGGGATCAGGACGCCGGGGCGCTGGTAATTCGGGATCTCGCCGAGGACCTTCGCCTCGTCGAGCTCGCCCGGGGCAAAGCCGACGGCGACGACCCGTAGCGGCACCTCGACCGTCGCCTGCGCGGCCGACGCATCGAAGGGATAGAGAACGCTGGTCGGGTCGGAGGCCGGCGGGGCTGACGCGACACTCAGCGTGGCCTTGCCCTGATAGGTGCCGCCCGGGGCGACGAGCCAGGCAAGCGTGTTGACGGTGTACGCGCCCGCAGGCGGGTTCGTCAGCACGACCTTCTCGTGGCCGCCGGAGGTCGTCGAGCTGCCCACGCGCACGCCACCAGGGCCGTCGACGTAGAGGTCGTAGTCGTCACCCTCGGCGGAGGGCGTCGTCGAGATCTCGACGGTGTAGTTGCCCGTCGCCGGCGGCGCGATCGTCAGCGTGTACCGGTCGCACGACGGGTCGACGACGAGGCAAAGGCCGGAGGGATTCGAAGTGACGAACGGCCCGCCGGTCCAGGAGGACGTCGGCGTGACCGTGGAGACTGTGCCGCCGCTCGGAACCGCCGCCTGTGCGGCGGCGGGAAGGAGCGCGACGAGCCCGGCGATCAGGGCGGGAAGCAGGAGACGAACACGCATGCAGGACTCCAATTCACGTCGAGTGAAGGAAACGAAACCGAGGAGTCCTACCGCGCTATTTCAGACCTCAAACACGGCGGAATACATTTCGTAATTGACTGACGAATCAATCGAGGTGATTGACGAATCAATCCACGGCGAGGCCGTCGGTGAGCAGGCCGACGACGGTCTGCTCCGCGCGCTCGACGTCCTCCGGGCCTGCGGGCAGCCGCTCGAACACCCAGCCCGTCAGGATCTCCTCGAGCGCGCCGTAGAGGATCCAGGCGGCGAGCTTCGGGTCGACGTCGGCCCGCAGCTCGCCGCGCTCCTGGCCGCGGGCGACGATCCGTTCCAGGGCCGCGAACGCGTGCGCGATCTCGTCCACCTCACGGCCGAGCTGGGGCGAGCGCGCCACTTCGCGGACGAGCACGCGGACGAGGTCGGGGTCGACCAGCCAGGCGCCGAGCACGATCTTCGCGACCCCGGCCAGCTGCTCGCGCGCCGGCGTTCCCTGCTGTTCGAGCTCCTCGACCGCCTCGAGCATGCGCGTCCAGGTACGGCGGAAGATCGTCTCGAGCAGATCCTCCTTCGAGCCGAAGTAGTGGTAGACGAGCCCGTAGGCGACGCCGGCCTCCTTGGCGACGTCGGCGACTCTGCTCGTGTGGTAGCCGGAGCGCGCGAAGACCGTGATCGCAGCCCGCAGGATCAGCCGCCGCTTCTCGCGTTCCCTATCCGTCGCCACAGAGGGCGCCCATCCTATGTCAGTCGTCGCCCCCACCTGGGCCAGAGTTCCCGCCGGAGCCTCCGCTGCGCCCGCGGCCGCGTCCACGCCCCGAGCCGTCTTCGGTCTCGGTTTCGTCCTCCGTGCTGGTCCCGGTCGTCGTTTCGCCGGTCGTTGTTTCCTCGGTGGTCGTCTCGTCGGTGCCTGTCGCCGCGGGCGGTGCGAGCGCCGGCGCCGGGTCGAGCCGGACGACGGGGAGCGAGATCGTCTCCCTGGTGACGAGATGCACGCTGAGGCCGACCGCGACCGCTAGGACGACGCCCAGCAGGCCGAGCAGGACAGTGCGGATCACGTCGTCACCTGCTCGAGATCACGGCGTGCCGAGCGGTCGACGGGAAAGACGACCTCGGCGCGCGCGCCGCCCGTCTCGCGACTGCTGATCGAAGCCGAGCCGCCCCAGCGGCGCGCGAGCGTCTCGACGATCGCCAGGCCGAGACCCGTTCCGGGCCGGTCGCTGCGGCCGCGCCGGAAGCGCTCGAACAGCTGCCGCTCCTCGCCGGGCGGCACGCCCGGGCCTTCGTCGAGCACGGCGAGCCGGCCGTCGTCGCTCCAGGTGATCGCCACGCGCGTTCCGGGCGGCGAGTACACGAGCGCGTTCTCGATCAGGTTGTCGAGCACGATCGCAACATCCTCCTCCCCGGCCCGCACGAACGCGTCGCCGCCGCCTTCCGCCTCGAGCCGTGTGGCCGCTCTCCTCGGCGCGCGGCAGCCAGCGCTCGAGCGCCGCCTCGGCGACGCGGCGCAGGGACACCGGCGCCCGCAGCGCCGGCCGATCGCCCTCACGCGCGAGCGTGAGCAGCGCGTTCAGGAGCCGGGTCAGGCGCTCGACCTCGGCCTCTGCGAGCTGGAGCTCGTGCTCGACGGCCGGGTCGGTCGACTTGAGGCCCGCCGCTTCCAGCCGGAGCCGCAGACCGGTCAGCGGCGTCCGGAGCTGGTGCGACGCGTTGCCGACGAACTCGCGTTGCGCCTCGAGCGACTGCGCCAGCCGTTCCGTCATGTCGTTGAACGCGAGCGCGACCTCCCGCTGCTCGCTGGCCCCGGTCACCTCGGCGCGGGCGTCGAGCTCGCCGTCCTCGACACGGCGCGCGGTTCTGCGCGAGCCCGCGCAACGGCCCGGCGAGCGAGCCGGCGAGAATCCAGGCGAGCGCGAGCCCGAGCCCGAGCGCCGCGAGACCGACGCCGACCACCACGAGCACGTTCCGGCGCACCCGCTCCCCCACCTCGTCGACGCTCTGGGTGACGCGCACGGCGCCGACCGGCCGGCCTTCGTCGACGACCGGCACCGCGGTGTAGAGGAGCTCACCGCCGACGGTGTCACTGTGGCGCGTCCCCTGCTCTGAGCCGCCTTCGAGCGCTGCGGCGATCTCGGGCCGGTTCGCATACGAAGCGAGCCGAAGACCGGTGCCGGCGGAGTCCGCCAGGAGCCTGCCCTGCCCGTCGGTGACGATCACCCGCGCGCCGAGATCCCGGCCTGCGTCCTGGACGAGCCGCTCCAGCTCGGCGCGGTTCGCCGAGCCGTCCGGAGGTGGCCGCGGCGACGACCTGCGCCTGGGCGGCGGCCTGCGCCTTCACCTCGGCGTCGACCCGGTTCGAGAGGCTGAGCACGAGCGGGATCTCGAGCGCGATCAGAACGAGCACGAGCACGTAGGCGAACGCGGCGAGCAGGCGGAGACGCAGGCTCATGCGAGCTCCTCGGGCGCGGCGAACCGGAAGCCGACACCGCGCACCGTGTGGATGTAGCGAGCGTCCGCGGATCGTCGTCGAGCTTCTTGCGCAGCGCGCTGACGTGGACGTCCAGCGTCTTGGTGGAGCCGAACCAGTTGACGTCCCACACCTCGTCGATCAGGCGCTCGCGCTGCACGACCGTCCCGGCTTCGCCCATCAGCAGCGCGAGCAGGTCGAACTCCTTCCGCGCGAGCTCGAGCGGCTCGCCGCCGAAGGTGACCGTGCGGCGCGCCGGGTCGAGCCTGACGTCGCCGATCTCGATCGGGCCGTCGGCGCTCGCGGCGGGCGCGGCACTGCGGCGGAGCACGGCGCGGATGCGCGCGATCACCTCGCGGGCGCTGAACGGCTTCACGACGTAGTCGTCGGCGCCGAGCTCGAGCCCGACGACGCGGTCGGTCTCCTCGCCGCGCGCCGAGAGGATGATGATCGGCACGTTCGACGAGGCGCGCAGCTCACGGCAGACGTCGAGGCCGGAGCCGTCCGGGAGGCCGATGTCGAGCAGGACGAGGTCGGGCCGGATCGCCTGGGCGCGAGCGAGCGCGTCCGCGACGGTGTGGGCGACCTCGGCCTTGAAGCCGTCGCGCTCGAGCGCCTCCGCGAGCGGCGTCGTGATCGACTCCTCGTCCTCGACCAGCAGGATCGTGCGCTTGCCGTTGCTCATCGTGGAGATAGTGCCCTCCGGACGCGCAGAAGCACCCCACTGGGGTGCTTCCACGCTCGTTGGGGATTGACTAGCGGGCGACGAAACTGCCGCTCATCCCTTCCTGCCGGTGGTCGCTGATCGCGCACCAGAAGGAGTAGCGGACGCCCTTCTTCAGCGTGGCGGTCAAGGGCGCGGCCTTCCCGCCCACGAGGACACGCGTCTTCCAGGTCTTGCCGCCACCGCGAAGCCAGAAGTCATGGGCGTCGTCGGACGCGTTGCGGATCTGGAACTTGACCGTCCCCGCCTTCGGCTTGGCCGAGAACCGGATCGAGTTGCTCACCTCGGTCACCCGCACCGTCTGCGCGACGCCGGCGCTCTGCGCGACGGCGACGAGCGAGACGGAGCTCACGATCAGGGCGAGCATGGTCAGCAGGCCGAGCTTCGTGCGATTCATCGTTCGTTCTCCTCTGGTCGTGTTGCGTTAGCCGCGGCCGCTGTTCGAGCCGGAGCGGTCTTCGTCGTCGTTGTCGTCGTCGTTGCCGTTGTCGTCGTTGTCGTCGTGGCCACCGCGGCCGCGGCCGGAGTGGTCGTCATCTGCCTCGACACCGCCGGTGCAGCGCGGGTCGTTCGCGTGCTCGGCCTCGTCGCACGGGCCGGAGATGTCGACATTGCCGCCGGTCGTTCCACCGGTCGTGGTCCGCCGACGACGATGTCGTCGGGCGCAGCGTCCGTGGTCGTCGCGGCCGTCGTGTCATCGGTCGTGTCCGGTTGTGGTCGCGGCCGTCGTGATGTCGTCGGTCGTCGTGCCGGTTGTCGTCGCGGCCGGGAGCGACACCGTCCGGGCCGGCTGCGCATCGTCGAGGCCCGGACGCGGCGGCGTACCCGCCCGTGGCGAGCACGGCTGCGCCGATCAGGCCGATCAGAAGCTTCTTCATCTGTCGTTCCTCCTCGTTTCGCTCATGAGACGAGGATGCCCGGAGCCTCCCCAGCAGCCGGCCAGGCCAAGGCAAGGGCTTGGTAAACCTTTGCTTCGGATCGGTCAGCTACACTGGCGGCCGCGCCACGGCCCATTCGTCTAGTGGCCTAGGACACCGCCCTCTCACGGCGGCGGCACGGGTTCGAATCCCGTATGGGCCTTCTCTCGATTCGACGGAAACCCGGGGCCCGATCAGCCGGTCAGCGGCGCTCATCGGGTGACTTCCGCTAAAGCGCGCAGCGCAAGACGATTGAACCCCGAGTAGCAGAAGCGCATCATTGGAGCAGTGAGGCGATCCCGCTGGCGCTGCTTCTGGCGGTGGCCAATCGGCCATCAGTGGGAACACATGGTTGAAGGCCGGTTGGCCCACAAGCGTTGCCGCGACTGCGGCAAGAAGAAGGGTCGTTGGTCCCCCGACTCACGCGACTACCCAAGCCACTTGTCCGGGGGCGGCGGCGACTAACTCCCGAAGCACCGTCGAGAGCCGACAGGTCACACCGCGCGCGTGAGCTTTCCCGCATCGGCTTTCTTCTTGCCTTGTGCTCTTAGCTCATCGAGTTTCCGGCGAAGCGGTTCCGGCACCTGGGTCTCTGCAGACACGGGTTCGAATCCCGTATGGGCCTTCCTTACTAGCCTGGGTTACGCGGAAACGGCTTCGCTGCGCGGGTCAGGTGTGCCAGCGATGCCGGGAATGCGCTTGGCATGCGTGCACGGCTCTAACGCCGCTTCGGCTCTGTCCAGGAACCGCATTGCCTCTTCGAACTGAAGAGGCGTACCGTCAGCGCTTGCGCTTGCCGCCCGTCCGGCTCCAATGGTCGGCATCGTCTCGATCGTCCCCGTAGAGCGCCGAGCTCCAGCGTGTCGTGGCATCCGCGCCGAAGCCGATGGTGTACGCAGTACCGAACACGAGCGCCGCGACAACGAGGACTCCCAGGCCGACTTGCCAGCCCGCGACGATGCCAACGAGCACCGAGGCGATGATGACCGCTGCGAAGACGATCCGCCCGAGCATTGTCTCAAGTATCCCGCGATGAGCTCATCCGGACAAGCGCGGCAACTCCGGTCTGACTCGCATGTGCCCGTGCCTCGACTCTGACCGAGTCCCACAGGCAAAGCAGGCACGTCACAATGTCGCGTGGCTTCGTACTCCGTCAACAAGCGTGCAGTCGCAAAGGCCCGGCGGCTGATCGAGAGCCGCCAGTACGTGCTCGACAGCGACTGGGGCGACGTGCAACCGAGCGCAGCAGACGAGAACGCGTTCCTCGAGTCCCACTCCTGGGACGAGTACGCGGAGTGGCATCTCGGCTTGACGGAAGGTGCCGCGGACGAAACGAAGGCCCGCTACGCCTTCGTCTACGGAGACTTCCGGCGCGTCCACCGCGACGGACTGATCGCCTGCGTTTACCGCGCGGCCGAGTGGCGCCACAAGGACGTCGAGCTCGCCGCACACGAACTCCTGCAGCTGCTCGACCGCACCAGCGGCTGAGTGGTTGGTCAGCGGACGACTCTGACGGGCGTGCCGCTTCGGGCGAAGGCGTACACGGTTGAGGCCTCGTCGAGCGGAATGCGCACGCAGCCGTGAGACGCCGGGTAGGCGGGCACGTCCGCAGAACCGTGGAGGGCGATGCCGCGATTGAAGTAGCTCGCCCACGGGAGCCAGACCTTGAAGGGAACCGACCACGACTCGCGCTCCTTCCGGTAGACGCGAAAGTCACCCGCCGGCGTCGGCGTCGCCGGTGCGCCGGTGGACACGTGCATCGCGCGCTCGACCTTGTTCCCGCGAACGAGGAGCGCGACCTGGCGGTCGAGGTGAACCTCGATGCGGGAGCCTGTGCCGGGCAGCGGCCGGGGACGAGCGGCCTCGGCGAGGCGAGCGAGCGTCGCCGGTCCGGCGACTCCGTTCCGCTCGAGACCCTCCCACCCTTGGAAGGCGACAACGGCCTGGCGCGTGCGCGCGTCCAGGGCGCCCGAGATGGCTCCTGTGGGCAGGTAGCCGAGCTGGGTGAGGCGTGTCTGCACGGCGACCGCGATTGCATTCGGCCTGGACTGCGCCGGCGCGGGTCGTGCAGCACGAGCATTTCGCCGAGACCGACGACGGCGAGAAAGAGCGCGAGCGGGTGGCGAATCGAGGTGAACCGGGCCATGCACTGACGAAACCACCAGGCGCGGTGACGAGCGATCCGTCGGGCGGGCGAGCCTCGGGAGGATTCGCCGCGTCGACAAGGGCAGGAGCGATGGCTCCTCCGAGCGGAGTGTCAGGATCGCCTCGCGGATCCTCCGGATGCCGGAGGGTCTAACGGCGGCCTGCGCTAGACGGTTCGGGCCCGGAACGACTCGAGCGCCGCGCTCAGCTTCAGCTGGGCGAAGGCGAACGACTCGGCGATCTCGCTGACGTCCTCCCATTGCTCCTTGTTCGACCGCCAGTACTGCCAGTCGACCTCCAGCACGGCTTGGAGCAGATCGCCGGGGTAGTAGTGACCCTCGGCGAGCGGGTTCTTTTGCAGGACGTCGATCGCTCTCGGAACGAGACTGGGCAGCGACAGCTGCCGCCCGATCATGATTCGCATGTCCTCGACGCTGAAGTCCTCGACAGGCTTGCTACGAAGCTGATGGGTCTGTGTGGCCATGTGCGCCTCGTGGTCGGATTGCGTACTCAAGAGATAAGACGCCGCGACCACTCGAACCTTGCACGGCGCCCGGGGAGATGCGGCTCTCCCACAAGCGATCCGGGCTCCGAGCGTTCTCAGGGAGAGGGTCGCTCGGGACGGCACGGCCGCAGGGACGCGCGCCCAAGGCGCCTTGTTCGACAGCGACCTGCGAGTTCATCTTAGGCATCGAACTACCCGGGTAGTCGGACGCGGGCCACTAGTACGGCGGACGATTCAGCGCAATGATCGAGGCGTGGAGATCGATCGCGAAACGACCTCGGAAGTGCACATCTTCGGCTGCGTGTGCTGCCCGCGCGTGAGCAGTGCGTTCGCGACCCGCTGGCGGGCGTACCTCGTCGACGATCCCGATGAGGACGAGTCACCGAGGCTCGACTTCTACTGCCCCGATTGCGCACGCGACGTCTTCGGTTGAGCCAGCGCAACCTTCTGAGCAGCCTCGGCGTTCGTACAGGGTGCGGTACCTCGAGCCAGGACGAAAGCGGCGACGCCGGCCCTTCACCGTCACCCAGGCACTCTGGCTGATCGCGGCCGGCGTGGCGCTGGCGCTCGCCGTTCAAGTGCTCATGCGCTGAGCTACGGGCGCGACCGTGGGTCGAGGCGCTCGACGTACTCGGCCGCTTCGCCCGTTTTCCTGACGATCCAGTAGCCGTCCCGCTCTTCGACGACGGTCTCGATCTCGGGAAGCGCATGCTCGGGGCGAACGGCGAACTGTGCCGGATCGGCTCGAACCCGCTCGTAGTCCGCCTGAGTGAGCGGGAGGCGGAATGTGCAGTCCGCATTCGCGCACTCGCAGAGGTACTCGTAGATGTGGCTGTCGACGTCGAAGCGCTCGGCGACCGCGTTCACCTTCTCGTTCACCTCGCGGAAGAGGGCCTCGTTCTGGGCCATCCGCTTCTGGCGCTCGTCCACTGCTGTTGAGCGTAGCGCAGGCCTACGCGGCGTCGGGCGCCGTCGCCCGGGCGGTGAGCGCCTCGACCGGGACGACCTCGAGCGCCCGCGCGTGCGTCGCGCCGAGCACCACCGGCGGTCCGAAACCCGCCTCGTGCGCCTCCAGCCAGCGCGACGCGCACACGCACCAGCGGTCGCCCGGCTGCAGCCCCGGGAAGCCCCACTCGGGCACCGGTGTCGAGAGGTCGTTGCCGGCCGAGCGGCTGAACGCCAGGAACTCCTCCGTCATCACGGCACAGACCGTGTGGCTGCCGACGTCCTCGGGCCCGGTTGCACAGCAGCCGTCGCGGAAGAAGCCGGTGAGCGGCTCGGCCGAGCACGGCAGCAACTCGCCGCCGACGACGTTCAGATCCGGATCGCGGCTCATCGGCGGGGAGCCTATACGCGCAGCGCCTGGCGCGAATTAGGCTCCCGGGCCAATGTCCAGAAGCACAATCGCGTTCGTCGTCTGCTGCATCGCCGCCTCCGTGCTCGCCCCGGGAGCCGAAGCGAAGACGATCCGCGTCAAGAGCGACGCCGGATTCGCGAAAGCAGCGCGGAAGCTCCGCGTCTCGGGCGGGACGATCGTCCTGCGGCCGCAGCTCTACCGGCAGCTCGTCATCCCCCCGCGGCGCTCGACGCGGCTGCTGAAGATCGTCGGCACGGTGGGCGTGCGGGTCGAAGACGTGATCTTCGACCGGACGCAGCACGTCTCGCTCGGCCGGCTGAGGATCGGGCCGGTCCGCGGCGACGCGCTCGTCGAGGTGAACGCCTCGCACCACATCCTGCTGCACGACCTCCTCGTCTCGGCTCGCGGCTCGCGCTACTCGGCCTCCGTCCTCCTGCCCGACTCCCGTCACGTGACGATCCGTCACAGCAGGTTCACCCACTGCGGCGACCGCTCCTGGGTGTTCGTGAACTGCGTGACGCTGTACCGGTGGTCGCACCACACGATCATCGAGGACAGCCGCTTCTACGACTGCCGCGGCTGCGACTTCGTCAACGGCCGCTTCGGCACGCACCTGACGATCCGGCGGAACAGCTTCGACCGGGCACTGCCGTGCCGGAAGATGGGCAACCACCGCTGCGGGCACAACGACCTCGTCCAGCTCTTCGCGGGACGCTTCCTGCGCGTCGCAGGCAATCACTTCGGCGTCTACAAGGCGGGCGGCGCCCAGCTCTACCTGACGAACAGCGTCGACTACGCGACGATCGTCAACAACGTCTTCGTCGGCACCGACCGCCGAGTGCCGAACTACCGCGCCCGGATGGGGATCGTGATCGGCAGCAACGCCTCGACGCGGCTGCCCCACTACGCCAAGGTCCTCAACAACACGATCCTGACGGGCGCGCGCAGGAAGGACGGCTACTCGGGCTCGATTCGGATGAGCTCGCGCTACGGCAGCGTCAAGCGCTGGAAGCGGCCGATCGTCGCCAACAACGTGATCGGTCTCCTCGAGACGCCCGCCCGCGTCTGCAACAGCTCGCAGCGCTTCATCTCGAACATCGTCATCCAGGGCCGGAGCTGCTCGAAGTACGACCGCATCGGGCCGGCCAATCTGGATCTGCGCGGACGGCCGCGCGCAGACTCGACCGTCATCGACGGCGCCAACCGCCACTACGCGCCCGCGACCGACGCGACCGGACGGCGCCGCAGCGGCGCGCCCGACATCGGCGCCCTGGAGTACCGCGGCCGCAACTGATGTCAGCACCCAAATGGGGGACTCGGCCTACGCCGGATCGTCGCCAAAGTGAGTCTGGGCGCGCCCTGCGACCGAGCCGCCCGAGCGCTTTCGAGCGTTCGTGGTCAACGATCGCATTGTGGGGGAGCCGCAGCCCCTGCTGGGCGCGTCCATATTTCTTTTCGCAAGACCGGAATCTGCGGAGCAGATTCCGATCGCGCTAGACCCCTAAAGGGCCGCTTCGCGGCCTGCCGTCTTCAGGCGGCGTTGAGGCGGGGAAGCGTCAGCTCGAACGCGGCGCCGCTCGGTGCGGCCGGCCGGTAGCTCACCTCGCCACGGTGCGCGCGTGCGTACGAGCGCGCGATCGCGAGGCCGAGGCCGGTGCCCGTGACGGTCGAAGCGCTGGCCGAGCTGCGGGCGAAGCGGGTGAAGAGCTGCGGCACGAACTCCTCCGGCACACCGGGACCGCTATCCGAGACGGTCACGTGCAGGACGCCGTGCTCCTCGTCCGCGCTGACCGTGATCGGCGCGGCTCCATACCGGCACGCATTGCTGACCAGGTTGGTGACGATGCGGTCGAGCGCGTCCACGTCGACCTCGGCCACGAGCGTGCTGTCGACCTCGATCACGATCCGCTCCGTCAGCAGCGGCGCCACGGTGGCGACGATCTCCTCGATCCGCTCCCGGACCGCCACGCGCTCGGGCTTGATCACGACCGCCTCGGCGTCGAGACGGGACAGGTCGAGCAGCTGCTCGACGAGCTCCCGCAGCCGCCTGATCTGATGAGTCAGCGCCAGCTGCAGCTCCTCCAGCCTCTCGGGCGCCAGCTGAGGGCCGCGCTCGGCAATCGTCTCCGAGAGCCCGTAGATCGCACCAACGGGAGACCGGAGCTCGTGCGCCGCCAGGGCAACGAACTGGCTCTTCAGCTCGTCGGCGCGCTCGAGCGCGGTACGCGCTTCGCGCTCCTGCGCGAAGAGGCGGGCGCGATCGAGCGCGAGACCGGTGAGAGAGCCCAGCGTCTGCACCAGCTTGCGCTCCTCGTCGCCGAAGTACGGCGCGAATGCGCTCGTATGGACGAGCAGCCGCCCGAACGGGAACGCCCACATCGTCAGCTCGTGACCGGCGTCGCGGTCGACTGTGCCGTGCGTGCCGATGCGGCGACCGTAGGTGTCCTCCAGCGCGACTCCCCGCGCGCCGACGATGAGCGCCATCGGCTCGAGAACCTTCTCTGCCACGTCTTCCTCGTTCGTCGCCGTCATCAGCTGGCCGATCGCGTGCTGCACGCGGGCCTGCTCCGGACGGCGCCAGACGATCCGCAGCAGCGAGGGCGGCGAGAAGCCGAGGATGAACGCAACGGCGCTGAGTGACGCGATCAGCCCGACCACGAGCGCGCCGACCGATTCGTCGTCTCCGACGGCGACGGCGAGCAGGAGCGCCACGGTGATCGCGACGGACGCGAACGCGAGCATCCGCATGCGGCGCCGCGCGACGGTGGCCTCGGAGCGTCCGGCGAGCCAGAGCCGGACCGAGACGAGCGTCAGCAGCACCGACCAGTGGACGAGGAAAGCGATCGCGTAGAGCGCAAACCACCACGTCCACGACTCACCCTCGGCGGGCAGGTACGGCAGCGCGAACGTCGCGATCACGAGCAGCGCGCTCAGGGTGTCCACGAACCGCGCGAGCGGGCGCTTGCCGGCATAGAAGGCCGACGAGAACCGATAGAGCAGGTACGGAAAGAGGAGGAAGATCGCAAGGTCGATCCGCTCGACGATCTTTCCGGGAGCGTCCTGCGGATCGGTCGGGAACAACCTGCTCGCGACGATCACCCACGCGAGCGAGACGAAAGCGAGCGCCGCCCACAGACCGGTGTTCCGCCCAGGCTCCCGTCGCCATTGCCGCACCGCCACGACCGCGATCGACGCGAACAACACGAGGTTGACGATCCCGACGAGCTCGACTGCTTGCCGCACTCTTCCTCCTGGGCGCGCCTGATCCTACAGACGCATCTGTGATGCGACGGCTGCGCCCGAAATCCTCTCCGGCTAGGTTTTTGCGAGGAAGCGGAAGAGCGCTTCTGCGACGCAGGCGGGCTTCTCCTGACCTTCGAGCTCGATCGTCGCCGCCACGCGCGCCTGCTGCCCGAAGGCGACCTCCTCCACGTCTTCGATCCGGAAACGGCCGCGAATGCGACTTCCGACCGGCACAGGTGACGTGAAGCGAACGCGGTTGAGGCCGTAGTTGAGCGTCATGCCGTAGCCCTCGAGCTCCGGCAGCGACTGCTCGAAGAGCGGCACGACGAGCGAGAGGGTCAGAAAACCGTGCGCGATCGTCGTGCCGAACGGCCCGGCGGCGGCACGCTCGGGATCGGTGTGGATCCACTGTGGGTCGTCGGTCGCACGGGCGAACTCGTCGATCCGCGCCTGGTCGATCTCGAACCACGGCGAGACGAGCTCCTCCCCGATCAGCTGCTCGATCACCATCGGACTCCGAAAAAAAAAAAAAAAAAAAAGAGAAAAATGGATAGGTATATAGTTAATAAAAAAAATAGCTCGTGACGAAGTGCGGTCTGACATGAAGAGGTGGCACGGATAGACGAAGCGGCGTCGGATCGCCGCGAGAGATCGGAGTTGCGCGATGACGAACGTCGCGTCGCGTGCTGGACGAGCGTGAGCGGTAGGGCAGCTGTCGTAGGCGTCGAAAGTCGCTCCGCGCTGCCTGCGCGGCCACGGCTCGAAGGCTGCGCGTCCGCTCGCGGTGCTCGAGGATCCGGTCGACGAGCTCGAGCCGAGTGTTCGGGCTCGAGCGCGTTCTCGATGTACTCCGGAGCGTCGCCCGCGCATGCATCAAGTCGACGCTTCGCTGCGGCATCGGGAACGCCTGCGGCCCGCCGGGCGTCGTGCACGCGAGCACGAGCTTCTCGACGCGCTCGGGATGGCGAGAGCGAGCTCCTGCGCGACCATTCCGCCAGGCTCGTGCCGACGACGTGCGCCGCTCGACGCCGGCCTCGTAGAGCACCTGAACGGCGTCGTCAGCCAGCTCCGCAGTAGTGTACGGCCCCGGCGGCGCGTCGCTTTCGCCGACGCCGCGATTGTGAACAGGATCACGTCGAAAGAGCGTGTGAGAGGCTCGACGACCGGCTCCCAGCCCAGCGCGCGTAGCCGAGCCATGGATCAGAAGCAGCGGGGCTCCTTTCAATGCCGTTCCCAGGCGATCTTCATGCATCCCTCGACCGGCGGCAGCCGACGCATGCGCTCACGCGAGGCCGAAGCTCGCGAGTCCGCCGGGGACGAAGAAGACGAGCAAGATGAACAGCGTCCGAGGATGAAGAGCGGCTCGGAAAGCGGTGTCGAAAGGACCGTCGGCAGATCGTCGATCCTCGACGAACCGGACAGTGTGCCCAGGCGCTGGTCGGCGAGCGTGTAGAGGAAGCCGCGAGGAGAGCGCCATAGCGCGTGCCCGCACCGCCGATCACGACCATGACGAGCAAGGTCAGCGTGAAGCTCGCCGTCGTCACCTGCGGCGAGGCGCCGGTGCCGAGCACGAACAGCCAGACGATGCCACCGAGCGTGGCGAGGAACGACGCGAGCACGAACGCGAGCAGCTTGAACAGATAGGGCGGCAGGCCGATCACCTCGACGCGGCGCTCGTTCTCCCGGATCGCCTGCAGCACATGCCCCGGCGAGCTGTTCACAGTCCAGCGGACGACCACGAACACGAACGCGGCGTACGACGAGCGCGAGCCAGTAGAGATTCTTCGTGTTCAGACGCCGACGAAGAAGTCGGGAATCGGCTCGAAGTTCAGTCCGAGCCCTTCCTCGCCGCCAGTCAGCTCGTCCGGGTTCTTCTAGCACCAGCACCTGGCCAGCCTGGGCGAACGCGAGCGTGACCATCGCGAACGCGATTCCGCTCACTCGCAGGCTGATCGCGCCGAGCGCAAGCGGCACGAGGATGCCGACGCCGACGACGACAGCAGCGTATCGCGAGCTCTCCACTCCCACTTCGTCAGCGCGATCGTAGTCAGGTAGACGCCGAGCGCGAAGTAGAGCGCGTGCCCGAACGAGAGCAGACCGGTGAAGCCGAAGAGCAGGTCGTAGGTGAGCGCGACGCCAGCGAAGACGAGGCAGAGCGCGAGCAGCTGAGCGTGCTCAGGGCTGTTGAGCGGTCCGCTGAAGAGCACGGGATGTCGACGAGATCAGCGGCATGATCGCGAACACGGCGAGCATGATACTGGCACGAGAATGGGACGGACGCGGCTCAATGCGCCACCTTCGGAGCGAGGCCATCCGGCTTGAGCAGCAGCACGATCGCGAGCAGGAGCACGACGGCGATGTCGCCGAGCCCGCTCGAGGCGTAGTAGTTCGCGTACTGCTGGATCAGGCCGACGCGATCGCGCGATCGCGTGCCGCGATGAGCCGAAGCCGCCGATGACGACGACGATGAAGGCGAAGATCAGAAGCGAAGTGCCCGGCCGGGATCGATGACGCCGTAGTAGACGCCGAGAGCACGCCTGCGAGCGCGGCGCAGCGCCGCCGAGGGCGAAGACGAGCGTGAACGCCTGCGCACGTCGATCCCGAGCGCTGTCACCATCGCGCGGTTCTCGACGCCGGCGCGGATGATCAGCCCGTAGCGCGTGTAGCGCAGGAACGCGGTCAGGCCGACGAGCACGAACGCGGCTGTTCGATCTCGACGAAGCGGTCGTTCGGGATCGAAGCGCCGAAGACCGAGGTCGTGTCGATCAGCCAAGAGGGAACCGGGAACGGGCGAGCGTCGAAGCTCCAGATCGCCTCGACGAGAGCGTTCAGCGCGAGCGCCAGGCCGACGGTGACGAGCACCTGCTCGACGGACGCCGGTAGAGCGGACGGATCAGAACGAGCTCGATCAGCGCAGCGAGCACAGCGCCGACGACGATCCCGAAGATCGCGCCGACGAGGAGCTTCGTGCCGGGCCGCGTCGATCTTGGTCGACATCCACCAGGTCGAGTACGCGCCGACCGTGAGCAGCGCTCCGTGCGCGAAGTTGAGCACGCCCATCAGGCCGTAGATGAGCGAGAGGCCGGACGCGATCAGGAAGTACATCGCGCCGAGCCCGAGACCGGTGATCGTCAGCAGCACGAAGGTGCTCAATGCCCGCCTCCGTGCACGCCAAGGAGCTCGCGGATGCGCTCGGGGTCGCCGAGCAGCTCGGCCGCCGGGCCGGTGTGGACGACGCGGCCGACGTCGAGCACGATGACCTGCTGCGCGACCCGCGCGACGACGGCGAGATTCTGCTCGACGAGGAGCACGGTCGCGAGCTCGGCGCGCGCTCGAGCGCCGCGGCCACCTCGGTCACGAGCAGCGGCGCGAGCCCTTTCGTCGGCTCGTCGACGAGCAGGACCGGGTTGTCGTTCAGGAGCGCGCGCGCGATCGCGACCATCTGCTGCTGGCCGCCGGAGAGCGTGCCCGCCCGCTGGCCGCCGCGCGTCTTCAGCTCGGGGAAGAGCTCGTAGACGAGCTCGTAGCGAGGACTGCCGTTCCTCTCCGCGATCCGGAGGTTCTCGTCGACGGTCAGTCCCGCGAAGACGTCGCGATCCTCGGGCACGTAGCCGATCCCGCGGCGCACGATCGAGTGCGTCGGCAGCCGCGTAGCTCTTCGCCTGCCGAGCGAGACGCGCCCGCGGCCGGGCACGAGCCCCATCATCGCCCGCAGCGTCGTCGTCTTGCCGACGCCGTTGCGGCCGAGGAGCGCGGTGACGCCGCCCTCCGGCACCTCGAACGAGACGCCCTGGAGGACGTGCGACTCGCCGAGGTAGACGTGCAGGTCGTCGACCCGGATCAGCGGCTCGGGAGTGCTCACAGAGGCTCTCCGAGATACGCCGTCTGGACGGTCTCGTTCGCCATCACGGCGGCCGGCTCGTCGAAGGCGAGCAGCGCGCCGTGGTGCATGACCGCGATCTTCTCGGCGAGCCCGATCACGACCTCCATCCGGTGCTCGACCATCAGCACCGTCTTGCCTTCCTCGCGGTGGACCGAGCGGATCAGCTCCACGAGCTCGTCCACGTCCTCCGCGGAGACGCCCGCCATCGGCTCGTCGAGCAGGATCACGTCCGGCCGCGCGGCGAGCAGCATCGCCAGCTCGAGCTTGCGCTTGTCGCCGTGCGAGAGCAGCCCCGCCGGCCAGAGCGTCGCGCGCGGCGAGCCCGACCCGCGCCAGCGCGTCGTCGGCCCGCTCGTTCGCCTCGCGCACCGATGCGGCACGCCGCCAGACGCGCAGCGCGCCGCCGATGTCGGCCTCCGCGGCCAGGCGGACGTTCTCGTGCACGCTGAGGAGCGGGAAGACGCTCGACACCTGGAAGGTCCGGCCGAGGCCCGCGCGCGTGCGTCGGTACGGCGCCAACCTCGTCACGTCACGGCCGTGCAGCTCGACGCTCCCCGCAGTCGGCCGCATCAGGCCCGAGAGCAGGTTGAAGAGCGTCGTCTTGCCGGCGCCGTTCGGGCCGATGATCCCGACGAACTCGCCCGCGCGGACCTCGAGCGAGACATCGGCGACGATCTTGGCGCCGCCGATGTCGAGCCCGAGGTTTCGCGTGGCGAGGATCGGTGCGGAGGTGCCCACGATCCCCGAGGTCAGGGAACGATCGTTTAGCGCGGCTCCGGCGGGGCGACGAACTGGCCCTTGATCCGCGAGACGACGCGCGGCTGCCACTTGCCGTTCGCCTGCTTCACCAGCTTGACCTGGAACATCGGCTGGATCATCGCGTGGTCGGACGGCGCGGATCGACTGCTGCGCCCTTCGGGCCGACGAAGTTCCAGCCCTCGAGCGCCGTGATCATCCGGTCGACGTTGTCGCCGCCAGCGCCCTGGAGCGCGCGAACGATCATCTGACCGGCGACGAAGCCGTCCGGCGTGAACAGGTCGGGCACCTGGCCGCGCTTCCGCATCGAGTTGACGAGGAAGTCGTTCACCTTGTTCTTCGGCGCGGTCGAGACGTAGTGCGAGAGGAAGTCGATCTTCGCCGCGATGTCGCCGAACGTCGACCACGTCGCCCGCTCGGCGAGCCCGGTCGTGATCTTGTTCGAGACGCCGAAGGCGCCCTGCTGCTCGAGCGCGCGCCACATCGCCGGCGCGGTCGTGCCGGCCCAGGCGACGAAGAGCAGGTCCGGGTTCGCCTGCTTCACCTGCTGGGCGAACGGCGTGAAGTCCTGCGCCGAGAGCGGCACGAGCAGGCGGCCGACCGCGTGCCCCTGCGAGCCGACGATCGAGTTGACCGCGGCGTAGTTGCCGACGCCGAACGCCGAGTCCTGCGCGAAGACGGTGACCTTCCTGCCGATCCCCTTGAGGAACGTCGCAGCGGTCTTCACGTCCTGGTAGGTCTGGCGGCCGGAGCGGAAGGTGTACTTGTTGATCCCGGTGATCGCGTCCGTCGCGGCCGGGCCGGAGATGAACAGCACCTTGTTCTGCTCGGCGAGCGGCGCCATCTGCAGCGCGACGCCCGACGAGACGCTGCCGGCGAGGATCTTGTAGCCCTTGCCGATCAGGTCCCTGCCCGCGGCGACGGCCTTCGTCGGATCGGTGCCGTCGTCGACGATCGTCAGCTCGATCTTGCGGCCGTTGACCGTCAGCTTGCCCTGCGTCGCGTACGCGAGCCCGTAGCGCAGCCCCTGGATGTACTCGGCGCCGTAGGCGCGAGCAGCCCCGTGCGCGAGTAGACGATTCCGATCTTGTAGGCGGCTGCCGCCTCAGTGTCCGTGCCGGCTGCGCTTCTCGCCTGCGCGCCGCTCGCGAACGCCCCGAGCAGCACTGTCATCGCCGCGAGTACCGCGACGCTCCGCCAACGCCTTGCGTTCATCTCTGACCTCCGTGAGGAAAAAGCTGACATGAGCCTGCAAACATGAGACCCGATTCAGGTCTTAGCTTACGCTCGCCGTCGAACCGGCGTGTCAAGGTCTGGTACGCTTAACGAGGAGCGAGCTCGTGCAGCAGAGGGCCTGTGTCGAACGGGTCGAAGCCGAGCCGTGCCGCGATCTCCTCGCTCGTCGGACGCGTTCCTTCACGCCAGAGCTCGCGCAGCCGCTCGCCGGTCTCGGGGCTGCGCCACCAGTCCTCCCCGACCTCGCGAACGAAGTGCTGGCGCAGCTGCGCCGAGCGGATCCACGCGCGGAGGTAGTCGGCGGAGTAGAAGCCGGAGTCCATGTCGGAGAGGTAGTTCTCGGCCGGGTAGAAGATCCCGGTTGCCTCGGTCAGCCGCTCCGAGTAGCCCGCGGGAGTGCCGCCGTCGTCGCGGTAACGGCCCCAGAAGTCGAGCTCGAACTGGAGCTTCGCGGTGTAGCGGCGGAAGAGCAGCGCCTCGAGGAAGACCGTCGCCTCGGCGTTCTCGGCCGCCTGCTCGTCGCTGAGCCCGAAGTGCTCGGCGTGCCACGCCGGCTCGCGTGAGATCGCCTCGACGATGTAGGAGTAGATCTCCGTCAGCGCGTGGTCGCGCGAGAGCTTGCGGAAGGTGTACGGCAGCCGCGGGTCGACGCTCGCGTAGTGGAGCGCGTGGCCGGCCTCGTGCAGGAGTGCCTGGTAGTCGTGCAGGCCGCCCTGGGCACGCGTGATCAGGTGGACGACGTTGGGCGGGTCGGATGCGATCACGCAGGCGCGCGGCGACTTCTGCGGGCGGTCGTCGAGGTCGAGCCGGATTCCCGGCATCGACTCGAGATCGAGCCCCAGGCTCGACAGCGTGGCGACGCAGACCTCGACGGCGCGCTCCTTCGTGTACGTCTGCTCGAGCGGCGAGAGCCGGCGCAGATAGCTCGTGTGGTTGGAGCTCGGCACGTCATCGCGCTCCGGGCCGAGCAGCTTCTCGAACCAGCGCTCGCGCAGGCGGGCGTAGGCGTCCGCGGACGCGCGGGAGGTCGCGTCGAGCGCGCGCTCGAGCTCGTGGAGCGAGATCCCCTTCTCCTCGGCGTTGCGGGCGACCGGGTCCGGCTCGCCCGAGAGATCCGCCTCCAGCGCCTCGCCGGCGGCGAGGAGCTCGCGGCGGTCGTCGTTGAAGCGCGCGTTCTCGGCGTTCGCAAGCGCGCCGAGCTCGTCACGGTCGCCGTAGCCCGGGAGGACGGCCAGCTTCGCCTGCGCCGCCCGCAGCGGCAGCTCTTCGCCGCGCCAGTCCACGCGTGCCGCCAGGATCCGGTTTTCGAACTCGTCCTCGCGCGCGGCCAGCTCCGCCGCGATCAGCCCGGATTCGCAGGTCTTGCGCAGGCGGTACAGCAGCTCGCGCTCGTCGCCCTCGGCATCGCCTTCGGCCGCGCGCAGCTGATCGAGTTGCGCCGGCGAGAAGAGGTCGCGGTAGCGCTCGACGATCGCCGCCTGCTCGGACGTCTCCTTCTCGCCCACCCGCACCGCGCGGCCCTCTTCCGAACGCTCGAACAGGTAGCGCGAGAGGCGTTCCTCGTACTCCGCAGGGCTCCGAACGGCCGCAACGCTCACTGGGCGCGAGCGTACCTCACTAGCGAACCAGGCAGCCGGTGACGGCGGCGACGAGCCGTCCGAGCTCGAACGGCTTGCCCACGACGTCGTCGACGCGCGAGCGCAGGGCCGGGCTCACCTCGCTCGTGCCCGAGAGCAGCACGACCCGGACCGGCAGCTCGAGCGCCTCGAGCTCGTCGATCAGGTCGACGCCGTCCTCGAGCCCGACGTGCAGGTCGAGCAGGATGACGTCCGGCGTCTGCCGCTCGATCTGCTCGCGGGCGTCGGCGAGCGTCGCCGCTTCACGCACGCTGGTGACCCTCGAGCTCGAGGTTGATCCGGCACAGCAGCCGCATCGACTGCTCGTCGTCGACCACGAGCACGCTCTTTTCCTGCATTTGCTCCTTTTCGCTCGCCCATTTCGGCGCGGACTGTAGCGGTCCCGTACCGGATCCGCGCGAAGCCTCGTTTATCTCTTAGAAGCGAGAAATCGGGGTTATTGGATGAACAAGAAGCAGATGCCGAAGGAACCTGAGCTCCGCCTGCCCAGGCCCAGCGCGAGCTTTCGGCGACGGGCGTGGCGAGAGTTCCAGCGTGCGCTCGACCCGCTCGCCCCGATCAGGCGGCTACCGCCGCCGCGCGGTTGACCCGCGCGAGCGACTCCTCGCGCCCGAGCAGCTCCAGGCTCTCGTAGAGCCCGGGCGACACTTTGGAGCCTGTGACCGCGACCCGCACCGGCGGGAACGCTTGCCGCGGCTTCACGCCCAGCCGCTCGCAGAGCTCCTTCAGCGCGAGCTCGATCTGCTCGGCCGTCCAGGGTTCGACCTGCTCGAGCGCCTCCGCGGCCGCGCGCAGGATGTCGGGGTCGAGCTGGCTCGGATCCGGGTCGACGTCGTGGAAAAGAAAGCCGGCGAACTCCGGGAACTCGCCGAGGCGCGCGATCTTCTCCTGCACGAGCGGCGCCGCGGCGCGCACCCGCTCCTCGTCCCAGTCGTACCCCTGCTCGCGCAGGTAGGCGAGCAGCGTGTCGGCGTACTCGTCGGGCGGCAGCTCGCGCAGGTAGACGCCGTTCATCCAGTCCAGCTTGGTGTAGTCGAACGTCGCGGGACTGGCGCCGACGCGCTCGAGTGAGAAGCGCTCGATCAGGTCCTCCTTCGACATGATCGTCGTCTCGCCGTCCGGCGCCCAGCCGAGCAGAGCGAGAAAGTTCATCAGCGCCGGCGCGATGTAGCCGGACTGCCGGAATTCGTCCGACCGAGACCGCGCCGTGGCGCTTCGAGAGCTTCTTGCCGTCCTCGCCGAAGACGTTCGGCACGTGCGCATAGACAGGAAGCTCGGAGCCGAGGGCCTGCAGGATCAGGATCTGCTTGGGCGTGTTGGAGACGTGGTCGTCGCCGCGGATGACGTGAGTGATGCCGTCCAGCCAGTCCTCGACCGGCGAGGCGAAGTTGTAGGTCGGGCGGCCGTCCGAGCGGACGAGCACGAGATCCTCGAGCTGCTCGTTCGGAAACTCGATCCGGCCCTTGACGGCGTCGTCCCAGCCGGTCGTGCCCTCGTTCGGCATCCGGAACCGGATCGCACCCTCGTCCTCGTACGCCTTGCCCTCGTCGACGAGGCGGCGCGCCTCTGCCTGGCAGCGCTCGAGGCGGTCGAGCTGGAAGGTGACGTCGCCGTCCCAGTCGATCCCGAGCCAGGAGAGCGAGCTCTTGATCTGCTCGACCGACTCCGCCACCTCGCGGTTCGTGTCGGTGTTCTCGATCCGGAGCAGGCACTCGCCGCCCTGGCCGCGCGCGAAGAGCCAGTTGAAGAGAAACGTGCGCACGCCGCCGATGTGCAGGAAGCCGGTGGGGCTCGGGGCCATGCGGACGCGGACGCTCACGGGGCTAGGTTACCGGGGTGCTCCATGGCGCCCATTGCGGAGGCGGTATCAAGAAAGCGCTCGACAACGCCATCGAGATCGGCGCCGACGTCGGTGCAGCTCTTCGCCCAGAGCCCGCGTGCGTGGCGCTTCCCGGTCCACGCCGAGGAAGACCTCGCCCGCTTCCGCGAGCAGCGGGTGGAGGCAGGCATCGGCTCGGTGCTCGTGCATGCGCTGTACCTCTGCAACCTGGCCACGCCCGACGAGACCATCTTCGGCAAGAGCCTCGAGACGATGCGCTCCACCATCGACGCCGCCGTGCGCGATCGAGGCGGACGGCGTCGTCTTCCACGTCGGCTCTCACCTCGGGACGGGCTTCGAGGCCGGGCTCGAGCGCTGCGTGCCCGCGCTCCGCGAGGTGCTCGACCGCACCACCGACACGACCTGGCTGCTGGTCGAGAACTCGGCCGGCGCGGGCGGCACGATGGGGCGGTCGCTCGACGAGTTGGCGCAGATCGTCGCTGCGCTCGACCGCCATCCGCGCCTCGGCATCTGCCTCGACTCCTGCCATCTCTACGTCTCGGGCGTCGATGCCGGCGACCCGGACACGGTGGCCGCGCTGCTCGCCGACGTCGACGCGCAGATCGGGCTCGACCGGCTGCGGGCGCTGCACGTGAACGACGCCGCCGCGCCGCTCGGGTCGAACCGCGACAGGCACGCGAACGTGCTCGAAGGCGAGCTGGGCGAGCGGCTCGGCGCCTTCCTCGCGCATCCGGCGGTGCAAGGGCTGCCGGCGGTGATGGAGACGCCCGGCCCGGACGGTCACGGCCCCGACGCGGCCGAGGTGAAGAAGCTGCGCGACCTGCACGAGCGCTGGACGTCCAAGAAACGCTGATCGAGCTCAAGGAGGCTTGTGTTGATTCAACACAAGCCTCTCCATCGCCTTCGCGCTCTTGAGGGCGTCGAGCGCAATCGGTAGATCGACGACGCGGCTCGATCCGGCCGCGACGAGGACGTCGAGCGCCGCGGCCCGGGTTGCCGTTCGTGCTGCACGGCGGAGGCGTTCGACGCGGACGAGGTTTCGCACGGTGTGGTAGCAGGGTCGGCGCAAGCCAAGCTCCCAAGCGGCTTCTCCGACCGCGCGCCAGGTCACGGCAATCGGGACGTCGTCTCGGTCGAGCGCGACGACGAGCGCGTGGATCCGCGGGTCGTTCGGAGAGAGGGAGAACCGCATCCGGAGAGCGTGCCGAGCGCAGCGGGCCGGTTCGTCACGATTCCGTCACGCGGGACGAAGAAAAGGCTTGTGTTGAATCAACACAAGCCCTCGGGCGCGGCGTCAGCTGTTGGGCGTGATCTGCGCGATCACGCGGAAGCTCGGGCGCTCGCGCGGGAGCTCGTGGAACTCGGGATTGCGGCAGCCGAGCTCGTCTGCTCGGCTCTCGTAGCACGGCGAGACCTCGACCTTGCACATCGGCAGCTGCGCGCCTGTCGCGCGGATCCCTCCGAACCCTTCCCGCTTCGCCTCGGCAGCGCGCAGCAGGTCGAGGTCGATCTCGACCGCGTAGACCTTCTGCATGCAGCCGACGTACGTGTGTCCCCAGGCCTCGTACGCGTAGACGAACGGGCACGAGCGCTCGATGCAGGCTCCGGGATAGACGACCTTGTCGCAGTGCACCTCGCAGCGGCGACACTCCACCTCGTCCTGCGGGTGGAGCGGAATCTCGCTGGGTGCCTGCAGAGGCTGTTCCACGCCTGGATTGTGGGCGCTTCCGGGTTTCCCCGCAAGACTTGACATTCGCCCGATCTTCAGGCAGCGCCCGCGGATAGGGTTCGCCGCCAATGGTCCGCCGCATCCTCTTCGGGTCGCTCGCGATCGCCCCGATCGTCGTGCTCGTCCACTACGTCCTCGACGTCGACCAGACCGTCGAGTTCGTCCTCGCGGCCGTGGCGCTGATCCCGCTCGCCTGGCTGATCGGGGAAGCCACGGAGCATGCGGCAGAGCACACCGGCCCCGGCATCGGCGGCTTCCTCAACGCGACCTTCGGCAACGCGCCGGAGCTGATCATCGCGCTGATCGCCGTGAACTCGATGCAGTTCGAAGTCGTCCGCGGCTCGCTCAGCGGCTCCGTGATCGGCAACCTGCTGCTCGTGCTCGGCTTCTCGCTCCTCTTCGGCGGGCGCGGCGAAATCGATCGCAGCTCGAGCTTCCTCTCCCTCGGGCTCGTCGGGTTCGCGACGCTGCTCTTCCTCGTGGTCGCGATCCCCGGCTGGGACGGGGATCCGGAACGGGACTCGCTCGCCAAGCTCTCGATCCCGATCTCGGTGATCCTCCTGCTCGTCTACGTCGCGACGACCTGGTACTCGCTGCGGCGGCACCGCACGCTGCACATTGCAAGCGACGAGGAGATCAAGGGCTGGTCGTTCGGGCTCTCGCTCGGGGTTCTCGGAGTGGCGACGGTCGTGACCGCGTTCGTCGCCGAGATCCTCGTCGGCTCGATCGAGGCGTTCGCGCACGACTTCGGCGTCAGCGAGTTCTTCCTCGCCGCGGTCGTGATCGCGATCGTCGGGAACGCGGCCGAGCACGGCGGTGCCGTCGTGGTCGCCTACCGCGGCAAGATCGCGCTCGCCACCGAGATCGCGCTGGCGTCAGCTGCCCAGGTCGCGGTCTTCCTCATCCCGGCGGTGACGCTGCTGGCACTCCTGATCGAACCGCTTGCCCTCTCGTTCAGGCAGGTCGAGATGGCGATGCTCGCCGGTGCACTCGTGCTCACCACGGCGGTCGTCTTCGACGGCCGCACCAGCCGCCTGCGGGGAGGGATTCTGATCGCCGGCTACGTCGTCGTCGCGATCGTCTTCTTCCAGGCCGGCGAGCGCTTCTAGACCCGGACGGCGGCGCCGAGCGCGCGCGGGATTGCGTCGAGCGCGACGTCGATGTCGTCGTCGCCGACGTCGAGGTGCGTGACGGCGCGGAGGATCGTGGGATGGATCGTCGCCGAGAGCGCGACGCCCTCCTCGGCGAGGCGGATCATCGCGTCCTCTTTCGACAGCGGCGCCACGTCGATCTGGACGAAGTTCGTCTCGACGCGGTCGGGGTCGACGGCAAGTCCGGCCTCGGCGAGACCAAGAGCGAGCCGCTTCGCGCGTGCGTGATCCTCGGCGAGACGGTCGACATGGTTGTCGAGTGCGTAGGTCGCCGCCGCGGCGACGATCCCCGCCTGGCGCATCGCGCCGCCGAAGAGGTGCTTGAGCCGGCGAGCGTCTCCCATCACCTCGGACTGGCCGGCGAGGATCGCGCCGAGCGGGCAGCCGAGCCCCTTCGAGAAGCACACGGTGACGGTGTCGAAACGGCCGGCGATCTCGGCCGCCTCGATCCCCGTCGCCACGACGGCATTGAAGAGGCGTGCCCCATCGAGGTGGAAACAGAGGTCGAGCTCCAGCGCAAGCGCGTGCATCTCGCCGATCTCCTCGAGCGGCCAGATCCGGCCGCCACTCGCGTTGTGGGTGTTCTCGATCCAGAGCACTCGTGTGCGGGGCGAGTGGATCGCCGGGACCCGGTAAGCCGCTCGAACCTGCTCCGCCGTGTAGCGGCCGGCGACGCCCGGGAGGCCGCGGGTGATGACGCCCGAATGGACGGCCGGCCCGCCGACCTCGGAGATGAAGACGTGGCAGTTCTCCTCGCCGATCAGCTCGTCGCCGAGCTCGGTATGCAGGCGCAGCGCGATCTGGTTCGCCATCGACGCAGTCGGCAGGTAGACCGCCTCCTCCTGGCCGAGCAAGCGCGCGACGCGCTCTTCGAGCTCGTTGACCGTCGGGTCTTCTCGCTTCTGCTCGTCGCCGACGGCCGCAGCCGCGATCGCAGCGCGCATCCCCGGAGTCGGACGCGTGGCGGTATCGGAGCGCAGGTCGATCACGCGCTCGTTTTTATCACGCTCATACATTTCACTTGACCGTTATATTTGCCTCGGTTTAAATACGAGCATGCACGCGATCGAAGCTCTCGCTGACCCGACGAGGCGCCGGATCGTCGAGCTCCTCGCCGTCGGCGAGCACGACGCCGGTGACCTCGGGCTCGAACTTCCGGATCAGCCAGCCGGCGGTGTCGCGGCACCTCCGCGTGCTGCGCGAGCACGGGCTCGTGCAGGTGCGCAAGGACGGCCAGCGCCGCATCTACTCCCTCGACCCCGCCCCGCTCGCCGAGCTCGACGACTGGCTGACGCGCACACGCGGCTTCTGGCTGAACCGGCTCGATGCGCTGGAGACCGATCTGCGCCGCGAGCGGCGCCGACGAAAGGACGCGAAATGACGGACCACATCTGCGAGCTGAACCCGGACGGCGACCGCGCCGCGCTCCATTTCGAGCGCCTCTACGACTTCACGCCCGAGGAGCTGTGGGCGGCGCTCACCGACCCGGCGCGGATCGAGGGCTGGCTCGCGCGCGCAACGCGGTTCGAGCTTCACGTCGGCGGCGCGGTCCAGCTCGACTTCGGCGACTCCGAGGACGAGCGCGCCACCGGCGCGATCACACAGCTCGAGCCCGGCCGCGTGCTCGAGTACGACTGGACGTTCCCAGGCGAGGACGAGTCAGTCGTCCGCTTCGAGATCGTCCCGCAGGACCAGGGGACACTGCTCGTCCTCGACCACCGCCGCCTCGGCAGGGATTCCGCGGCCGGGTACGGCGCCGGCTGGCAGGCGCATCTGGAAGCACTCGCGGGCGAACGAGAGCTCGCCTCATGGGATCAGCGCTTCCAGGAGCTCCGCCCCAGGTACGCCGAGCTTGCCTCGGCGCTACCGTGACCGCGTGGATCTGACGCTCCTGGAACAGACTCTCGCCGACCGGGGCGAGCCCGCCTTCCGCGCCGCCCAGGTGTGGGAGTGGGCTGCGCGCGGCGCCGAGGGCTACGACGAGATGACGAACCTGCCGCAGGCGCTCCGCGACGAGCTCGCCGAGGCGGTGCCCTTCTCGACGCTGTCGGTCGAGGACGAGGCGCATGCGGCCGACGGCACGGTGAAGACGCTCTTCCGTACCGCCGACGGCCATCCGGTCGAGGCCGTCCTGATGCGCTACCGCGACGGCCGCCGTTCGATCTGCGTCTCCTCCCAGTCCGGCTGCCCGCTCACCTGCTCGTTCTGCGCCACAGGATCGATGCGCTTCGGCCGCAACCTCCGCGCGAGCGAGATCCTCGACCAGGTGCTGCATTTCCGCCGCCTCGAACCGGTCAACCATCTCGTCTTCATGGGCATGGGCGAGCCGATGCTCAACCTCGACGAAGTGCTCGCGGCGGCCCGGCGCCTGCCCGAGATCGGAATCACGCCGCGGCGCACGACCGTCTCGACCGTCGGTTGGCTGCCGGGGCTGAGCCGCTTCGTCAGCGAGGTCGAGGAGCCGATCAGGCTCGCGCTCTCACTCCACGCAGCCGACCCGCGGCTGCGCTCGCAGATCATGCCGGTCAACGACCGCTATCCCCTCCCGGACGTCCTGGCCGAGTGCCGCCGCTACTTCGAGCTCCGACACCGGAAGGTGTTCGTCGAGTACGTGATGCTCGCCGGCGTGAACGACTCGCCCGAGCGCGCCCGCGAGCTCGCGGCGCTGCTCGATCGCAGCGTCTTCAAGGTCAATCTGATCCCGTACAACCCGACCGGCGCCTACGACGGCTCGTCCCGCGCCGCGATCGCGGCGTTCAAGGCCGTGCTCGACCGCGCGCGGCTGCCGTCGACCGTGCGCCTGACGCGCGGCCGCGACATCGCCGCCGCCTGCGGCCAGCTCGCCGCAACCCGCTAGCCGGTCGGCCAGTCGGGCGTCTTCGGGTGCAGGTCGAGCTCGGTGCCGGGACGGCAGCGCGGCGAGTGGTACTCGCCGGGCGGCGCCGCAGCGTCGTCCGCCGCCACGCGGAGCGCGATGATCCGCGCATCGAACGGCGACACGCCGAGCGCCCGGGCCACGACCTCGGTCGTCTGCACGGCGTAACACTGCGTCTGGGCCTCGTTGACCACTCCGCGCAGGTGCCACGACTCGTGTGCGAGCGTGACGATCCCGTGCACGGCCCGAAGCGTCGCGTCGTCGCACCCGCCGCCGAGCAGGCACGCGAACGAGCGCTGCTTGCCGCGCCAGACGCGCTCGAGGTTCTTGCAGGTCGAGGCAGAGAGGTTCGTGTGATCCGAAGGCCGACCGTGCGCGTCGAAGTCGACCCAGCCGGCGTTGGGAGTGATCTCGACCATGCGCGTCCAGAAGCCGGGGCAGCTGACGTCGACGTCGCGCAGCGCGACCGCGCTCGCGACGAGCGCGAGGCGGTTTTCGTTCTCCTCGCGGCGTACGAACTGCCAGGCGGAGAACAGCAGCACCGGAATGCACAGGACGAGGACGAGCTTCACGCACCGGTTATCGGCGGCGTCCGCCTGCCGCCGTAGCCTCGGTGCGTGCGCCGGACCCAGCCCGCGACCGTCATGCGCAGCGGGGAACCGCGCTTGCGCCGGCTACCGGAGCTCGTGCGGCTGCCCAGGCGAAGCCCCCTCTATCCGGAGCTCGCCCGTGCGCTCATGGCGGCGGATCGCCTCCACCTGCTGCGCTCCGATCTCCATCCCGTCCCCGTCCGGCCGACATCGACCACCAGTCAGACGGGCTGCTACCGGATGCGGAAGGGCGACCCGGTCGACCTGCGTGTCTCGCGCCGGCACGGCCGGATCGCACTGAGCTTTCTGCACGAGCTCGGCCATTTCGTCGACCACCAGCTCGGTTACGACGCTGCCAAGGGCACGTTCGCGTCGGCGTCACACGAAGCGTTCAGCGGTTGGCGGGAGGCCGCAGCGGCTCTCCCTTGCCGCCTTCCGCCCGGCTGCAGCCGCTCCCGGCGGCGCTACTTCCGCTCGGCGAAGGAGGTCTGGGCGCGCAGCTACGCGCAGGCGACGCTGACGAGCTCGGGCGATCCCTGGCTCGAGCGCCATCTGGACGAGCTCGTGGCGCGCGATGACATCTTCGTCTGGCCGGACGCGGAGTTCGCACCGGTCGCGATCGAAGTGGAACGCGTGCTCGAGCGGCTGGGGCTCCTGCGAGCCGTCGCCGCCGCCGCTGCTGCGTGAGCTACGGGTCTCGCCTGCGACGACGCGAAGGGTCGGTCGCGTCGTCCCACTGGCGCCGGAGCCAGCCGCGGGCATCGACGCGGTCCATCACGGCCTGGTCGAGGTTGGCCGCGCGTTCGACGAGGACGTCGCGCAGCTCCTCCTGCGACTCCGGCTCGAGCTCGTCGAAGTACTCCTGAATCGACTTGGCGAACGCGCGGCCGGACTGCTCCTGCGCGAGCTCGTCGACCCGCCGCTCGATCTCGGCCCGCGACGTCATGCGCCCTTCTGCGCCTCGAGCTGCCGCGCCTCCCCGGCTTCGCCGGAAAGGTCCGGATGCTCGTCGAAGCCGTACTTGACGATCGCGCGCTTGGCGGCCTTCACCTCGTCGAGCCGCCGCACCGGCCGCGAACGCGGCGCCTCGTGCAGGAGCTCCGGCTCGTCCGCGGCCTCGCGCGCAATTGCGAGCATCGCGTCGACGAACGCGTCGAGCCGCTCCTTCGGCTCCGTCTCGGTCGGCTCGATCATCAGCGCCTCCGGCACCACGAGCGGGAAGTAGATCGTCGGCGGGTGGTAGCCGTAGTCCATCAGCCGCTTGGCGACGTCGAGTGCGGTGACGCCGTGCTCGCGCTTCAGGTTGCGCGCGCTGAGCACGAACTCGTGCATGCAGAGCCGGTCGTAGGGAAGGTCATAGGCGTCCCGGAGCTTCGCGAGCAGGTAGTTGGCGTTCAGGACCGCCGTTTCGGACATCTCCCGCAGCGCCGGCCCATAGGTGCGGATGTACGCGTACGAGCGGACGAAGACGCCGAATGGGCCGGTGAAGCCGCGCACCTTCCCGATCGACTTCGGCCGGTTGTAGTCGAGCCGGAACGCGTCGCCGTCCTTCACCACAGCCGGCACGGGCAGATACGGCTCGAGCTTCTCGCGCACGACGATCGGCCCGCCGCCCGGCCCGCCGCCGCCGTGCGGCTGCGAGAAGGTCTTGTGCAGGTTGATGTGGACGATGTCGAAGCCCATGTCGCCGGGCCGTGAGATCCCGCACACCGCGTTCAGGTTCGCCCCGTCGTAGTAGAGGAGCGAGCCGGCGTCGTGGAAGATCTTCGCGACCTCCTCGATGTGCTCGTCGAAGAGCCCGAGCGTCGACGGGTTCGTCAGCATCAGGCCGGCGGTGCGCTCGTTCACCTTGGCGCGGAGGTCGTCGACGTCGAGGTTGCCGCGGGCGTCGGTCGCCACCTTCTCGAGCTTGTAGCCCGCCATCGTCACGCTCGCCGGGTTCGTCCCGTGCGCGGTGTCGGCGGTGATGATCGTGTCGCGCTGCTCGCCCTCGCCGATGTCGTCGAAGTAGGCGCGCATCAGCATCAACCCGGTCAGCTCGCCCTGGGAACCGGCCGCCGGCTGCAGCGAGCAGGCGTCGAGGCCGGCCACCTCCTGCAGGATCTCCTGCAGGCGCCACATCAGCTCGAGCGCGCCCTGCGCTCCGGACTCGTCCTGATGCGGGTGCAGGTCCTTGAAGCCGGGCAGCATCACGAGGCGCTCGTTGACGCGCGGGTTGTGCTTCATCGTGCAGCTGCCGAGCGGGTAGAAGCCGGTGTCGATCCCGAAGTTGCGCGTCGACAGCTCGGTGAAGTGGCGCACGACCTCGGGCTCGGCGAGCTCGGGCAGCCGCGGCGGCTCGGCGCGGCGCAGCTCCTCGGGCACCTCCACCGCCGGCAGGTCGTAGCTCGGCAGCGTCGACGCACGGCGCCCCGGACGACTCTTCTCGAAGATGAGCTCCATCAGGCGCGCACCTCCGCGAGCACCTGAGCGAGGTGGTCGATGTCGGCGGGGCTCCGCTTCTCGGTCACGGCGATCAGGAGCACGTCGTCCATTCCCTGGTAGTCGCGGCCGATCGCATAGCCGGGATGCACGCCGTGCTCGCGCGCGTCCCTGATCACTTCCCGCGCCGGGCGTCCGAGCCGGACCGCGAACTCCTTGAACGTCGGCTTGTCCGGGAACGCGAGCGGCAGCCCGAGCCGCTCCTTCGCGTACGCAGCAAGGCTCATGCAGGTCTCGCCGACCTCGTGTAGCCCCTGCGGGCCGAGCCACGACAGATGGACGAGGCCGGCAAGCGCGAGCAGCGTCTGGTTGGTGGTGATGTTCGACGTCGCCTTCTCGCGGCGGATGTGCTGCTCGCGGGTCTGCAGCGTCAGCACGTAGCCGCGCTCGCCGTTCAGATCGGTCGTCTCACCGATGATCCGGCCCGGCAGCCGGCGCGTGTACTCGGCCTTCGAGGCGAGAAAGCCGTAGTGCGGCCCGGCGTAGGACTGGTAGTTGCCGGCGCCCTGCCCTTCGCCGATCGCCATCGCGCAGCCGTAGTTCCCGGGCGCCTCGAGGACGCCGAGCGAGACGGGGTCGACGTGCGCGATCGCCATCGCGCCGGCGTCGTTCGCGGCGGCGGCGAGCTCCGGGGCGTTTTCGAGGATCCCGAAGACGTTCGGCTGCTGGAAGATGACGGCCGCCGCGCCCTCGGCCGCGTCGCGCAGCGTCGCGGGATCGATCGTCCCGCCGTCGTGCGGGACTTCGACGAGCTCGAGCCCGAAGCCGGGCGCGTACGTCTTGACGACCTGCCGCACCTGCGGGTTCAGCGTCTCCGCGAGCACGATCTTCGAGCGGCCGGTCGTGTGCTTGGCGACGTAGCAGGCGTCGGCGGCGACCGTCGTGCCGTCGTAGCCGGACGCATTGGAGACGTCCATCCCGGTCAGCTCGCAGATCGCAGTCTGGTACTCGAAGATCGCCTGCAGGACGCCCTGGCTCATCTCCGGCTGGTACGGCGTGTAGGCGGTCAGAAACTCGCCGCGCTGGAGCACGGCATCGACGACCGCCGGCACGTAGTGGTCGTAGATGCCCGCGCCGAGGAAGGACAGCTCCCTCGTCGTGTCGACGTTCTTCGCCGCAAGCTCCTCGAGATGACGGACGAGCTCGGGCTCCGACAGAGCCGGCTCGAGGTCGAGCTCGCGCTGGAAGCGGACACCCGCGGGGATGTCCCGGAAGAGCTCCTCGACGGACGAGACGCCGATCGCAGCCAGCATCTCCTCACGGTCCGACTCGGTGACCGAAAGCTGGCTCACTGTTCCCGCTCCGGCGCCGGCAAAGCCGCCACCTCCGCTCCTGGAGCGGCTCCGTCGAGCCTACGCCGCTCATTGCTCAGCGAGATGCTGCTGGTACGCGTCAGCGTCGAGGAGCGAGTCGACCTCCGAGGGGTCGGACATGCGGATGCGGATCAGCCAGCCCTCACCGTACGGATCCTCGTTCACCGTCTCGGGAGCGTCGACGACCTTCTGGTTCACCTCGAGGATCTCGCCCGACAGCGGTGCGATCACGTCGGAGACGGCCTTCACCGACTCCACCTCCCCGTAGGAGGCGTCCTTCGCCGCAGTGCTTCCGTCGGCCGGCGCCTCGAAGTGGACGAGCTCGCCGAGCGCGTCCTGCGCGAACCAGGTGATTCCGCAGATCGCCTCGTCGCCCTCGATCCGCGCCCAGTCGTGCTCGCGGTGGTACTTGAGGTCGTCGGGATAGCTCTCGGACGCGGCCACCTACTGCTCCTCTCGCTTGTAGATCGGTTTCGGGACGACGGTCGCGGCGCGCTCCTTGCCGCGAACGTCGATCTGAAGAGGCGTGCCCGGCGTCGCCGACGCGGCCGGGACGTAGCCCATGCCGATGCCCTTGTCGAGCATCGGCGAGTGCGTGCCGCTCGTCACCTCGCCGCCACCGACGATGGGCATCCCTTGGCGCGGGACCGCCTTCTCGTCCATCACGAAGGCGACGAGCTTCCGCTCCGGCCCCGCCTCCTTGATCCGCCGCAGCTCGTCGACGCCGGTGAACTCCTTGTCGAGTGCGCTCGTCCAGCCGAGGCCGGCCGAGATCGCGTCCGTCTCCTCCGTGATGTCGTTTCCGTGCAGCGGGTAGCAGACCTCGAGCCGCAGCGTGTCGCGCGCGCCGAGCCCGGCCGGGACGGCGCCGCGAGCGACGACCGCGTCCCACAGCTCCTCTGCGTCCTCGGCGTCGCACATCAGCTCGACGCCCTTCTCGCCCGTGTAGCCGGTGCGGTTGACCATCACCTCGATCCCGTCGATCTCGCCCAGCGCGTGCGTGAACGGCTTCGCGTCCGGCAGACCGAGCCGCTCGATCGAGCGCGGCCCCTGCACGGCAAGCAGTGCGTACTCGTCGGACGCGTCTCGCACCTCGGAGCCGCGGAGCTCGCGCTCCTTGATCCACGTGAACGCGGCGTCGCGGTTCCCGGCGTTGACGACGAGCAGGTAGTGGAAGGGGCTCAGCCGGTACGCGATCAGGTCGTCGATGATGCCGCCGCGCTCGTTCGTGAGCAGCGTGTACTGGGCCTCACCGTCGCCGATCTTGTCGAGGTCGTTCGAGAGCAGCGACTGGAGCAGCTCGTGCGTGCTCGGCCCCTCGATGTGGATCTGGCCCATGTGCGAGACGTCGAAGACGCCCGCGTCCGAGCGGACCGCCTTGTGCTCCGGGATGACGCCCTCGTACTGGACGGGCATCTCCCAGCCGGCGAAGGGAACCATGCGCGCCCCGGCGGCAACGTGGCGGCTGTGGAGCGGCGTGCGGAGGAGCGTCTGCACCGCGTTGACAATACCGCCCCGAGAAAGCACGAGGCCCCGGCGAACCGGGGCCTCGGACCGGGTCTCCTAAGCCGACCGGGCAGTCGGCCAAGAGGGCATGTGCGCTGGGTACCACATGCGCACGAAGTTCAAACCCCGGAGAGCGATAGCTCTCCCTTTAGGGGTCATAGCGCGGGTACGGGCTTTGCCCGTGCCCTTGCGCAGAGAATCAGTCCTCGCGGAGGAAGGACGGAATCTCGAGCTCGGTGTCCGTCGGCTCCGAAGCGGGACGCTCGGCCGGAGGCTGTGGCGTTCCGTTTGCGACGGCCGCCGCAGGAGCCTCGACCCGGCGGCGTCTGCCGCGCGCGCCGAAGCCGGTGGCGATCACGGTCACCCGCACTTCGTCGCCGAGCGAGTCGTCGATGACGGCGCCGAAGATCACGTTCGCGCTCTGGTCGGCGGCTCCCGTCACGACCTCGGCCGCCTCGTTGACCTCGAAGAGGCCCAGCTCGGTGCCGCCGGTGACGTTCAAGAGGATGCCGGTCGCGCCGTCGACGGACTGCTCGAGCAGCGGCGACGAGACGGCTGTGCGCGCTGCCTCGGCGGCGCGGTTCTCGCCCGACGCGACGCCGATCCCCATCAGCGCCGAGCCGGCGTCGCGCATGATCGTGCGCACGTCGGCGAAGTCGAGGTTGACGATGCCGGGAACGGTGATCAGATCGGTGATGCCCTGGACGCCCTGGCGGAGGATGTCGTCTGCGATCCGGAAAGCCTCGGTGACGGGCGTCTTCTTCTCGACCACCTGCAGCAGGCGATCGTTCTCGATCACGATCAACGTGTCGACCCGGTCGCGCAGGTTCTGGATCCCGACCTCGGCCTGCTCGGCACGCCTGCGACCCTCGAAGGCGAACGGCTTCGTGACGACCCCCACGGTCAGCGCCTCGAGCTCACGCCCGAGCTCCGCGACGATCGGAGCGCCACCGGTGCCGGTGCCGCCGCCCTCGCCGGCGGTGACGAAGATCATGTCGGCGCCCTTCAGCGCCTCCTTCAACTCGTCCCGGCTCTCCTGCGCAGCAGCGTGCCCGACCGCCGGGTCGGCGCCGGCGCCGAGGCCGCGCGTCGCCTGCGAGCCGATGTGGATCTTCACATCCGCGTCGGCCATCAGGAGCGCCTGTGCGTCGGTGTTGACCGCGATGAACTCGACCCCACTGAGGCCCGCGTCGACCATGCGGTTGACGGCGTTCGTGCCGCCGCCGCCGACGCCGACGACCTTGATCACTGCGAGGTAGTTACCGGTGGAGTCTCTCATCGAATCTCTCATTCGTCAGGGTGCCTCGACATCGCTCGACCTGAAGCTCGACTTGAGCATCGGGGTGAGGACGTTTCTTTCCGCGTGCAGGGTACGTCTCCTTGGTCGGCCTGTCAACGGAAGTCTCAGGGCAGGGTTGAGGTTGAAGTATCAACCTCAACCTGAGAGTTGAGGTCGTCCCCTGCGACGGGTCGTGCCGGGAGGCTCACGTCGAGGTAGCCCGTCGCCCCCGCGAGCGACGGCAGCACGAGGCGCGAGACCTCGAGCTTCAGGAGCAGGTCGGTAGCGTCACCGAGGCGGAGCTCGAGCCCCGACCGGAGTTGCAGCGTCAGCTCCCCGCGGGCGGCGAGGACCGAGTTGACGGCGAATGGAAGCGGCCTCGACACAAGGGGCGCCACCGCGGTCACGGCGCGCCGCGGCAGACCGCGAAGCGACTCGCCCACGACGACCACCAGCCCCCGCTTCAGCCAGATGCGCGGCAGGCGAGGGCGGCCGCCCCGCTCGAGCTCGCCGACGACGCGACCGTGGGCGGCGACGAGCCAGGACGACGATCCCTGCCTCAGCACCGCGACCGGCACCTCCGGCGCGACCGTGATCCGGAGCGTGTTCGGGAAGCTTCGGTCGAAGCTCGCCGCGGCGACCGTGGGGACGCGCTCGACGCGGTCCGCGAGCTGGCCGAGGTCGAGCGCGAGGAGGCTGTCACCGACGGCCGGCGCGAGCGCCTTCCGCACCTCCGCTGCGACTTCCGGGGGAGCGCCTTCGACCGCGAGCGAGCGCACCGCGAACGCGGACGTGCCGCGCGCGACGGCGTACAGCCCGACCGCGACGGCGAGAATCAGAAAGCCGATCAGAAGAGACCGGCCGGAGGGAGCGATCCGGGTCAGCTCGAGGCGATCACCACGCTGGCTGCGCGGGAACTGGACGGCCGCAGTTGCCGCGCGCCCTCGCGGGCGCGAGCGGTTCCGTGATCCTCTCCCTCCGGCCACGAAGCCGGGTTCGCCGCTGCGAAGCGGGTTCCTACGTGACGCTGATCGGCCCGAGCAGCTGCACTTCGTGCTCGAGCTCGACACCGAACTGCTCGCGGGCGCGGCGGCGGGCCTCTGCCATCAGCGCGAGCGCGTCGGCGCTCGTGGCCCCGCCCGCGTTCTCGATGAAGTTGGCGTGCTTCGGCGAGATCACCGCGCCGCCGATCGCGTGACCCTTGAGGCCGCAGGCCTCGAGCATCCGGCCGGCGCCGAGCTCGTGCTCCGGGTTCTTGAAGACGCTGCCGAACGTGCGCTTGTTGGTCGGCTGGGTCGCCTTGCGCTGCGCGACGAGATCCGCGACGACCGACTTGATCTCGTCCGGCGGGCGCGGGACGAGCTGGTACTCGACCTCGGCCACGACCTGTCCGTGGCGAAGCCCGGAGTGGCGGTACGAGAGTCCCAGCTCCGCCGGCGTCAGCCAGCCGTCCCCGTCGGCGGTCACGACGTGGGCGCGGACGAGAATCTCCGACCAGTCGCTCCCGTACGCGCCGGCGTTCATCCAGACGCCTCCGCCGGCCGTGCCCGGGATCGCGCACGCGAACTCGAAGCCGCCGAGCCCCGCCGCGCGCGCCTGGTGCAGGCAGACGGCGTTCGTCGCACCGCCGCCCGCGACGAGCAGGTCTCCCGTCGACGCGGACGGCGGCAAGCTCGCCGGCGAGCCTGACGACGAGCCCGTCCACACCCTCGTCGGCCGCGAGCAGGTTCGAGCCCAGCCCGACGGTCGCGACCGACAGGTCGCGCTCGGCCGCCCAGGCGAGTGCCTCCCGGAGCTCGTCGAGCGAGGACGGCTTCGCGAAGGCACGAGCAGGGCCGCCGGTGCCGATCGTCGTCAGGCGGGCGAGCTCGACGCCCTCCTCGATGTTCACAGCGCCTCCAGGACGAGCGGTCCGGCGCGCTCCACGTCACCCGCCCCGACGGTGAGCACGACGTCGCCCGGGCGCGCCCACGAGGCGACGATCCGCGCTCCATCCTCGACGCTGGGCGCCCAGCCGGCACGCATCCCGGGCCTCAGCGCGTCGAGCACGAGCCTGCCGCCGACGCCCTCGATCGGCTGCTCACGGGCGCGGTAGATCTCGGTCACGCAAGCCGCGTCGGCGGTCGAGAGCGCCGTGCCGAGCTCGTGCGCGAGGTGTTGCGTCCGGGAGAAGAGGTGGGGCTGGAAGAGGACGAGCACGCGGCCGTTGCCTTGCTCGCGCGCGGCCGCGACCGTCGCCTCGATCTCGCTCGGGTGATGCGCATAGTCGTCGACGACGGTGACTCCGCCACGCTCGCCGACGACCTCGAAGCGGCGGCCCGCACCGGCGAAGCGTGCGAGCACGGGCTCGGCGTCGTCACGGGCCACCCCGGCCAGCTCGAGCGCCGCGAGCGCCGCGGCGGCGTTCATCCGGTTGTGCAGGCCGGGCACCGCCAGCTCCAGTGCAACGGGCTCGAGCTGCCAGCCGCGAACGACGCTCGGCACCTCCGCCAGCCAGCGCTCGAACATCGCGTCGACCTCGGCAGCCGAGGCAAAGGTCGAATGGTGGTCGAGCTCAACGTTCGTCACGACGGCGATCTCGGGCCGCAGGTGCTCGACGGTGCGGTCGGACTCGTCCCCCTCGACCACGAGCCACCCCTCCCCCGCGCCGGCGTTGCCGCCGAGCTGCTCGATCTCGCCGCCGATGAGCCAGGCCGGATCGAGGCCGAGCTCCGCGAGGACGAAGGCGATCATCGCGGTCGTCGTCGTCTTGCCGTGCGCACCGGCGACGACGATCGCGCGGCGGAGCGAGACGAGCTCGGAGAGGAACTCCGCCCGCGAGCGCCCCGCGACGGTGGGGTACGCGCTCGACACGACCGCCTCCCAGCCCTCCGGCACGACCGGCTCCGGCGCGATCACCACCTCGGCTCCCTCCAGTTGCCGGAGGTATGGAGTCTCGACCCGGTCCCAGCCGCCGACTTCGGCGCCCCAGGCGCGAGCGAGGAAGGCGTACGACGACAGCCCGGCGCCGCCGATCCCCACGAACCAGAGCCGCCTACCCGCGAGCGGCTGCAAGCGCGATCAGCTCCTCGGCGATCTCCTCCGCCGCGTGCGGGCGTGCCATCGACAGCATCGCCTCGCGCATCGACGCCAGCCGCCCCGGATCGGCCAGGAGCTCGTCGACCAGAGCCGGCACGCGGTCGAGCTCGGGCTCCGGGACGACGATCGCGCCGCCGCCGCGCTCGAAGTGACGTGCGTTCAGCGTCTGGTGGTCGGCCGTCGCGTACGGATACGGCACGAGGATGGCCGGCGTGCCGGCGTCTGCGAGCTCCCAGACCGTGCCGCCCGCGCGGGAGACCGCCAGGTCGGCGGCGGCGAGCGCGGCCCCGAACTCATCGGTCGACGGGACGAGCACGTAGTCGTCTCGGCTGACCTGCGGCGCGGAGCCGGTCGTAGTCGCGCTCGCCCGAGACGTGGAGCACCGCCGGGCCGGACTCGCCGTATGTCTCCACCGCGAAGTCGTTGAGGCTGCGCGCGCCGGCGAGCGCGCCGAAGAAGGCGACGACCGGCTTGTCCGCAGGCAGCCCGAAACGGCGGCGCCCCTCTTCCTGCGAGACGCCGCGGTGAGCGAGCGGCACCGGCCGGCCGGTGACGCGGTACTTGTTCCCGTCGCGGCCGGAGATCGGGTACGCGAGGAAGACGCGCCGGGCGAAGGGCACGGCGAGCCGGTTTGCGAGCCCGAGATGCGCGTCTGCCTCGGTCAGCGCGGCCGGCAGCTTGCGACGCCACGCTGCGTACACCATCGGTCCCGCCACGTAGCCGCCTCCGCCGAGGACGACGTGCGGACGGCGTCGCTCGAGGATCGCGGCACAGGCCCTCGGCGCGCGAGCGGCGGTCAGGAGCGAGCGGAGGAGCGCGACGGACGGGCGGCGCGGAAAGCCCGAGATCGCGAATGTGTCCAGCTCGTAGCCCGCCTCCGGGACGAGCCTAGCCTCGACGCGATCCGGCGACCCGGCGAACGTCACGCTGGCGCCGCGCTCGCGCAGCGCCTCCGCCACCGCGAGCGACGGCAGGACGTGGCCGGCGGTTCCGCCGGCCGCGATCACGACTCGCGGCTCGCTGAGGGGCACGTTCATCGACCGCGATGTTAAGGAGGATGCCGACACCCGCGAGCAGGACGACGAGGCTGGAGCCGCCGTAGGAGACGAACGGCAGCGGAATTCCGGTCAACGGAGCGATACCGAGCACGGCTGCCAGGTTGACTGCCGCCTGGCCGCAGACGAGCGACGTGATCCCTGCGGCCAGCAGCTTGCCGAACGGGTCGCGGCAACGCAGCGCCACGTTGAAGCCGGCGAATGCGAACGCCGCGAAGGCCGCGATCACGGCGGTCGTGCCGATCAGGCCCAGCTCCTCGCCGATGACCGCGAGGATCATGTCGGTCTGCTGCTCGGGCAGGTAGTTGATCTTCTGGACACCCTCGCCGAGCCCCTTACCGGTGAGCCCGCCGGAGCCGATCCCGATCGTCGCCTGCACGATCTGAAAGCCGCTGTTCTGCGGATCGCCCCAGGGGTCGAGGAAGCTGAAGAAGCGAGCCTTGCGGTACGGCTCCATCCAGATGGCTGCCATCCCCGCCGCAGCGGCGAGGCCGCCCGCGGTCGCCAGGACGCGGCCGGGCACTCCGGCGACGACGAGCATTCCTGCGAGCATCAGCATCAGCGCGATCGTCGTCCCCAGGTCGGGCTCGAGCATGATCAGCGCGGCGAAGGCGGTGGCGAGCATTCCGACCGGGCGCCAGAGCTCGCCGAGCGTGCGCGGGGCGCCGTTCCGCGCGAGGTAGGCGGCCGTGAAGACGAGCAGGGCCAGCTTCGCGAGCTCCGACGGCTGGAACGTGACCGGGCCGAGGTCGAGCCAGCGCTTCGCGCCGTTGATCTCCGGCGCGACCACGAGCACCGCCGCGCAGAGGGTGAGCGCGCCGAGTACGAGCGGCAGCGCCAGCAGCCGCAGCCGTCGATGGTCGAAGCGCGACGCGGCGACGAGCAGTGCGACCCCGGCGACGGCGTAGAGCCCCTGCCGCTTGAGGAACGTGATCGGGTCACCGTCGCCGAGCGCGGCGGCGGCGGAAGTCGCGCTGTAGACCATCACGAGGCCGAAAGCGACGAGGCCAAGCGTCACGAGGACGAGCAGGCGCTGCTCGAGCTGGCCCCAAGTTGTGCCGCGCGGGCCTCGGGCCGCTCCTGCGGCCCGAGGCTCTGACGCACGAGAGCGGGTGGAGCTCATCCCCTGAGGTTCTCTACGAGCCTCCTGAACTCCTCTCCACGATGCTCGAAATCCCTGAACTGGTCGTAGCTCGCGCACGCCGGCGAGAGGAGCACGACCTCGCCCGACTGTGCGGCGCTCGCCGCTTCCGCGACGGCGCGCTCGAGCGTCGTCGCGAAGAAGAACGGCACGCTCGCGTAGCCCAGGTCCTTCGAGAGCAGGTCCGCAGCCTCCCCGATCAGGTACGCGGTGACGACGTTCGCGCGGGCGACGTCCTGCGCGAACTCGTCGAACCGCTCGCCCTTGAGCGAGCCGCCGAGGATCAGATGGAGCGGCGCGTCGAACGCGGTCAGAGCCTGCCGTGCAGCGGCCGTGTTGGTCGCTTTCGAGTCGTTGACGTAGCGGACGCCGACGATCTCGGCGACCAGCTCGAGCCGGTGCGGGACTCCCGGGAAGATGCGGAGCGTCTCGGCGATCTCGTCGTCCCCCTTGCCGAAGACCCGCGCGGCCGCCGTCGCAGCGGCCGCGTTCTCGCGGTTGTGCCGGCCGGGAATGAGCGGCTCGGCGGGCAGGTCGTCATCGGCCGAGAACTCGATCCGGCGTGCCGCTCCGGGAATCGGACCGAAGCCGCGCGGGACGATGGCGACGTCCTCGGCGGTCTGGTTCTCGAAGATCCGCAGCTTGGCCGCACGGTAGGCCTCGAAGGTGCCGTGCCGGTCGAGGTGGTCGGGCTCGAGGTTGAGGAGCACGGCGATGCTCGGCCTGAACGTGTCGATGTCCTCGAGCTGGAAGCTCGACAGCTCGCAGACGATCGGCAGCTGCGGGTCGCCGGCGTCGAGCAGCTCGGAGAGCGCCGTGCCGATGTTGCCCGCGGTGGGTGCGGCGATCATGGCGCCGAGCAGCGCCGTCGTCGTCGTCTTTCCGTTCGTGCCGGTGATGCCGATGATCGGGCTCTCGAGGTAGCGCGAGGCAAGCTCGACCTCGCTCCAAACGGGGAGCCCGCGCTCGCGGGCCGCGGCGACGAGTCGCGCCTCGCCCGGGACGCCCGGGCTCTTGACGAGTACGTCGACGCCCTCCAACAACTCGAGGTCGTCATCGTTCCCGAGCGTCCGGTCGGCGACGACCACCTCCACCCCGTTCGCCCGGAGCGCCGACTGCGCAGCACGGCCGGAGCGCGCGAGTCCCAGGACGAGCGCTCGCTTCACTCGAGCCGGAATTCGTTGAAGTAGTAGTAGTAGAGAACGAAGCCCGACGCGCAGAGGATGGCGGCGACGATCCAGAAGCGGACCATGATCTTCGTCTCCGACCACGCCTTCATCTCGAAGTGATGGTGGATCGGCGCTATCAGGAAGACGCGGCGGCCCCAGTACTTGAAGCTGATCGTCTGAATGATCACCGAGAGCGCCTCGACGACGTAGATGCCGCCGATCAGCACGAGCAATGCTTCGGTGCCCGTCACGATCGCGAAGCCGGCCAGTGCGCCTCCGAAGGCCATCGAGCCGGTGTCGCCCATGAAGAGCTCCGCCGGGAAGGCGTTGTACCAGAGGAAACCGATCGCGGCCCCGATCAGCGCGGCGGCGAGGATCGCGAGGTCGAGCTGGAACGACGCACGCTCACCCACGTCACCGGAGCGGATGTAGCCGATCACCGTGATCGAGAGGAAGGTGAGGAGCGAGATGATCCCCGTGCCCGCGGCAAGCCCGTCGAGCCCGTCGGTGAGGTTGGCGCCGTTCGCTGCGCCCGCGATGATCAGATAGAGGAAGGGGTAGTACGCCCACGAGAGCGGGATGTCGACGTTCGCGACCGGGACGTAGATCGACGTGTCGAGCTGACTCTGCGCGTTGACGGCGAAGCCGACGACTACGGTGACCCCGACGAGTAGCAACAGCTTCCAGCGGCCCGAGAGCCCGAGCGAGCGCCGGTGCCTGAGCTTGATGAAGTCGTCGATGAAGCCGATCGCGCCGCAACTGACGGTGAGGAAGAGAACCGTCAGCGCCGGCAGCGTGAACTTCGAAAGCGCGAGAAAGGGAAGCGTCGCGCAGAGCAGGATCAGTAGGCCGCCCATGACCGGCGTGCCCTGCTTGACGACGTGGCCGGCCGGGCCTTCCTCCCGGATCTGCTGGCCGAGCTCGTTCCGCTTCAGGAACTCGATGAACTTCGGGCCGATGACGATGGAGACGACCATCGCGATCAGACCGGCGATGAAGACTCGGACCATTACGCGGTGACGTTCGCCAGGGCCGGGGCGATGCCTTCGAGGGCAACGGCGCGGGACGCCTTGACGAGCACCGCGTCGCCGGGACGGACCAGCGAGCGGGCCGCGGCGAGCGCGGCAGGCGCGTCGGGCTCCCAGGCATCGGCTCCGTAGGCGCGCGCCAGCTCGCCGACCGCAAGCACTTCGATCCCGAGCTCCGCGGCGAGGTCGGCGATCTCGCGGTGATGCCGCTCCTCATACTGGCCGAGCTCGGCCATGCCCCCGAGAATTGCGACAAGCCTGCGGCCGGCGCCGCGCTCGGCCAGGTGGCGCAGCGCCGCCTCCATCGAGGTCGGGTTGGCGTTGTAGGCGTCGTTGACGACGAAGCCGCCGCCCGGGAGCGCGAGCTCTTCGCCGCGCCACGGCGACAGCGTTACGGCTGCCGCGCTCTCGGCGAGACGGTCGAGTGGGAGGCCGAGGGCCTCGTACGCGGTCATCGCGGTGAGCGCGTTCTGCGCCTGGTGGCGCGAGGTCACCGGAAACCGGATTCGCTCACCGCCGAAGAGGACGTGAGCGCCGTCGTCGCGCAGCTCGACGTCGACGGTCACCGACCCGGCGGACGTCCAGATCCTCCCGGAGATAGGGGTCGAGCTCGGCAGAGTCCGGCACCACCGCAGTGCCGCCCTCGGGCAGCGCCGCGAGGAGCTCCGCCTTCGAGCGAGCGACGCCCTCGATCGAGCCGACGAGCTCGAGATGAACCGGGCCGACCGCCGTGATCACCCCGATCTGCGGCCGGGCGATCTCGCACAGCTCGGCAATCTGGCCGAAGCCGCGCATGCCCATCTCGACGATGCAGACCTCTGTCTCCGGCTCCAGCCGCCCGAGCGTCAGCGGGACGCCGAGCTCGGCGTTGTAGCTGCCCTCGGTGGCGACCGTGCGGGCGACAGGGGTGCACAGGGCGGCCAGGATGTCCTTCGTCGATGTCTTCCCGGTCGAACCGGTCACGCCGACGAAGCGGGCAGAGCTTCGGGCGCGTAGCAGCTGGCCGATGATCGCCATCGCCGCATGCTCGTCGTGCGGCACGAGCGTCGCCGCTCCTTGAGCCCGGGCTTCGCCGACGAACTCGCGGCCGCCGCGGATCGCGACGAAGAGGTGGCCGGGCAGGACCCGGCGCGAGTCGATCTCGAGCCCGGTCAGCTCGCCTGAGCCGTCCAGCTCTCCCAACGCGAAGTCACGGAGCTCTTCGACCGTGATCGGGATCACGCGCGCAGCGCCTCGCGGGCGACGACCCGGTCGTCGAAGGCGATCTTCTCGCCGCCGATCTCCTGCCCCTCCTCGTGTCCCTTCCCGGCGATCACGACCACGTCGCCGGGCTGCGCGAGCTCGACGGCTCGGGCGATTGCGGACCGCCGGTCCGGGTCGATCTCGACGTCCGTGCCGGTCCCCTGAAGCACGTCCTGGATGATCGCGAGCGGGTCCTCGCTGCGCGGGTTGTCGGAGGTGACGATGACGACGTCGGCGAGGTCACGAGCGACGCGGCCCATCAGCGGTCGCTTCTGGCGGTCGCGGTCGCCTCCGGCGCCGAAGACCACGATCACACGCCCGTCGGCGAGCTCGCGCGCCGTCCGGAGCACGTTGTCGAGCGCGTCCGGCTTGTGGGAGTAGTCGACCACCACCGAGAAGGGCTGCCCCTCGTCGACGGCCTCGAACCTTCCCGGCACGCCGGTGAGAGCGCCCACGCCGGCCGCGATCTCGTCCTCGTCCAGGTCGAGCAGGATTCCGGCGGCGACGGCACCGAGGACGTTCTCGACGTTGAAGCGTCCACGCAGGTTCGACTCGATCTCGATCCCGCCGGCGGTGAAGCGAGCGCCTGCCGCGTCGAGCACGAGCTGCTCCGGCCGGATCTCCGCGTCGTCGGCGAAGCCGAAGGTGATCAGCGGCGCCCGGCGCGTCTTCTCGAGCTCGTCTGCGAGCTGCCGGCCCCATTGATCGCCGATGTTGACTGCGGCCGGCGGGGGCGCGGCACCTACGAAGAGCTTGCGCTTCGCCGCGAAGTAGTCCTCCATCGACTCGTGGAAGTCGAGGTGGTCCTGGCTCAGGTTCGTGAACACGAGCGCATCGAAGCGAACGCGGTCGAGCCGGTGGAGAACCGACGCGTGCGACGAGGCCTCGAGCGCGACGCTGCGGTTGCCCTTGTCGAGCATCTCGCGGAACGTTCGCTGCAGGTCGATCGCCTCGGGAGTCGTGCGGACGACCGGCCGCACCTCGCCGCCGACACGGCTCTCGACGGTGCCGAGGAGGCCGGGGCTGCGGCCCGCAGCCTCGAGCATGGAGTAGAGGAGGAACGCTGTCGTCGTCTTTCCGCTCGTGCCGGTGACGCCGGCGACCTCCAGCTCTCGTGTCGGCTCGCCGAAGAAGACGTCCGCCGCAGTCGCCATCGCCGCGCGCGTGCTCGGCACGACGAGCTGTGGCACCTCGGGCTCCACCGCCCGCTCGACGACGAGCGCAACAGCTCCGCGCTCGACCGCTTCCGCCGCGAAGTCGTGGCCGTCGGCGTGCTCCCCCGGGACGCAGAAGAACGCAGCGCCCGGGGCGACCGTGTGGGTGTCGTAGGCGAGATCCCGCACCTCGACGGGGTCGGGGCTGCCGAGGACCGCCTCCGGTGCGAGCGCGGCGACAAGGCGCTCGAGCTCCATGTCGGCGGAACGCTACCGCGCTGGGGTGTCGCTACGGCGCACAGGTGACCTCGCCGGGAGAGACCGTTCGGTCAGCCGCTCCACTTGACGACGCTGAGGACGTTCGAGTAGTTGTCGGTCCACACCCGTCCGGCGGAGATCTCCGGGATGCTCCAGCCGGATCGGGCGAGCAGCGGCTGGAGCTGTTCGGGCGAGCGTGCGATCACGAGCCACTGGGACGGTGTGCGGGACCCGCGGGCTCCTTCGGCGCGATCGCCGCGATAGGCGGCCGCGAGCCCGAGCGCCCCGGCCGCGCGCGCGACGACGGGCGTGAGCTCGAGGTGTCGGTTCGAGAGGTGGAACGCGATCAGCCCGTTGGGGCCGAGCTTCCGGACGTAGAGCTCGAGCGCCTCACGCGTGAGCAGGTGCACGGGTACGGAGTCGGAGCTGAACGCGTCCACGATCACGAGGTTCGAGGTGCCGTCGGGAACATCGGCGATCGTTCTGCGCCCGTCGCCGAGAACGATCTCCACGTCCGCCTGCGAGTCCCGCAAGTACGTGAAGAAGCGCGGGTTGCTGGCAACGCGTGCGATTGCCGGGTCGAGCTCGTAGAAGGTCAGCCGCTGCCCCGGCCGGCCGTACGCGGCCACCGTGCCGACTCCGAGGCCGATCGCATCGACGCGATCGAAGCGCGGATAGGCCGCGAACACGTCCCCGAGCGGTCCGCGGCGCCCGTAGTACGTCAGCGGCTCGCCGGCGAGTGGCCCTGCGAACCGCTCGACGCCGTGGAGGGTCGTCCCGTGCACGAGCCGGCGTTCACCCTGCTCCTCGGTCACGCGCAGAACCCCGAAGAACGTCCGCTCCGTGTGCAGCCCTGACGAAGCCGCAGCAAGGAGCACCGTCATTCCCGCGAACGACAGCGTCATCCGATAGGGGCGCCGGGCACCGATCGCAAGGCAGGCGACGACGACGCCGACGACAGCCGCATGCGCCGCAGAGACGTGCTGCAGGACTGCGAGGCCGGCCAGGCATCCGATTGCCGCCAGGATCGGAACGACGTCCGAGATTCGGCCGCGGACGCCGCGCCGCAGCGCCAGCGCGAGCACGAGCGCCAGTGGGTACTCGACGACGGAGTCGAACACGAGCGGCGCGACGAGCGCGTTCAGGGCACCGCCGAGCACTCCGCCCAGGGAGAGCAGGAAGTAGAACTCCGTCAGCCGTGCGGGCGCGGGTCGTTCCTCTGCCAGGCGCCCGTGCGCGAGCACGCCCGCGAGGAAGAGCACAACCAGTTGCGCGAGCAGCGTGACAGCGAGCGGCAGCGTGACGGCGCCGAGCATCTCGGCGAAGACGAGCGCCGTCGGCAGAGGCAGGACTCGCGCCGCTGCGCTCGGCGTGACGAGCGGGCGCCGCGCGAAGGCGACGACGAACGTCAGGAGATAGACCGCCAGCGGCAGCACCCACAGCAGCGGGAACGAGGCGACGTTCGTGGAGATATACGTCGTGACGCCGAGCATCAGGCTCGAGGGGACGAGTGCCATCCCAACCCAGCGGGCTCTCGTCCTCCAGGCGAGCGACGGCACGCTCGCGGGAGCCGAAGCCGACTGTGCCGCCAGACCGCCGCGCCGTGCGACGAGCAGGCAGCCCACGCAGAGCAGCGCGAAGAGCACGTAGCCGAGCGACCAGAGTCGCGCCTGCTGGTCGAGCGTCAGCAGTGGCTCGACGACGAACGGGTACGCAAGCAACGCGATCAGGCTGCCCGCGTTTCCGGCCGCATAGAGGAAGTAGGGATCGCGTCCGGCGGCGTGCCCGCTCGCCGCGAGCCAGTGCTGGAGCAGTGGGCTCGCCGTCGTCACGACGAAGAAGGGCGCGCCGACCGTGACCGCGAGGACGCCGAGCAGCCACAGCGAGGGCGACCCCTCCGCGGAAGGCGGCGTGAGCCCGCGCCCGATCGGCAGCGCGGCGACCGCGAGGACGAGCACGACCGCGTGCACGATCGGCTGGCGCGAGGGACCGAGCAGACGTGTCGACGCGTGCGCGTAGCCGTAGCCGGCGAGCAGGACTGCCTGGAAGAAGAGCATCGAGGTCGTCCAGACGGCCTGCGAGCCGCCGAAGAGGGGCAGCACCATCCGAGCCACCATCGGCTGCACGAGGAAGACGAGCGTGGCGCCGGCGAAGATCGCGGTCGCGAAGACCCCGAGCGTCGCCCGGTGGGCCACGCGTGCCGGCCGCGTCGCGGCGGCGACTTCGGGGGCGGGCAGGTCCACAAGGGCACCATCGGCTGGACGGGCCAGGGACTGAACCCCGGCGGGATGGAGCTACCGCGCGGCTTCGGAGCCAGACGTTGCGTCCGGCGCGATCTCGAGCTCGACGAGGCTGGAGCGGGCGATTTCGGCGAACGCCGGGGCCGCGACGACGCCGCCCCAGATCACGCCACGCGGCTCGTCGACCGAGACGAGCACGACGAGGCGCGGCTCCTTGGCGGGCACGACGCCCACGAACGAGGCCACGTAGCGGGAGGTGGAGTAGCCACCGGGAATCGGCTTCGCGGCCGTGCCGGTCTTCCCGGCCACCGTGTAGCCCGGGACCGCGGCCAGGGCGCCGGTACCTCCTTCGGCGGAGACGACGTCGCGGAGCATGGCCATCATCTGGGCGGAAACGGTGCGCGAGAGCACCCGCTTGCCCTTGCCCTTGCGGTTCACCTTGCTGCCGACGCGCTCGACGAGGCGCGGAGCCTCGAGGACGCCGCCGTTGGCGATCGCGCCGTACGCCGCCGCCATCTGGATCGCGGTCACACCGATGCCCTGTCCGATCGGCACGTTGCCGATCGTCGAGCCCGACCAGTAGCTCGGCAGCAGCCCGCGCGACTCGCCGGGGGCGTCGATTCCCGTCTGCTTGCCGAAGCCGAAGCGGTCGATCCAGCTCTCGACGCGGGAGCGGCCCAGCTGCTGGGCGAGCGTGATCGTGCCGATGTTCGACGACTGAGCGAGGATCTGCGCGACCGTCATCCGCTGAGTCGGGCGCGGCTCGTGCTCGTGGATGATGCGGTCGGCGACGCGGATGGATGACGCGAGCGTGAACGGCGTCGTCGGCGTGACGATCTTCTCGGACAGCGCGGCCGCGACCGTGACCACCTTGAAGGTCGAGCCGGGCTCGTAGAGGTCGGTGACCGCACGGTTGCGCCGTCGCGCCGGCGAGGCGGAGCTGAACGTGTTCGCGTCGAAGACCGGGGCCACCGCCATGGCGAGCACGGCTCCCGTACGCGGGTCGAGCACGATCGCGGTCCCGCCCTTGGCATTCCAGCGGGTGACGGTCTGGCGGAGCACCGACTCGGCGCTTGCCTGGATGCGGTGGTCGATCGTCAGGAAGACGTCGTCGCCGGGCCGCTCGGGCTGCGTGGCGAGCACGTCGATCACGCGGCCGGTCGGATCGGTGACGGTCGTCTGGCTGCCGGGCTTACCCGCGAGCGGCTTGTTGAGCGAGCGCTCGAGACCGTCGAGGCCGTCGTTGTCCAGGCCCGCAAAGCCGAGGACGTGCGCGGCAACGCTCCGTTGCGGATAGAAGCGCATCTCCTCCGGATAGAAGCCGAGTCCTTCGAGGTTCTTCTGCTCGAGCTCGGCCGCCTTGGCGGGATCGGCCTTCCGCTTCAGGTAGACGAAGTGCCGCGAGCGGTCGGCCAGGAGCGGGTAGAGCTTGTCCGCATCGAGGCCGAGGACCGTTGCCGCGGCCAGTGCGACCCGGCGCGGATTCTTCACGCGCCGCGGGTCGGCGTAGATCGTGGTCGCCTGCTCGCCGATCGCGAGCGGCTCGCCGGTGCGGTCGAAGATCGTCCCCCGCCCCGCCGGGATCTCGGTGGTGTCCTCCTGCTGGCGCGCGGCGATCCGCTCGAGTGTCGAGGCCTGCACGCCCTGCAGCCAGACCGCCCGGGCCAGGGTGGCGGCGAAGACGAGCGCGAAGAGGCCGAGGAGCAGGCGGATGCGGCGGTTGGAGAGCCGCTCGGTCACCGGCTCGGCGGCTGGAGCTGCACGTGGTAGGTGAGCTCCGGGTCGGCCGGCTCGAGCCCGAGCTTGGAGCGCGCCTGTGACTCGATTTTCGCATTCGCGGAGGCGCTCGAGAGCTGGGAGCTGAGCCGATTGTTGTCGGCACGAAGCTGAGTGCGTTCACGAGCGAGCTCGTCCAGCCGGACGTTCAGCTGCAGCACGGCGACGTTGACGGCGACCACGCCGCCGAGCAGGACGGCGAGCACGACGATCCAGACGACGCCGCCGAACGGGCGGGCGCTCTGCCTCGCCCTGGGCTTCGACGCCGGACCGTGCGGGCGGACGGCGTCGCGGCCGCGGGAGTGGCTGCGGCTCGGCGCGTGCGGTTCCGGCCCAGCTGGCCATCAGTCCGCCACCTTCTGCGCGGCGCGCAGCTTCGCGGACGATGCGCGCGGGTTCGCCTCGACCTCGCGGCTGCTCGGCCGCAGCGGCCTGCGGGTCAGGTCGCGGAGGAGCGGCTCGTTGCCGCAGTTGCAGATCGGGAACTCCGGCGGGCAGGTGCAGCCGTGCGCCTGCTCGCGGAAGTACTGCTTCACGATCCGGTCCTCGAGCGAGTGGAAGCTGATGACGGCGATGCGGCCACCGGGCCTGAGCATCCGCACCGCCGCCGGGAGTGCCGCCTCGAGCGCTCCGAGCTCGTCGTTGACCGCAATCCGCAGCGCCTGGAACACGCGCTTGGCCGGATGCCCGTCGCCGAAGCGGGCCGGCGTCGGAATCGCCTGCTTGATCGTGTCGGCGAGGTCGATCGTGCGCTCGAAGGGCCGCTCCTCGCGCCGGCGCACGATTGCCCGTGCGATCTGACGCGCGTAGCGCTCCTCGCCGTAGCGCTTGAAGATGACGCTGAGCTCGCGCTCCTCGGCTTCGTTGACGAGATCGCGGGCCGAGAGCTCGGCGGCGCTGTCCATGCGCATGTCGAGCGGCGCGTCGGCGGCGTACGAGAAGCCGCGCTCCGGCCGGTCGAGCTGCATCGACGAGACGCCGAGATCGAGCAGGATCGCGTCCGCCTGGACGTCGTTGGCGGCGAGCTGGCTGAGGACGAGCGAGAACTCACCCCGAAGGAAACGGGTCTGGAGCGTCCCGGTGGAGGCCTTGAAGCGGTCGAAGTAGCGGCGCGCCGAAGGATCGCGGTCGATCGCGATCAGCTTGCCGTCGCCCTCGAGATCCTCTGCGATCAGGCTCGAGTGGCCGCCCGCACCGAACGTGGCGTCGACGACGGTCTCGCCCGGACGCACCGACAGCAGCTCGCGGACTTCCTCCGCAAGCACGGGGACGTGATCAGACGCGTTTCTCTGCAAGACGTTCGGCAACATCGTCTGCGCTCCCTTCGACCTTCGTGACGTGGTCTGCCCAGGCGGTTCGATCCCAGATCTCGAGGTGGTCGTGAACGCCGGCCACGACGACCTCCCGCCCGAGCCGCGCGTGCCGGGCCAATGCCGGCGGCACGAGCACGCGTCCCTGCTTGTCGAGCTCCGCGTCGGACGCGGCGGAGAAGAAGAACCGCTTCAACTCGCGCGCCTCTTTCGAAAACGGGTCGAGCGGCGCGAGGCGCCCTTCGACGAGCGCGTCCCAGTCGGGGCGCGAGAACACGTCGAGGCACTCGTCGAGACCGCGGGTGAGGACGACGCCGCCGGCCAGGGCATCCCGGAAACGAGCCGGCAGCGTGAGCCGGTTCTTGTCGTCGATCGTGTGCTCGTATTCGCCAAAGAACATCGATTCACGCTCTTCCTGTCTCCCACTTCGCCCCACTGTAAACCACTATCTCCCACTTGTCTACCCCCGCGCGCCAATTCCTGCATTGGCGAGAATCGGGTGGTGAACGAGGTTCTGAGCCGGCGCGCGCTCAACCGGGCGACGCTGGCCCGGCAGCTGCTGCTCGAGCGAGCTGCGGCTGCCGCCGCTCGCGGCGGTCGAGCACCTCGTCGGGATGCAGGCGCAGGTCCCGCACAACCCCTACACGGCGCTCTGGTCGAGGCTGGACGGGCTTCCGGCCCGAGTCGCTCTCGGAGCTGCTCGAACGGCGCGAGGTCGTGCGCGTCGGCGTCATGCGCGGGACGATCCACCTGGTCACGGCCGACGACTGCTTGCTGCTGCGTCCGTTGATGCAGCCCGTCTTCGAGGCGCAGTTGCGGCGCCATCGGGATCACGCTCCTGCGCTTCGGGGCGTCGACCTGGAACCGGTGGTCGCGCTCGCGCGCACAGTCCTCCAGGAGAGACCGCGGAGCGGTACCGAGCTGCGCGCGATCTTCGCCGAACGGTTCCCCGGCCTCGACCCCGCCGCACTCGCGCACGCATGCCAGACCCGGCTCGCATTCGTGCAGGTGCCGCCGCGCGGGCTCTGGGGGCGGAACGCGCAGGTGACCTCGACCACCGCCGAGTCGTGGCTCGGCAGGCCCTTCGCCGCCGAGCCGTCGCTCGACGACGTCGTGCTGCGCTACTTCGCGGCGTTCGGTCCTGCCTCGGTCGCCGACGTGACCACCTGGTGCCGGCTGACGGGGCTGCGAGTCGTTGTCGAACGGCTACGGCCCCGACTCGTCACCTTCCGCGACGAGCGCGGCCGCGAGCTCTTCGACCTGCCGGACGCGCCCCGGCCGGATCCCGCCACCTCCGCGCCGGTCCGCTTCCTGCCCGAGTACGACAACGTCCTGCTCTCCCACGACGACCGCAGCCGGTTCAGTCATGACCCGGATAGCTCGACGCTGGCACGGGCCTGGACCGTCGGTTGGGGAGCGGTGCTGCACGACGGTGTCGTCCGCGGCCGTTGGCGGTTGGAAGGCGAAGGACTCGTCGTCAGCCACGTCGACGGTCTGCCGAAGAAGGCGCTCGCTGCGATCGCTGCGGAGGGACGGCGGCTGGCGCGATTCCTCGAAGCGCCCGGCCCGGACGTGCGCTTCGTCGCTCTCAGGCGGTGACACCGGCGCCGCGTCGGGTGAGAGCGAGCGCGCCCCGTTCGGCGGCGAAGATCAGCGCGTCGGGGATCTCCATCCCCTTTGCCAGCGCGTAGGTGAGCCCGGCCGCGAAGCAGTCGCCCGCGCCGTACGTGTCCTCGTACGGCCCGGGCGGAGCTGCTGCCTTGTACGGCCCGCCCGGCTGCGCCCAGCCACCGAGCGAGCCGGAGGTCGAGACCACGAGCCTCGGCGGCGGGTCGAGGTCACCGGTCTGATAGCGCTCGGCCTCGTCCTCCCCGCTCGACACGAGGGCGTCGAGCTCGACGCCCGCAGCGTGGAGCGTCGGCAGCTCGCGCGCAGTCGCGACGAGCACGCGGGCACGTCGCGCCTGGCGCACCGCCTGCGCGTCGCCGGCCGTGAAGTAGACGCCGTCGACACTGTCCAGCTCCTCCCAGGGCAGCGTTCCCTCGCCGCCGTTCGGACGCGGCTTGTCGCCGATCACCGTGATCGTGCGCTCGCCCGCGTCGTCGACGTAACAGAAGCCGCGTCGCTGTTCGGCGTCGCTCTCCGGCGCGTGCACGCGGACGGACGCGGCCTCGAGCTCACGGCGGGTGCGGGCGCCGAGGTCGTCGCCGCCGAGCAAGCAGAAGAGCGACGCCTCGCCGGCGAGCCGCGCGAGCTCGACCGCGGCAACGCCGCCGCCACCGGCAGGCTCCGCCCACGTCTCCTGGGCGCCGACGATCTCACCCGGCCGCGGCACCGCCTCCACCCGAACGAACTCGATCCACTCGACATGACCCACGACGGCAACTTTCATTCTGCGGGCACTCTCACAGATGCCGCCTGCCTGGCGTTAGAGGGGATGATGGAAACAGTGGCCACCGTTCCTCCGTTCGAGCGCTTCTACGTCGAGCACCGCGACGTGGTGCTCGGCTTCCTGCGCCGCCGGCTCGGCGGACAGGCCGCCGAGGACGCCTTTCAGGAGACGTTCCTGCGCGCGCTGCGCGCGTACGACCGGCTCGAGCACGGCGACCACCTGCGGGCGTGGGTCTTGACGATCGCGGCCCGGCTCGTGATCGACACGGGCCGCCGCGCGAAGCCGACGACCGGCGAGCTCCCCGAGCTGCCGGTCGAGGATGGACGGCCGGCCTATGCCCAGATCGAGCACCTCGCCGACCGGCTGCCGCCGACCGAGCGCGCCGCCGTGGTGCTCCGCTACGCCTACGACCTTGCCTACGACGACATCGCCGTCGCGCTCGACTCGACGCCCGAGGCCGCCCGCCAGGCAGCCTCCTCCGGCGTCCGCCGCTTGCGCAAGATTCCAGGAGGATCCAATGACCGTCTCGCCTGACCTCGACCAGCGGTTCCGCGACGCCGCGGCCACCGAAGGACTGCTCGACGTCGGCTTCGACGTCGTCGACAGCCCGATCGGGCCGCTGCTCGTCGCCGCGACCGATCGCGGGCTCGCCCGCATCTTCTTCGACGCCGATCCGGAGCTGCATCTGGAGCGTCTGGCGAAGGCGTTCGGCCCGCGCGTGCTGCGCTCGGCCGCGAGCGTCGACAGCGCGCACCGGCAGCTCGACGAGTACTTCTCCGGCAGCCGCAGCTCCTTCGCCCTCGACGTCGACCTGCGCGGAGCGGCGCCGTTCGCGCAGCAGGTGCTCGACGAGCTCGCCCGCGTCCCCTACGGGCAGACGACGACCTACGGCACTCTCGCGGCCAAGGTCGGCTCGCCGCGCGCGGCGCGCGCGGTCGGGTCGGTGATGCACAGCAACCCGATCCCGATCGTCCTCCCCTGCCACCGGGTGGTCGGCGCGTCGGGGAGCCTCACGGGCTACGCGGGCGGCCTCCACATCAAGGAGCGCCTGCTCCGTCTCGAAGGCGCGATGCTGTAGGCCCGATAGGCTCACGCCGATGACCGACCTCGACGCACTCGCAGCCTGGCTCGACCGCTACGCGGAGGCTTGGAGGAGCAACGACGCCGAGCTGATCGGCGCGCTCTTCGCCGATGACGCCGTGTACCGCTGGCACCCGTACGACGAGGGCGATGACGTCGCCCGCGGGCGCGACGCGATCGTGCGCGCGTGGCTGGCGGAGCCTGACGACCCCGGCTCGTGGGAGTTGAGCACCGAGCCGCTCGCGACGACCGGCGATCTCGGTGTGGCCCGCGCTGTCACCACCTACGACGACGGCGCGGTCTACCACAACATCTTTCTCGTGCGGCTCGACGACGACGGCCGGTGCTCGGACTTCGTCGAGTACTTCATGAAGGCGCCGTAGCGCGCTCAGTCGACGAGCTTGTAGCCCACTCCCCAGACGTTGACGACGAAGCGGTCGTCCGGCGCCCGTTCGAGCTTCTGCCGCAGCCGCGAGACGTGCGAGTCGAGCGTGCGCGTGCGCGTGAACGAGCGGTAGCCCCAGACGTCGCGCAAGCAGCTCGTCCTTCGTGAACACGCGGTGCGGCTCCTCGGCGAGCGCGGAGAGGAGCTCGAACTCCTTGCCGGCGAGGTGGATCGTCTCGCCGCGGACGGTGACGACGCGGGCGAGCCGGTCGATCGCGAGGTCGCCGATCGTGAGCACGTCCGGTGAGCGGCGGCGACGTGCGCCGCAGCACGGCCCGGATCCGCGCCAGCAGCTCGTCGTAGACCACCGGTTGGGGCAGGTAGTCGTCGGCGCCGCGCTGGAACGCGCGCACGCGGTCGACGGCGTCGGCCTCCTCCGGCCCGAGCACGATCACCGGCACGTTCCGGTTCCACGTCCGCCCCGGTTCACCCTCGCGGAGACGCGAGCAGAGCTCGAGCTCCGAGCAGAGGACGATGTCGGGACGCGTCCGCTCGGCGAGCGCGAGCGCCTCGCCGCCGAACGCCGCCTGCAGGACGTGGAAGCCGTCGCTCGCAAGCTGCCGCTCGAGATAGCCGCGAATCGCGGGCTCCGGCTCGGCGAGGAGCAGCGCGGCTGTCATGCTTCCGACGCTAGCAACGCCTCGTCGGAGTCAACAGATGTCCTTTGGAACAACTTTGCGACGATCGCTCCCCATCTGTCTGGTCTTGGCAGTGCCGGTTGCGGCCGCGGCGACGGGTGGCTGGGAGCGCCACGCACCGCTGCCGGAGCCCAGGACCGAAGTGGCGGCGGGCGTCGCCCGCGGCGAGATCGTCGTCGTCGGCGGCTTCACGGCGAACGGCGGCAACTCCGCGCGCGTCGACGCCTATTCGGTCGCGCGGAACAGCTGGCGCCGCCTACCCGATCTGCCCGTCGCCGTCGACCACGCCGCCGCCGCGAGCGCGAACGGGAATGTCTACGTCGTGGGCGGCTACGGGGGCGACCGGGCGCCGCTGAGAACGGCGTTCGTGCTCGGAGCCGACGAGAAGTGGCGGCAGCTCGCCTCGCTCCCGGACGCCCGCGCGGCCGCCGCGGCCGCGATCGCACGCGGCAAGCTCTACGTGGTCGGCGGCATCGACGGGCGCCGCTCGCTCGCCCGAATCGCCTTCGCGCTCGACCTGAAGACCGGCCGCTGGGCGCGCATACCCGGCCCGGCGCCGCGCGAGCACCTGGCCGCGGCTGCGGGGAGCACGCGGATCTACGCAGTCGGAGGCCGGAGCGCGGGGATCGACACGAACACGACGAGGTTCGAGGCCTACGACCCCGCCACGCGCCGCTGGACACGCCTTGCACCGCTGCCGCAGGCCCGCGGCGGCACCGGCGCGACCTTCGTGAACGGCAAGGTCGTCTCGGTCGGGGGCGAACAGCCGCAGGGAACGATCCGCGCCGTCTACGCCTACGAGCTGACGACCCGCCGCTGGCGCCGCCTCGCCGACCTGCCGTCGCCACGGCACGGCCTCGGGGTCGTCTCCTACCGCGGCCGCGTCTACGTGGTCGCCGGCGGGCCGGAGCCGGGCCTCACCGTCAGCGGCGCGCTCGAGTCGGTTCGGCCGTGACGCTGCAGTGAGCAGACTGATCGTCTCGACGGCGACGAGCGTCGATGCCGTGATGGAGGTCGAGGGCTGGTACGTGTCCGAGGGCGGCCACGACCGTGCCGGGCGGGAGCTGTTCGAGTCCGCCGAGGCGCTCATCCTCGGCCGCAAGAACTACGAGGGACTGGCCGGGTACTGGTCGCCGCTGACGGGGCCCTGGGCCGATCTGATCAACCCCCTGCCGAAGTACGTCGCCTCGCGGACGCTGACGGAGCCCCTGACGCTGGAACGCCACGCTGATCGAAGATGACCTGGCGCAGACCGTCTCGAAGCTGAAGCGCGAGCTCGACGGAGACCTGCTCACCTTCGGCTGCGGCGAGCTCGTGCGCACGCTGCTGGCGGGCGACCTCGTGGACGAGCTGCGCTTCTGGCTTCACCCGTGGCTGTGGGGCGCAGGCGAGCGGCCCTTCGTCGAGGAGGAGCGGCTGCGACTCGAGCTCCTCGGCTCGGAGACCTTCGACTCCGGCGTGGTGCTGCTGCGCTACCGGCCGGTCGCCTCAGAGGCGACCTGAGCGGAGCACGCCGACGAGTAGCCAGGCACCGAGCACGCCTGAGAAGACGAAGCCGACCACCGAGAGGAAGTGGATCCCGAAGATCTGCGGGCCGTCGGTCGCGAGGATGCCGATCATCGAGGAGCCGAGCAGCCCGCCGGCGACGACGAGCGCGACCACGAGCCGGTTGAAGACGACGTCGATCCTGTGCATGAACTCGTCCAGCCCCTTGTGCACGAAGCCGACCTCGATCTGGCCGTCGCGGATCTCCTGGAGCACATCGTGGATCTGGTACGGCAGCTCGCGCGCGATCCCGGCGAGCTCGCGCCCTTCCTTCTGTGCGCGCTGCGCCAGTCGCTGCGGCGTGAAGCGCTCGAGCATCAGCTCGCGCGCGTACGGCTGGGCGACCTCGAAGACGTTGAACTCCGGGTAGAGGTCGACGCCGACGGCGCCGAGCGTCGCGATCGCCTTGTCGAGCAGGACGAAGCGCGTCGGTAGGCGCAGGTTCATCGAGTAGATCAGCCCGAACGCCTCGCGAATCACCTGAATCGGGTCGATCTCGGCGAGGCTGGCGCCGTAGTAGCGGTAGAAGAGCTCGCGGAGCGCGGTGCGGAACTCCTCCTCCCGCTCCTTCGGATAGCGGACGCCGAGCTCGCCGAGGCGGCGCGGCAGCGCGTCGACGTTCTCGGTGGCGGCGTCGATGAAGAGCCGCGTCAGCCGCGCCATGTCCTCGTCGGTCAGCTTGCCGACGAGCCCGAAGTCGACGAGCCCGATCCGGCCGCCTTCGAGCACCAGCACGTTCGCCGGGTGCGGGTCGCCGTGGAAGAAGCCGTGCCTGAAGATCATCTCCATCCAGGTCTTGGTGACCCGATAGGCGAGCTCGCGCCGCTCCTCGAGCGAGGTCGTTTCGAGATCGAGATCGGCGAGCTGCACGCCGTCGAGGAACTCCAGCGTCAGCATCCTCGTGCCCGAGTAGCTCCAGTAGACCTGCGGGACGACGACGAGCTCCGAGTCGGCGAAGTTGCGCCGGAAGGTGTCGGCGTTGCGCGCCTCGAGCTTGTAGTCGAGCTCCTGGCGGATGAAGCGCGCGAACTCGTCGACGAGCTCGTGCGCATCGATGAAGTCGAGTGCCCGGACGCGCTCCTTGATCATGCGCGCCGCCTGGTAGAGGAGCGCGAGGTCGGACTCGATCTGCCCGGGCGCGTTCGGCCGCTGGACCTTCACCGCGACCTCGCGTCCGTTCGGCAGCGTCGCGCGGTGAACCTGCCCGATCGACGCGGCGGCGATCGGCGTCTCGTCGAAGCGGAGGAAGGCCTGCTCCAGCGTCAGGCCGAGCTCCTCCTCGACCACCACACGCACCTGGGCGAACGGAAACGGGCGAACGTCGTCCTGGAGGCTGCGGAGCTCGGCGACGATGTCGGGCGGGACGACGTCGGGTCGCGTCGAGAGCAGCTGCCCGAACTTGACGAACGTCGGCCCGAGCTCGTCGAGCATCTCGCGCAGGTGCCGGCCGCGGTCCGAGCCGTTCACCGAACGCGGTCACTTCGACCCGCGTCTTCCACGGCAGCACGTCGGTGAGCTTGTGCCGCTCGAAGAAGTAGCCGAACCCGTGCCGGACCGCGACCTGGGCGATCTCGGACAGACGGCCGATCTTCCGGGTGCGCGGACGCGTCGCCATCCCGGAAGTGTTCCACGCGACGGCCGGACTCCCACCGGGAAAGATGCGTGCGTGGACGAGGGCCTGATGCTCCTGCTCGTCGGTGCGGTGCTCGCGGCCAGCCTCGTGGTCGCGCTCGGCGCCGCGCGGACCGGCCTGCCCGTCCTCGTCGCGTTTCTCGCGCTCGGGATGCTGCTCGGCTCGGACGGGCCGGGCGGCGTCGAGTTCGACGACGCGGAGCTCGCCCGCGAGGTCGGCACCGTCGGCCTCGCCCTGATCCTCTACGAGGGCGGCCTGCAGACGTCGTGGCGGCGGCTGCGGGAGATCGCGGTCGCGGCCGCTCTGCTCAGCACCGTCGGCGTCGTCGTCAGCGCGGTGCTGACGGGCGTTGCCGCGTACATGCTGTTCGACCTCTCGTGGCTCGAGGCGGTTCTGCTCGGAGCGGTCGTCGCGGCGACGGACTCCGCCGCCGTCTTCGCGACGCTTCGCTTCACGCACATCCGGCGCCGGCTCGCGCGCACGCTCGAGGCCGAGTCGGGCGGCAACGACCCGATGGGGATCGCGCTGACGCTCGGACTGATCGCGTGGATCGAGCGGCCCGACGACTACGGCATCGACGACCTGACGCTCCTCGTCGTGCAGCAGCTCGGACTCGGGCTCGTGGTCGGGGTCGCGCTCGGAGTGGCGGCCTCGTGGCTGTTCGCGCGCCTGCCCCACTCGATCGGCAGCTTCGCGCCGGTGGCATCGCTCGCTGCGGGCGCGATCTCGTTCGGCGCGGCGGACGTGATCGGCGGCAGCGGCTTCCTCGCCGTCTACCTCGTCGGCCTCGCAGTCGGCAGCACTCCGTCCCGGTACCGTCGCCAGCTGGCTGCATTCCACGAGGGCCTTGCCTTCCTCGCACAGGTCGCGCTCTTTGTCGTGTTCGGGTTGCTCGTGTTCCCGAGCGAGCTACGAGAGGTCGCCCTTCCCGGCCTCGCACTGGCGGTGCTGCTGCTGCTCGTGATCCGGCCGGCAGCAGTGTGGATCTCGATGGCGGGGCTGAAGAACTTCACCGCGCGGGACCGGCTGCTCCTCGGGTGGGCGGGGCTCCGCGGCGCCGTCCCGATCGTGCTCGCGACCTTCGTGCTCTCCTCGGACGTCGAGCCGAGGAACACGATCTTCAACGCAGTCTTCTTCGTCGTCGTCGTGTCGGCAATCGTCCAGGGGACGACGCTCGATTGGGTCGCGAGGCGGCTCGGCCTGATCACGGCCGCGCCGCCGGCGCCCGCGCCGATCGAGGTCGGGCACCTCAGCCAGCTCGACCTCGTCGACTTCCCGGTCGCCGCCGACCACGCGATCGCCGGCTCGCACGTCCGCGAGCTCGGCCTCCCGCGCACCGCCCTGATAGCCGTCATCGCCCGCGGCGACGACACGATCCCGCCGCGCGGAAGCACCGTCGTCAAGCCCGGCGATCGCCTCTTCGTCCTCGTGCCGCACGCGATGCGCGCGGATCTCGAGGACGTCTTCTCGCGCTGGCGCCGCCTCGTCTAGGCGGCTCCCCACCTCGCCGAGAAACGTCAGGCGAGAGGACGCTCGCCCAGCGCGACGTGCTCGCGTCGGGAACGTCGCGTCCGGCCGCCGCCGTCACGAGCCGAAGCGTCGCTGACGTCGCAGCACGACGACGCGACAGGTCGAGCGATTGCGTCGTACGCACGTCGTGCACGCACGCTTCGAGCCTCGCCCGAGGACTGTGCGCGACCACGAAGCGACCACTCCCGCGAGGGCAGACGCAGTCGGGCTCGGGAGATCTCCGGCACCGCGGTGCGCGTTCGTGCTCGTCGTACGATCAGCGGCCACGGCGACTCCGCGGACGCTCGGGAAGAGGCGACGAAGCGATGCTGCCAGTCGCGACAGCGGTCCGACGAGCTCCAGACGCCTGCCTCAGTCCTCGATCTCGCGCGACCGCGGCGAAAGAGCTCGAACGTCGTACGCACGGTCGTCGACGCGCCAGATCCCGGCGACGAATCCGTCGACCAGGAACGTCTGCGCGACGTCGCCGTTCACCTTGATCACCGTCTTCCGGTAGGCCTCCGGGAGCACGCGCGTGCGGTCGGCCCAGGCGAGCAGGACGTTGTCCCACTTCGGCAGGAAGCGTACGGGCGCCGGGGTCTCGGCGTCCGGCAGCGGCGCTCGTGGGACGTCGAGGAGCTCGCGGCCCTGCTCGTCGCGGAGGCGGCGCAGCGGCTCGAGCAGCTCCAGCGCAGCGTCGATCTCGGCCACGCGGATCATGCTCCAGGCTCCGATGTCGCGGCGCGTCGAGGGGCCGAAGGCCGCGAGGTAGCGGCGGAAGATCTCGGCGCGCGCCTCGACCGGGACGTGCGCCTCCGGTTCCTCGATTGCGACAAACCGTTGCTCGTTGCGCGGCTGCCAGAGCGCCGTCTCGGGGTGGTGGACGATGTGCGCTGCGATGCGCGCCATCTGCCAGGCGCGGCGCGCATCGACGCCGGAGAGGCCGTACTCGCTCTCCAGGTGGGCGAGCGCCTCCGCCGACGTGACGGGTCCCCCGGCTGCGAGCGCGCGCATCGACGGGGCGAGCTGCTTCGCCCGTTTCGTCTCCCAGGGGAAAGCCGCCCGGATGAGCGCATAGTCGCGCCGCGTGACGAGGTGCAGCGTCTGCCGCGTCGCCGTCGTCCTGACGATCGTGGACTGCCGGAGCAGCCGCTCGAGCGACGCGCGCCGGAACCCCGTCGTGCGCGTCCAGATACCGACGTACGGAGCCTGCGGCGACTGCGCCTGCATCCCGACGAGGCGCTCGATCACCGCCGTTGGCGAGAGTCGCGTGCGCTGGAGTAGGAGCTGCCGCGCGAGTGTCGCGCGGTTCAGCTCGCGTAGCGTGAGGACTCGTTCGGCCACAGGCCGAGGCTACTCGTCAGCGAAGCTCAGCGAGACGCTGCGCGACCGTCACTGCGTGCGGTAGCCGCGCCTCCGCGCCCGCGCCCATGAGCGCGAGTACGGAGGCGGCGAGGGCTGCCCGGAGCGCGCCAGGTTCGACCGCGCCGACGTGAGCAGCCTCGAATCGAGCCAGCGTCTCTGCTGAGAGGTCGTCGTAGCCGCGCGCCTGCACCGCGGGGAGCCCCTCGCGGAGGCAGGCAAGCGAGAGCGCGTGGTCGCGCACGGCGCCGACATAGTGCTCCGCCTGCCAGACTCGCCCGCGCTCGATGGAGGCGCGAGCGTGGAGCGCGTAGATGACGCCCCACCCGAACAGGTCCTGCGCGAGTGGCGATGCTGAGACCTCGGCCTCGCCCGACGCTGTGTCGCCGAATAGAAGCCGGAATCGTGGCCCGGCGGGACGGAACTGGGCCGCCGGCGTCATCGAGAGGTCGAACTGAAGCGCGTCCGGCAACAGAAACACGCGGTACGTCGTCGGACCGCGCTCGAGGTCGACAAGGTGTACCGCGTCGAGCTCGTCGGTGAGCGTGCGCGTCCAGTCATCGAGCACGTCGGCGATCTGCACGCCGTCGGCAATGCCGAAGGTGAGGTCCAAGTCGGAGAAGCGGTCGCCGCCGTCCACCGCCAGCGATCCCACGGCGGCTCCGGCAACAACGCGCTGATCCTCCTCCGCGAGCCGTAGCAGGTGCGCGCGGAGAGCATCCCGCTGCTCAACGGTGAACACCAGGCACATCAAGCTAGCCGAGCGTCAGCGCGAGCACGGCCTTCGCGGTGTGGAGCCGGTTCTCGGCCTCGTCCCAGACGGCGCTCTGCGGCCCGTAGAGCACGTCGGCGGCGATCTCCTCGCCCGGGTGAGCCGGGAGGCAGTGGAGGACGATCGCCTCCGGGTCGGCCTCCGGCGAGTAGGCGTGCGTCGAGGCTGTAGCCGGCGAACGCTGCGCGATCGCTCCTCGCGCTCCGCCTCCTGCCCCATGCTCGTCCAGACGTCCGTGACGAGGACGTGGGCGCCGCGGGCAGCCTCGCTCGGATTCTCGGCGAGCGTCGACACCGTGAGGCTCGTAGCCCGCCGGAGCCGCGCAGACGAACGTCGCACCGAGCACCGTGCACGCCTCGGCGAGCGAGGCGCAGACGTTGTTGCCGTCGCCGATCCACGCGACGCGGATGCCCTCCAGAGTGCCGAAGCGCTCGCGGATCGTCTGCAGGTCGGCCAGCGCCTGCAACGGGTGTGCTTCGTCGGTGAGTGCGTTGATGACCGGGATGCCGGCGACGGCGAAGGCATCGACCTCGGCGTGCGCGTGGGTCCGGATCGCGAGCGCGTCGAGGTAGCGGCCGAGCACGCGCGCCGTGTCCTCGATCGACTCGCCTCGCGCCAGCTGGAGCTCGTCGCCGGGGAGATAGACGGCCGTCGCACCGAGGTGCGCCGCCGCGACCTCGAGCGAGACGCGCGTGCGGGTCGAATGCTTGCGGAAGAGCAGGCCGAGCGTGCGTCCTTCGAGGAGCCGGTGCGGCTCACGGCGGCGCTGCTTCGCCTTCAGCTCGTCGGCGAGGTCGAGCGTCGCCTCGAGCTCGGCGGCGGTCCAGTCACGGACGCGCAGGAGCGAGCGTCCGGCCAGGTCGACCGGCAGCGCACTCGGCAGGCGGACCGTGACGCTCACGCGAGCACCTCCGCGAGGAGTACGAGGCCCGTGTCCAGCTCGTCGGCGGAGATCGTCAGCGGCGGCGTCAGGCGCAGCACGGTCTCCCCCGCGCTGCCGACGAGCAGCCCGGCGGCGAGGCAGCCGGCGACGACCGGCGCGGCGGGACGGTCGAGCTCGGCGCCGAGCATCAGGCCGCGGCCGCGCACCTCGACGACTCCGGGCAGAGCCGCCAGACCGGCAGCGAGCCGCGCGCCCTGGGCTTGCACCGAGGCGAGCAGAGCGTCGTCGAGCACATCGACGACCGCGCACGCCGCGGCGCAGGTGACCGGGTTGCCGCCGAACGTACTGCCGTGATCGCCCGGCTCGAGGCCTGTCGGCGCGCCGTCCGCAACGAGGAGGGCGCCGATCGGAAGACCGTTCGCGAGCCCTTTCGCGAGCGCGAGCGCGTCGGGCGCGACGTCGAGCTGCTCCCACGCGAAGAAGCTGCCGGTGCGGCCGACGCCGCACTGCACCTCGTCGAAGATCAGCAGCGCGCCGTGCTCGTCCGCGAGCGCGCGCGCCGCGGCGAGGAACTCCGCGGTCGCCGGGTGGATCCCGCCCTCGCCCTGCACCGGCTCGATCAGGATCGCTGCCGTGTCGGGGCCGACCGCGGCCGCGAGCGACTCGACGTCGTTCAGCTGCGCGAACCGCGCTGCGGGCGCCAGCGGCTCCCAGGGCGCGCGCTTCGCGGGCTGGCCGGTGACGGCGAGCGCACCGTGCGTGCGGCCGTGGAACGAGCCGTCGAGCGCGACGACGACCGGCTTTCCCGTCGCCTTCCGCGCCCACTTCAGCGCCGCCTCGATCGCTTCGGTGCCGGAGTTGCAGAAGAACGCGCGCGCGCCGCCGAAGCGGTCGGAGAGCAGCTCCGCCAGCCGGAGCATCGGCTCGGTCGAGTAGAGGTTGGACGTGTGCCAGAGCCGGTCGAGCTGCTCCTGAGCCGCTGCGAGCGGCGCCGGATGGCAGTGGCCGAGCGAGACGACTGCGATCCCGCCGAGCAGGTCGAGGTACCGGCGTCCGTCCGCGTCGGTGAGCCAGGCGCCCTCGCCGGAGACGAACGTGACGTCTTGGCGAGCGTACGCCGGCAGGAGCGGCGCGCCGGTGGCTGTCGCGCTCACGCCAGCACCGCCGTGGCGCCGATCTCGGCGTCGACGCCGCCGCGCACCGCGTCGACCGCAGCGCGCAGCTTCGGGACGATCCCGCCGCCGAGAGCGCCGGCGTCGAGGAGCAGCTGCGCCTCCGCGACGCGGATCGACGACTGGACGGCGCCGCCGAGCAGGAGCCCCGGGACGTCCGTGACGAAGAGAAGCTTCTCGGCTCCGAGCCCGACGGCAAGGGCGGCCGCAGCCTCGTCTGCGTTGACGTTCAGCGGCCCCGCAGCGAGCGGCGCGACGACGGGGATCAGCCCCGCCGCCATGGCCGCCTCGACCGCCGCCGGGCACGACGGCACGGCGGAGCCGACGAGCCCGAGCTCCGGCATCTGCACGGCCGCAAGGCCGATCTCGTCGCCGAAGAGCGGCACTGCGAGCGGCCCGATCGCGGCGCAGACGCCGGCGTTGACCGCCGCGAACGACGCGCGAACGATCTCCAGCGCGGCGCTGCTCGTGACGCGCCGCCCCTCGACGAAGCGCACCTCCAGGCCGGCACGCTCCAGCTCGGCCGAGATCTGCGGCCCGGCGCCGTGCACGACGCAGACCTCGTGCGACTGCGCGAGCGCGAGCGCCGGCGCGGCGGCGTCGGCAGCGACCGCGCCGCCGACCTTGAGCACGATCCGGCTCACGTTCGGTAGTCCGCGTTGATGCGGACGTAGTCGTAGGAGAGGTCGCTGGTCAGATAGGCGGCGGAGCCGTCGCCGAGACCGAGGTCGAGCTCGATCTTGCAGACGCCGTTCCAGGTCGCCGGCTCGACACCCTGCGGCGTGCCTCGCTCGAGCACCGTCGTGCCGTTGAACGCGAGCGTGACCTTCGCCGCCTCGACCGCCGCGAAGCCGCCGTTCCAGGGCGCGGAGCCGGCAGCCGCCAGCACGCGGCCCCAGTTCGCGTCGTGGCCGAAGAGCGCCGTCTTGACGAGCGGCGAGGTGGCGATGCGAGCGGCGATCGCGCGCGCCTGGGCGGCGTCGGCGGCACCGGTGACCTCGATCTCGGCGAGCACGGTCGCGCCCTCGCCGTCGGCGACGATCTGCTCCGCCAGCTCCTCGCAGACGCGGCCGAGCGCCAGCGCGAAGGCGGTGTCGGACGCGGGCGTGCGCTCGATCCCGCTGGCGCCGTTCGCGAGCAGGCAGACGGCGTCGTTCGTCGAGCACTCGCCGTCGACGGAGATCGAGTTGAAGCTCCGGTCGACCGCGGGACGCAGGAAGCCGATTGCCTCGCCAGGCTCGAGCGGGTAGTCGGTCGTGACGACCGCGAGCATCGTCGCGAGCTGCGGGTGGATCATCCCGGAGCCCTTCGCCATCCCGCCGACCGTGAACCCGTCGAGCGAGACCGCCGACTCCTTCGTGCGCGTATCGGTCGTCAGGATCGCCTCCGCGGCGTCCAGCCCGCCGTCCGGGGAGAGCCCCGGCGCAGCGGTCCGCAGGCCGCCGAGCACCTTCTCCAGCGGCAGCAGCGCACCGATGACGCCGGTCGAGAGGATGAGCACCTCCTCGGCGTTGAGGTCGAGCAGGCGTCCGGCCTCGGCTGCCGTGGCGAGCGCGTCGAGCTCCCCGCGCTCGCCCGTGGCCGCGTTCGCGACGCCCGAGTTGATCACGATCGCCTGCGGCTCCGCGACGGCGAGATGCTGCTTCGAGATCACGACGGGAGCCGCCAGCACCTGGTTGACCGTGAACATCGCCGCCCCGACCGCGGGAACGGTCGAGCGCACGACGGCGAGATCCTTCGCGTTGCGCCGGATCCCCGCGCGGACTCCTGACGCCGCAAACCCGATCGGCGCGGTGACGCTCATACGAGCACTCCCGAGAGCCGAAGCCCGGCGGTCTCGGACAGCCCCAGCGCGAGGTTGGCGTTCTGCACGGCCTGACCGGCGGCGCCCTTGCCGAGGTTGTCGAGCGCGCAGACGACGATGCCGGTGCCGGTCGAGCGGTCGGTGAAGACGCCGATCTCCGCGGCATCGGTGCCCTGGACGCGCGAGAGCTCGGGCGCCATCCCTTCGGGCAGGACGGTGACGGCCGGGGCCGTCGCGTACGCCGCCTCGAGCGCCTCGCGCAGGTCGACGAACGGCTGCACGTAGCAGGTCGCGATCAGCCCGCGCCGCACGGGCAGCAGGTGCGGAACGAAGCAGACCGGAAAGCCGAGCGCCTGCTCGAGCTCGGGCGCGTGCTGGTGCGAGCCGACCTTGTACGGCACGACGTTTTCGAGCACCGAGCCCGCGTGCGAGGACGCCTTCAGCGTCCGCCCCGCTCCGGAGACGCCGGACTTCGCGTCCACGATCACTCCCTCCGGCTCGATCAGGCCGGCGAGCGGCGCGAGCGCCAGCAGCACCGCGGTCGCGTAGCAGCCCGGGTTCGCGATCAGCCGGCCCTCCGGCGGGAAGAGCTCGGGGATCGCGTAGCTCCAGCCGTCGAGCTCGTCCGGGTGCGGGTGGTCGAAGCCGTACCAGGCGGCGTAGAGCGACGCGTCGCGGAGACGGTGCGCGCCAGAGAGATCGACCACGACCGCGTCTGCAGGTGGCGCGAGGGCCGCGGCCCGCTCGTGACCCAGGCAGCAGAAGAGAACGTCAGCGCCGGCGGCGAGCGCCTCGTCGTTGGAGACGAACGCGGGCAGATTCCCGTTCAGGCGAGGATCGAGCGCTCCGGCCGGCGAGCCGGCGAGCGAGTCCGACCCGAGTGCGAGCACTTCGAGCTGCGGGTGTGCGAGCACGCGGTCGAGCGTCTCCTGGCCGGAGTAGCCGGACGCACCGAGGATCGCCGTCGTGATCGCCATATGAGTATTATGCAGATATCTTGCGTACTATGCCTGACTCAGGACGCCTACCTCGTGCTCGAGGACGGCACGGCTTTCCCTGCCCGTTCCGTCGGCGCGCCTGGCGTAGCCGCGGGCGAGGCGTGCTTCACGACCGCCCACGCGGGCTACGAGCAGGCCGTCACCGACCCGAGCTATGCACGCCAGGTGCTCGCCTTCGCCTCTCCCCTGGTCGGCAACTACGGCGTCGACGAGCGGTTGCTCGAGTCCGAGCGCGTCTGGACGGAGGGCGTCGTCATGCGCCGCGCCCGGCCCGAGTGGGCTGCCTGGCTCGCGGCTCGCGGTGTCGTCGCCGTCGAGGAGGTGGACACGCGGGCGCTCGTCAGGCGGCTGCGCGACGACGGAGCGATGCGCTGCGCTCTCGGCACCGCGCCGCCGGAGGCGCTGCACGCGCGTGCGCTGGCGCAGCCGCACCTCGACTGGCCCCGAATGCTCGCGGAGCCCGAGCTCGCCTCGCCACCGCCCGCACTCGAGGCGTGTGTCGCCGAGCCGTACACCGTCGGCGCCGGCCCACGCGTCGTCGTGCTCGACCTCGGCTGCAAGCGCTCGATCGTCCGGAGGCTGGCCGAGACGGGAGTCCAGGCCGTCGTCGTTCCCGGCTCCTGGACCGCGGACGAGGTGCTCGCGCTCGAGCCGGCAGCCGTGCTCGTCGGCAACGGGCCCGGCGATCCGGCGCAGCTCGACGGCCCCGTGGAGACGGTGCGCGGGCTGCTCGGCGAGGTGCCTCTCTTCGGCATCTGCCTCGGCCACCAGCTCGTCGCGCTCGCGCTCGGCCTGCGCACGTTCAAGCTCCCGTTCGGCCACCGCGGCGCGAACCATCCGGTGCGCGTGACCGGCTCGCGCCGCGTGCTCGTGACCGCGCAGAACCACGGCTTCGCAGTCGAGCCCGGAGACGGCGCCGAGGTCAGCCACGTCTCGCTCAACGACGGCACCGTCGAAGGGCTGGAGGGCGACGGCTTCGTGACGCTGCAGTTCCATCCCGAGGCTGCGCCCGGCCCGCACGACGCCCTGCCCTTCTTCGACCGGATCGCCGACGCATGCCGAAACGCACAGATCTCACATAGCGTCCTGATCGTCGGCTCCGGGCCGATCCGGATCGGCCAGGGCTGCGAGTTCGACTACGCCGGCGTGCAGGCGTGCCGGGCGCTGCGCGGCGAGGGCTACCGGGTCGTGCTCGTCAACTCGAATCCCGCCACGATCATGACCGACCCCGAGTGGGCCGACGCGACCTACCTCGAGCCGCTCGACGCGCCGACGCTCGCCGAGATCGTCGCGCGGGAACGGCCCGACGCGCTCCTGCCCACGCTCGGCGGCCAGACGGCGCTCAACCTCGCCGTCGAGCTCGCCGAGAACGGCGTCCTCGGTGAGCACGGCGTCGAGCTGATCGGGGCCGACCTCGACGCGATCCGCACCGCCGAGGACCGCTCGCTCTTCCGGACGGCGATGGAGGCAGAGGGCCTGCCGGTGGCGGCGAGCGTCGTCGTCACGTCGCTCGACGAGCTCGAGCAGTGTCCCGTGCCCGCGGTGGTGCGGCCGGCGTTCACGCTCGGCGGGCGCGGCGGCGGGCTTGCCCGCTCGCACGAGGAGCTGCGGGAACGGGTCGCGCACGGGCTCGCGGCGAGCCCGATCGGGCAAGTGCTCGTCGAGCGCTCGCTCGAGGGCTGGCAGGAGTTCGAGCTCGAGGTCGTCGTCGACTCCGTCGGCAACTGCATCGTCGTCTGCTCGATCGAGAACCTCGATCCCGTCGGCGTGCACACGGGCGACTCGTGGACGGTGGCGCCGCAGCAGACGCTCCCGGACGGCGAGCTGCAGCGGCTGCGCGACGCCGCGTTCGCGTGCGCGCGCGCCGTCGGCGTCGCGACCGGGGGCGCGAACGTCCAGTTCGCCTACGAGCCGGCGACACGCGAGCTGGTGCTGATCGAGATGAACCCGCGCGTCTCGCGCTCGTCCGCGCTGGCATCGAAGGCGACCGGCTTCCCGATCGCCAAGCTCGCCGCACTGCTCGCGGTCGGCTACACCCTCGACGAGCTGCCGAACGACATCACCGGGGTCGCGAGCGCCGCCTTCGAGCCTGCGCTCGACTACGTGGCCGTCAAGGCGCCGCGCTTCGACTTCGAGAAGTTCCCCGGCAACCCGCGGCAGCTGGGCACCGAGATGCGCGCGGTCGGCGAGGCGCTCGGAATCGGCAGGACGTTCCCCGAGGCGTTCCTGAAGGCGCTCGAGGGCGTCGAGGCCGGCGACGCGTTGCCCGAGATCCCCGGGCTCCATCCGTACTTCGTCGCCGAGCTCGAGTCGATCCGGGAGGCTGAGCGCGAGCTCGCGGCGACCGGCGACGTGCCGGCGGCAAAGCGCTTCGGCCTGCCCGACTCGCGCATCGCCCGCGCACTCGACCTGACGGAAGCCGAGGTCCGCGCCCGGCGTGGCCGCCCCGGCCGTCTCGCGGTCGACTCCTGCGCCGGCGAGTTCGAGGCGAGGACGCCCTACTACTACCTCTCGCACGAGGAAGGCGACGGCGAGCGCCGCCTCGACCGGCGCGATCGTCGTCCTCGGCTCGGGCACGAACCGGATCGGCCAGGGAATCGAGTTCGACTACTGCTGCGTGCGCGCGGCACAGGCCTTCCGCCGGCTCGGGCACGAGGTCGTGCTCGTCAACTCGAACCCCGAGACGGTGTCGACGGACTACGACACGTGCGATCGGCTCTATCTCGAGCCGGTCACGCTCGAGCGCGTGCTCGACGTGGTCGCGCTCGAACGGCCGCTCGGCGTGGTCGTCTCGCTCGGCGGGCAGACGCCGCTCGGCCTCGCAGCCGGGCTCGCCGAGGCGGGTGTGCCGCTGCTCGGTGACCCGCTCGCCGCGATCGACCTTGCCGAGGACCGTGCGCGCTTCGGCGCCCTGCTCGGTGAGCTCGGGCTGCGCGCTCCGGACTGGGGCCATGCGGAGACGACGGCGGAGGCGCGCTCGCTCGCGGAGCGGATCGGCTACCCCGTCCTCGTCCGGCCGTCCTACGTGCTCGGCGGCCGCGGCATGCGCGTCGCGCGGAGTCCGGAGGAGCTCGCAGCTCGACGGCCCTGCCCTCGTCGACCGCTTCCTCGAGGGCGCGCTCGAGCTCGACGTCGACGTCCTCTGTGACGGCGACGACGGCTGGGTGGCGGCGATCGTCGAGCATGTCGAGCGGGCCGGCGTCCACTCCGGCGACTCCGCGTGCGTGCTGCCCGCGCCGTCGGTCGGCGCGCGGATCGAGGCGGAGATCCGGGAGCTCGCCGCCACGCTTGCTCGCGGCCTCGGTGCACGCGGCCTGCTCAACCTCCAGCTGGCCCTGCACGACGGCGAGCTCCAGGTGCTCGAGGCGAACCCGCGTGCGTCGCGGACGGTGCCGTTCGTCGCCAAGGCGACCGGGATCCCGCTCGTCGACCACGCGTGCCGCCTGTTGCTCGGCGCGTCGCTCGCGGAGCTCGAGCTACCGGAGCGTGCGGTACCCGGCCGCGCCTGGGCGAAGGAGGCGATCTTCCCGTCCGAGCGCTTCGCGGGCGCGGCCGACCGCGGCGTCGAGATGCGCTCGACCGGCGAGGTGATGACGAGCGGAGCGACTGTCACGGCGGCGTACCGCCGCGCGCTCCAGGCCGCGGGCCGCTCGCAGGCGCGCGGAGGCGTCGGCTCGCCGCTGCAGAGCTAGGGCTTCTGCTCGAGCAGCTTGAGCCGGTGCTCGAGCTGGGCGAGGCGAAGCTCGAGCGCGTCGAGCTCCTCGCGCTTGGCGAGCCCGAACTCGCGTGCCAGCCGCTCGCCGGTGTCCTGCGGCAGGTCGCCGAGCTTCTCGACGCCGTTGCGCAGCTGCGTTCCCAGCTCCTCGAGCAGCTGCCGCAGCGCGAAGGCGCTGTTGTTATCTGGCGCGGCCATGGGGGCGAGTCGACCGGCGCTGGCGGCGGCGTTCGCGCTTCGACTGATCGGCCGCGGTCGCCGGCGCAGGTGCGCCTTCCGGCGCGGGCACAGGCGCGGGCACGGGCTCGGGCTCGCCGTCGCCGCCGCCCTGGAAGACGTCGGGAATCAGGTCGGGCGTCGGCCGCGCGGCTGCGAGCTCCTCCGCCTCCTTCAGCAGGCCGCCGACCGAGCCGGCGTCGCCGAGCCCGGCGTCGTCGCGGCGGCGCGCGTACTCGGGCTCCCGCTCCTTGAGCACGGCGAGCAGCGGCGCTGCGATGAAGATCGAGGAGTAGGCGCCGGCGCCGATGCCGACGAGCAGGGCGAACGCGAAGTCCTTCAGGGTCTCACCGCCGAAGAGGTAGAGCGCCGAGATCGGGAGCAGCGTGATGAACGTCGTCGCCAGCGACCGCGGAATCGTCTCCCACAGCGAGACGTTCGCCATCGTCCGGAACGACGCACGGCGCATCAACGGGATGTTCTCCCGGATGCGGTCGAAGATGATGATCGTGTCGTAGATCGAGTAACCGAGCACGGTCAGGACCGCGGCGACCGTGGCGGTCGTCACCTCCCGGCCGAGCAGGGCGTAGATCCCGACCGTGATCAGGACGTCGTGCAGCAGCGAGACCATCACAGGCCCGGCGAACTTGGGCTGGAAGCGGAACGAGATGTAGATCGTGATCAGGAGGAGCGAGACGATGATCGCGAGGATCGCGCCCTCGGCGATCTGGCGGCCGAAGCTCGAGGAGACGCTCTGCACACTCGTCTCGGCATCGAAGGTGCCGTTGAGCGCCCGTGTGAGGGTTGTCTGCTCGGCAGGCGTCAGCTCCTCGCTCTGGATCTGGAACCCTCGGTAGGTCCCTTCGCCGATCTCTTCGCCGCGGCCGACGATCTGCGCGTTGCCTTCGCCGAGCTTCGCGGCCTCGGAACGAACGTCCTCGAGTGCGACGGGCTGAGGCGTCGTGAACGTGATCTTCGTGCCGCCCTCGAAGTCGATCCCGAGATTGAGGCCCTTGACGGCGATCGCGCCGACCGAGATCAGGAGCACGACGCCGGAGATCGCGAACCAGCGGTTCCGCATGCCGATGAAGTCGCGCCGGATCCACTTGGGCGGCTCACCCTCGGCGCCCATCAAGCGCGGGTTGTCGAACCACTTGAACCCCGCGAGCAGGCCGAGGATCGCGCGCGTCGCTGCGACCGCGGTCAGCAGCGAGATCAGCGTTCCGATCAGGAGCATCAGCGCGAAGCCCTTGACTCCTGCCGTCGCGACGAGGAAGAGCACCATCGCGGTGATCGCGGTGACGACGTTGGCGTCGACGATCGTCGCGAAGCCCTTGCCGTAACCCGCCGCGATCGCGGCGCGCACCGATTTGCCGGCGCGATACTCCTCCTTCACCCGCTCGAAGATGACGATGTTCGCGTCGGCGGCCACCCCCAGCGTCAGGATTATCCCGGCGAAGCCCGGCAGAGTCAGCGTCACGTTGAAGATGAGGATCGCTGCGTAGAGGAGGGCGGCATAGATGCCGAGCCCGATCACCGCGACGATGCCGAGCACGCGATAGAAGATGAGCAGGAAGGCGGCGACGACGAGCAGGCCGACGATGGCGGCGCGCCACGCCTCCTGCAGAGAGTCCTTGCCGAGCGTGGCCGAGATCGCGGTCGTCTCGAGCGTCGTGAACGTGACGGGCAGGGCGCCCGTCTGGAGTACGAGCGCCAGATCCTTGGCCTCCTGCAGGTCGCCGATGCCCGTGATCTGGGCGCCGTTCGAGCCGCTGATCCCGTTCGGGTACTGCTCCCAGTCGATCGACGGCCAGGACTTGATCTCCCGGTCGAGGACGATCGCGAAGTGCTGGGTGATCTTCTGGCCACCGGCGAGGAGTGAAGCCTGCTTGCCGCGGCGGGCCTCTTCGGCCGTGATCTCGCCGAACCTGTCCGCCCCGTCGCCCGTGAACTGCATCAACACGATCGGCTCGCCCGTGGTCGTGTCGAAGTCCGCCTGCGTGCCCGAGAGCTTGAGGTCGTCTCCCCTCATCTCCGGCACTTCCCGTGGCCCCTGGGCGGTCTGGAACGTGCCGAACCGAACCAGGTAGAACGAATCCTTCGTCGGGTTGACCGCGTCGACGCCCGGGCAGACGACTTCGCCGACGCCGCAGCTGAGCACCACCGTCTTCGGCGGCACGCCGAAGATCTTCCACCCCTTCGGCAGCGTGCCCGCCTCGCCGGCGGCGTCGACGGCCTTGCTCTCGAGCAGCGTGTCCCGTTCGTTCTTGGGTCCGGCGCGCAGCTTCTGCTTGTCGTCGAACAGGTACCACGTCGTCTCGGTGTTCTCGTTCACGAGCGCCTGCTGGCCGGCGAGAAGTGCGTAGAGCGACTCCTTCGCGACCGGGAAGCCCTGGACGCTCTTCGACGGCGGCACGAGGTTGGACTCGAGGTCGAAGAGCTCGAGCTGCGCCGTCTTGCCGAGGATCTCGATCACCTGCTCGGGGTTCTTGACGCCGGGCAGGTCGATCACGATCTGGTTCGACCCCTGCTTGCGGATCTCGGGCTCCGCGACGCCGAGCCGGTCGACGCGGTCGCGGAGGATCTCGACCGAGCGGTCGAGGTCGGATTCCTGGAGATCACGGTTCGGCGGCGGCACCGCCTGGAGCGTCACCTCGAGGCCGCCCTGGAGGTCGAGGCCGAGCGTCGGCTTCTGATGAAGCGGCGATCCCGGGATCGCCAGCAGGCCGACGCCGATGAGCCCGGCGAGGATCAGCGCGACGAGGATGAGGTGGGATCGGCGATTCACGCGGGGAGCAGGTTAGCTGCGGACTTGCTCGTTCTGCTCGAAAACGGATGACTCGAGCTGCGCCCGCTCAGCTTCGGGGGGCAGCACGGCGGCCACCGCGCGACGGGCAACGCGCACTTCCGTGTCCGGCGCGATCTCGACGAGCGAGCTCGTCGTCGCTGTTGACGCTGAGGATGCGGCCGTAGATGCCGCCGACGGTGAGGATCTCGTCGCCGACCTCGACGCCCGCGATCAGCTCGCGTTGCGCCTGCGCCCGCCGCCGGCTCGGCATGATCAGGAACAGCCAGAGCAGGGCGAACATCGCGACGAGAACGATCAGTTGTGCCAAGGATCCTCCTGTGGGCCGCCGGCGAGCCTGGCGAGCGCGGTGGCGGTATACGCCTCCAGCTCGCCGCGTTCGATCGCCGCCCGCGCGCCCGCGGTCAATTCGAGTAGGAAGTACAGATTATGCAGACTCAGGAGCCTGTGACCGAGCAGTTCTTCCTGGTTGACGAGGTGACGGATGTAGGCACGTGAGAAGCGCGAGCACGCCGGGCACGTGCACCCCTCCTCGAGCGGCCTCGGATCCCGGGCGAAGCCGGCGTTGCGGAGGTTCAGGCGGCCGCCGGCGGTGAGCGCAGAGCCGGTCCGCGCCGTCCGCGTCGGCAGGACGCAATCGAACATGTCGATGCCGGCGCCGATCACCCGCAGAATCCCTTCGGCGTCGCCGATCCCCATGAAATAGCGAGGTTTCTCGGCCGGGAGCAGCGGCGCCGCCCAGCCGGTCGCCTCGAACATCTCGTCGCGGCTCTCCCCCACCGCCAGTCCGCCCAGCGCATGACCGTCGAAGCCCAAGGCGGCGATCTCCTCGATCGAGCGGCGCCGCAGCTCCGGATCGGCCGCGCCCTGCGCGATCCCGAAGACGAGCTGTCCGGGCGCGCGCTCCTCCTCGCGCTGCCGTGCCGCCCACAGCGTCGTCAGGCGAACCGCCTCCTCCAGCTCGGCGCGCGGGACTCCGGCGGGCGGACAGATGTCGAACGCCATCGCGATGTCGGAGCCGAGGTTGCGCTGGACGCGCGCTGCGAGCTCGGGCGAGAAGCGCGCGGTCGCACCGTCGTAGACCGAGCGGAAGGTGGCGCCGGCGTCGTCGACCTCGAGCAGCGTGTCCCGGAGCGAGAAGACCTGGAAGCCGCCGGAGTCGGTGAGAATCGGCCCGTCCCAGCCTGAGAAGCGATGCAGGCCTCCGAGCTCGGCAATCACGTCGTCCCCGGGCCGGAAGTGCAGGTGGTAGGTGTTGCCGAGGATGATCTGCGCGCCGACCGCGCGCAGCTCGTCCGGATCGAGGCTCTTGACCGTCCCCTTGGTACCGACCGGCATGAACGCGGGCGTCTTGACCTCGCCGTGCGCCGTGCGGAGGATCCCGGCGCGCGCGGCGCCGTCGGTGGCCGTGATCTCGAACGTCGACACGCCGCCAGCTTAGGGCTACGATTCGCCTGCGCGTTCGAGGGCGCATCCGGTCCGCGGGCAGGGCAGAGCCCACCTCGTCGCCAGGCGATCGTGCAGACGCGATCTCGTCTCCGGCCCGACAACGCGGACAGCGGGCCTCGAAGGAGAAGGAGGTCGTGATGAATCTCGAACAGCTGCGCAAGCAGGCGAAAGAGCTCGTCAAGGCGGCGCGTGCCGGTGACGCCGACGCGCTCGCCCGGCTGGAGGGCCGAGAGCCGATCCTCGCGCGGGCCCAGCTGGTCCTCGCCCGGGAGCAGGGATATTCGAGCTGGGCAGCGCTTGTCGCCGCGGCAGAGGCAAACGTGGATTCGTTCGTGGTCGCCGCAACCGACGGCCGCCGCGCCCGCGCCGAGCAGCTGCTCGCGGCGCGGCCCGACCTCGACCGCGATCCGTGGGTGGGCCTCGTCCTCGGCCGCGAGTGGCGCGGCGATCCGAACGCGCCCGGCGGCCCGCGGGGCTGGGCGCCGCTCCTCTACGCGAGCCACTCGGTGCTACGGCACAACCGCGCTGGCGCGCGAGCTGCTCGAACGAGGCGCCGACCCGAACGCGTTCTTCGTCAACGAGTACGGGAACATGTCCGCGCTCTACGGCGCCGCCGGCATCCGCCACGACCCGGAGCTGACGCGAGCCCTGTTGGAGGCGGGCGCGAACCCGGACGACGGCGAGTCGCTCTACCACGCGACCGAGGCTGAGAGCCCCGAGTGCGTCCGCATCCTGCTCGAGCACGGTGCCCAGACGTCCGGCACGAACGCGGTCGCGCACGCCCTGGACGAGGAGCGGCTGGAGCACGTCCGGCTCCTGTTGGAGCACGGCGCCGACCCGAATGAGGGCTTCTACGTCGCGCACGCGGTCCGGCGCGGTCGCGGGCCGGAGACAATCGAGCTCCTCGTCTCGCATGGAGCCGACATCGACCGCCCGGGCGGCGAGACCTGGCGCGGCGACGTGCCGTTGCGGACGCCGTACCAGCACGCCGTCCTGCGCGGCAAGACCGAGCTCGCGGAGGTGCTGGCGAGACTCGGCGCCTCGACCGAGCTCGATCCGGCGGACGCCGCAGTCGCCGCGATCGCGCGTGGTGAGGTGCCCGAGACGCCGCTGCCGGAGAGGCTCGATCCCGACGCGCAGGAGGTGCTCGTGCTCTCGGCGCTCCACGGCAAGCTCGACCTGGTGCTCGACGTCGGTCGGACCGGGCTTCCGCGGCGTCGTCGGCGGCTCCCCGCCGGGGACTCTGCTTCACCACGCGGCCTGGGTCGGCTCGCCTGAGCTCGTCGAGCTCCTGCTCCAGCGCGGCGCCGATCCCGTCGCGTCGCTCGGGCGTCGAGTTCGACACGCCGCTCGCCTGGGCTGCACTCGCATCGCAGTACCACGAGCTTCCCGGCCGCGACTTCGTGGGCGTCGCGGAGCGACTGGTGGCCGCGGGCGCGGAGATCGAGCCGCGCTTCCTCGAGGTCGCGGACGGGCCGGTCGCGGAGTGGCTTCAGACGATGAGCATCGCGTCGCCGAAGGAGTAGAAACGGTACCGCTCGGCGATCGCTTCCGCGTACAGCCGCCGCGTCTCCTCGACGCCCGCGAACGCCATCACGAGCGCGAGCAGGGTCGACCGCGGCAGGTGGAAGTTCGTCAGCAGCGCGTCGACCCGCTGGAACTCGAACCCCGGCGTGACGAAGAGCCGAGTGCGACCTTGTAACAGTCTGTTACTTGCCACCGTTTCGAGCACGCGCACCGTCGTCGTCCCGACCGCGAGTACGCGATCGGCCGCCTCGATCCGCGCCCACGCCTCCGGGCGGACGGAGTAGCGCTCTCCGTGCAGCTCGTGCTCCTCGAGCGTCGGCGCCGTCAGCGGCCGGAAGGTGTCGAGGCCGACGTGGAGCGTGACCCGCTCGCTGTCGAGCCGTCCGAGCAGCTCCGGCGTGAAGTGGAGACCCGCCGTGGGCGCCGCGGCAGAGCCGGATTCCTCCGCGTAGACGGTCTGGTACCGCGACGGATCCGCCAGCGGCTCGGTGATGTAGGGAGGCAGCGGCGCCTCGCCGTCGGGCTCGCCGTCGAGCCTGACGCGCCAGCGCCCGTCGCCCAGATGCTCGATCAGCTCGACAGGCCCGTGCCGGCCGCCCGGCTTCAGCCGCCGCGTCGGACGCGCGAGCGCCAGCCACTGACCGTCGCCCTCGTGCTCGAGGAGGAGCACCTCCCCCTTCGGCTGCTCGATCCGGATCCTGGCCGGGACGACCCGCGTGTCGTTGACGACCGCGAGCGCACCTCCCGCCTCGTCCGGCAGGTCGGTGAACAGGCGATGCCGAACCGCGCCGGTCGACCGGTCGTAGACGAGCAGCCGCGAGGCGTCCCGCGGCTCCGCCGGGTGCTGCGCGATCAGCTCGGGCGGCAGCTCGTAGTCCAGCTCGTCCGAGTCCATCCGATCCGGAGCGTAGCCTCCACCCCGTGGACGAGATGGCATTGGAACGGGCCAAGGCACGGATCGCGGAGGCGTCCGCCGGACGCGCCGCGCCGGCGCAGCTCGAGGCCGCACTGGAACGAGCCCGTACTCAGATCGAAGGGCTCGCCGAAGCGACGGCAGAGCTCGAGGGAGCGCTGCCGGAGAAGATCGGCGCTGCGGTGCACGACGGCCTGCGTGCCGAGGTACTCCCGGTCGCCCGCCACATCGCCGAGATCCGCGGCCTGCTGAACCAGGCGATCCGCCGGCTCGAGCGGCTCGAGGGCGACCTGCTCGCCGAGCGGCATGCCCGCATCGACGACCTCGCTCTCCTCGTCGACCTCGTCTCTTCCGGCTGGAAGGGCGTCGACGACCGGCTCGCACGCGTCGAGCGCGCCACCGTCGGCGCGCCAGTCGTGACGCTTCGCGAAACCGCCTAGGCTCGAGCGAGCGGCAGGACGAGCCGGAACCGGCTCCCTTCGCCGACCTGAGAGTTCAGCTCGATCCGGCCGCCGAGGGCGACTGCGAGCTCACGCGCGATCGGGAGGCCGAGCCCGGTGCCGCGCCCGTCGGTCGACCAGAAGGGACGGAAGATCCGCTCACGCTCGTCCGGAGCGATCCCCGGGCCGCTGTCGGCAACGTCGACGGCCAGGGTGCCGTTGCTGCTCTCGAGGGCGAGGTCGATGCGACCCCCGTCCGGCGTCCAGCGAAAGGCGTTCGAGAGCAGGTTCGAGATGATCTGCAGGACCCGGTCGCCGTCCGAGACGATCACCGGCGCGTCGTCGGTCTCCTGCGTGTACTCGATGCCGCGGCGGCGCGCTTCGTCCGCGAAGGTCGAGTAGGCACGCTCGAGCAGCCGGCCCATGTCGACCTCCTCGGTCAGGACGGTGAAGCGGTGCGAGTCGAGCTTGGCGAGGTCGAGCACGTCGTTGACGAGCCGGCCGAGACGCTCCGCTTCGTCCGCGACGATCTGCAGCGACATCTCCGCCAGCTCGGGGTCGGTGACGACGCCCTCGCGCAGCGCGGCGACATGCCCGCGGATCGCCGTCAGCGGCGTCCGGAGCTCGTGCGAGACCGACATCAGGAAGTTGCGCTCGAGCTCGTCCGATTCGGCGAGACGGGCCGTCATCTCACGGAAGCGCTCGGCGAGATGGCCGATCTCGCCGCCGCCCGGCACCCGTGGGACGTCGACGTCGTACCGTCCCTTCGCCACCTCGTCAGCCGCAGCCGACAGCGCCAGGACCGGCTTCGTGATTCGACTCGAGAGGTAGACCGCGAGGGCGCCGACGACGACGAGCGCGACCAGGAACGCGATCGCCAGCCGCGACAGCAGCGTTACCCAGGCGTCACGGAGCTCGGCCTTCGGCTTCGCGACGATCAGGTACGAGAAGGCGACACCGCTCGGGCCGCCGGGCCTGATCGGATAGGCGACCGCGAGGTAACGCCGGTCCTGTCCCGGCGGCGTGAACTCGAAGTCGACGATGCTGTCGCCGAGCTCGACGCCGACGTCTGCCTGGGTGAGGCGCGTCAGCCCCGAGTCGGCGTCGAGCCCGGGGTACGACGAGGCGAGCACGACCTCGAACAGACGGTCGCCGGTCGCCGCCTCGAGCTTGGCGGCCGCGAACGAGGGCGCCGCCTTGTCCTCGTCGAGCGCGCGCACGGCCCACTCCGCGTAGAGGTCGGCGAGCCCTCGCGCCTCGCGGCGCAGCTCGCGCTGTGACTGCGCCTGCGTGTAGTCCTGGAAGAGGCGGAGCGCGATCAGGCTCGTGACGAGCCCGGCGAGCGCGATCCCCGCCAGGAAGAGCGCCGGCAGGCGAAAGCGCAGGGAGTTGAGCAAGGGCTCTCCTAGGCGGCGGGGGCGGGAGCGCGGTCGGGGCCGACTTTATAGCCGACGCCCCACACGGTCACGATCGGCGATGCATCGCCGAGCTTGCGGCGCAGCTGCCGGACGTGCACGTCGACGGTGCGCGTGTCGCCGGCGAAGGTGTACCCCCAGACCCGCTCGAGCAGCTGGTCGCGCGTGAGCACGAGGCCCTTGTGGTCGAGGAGCTCCCAGAGCAGGTCGAACTCCTTCGGCGCGAGCTGGATCTCCTCCTCGCCGACCTTCACCTCGCGGCGGCCGGCGTTGATGACGAGGTCGCCGTGGCGCAGCTCCTCCTCGACGTCGCGCCGGCGCTCCGGCGCCGACCTGCGCAGGACGCTCTTCACCCGCGCAACGAGCTCGCGCGGGTTGAACGGCTTCGTCAGGTAGTCGTCGGCGCCGACCTCGAGCCCGATGATCTTGTCGACGTCCTCGTCGCGGGCGGTCAGCATCAGGATCGGCACGTCCGACGTCTTGCGGACGCGCCGGCAGATCTCGATCCCGTCGATGTCCGGCAGCATCAGGTCGAGGATGATCAGCGCCGGCTGGTCGGCCGCGACCTGGGCCAGGGCGGCGCCGCCGGTCGTGACGGCGCGCACGTCGTAGCCCGCGTTCTTGAGATAGAGCGAGACGAACGACGCGATCGAGGCCTCGTCCTCGACCACCAGGATCGTCTGGGCGCCGGTAGCCATCAGCGGGGTGTGGGCGGGCCTGGGGTGCGCTCCGGACGCTCCGCCGTGCCGAGCTGGAAGCGCTGGTTTCGCTCGGGCAGAGGCTTGCAGCTCTCGACCGTCCTTGCGGCAGTCGACTCCTTCGAGCGAGTAGACACCGGGGTCGAGCGCGTCGAGCTCCGCGCGAATCGTGCCGTTGCCCTTGCCGACGGCCGAGAGGTCGATGCCTCGTCCTGTGATCACGATCCGGAAGCTGCCGCCGACCAGGCGGTAGCGAAGCCCGGCGCCGGCGTACCGGATCCCGGTCTCGCCGACGAGCTGGACCGGCTGGTCGTCGCCGAAGACGTACGGATCGTTGGCGTCCTCGGGCGTCAGGTCGTAGATGGTGACCGTGCCGCGGTCGAGCCGGCCGATCACGCCGCCGCGCGCCTTGAGCGTGACAGTGCCGCGGCCGTCCTCGACCGAGAGCGTGCCCTCGCCGGCGCGCAGGGCGAAGAGGCCCGCAACCCCGGCAGCGGGGAGGGCGAGCGCGAGCACAGCCAGGAGGACAACGGTCTTCCGCATCAGAATCGCAGTATCGACACGCCGCGTGTGCCGAGGGTCATGTTCATGTAAGGAAAGTGTAAACGGCCCCTGCACCGCGGCGCAGCCTCGCTTTCTCGATGATCGCTTACTCGATGACCGAGATCGCAGACTTCGGCCAGATCGTGCTCGTCGTCGCCGCCGGCATCTCGCTGGCGCTCTTCGGCCGGGCGCTGACCGAGCGGCTGCGGATCCCGAGCGCCGCCCTCTTCCTGCTTGCCGCCGCCACCGCGTCCGATCTCGTGCCGCGGCTCGAGAATGCGATCTCGTTCGTCACAGTCGAGCGGATCGGCGTCGTCGCATTGATCGTGATCCTCTTCGATGGAGGCATGGACATCGGCTGGCGGCGCTTCCGCGTCGCTGCGGTGCCGATCCTGTCGCTTGGAGTGCTCGGGACGTTCGCGTCCGCGGGACTGATCGCGTTCGTCGCTCACACGCTGCTCGACCTCTCGTGGATCACCAGCGGGCTGCTGGGGGCGGCACTTGCGCCGACCGACCCCGCCGTCACGTTCTCCGTCCTCGGCGGACGCGAGATCCGCGGACGAACGGGCACGATTCTGAAAGGCGAGTCCGGGGCCAACGACCCGGTCGGGATCGCCCTCATGATCGGCATGATCGAGCTCGCGACGAGCGACGACGGCTCTTTCTGGATGGTCGTCACCGGGTTCGTCACCGAGATGTTGGGGGGCGCTGCGGTCGGCATCGCGGGCGCCGCTGTGCTCTTGCCGCTCATGCGCCGCATGCCGCTGCCCTCACCTGCGCTCTACCCGCTTCGAATGCTCGGCGCAGCCGGCGTCGTGTACGGCGCGGCGACGCTCGCTCACGGCTCCGGCTTCCTCGCCGTCTTTGTGGCCGGCATCCTGATCGGCGATCGGCCCTTCTCCCATCGAGCCGAGATCGACGGCTTCCTCTCGTCTCTCGGCAGCCTTGCCGAGATCACGATGTTCGTCGCGCTCGGCCTGACGATCGACCTGACCGATGTCTTCGACAGCGGCGCCTGGTTCGACGGGCTCGTGCTGGCGGCGCTCCTAGCCTTCGTGATCCGCCCGCTCGTCGTCGGGACGCTGCTGCTCCCGGTCCAGCTCGATTGGGGAGAGCGGCTCTTCGTGATGTGGAGCGGGCTGAAGGGAGCGGTGCCGATTCTGCTCGCCGCGCTCGCGCTGATCGGCGGCGTCGACGACGGTCAGGCGATCTACGAGATCGTCTTCGTGGTCGTCCTCTTCTCGGTGCTCGTCCAGGGCACCTTCGTGCCTGCGGTGGCGAAGAGGCTCCACGTCCCGATGGAGCCTCAGTCGTAGCGGTAGAAGCCGCGGCCGGACTTGCGGCCGAGCAGGCCGGCGTTCCGCATCGCAACAAGGCGAGGCGGCGGCGCCATCCGCGCCTCCTTCGTCTTCTCGTACAGCGCCTCGGACGCGTGCACGTGCACGTCGATCCCGACGAGGTCGACGAGCGTGCAGGGCCCCATCGGCCAGCCGGCGCCGTTCTTCATCCCGGTGTCGAGGTCCTCCGGCGTCACGCGCGCCTCGTCGAGGACGCGGATGCAGTCGTTCAGGAGCGGAATCAGGACGCGGTTGACGACGAAACCCGGCGTGTCGTAGCAGCGAATCGGCGTCTTGCCGATCCGCTCGCCGAAGGCATAGGCGGTCTCGAACGGCTCGTCGGCGGAGAGCTCGGCCCGGACGATCTCGACGAGCGGCATCAGCGGCGCCGGATTGAAGAAGTGCATCCCGACGACGCGCTCCGGCTTGGTGGTCGCGGCGGCGATCTCGGTCACCGAGAGCGCCGACGTGTTCGTCGCCAGCACCGCCTCGGGACGGCAGATCCGGTCGAGCTCCGCAAAGAGCTCCTGCTTCGGAGCGAGCTCTTCGACGATCGCCTCGATCACGAGGTCGCAGTCGGCGAAGTCGTCGAGCTCGGTCGTCAGGCTGAGCCGGCCGACCGCCTCGTCGCGGGCGCCCTGCTCGAGCTGCCCTTTCTCGACCTTGCGGGTGAGGAAGTGGCCGATCCGGTCGCGCGCCTGCTCGCCGAGCTCCATGCTGATCTCGCGCCCGACCGTGTCGAAGCCGGCCTCGATGCAGAGCTGCGCGATCCCGGCGCCCATCGCACCCAGACCGACCACACCGACCTTCCCGCATCTTCGCCACGGCGGCCGATCCTACCGCAGGGGGAGTCAGTCGCCTCGCTCTTCGACGCGCGAGGGCTCCGGGATCGGTGACCGCGAATCCGGGTGCGACCTCGGTTACCAACCCGGGAGCAGCGAGTTCCGCCGGGTCGCGCACTCGGAGACAGACATCCACGTTGATCGAGTTGCCTCTGCGAGGCGGATGGGGCATTGATCTCTGCGGGCCGATGTTGCGCCCGTCTGCGGGTCGAAACGAGCAGGCAAAGCGTAGCGAAGAGCGTCCCGTCTGCACCGGCACCCCGACGACGTGGAGTCGTTCTGGAGTCGTCGAGTGGCGAGATCACGTCGCTGTTGAACGTCGGCGACCTGCAGCGGGTGTCCGCGCGAAGGTCGGTTCAGCATGTGACGGTCACGTCTCGGACCCGACGAGGAACCGTCCACGGCTTTCGAATCGAGTCCGAAACGGAACCCGCTACCGGATTCTCACCGCACGACCGCGCCACGGGCAGTTCTACTCGAGCGATCACACTCCTCTCGGGATCGCGCACGGCGACGGCGGGCCTTGCCACTCGCTGGAAGACGATCGACGGTTCGCAGATCAAGCAAGCCTCGAAGGAGTACGGCATCGAGTTCGTCGGACCGCTGGCCCGACGAGGCTTCGGTCGAGGCGCTCGATCACAGCGGCGATCGCCTGGCCGAAGCCGATGCACATGCAGGCGATCCCGTAGCGCGCGTCGCGGCGGTCGAGCTCGTTCAGAAGCGTCGCGGTGACGCGGGCACCCGTGGCGCCGAGTGGGTGGCCGAGCGAGATGCCGCCCCCGTTCGGGTTGATGTCGTCGAAGCGGTCTTCGAGCCCGGCGTCGTGCGCGAATTGGAGCACGACCGACGCGAACGCCTCGTTCACCTCGATCACGGAGATGTCGTCCCAGCTCAGGCCGGCCTTCTCGAGCGCCTTCCGGCAGGCCTCGGGGTTGCCGTGCAGCATCCGGTACGGGTCGACGCCGGCGAGGCCGAAGGAGACGAACCGGGCGCGCGGCTCGAGCCCGAGCCGCGATGCGGCGGCCTCGCTCGTGACGAGCACGGCAGCGGCACCGTCGACGATCTGGCTGGAGTTCCCGGCGGTGACGACGCCGTCGGGGAGGAACGCCGGCTGAAGCGAAGCGAGCTTCTCGGCGGACGTGTCGCGTCGCGGGGCCTCGTCGACGGCGAAGAGCACCGCGGCCCCCGCCGCTCCGACCTCGACAGGGACGATCTCGTTGTCGAACTTGCCCTCGTCGATCGCGGCCAGGGCGCGCCGGTGCGACTCGAGCGAGTAGGCGTCGAGCGACTCCCGGGAGAGGTTCCACTCGGACGCGAGCGCCTCGGCCGAGATTCCCTGCGGCACGATCTGCCAGCGGTCGGTCAGCTTGTCCGAGAGATCGCCGCCGTTCGAGCCCATCGGCACCCGCGACATCATCTCGACGCCCGCGGAGACGACGACGTCGAGCTGGCCCGCCCAGACGGCGGCGGCTGCGTTGAAGTTCGTCTGCATCGAGGAGCCGCACTGGCGGTCGACCGTCGTGCCGCAGACCGTCTCCGGCCAGCCGGCGACCATCGGCGCCATCCGGCCGATGTTCCAGCCCTGCTCGCCGATCTGCGTCACGCACCCCATCTGCACGTCCTCGACCTCGGCCGGATCGAGGTCCTGGCGGGCGACGAGGCCGTTCAGGACCTGGCCCGCGAGCTCGTCGCCGCGCGTGCCCGCGAGCGAGCCGTTCCTGCGCCCGATCGGGCTGCGGACAGCGTCGATGATCAGCGCGGCCGAGGCCATGATCGGAGCATAGACTCACGGCATGGCCACGACGGCGTCCGAGAAGAAGCTGCTGGTCGGAGGCGAGTGGGTCGAGACGGGCGAGTGGGTCGACGTGCGGTCGCCGTACTCCGGCGAGGTGATCGGACGGGTGGCGAAAGCCGGCGCCGCCGAGGCGCGGCAGGCCGTCGACGCAGCCGAAGCAGCGATGCGCGAGCCCCTGCCGGCGCACAAGCGCGCCGAGATCCTCGTGCGCGTGGCAGCGTCACTCGGCCGGCGGCATGACGAAGTCGCCCAGACCATCTCGGCGGAGGCAGGCAAGCCGCTGAAGGCGGCGCGCGTGGAAGCCTCCCGCGCCATGTCGACGTTCACGTTCGCCGCGGTCGAGGCCCGCAAGCTCGCGGGCGAGATGGTGCCGATGGATGCATCGCAGGCGGGCGTCGGCAAGCTCGCCTTCACGCTGCGGCAGCCGATCGGGATCGTCGGCGCGATCTCTCCGTTCAACTTCCCGCTGAATCTCGTCGCGCACAAGATCGCGCCCGCGCTCGCCGCCGGCTGCGCGGTCGTGCTCAAACCCGCCTCGCAGACGCCGTTCTCAGCGCTCCTGCTCGCCGAGCTCGAGACCGAGGCGGGCCTGCCGCCCGGCTGGCTCAACGTGCTCGTCGGTCCCGCAGCCGAGATCGGCGACGTGCTCGTCGAGGACGAGCGAGTCCGGGCGATCACGTTCACCGGCTCGAGCGGCGTCGGCTGGAAGCTCGCCGAGCGCGCAGCGCGCAAGCGGGTCAACCTCGAGCTCGGCAACGCGACGCCCGTGCTCGTCGAGGCCGACGCCGATCTCGACGACGCGGCCGCGAAGCTGGCGGCGAATGCGTTCTCGTTCGCCGGCCAGAGCTGCATCTCCGTGCAGCGGATCTACGTGCAGCGGGCCGCCTACGACGACCTGGTGGCCAGGCTCCTGCCCAAGGTCGAGGAGTTGGTCGTCGGAGACCCGGCGGACGAGGCCACGGACGTCGGCCCGCTGATCGACCGCGACGCGCGCGACCGCGTGCTCGCCTGGATCGAGGAAGCGCGCGCCGCCGGCGCCGAGATCCTCACGGGCGGAGACCTCGACGGTGAGCTGATCCGGCCGACGGTGATCGCGAACGCCGATCCCACGCTGAAGGTCTCCTGCGAGGAGGTGTTCGGGCCGGTCTGCACCGTGACCGCCTACGACACGCTGGACGAGGCGATCGAGCTGGCGAACGGGACGCGCTACGGCCTGCAGGCCGGGATCTTCACGAGCAACGTGAAAACGGCGCTCGACGCCGCCCAGCGGCTCGAGTTCGGCGGCGTCATCGTCAACGAGGCGCCGACCTTCCGGGCCGACCAGATGCCGTACGGCGGCGTGAAGGACTCGGGCAACACGCGCGAAGGCCCCGCCTACGCGGTGCGCGAGCTGACGGAAGAGCGTCTCGTCGTCCTCGCTCTCTAGGCTCCGCGTAATGCGCCTGCCTTCTTTGCAGCGAATTCTGCACCGAGCGAGCCCCCGTCCAAGGCGTCGTCACGCCCCGCCGGCGAGCGAGCTCCGGCGCGAGCGGCGCGCACTGCTCCGCCTGCGCGAGCAGAAGCTTCGCGACCTCGGCGGTCTCTCGCTCGAGATGTACCGGCGCGACAGCTTCCGCGAGGATCTGCTGCTGGAGCGCTGCGCCGAGCTGATCGGCCTCGAGGCGCGCATCCACGAGCTCGACGTCCTGCTCGGCGCGGTTCGCCCGGCGCCCGGGGCGCCGCGAACAGCTCGCTGCGAGTGCGGCGCGCCGCTGCTCTGGGGGTCTCGCTTCTGCGCGAACTGCGGCCGGCCGGTCCGGACCGGCGCTGCGGGAGCCGCGCGGTGAGTGACCCGAAACCCCTGCGCTGCCCGAGCTGCGGAGCCGGCGCTCGGCCGGGACAGGAGTACTGCCTCGAATGCGGCGGACGGCTCACGTACCCGCGGAACGGCGCGGTCGACCGCGCCTCGGCACGCGTCGCCCGAAACCATCCCTGGGCCGCCGGGTGGGTGGTGCCTTCGCTGCTCGGCCTCGTGATCGCCGTGCTCGGGACGGGCGCCGCGATCGCGATCTCCGGCGACGGCGAGGAGACGAGCGCCATCTCGACGGCGACCGGCGGCAGCCTCACCGTCACGGATCCGGTTTCGACGCTCACGGCGCCCGAGCCGACCGGGCCGGCCACGACCACCGCCCCGCCGCCGACAACGGTTCCGGCGACGACCCCGACGCCCCCGGCGAACCCTGCTGCCGTCACCTGGCCGCAGGGGCGTCGCGGCTGGACGATCGTGCTGCTCTCGCTGCCGCAGGCGAACGGCCGCCCGGCGGCGGCCGCCAAGGCAACCGAGGCACGCGACGGTGGGCTGCGGCGGGTCGGCATCCTCGACTCTTCCAAGTACGCGAGCCTTCACCCCGGCTACTACGTCGTCTTCACCGGCATCTTCGAGTCCGAGCCCGAGGCGGCGAGCGCCCTGCAGCGCGCGCGAGCCGTCTTTCCGTCCGCATACCAGCGCGAGATCATTCCGTAGGTGTAGGGACGGTCCGCTTCGGGCACAGCCGCCCTGAAGAAGATTGTGTTTACGTGGCGGAAAACTTTTGTGAACGAGTTTGTAACAGCGACACGAGGCCGTATACTGGCTTTCGACCACCCCTGCCGGAGCCTTAGTTTCGGCCTGCTTACGGGACAGAACAGGGAGCGATGACCCCTCAGATGGAAGCCCAGCTGCTGCAACTACAGGCCTGCATGTATCAGTATTCGAGAGCGATCTATCGCTCGATCAAGGACCTGATCGACCCGTATGCGGAGGCGGAGGTACAGCTGGAGTCGCGCCGCGCCGTGCTCGAGCAGTGCGAGCAGACGATGGAGCGGCTCGCTGCCGATCCGCACTATTTCGCCAAGCCCGACCGGGCCCTGTTCCAGGACATTCGGCGCTTCTTCCCGATCACCGCGCAGGCGCAGGTCGCCTGGGCCGTGAAGGAAGGTGTTGCCGCAGCGACCGGTTTCATCGAGGAGCAACTCGAAGCCGGGGCGCTCGACGGAGGTGTCGCCCGCTGCCGCGCAACCACGCGCAAGGGCAAGCCCTGCCAGCGCACGCCGCTGCCGGAGCGCGACTACTGCCCGTCGCACCAGCATCTCGAGCGCTCGCTCGCCGCCGCGTAAGCGGGGACGTCAGACGGTAGAGTCGGGCGGCTCATGTCGCATGACACAGACAAGCTGATCCGTCAGCTCTCGCTGGTCGCCTTCCTGATGGCGGAGCGGCGCCCTCTGACTGCACGCGACGTGAAGGGAAACGTCGAGGGCTACTCGGAGATGTCGGACGAGGCCTTCGCGCGCCGCTTCTACTCGGACCGCGCCGAGCTGATCGCGCTCGGCGTCCCGCTCCACTCGCAGCGTGACGAGTTCACCGGCGAGGAGCTCTACACCCTTCGCTCCGAGAACTACTTCCTCGACGAGCTCCGGCTCGACGACGACGAGCTGGCAGCGCTCCAGACCGCGCTCTACATGCTCGAAGGCACCTTCGCCTACGCGGAACCGCTCCGCCTGGCGCTGCAGAACCTCGCGCTCGGGCGTCCCGGCTTCGACGACGCGCCCACGGAGACGGCCGCGAGCGTCCAGGTGCGCGATCCGGACTACTCGCCGGAGATGGCGGGCCGGCTCTCGAAGCTGGAGTCGGCGCTCTCGAAGCAGCGCACGATCAAGTTCAGCTACTGGTCGCCGCGCCGCGACGCCGTGCGCGAGCGGTCGCTCAACCCCTACGCGCTGCGGCGCGACCGGGGCACCTGGTACGTCGTCGGCCACGACCTCGACAACGACGACATCCGCACCTTCCGCGTCTCCCGGATCCGCAGCGACATCCGCTTCGCGACCCGACGGGAGCGCGACTTCCGGCTGCCGGCCGACTTCGACGTGGACGCGTACCGGGTCGGCGAGGACTGGCAGCACGGGCCGATCGCCGGCACGGCACGGGTCGAGGTGAACGGCGACACCGCCTGGTGGGTGCACCGCACGCTGAGCGAGGCCGGAACCCTGGCAGAGGGCGTGTTCGAGACCGAGTACGCGGCGATCGAGCCGCTGGCGGGCTGGGTGCTGCGCCAGAACGGCCGGGCCGTCCCGCTCGAGCCGGACGAGCTGCGCACCGCCTGTGCCGAGGGGTTGCGACGCGTCCGCGAGGCGCACGAGGCCGAGCCGCCCAAGCTGGCGCGGGAGAAGGCCGTCGCGCGGATCGACCCCGCCGAGCGCCCCGCGCCTCCCGTCGCCCCGGAGCGCTTCGCGGTCCTGCAGGCGCTCCTGGCCTACCTGCTCGCCGCCTGCGGCGAAGGCCGCGACGCCGAGCTCGACGCCGATGAGCTGGCCAGGCGCTTCCACATCCCGCGCGAGGAGCTGCAGGAGCACCTCTCGCTGCTCAATCTCGTCAACTTCGGCGGCGGCTGCTACACGGTCTATGCAGAGCTCGAAGGCGACTCGGTCCGCGTCGACAAGGAGCTGTACGGCGACGTCTTCCGGCTGGCGCCGCGTCTCACCCCACTCGAGGCCCGCGCGATCAGGCTCGCGCTCGACATCGTCGGCCCCTCGATCGCGGCGCAGGTGCACACACCGCTCGACCGCGTGCGCAAGAAGCTGGAGGAGACGTTCGGGCAGTTCGAGGAGCACCAGACGCCCGAGACGCGTACCGGCCATGACGAGGAAGAGCTCGTCGCGACGCTCTCCGACGCGATCGAGCAGCGGCGCGTGGTCGCGATCGACTATCTGAAGGAGGGCGAGGAGACTCCCACGGAGCGGCTGATCGAGCCGTACAGCTTCGAGCGGGTGCTGCCGCACTGGCTGATCCACACCTGGGACCGCTCCGCCGAGGGCGAGCGCTCCTTCCGCCTCGACCGGATGCGCTCGGCACGGCTGACCGACGAGCGCTTCGAGCCGCGCGAGGGCTTCGATCCTCACTTCCTCGAAGGGACGCAGCAGGTGCGCGTCCGCTACGCGAAGCCGGTCGCCCGCTACCGCGTCGAGCGCGGCGCTGTCCGGCTCACCGACGGCTCGGCGCTCGCGACGCTTCGCGTCGGCACGCGCGACTGGCTGATCGGCGAGATTCTGGCCGACCGCGGCGACGCGGTCGTGCTCGAGCCGGCCGACGCGCGGCCCGCGATCGCGAAGCGCGCCGCCCAGCTTCTGCGCGAGCTGAAGCTGACACGCGTCAAGCTTCCGGGGTAACCGGCAGCGTCAGCGTGAAGAGCGCGCCCTCCCCCGGGCGCGAGTCGACCGCGAGCGTGCCCCCGTGGGCCTCCGCAAACGAGCGGGACAGGAAGAGGCCGAGGCCGGTGCCCGGCTTGGCGCTCCCGGCGGCGCGGCCGAACTTCTCGAAGATCTGCACGTGATGCTCGAGCGCGATGCCCGGACCGGCATCGCGGACGCGAACGATCACATGGCCGTTGTCGGCGTGCGCGTCGATCAGCACCTCGCCGCCCACATTCGAGTACTTGATCGCGTTCGAGAGCAGGTTGTCGATCAGCTGCCGCAGGCGTTCCGCGTCGCCACGCACCCCCGGCAGGTCCGACGGAACCTCGGATCTGAGCCGCACCTCGTCCTGCCCGATCTCGGCTGCGGCGACGGAGTCGCGCACGACCCCGACGAGGTCGACGTCCACGAAGTTGTACGCGAACGTCCCCGCCTCGATCCGCGAGGTGTCGAGCACGTCCCCGACGAGCGCGGCCAGGCGGCTCGTCTCGTCGGCGATCACCGCCAGGAAGGCCTCCCGCTGCTCCGGCCGCAGCTCGCGCCAGCGCTGCTGCAGCGTGCGGGCCGAGCCGATCACCGCGGCCATCGGGCTTCGCAGCTCGTGCGAGACGAGCGAGACGAAGTCGGCGCGTAACGAGGAGAGCCGGCGCAGCTCCTCGACGGTGGCGCGCTCGGCCTCGTGGGTGCGCAGGTTCTGCACGGCCGTGGCGACGAGCCGGCCGAGCAGCGTCACCAGTTCGATCTCCTCCGGATGGAAGGAGCCGGGATCGTTGCGGGAGAGCGCCAGCGCACCGACCGAGCGCACGCCGAGCTGCAGCGGTGCGACCACACGTGCGTGCAGGCCGAGTGCGAGCAACTCCGCTTCCTCCGGGTAGAGGAGGTCGGCCATGTCCTCCCGGTAGATGGTGCGTCCTTCGCCGATCACGTCCGCGAGGACCGAGGCCGGCACCGGGATCGACGTTCCGGGCGGGCTGTAAGTGGCAGCTCCGACGCCGGCCGTCGCCATCACGCGTGCGCCGCCGCCCTCGACCAGGAGGATCGCCGCCCGGTCGAACGGCAGCAGGCCGCGCAGCTCCTGCACGAACGCCGCAAACGCGGCGTCGAGGTCGAGCGAGGAGCCGAGCGCACGTGCCGCCCGATTCGTGGCCTCGAGCACGTCGATGCGCCGGCCGAGCTCGTCGCGGAGCCGCTCCGCTTCGGCTGCGCGCTCTTCCGCCGCCTTGGCCTGGCCTCGCTCCATCTCCACGAGCTGCCCGACGACGGCGCCGAGCGCCAGCGCGACGACGACGCGCAGCACGAGCGCGTCGTAGTGGACCGGAGTGCCGAACTCCTCGTGTCGCCAGAGCTCGAGCGCGAGCAGGATCGGTCCAGTCGCCAGCGCGGCCACCACACCGCCGAGCAGGCGGAAGAAGAGCGCCGCTTCGAGGACGACGAGGAACTGCAGCGCTCGCAGCGGCTGGGTCGGCTCCCAGGCCCAGGCGAACATGAACGCCGAGACGATCGCCATGTCGGCGACGACGCTGAGGGTCACGACGTAGCGGAGGCGCCCATGCCAGAGAAAGACGAGCGCGAGGAACGCGAAGCCGACGAGCAGGTGCCCGCCGACGGCTGCCCACGCGGCGGCCTCGTAGTTGCCGGGAAACTCCTCCCGGTCGACGAGCAGTTTCGCCATCCCGAGCGGGACGAGCGCGACCCGGACGAAGGCGAGGATCCGGAACAGCTTCACTCGACACCACGCTCGTCCAGGCGAGCCAGGGCCCACTCCGCGTGCTCGCGCAGGACCTGGTCTTCGTCGGCCGCATACCGCTCGACGGCCGCGCGTTCCTCCGTCCCGCCGACGTTGCCTGCAGCAACCAGGGCGTTGCGCTTCAGCCAGCGCGGATCGTTGCGAGGAACGTAGAGACGGTCGTAGCGCTCGACGAGCTCGGCTCCCTCGGCCGCGAGCCAGTCGACGAGCGAAATGGTGGGCTCCGCGCCGGGCGGCGACGCGGAGCCCATGCGCCGCTTCTCGATCGCCGCGGTTCCAGGGGCAGACGTCCTGGCAGATGTCGCACCCGTAGACGGATGCGCCGAGCTCGGCCCGGAACTCCTCCGGGATCGAGGCCGGCGCCTGCGTCCAGTACGAGAGGCAGCGGGTCGAGTCGAGCGTGCCCGGCTCGTCGAGCGCGTCCGTCGGACACGCATCGATGCAAAGCGTGCAGGAGCCGCAGCCCGCATCCATCCGCTCGGACGCGTCGAGCTCGACGTCGGTGACGAGTGTGCCGAGCACGACCCACGACCCGTGCCGGCGGGTGATCGCGAGCGTGTTCTTGCCGTAGAAGGCGATCCCGGCCCGGACTGCGCCCTCGCGATCGACGTGGTCGTTCGCGTCGACGAGGACGCGATAGTCGCCGCCGAGGCGACGGCCGAGCGCGTCGAGCTTCTCGCGCAGCTCCTCGTAGCGGTCGGACCAGGTGTAGCGCGACAGCGCGCCCTCCCCTGGGCCGGCGCCGTCCGCCGGCGCGTAGTAGCAGAGGGCGGCAGAGACGACGGTTCGCGCACCGGGCAGGAGCGCCTCGGGATGGCACGAGACGTCGGGGCGCCGCGTCGTGAACTCCATGCCGGCGAAGAGCCCTCGCGCCTTGCGCTCGCGGATGTGGCGCTCCGTCTCGTCGTAGGGCGCTGCCGGAGCCGCCCCGACCGCGTCGAGACCGAGCTCTGCGCCGAGGCGGGTCAGCTCCGCGGACGTCATGACAGGATTGTGCCCTTGAAGGCCATTCGCATCCACGAAGACGGCGGGCCGGAGGTGCTCCGGTACGAGGACGTTCCCGAACCGATCGCCGGTCCGGGCGAGGTGCTCATCTCGCTGCGCGCGGCCGCGCTCAACCATCTCGACCTCTGGGTTCGCAAAGGCCTCCCGTCCGTGCCCAAGCCGCGCATCCTCGGCGCCGACGGGGCCGGCGTGCGTGTCGACACCGGCGAGCGCGTCGTCATCAACCCCGGTCTGGAGCACGGCGCGGTGATCACCGTGATCGGAGAGCACACGGACGGGACGGACTGCGAGCTGATCGCGGTTCCCGAGAGCAATGTCTTTCCGCTGGACGATGCGATCGACTTCGAGACCGCGGCCGCGTTTCCGCTCGTCTACGAGACCGCGTACCGCATGCTGGTGACGAAAGCGCAGCTCCAGCCCGGCGAGTGGGTGCTGATCTGGGGCATCGGCGGCGGTGTCGCGACGGCCGCATTCGAGATCGCCCGAGCGCTCGGCGCGAAGACGCTCGTCACGTCGAGCTCGGACGAAAAGCTGGAGCGAGCACGGGAATGGGGCGCCGACGTCGCGGTGCCGCACGCAGAGGCAGCGGCCGCGGCGAAGGAGCTCGGCGGCGTCGACCTCGTCGTCGAGACCGTCGGCGAGGCCACGTGGAAGGACTCGCTCGGAGCGGTGAAGCCCGGTGGGCGCGTGACGGTCTGCGGCGCCACGTCCGGCCCCAACCCGCCTGCGCAGCTGCACCGCTTCTGGTGGAAGCAGCTGACGATCTACGGCTCGACGATGGGCACGCGGGAGGACTTCCTCGGCGCGTACGAGCTCGTGCGCAGCGGCCAGGCCCGCGTGCACGTCGACTCGGTCTTCCCGCTCGCGGAGACGCGAGCCGCACACGAGCGCATGGAGCGTGGCGAGCAGTTGGGCAAGATCGTGCTCTCGATCCCGTGACGACCGAGTCCGGAAGCCACCGCGCCCCGCAGCTCTTCGCGCCGCTCGGCCCCACGTACGACCGCTACGCGCGGCTGCTCTCGCTCGGCCAGGACCCCCGCTGGCGGCGCTTCCTGGTCTCTCGGCTCGAGATCGGACCGGACGCGCGCGTGCTGGACGTCGCCACCGGAACGGGCGCGGTCGCCCTCGAGCTCGTCCGTCAGCACGGCTGCTCGGTCGTCGGGATCGACCGGAGCCCCGAGATGCTCGACGTCGCACGCCGTCGCGTCGCCGGCCAGCGGGCTCGGCACGAGGATCGAGCTGGACGAGGGGCGAGCCGAGGCGCTGCCGTTCGCCGATGCCTCCTTCGACGCCCTGACCGTCACGTACCTGCTTCGCTACGTCGACGACCCGGCCGCGACCATTCGCGAGCTCGCCCGGGTCGTGCGTCCGGGCGGAACGGTGGCGTCACTGGAGTTCGGAGTCCCGCAGCGGCACGTGACGCGTGCTCTCTGGGAGCTCTACGTGCGGGTTGCGCTGCCGCTCGCAGGTCGTGTGGTCTCCCCCGGCTGGCACGACGTCGGGCGCTTCCTTGGCCCGAGCATCCGCGACTACTACGAGCGCCTGCCGCTCGAGCGCCAGCTCGAGCTGTGGTCGGAAGCCGGGCTCGGGGACGTGCGCGCCCGGCGACTCAGCCTCGGAGGCGGCATCGTCGTCTGGGGCCGGCGCACGTGAGCTCCGGTTCGCGGCCGGCCTTCTACGCGCTCGCCCAGGGCGGCTGGCGCGACTACGTGACGCTGCTCCACGTGCCGTACACGCTCTGGCATCTGTCCTACGTCGCGATCGGAGCGGCGCTGGCGCCGGAGCTCGAAGCCAACCGCTTGCTCTGGGGGCTGGCGGCGTTCCTGCTCGCCCTCGGCGTGGGCGCACACGCCCTCGACGAGCTGCACGGCCGTCCGCTGCACACCGAGATCCCGAGACGCGTGCTCATCTGGCTCGCCGCGGCGTCGCTGGCGGCCGCGGTCGCAATCGGAATCGGCGCCGCGCTGGCGTGGACGCTCTGGCTGCTTCCGTTCGTGGCGGCCGGCGCGTTCCTCGTCCCCGCCTACGCGCTCGAGCTGGCGGGAGGCCTCTTCCACACCGACCTCTGGTTCGCGCTCGCGTGGGGCGCCTTCCCCGTCCTGGTCGCGTATCTCGGCGCGGCCGAGACGCTGCGGCCCGAGGCGTTCCTCGCGGCGGCATTCGCTCTGCTCACGAGCCTGGCGCAGCGGACGCTCTCGACGCAGGTGCGGACGGTGCGGCGGCGCGTCGCGCAGGTGTCCGGCACAGTCCGCTATCGCGACGGCCGCGAAGAGCCACTCGACGCGGCGGCGTTGACGCTGGCGCCGGAGACCGCGCTCCGCGCGCTCTCGCTCGCGATGGTCGCACTCGCGGTGGCGCTCGTCTGGTTGCGACTGGGCTGAGCTCTAGCCGAAGGCTGTACTAACCAAAACCAAGGATGAACTTGGCGTCTTCGGACATCTTGTCCGGCGTCCAGGGCGGGTCGAAGGTCAGCTCGACCTCGACCTCTTCCACGCCCTCGACTGCGGCGGTCGCGTTCTGAATGTCCTCCTGGATCATCTGCCCGGCGGGGCAGCCCATCGAGGTGAGCGTGTGGATCACCTTCACCTTGGGCCCGTCGATCTCGACGTCGTAGAAGAGCCCGAGCTCGACGATGTCCATCCCGAGCTCCGGGTCCTCGACGGTGTGCAGCGCTTCGACGATCTCTTCGCGTGTTGCCGGCATCCCAGCGAGTGTAGCCAAGTAACAGACTGTTACTTGGCCGCTTGGTCAGCAGGCTGGATCGCTTGCCCGCGCGGTCTCTGCCGCGAGCGACTTCGTAACAGACTGTTACTTGGCCTCAGCCGAGCAGGCGGACTTCTTCCTTCCGCTCGCGGGCGAAGAAGTGGATGCCGTCGGTGAAGCGCACCCAGTTGCAGCGCATGCACATCACGAGCGAATGGGTGCGGGCGCTGTCGGCGAGGAAGCGGACGCCGCGCAGGAGGTCGCCGTTCGAGACGCCGGTGGCGACGACGATCACCTCGCCGGGGGCGAGGTCGTCCGAGGTGAAGACCTGGTTGATGTCCTCCACCCCATGCTCGGCGGCCGCCTCGATCTCCGCGCGTGTCGTCGGCCAGAGCTGCGCCTGCAGCTCACCGCCGAGGCAGCGGAGCGCCGCCGCGGAGAGAACGGCCTGGCGCGTGCCGCCGATCCCGATCGCGAGATGGTCGTTCGTACCGCGGATCGCGGCCGAGATCGAGGCCGTCACGTCGCCGTCCTGGATCAGCTTGATCCGGGCGCCGGCAGCTCGAATCTCCTCGATCAGGTCGTGGTGGCGGGGCCGGTCGAGCACGAGCGTCGTGATGTCGTTCGCGTTGCGGCCGAAGGCGTCTGCGATCGCGGTGATGTTCTCCGCGACCGGCCGCGTCAGGTCGATGCGGCCGCGAGCGCGCGGGCCGACGGCGATGCGGCGCATGTACATGTCCGGCAGCCGCAGCAGCGAGCCGGGTGGCCCGACCGCGATCATCGACATCGCGCCGTTGCCGCCACGCGCGACCACGCCGCGGCCCTCGAGCGGGTCGACGGCCAGGTCGAACGACTCGCCGCCGGCGCCGACCTCCGTCCCGGAGGGGAGGATCTCGCCGTCGTCCGGCCCGATCACGACGGTGCCCGAGATCGGCAGCTCGGCCAAGCCCGCGGACATCGCGCCCTCGGCGGCGTCCTCCGCCGCGTCCTGGTCGTCGCGCCCGAGCCAGCGCGCGCCTGCGAGCGCCGCCCACTCGGTCGCCCGCGCGAAGAGCGCGCAGGGGCACGTCTCGAGCCGCTGCTCGCTCATCGAACACCCTGGGCGACTCGTTCGGCCTGCGCGAGCACGAGCTCCATCACCGACGGCGATCGCGTCGCGCTGCTTCTCGTTCTCGATCACGGGGACATCGTGACGCGCGGCCCGTTCGAGCACATAGTCCTGGATCAGCCGGATCTCGGGCAGCCCGGCGATGTAGCGGTCGACCGGGCGGACACCGTCCGAGGTGACGTCCCTGATCCAGAAGTGCGAGCGGTGGATCTCCTCGTCGTGGATCGCGAGCACGCACTGGACGACGAGAGCGCGCTCGAGCTCCGTCGTCAGCATCCCCGGGACGAGATGGACGCCCTCGAGCACCATCGACCAGCCCTCGTCGAGCGCGCGCTGCACCGCGGCCTCGACCCCGGTCAGGACGTTGCGCGTCTGGTCGAGGAAGCCGAGCAGCGCCGCGTCCCCCGACTCCTCCTCCTCGGCCTTCGTCAGGCCGAGGCCGGCCTCGAAGCTCGAGTAGTGGATCGACGGCATGAACTCCTTGGCGAAGAACGCGCGCATCGTCTGGCGCACGAAGTCGGTCGACGTCACGCGCGTGATTCCGAGCCGGTAGGCCACCTCGGTCGCGACCGTCGACTTGCCGGTGCCGGTGCCGCCGCCGATCAGCAGGATCACGGGCAGGTCGAGCTCCTGGAGATCGCGGAAGCGGCGCAGCTGGCGTACCGCGCGGCTGCCGCGCTCCTCGCCGAGCAGGTCGACGGCGAGCTCCCGCAGCCGGTCGAGGTCGACCTCGACCTCCTGCCGCTTGGCGAGATCGGCCTCGGTGAGCTGCGCGAGCTCGTAGGCGCTCTCCTCCGCGACGCCGACCGCGGTCAGAGCACGCGCCATCAGGCCCTTCGAGTACGGGCTGTCGCGCCCGCCGAGGAAGTGACGCTCGCCCTTCCTTCGCTCACTCATGCGGCCGCCTCCTCCGCCAGCCGCAGCAGCTCGGCGTCGAGCTCGGGCTCGCCGGGCACGGCGCGCACCTCGCTGCCGGCCAGGACGACGTCGACGCCACGCTCCCGGGCCGCCTCGGCGACGACGTCGATCGCCGCCGCCTTCAGCTCGACGAGGAAGACGTCCGCCTCCACTCGTTCGAGCTCGTCTCGAAGCTTCGCCCGGTCGGCGAGGCTGCCGGAGACGTGCACGACCTCGGCGCCGTGCTCGTCGCGGAGGTGCGAGCGCAGGAGCTCGTGCGCCGACTCGGGCGCGGTCGAGAAGAACGCGACCGTCCGGCCCGCGACAGGCTCGAGCGGCCTCGGCCGCAGCGTCGTCGCGACGACGCGCGGCCCCAGTTTCGCGGCCCACTCACGCAGCGTCTCCCAGCCCGAGCCCTCCTCGGCCATCGTCAGGACGACGAGATCCGAGACCCGGTGCCGGTAGTCGTTCAGATAGCCGGTCACGACGTCCGGATCCTGTTGCGCGTTGACGACGAGGATGCGCCTGCTCGTCGCGACGGGCGGGATCGCCGCGCCGCTGCCGTCGAAGATGACGAGGTCGGGGCCGAGCTCGACCGCAAGGCGTGCACCCTGATGGACGTTCGAGATCGAGACGGCGCCGGCGAGTCCGCCGCCGCAGCGCCGGCAGCCCACCGTCTCCACGCCGACGAGCGCCGCAGTCTCGAGATAGTCGGACGCAGCGTGCCGGCCGGCGCGGGAGAGCTCGAGCAGCGAGTCGACGTCGGGCCGCACGGTCGCCACCTCGGGCTCGGGCGGCCCGCCGCGCCCCATCGCGACGACGACGACCTTCCGGTCGCGCGCGTAGAGCTGCGCGGCGTGCGCCGTGATCGCGGTCTTGCCGACGCGCTTGCCGGTGCCGACGATCCCGATCGACGGCAGCGGGAACGGCTCCAGCTGCGGCGGTTCGAAGCGAAAGTCGGCGCCGACGTACGGCAGCCCGGCGGCCAGCACGCGGCTGGCGAACCGGAAACGCTCCTTCGGGCCGAGCACGGGCTCGTCCGAGAGGTCGACGACGAGCTCGGGCCGGAGGTCGGCGAGCGCACGCTCGAGGTCGGCGGCGACGGCGACGCCGTAGTCGGAGTCGCCGCGCAGCTTCTCGGTGCCGCCGACGACGTGCGCGGCCACGAACTCGTAGGGAAGCTCCTCGAGCGCTGCGCGCACCACCGGCGCGTAGTGCTCTCCGTCGATGAGTGCGAGGGCGCGCGTCACGAGCGCGTGGTCACCTCGTCCTCGATCCGCCCCGTGTACTTCTCGTACTCGAAGGTGTCGAGCGAGAACTGGATGATCCGCTCCTGGCCGTGGAAGGGGTGCTTGCGCCAGACGGCCACGTGGCTCCCCGACACCTCGACGACGTTGTAACAGGGCCGCGTATTCCCTCGGAGCCGCAGCGAGGAGACCGTGCCGGTGTTGACGACGAACAGGTCCTCGAGCTTCCACGCGTACGGCACGTGCTTGTGGCCGGAGAGCACGAGATGGACGCCCGCGCGCTGGAGGCACTCGATCGTGTCGCCGGCGTCGTAGATCACGTTCCGCTCGCGGCCGGTGCCGGGCACGGGGAGCAGATGGTGATGGCAGACGAAGATGCGGAGACTGGTCGGCTCCTCCGCGAACTGCTCCTCGATCCAGCGATAGCGGCCACGGCCGATCTGCCCGTGGTCGAGATCGGGCTCGGTCGAGTCGACCGCGACGACCGTCGCCGGGCCGACGCGCAGCACCGAGTTCCGCTCTCCGAAGAGCTCCTCGAAGTGCACGTAGCCGACGTTGCGCGAGTCGTGGTTGCCCGGGATCACGACCATTGCCGCGCACTCGATCTTGTCGAGATACCGGCGCGCCTCCTCGTACTCGTGCTTGAAGCCGAACGTGGTCAGATCGCCGGAGCAGACGACGATGTCCGGCTTCAGATCGTTGATCTCGCTGATCGCCCGCTCGAGCAGGCCGGGCACGAAGTACTGGCCGCCGCAGTGCAGATCGGACAGGTGCGCGATCGTGAACGTCGTCCCCTCCGGCGGCTCGGCCATGACCGCCAAGCATAGGAGGTCGGTGCATTTGGGAGGCGGAGCCGACCCTTCAGGGGTCTTGGCGACAGTCGCGCAGAAAATTGCACCGTCCGGGGCTCTCGGTACCTTGAAGTTCGTGCCACGGCAGCCGCCCGCGTTCCGCGCCTTCGCCGGCGCGGCCCCGCCCAGGTTCGTCAATGAGGTCGAGCTCGAGTGCGCGAAGCTCTTCGACTACTACGGCGTCCCCTGGGAGTACGAGCCGACCACCTTCGTGCTCGAGCGCGACGCGGAAGGCCGGGTCACGAGCGCGTTCACGCCCGACTTCTACCTCCCGGAGCAGGATCTCTACATCGAGGTGACCGTGATGCGGCAGTCGCTCGTGACACGCAAGAACCGCAAGCTGCGGGAGCTGAAGCGGCTCTATCCGGACATCAAGATCAAGCTCTTCTACCGGCGCGACATCGAGCGCCTCGCCCAGCGATTACAGCTGAAGCTCGCCTCCTAGCGTCACTCCTCGCCGCCGAGGGCCACCCGATCGGGGAGGTCTACCTGACGCGGGACGAGATCGGACGCCGTGTCGACGAGCTCGGCGCGGAGCTCTCGAGCGCCTACGCCGGGCGCGAGCCGCTGCTCGTGGCGCCCTTGAAGTCGAGCATCGTCTTCCTGGCAGACCTGTCGCGTGCGCTGCAGATCCCGCACGCGGTCGACTTTCTCGAGCTCGCGGCCTACGCGGGCGGCGAGGACGGCGGCGTGCGACTGCTCAAGGATCTGGACACCTCCGTCGTCGGGCGTCACGTCCTCATCGTCGAGGACGTCGTCGACACCGGGCTGACCCTGAACTTCCTCGCGCGGACGCTCTCGCTCCGCGATTCCGCAAGCCTCTCGGCAGTGACCCTGCTCGACCGCCCCTACCGGCGGCTCGTGGACGACGTGCCCCTCGACTATCGCGGCTTCACGGTGCCCGACGAGCTCTTCGCCGGCTACGGCCTGGGGCTCGACGAGCGCTGGCGCGCCCTGCCCGACCTGCACGTCGTCACGACGGAAGGGCTGCCTGCGCACCTGACCGGCGACGGCTACCGGAGCGAAGCGGCGTAGAGAAGCGACCGACCGCCCGTGAAGGCGGCCGGTGCCGCAGGGGAGATGGGAACCGGCATCCTCGGAGATGCCGTTCCGTCGACCGAAACTATAAACGGCGGGCTACAGGTAGCCGAGCGGATCGACCGGCGAACCGCTCACGCGCACCTCGAAGTGGACGTGCGGGCCGGTGGAATGGCCCGTGTTCCCCGAGTAGGCGACCAGCTGGCCCTGGGCGACCGACTGGCCGTAGCCGACCGTGACGCTCGTGTTGTGCCCGTACGCGGTCGCGATCCCGTTGCCGTGGTCGATCACGACGAGATTGCCGTAGCCGCCCAGCCACCCGGCGACGACGACCGTGCCCGACGCAGCCGCGACGACAGGTGTCCCGCTCGGAACGGCGAGGTCGATCCCCTCGTGCATGCGGCCCCAGCGCCAGCCGAATCCGCTCGTCAGGATGCCGTGCACGGGCCAGACAAAGCCGGCGGCGGAGGCGCGGCCGGTGGGGGCGGGCACGACACCCGAGCTCTGGGCGGAGCGGATCCGCGCGGAGAGGGTGGCGCTCTGGGCGAGCAGCTCGGTCATGTGCTCGAGCGCGTCGTGCTTGTCCTCGCGCACGTCTGCGAGCGTCGAGCGCTTGTCGCGCCTCGCTGTCGCGAGCTCGCGCTGGCTCCAGGCAAGCCGGTCGCGCACGGCGCGCTGCTCGGCCGTCCGCTCTGCGACCGCCTTGGTCGTGGCGGCGACCTGCTTGCGCGTGCGCCGGGTGGCGTTCCGCGTCTCCTGCATCTGGAGCTTGGCGTCCTCGACCTCGCTCGCGATCCGCTCGTCCTGGCTGCCGATGTCGTTCAGGAACTCGAGCTGGTCGAGCAGGTCCGAGAAGCTCGCGGCCTCGAGCACGACGGTCAGCGCCGAGGTCGGATCGGAGGTGTAGATCTCGACGATCCGCTTGTTCAACCGCTCCGTCGCCGCCTTGTGCTGACGCTGCAGGAAGACGAGCTTGCGGGTCTGGAGCCCGTAGAGCTCGTTGAGGCGGTCGAGCCGGCGCTGGTGGAGCGCGAGCACGCCCTCGAGCTGGTCGAGGCGGGCTGACGCGGACTGGACGTCGTCCTCGAGCGCTCGGATCTTCGACGTCACAACGGCGATCTCAGAGGTGAGCACCCCCTCACGCGCGCGTGCGGCATCGATCCGCTCCTGGAGCGTGCCGATCTTCTCGTCGACCGCGGCCTTCCGCTTGGCGATTCCGTCGTGGCCCGACGCGGGTGCGACCACGAGCAGGACGCAGGCCAGCAAGATGCCGGTGGCGTGGCGGAAACGCATCCGAGTGAAGTTTCTCCGAGAGGTCGGCCGTCCCTTCCCGGGACGCCCGGCGCCAGTGTAGCGCCCGAATCTACCGAAACCTACTGCGGCCCTGGCTCCGGCACGATCACCGGGCCGGGGAGATCGCCCTCGTCGGGCGGCGGATATGGCTCCGGGATCACCGGCGGCTCGGGCGGCGTGCCCTCGTCTGGCGGCGGGGACGGCTCCGGCACCGGTGTCGGCAGCTGCGGCTCGAGCGGCTCCATGGCCGTCCTCTACCCGGGTCGCTCTGCCCTCACACGCGACGCACCCGCCTGCGGCTCGAGGGCGCGCAGGGCTTCGGCAGCCTCGCGCCTGAGCGGCCCCACGAGCGCGCGGTAGTCCTCGTCGGACACCTTGCCGGTGCGGTGATCGAGCTCGAGCTCCTTGAGCGCGCCGAGCGCGCGGTCGCGGACCTCTGCGAGCTCGAGCCGGCGCCGCTCCAGCTCGCCGATCTCGTCGAGCGTGTCGCGCTGCGCATCGGGCTCGCGCAGGTACGGCAGCGCGACGAGGACGACGCAGGCTGCCGCAAGCAGCGCACCGAGGACGAGCGGCAGGCTCACGACCGGACCGGCGTCTCGGAGCCGCCGTAGCGCACGGCCAGCCGGCGCTGCTCGCGGGCGTCGGGCCAGAGCGTGATCAGCGACCCGAGCAGGAAGACGAGGCCGGCCAGCCAGATCAGGTTCACGAGCGGCTTCACGAAGGCCCGCACGCGGACGCTCCCGTCGGGATTGATCTGGCCGATCGTGACGAAGAGATCCTCGCCGGTGAGGAGATCGCTGCGAATCCCGACCTCGTTCGAGACCTGGCGCTCGGCCGTGTAGGCGTTCTTGCCCGCGGCAACCGTGCCGAGCTGCTCACCGCCGCGCTCGACGCCGAAGACGGCGCGGACCTCGGTCGCGTTCGCGGCCTCGCGCTCCTCGAGCGCTCTGTACGTCAGCCGGTAGTCGCCCACCGCGAGCGTGTCGCCACGCACGAGGCGCCCCTCGTTGACGGTGTCGTAGGCGCTCGAGCCGATGATGCCGATTGCGAGCAGGACGATGGCCGCGTGGACGACATAGCCGCCGTAGCGGCGGCGGTTCCGGGCCACGAGCTCCGCGAAAGCGCCCGGCCACGAGCCGCCCGCGAGCGCTCGGCGCGCCCGCGTTCCGCGGCTGAACTCGAGCCCGATCGACGCGAGCACGAACGCGGAGAACGTGTAGCCGATCAGGCCGGGAACCGACGACCCGGCACCGAGCGCCAGCAGGACGACTCCCGTCAGGAGAGCGATCCCTGCCGGCCACGCAAAGGTGAGACCGAGGCTTCGCAGCGAGGCACGCCGCCAAGCGACGAGCGGGCCGATCCCCATCAGGAGCAGGAGCGGTAGCCCGAACGCCCGCAGGAAGAAGTTGTAGTAGCCGGGGCCGACGATGCGCGACTCGCCCGTCACGGCCTCGCTCAGGATCGGATAGGCGACGCCCCAGAGGATCGTCAGCGTCAGCGCCACGAGCAGCAGGTTGTTGTAGAGGAACGTCGCCTCCCGTGAGACGAGCGACTCGAGCCGGGTCTGCGAACGCAGGAGCGGCAGCCGGGCGAAGACGAGCGCGAGCGAGCCGAACACCACCAGGCAGAGGAAGAAGAGGAACCAGGGCCCGATCGAGCTCTGCGTGAACGAGTGGATCGAGCTGACGATTCCCGAGCGGGTCAGGAACGTCCCGAAGATCGAGAGCGAGAACGCCAGGATCACGAGCAGGACGTTCCAGACGCGCAGCATCCCGCGCTTCTCCTGGATCATCACCGAGTGCAGGAACGCCGTTGCCGCGAGCCACGGCATCAGCGCCGCGTTCTCGACTGGATCCCAGGCGTAGTAGCCGCCCCAGCCGACCTCTTCGTAGGCCCAGTGCGACCCGAGCAGCTGGCCGATCCCGAGCGCGGTCCACGCGACGAGCGTCCAGCGGCGCGTGGAGACGATCCAGCGCTCGTCGGTCCGACGTGCGAGCAGCGACCCCATCGCGAACGCGAAGGGCACGGTGAGGCCGACGAAACCGAGGTAGAGAAGCGGTGGGTGGGCCATCATGTACGGGTTCTGCAGGCTCGGATTGAGGCCGTTTCCGTCCGGCGGGGCCGCCTGGGTCGCGAACGGGGTCGCCACCACGACGAGGAGGAACGCGAAGAAGACCGTGACGCCGCCGAGCACCGGCAGCACCCAGGCGACGAGGTCGCGGGCGCTTCGCCGGTTGACGAGCAGAACCGCCGTCGAATAGCCGGTCAGGAAGAGCAGCCAGAGCAGCAGCGATCCCTCCTGGCCGCCCCAGAAGGCCGAGATCGTGTAGCCGGTCGGCAGCTCGCGGCTCGTGTGCTCCGCGACGTAGACGAACGAGAAGTCGTGCCGGACGAGAGCGGCGAGGAGGACGGCCGACGCGACCGCGCTCGTCGCGAAGGATCCGATCAGCGCGTTGCGCGCCGAGGCGGCGAGCCGGCGTCTGCGCGTCCAGGCGGCAATCGCTCCCGCGACCACGGCGTAGAGCGCGAGCCCGAGCGTGGCGACGAGCGCGGCGCGGCCGAGCTCAGGCATCAGTGCGGCGCACTGCTAGGCCTTGTCGGTGTACTTCGACGGGCACTTCGTCACGAGCGAGTCCTTCTTCGCGACGAAGGTGCCGTTCCGCAGCTCGCCCTTGACGGACACCTCGCGCCCTTCGCGGAACTGATCGGACACCGTGCCCGTGTAGACCACGGTCACGGAGTGCTTCGAGGCGGCATCCCGATCCTTGAGCCGGAAGCGCAGGCCGCCTTCGTACGAGTCGCCCTTGTAGCCAGGCTGGACGAGCCCGACGAGCGTGACGACGCCCGTCTTCCCTGCCAGCTCGCTGGGCGCGACGGATGCCGTGCCGCGGCCCACGAGCGAGGTGTAGAGCAGGAAGACCGCGAGGACCATCGCCACGGAGAGAGCGATCACGAGCCGCGCGGGATTGCGCTTCCCAGACACTCCCTGATGGTAGCTCCGCTAGACGGTGCGGGGCGCTGCTTCACGACGAGCCGGAATGCGATAGCCGTGATCGTGGCAGAGCGAGCCTGGCGCGTCCTCGGTGAGGGCGTCGCAATAGCCCTTGCCGTAGGCGGCGCGCATGAACGCGGCGACGACCTCCAGGTTCCATTCGCCGACCTCGCTGGCCTCGCGCCAGAGGTCGGTGAGGCGGAGATCGATGTCGAGCTCGAGCAGATCGATACGGGTTGGTGCCTGGGCCATGCCGAAAAGGGTAGGACCCCCGTCGGACGACATGCGCCGGGTCGGGTACGGTCCTGCCGTGGGAGCGATTCGAGTCGGCCCGGCCCGCAGCCCGTCGCGGGAATCGCCGGAAGAGGCGATCGAGCTCCTCCTCGAGCGCGGCTACTCGGCGTGTGAGATCGACTTCGAGCGCGGCTTCTGGCTCGACTACCCGGCCGCAGCCCAGTTCGGCGAGCTCGCCCGAGCGAACGACATCACGCTCTCGATCCACGCGCCCCTCTTCGCCTTTCCCGGCCATCCGGACGAGAAGAAAGCGAAGCAGGCGCTCGGCGCACTCGACCGCAGCGCCGGGATCGCAGCCGCCTGCGGCGCCGAGGTGGTGGTCATCCATCCCGGCTTCTGGCTCGGCCGCGACCGAGAGCACACGCTCGACGACGTCGTCGGCTGGCTCGGAACGTTGCGCGAGCGGCTCGAGCAGAAGGAGCGCGCGGTCCCCTTCGGCGTCGAGGTGATGGGACGGGTTCGGGAGCTCGGCTCGATCGAGGACGTGCTCGAGATCGCACGCCGGGTCGAGTGGGTGCGCCCGGTGGTGGACTTCGCCCACATGCACGCGACCTCCGACGGCGCGTACACCGACGTCGAAGCGTTCGCGACGGTGCTCGAGGGCGCCGACGAGGTGCTCGAGCCGGGATCGCCCTTCCACATCCACTTCTCCGACATCGCGTACGCGAACCGGAACGAGACGAAGCACCTGCCCTACGGCGAGGGAACGCTCCGCGCCGAGCCGCTGCGCGACGCGCTCGCGCGCTTCGAGCGGCCGGCGACCGTGATCTCGGAGTCGCCCGACGAGGAGTCCTCGCAGGCGATCAAGGCCGTGCTCTACGCGGGCGTGAGCGCCGCGTAGCCGGCGATCTCGGTCTCGTACTCCTCGGCCTCCTCGACACGGCCCCGCTCGCGCAGGAAGCGCGCGAGCGCCGCCAGCAGCTCGCGCCGGATCAGGTGCAGCTCCTTGCCCTCGACGACCGCGACGGCATCCCGCAAGAGCTCCTCGGCCTCGGCGTCGCGCCCCTGGGCGGCGCGCACGATCCCGAGCGCCATCCGCGTCGTCGCGCGGGAGATGGTGTCGTGCGGGCCGACCGTCTCGCGCGCCTCGAGCGCGTACCGCTCGGCCTCGTCGATCTTCCCGCGGACGACCAGCACCTGCGCGAGCCCGCGCTGGCTCTCGCAGAGCGTGCTGCGGTCCTCGAGCGGCGTCAGGATCCGGATCGCGTCGCGGAACTGGCGGTCAGCGGCGACGAGATCGCCTCGCCGACGCTCGACCCAGCCGTAGTGGTTGTGCACCCGCGCGAGCGCCCAGGCGTTGCCGGACTGCGAGAAGAGCTCCTCGGCGTGGTCGAGCCCCGCCGCCGCCTCGTCGAGGAGGCCGCGCAACGAGTCGATCCGGGCCTGTGAGACGAGTGCCCAGCCGAGTGCGGTGATGTTGCCGCTCTCCTCTGCAAGCTCGATCGCCTCGGCCACGAGCTTCGTCGCGCGGTCGAGGTCGAGCCGCGCGATCGCACTGCTCGCCAGCTCGTCCGCGGCGCTCGCCTCGAGGTCCTTGCGCCCGATCTGCCGCGCGACCTCGAGGGCCTTCGTGATCCAGCGTTCGTCGTCGTCGAGGTCGCTCAGCCACCAGCCGATCCGGGCGCGCGTGGTCAGCGCCTCGTAGCGGTCCTCCGGCTTGCCGTCCTCGAGCAGGACGAGCGCCTGCTCGACGAGATCGCGGCCCCGCGGCAGGTCGGCGTCGCGCAGGAGCGCGTTCTCGGCGAGTGCGGTCAGCGCCAGGCCCTGCAGCCGCCGGTCTCCCGCCTCGGTCGCCTCGGCGAAGACCCGCTCCATCTCGATGCCCTGCGCCGGCAGGTCCGCGATCCTGCTCGCGGCCCGCGCGGCGAGGAAGCGGCGCTGCAGGGTCGGCTCGAGCTCGACGGCACGGACGAGTAGCCGCCGTGCAGAGCGGTTGGCCTCGCGTGCGAGGGCACGGCGTCCCGCCTTCTCGAGCGCGGCCGCTGCGCGCGTCGCGAGCTCGGGCGGCACGGCGCCGTCGAGCTCCTCGAGCAGCGTCGCGGCCTGATCGAGGTGGTAGGCGCGAATCTCGACGAGCTCCTCCCCGGCCCGCTCGTGCAGCCAGTCGGTGAACTGGACGTGCAGCTCGGCGCGCAGGGCTTTCGCGAGCCCGGCGTAGGCGACGTCGCGAATGAGCACGTGCTTGAAGCGGTACGCCCGCTCGCCGGTGATCGAGGAGCGGCTCTCGCGCGTGACGAAGTCGCGCAGCAGCAGGTCGTCGAGCACCGGCTCGATGTCCTCGAGCTCGGGCATCAGGTCCGCGACGGCGCTCTCCCAGAAGATGCGTCCGATCACGGCCGCGCGCTGCAGGAGCCGCTTTTCGTTCTGCGGCAGCCTGTCGATGCGGGCCGCGATCATCGCCTGGAGCGTGTCGGGGATGCGCTTGGAGGACGGTGCCGCCCTCGAGGAGCATCCGCGTCGTCTCCTCGACGAAGAGCGGGTTCCCCTCGGTCTTCTCGAGCAGCGTGCGGCGCTCGGACGTCGAGAGCTCGCGGTCGGCCAGCAGCGCGTCGAGCAGCTCCTCGCTCTCCTCCGGCGCCAGCGGCTCGAGCTCGATCGCGGTCGCGCGCAGGCGGCCGCCGCCCCAGCCGGGGCGGATGTCGAGCAGCTCGGGCCGCGCGAGGCAGACGATCAGGAGTGGCGCGTCCTTGACCCGCTCGGCGAGGTGCTCGATCAGCTCGAGCAGCGGCTCTTCGGCCCAGTGGACGTCCTCGAAGACGAGGACCAGCGGCTGCGCGTCCGCCAGCTCGGCCGCCCACTCGCGCGCCGCCCAGGCGATCTCCTCCTGGCTCCGCTCGCCCTCGATGCCCTCGAGCACGCCGACGGCGAGCGCGAGCAGGTCGGCGACGGCGTCGTCGCCGCAGCAGGCACGAAGCTTCGCGACCGCTTCCTGGACCGGATCGTCGTCCGCGATCCCGGCCGCGACCTTGACCATCTCCGCGATCGGCCAGTACGTGACGCCTTCGCCGTAGGAAAGGGAGCGTCCGCCGAGGATCGTCGCGCCTTCGACGCCGGCGACGAACTCCCGCGCCAGCCGGCTCTTGCCGACTCCCGGCTCGCCGTAGATCGTGAACAGGTGCGCGCGCTTGTCCCGGATCACGCGCGAAAGCGTGTTGTGCAGCAGCTCGAGCTCGTACTCGCGGGCGACGAAGCTCGCGGCGACGGGTGAGACGCGGTCGCCGGTCTCGACGAGACCCGTGAGCCGCCAGGCGACCAGGGGCTCGCCGAAGCCCTTCAGGTTCAGCTCGCCGCGCTCCTCGGTCTCGGCGACGCCGACGGTCAGACGGTGCGCGAAGGGTCCGATCAGGATCTCGCCCGGCTCGGCGGCCTGCTGCAGCCTGGCCGCGACGTTGACGGCCTCGCCGGTCGCGAAGGTGGAATCGGAGTCGTCGGCGACGACCTCGCCCGCCTCGACGCCGATGCGAGCCTCGAGGCCGAGCCCGTGCACCGACTCGAGGATCGCCGCAGCCGCGCGCACCGCGCGCTCGGCGTCGTCCTCGTGCGCCTGCGGGATCCCGAAGGCGGCCATGACGGCGTCTCCGGCGAACTTCTCGACGATGCCGCCGTGCGTCGCGATGCAGTGTGCGACCTGCTCGAAGAAGGAGTTGACGCGGCGGCGAACGATCTCAGGGTCGCTCGCAGCGACGAGCTCCGTCGAGCCGACGAGATCCACGAAGACCACGGTTGCGAGCTTGCGTTCCACCCTTGGATTGTAGTTACGAGGCACCTGGTCACGGGCATTGCGCTAGCGTCAGCGCGTGCTCGATCCCAAGGTCTTCAAGGCGTATGACGTTCGCGGCGTCTACCCGGACGAGCTCGACGAAGAAGGGGCGTACGCGATCGGCCGGGCGTACGTCGAGCACTTCGAGCCGAGGCGGATCGCGGTCGGCCGCGACGTGCGCCTCTCGTCACCTTCGATGTCCGCCGCCTTGATCGAGGGCGCGGCCGACGGCGGCGCCGAGGTGCTCGACCTGGGGCTCGTCGGAACGGAGATGCTCTACTTCGCCGTCGCCGAGCTCGAGCTCGACGGCGGCGCCTGCGTCACGGCTTCGCACAACCCGAAGCAGTACACCGGGGTGAAGATCGTCCGGCGCGGCGCGTTGCCGGTCGGCGGCGAATCGGGCCTCCTCGACGTGCGCGACCGAGCGCTGCGGCCGTTCGGCCCGCCGAAGAAGCGGGGCGACGTGCACGCCAAGGACATCTGGGACGAGTTCGTCGAGAAGGTGCTCTCGTTCGTGGACGTGTCCGCGATCAAGCCGCTGCGGGTCGTCATCGACGCGGCGAACGGGATGGCGGGCGCGATGCTGCCGCCCGTGCTCGAGCGGCTGCCGATCGACGCCGTCCGCTGCTACTTCGAGCCGGACGGCTCGTTTCCGAACCACGAGCCGAACCCGCTGCTGCCCGAGAACCGCGAGTTCATCATCCAGAAGATGCTCGAGGAGAAAGCCGATCTCGGCGTCGCCTACGACGGGGACGCCGACCGTTGCTTCTTCGTCGACGACACGGGCGACTTCGTGCCCGGCGACTTCATCACCGCATTGCTGGCGGAGTCGATCCTCGCCAAGGAGGACGGCGGCAACGTCATCTACGACGTCCGGGCGAGCTGGGCCGTGCCGGAGACGATCGAGCGCGCCGGCGGGACGCCGCTCGTGAACCGCGTCGGCCACGCGTACATCAAGCACCGCATGCGCAAGGAGAACGCCATCTTCGGCGGCGAGGTCTCGGCGCACTACTACTTCCGCGACTTCTCGCAGGCCGACTCGGGCGTCGTCCCCTTCCTGCTCCTGCTCGAGCTGATCTCGAAGCGGGGCAAGAAGCTGTCCGAGATCCTCGCGCCCTACCGCGAGCGGTTCTTCCTCACCGGTGAGATCAACACGCCCGTCGCGGACGTGCCGTTGAAGCTCCAGGAGTTGAAGGAGCGCTACGCGGACGGCCGCGTCACGCACCTCGACGGGATCTCCGTCGACTACGACGACTGGCACTTCAACGTCCGTCCCTCGAACACGGAGCCGCTGCTGCGGCTCAACCTCGAGGCGCGCTCGCAGGAGCTGATGGAGGCGAAGCGCGACGAGGTCCTCGACCTGATCCGGCGATGACGGAGGTCGAGCTCGGCCGGGTCACCGACCGCAAGCCGCCGTTCAAGTACTCGGCGATCGCGCGGGTGTGGTTCTCGGACACCGATGCGCAGGGAATCGTCTACTACGGCCGCTACATGCCCTACTTCGACCACGCGCGGACGGAATACCACCGGCACCTCGGCGAGTCCCGCAACGCGCTCGAGGGCCGCGACTTCGTCATGCGCGCGTCGAGCGTCGAGTACCACGCGCCGGCTCGCTTCGACGACCTGCTCGAGATCTTCGTGCGCACCGCGCGGATCGGCCGGACGAGCGCCACGTACGAGTGCGCCGCCTACCGGATGGACGACGTGCTGATGGTGACGGCGACGCAGACGCTCGTCCTCGTCGACCTGGAGGAGCGCCGCGCGTGCGAGATCCCGCCGGAGTACCGCGAGGTGATCCGGGCGTTCGAGGGCGAGGATCTCGACGCGTGAGCCTCGTTCAGGCCGTCGAGGGGGTCGTGAACAGCGGCGGCGAGGCCGACGAGGTGCTGCGGCAGGTGGTCGCGCTGCTGCACGAGCAGCTCGGCAGCTTCGTCCGGATCAGCTTCGTCGAAGCCGACGGGCTCGTGCCAGGGCCGGCTGCGGGCGAGGAGACAGAGACAACGCTGTTTCCGGTCACCTTCCAGGGCAACCAGGTGGCGGCTCTCGAAGCGGGCGGCGAGCTCTCAGCCGAGGACGCGGCGCTGCTCGAGCGCGTCGCGACGCTCGTCTCCCCCTACGCGCTCGTCGGGTGGGACACCGGCGGCGAGGAATGGACTCCCTAGGAGCTCCTGGCGTCGAACCGCGCGCCCGTCCGAAATGTGGCTTCCGGACGGGCGCCGCAGTAGCCCCCACGACCCCTCTCCCCTACCTACTCGTTTTAGTGGGTTTCGGCCGCGCGTCTATCCCTGGATCGAGGTACCTCACTCGTTCGAGGGACGATCCCTCGTTCGAGTGATTCGTCGCTCTAAGGAACTTCTTAGGCCGCGTGCGCACAATGCCCACATGAGGATCCTCGTAGTCGACGACGAGCCTGCGGTGCGGGAGTCGCTCCGTCGCGCGCTCCAGCTGGAGGGGTACGACGTCGACCTCGCCGGCGACGGCGCCGACGCGCTCGAGCGGCTCCGCAACGGGAACGGTGTGGACGCCGTCCTGCTCGACGTGTCGATGCCCAGGCTCGACGGCCTGGAGACGTGCCGCCGCCTACGCAGCGACGGCAACTCACTGCCGGTGCTGATGCTGACGGCGCGCGACGAGGTCTCCGACCGGGTCGCCGGCCTCGACGCCGGCGCCGACGACTACGTCGTCAAGCCGTTCGCACTCGAGGAGCTGCTCGCCCGCCTGCGGGCGCTGCTACGCCGGCTCGGCCCTCAGGAGGGCGAGGTGCTTCGTTTCGCCGACCTCGAGCTCGACCCCGCCACGCGCCAGGTGCAGCGCGGCGACGACGCGATCGAGCTGACGCGGACGGAGTTCTCGCTGCTCGAGCTCTTCCTGCTCAACCCGCGGCAGGTGCTGACCCGATCGGTGATCTTCGAGCGCGTGTGGGGTTACGACTTCGGCTTCGGCTCCAACTCGCTGGACGTCTACATCGGCTACCTGCGCCGCAAGACCGAGCAGGGCGACAAACCGCGGCTGATCCAGACGATCCGCGGCGTCGGCTACGCCCTGCGCGAGCCGTGAGCTTCCGCACCCGTCTGACGCTCGCCGCCGCGGCGGCCGTGGCCGTCGCCATCGTGGCCGCGTCCGCCATCACCTACACGCTCGTCCGGAGCGAGCTGCGAAGCCAGGTCGACGAGACGCTGCGGGAGCGCGCCGCGACGCTCCACATCGGCGTGGGCGGTCCCCCCGGCGCGGAAGTTCTCCGCCTGCCGCCGGAGCCGTTCGGCGGCGCCGCGGTCGTCGCACAGGTCGTCCGCGACGACGGCCAGGTGATCTCGGCGCCCGACGCGACTGCAGAGATCCCGGTGACGACGAAGACTCTTCAGGCCGCGCGCGGCGAGATCAAGAAGGCGTTCTACGAGGACGCTCACGTCTCAGGCACGCACCTGCGTGTGCTGAACCTGCCCGCCGGCAACCAGGGCTTCACGCTTCAGGTCGCCCGTTCGCTCGAGGAGCTCGACCAGGCTCTCGGCAGGATCAGGCTCTACCTGCTCGCGGTAACGCTGGTGGGGATCGCACTCGCCGCGGGACTCGGCCTGCTCGTCGCGCGCGCCGTGCTCGCTCCCGTGCAGCGGCTCACGCGCACGGCCGAGGAGGTGTCGGAGACCCGCGATCTCTCTCGTCGGATCGACGCGAGCGGGAGCGACGAGCTCTCGCGCCTCGCCTCCACCTTCAACGCGATGCTCGGGGCGCTCGAGGACTCCGCCCGCGCGCAGCGGCAGCTCGTGTCGGACGCGTCGCACGAGTTGCGCACGCCGCTCACGAGCCTCCGCACGAACATCGAGGTGCTCGCCCGTGACGAAACGCTGCCGCCCGGCGAGCGGGAGAAGCTGCTGCAGGACGTGACCGAGCAGCTGCTCGAGATGACGGCGTTGATCGCCGAGCTCGTCGAGCTCGCACGCGGCGACCAGACGCCCGCGGAGCCCGAGGACGTCCGGCTCGACCTCGCCACCGCCGAGGCGATCGAGCGGACGCGCCGGAACCACCCGGGCGTCTCCTTCAAGCCCGAGCTCGAGGAGTCACTGATCCGCGGTGTCCCTGCCACGATCGAGCGCGCGATCTCGAACCTGCTCGACAACGCGGCGAAGTGGAGCCCGCCGGGAGGCGAGGTGGAGGTGACGGTGCGCAACAGCGAGTTGACCGTTCGCGACCACGGTCCGGGGATCGACCAGGAGGACCTGCCGTTCGTCTTCGATCGCTTCTACCGGGCGCCGGCGGCGCGCGGATTGCCCGGCTCGGGCCTCGGGCTCGCGATCGTGCGGCAGGTCGCCGAGGCTCACGGCGGCACGGTCACGGCCGAGGCGGCCGACGGCGGCGGCACGCTGATGCGGCTGAAGCTGAACAGCCAGTCTTAGGCACTTCTTAGGCGCATCTCACGGGGGCCTTAAAGACCGCTGGTGTCCTGTTGATCGACACGAACTCGGATCGAAAGGACGCCCGCGATGCCCTCTAGCCCGACGAATCACCGCAAGACCTTCGCAGCGGCGCTGACGAGCGCAGCGCTCCTCGGCGCCGGCGGCGCCGCGGGTCTCTACGCCGCGTTCGGTGCCGACGGCGGCACGACGATCCTGCGCCAGGTCACCGTCGATTCCGCCCAGCCGACGGCCAGCGGCGGCACCTCGACGATCGGCGACATCTACAAGCGCAGCTACAAGTCCGTCGTCGAGATCACCGTCGGAGCCGGTGGCGGGTCCCAGCAGGCACAGGGCTCCGGCTTCGTCTACGACACCCAGGGTCACATCGTCACGAACGAGCACGTCGTCGAGGGCGCCACGTCGGTCTCGGTCCAGCTCTGGAACGGCAAGACCTACCAGGCCACGGTGGTCGGCAGCGATCCGTCGACCGACATCGCCGTGATCAAGGTCGACGCGCCGGCGACGGTGCTCGACCCGCTCGCGCTCGCCGACTCGTCGACGCTCGAGGTCGGCGACGGCGTCGTCGCGATCGGGAGCCCGTTCGGGCTCGAGCAGACGGTCACGACCGGCATCGTCAGCGCCCTGCATCGTCAGATCACGGCGCCGAACAACTTCGCGATCGACGACGCGATCCAGACGGACGCCGCGATCAACCACGGCAACTCCGGCGGCCCGCTCCTCGACCTGAGCGGCAAGGTGATCGGCGTCAACTCGCAGATCGAGAGCGACTCCGGTGGCAACGACGGCATCGGCTTCGCCGTCCCGTCGTCGACCGTGAAGCGAATCGCCGACGGCCTGATCTCGGACGGCTCCGTGGAGCACGCCTACCTCGGCGTGGCCACGGACGACACGTCCGACGGCTCCGGCGCGCACATCTCCGAGGTCCGGAGCGCCACGCCTGCAGCTGAGGCCGGGCTGAAGAACGGCGACGTCGTGACGAAGGTCGCCGGCGAGACGATCACGTCGGCCGACGAGCTGCGCCGTGCGATCGACGCGAAGCAGCCGGGCGAGCGAGTCGAGCTGACCGTTCGCCGCAACGGGACGACGCAGACCCTGCAGGTCGCGCTCGGCAGCAGGCCGACCGCGTAAACCACCACCGACCCGAAGGAGCCCGACATGAAAAAGCGCACGAAGCTCGTCGCAGGTGCCAGCGCCGCACTCGCCATCGCCGGTGCCGGCGGCGCCGTCGCGGCCGACCAGCTCACGCCCAAGGCAGAGAGCCAGGCGGTGCTGAACGACGCCGCCAAGCAGCTCGGCGTCACGCCCGACAAGCTCAGCGCCGCGCTGAAGCAGGCGTTGAAGAACCGCGTCGACCAGGCCGTCAAGGACGGTCGCCTGACCCAAGCACAGGCGGACGCCGCGAAGCAGCGCATCGACGAGGGCACGCTGCCGTTCTTCGCCGGTCCCGGCTTCGGCCGCGGCCACGGCGAGCGCGGCTTCTTCCACCGTGGCGGCGGCCACCTCGATGCGGCGGCTTCCTACCTCGGCATCACGGCCGAGCAGCTCCGCACGGCGCTCGTCGGCGGCGACTCGCTCGCCGACGTCGCCAAGGACAAGGGCAAGTCGGTCGACGGGCTGGTCACGGCGCTCGTTGCGGACGAGAAGAAGGAGCTCGCCGACGCCGTCGCAGCCGGCCGGCTGACCGACGCGCAACGGGACACGATCGAGTCGACGCTGGAAGCACGGGTGCGGGACTTCGTCAACGGGGTCCGGCCGGCCTTCGAGCTGCACAGGCGCGGCCACGGCAACGGCTTCCCGGGCGGCCCCCCACCGCTCGATCGCGGCGACGACGCGTAGCTCCTCCTAGGACGGCGTCATGCGATACGCGTCGAAGACACCGTCGAGGTTGCGCAGCATGTTGAGGAGCGCACGCAGCTCCTTGACATCGCCAACCTCGGCGGTGTACCAGTTGCGCGCCATTCCGTCCTCGACGACGCCGCCGTAGGAGACGATGTTGGCGCCGTGCTCGGCAAAGCTGCGCGCGACGTCCTCCAGCAGCCGCGGGCGGTCGAACGAGTCGACGGCGATCTGGACTCGGAAGCTCGACGTCGTTGCGCCGCCCTCCCACTCGACGGGCGTGAAGCGCTCCGGGTTCCGCATCAGCGCCTTCACGTTCGGGCAGTCCTCGCGGTGGATCGTGATCCCACGACCGAGCGAGATGTAGCCGAGGATCGGGTCGCCGGGCACGGGCGTGCAGCACTTGGCGAGCCGGACCAGGACGTCGTCGATCCCCTCCACCTTGATCCCGAGGCTGTCGCCGGCGACCGTCGAGCGCGCCTTCGGCGGCTTCAGCGGAACGATCGCCTCCTCCGCGACCTCGTCCGTCTTCAGCCGCTGCAGCACCTTGTTGACGATCTGATTCGTCTGCAGCTTGCCCGCGCCGAGCGCGATGTAGAAGTCCTCGGCCTTGCGGAAGCCCGTCTCGCGGATCACCTGCGCCAGCACCGCTGAGCCCTGCAGCTTGCGGTAGGGCAGGCTCTGCGCCTTCAGCGCGTTGTCGAGCAGCTCGCGGCCCTTCGCCTCCGTCTCGCCGCGCGTCTCGCGCTGGAACCACTGCCGGATCTTGTTGCGGGCGCGCGACGACGCGGCCAGGCTCATCCAGTCGCGTGACGGGCCGCGGCCCGACTTCGACGTGAGGATCTCGACGAAGTCGCCGTTCTTCAGCCGGTAGTGGAGCGGGACGATGCGGCCGTTGATCTTCGCGCCCACGGTCTTGTGGCCGACGTCGGTGTGGACGGCGTAGGCGAAGTCGATCGGGGTCGCACCCTGCGGCAGCGTCTTCACCTCGCCCTTGGGCGTGAAGACGTAGACCTCGTCGTCGAAGAGGTCGGTGCGGAACGTCTTCATGAACTCGCGCGGGTCGGCCTCGTCCTGCTGCCAGTCCAGCAGCGACTTGACCCAGGTCAGCCATTCGTCGTCCTGCTTGCCCTTGCCGCGCTTGTAGAGCCAGTGCGCGGCGACCCCGTACTCCGCTTCCTCGTGCATCTCGCGCGTCCGCACCTGGATCTCGAGCGGCGTCCCCTCCGGCCCGATCACGGTCGTGTGCAGCGAGCGGTAGCGGTTGAACTTCGGCATCGCGATGAAGTCCTTGAACCGCCCCGGCATCGGCTTCCAGAGCGAATGAATGAGGCCGAGCGCCCCGTAGCAGTCGCGCGTGCCCTCGTCGCCCGAGCGCTCGACCGTGACACGCATCGCGGTCAGGTCGTAGATCTCGTTGAACTCGCGGCCCTTCTTGGCCATCTTGTCGTAGATCGAATAGAAGTGCTTCGCGCGGCCGGCGATCTCGGCGGGGATGTCGACCTTCGCCAGCTCGGCGCCGAGGATCTCGCCCGCCTTCTGCACCGCCGCCTCGCGGTCGTCGCGGCGCTCGGCCACCATCGTCTTGATCTCCGCGTACTTGCGCGGGTGCAGGATCTCGAACGAGCGGTCCTCCAGCTCCCACTTCATCGCGTGGATGCCCAGGCGGTGCGCCAGCGGCGCGTAGACCTCGAGCGTCTCCTTCGCCTTGCGCACCTGGGCCTGCTTGCCCTGATACTCGATCGTGCGCATGTTGTGGAGCCGGTCGGCGAGCTTGATCAGGATGACGCGGACGTCCTGCGCCATCGCCACGATCATCTTTCGGTAGTTCTCCGCGTCGGACTGCTCGCGCGTCTGGAACGTCGTCCGCGTCAGCTTGGTGACACCCTCGACGAGCTGCGCGATCTCGTCGCCGAATTCGGCGCGGATGTCGTCGAGCGACGAGTCCGTGTCCTCGATCACATCGTGGAGGAGCGCGGCCGCCAGCGACTGCTCGTCGAGCCGGAGCTCGGCACAGATTTTCGCGACCGCCCAGGGGTGGTGCACGAACGGCTCGCCGGAGCTCCGCGTCTGCCCTTCATGGGCCGCGGCGGCGAATCGGAACGACCGCGCGAGCAGCTCTTTGTCGACGCCCGGGTTGTACGATTCGACAGCCGCGATCAACTCGTCGACGAGGTCCTGGTGATGCCTTTCGACGTCGATCACAGCCATACACCCAGTGTACTGGCCTCATCTGCGGGCGAAACTCCGCCGCAGGATTCCGCGTTGTAACAAAGAACGATGCCGCCCATGTCCCTTGCAGATCGACGCCGAGAACGCAAAGCGCGCAAGCTCGCGCGCCTCCTGGTCACGCTCGACGACACCGCTCGCGTCGCGAGGAACGAGCCGGCCCGGAAGACGCTGCGGGCCTCGCTAGGCGGCGCGCGGTAGCGCGTCGAATGCGCCCGCCAGCAACGCTCTGAACGCCTCCGACTCGTAGAGCTGCCTGCGCGCGCCCTCGCCGAGCTCGAGCTCGGCGAAGATCGCGCGCGCATCGACCGTCCAGGCGCTCTCCCCCGCCCGCCAGAGCTCGGCCAGGCTCGAACGAAGCTCCTCGTAGCCGTCGGGAGCATCGAAGAGACGCCGCACGACGAGTTGCGGGGCGACCGTGCCGTTCCAGCGGTTCTCCTTCAGCCGGCAAGCGAGGTCGTAACGAACGGGCCGCCGCATCCGGTCGAGCTGAGCGCCCATCCCGAACGCGATTGCCGAGCCGGCGTCACGGCCGCCCTGCCGGATGCGAAAGCGCAGGTGCTTCCCTTCCCCCACGACCCCCGGCTGCACCGCCTCGCAGTCCGGGACGAGCAGCGTCACATCCGGGTTTCCGAGCCCGAACGGTGCGAGGCGCTCGAGCTCCGTCGCCAGGCCGAGCGTCAGCGCGGCGCCGGGCACGATCGCATCGATCCGGGTCACGGGCGCGAGGTCGTCCTCGATGAGCTCGGCGTCCGCGCGCGCCGCGAATGCATCGGCGAACGCGTCGAGGTTCGCCGGGTCGATCGAGAGCCCGGCCGCGGCTCGGTGGCCGCCGAAGCGATGCAGGTGCATGGAGCAGGCGGCCAGCGCTCCGTGCAGGTCGAAGGCGGGCAGCGAGCGCCCGGAGCCCTTCCACTCCCGCTCGGTGCCTGCGATCAGCACAACGGGCCGGTTGAAGCGCTCGACGAGACGCGACGCGACGATCCCGATCACGCCCTCGTGCCAGTCCTCTCCCCAGATCACGTAGCCGCGCCGGCGCCGCTTCGGCTCCGGCCACGACTCGACCTCGGCGATCGCGGCGCGCAGGATCCGGTCCTCGACAGCCTGGCGGTCGCGGTTCAGCGTCTCGAGCTCGTCGGCGAGCCGCTTCGCCTCCTTCGCGTCTGTCGTCAGGAGCAGCTCGAGCGCCGCGTCGGGGCGGCCGAGGCGCCCGGCGGCGTTGATGCGCGGTGCGAGGCGAAAGCCGACCGCGGCCGCGTCGACTGCGGCGGGGTCGACGTGCGCGTTCCGCATCAGCGCCTGCAGGCCGGGCCGCTGCGTGCGCGCGAGCGCGCGCAGGCCCGCGATCGCGAGCGAGCGGTTCTCGTCGAGCAGCGGAACGACGTCGGCGATCGTCGCGAGCGCGACGAGGTCGAGATACGGGGCGACGTCGACGCCGAGTGCCTGCGCGAGCTTGCAGACGACGCCTGTCCCGCAGAGCTCGGGGAACGGATAGTCGGAAGGACGCGTGGCGACCACGGGGCAGTCCGGCAGCGTCGGGCCGGGCCGATGATGGTCGGTGACGATCACCTCCAGGCCGCGCGCCTTCGCGGCCGCGACCTCCTCGACAGCCGTGATGCCGCAGTCGACGGTGAGGAGGAGCGTGCAGCCCTCGTCCGCGAGCCGCGAGATCGTGTCGCCCGAGACGCCGTAGCCCTCTTCGAAGCGGCTCGGGAGGTGCCACTCGACGTCCGCTCCGAGCGTGCGCAAGGTCAGGACGGCAAGCGCGGTCGCGCAGATCCCGTCGACGTCGTAGTCGCCGTGGACGCAGATGCGCCGGCCCTTCGGCGATCGCGGCGCGGATCCGCTCGACCGCGACGGCCATGTCGCCGAGCAGGAACGGGTCGTGTGGCTCGAGCTCCCCGCCGACGAACGCCCGCGCCACCTCGACGTCCCGGAAACCGCGCCGGACGAGGATCGAGGCCACGGTCTCGCTCACGTCGAGCGCCTCCGCGAGGGCCTTCGCCTCCACGTAGTTGCAGGCCTCGATCGTCCAGGAACCGTCGCGCATGGGCAAACGACGGTACGGAGGGCGTCGGACAGCGGCGCCCGCCGGCAGCTGCGATCCCGCCCTCCGGGCGCGGTTAGGGCTCGGTGGAGCCGCGCCGCCGCAGCGAGTCGCGCACGATCTTCACCCAGAGCAGGATCACGCCGGCGAGCGCGCCGAGCGCGACGACCGCGATCGGCGTGTAGACCGCCATCTCCGACGAGCGAGTACTTGGTCACCCAGGTGCCGAGGAGCCAGACCACGATGACGACAGCGCCCATCGCCACATATGCGCGCCAGTTCACACCGCCAGCCTAGCGAGGCCACTGGAAGGGGTTGTCCCACCTCCGCGCGCGGCTATCGTGAGAGTGATGAGCGAGACGAACTACGCGTCCGGCGACGAGTACATGGTCGAGTTCCTCGGCTACCGCTTCGGCTTCAACGCCGAGGACTTCGAGGAGCGCATCACAGCAGCCGCCGTCCGGCTGGGACTGATCGGCTCGAACGACCTCGACGACGAGGAGACCGCCGACCTCGTCGAGCTCGCGGCGGACGGCCGCATCGCCGACGCGCGCAGCCAGCTCGGCCGCTACATCGTCCGCCACTGGGAGCGCGTCGGGCTGCTCGACGGTGAGTCCCTCGTCTACTGGCTGCGCAAGCTGGTCTTCCGCGGTGCGTGGCTCGACCACCGCGTCAAGGAGGGGCTGCTGGAGGTCACCTGGGACGAGGAGACCGGTGACTTCGGCTACGCGGAGCCGCGCGGCGGCCGCGCCCTGCTCGAGCTCGCCCCCGTGCCGTCCTGGCACGAGCTCCAGTTCAGACGTTGATTCGCGCGCTCGCGCTGATGGGCTTCATCGGCGTGCTGCTCGCCGTCGACACGCAAGTCGACATGCGCGGGCGCAGCTGCTGCTCGGCGGCGCAGCCTGGATCGCGCTCGTGCTCGCCCTACGCGGCGTTCCGGCGCTGCTGCGGGCGCAGGCGCTCGTGGTCGTCGTCGTCGCAACCTGCGCCGAGGTGGTCGGCTCGATCATCTGGGGCGTCTACACGTACCGACTCGAGAACCTGCCGTCGTTCGTGCCGCCGTGCCACGGCCTCGTCTACCTCGCCGGCGTCGCGCTCGCGACGTGGGCTGTGCCGCGGAAGGACCTCTTCGTCCGGTTCGCGCTCGTGGCCGTCCTCGCCTGGGGTGTCGCCGGCGTGACCGTGCTGCCGCGAAGCGACGTCGCCGGCGCGATCGGCGCCGGCTTGCTCGCGATCTACCTCGTCCGCGGCCGCGCGCCCGAGATCTACGCCGGCGTCTTCCTCGTCGTCGCCTGGCTCGAGCTCTACGGCACCGCGATCGGAACCTGGGAATGGGCGGCCGTGATCCCGGGCACGACCGTGACGCAGGGAAACCCGCCGAGTGGCGTCGCCTCCGGCTATGTCTGGTTCGACATCGTCGCGCTCGCGCTGGCCCCGTGGCTCATTCGGCTGGGAGCGAGAATCCGACCGGGCTCTCCGGCTCTGCCCGACTCAGCGTGAGCTGGCGGATCGCCCCGAGCGGGACGATCAGCTCCTGCGGCTCGCCGGGCTCGGCGTGCGGCACGAGCGTGATGAAGCCGTAGCCCGGCTCCGCGACGATCGACTCGAGCCGGAGCAGCGCACCGTCTGCGAGCTCGATCTCGACCATCGTCTGCTCGAGCCCGTGCTCGGAGGCGAACGAGTCGATGCGGCGGTGGATCCGCGCGACGAGATCATCGAGCGGGCCGACCATCCCAGGCGTCCAGAGCTCGGGCATCGGCGCGAGTCTAGAGGCCGAGCTCGGCTGGCAGCGGTCGCGCGTGCAGGACGACGAGCGTCGTCGTCGGCCTCGTCAGGGCGACGTAGAGCTCGCGCAGTCCCTGCTCGCGGTCGGCGATCAGCGCCGGCTCGACGACGATCACATGGTCGAACTCGAGCCCCTTCGCAGCCCTCGGAGTCAGGAGCGGGATGCTGTCGAACGCACTCTCGTGCGCGAGGGCCGGCTCGACGAGCTCGTCGGGGACGATCAGCGCCACGAGCCCGTCCTCGCGCGCGAGCCGCCCCGCCTCGTGGTACGCCTCCCGCAGCAACGCCTCCTCCGGCACCTCACGCAGGACGGGATCGGCGCCGCCGACCCGGTATGCGAGCGGACGCTCGATCGCGGGCGCGATCGTGTCGAGCAGCGGCAGTGCCAGGTTCATGATCTCGCGCGGGACCCGGTAGGCGTGGCGGAGCTCCTCGATCTCCGCGTCGGCGCCCTGCGGCAGATGGGGCAGGACCTCATCCCAGCTCTCGTAGCTGACGGCGCCCGTGCCCTGAGCGACATCGCCGAGGATCGTCAACGCGCCGTTCCGCGAGCGTCGAGCGATCATCCGCAGCTGCATCGGCGACAGATCCTGGGCCTCGTCGACGATCACGTGGTCGTAGGTGCGCGCCGGCTCGCCGACGAGCGCATGCGCCTCGTCGAGGAGCGGCACGTCGGCGTCGCTCCAACCCGCGCCGCGCCGGCGCAACAGTCGCTGCTCGTCCTCGTCGAGGATGCCCTCTGCCGCCTCGGCGAGAACGGCAGGTGTGGTCAGGAGCGAGCGCACGAGCTTCTCCGGAGTCACGGCGGGCCAGGCGCGGTCGACGACCCCGGCCAGGTGGCCGCTCGAGCGGAGCGCCTTCTCGACCTCCTCCCCGTCGCGCATCGCGCCACCCTGCAGGATGCGCCCGTACTCGCCATAGAAGCTGCGCACGATCCCCATCCGGAAGCGCTCGCGGGCCGCCGCGGTCGTGCCGTGCTGCTCGCGGATCTCCTCCAGCAGCCGTTCCTGCTCGCGCACGCGGACGCGGATGTATTCACCGTCGAGCTTCAGGATCAGCTCCTCGGGCTCACCGGCCAGCCGCAGCTCGACGGCGCGGGCGATCACCTCCGCCAGGCGCGTGTCGGCCTTCAGCCGCGCCACGGGCAGCGGGTCGGTGATCGTAGGCTCGATGCCGGGAACGAGCTCCGCGACTGCGAGCTGCGCCACGCTGCCCTCACCGAGCGCCGGCAGCACGTGGGAGACGTACTCCATGAAGGTCCGGTTCGGGCCGACGACGAGCACCCGGCTGCGAGCGTTCCGCTCCCGCTCGGTGTAGATGAGCCACGAGGCGCGGTGCAGCCCCACCGCCGTCTTGCCGGTGCCGGGGCCGCCCTGGATCACGAGGGGCCGGTGCGGCTCGTGGGTGATCAGGCGGTACTGGTCCGCCTGGATCGTCGCGACGATGTCGCGCATGTAGGAGTCGCGACTGCGGTCGAGCTCCTCGAGGAGGAAGTCGCCGACGCTCGCGCCGTCGAGCGTCGAGCCGTCGAGCGCCTCGTCGGCGATGTCGAGCAGCTTCCGTCCCTGGGCGCGGAAGCGGCGGCGTAGGGTGACCCGCTGCGGATCCTGCGGCGTCGCCGTGTAGAAGGGCCGGGCAGCGGGCGCCTGCCAGTTGACGACGACCTGGTCGCCCTCGTCGTCGTGCACCCAGCGGCGGCCGACGTAGAGCGCCCGCTCGACCGCCTCGAAGTCGAGCCGGCCGAAGAGGAGACCGCGCTCGGCGTCCTCGAAGGTCGCGAACCGCTTCGCCGCCCAGGCGTCGAGCGCAGCCTGGGCGACCTCGCCGTCGGCGGCGTCGGCGGCGCGGCCGACGATCTCGCGCATGCGCTCGAGGCACGCGTAGGCGTGGTCGACGTACGCCTGCTCGGACTTCAGCTCCGGATGGCTCAGGCCTCGAGGGTACGCGAGGGTCAAGCCGTCTCGAACGCTTGTGTTGAATCAACACAAGCCTCAAAGTCCCTCGCAGCCATGCGAGGGGTGGGCGGGCTTGTGTTGAAGTAACACAAAGTCTTCCCGGCCCATTCGAGACGCGTGCCCGCGGCTCCTGGCGTCGCGGTTAGAAGAGGCTGGCGGAGTCTGCCGGAGGCGGTGCGCCCACGTGTTTCCGGCCGAGCTTGGTGATGACGCGGCCGCGCGGGGTGCGTTGGAGGAAGCCGAGCTGGAGCAGGTAGGGCTCGTAGACGTCTTCGATCGTGTCGGTCTCCTCACCGAGCGTCACGGCCAGCGTCGAGAGGCCGACGGGGCCGCCGTCGAACTTGAACGCGATCGCCTTCAGGAGCTCGCGGTCGGTGCCCTCGAGCCCCTCGCCGTCCACCTCCATCAGCTCGAGCGCCTCGCGCGCGATCGCCGCCGTGATCGCGCCCTGATGCCGGACCTCGGCGACGTCGCGGACGCGGCGCAGGATCCGGTTCGCAATCCGAGGCGTGCCGCGCGAGCGCAGCGCGATCTCCGTCGAGGCTTCGTCCTCGATCTCGACGCCGAAGATCCCTGCCGAGCGGCGCACGATCGTCGTCAGCTGCTCGGGGTCGTAATAGCCGAGCCGGAAGGTGAGCCCGAAGCGGTCGCGCAGCGGCGTCGTCAGCAGGCCGGTGCGCGTGGTGGCGCCGACGAGGGTGAACTGCGGTAGGTCGAGCGTCAGCGTCCTCGCGGCCGGGCCCTGGCCGACGATGATGTCGAGCCGGAAGTCCTCGAGCGCCGGGTACAGGATCTCCTCGATCGAGCGGTTGATCCGGTGGATCTCGTCGACGAAGAGGACGTCGTGGGCCTCGAGCGCGGTCAGGATCGCGGCCATGTCGCCCTTCCGCTCGAGCGCAGGCCCGGCAACGGTGCGGATGCCGACGCCGAGCTCCTCCCGGATGATCTGCGCCAGCGTCGTCTTGCCGAGGCCCGGCGGGCCGACGAGCAACACGTGGTCGAGCGCCTCGCCGCGCGCCTTCGCGGCCGCGAGCGCGATCGCGAGCTGCTCCTTGACGCCTTCCTGGCCGACGAACTCGTCGAGCCGGCGGGGCCGGAGCGAGCGCTCGAGCTCCTCTTCCTCGGGGCCGAGCACCTCTGCCGCGACGGTGCTCATCACGCTGCCTGCCTCAGCGCCAGCCGGACGCGCTCCTCGGCCGGCAGGTCGGGATCGATCGGCCCGAGCGCCTGTTCGGCCTCGACGATCGAGTACCCGAGCTCGACCAGCGCATCGCGCGCGGTCACGTGGGCCGACGTCCCGACGGCGGTCGAGATCGGCACCGGCTCGTCGGCGCCGAGCTTCTCCTTCAGCTCGAGCACGATCCGCTCGGCGGTCTTCTTGCCGACGCCGGGGATCGCCTGGAAGCGGGCCGTGTCCTGCAGCACGATCGCGCGGCGCAGGTCGGCGGCCGGCGAGCCGGAGACGATCGCGAGCGCAACCTTCGGCCCGATTCCCGCCACCGTGAGCAGGTGCAGAAAGAGCTGCCGCTCGGCCGCGTCGGTGAAGCCGTAGAGCTGGAGCGCGTCCTCACGGACGTGCAGGTACGTCTCGACGACGGCCTCGCCCCCGCTCTCGGCAGCGCGCACGGCGCCCGGCGTCGCGGCGAGCAGGTAGCCGACGCCGTTCACGTCGAGCACGAAGCCGTCCGGCGTGCGGCCGACCAAGGTCCCACGCAGGCGAGAGATCATCCGGCGATCCGCAACAGGGGCGGCGCGAGCGCGTGGCAGATCGCAACCGCGAGCGCGTCAGCCGCGTGGTTCGGGGTCGGGTTCGCGTCCATCGCCAGGATCGCGCGGACCATCCGCTGTACCTGCGCCTTCTCGGCGCGCCCGTAGCCGCAGACCGCCTGCTTCACGCGCGCCGGCGGGTACTCAGTGCACTCGACGCCGACCGCTGCGGCGGCGACGAGCACTGCGCCGCGCGCCTGCCCGACGGAGAGCGCGGTGCGGGCATCTGCTCCGACGAACGACTCTTCCAGCGCGACGGCGTCCGGCTCGTGCGCCGCAATGAGCTCCTGCACTCGGTCGAAGATCGTCTTGAGGCGCAGCTCTGGGCGCTCCCGCGCGGGTGTCTGCCACCACCCGTGGTCGAGTGCCCTGATGCGGCCTCCGCTTTCTTGGACGATCCCGTACCCGCATGCAGCCGTCCCTGGATCGATGCCGAGAACTCTCACGAGGAAAGGTTAAGCGGGCGACCGGACGTTCCTGCCGCGCCGCTGCAGTCGATCTCAAGCGGGTCGCGGCCGGCCGCTGGCCGACCGCGACCGGCTGCTCGAAGCTAGGAGACGCTCTCGTCGATCAGCGCCGAGGTGCCGCGGGCGAGGTCGGAGGCGATCTCCGTGAAGATCGTCTTCAGCTCGCCCGGATTCGGCTGGTTGTAGAAGCAGCGACCACCGATGCCGCCGCTGCACCCAGTCGGCGTGGCGATGTTCTGCAGGGCCTGGTAGGCGGTGATCGCAGGAGTCTCTGCGTTGCCGGGGGCCCCGCTGGCCGCAGTCGTCTGGCAGACGTTCGCGCCGCCGCCCAACGCGTCCAGGTCGTAGCCGATCGAGTAGATCAGCGTGCCGTTGCCCTTGATCGTCGCGGCCGAGTTCACGCCCTGCTGGCAGGGAGTCCTCCGATAGGGGCTCGTCAGCGCCAGATCGGAGGGGCCGATGTTCGCCGCACCGTCGGAGAGGAAGACGATCACATCCTTCACGCCTGCGCGCCCGCTCGCGTTGAGCTCCGCCTGCGCATGCTCGAGTGCGTTCGCGTACGCCGTGTAGCCGTTCCCCTTGACACAGTCGATCGTGGAGACGAGTGCCGAGCTAGGGGTCGAGAACGCCGACGGCGGTGGCGTAGTCGTCGTTGAGCGAGACGATCTTGTACTGCGAATTCGTCTTGTACGCCGTGTTCGCGGGGGTGCCGCTGGTGTGGTGCGCCGGCGCGGTGCACCCGTTGCCGCCGGTCGGAACGGGCGGCAGAACCGCGAGGCCGACCCACTGCTTCGTCGGGTCGAGCAAGCTGAGGAACGTCTTCATTCCGGCCTGCGCGTTCTTCAGGTCGGTGCAGTTGGGATCGTTGCTGCCGTCCGACTTGAGGCACATCGAACCGGTGCGGTCGAGCACCATCATGATGTCGAGCGGCTTCACGCCACACGGCGAGCAGGCGGTGGAGCGGCCGGTCACCTTGAACGTGTCGATCCCGAGCAGCCCGGCGAAGAACGTCTTCGTCGGCGCCTTCTCCATGACGACGACCGCGTTGACCTCCGCGGGGTTGTTCGGGTCGCAGCCGGGGATCGAGGCAATGCACTTCGTCGTCACGGTCGTGACGACGTCCTCGAGGTCGGCGCGCTCGTTCTTGTTCCCGTCCGAGGCGCTGTACTGAAGCGCGATGGCCTTGGCCTTCACAGGGTCGGGGAGCTCCTGGGCGCCGGCGAGTGCGGCGGCGTCGGCCGAGGCCTGAAGCGAGCGATGGGCGTAGTAGGCGTAGCCGACGTCGATCACGAGCGCGGCCATCCCGAGCAGAACGACCAGGAACAGCACGATCAGCACGATCACCTGACCGCGCTCTCCGTCCTGCCGATCTCTTGGTGCCATCCTGTGCGAAGCCACGTCCAGAACCTCCCCGGAGACGGCGTTTCCGCACGACGCCTAGTGTTTTCCAGCTGCCCTGCTACAGGGCATCGGCTCCGAGAGGAGAGGGCTTGCGCCCCGAACGAGTGATTCTCAGGCGGAGACGGTCTCGAGGATTTGCTCGGGAATGTCGAAGTTCGCGGCGACGTCCTGGACGTCGTCGTTGTCCTCGAGCTCCTCGATCAGACGGATCAGCTTCTTCGCCGACGCTTCTTCCGCCACCTCGACGGTGGTCTTCGGGATCATCGTCAGCTCGGCCGACTGCACCTCGATTCCCGCTGCCTCCACTGCCTCGCGCACCGCCGCGAGCGCCTCGGGCGCGGATGAGACCTGGAAGACGGAGCCGTCGCGCTCGACGTCGTCCGCCCCACCCTCCGCCGCCGCCAGCGTCAGCTCGTCCTCGTCGACGCCGTCAGCCTCGACCAGCACGATCCCGCGCCGCTCGAACAGCCAGGCGACAGCGCCCGTCGTGCCGAGATTGCCGCCGTGCTTGGCGAAGGTGTGCCGGACATCGGACGCCGTCCGGTTCCGGTTGTCGGTCAGTGCCTCGACGAGCACGGCAACACCGTCCGGGCCGTAGCCCTCGTAGACGATGGTCTCGTAGGCGGCGGCGTCGGCTTCCGTGCCGGCGCCGCGCGCGATCGCCCGTTCGATCGTGTCCTTGGGCATCGAGTAGGACTTGGCCTTCTCGACCGCGTTCTGGAGCGCGAGGTTCGCAGCCGGGTCCGGGCCACCGTCCTTGGCGGCGACGATGATCGCCTTCGAGAGCTTCGTGAAGAGCTTGCCGCGCTTCGCGTCGGCTGCGCCCTTCTTGTGCTTGATCGTCGACCACTTGCTATGCCCCGACACGTGACTCCTCCCTGATCAGCTCGAGGAACCGTTGGTGCACGCGAGTGTCGCCCGTCAGCTCCGGATGGAACGATGCGACGAGGAAGCGGCCCTGGCGCAACAGCACCGGCTCGCCGGCGTGCGCCGCCAGCACCTCGACGTCCGGCCCAGCGGCGACGACCCGGGGCGCGCGGATGAACACGCCGCGCAGCGGCTCGGTCTCGCCGTCGAGATCGAGGTCGGCCTCGAAGCTCGCGACCTGGCGGCCGTACCCGTTGCGGTCGACGTCGATGTCGACCAGGCCGAGGTAGTCCTTGGCGAGCAGGATCATCCCGGCACACGTCCCGAGAATCGGGGCCTGGAACGTCCGGATCGCATCCTCGAGCCCGTAGAGCCGGATCAAGCGCATGATCGCGGTCGACTCACCGCCCGGGATCACGAGGCCGTCGAGCCCTTCCAGCTGCTCGGGCAGGCGCACCTCGACCACCTCGGCGTCGAGCTCGCGCAGCATCGCCGCGTGCTCGCGAAAGTTGCCTTGCACGGCGAGAACACCGACGGTCACGCCCTCGATTGTAGGCGGCGCTAGGAGTCCCGGGCGGTCAGGATGGCGAGCCAGCGGTCGCGATAGGCGACCTCGAACCCGCCGGCTGCGCGCACCTTGCGACCGAATGACGGCTGAGCCTGCTCGTCGAGCAGCAGCACGTCGTAGCCCTCGACCGCGGCCAGCCAGTCGTCACCCGCGGCGCCTCGGAACGCGACGAGCGCCTCGAGTTGCTCGCGCGTGAGCAGCTCGAAGCGGACGTCGTACGCGATCCGGCCGGCGAGCTGCGGTTGCCGCCACACGAGCCAGTCGGCGTAACGGTCGTCGGCAAACACCTTCGCACCCGGCCGCTCCGCGACGAGCTCGGCGACGCGCTCGGCGCCGCTGTCCGGCCAAGCTGCTCGTCCACCACGCCTCCGGGCGAGCAGCGGCGACGACGAGCGAGGCCACGACCGCCCCGAGAGCGGTAACGGCGCCGGCGCGGCGCACGACGCTCCAATCGCGGTTGCGACGCCACGCCGTGAAGAACCCGTCCAGCAGCAGCGGGAGCAGGACCGCCGCAGCCAGCGCAAACCAGGTGATGCTGCGGATCGCGCTGCAGCCGGCCGCCAACAGGGCGAGCAGCGCCAGCTGCTCGAACCCCGTGAGCCGCGAGCGGTGCCGCACGAGGAGTCCGACAACGACGGCCCCGACGAGATAGAACCCGACCGTGGTCGTCGAAGGCACGCTCGCGCCCCATTCCTCGACGAAGTCGCGCAGCGTCGGGCTGACGAGCATCGTCCGGTAGTAGCCGCCGAGCGCGAACCCGTACGGAGAGGCGAAGAGACACGCGAACGGAAGCACCATCGAGGGCGAGCGACACTCCCAGCCAGCCTGCGGGCCGCTGCGTCGCCCGCAGGCCCGCGATCAGGCGAGTGAGCCCGAGCAGCGCCACCAGCAGCGCCCCGAGCACGACCGTGCCGTGCACGTTCGCCCAGAGGACGAGCAACGGGAGAGCGAGGAGAACGCGATACGACGGCTTGCGACTGTCCGCGGCGAGCAGCCACACCAGCGTGACGAACAAGGGGACCGCGAGCGTCTGCGTGCGCAGCTGGAGCCCCCAGGGCGCGACGAACATGCAGAGCATCCCGCCGACTGCGGCGCTCCGGCTCGACGCGCCGAGCGAGCGGGCCGCGGCGAGCGCTCCGCCGAACGCAGCGACGAGGAGTGCGACGTGGGCGAGCAAGGAGAGCTCGATCCCACCGAGCGAGGCGAGACCGTAGAAGACAACCTGTCCGAGCCATTGCTGGTCGATCCACTCGGTTCCGGAGCTCCAGGCGGCCAGCGTGTCCGTCCGGGGCAGCCCGTTGGCAACCACCTCCCTGCCGCTGACCAGCGCAAGCCAGCTGTCCTGGACGAGCATCGCGGGCATCACCGCAAGCAGGACGACGGCGTAGAACGCGACGACCGCAATCACGGCGACTTCGCGCTCGGCGAGCACGCGAAGCGCTCCCAGGCCGGGAACGACCGCGCGCCGGCGAGCGCGTGCGGCAACCCGCGGCGGCGCTACCTGTTCAAAGCTCACGCTCGTGCATCGACTGGCCGCAGCGGCGGCTCATCCCCTGGACGGGTGACGAAACGCGCTGGTCAGGCGTCCAGAGCCGGTCGCCCGTGTGCAGGTGGGCTGGCGCAACCACTGGCCGAGCAGGACGTAGACGACCCCGAGCCCCAGGTACCAGAGCGCCGTTTGCCAGAGCTCGAGCCCGTCGCCGTCCGACGCCAGGGGAACCGGCACGAGTGCGAAGAGGGAGTCGGACTCGTCGACGAAGTGCGTCAGGACGAGCAGCAGCCCGAGCGCCCCGGCGACTGCCCAGACCGAACGCTTGAACGCGCGCGCGAAGCCGACGTAACCCAGAGCAACGAGTCCGATCAGGATCCAGCCGAAGTCGCTGCCGTCGAGCAGCCACACCACCGCGCCGCCGATCAGAATCGCCGCGGCCGCATGCTTCCAGAACGCCCAGGGGCTCCGGTCGCCCCCGTCCAGTGAGGTCGCGGACCCGAGCTCGAAGAAGCCGAGCAAGAGCGCAGCCCACGCGATCCAGTTGCCCGTTCCGAACACACCGGCGACCAGGTCGAGAACGAGCACGACCTTCGCAACCGTCGCCGCGAGCATCAGCAGCGGGAAGCGGAGCTCGCGCGCGGCCCAGAGCGCTACGGCGAGAACCACCGCCGCGACGAGGAGTGGCGCCAGCTCGAAGTCATTGTCGAACAGCGCGACGTCGTCGCCGAGCCCGATCGCGTCGAGCAGAGAGCCTGCGACGACGCCGACCAGCGCGACCGCCACGAACGCGCTCAGGCCGGCGACAACCGGGCGGCCGTCGCGGTGGGCCGCGACGGCGACCGCACCGAGGATCGCGAGGAACAGCGCCGACCAGCCCAGCAGGGCGGTCGATCCCTGCATCTCCGCGAGCGTCCCGAGCAGCACGCTCAGCGAGATGAACACGGTGTACGCGCCCGCGTAGAGCAAGAAGGAGGATCCTGACCAACGGGGCCGCAGCCCGACGGGGAGGAAGCCCATGCGCGGAGCCTGACGGCCCCGCCGGACGGACACCGATGGGCGCCACGTCGTCGTCAGGCGCGAGCTGTACGGTCGGCCGGGCCCCCAATCGCAGGGAGACACCAATGCGCACGATCCCGTCCCGCCGCACCCTCGCGCTCGCAACGCTTGCCCTGCTGGGCCTCGGTGCCGGGATCGCCTACGGTGCGATCCCAAGCTCCGGCGGCCTTGTCTGGGCGTGCTACTCGGCGCAGGACAACAATCGCCTGCGCGTGATCGACCGCGACGCCAATCAGAGCTGCGCGGCCTTCGAGCAGACCGTCACCTGGGGCCAGAGCGGCGCGGCGGGACCGGCCGGGGCGGCAGGACCCGCGGGGGCGACGGGACCGGCGGGACCGGCCGGCCCAGCAGGAGGAGCGGGAGGTGCAGGCAGCGCGCTCGGCGCTGTCTCGGCTTTCCGGGACCCGCACACGGGGCCTGCGACACTGACCGTCTTGCCGCACCGAGCGGGGCCGAGCACTCGCTGGCGAACGCTCGACACCCTGCGCCTGCCCACCGGAAAGTACATCGTGCTCGGCCGCGTGAACGTGCAGGCCGACATCGGCTACGAGCGCACCTACGGCATGCGCGTGCGGTGCATGCTGTTCCAGCCCGGCAGCACCGGCGGCGTCCGCGACTGGACGCAGGTGAACGTCTGGGAGCGTCCTGGTGTAGCCCATGGGGACGGCGCAAGCGTCTTCCTCATGGGCCCAGCCGATGTCTCGCGCGCTGCCGCGACCACGATGCAGCTGCAATGCCTCGTCGAGGACCGGCAGAACGACGCGGTCGTGGACCGCGTGCGGATCAGGGCCTCTGGAGCGCGCCTCACGGCGATCCGCGTCGGCGACCTCGTCGTGGGCTAGGCCGGCTTCGGGACCGCACGTCCGCCGGGTTCCTGACGCGCGGCTGAGAGTGCGCGGCCGGAGGGGATAGTGCGCGAGCACAGACCCGGAGAGCCGCGTGCTCTCAGGCGGGCGAGGCCGGCGGAGGCGGGCTCCGCCCGCCGGGAGCCGGCCGATCAGGGACGCGGCGGGCTCTACCAGCCGCGCGTTTCGAGCAGCTGCTCGGGCGCGAGCTCGGCGGCGGAGATGCCGACCATGGGCTCGCCCAGGCCCGCCGAGACGCGGGCGAGGATCTCCGCGTCGCGGTAGTGCGTGGTCGCCTCGACGATCGCCTTGGCGCGCAACGCCGGGTCGCCGGACTTGAAGATCCCGGAGCCGACGAAGACGCCGTCGGCGCCGAGCTGCATGCAGAGCGCCGCATCGGCCGGGGTCGCGATGCCGCCGGCGGTGAAGGTGACGACCGGAAGCCGGCCGTTCTCGGCCACCCAGCGGACGAGCTCGTACGGCGCGCGCAGCTCCTTCGCCTCGGCGTAGAGCTCGTCGTCGCGCAGCGCGCCGAGCCGCCTGATGCCGCCGTAGACGGCGCGCATGTGCGTGACGGCGTTGACGACGTCGCCGGTGCCGGCCTCGCCCTTCGTGCGGATCATCGCGGCGCCCTCGGAGATCCGCCGCAGCGCTTCGCCCAGATTCGTCGCACCGCAGACGAACGGGATCTCGAACTGCCACTTGTCCACGTGGTGTGCGACGTCGGCAGGCGTCAGCACCTCGGACTCGTCGATGTAGTCGATCTCGAGCGCCTGCAGGATCTGCGCCTCGACGAAGTGGCCGATGCGGCACTTCGCCATCACCGGGATCGTGACCGCCTCCTGGATCTCGGTGATCATCGCCGGATCGGACATCCTGGCCACACCGCCGTCACGCCGGATGTCGGCGGGGACGCGCTCGAGGGCCATGACGGCGACGGCGCCCGAATCCTCGGCGATCTTCGCCTGCTCGGCGTCGACGACGTCCATGATCACGCCGCCCTTGAGCATCTCGGCGAGGCCGCTCTTGACCCGCATCGTCCCGGTCTCGGTCACGAGAAAGAGTGTAGCCGCCCTACCATCACGCGCCCGAATGTGCGATGACTACGCATACCGAACGCGACTCCTCTCCCCCTCCAGGCGGACCGCCCGCCTCGGCGGACGGCGTCGTCTGGCCCAGAAAGGAGCGTTCGGGAGAGGGGTCTGCTCTTGCGAGCAGGCCCCTCGCCTATTGGCGCAGGAACACGGGCAAAGCCCGTGTTCGCGCGAAGATCCCTGAAGGGGCCGGGCTCCGCCGTGCCCGGCCGCTCCGGTTCCTGGCGGCAAGACAGCGACGCGGTTACGGTGCCTGCCCGATCGGTCAGCTACCTGACCGAAGGTCTAGGGATTAGTCGCCGGTGGCCGCGACGGGCCGGCCGAGCTGCTTTTCCCACCAGTCGGACTCGCGGTGGTCCATCTGCACCTGCAGCTGGCCCACGTACTGGGCGAGATCGCTCTCCCGCTTGCCGAGCCGTAGCTCGAGCTCGCCGACGGTGCGCTCGCGCTGCTCGAGCTTGATCTCGCGCAGCTCGGAATCGGCCTCGAGGCGCGCCCAGCGCTCCTCGATCTCCGCCTCGCGGTCGTCGAGCTCCCGCATCCGGTCGGAGACCGACTCCTCGGTCGTGCCGAGCCGCTTCTCGCGGCGCTCGACCCGGGCGCGCTGCGACTCCACCAGCGTCTCGGAGCTCGTGACCTCTGCCTCGCGCGCCGCGAGCTCTCGCCGAAGGTCGTCGAGGCGACGCGCCTCGTCCTCGAGGAACGCGGCCGTCTGCTCCTCCGCTTCCTCGCGGCGCAGCTGCGACTCGCGGCGGTTCAGCTCGGCCTCGCGGGCTGCGAGCTCGCTCTCCTTGGCGGAAACGTCCGCGCGGCGTGCGCTCATGGCGGCAACGACCTCGCCGGTGCCGTTGCGCTCCTCGGCAAGCCGCTCGAGATCTGCGGCGAGCCGGTCGGTCTTGGCCTTCAGCTCGGCTTCGCGCGCCTGGAAGTGCTCTTCCCGTGCGGTCACGGTCGCCCGGGCCTTGATCAGCTCGCGCTCGCGCTCCGCCACCTCGCGATCCTTGTCCGAGAGCTCGCTCTCCTGCTCGCGCAGGGTCGCCTCGCGCGTCGCCAGTACCGACTCGCGCGCCTCGACCCGGGCCGCCGCCTCGGCGGCGCCGGAGTCGACGTCGGCGAGTGCGCGCTCGAGCGAACGCTCGCGCTGCGCGAGCGCCGCCTCCTGCTTGGCCAGCTCGGTCGCCGCGCTCGTGCGCTCCCGATCCGCATTCGACAACTCGCGGAACTTGTTCGAGATCTGCTTTTCGCGCTCGGTCGTGCGCGTTTCCTGGGCCGCGAGCTCGGCCTTCAGCTCGGCGAGCCGCTGCTGCTCGCCCGCGGCCGCCTCGGCGCGCTGCTGCAGCTCGCGCTCGTGCTCCTCGAGGTCCTGCTGCTGCGCCGCGAGCCGCGCAGCGCGCTGGTCGATCTCGGTGGAGCGAAGCGAAAGACTCTGCGCATCGGCGAGCTCGCGCTCGAGCGTGCCGGCCTGCGCCGCCAGCTCGTCGCGCAGATCCGCGAGCTGGTCGCGCACCTCGCGCTCTCTCCCGAGTGCCTCCGCCAGCTCTGCCCGCAGGGCGTCGACCTCGCCGGTGTCCTCGACGTACGGCCTGATCTCGACGACCTGTGCGGCGGGTGGAAGCTCTTCGGGCGGCGCCGGCGGTGGTGCCTCGGACTGCCCGGACTGCTGCGCCTCCTCGTCGCGCTGGCGCGCGAGCTTTCCGCGAAGCCCGGTGCCGAAGCCGTGCTCGGTGTCGTGGCCGGCCATCAGAGGATCGAGAGGATGTTGAGGAACGCCGGCCCGAGGATGACGATGAACATCGCCGGGAAGATGAAGAGCACCGTCGGGAAGAGCATCTTGATCGGCGACTTCATCGCCTTCTCCTCGGCGGCAGCCTGCCGCTTGAGGCGAGAGTCCACGGCCTGGACGCGCAGCAGCCGGCCGAGCGAGATGCCGAGCTGGTCGGCCTGGATGATCGCGCGAGTGAAGCTCGCGATCTCGGGCGCCGAGCAGCGCTCGGCGAGCTTCTTGAGCGCGTCGTGGCGCGACTCGCCGATGCGGATTTCGCCGAGTGTGAGCGCGAACTCCTCCACGAGCGGGCCGTCCATGTGCTCGGTCAGCTTCGCCACCGCACCGTCGAAACCGAGGCCCGCCTCGACCGAAACGGCAAGGAGGTCGAGCGCATCAGGCAGCTGTGCCCGGATCTCTTCGCGACGCTTTCGCGCTCGCATGGAGACGATGAATCCAGGGGCGATGAATCCTGCGCCGGCACAGCAGACCGCGACCAGGAAGCCCATCGTGGCGCCCCCGGTGAGCCCGCCGAGCGCAAGCCCGAAGAACCCTCCGAGGACAGCGCCGGCGCCCTTGGCAGCCAGGAAGGCCGTCGGCGTCACCGTGCGGCCCATGCCCGCTGCCAGCAGACGCGCTGCGATCGAGTCGAGCGTCACGCGTGGGTTCAGCCGAAGCGCGAGCCGGGCGAACGAGGCCGTGGCCGGGAGGATCACGCGCTCGCCGAAGCGGAGCCGGTCGAGGCCCGACGAGGCAATGCGGACGCGGCCGTAGGTGGCGGCCCGCTTGATCGCGCGCTGGCGCTCGCGACCGGGCTGAGTGACTACCTCGCCGGCGAGATACGCGGCGGCGGCGAGCATGAGGACGGCAAGCGCGAGCAGCATGTGTTCAGCCTTTGAAGGAGACGATTTTCCGGAGCAGCAGCGTGCCGATCGAGATCATCACGACCCCCATCGCCATCATCTTCTGTCCGGTTCCAGTGTGGTAGAGCGGCTCCATGTAGCGGGGATTCAGAGCCGTGATCAACCCGAGCATGACGAACGGGACGCCGACGAGGACGTAGGCCGAGGCGCGGCCCATCGCCGTCAGGGACTTGATCTTGCGGGCGAACTGTTGCCGGTTCCGGACCGCGTCGGCGACCATGTCGAAGATGCCGGCGAGGCTGCCGCCGACCTGGCGCTGGATCGTCACCGCGGTGACGACGAACGTCAGGTTCTTGGATCCGACGCGCTCCGCCATGTCGGAGAGCGCATGGTCCATGGGCCGGCCGAGCCGCGTCTCGGTCAGCACGCGCTTGAATTCCTTGCTCGCCGGAGGCTGGCCCTCGTCGACCACGGCCTGGATCCCCTGCCGGAAGCTGTGGCCCGCCTTGAGCGAAGCCGCGAGCGTGACGAGGAGGTCTGGAAGCTGGTCGTCGATCGCGTTGAGGCGGCGCTTGGCCTTGAACGAGACGATCAGGATCGGGATCGCGCCACCGATTGCCATGGCGACGACGATGAAGATCGGCCCGAGCCCGGCGATCGCGAAGATGATCGCCAGGGTCAACGCCGATCCGACTGCGGCATAGACGAGCTCGACCGTGCGCAGGGGCAGATCGGCCCGCTCGAGCAGCCTGTGGAGCGCGTGCCAGACGCGGAGATGCCCGAGCGCCTGCTCGGTCGCACGCATGACGGTCGACGCGGTCACGAAGCGCTCCTGCACCTGGCCGCGAGACCGCTTGTTCTGGCGCTCGCCGAGGTGAGGCGCGATCCGGCGCTTGAGCCCGGTCCCGGCGGGAGCGCGGAACAGCAGCATCGTCGCCAGCAGCACGCAGCCGCCGACGAGCGTCGCCATCAGCGCGGGGCCGATCGAGAAGAGCGGCCCGGGCAGCGCCGACGTCTCGCCGGCGGAGCTGGAGGATGCGCCGGGAACGATCGACTCGAGGCGCGCGGTTCCGACCGCGAGCTCGATCCGGTCGCCCGGCCGAGCATTGGTCAGATACGAAAGCGTCCAGGTTCGGCGGAGCTCGGCCGCGAGAGCGGCGTAGATCGCGGGCAGCGACGCGCTCGTCGCCGCACCGGCGTACCGCCCGCCGGTCTCGGCGGCCAGCCGCTTCAGCGGCGCCGGCGAGAAGCTGGGGCTCTCGATCGCGATCGGGTAGACGGCGACCTTCGCCGTGCGTGCGGCGGCGATCGCTTCTCTCAGGCTGGCGTCGCTCGAGACCTCCTGGCCGTCGGTCAGCAGGACGAGCACGCGCGTCGCGTGGATGTCGCCTGCGAGGGCCTGGCTGGAGAGGACGACCGCGTCGTAGAGAGCGGTGCCGCGAACCGGATCGACCGCGAGCGTTCGCAGAGCCGCGTCGGCGTCAGCGGTCAACGACGAGAAGCTGGTCAGCTGGACGGCGCTCTTGCCGACGGCGACGATCGCGACCCGGTCGCTCGCGGGCTTCGTCCGCATGAATGCCCGCGCGGCGGCGGAGGCATCGGCCAGCGCCTTGCCGAGCATCGACTGGGAGCGGTCGACCGCGAGGATGACGCTCTTCTGCCGGCCGAGGTTGGCGGCTTCGTAGCCCGCGACGCGGTTCCCGTTCTCGGTCAGCGGCGCCAGCTTCGCTACCGGGCGCGGGGTGACCACCGTCGCACGCACGGTCGGATACCCGCTCGTGTCGACGGCGGTGATGCGCGCCGCGGTCGCGGCCGCACCCGCCGCCGGAACGATCGCGGCGAGCACGCAGACGGCGGCGAGAGCTCGCCTCACTGGCCCGCTCCGTAGGGGGCGGCCGAGAAGGCCGGCCGTCCGCCCGCGGCGTGGGTGTTGAAGAAGCTCGGCGGCAGGATGACGTTGTTCGCCACCATCTTGTCGAGGAAGTGCGGCTTCAGCCCGGTGCAGGCAAGCGGAGCCAGCAGGCGTGCGGCGCGGCCCGTGCCGGCGTCCTCCTCGTCCGGCGGCTTCGCCACGAACAGGTCCTGCAGCGTGATCACGTCCGACTCCATCCGGAGCACCTCGGTGATGTGAGTGACCCGGCGGGAGCCGTCGACCAGGCGAGAGATCTGCACCAGCACGTCGAACGCGCTCGAGATCTGCTCGCGGATCGCCCGGTGCGGCAGCTCGACGCCGCCGGTCATGACCAGCGTCTCGAGACGGGAGAGCGCATCGCGAGGGGTGTTCGCGTGGATCGTGGTCAGCGAGCCCTCGTGGCCCGTGTTCATCGCCTGGAGCATGTCGAGCGTCTCGGCGCCGCGGACCTCGCCGACGATGATCCGGTCGGGACGCATGCGCAGGGCGTTGCGGACGAGCTCGCGAATGCGGATCTCGCCCTGGCCCTCGATGTTCGGCGGCCGCGACTCGAGCGTGATCACGTGCACCTGCTGCAGCTGCAGCTCGGCGGCGTCCTCGATCGTGACGATGCGCTCGTCGTCCGGCACGAAGGCCGACATCGCGTTCAGCATCGTCGTCTTACCGGTGCCGGTACCGCCGGAGATGAGGACGTTCAGCTTCCCCTTCACGCACGCGGCGAGAAACTGCGCCGCCTGCGGGGTCAGCGAGTTGAAGTTGATCAGGTCGTCCATCGTGTACGGGTCGCGCGAGAACTTTCGGATCGTCAGCGTCGGGCCCTTGAGCGAGAGCGGCGGGATGATCGCGTTGACACGGCTGCCGTCGGGCAGGCGCGCGTCGACCATCGGCGAGGCTTCGTCGATTCGGCGGCCGACCTGCGAGACGATCTTGTCGATGATCCGCAGCAGGTGTGCGTTGTCGACGAAGGACGCGTTCGTCCGCTCGATCCGCCCTTCGCGCTCGACGAAGATCAGGTCGTGCTTGTTGACCATGACTTCGCTGACCGAGTCGTCTCGGAGCAGTTCCTCGAGCGGGCCGTACCCGAGCACGTCGTCGGTGATCTCCTGCTGGATCCGCCGCCGCTCCTCGCGGGTCAGCGGCGTCCGGTCGAGCGCGAGCTGCTCGGTGACGGCATGCAGCACCCGCTCCGAGAGGTCTTCGGAGCTCTCACGCTTGAAGAGCTCGGGGCCGAGCTTCGCGATCACCGCGTGGTGAATCCCGGACTTGAGGTCCGCGTACGGGTCGGCACGGGTCGTGCCGACGTTCTTGTCCTCCTGCTGCGAGCCGTTTGTAACGGGGCCGGCGAGCGCGGCCGGACGCTCTGCGACCGTGCTCGCGACCCCGTTTTCGTTCTGCTTCGAGAGTCTGTCGTGAAGTCCCATTCAGCTCACGCCTTCGCCAGCGCGACGAACGCGCGCTTCTTCTTCGGGGCTTCGGGCTGAGCGACGAGGGCCTTCGCGACGGCCCGGACCGCCTTGGCGAAGTCACAGCCGGTGTCTGCGATCGCGGGCGGGGCGCCCTTGTTGACACCGAGCGGCACCGCCCGGTCGGACGGGATCTCGAAGCCGATCGTGATGTCGAGTGCGCCCTCGACTTCCTTCTTCTTCATCCCCACCTTCGAGTTGGCGCGGTTGAGGACGAAGCGAATGCGTGAGGCCGGGAACGAGAGCAGCTCGAGCGTCTGCAGCGAGAGCCGCACGTTCTTCAGCGTCGGCACGTCGAGCCCGCACAGCATCAGCAGCTCGTCGGAGCGGTCGAGCGTGGCCAGCATCGGCCCGTGGAAGAACGGGGACGTGTCGACGACGATCATGTCGTACGACTCCCGCGCGACCTCGAGCAGCCGGGCCAGCTTCGACTCGGTGACGAGCTCGGCGTCCTCCGGGCGCAGCGGCGCCGGCAGGATGTCGAGCCCTGACGTGTGCTTCGTGACGTACCCCGCCAGCTTCTCCGAGTCGAGCTCTCCCGGAGCGACCACGAGGTCGTAGATCGTCTTCTCGGGCTCGAGCCCGAGCATGATCGCGGCGTCGCCGAACTGCAGGTCGAGGTCGAGCAGCAGCGTCCGCTTCTTCTCGTACTTCGCGAAGCACGCGGCGAGATTCGTCGCGGTGACGGTCTTACCGGTGCCTCCCTTGGGCGAGAAGACGGTGACGATCCGGCCGTGCCGGGCGTGACCGCCGTCGGCGACGAGCCGGCGACCGGCGTGACCGGCCTTCCGGAGCGCGAAGACGACGTTCTCGGTCAGCTGCGGGAGGAGCAGGACGTCGGCGACTCCGTCCGTGTCGAGTGCCTCCTCGAGCAGCGCGGAGGATTCGCCGGAGGCGAGGATGACGATCGGCGAGCGCGTCTGCTCACGGATCGCCGCGATCTCGCCGCCCGGGAAGGACGTTGCCCTCGTTGCGTGCACGACGACCTGAAGGTGCCCGCCGGCGAGAGCGGCAGTCGCCTCGCCGACGTGCTCGCTCCAGCCGACGAAGTCGAGCTCTGGGTGGGTGGAGAGCGCCTCACGAAGCCCATCCAGCCCGTCGCAGGAGCCGGTCACGTAGACCCTGACCCGCTCGCGCATGGTGGTCTGGTGAACGGTCATCGATTTCCTCCTGCTTCGAAGAGCGCCAGCTGGGAGCCGCGGAGGCCGTCGCGCATGATCGTGGAGTTGAACTGCACGGTCTCTGCGCTGTCGCTCGCCTTGATCGTCGGGCGAAGGTCGAGGCTCCAACTGCCGTGCTTGCTGATGTGGAACAGCTTCTGGACCTGTTTGTCGGTCACCGCGAGCAGCACCGAGAGATTCGCGGTCGGCTCGGCGATATCCGCGGCCGCGCCGCCCGAGCCACTCGCCTGCAGCACCTCGATGTCGCGGAGGACGATCCGGGTGGCGAAGTTCTCCCGGTCGTCGACCTTGATCGAGCCGATCACGTCGACACGATCGCCCGTCTTGAGCGTGCCCGCGAGCAGCTGATGCTGGTCGCCGGGAAGCTGGAACGCGCGCATCGTGCCCTTCAGCTGGGCGGCGATGCCTCGCTCCGACGGGGTTGCGAAGCGACGCGTCGAGATCTGCTCGCCGGCGTAGATCGGCTCCGTCGTGACGAGGCTGTCGAGCTGCGTCGGCGTCGAGATCGAGCCGGGCACCACGGTCCTCCGGGCGACCTCGCTCTTCACGAGCATGCCCTTGCCGGCAAGGTCGCTCCCGGCAATGCCTGCCGGAATGTCATTCTTGGCGACGAAGACCGAGACATTCGCTTCGTCTTTGCGCACGTTGCGCTGATAGTTCGCGACGTAGAAGCTCGTCAGCAGAGCAGCGACGAGCGCCAATGCGATCGCGATCGAGATGTTTCTTAGGCGGTACGTCATGAGCGTCTTCTTCCTTTGTTTTTATTGCTGACGAGAACAGCGTCGAAATTTTTGGGTGCTACTCGACACGCTCCGTGGTCTTGCTCTTCAAGGTTCCCGAGGCGACGACGATCCCGAGAATGTTCAAGCTGTACGGATACGTGGCTTCGACAGAGACATCGGCACCAGGGGACCAAGCTGTAGCGGTGACGGTCACTGTCAAGGGAGGCGTAGTCAGACCTGAGGCGGCGTTCTTCGTCGCTGCCACGGCGAGCCCGACCGGATCGGCGGTCTGCCGGCTGACGGCGGCCTTGCGCGCGCCGACTCGAGTGGCGTCGGTCAGCGTGATGTAGTTGTTGAAGAGAACCCCGCACTGGATGATTCCGAAGATCACCAGGCACAGGACCGGCACCACGAGCGCAAATTCGACCATGGTTTGGCCACGGTCGCTGCGGATGTCGATTTTCCTGTTCCTCATGGTGTTCGGCGGCTCCATGTGAGAGGGACGGTGTCCCCGGGCGAACCCGGGGACACCCGTTGAACTGTGGCTCAGGCGAGGCCCCTGATCGCGTCGCCGACATCCGTGAGCCCGGCGACGACGGCATCAGAGAAGATCGTCAAGGAGACGATGACGCCGAGAACGATCACCATGAGAACGACGGCGTATTCCGCCATCGTCTGACCCGATTCGGCAGTCAGCGAGATCCGTTCTCTCAACATCATCGATCCTCCTTTACGAAATTGCTACAGCTTGGCCGTGACCTTGTTGAGCGCACCACTGATCGCACCTGAGAGGAGGCCGAGTGCGACAATGACGAGCACTGTGATGACGGCGAGGACAACGCCGTACTCAGCCATCGTCTGACCATGCTCTTCCTTGAGCAGGGCGAGCCGGTTCTGGATGGAGACGAAAACCTTCAGCATTTGATTCACCTCCCTTCGCCAGGAGAGAGCGGGTTGACGGCCGAGCGAGATGTGGCTGCCCGGAGTTCGTGAGCGGTGCTGCGGGCGGAACGGTCCTGCACGATGAGAGTCCTTTCTCTCGTCGGCGAGCCGCTTCGCCTTTTTTCTCTGCTGACACAGTCGTCAGCGTGCGGAATCTAAGAAGCCCCTTTAGGGGGAGTTCTTGCAGCGGGTTTGTGAAGTTCCCCCATCCGGGTGAGTGGCGCTAAAGCTGCTGCCGATAAGAGAGGTTCAGTACCGAACCGTCGGCGGCGCGGATCGAAAACTCAGGCGCCGGATGGGGCATTCCGCGCGCCCAGATCACAGGAGCTGGGTTGATGCCAAGACGGAACGGAATCTCGATGAAGGTGCTGGCGACATTCGGACGTCGCCGCGGCGACGAATGGGACTGGGAGACCGAAGAGCCCGAGCCCGACCTGCCGCCCGCCGCGCACGTCAAGCCCCGCCGGCCCTCGTCGCGCATCGCCGTCGCGGCCATGTTCACGACCTTGTTCTTCGCGGGAGCGGCGTTCACCGCCGGCGCCGGCGACCAGATGTCAAAGCTGATCGACGACGACGCGGAGGCAATCGCGGAGCTCGACGAGATCGCGGCCGCACGCGAGCCGGCAGCCGCCGAGCCGGCCGTCGAGCCTGCGGCGGATCCCGCAGCTGCCCCTGTCGCCGAGCCCGCGCCGGCTCCCGTGAGTGAGCCCGCCGCCGAAGCACCGGCCGAGCCGGCCGCCGCGCCCACGACCGAGGCCGACGCAGAGCTCGCGCCTCCGGTGGCGGCTGAAGCCGCTGCGCCGGCGTCCGCTGCTCCGGCACCATCGGCCCCGACCGCCGCAAGCACTCCGGCTGCGAGCGCACCGGCCGCGAGCCCGGCGAAAGCCGCCTCCCGGACCGCGCCTCCGCCCGTGAAGCCGCGGGCGACGAAGCGAATCGTGAACCGGGCCAAGCTGGCGCCCGCGAGGGCACCCGAGATCGAGCACGACGACGAGCACGGGTACGGCGAGCCGACGATCTGGCTCAACCGAGCTCTGCCCGACCCGACTCCCGAGTCGGCGCGCCTCACTCGCCCGTTCGCGAAGAAGCTGTTCGCGACTGCCAAGCGGCACGACACGGACTGGGCCGCGGTGCTGGGTGTGCTCCGCGCACAGGGTGAACGGAGTGCAGCTCCCGCGACCGCGACCGAGCTCGAGAGCGTCGCTTCGCGGCTGACGAACGGCCAGGCCTGGCGGGGAGCGCTCGCACTCTCCGGTCGCACCGACTTCGCCGACCGGGCCGAGTCGCTCGCCGACCTCTACCGGTCGATCGGGATCGAGACGCTCATCACCGGCTATGCCGCCTCGAAGGACCGGCTCGCGAAGCGCCTGCTCGAGAACGAGTTCGCGCTCATCTATCAAGGCGGTCGTGAGGACATCGAGGCCGGCCGGGTCGACGTCCGGATCCTCGTCCTGATCGGCTATCTCGTCGAGCGCCACGGCTCGATCGCTGTCTCGAGCCTCTTCTCCGGGCACCGGAAGTTCGCCCGGCCGGGCGTCGTGTCCGCGCACATCTACGGGCACGCCGTCGACGTGGCTGCCGTCAACGGCACCTCGATCGCGGGCAATCAGCAGCCGGGCGGGCTCACCGAGGCGGCAGTACGATCGGTCCTGCTGCTTCCGAGCGAGCTCCAGCCGCAGCAGGTGATCTCATTGCTGGGTCTAGGAGGGCCGTCGTTCCCGATGCGCGATCACGGAGACCACATCCACGTTGGTTACTGAGGTTGCTCGCCTGATCCGCGAGGACGGGCGCGTCGTCTGCGAGCAGCTGCTCGTGGCGGCGCGCCCGCTCCAGCGGGTCCGGGGCCTGCTCGGCCGTAGCAGCCTGACCGGAGCCGAAGGCATCCTCCTCCGCCCTGCCGGCTCGATCCACACCTTCTTCATGCGCTTCCCGATCGACGCCGTCTTCCTCGACCGGGACCTGGTCGTCGTCGGGATCGAGCCGGAGCTACGGCCGTGGCGACTCGCAGGCCGTCGCGGCGCCAAGTCCGTGGTCGAGCTCGCCGCCGGCGAGTGCGCCCGCCGGGGTCTCGCCGTCGGCGACCGCCTGGCGCTCGCCTAGAAGGCTCCTAGCGCGAGAGGCCGAGCGCGGTCTGCGCGAGCTGGATGACCCAGATCGTGGACAGCAGCGCGTAGACGAGTGCGGGCAGCAGGCCGAGGAAGATCGCACCCAGCGTGATCACACTCGGGGCGCTGGCGACCCACAAGAGCGCGAAGGCGAGCGCAGCGTGCAGCATCGTCCCGCCGAATCGCGTCGGCCCGAGCGAAGGGAACCTCACCTGGATCCACACCGCCAGAGCGGCTGCGCCGACCGCCAACGCGATCACGAACATGCCGTTCGACATTCCTTGTCTCCTCGAGCGCCGCTGCTGAGTCGAGAACTCGGGGCCGCCGCATAGCCCCGCCCGTTCTCTCTGAAAAGCTCCGGGGCCCACCGCAGGGAGCCCGTGAAGCACGTTGACCTGCTGCGGACACCATGCACCACGAAAGTCGCTTGACCCATCACCCAGGAGGTGGTTCACAGCGGCGGTTGACGGAGCTTCAGACGCCTGGGCCTGTGAGCGCCCACGTGATCGCGAGCGTCAGCGCCGCGCCCGCGAGGCAGACGCCGGCGAGCACGATCTGCTCGGTCGCGTCGATGACTGGCCCGAAGACCTGTGGCCAGCGGCCGGCCAGACGTGGCGCCGCGCCGACGAGACCGAGCAGCACGCCGAGGACGGCTGCGAGCGCCAGCGACAAGTAGAGGACGGCAGTCTGTCCCTCCACCGGGCGTGGCCGCGACCGGGGTTGAGAACTGCGCCGCCAGCACACCATCCGCGAGGATCGGACGGCGCACCGGTCTCTCGGGCGCCGACACAGTCGCGACCACTTTCGGCTCGAGCAGCTTCGGCACTTTCGCAACCTTCTCCGGCTTCGCGTTCTTCGGCTTCGTGTTCTTCGGTTTCACTTTTGCCACAGGCTCGTCGGCGGCGGGCGCGACTTCTGCCCGACTGGGAAGCCTGGACGACTGAGCTTGGTGCGCGCGCCTCGGGACGCTCGTCGCCTGGACGGACGGCGCCGGTGCCTTCGGCTTGGGCGCTCCTTTCTTGGCCACCACTTTCTTTGCGGGGGCCCGAAGCGGCGGCACCTGAATCGTGATGGTCTCCGGCTCGGGCGGCACCTCGAGCGTAATGACCGGGTCGTCCGGTGCCGGCTCCGGCGGCAGCGGGCTTGTTTCAGCCGGCGCCGGCGGATCTTCGCCAACGGCAGCTGCCCCGATCGACGGAACGACCAGGGCTAAGCCGGCGAAGCCAAGTAGCAATGCTCGGGCGGCAATCGGCATTTGAGGGTTCCGAAGCTAGCACTCGATCTCTGCAGGTATCGAGACCGACCGCTTCGAAAGTCGCAAGGTGCGTAAATTCAGCGCCCGGTACGTTCACGCCAAACGGGGTCTTCGACACCTACACAGGACACGTTTTCACCCGATAGCGATCAGCTTCAGGGAACCCGAGCGAAACTCAGGGGACCTCGCCTGGGCAAGCGTCCTCTCGCCTGAGTCACCCAGCTGTCGACCATGTCACTCGGGCAAAGACCTGCGCCGCAAGCTTCTGAGCGGCCTCCTCACGACCGCGGGTCGGAGCGAGGACGAGTATCTGGATCACTTCCACAAGCGCGTTCCCAAGGACGCGCCGTAGCACGGCACCAAAGGACGAACTCCGACGCGGGTGCAGCGGCAACGGGCGGAATGAATACGGCGCCGGGCGTTGAAAGTCGGCCTGGGCGCGCGTCCTGCGGCCGTGCCGCCCGAGCGCAACCTCTCCCCGAGACCGCTCGAGCCCGGATCGCTTACGGGAGAGCCGCATCTCCCCGGACGCGCGCCCACTCAAGCCGACGGAATCGTCATGCCCGATCGGTCACTGCGGAACCGGGTTGGAGGCAAGCCTACCCGGCTAGTTTTCATCCTGATCCTCGGCAGCGCGGCTGCCTAAGACGCAACGAACGCTCAGGTTTGGGTCGCCGCGGCCCCGTGCAGAAAGCCCTAGCAATGTTCCGTTTGCGCTACCTCATTCTCCTCTGGGTTGGCCGCAAGATCTGGGCGGCCGCACGCCCCGTCCTTGAGCGGCGGCTGCGCAAGCGCTGGCCTGCCCGGTCGTAATGGTCGTTGCGGGTGGCAAGCACCCGTCACGATCACTTGCCGCGCGAGGTCTTCTTCTTCTTCGGTGTGACCGCTTTCCCGCTCGCGGCCGCCTGCTTCTGCTTCTTCTTAGCCGGCATCCCGACCTCCCTGTAGCGCGCGTGACCGCTATGTAACCAGGATCGTGCCCAGTGCGACACCTGGACCTCCACGCGCCCTAGGCAAGCGGTTCGCAATGGGCCCGCCTGGATTCGAACCAGGGCGCGACGGATTATGAGTCCGCTGCTCTGACCGCTGAGCTACGGGCCCTTTGCACGGGCGAGCGTAGCGCTCACGTCGGTTCTCGAACAGCTTTTGGCAAGCTGCTGTCACAATGACCCGCGTGAAGGCCTACCAGCAGGAGACGCAGCTCCGGACCGCAGGCGGCCTCTCGATCAAGGACATCACCGACGAGGTGCAGGACGCGGTCAACGCGAGCGGGATCAAGAACGGCATCTGCTCCGTCTACTCGCCGCACACGACCTGCTCGGTCCGCGTGAACGAGTTCGAAACCGGCTTCCTCGAGGACTTCGCGCTCATGCTCAAGCGTCTCGTCCCGAGCGACAACTACTACGCCCACGACGACTGGGACCGCCGCACCGAGAACGTCTGCCCCGAGGACATGGACTTCGGCAACGGCCACTCCCACTGCATGTCGATGCTGCTCGGCCCTGCGGGCGAGTCGATTCCCGTGCGTGACGGTGAGCTCTGCCTCGGCACCTGGCAGCGCGTGCTCTTCCTCGAGCTCGACCGCGAGCGCGACCGCCGCTGGCTCGTGCAAGTCGTCGGCGTCTGACGCCAAGTAACAGTCTGTTACGAAGTTCCGCCGCGCCACGCCGCGGCTGAACGGCGCCTAGTAACAGTCTGTTACTGCAGGTCACTCCGGCGTCACGTAGGCCGCCGTGAGGCCGCCGTCGACGAGGAACGTCGCAGCGTTCACGTACGACGACTCGTCGCTCGCGAGGAAGAGTGCCGCATTGACGATCTCGCGCGGCTTGGCGAGCCGGCCCATCGGCCAGTGGATCCGCCGCCGCTCGAGCGCCTCGGGGTCGTCCCCGAAGATGTTGAGCAGCAGCGGCGTCTCGACCGGCCCGGGGCAGAGCGCGTTCACGCGCACGCCCTGGCGGGCGAATTGCACCCCCAGCTCGCGCGACATCGAGAGCACCGCGCCCTTCGACGCCGAGTAGGAGATCTGGGAGGTCGCGGCGCCGAGGACGGCGACGAAGCTGGCGACGTTGATCACCGAGCCGCCGCCCCGCTCGAGCAGGTAGGGGATCCCGTGCTTGCAGCAGAGGAAGACGCCGCGCGTATTCACGGCCTGCACGCGGTCCCAGGCCTCGACCGACGTGTCCAGCACCGACGCATCGTCGTCGGGCGAGATCCCGGCGTTGTTGTAGAGGACGTCGATGCCGCCGAAGCGCTCCGCCGTCGCGTCCAGCATCGCCTTGACGTCCCCCTCCGTCGGCCACGTTCGCCTGGAACGCGAAGGCATCGCCGGAGCAGAGGCCGACCGTCTCCTCCGCCGCCGCCAGGTTCATGTCGGCGGCACAGACCTTCGCGCCCTCCTCGGTGAAGAGGATCGCTGCCTCGCGGCCCATGCCGCCGCCCGCGCCGGTGATCACACAGACCTTTCCGTCGAGACGCTTCATCAGCCCTCCGTCGACAGGAACACGTTCTTGACCTCCGAGTAGCCGTCGAGCGCGTGCATCCCGAGCTCGCGGCCGAAGCCGGACTGCTTCATTCCGCCGAACGGCGTCGAGACTCGCACCGAGCTGTTCGAGTTCACGCTCAGGACGCCCGCCTCCACCCCGCGCGCGACCCGCAGCGCCTTCGCCCCGTCGCGGGTCCAGATCGAGCCGGAGAGCCCGTACGGCGTGTCGTTCGCGAGCCGGATCGCCTCCGCCTCGTCCGCGAACGGGATCACCGCGGCCACGGGCCCGAAGACCTCCTCGCGCGCGATCCGGTCGCCGTTCGAGGCCTCGACGAGGGTGCAGGGAAACCAGAAGCCCGCGCCCTCCGGCGTCTCGCCGCGGTAGAGCGGCTCGCCTTCGACGAACGAGGCGACGGTCTCGCGGTGCGCCGCCGAGATCAGCGGCCCCATCTCGGTCGCGTCGTCCTCCGGGTCGCCGACCTTCACCTCGCGCGTCGCCTCGATCAACAGCCCGAGGAAGCGGTCGTAGGCGCTTCGCTCGACGAGGATGCGCGAGCGCGCACAGCAGTCCTGACCGGCATTGTCGAAGACCGCGTACGGCGCCGCCGCAGCCGCCCGCTCGAGGTCGGCGTCCGCGAAGACGACGTTGGCGGACTTGCCTCCGAGCTCGAGCGTGACGCGCTTGATCGTCGCAGCCGCCCCCTCCATCACCGTCCGCCCCACCTCGGTGGAGCCCGTGAACCCGATCTTCGCCACGTCCGGATGCTCGACCAGCCGCGCACCGACGACCGAGCCCTTGCCGACGAGGACGTTGACGACGCCCTCGGGGATTCCGGCCTCGAGCGCGAGCTCGGCGAGCCGGAGCGCGGAGAGCGGCGTCAGCTCGGCCGGCTTCAGCACGACCGTGTTCCCGGTCGCGAGCGCCGGGCCGAGCTTCCAGGAGGCGATGTTGAGGGGGAAGTTCCAGGGGACGATGAGGCCGACGACGCCCAGCGGCTCGCGGAAGGTGACGTCCACCCCACCTGCGACCGGGATCGACTCGCCGTAGTGCTTGTCCACCGCGCCGGCATAGAAATGGAAGACCTGCGCGACCATGCCGATCTCCGCGCGCGCGCCCGCGATCGGCTTGCCGACGTTGCGCGATTCGATCCGCGCCAGCTCCTCGCCGTGCTCCTCGACGAGCGTCGCGAGGCGGCGCAGCAGCCGCGCACGGTCGGTCGGGGCGACGGCCCGCCAGGCCGGAAACGCCGCCTTCGCACGAGCGACGGCGGTGTCGGTCTCCTCGACGCCGGCCTGCTCGAGCTCGGCGAGCGGCTGCTCGGTCGCCGGGTTGAGAACGGTCAGCACGTTGCTATTTGAACACGCCACTCAAGCCCTGCGCGGAGACGCCGATGAGGAACCGAATGGCAACGGCTCGGGAAGCGGCTCAACGGGCGGTGAAGGAGCTTGGCGCCCATTACCACGCCAAGGCACGGGGAGTGGCGCGCCTCAGCGTGGCCGTCGGCGCCGGCTTCGGCCTCGCCGTTGGGGCCGTTCCGCTGACCCCGCTGCGCTTCGCGTGGCCGATCCCGAGCCAGTACGGCTTCGCGACGGTCCTCGCCGGGCTGGGCGTCGGCATCCTCGTCGGCTACGTGGTCGGGGACACGCGCGCGCAGCTGTACCGCCGCCTGGCCGAGCAAGCTCGTCTCCAGCTCCAGCTCGAGGAGCACATCTCGGCGAACGACGCCACGGATCGCCATGCTCGTCGCCGAGCTGCACGCTCGCCCCCTCCCGGTCCCGGACGAGGCTGCGCCCGAGCGCACCGTCCCGCACCTCTCGATCGCGCCGCCGCTGACGCCGCCGGTCCTGCCGCCGGTTACGGGCTTAGCTCTTCGCGGCGCGGTACGCGCGCGCTTCGTCGACGAGCGCCCGGAAGAGGGCAGCGTCCTCGCCTTCCTCGGGATGCCAGAGGACGCCGACGGCGAAGCGCTTCGAAGGATCCTCGAGCGCCTCGAGCGTGCCGTCGTCGGCCCATGCCGTCTCCACGAGCCCGTCGCCGACCCGCCCGAAGCCCTGGTGGTGGTGCGACTTGACGGGCGCCCGGTCGCCGAGCAGCGCGCCGAGCCTCGTGTCGGGCTGCACCTTGACCTCGTGATCGGCGTAGACGCCCGGCGTGTGCTTGTGCTTCTCGTCACCGACGACCTCAGGGAGGTGCTGGACGAGGTCGCCGCCGCGGGCGACGTTCAACACCTGTGAGCCGCGACAGACGGCGAGCACGGGCATGTCGCGCTCGAGCGCCGCGCGCAGAAGCGCGAGCTCGCCCCGGTCGCGGTCGGGGCGAAGGTTGTTCGTCTCCGGGTGCGCGTCGTGGCCGTACGCCGACGGGTCGAGATCCGAACCGCCGGAGAAGAGGATCCCGTCCAACGCGTCCAGCGTCTCGTCGATCGCGTCCTCGCTCGGCGGCACGAGCAACGCGCGGCCACCGGCCCCCTCGATTGCGTCGACATAGGCGAGCGGGATCAGCGCCGCCGGCGCCTCCCAGACACCCCAGCGGACGGTGGGCTCGGCGTAGGCCGTGATCCCGACCACCGGCCTAGCCACGTTCGAAGAACCGCTCGCGTTCGTAGCTCGTGACGGCGCGATCGAACAGCTCCTGCTCGGTGCGCGCGTAGTTCAGATAGTGGTCGACGACCTCGTCTCCGAAGGCGGCGCGGGCCGTCGTGCCGGCCTCGAGGGCGGCGATCGCCTCGCGCAGGGAATGGGGGAAGCGGTCGGCGTCGGACTCGTAGGCGTTCCCCTCGAGCGCGGCCGGCAGCTCGAGCCCCTGCTCGATCCCGTGCAGGCCGGCAGCGATGATCGCCGCGAAGGCGAGGTACGGGTTCGCGTCCGCGCCGGGGATCCTCGTCTCCGTCCGGAGCGCCGGTCCGTGGCCGACGATCCGAAAGCCGCAGGTGCGGTTGTCGTGGCCCCATGCGAGGGTCGTCGGCGCCCAAGACCCGGCCGCGTAGCGCTTGTACGAGTTCACGTTCGGCGCGAGGAAGATCGCGAGCTCCTTCAGGTCGGCGATCTGCCCTGCGAGCCAGCCCTTGAACTCCTGCGTCTCGCCCGCGAAGGCGCTCTCTTCGCCGCGCCACAGCGACGAGTGGATGTGGCACGAGCTGCCGATCCAGCTGTGATCGGGCTTCGCCATGAACGTGATCGAGCAACCGTTCAGGTGCGCGATCTCCTTGGCGCCGTTCTTGTAGACGACGTGGTTGTCGGCCATCGTCAGCGCGTCGGCGTAGCGGAAGTTGATCTCGTGCTGACCGGGCCAGGCCTCGCCCTTCGAGGTCTCGACCTTCATCCCGGCGCCCTGCATCCCGTTGCGGATCTGGCGGATGAACGGCTCGTCGTAGGTCGACGCGAGGATGTGGTAGTCGAGGATGTACGGGACCGACGGCGTCAGGTCGCGGTAGTCCTTCCGGTGCGCCTCCTCGTACGTCTCCTTGAGGAGATAGAACTCGAGCTCGGAGCCGATCATCGGCGTGAACCCGAGCGCTTCGGCTCGCTCCACCTGGGTGCGAAGCACCTGCCGCGGCGAGGGCGCCACCGGCGAGCCGTCGTGCCAGCCGACGTCGCAGAGGACGAGTGCGGTCGCCTCCAGCCAGGGGATCCGCCGCAGCGTCGCCAGGTCCGGCACGAGCGCGAAGTCGCCGTAGCCCCGCTCCCAGCTCGCAAGCTGGTAGCCCGGCACCGGATCCATCTCCATCTCGAGCGCGAGCAGGTAGTTGCAACCCTCGACCGGGTGCCCGGCTCCGGTCTCGTCGACGAAGAACTCACCGTGCAGCCGCTTGCCGAGCAGCCGTCCCTGCATGTCGGTGAAGGCGACGACGACGGTGTCGATGGCGCCGGACTCCACGTCGGCCCGCAGCTCGTCGAAGCTCAGCACGAGCGCGATCCTACTGCTCGTGCCGTCCCGCACGTTGACAACGCTTGTGGCAGAAGCGCGTAATAGCGCTGACACGACACCGACCGGTAGGAGGGCGGATGGAAACGGCACCACCCGCAGGGCCCCGTCAGCACGAGAGCGACGAGCAGATCCTGCACAAGCTCGGCTACGCCCAGGAGCTCTTCCGCGGCATGGGCGGGTTCCAGAACTTCGCGATCTCGTTCACGATCATCTCGATCCTCGCGGGCTGCCTCACGTCGTACTTCGTGGGCTTCGAGCGCGGCGGCCCCGTCGCCGTGATCTGGGGTTGGCTACTCGTCGGCCTCTTCTCGACGATCATCGCGCTCGCGATGGCCGAGATCGCCTCGGCCTACCCGACTGCCGGCGGCCTCTACTACTGGGCCTCGAAGCTCGGGAGCCCGGGCTGGGGCTGGGCGACCGGCTGGTTCAACCTGATCGGCCAGATCGCAGTCACGGCCGCCATCGGCTACGGGCTGGCGACCTTCGGCACGGTGCTGTTCGACTACTGGTTCAGCTACTCGGCGCACATGAACGACTGGTTCGGCTTCTCGGCGAACACGTCGATCTTCGTGCTGTACGCGATCTTCCTGATCGCGGCGGGGATCGTGAACATGTTCCAGGTCAGCGTCACTGCACTCCTGAACACCGTCTCCGCCTACTGGCATATGGCGGGAGTCGCGTTCATCGTGCTCGTGCTGATCATCGTCCCGGACAACCATCAGAGCCTGGGCTACGTCTTCGGCGAGACCGTCAACGCCTCGGGATACGGCAGCGCCACCGACAACTTCTCGAGCCCGGCGTTCTGGTTCGTGTTCGGGCTCGGCCTGCTGCTCTCGCAGTACACGATCACCGGCTTCGACGCCTCCGCCCATATGGCGGAGGAGACGCGTAAGGCGTCACGTCAGGCGGCTATCGGCATGTACATGGCGGTTGTCGTCTCCGTCGTCTTCGGATGGATCCTGCTCCTGGCCGTGACGTTCGCGATTCCGAGCACGGAGGGCGCGCTCGAGAACATCGGCATCGTCGTGCCGTGGATCTGGGCGGAGTCGATGAGCCAGGGCTGGGCGGAGGCGCTGCTCTTCATCTGCGTCGTCGCGCAGTTCTTCTGCGTCACCGCGTCCGTGACGTCGGCGTCGCGGATGATGTACGCCTTCTCGCGCGACCGGGCAGTCCCGGGGCACCCGCTCTGGAGCAAGGTGGCCTCGAACCGCGTCCCGCGCAACGCGGTCTGGGCGATCGTCGTGCTGGCCGGCATCCTGATGATCCCCGCGATCTGGAACTACCTCGTCGGGTACGGCGTGGGTACGGCGATCGCGGTGATCGGGCTCTACATCGCATTCGTGATCCCGGTCTACCTGCGCTACCGGATGCACGACCAGTTCGTGCCGGGTGCGTGGAGCCTCGGCAAGCACTACAAGTGGATCGATCTGCTCTCGCTGGCCTGGGTCGCGTTGATCACGATCCTCTTCGTCTTCCCGCTCTACGCCGCAGGGCTGCCGTGGCGGGACGACTTCAGCTGGGAGCTGACGAACTACACCGTGCTGTGGTTCGCGGCGATCGGGATCGTCTTCGGGGGCTGGTGGTTCCTGTCGGCGAAGAACTGGTTCAAGGGCCCGGTTCGGCAGGGCACCGAGGAAGAGCTCGAACGCCGTGAGGCCGAGCTGGCAGGGAAGGCTCTGCCGCCGCCCGAGCCTGCGGCCTGACGGAAGCCAGTTGCTGCGGTTAGGAGCGAGAGGGGCGCCGCAAGGGCGCCCCTCTCGTTTAGCCGGTCCAGGCGCCGCCGTTGTGGTCGATCGCCTGGCCGGTGACGCCGTGCGCGTCGTCTGAGAGCAGCCAGCGGACCGTGCCCGCGATGTCGGCCGGCTGAGCCATGCGGCCGAGCGGGACTGCCCGGAGAACGTCCGCGATCGCCTCGTCGCGCGACATCCCGGTCGCCTCGACGATCGCGTCGATCCCCTGCCAGGCCATGTCCGTCTCGACCCAACCGGGACAGATCGCGTTCACCTGCACCTGGTCGGGCGCGAGCTCGGCGGCGAACGAGCGCACGAGCCCGAGCAGCCCGGCCTTCGAGGCGCTGTAGGCCGTGTACCCGGGAACGGCGATGCGGGCAAGGATCGACGCGATCACGACGACGTGACGCGGCTCCGGCCCAGGCGAGAGATGCCGCCCGGCCGCGCGGATGCACCAGTAGGTTCCGAAGAGGTTCGTCTGCACGATCTCGGCGAAGCGGTCGTCCGGCCCGTCCGCATTCGGACCGCCCACGCCGCTGTTCGCGACGAGCGCGTGGATCGGGCCCCGAGCTGCCGCTGCCGCTGCGAACGCCGAGTCGACACTCTCCCGGTCGCGGATGTCGCAGTCGTGGGCGTCGCCGCCCACGCTCCTCGCCACGCGATCCAGCTCCTCGAGGTTCGGCGCCAGGAGGGAGAGCGTCGCGCCCTCGGCCGCGAGCCGTTCGGCGATCGCCTTGCCGATTCCCTTTCCGCCCCCCGTGACCACGACGTGCCTGCCCTGCATTTCGCTCGCCCCTTCGTGGAAACTCGCTCTTTGCGTGAACTTCGTCCCGCACCCGCCCTTGTGGGTCGGAGTGGCTGAGCATAGATTCCTGGTTCCCCGCGGCCCGTCTCTTCCGTCCCTCCGCCCGGGCAGAAATCTCTCCAGTGGTCGTTAGAGCGTTCGACAAGAACGGCAAAACAAGCCGATCTTTAAAGAAAAACCCGCAATTTGCGGACGGCGACTCTCGAGCACCCTTGACGCTCGTCCCGCCAGGCCCTACCTTCCCCCTTGCAGCGAGCACGGAGCGAGATTAGGTCGAGGTTCCACCGGAGGACGTCTACGCGCAAGCGGAAGCGTCAGTCGGAGGAGCGGACGAAATCGCAACCGGCTCGCTGAATTTATTTGTGGCGCAAGCAGAAAACGGATCCCCGGGAGGGGATCCGTTTTCGCGCCAAGACGCTGATTCGGTCGTTTCGCTCATCGGGATCGGAATCTGCGGAAGCAGATCCCGATCCGCGCCAAGACCCCTGAAGGGTCGCTTCGCTCCCGGGCTCGCTCCATCATCGTCGCGCCCCGAAGGGTTTGCTTCTCTCGCGGGTCCGGTGGCGATCGGTTAGGGTCGGACTTCGAGCTCGAGGCGATGCCTCGCTCGCGATTTTTCTTTCTATCTCTTAAGGCGCGGGTGGCAAATCTGCGCGCTGTAAAAGGAAAAAGTCGCAATTTGCGACCACCGTCGTTTTCGACCCCTTGACCCCCTCGCCCGCGGCCCCTAGATTCCCCCTTGCAGCGAGCACGGGACGCGATTAGGTCGAGTCCACTCCGGGAGGCCGTAGGCGGAAGCCGAAAGTCCGTCGGGGTGGCGGACGAAAGCGCACCCGGCTCGCTGAATTTATTTGTGGCGCAAGCAGAAAACGGGATCCGCGGGAGCGGATCCCGTTTCGCGCCAAGACCCCTGAAGCTGCGTGCGTCGGTTTCGGGGCTCAGTCACCGGCGCTTGCCCGCTTGGTTCATTGGCCAACGTCTCTTGGTTCAATGACCGGCGTTCTTTGCCTTTGCTGGATCGGTAACGTCGGCTGGTGCGACGGCTTCTCGTTCTCGTCTCCGTGATCGTGTTCGTGGACGCGATGTTGTTCGGTGCGCTCGCGCCGCTCGTGCCCGGTTACGCCGAGGAGTTCGGGCTCTCGAAGACGGGTGCGGGACTGCTCGTCGGCTCGTTCGGCGCCGGAGCACTGCTCGGCGGAATTCCCGGCGGCCTCGGCGCAGCGCGGTTCGGGCCCAAGCGCGCCGTCGTCGCAGGGTTGCTGCTGCTCGCGGTCGCGAGCTTCGCCTTCGGTGTCGCAGAAGGCCCCTGGGCGCTCGGGCTCGCACGGCTCGTCCAGGGGTTCTCGAGCACGGTCACGTGGGCCGGTGCGCTCGCGTGGCTCACCGTCGCGACGCCGCGCGACCGCCGCGGCGAGCTGATCGGCACCGCCTTCGGCGCAGCCGTCTTCGGCGCCATTCTGGGGCCGATGTTCGGAGCTGTCGCCGACGCCGTCAGCGTTCGCGTCACCTTTGTCGTCGTCGGCTTCGTGGCCGCCGCACTCGCGGCGTGGGCGGCCTCGCGCCCGCCGGCCCGGTCGGAGGAGACAGACCCCCGGCGCAGTGCGGCGCGCCTTCGCCGACCGCGCCTTCATCGGTGGCCTCTGGCTGAACACGCTGCCGGCGCTTCTCTTCGGGGTGCTGGTCGTGCTCGTCCCGCTCCGGCTCGACCGAGGCGACTTCACGCCGTTCGCGATCGGGGCGGTCTTCCTCGCGGCCGGCCTGATCGAGGTCGTCGTGAACCCCATACTCGGCCGCTTCTCCGACCGGCGCGGCCGCCTCCTCCCCATCCGCGCTGCGCTCGCGGCGTCGATCGGCGTCGCCGTCGCGTTCGCGGTGGCACGCGATCCCTACACGGTGGCGCTGCTGACCGTCCTCGCGGCGATCTCCTTCGGGGCCTTCTACACGCCCGGAATGGCGCTCGTCTCCGACCGCACCGAGCTGGCCGGCCTGTCGCAGGCGCTGGGCTTCGGGATCATGAACACGGCCTGGGCACTCGGGAACGTGAGCGGGCCGACGCTGGCGGGCACGATCGCGGACGCAACCAGCGACGCCGTGCCGTACCTGCTGGCCGCCGCGCTCTGTCTGCTCACGCTGGTCGCGACGGGAACCGTTCGAGCACCCACGACGCGTCGAGTGGCCGATGACGGTAGCTCCGCCCGTTGACGAGCGCGTAGTCACCGGTCCGAGGATCCATCGGCAATCGCGACTCGGCCGGATACCAGCGGTTGTGCCGGTCGATCAGGTCGTTGACCTCGGTGAAGTCCCAGCGCCGAGCAACCTCGAGCCAATCGGTCTCGTCGCCTCTGAAGGCCTCGCGCGCGGCTGCAAGCGCCTCCTCGTGCTCCGCGGTCAGTCGCGCGATCTCGCGCAGCCGCGTCATGTACGGCAGCGGGCCACCGAGCGAAGCGAGGTACCCGCTCGCGTCGGGGCCGAAGTTGCGCAGCCGCTGCCGGAGCCTCTTGCCCTTGAGCGGGCTGTCGCGCACGTCTGCCTCGAGGCCGGCGAGGTTCCGTCGGTCTCGTGGCGTCTCCGGGAGGACAACGCCCTGGCGCATGATCCGCTCCCGCTCGCGCCGGTTCACAGCGCCAGAGTAACTGGAGGGTGACGACGAGCGACGTCCCGCCAAACCCTCCTAGCGGCCGAACAGGCGCGCGAGGAATCCCCGGCGTGGTGCGGGCTCCGGCTCGGGCTCTTGCGGCGCTGTCTCGAGCAGCGCGAGCACGTTCTCCTCGGAGCGCCGCCGGGCGTCCTCGGCCCGCTCGCGGTCACCCCGGAGGGCGGCTCTCATGTCGTCGATCTGGCTCTCCTCGTGCACCCGTAGGGGTTCGATCCTCCACAGGGCGTTCCTGCTCCAGAAAGGCGCAGCGGCGGCGGTCGCCCGGCAGCGGCGAAGGGCCGAGCCGAGCGACCCGGTAGCGCCTCTGCTCGAGCGTGACGGCGTTGAGAGCGGCCGGTGGCGGCCCTGCGGCTCCGACCAGCCGGTAGCCGTCCGGGCTGGGCACGAACAAGACGTGTCCGTGCTCGGCCTCCTCCTCGACCTCCAACTCTGCCGGGGGCTCCACCATCGGTTGCTCGGCGGCCGGGGTCGGCGCCGGCGTCTCGTCGAGCAGCGTCACGACGCGCTCGACCAGCTCACCCAGCCGGTCGAGCGGAGGGAGCAAGACGGGAGGAGAATGCCGCCGCCGGCGCCAGAACCGCATTCGACGCGACTTCGTGTCGCGGTAGCGCCTCCCTGCCGGCAAGGTCATTGCTGCTCGCCCGCCGCGCGCGCGGCCTCGACGAGCTTCGCCGGCGCAACCTCGGCGTACGCATCCTCGGCGATCCCGGCGATCTCGTCCCAGTCGAGCCCACGGTCGAGACGGACCCCGAGCCAGCCCCGGTGGCCGACGTAGGGCGGGACGAAGAACCGCTCTGGATCGGCGTCGACCAGCAGCCGCTGCATGCCGTCGCCCGCGGCGCACCAGATCGCGAAGCGGCCGTCGCCGTGGTGGTCGGTCAAGACCATCAGGAACGCCCGTTTGTCGCGCACGAAGAAGGTCGGCGCGCCGTGACTCAAGCGCTCGCTCGTCTCGGGCAACCCGAGGCAGGTCTCGCGAATCCGTTCCAGCGCGCGGTCGCGCTCTTCGGGGTCGATCACCTGGTCATCGTACGACTAGGCCAGCTCGGCAACGATGCACGGCCTGCGATCGCCGGGTAGCGGCGACCGCCTCGAACCGGCCACGACCAGGGTGCCGTCGTACACGTCGGGGAGCTCGAGCGGGCTGTGACGCGGCGGCGGCGGGCCTTCCCGCTCGACGAGCTCGTAGCCGGTCGCAAGCTGTAGGAAGACGAGGTGGCTCGACGGCGGCACGACGACAGGCTCGTCACCGGTATCCCGAAGCTCACGGCTCCGTACTGCGAACCTCGCGGCCTGTGCTCGGCGGCGCGTGTTCTCGTGCCGCAGCCGCTCGATCTCCGCGTCGCAGCCCCGGACGTCGTCGACGAGCCGCTGCGCCTGGTCGCGCAGGCCGTCGGCGGCCTGGCGGAGACCATGCACCTCTTCGGTGCGCCGGGCCAGCTCTTCGTCGCGCCTGCGCATCCGCCGGACAAAGCCGACGGCCTGGGCACGCCGCCGATCCCGGTCGGCTGTGAGCTCCACCAGTTCGCGCTCCCGCTCCGCGAGAATCTCTTCTGCAGCGGCCAACTTCGCGCGCTGCTCGTCGACCTGGCCATCTGCCGACTGAGCGAGGCCTTTCAGCTCCTCGTCGCGGCGTTCGATCTCCGCATCACGTGCGCGTACCCGCTCGACGAAACGGACGGCCTGGGCCCGCCGCCGCTCCCGGTCGGCTGTGAGCGCCACCAGCTCGCGCTCCCGCTCGGCAAGAGTCTTCTCGGCGTCGTCGAGTCTTGCGCGCTGCTCGTCGATCTGGCCATCGGCCGACCGAGCGAGATCTCTCAGCTCGTCGTCGCGGCGTTCGATCTCCGTGTCGCGTGCGCGGACCCGCTCGACGAAACGGACGGCCTGGGCGCGCCGGCGCTCTCGCTCGGCCGTGAGCGTCTCCACCTCGCGCAGTCGCTCGGCGAGCTGCTCCTCGGCGGCGACGAGCTGTGCCTGCTCGTCCTTACGTAGCTCGGTCTCGGCATCGCGTGCGCGCAGCCTGCCAACGAAGCGGACCGCCTGGGCGCGCCGCCGCTCGCGTTCCGCATTCAGCAGCTCGAGCTCGCGCTCCCGCTCGAGGAGCTGCTCCTCTGCGGCGGCGAGCTTCGCCCGCTGCTCGCTGAACTCGCTGTCGACGGCATTGGTGAGACTGGTCAGCTGCTCGCTGCGGTCGCGCTCGGCCACGAGCTCCAGCCGGGCGCTGCGCGCGCGACGCACGAGCCGCTCGGCCTGAGCCCGCCGGCGGTCGCGCTCTGCTGCGAGCACGGCGAGCTCGACTTCACGTTCGGCGAGCCACTCCTCGGCAGCGGCGAGCTTGGCCCACTGCTCCTCCAGCTGGGCCAGCACGATCCTCTCCCCCGGCGGCGGCGCGTCGGCCTCGACGAGCTCCGGTACCGACTCCTCCGGAAGCGCAGGCGCAGCCACGGACTCGTCCTCCGGGTCGGGGACGCTGGCGAGCATCGGCCGGCCTCGATCGTTCTCGTGCCGGCGCTGGATCTGGGCGCGGAGGCCTGTGCCGAACCCGGTCTCCGGGATCAGCTCGATGCCGTACTGGGCCGCGAGTGCGTTCGAAAGCTCCGGTGAGGACACAAAGCCGCATTCGACGATCGTCTCACCGAGACGACGACCGGTCGTCTGCTGCTTGGCGAGGGCGAACTCGAGCTCCTGGTCGGTGAGGAGACCCTGCTCGACGAGCAGGCGCCCGAGAGGTCGCCACGGAATGTGGGCCGCTTCCACACGCGCTATATCGGCGCGGTTGGCCCCGGAGTCAAGTCCTTGTGCGTCCGGCTTCGAAAATCCGCGAAAACTGCTCCGTGAGCAACAACGAGCCGGAAACGGTCAGGTGATTGCTGTCGCGGTAGGTCCAGGTACCCCCATGCGCGCCGGCGCAGCGCAACGCGCTACAGAGAAGATCGTCGAAGTCGATCGCCGCTGCGCTGCGGGAGCCCGCGACGGCCGCCTTCTCGGCGTTCACGGCCAACAGCCGCTCGCGGTCGGCCGCGGGCCGGCTGACTGCGCCGCTGCAGGCCTTGACGATGATCGTCAGCGCCGCACAGCCGTGCGGCGCCGCCTCGAGCCTGGGGATGGGATGGACGACGACGACGTGGGTGCCGACGGCGTTCAGGCGCCCGATCACGGACGCGAGCCCCCGCTGCCATTGTCGCGCCCTGGCAGCCACATCGCCGACGTAGAAGTCCGAGCGCGACGCGAGCACGACGACGTCGGGCCGCATCCGCGTCAGCGCGTCCATGGTTGCGGCGTTGAACCGGGAGCACGCGCCGGACTTGGCCGGTGCCCGGGTCACGGCGACGGCGCCGAACGGGCACGCGTTCAGCGTCGCGACGACCGCGTCATATCCGGCCCGGCCGGCCGCACGGACGACGGGCTCGGTGAACTGCCCGGCCTGCGAGTCGCCCACGAGCGCGACGCGACCACGCGAGCCTGCTGCGCGCCACAGGCATCGATCCAGCCCGCCGGGGCTGTCGCAGCCGCGCGTCTGGTCGGCATGCACCGTCCGCGCCGCTTGCCATGACGTGATCGCCGGGCTCCGCAGCAGGATGTGATTCGTAGCGAGCAGACCGAGCGACGCCGCCACCGGGACGGCAATGCACGCCCCGGCGAGCCCGAGGACGGCACGGCCGTGGAAGCGCGCCCCCAAGCGGATCGGGTTCTCGACGAAGCGGTAGGAGAGCCACGCCGGGACGAGCGAGAACGCCGCTGCTGCGAGCACCGCCCCGCGTATGCCCGGCCAGAGCGCGCCTGCGAAGACGATCAGAGGCCAGTGCCAGAGGTACCAGCTGTACGAAAGGTTCCCGATCCACACCGCCGGACCCGTAGAGAGCAGCCGGGCGGCGGGACCGCGGCCGGCAAGCAGGAGTGCGCTCGTGCCGCCGACGGCGAGCAGGACGTCGCGAGGATCGCCTGCGGTCTCGCGGACGCCCAGGGCGGTGACGACGATCGCGGCTAGCCCGAAGGCACCAACGAGTGCCGCGAAGCGCGCCGGGATGCGAACGACCCACGGCGCCGCAATTGCCACGAGGGCGCCGGCGCCGAACTCCCAGGCGCGAGTGAAGGCGCTGTAGAACCCGAGCGACGACCCGGCGAGCGCCACGGCGGCGACGAACGACGCAATCGAGATCGACGCGACCAGCGCAGCGGCAGCCCGCCGGCGCGACGTCGCCCAGCCGAGCAGCAGCAGGAGCGGAAAGACGAGGTAGAACTGCTCCTCGACCGCGAGCGTCCACGTGTGCAGGAGCGGATCGAGCGTCGAGCTGACGTCGAAGTAGCCCGTCGGGAGCTGCGCGAGGTAGACGTTCGCGCCGAAGAAGGAGGCAGCGATGCCGGTGAGCGCGCCCGTTCGCTGCGCCGCCAGCGGGCTCGCGAGAGTGCCGAGCACTGCGACGACCGTCAGCATCACGGCGAGCGCCGGCAGCAACCGCCGCACGCGCCGCCCGTAGAAGCGCAACAGGCGGATCCGGCCATCCGACGACAGCTCCCGCAGGAGCGTCGACGTGATCACAAAGCCCGAGATGGCGAAGAAGACGTCGACGCCGCTGAAGCCGCCGGGCAACGGCAAACCCGCGTGATACGCGACCACGAGCAGGACCGCGACGGCGCGCAGCCCCTGGATGTCGGCGCGGAGAGGCACAGCTCGATCATCGGCCGATACCGCCCTCCGCTAGAGGATCGCAAACCGGATCGCGGGGGTAGCGGTAGTAACGAGATATCCGACCCAGAGGAGGGGAAACGCATGCGACGCATCGCCCTGCTGCTGCTTGCGGCCGCGCTCGTGGCGCCGGCCGCGCTCGCCAACGGCTCGTTCCCGGAGACGATTCCGCTGCCCAACGGCTTCCAGCCCGAAGGGATTGCAGTCGGAGTCGGCGACACGTTCTACGTCGGCTCGATCCCGACCGGCGCGGTCTACACAGGCAGCCTACGCACGGGAGAGGGCAGAATCCTCGTCCGCGGCGCGACCGGTCGCGCCGCGACGGGGCTCAAGTACGACAACGGCCGGCTCTGGGTGTCCGGCGCCGCCACCGGAAAGGCGTTCGTCTACAACGCGAGAAGCGGCACGCAAGCGCGTGAGGTGCAGCTCGCCACGCCGGCGACGGGCCTGACGTTCATCAACGACGTCGTCGTCAGGGACGGCGCGGCGTTCTTCACCGACTCCCGGCGGCCGGTGATCTATCGCGTGGCGATCGTGGCGCGAGGTGAGCCGGGGGCCGTCACGTCCCTGCCGCTGACGGGCGACTACCAGCATGTCGCCAACAGTTTCAACCTGAACGGGATCGACGCGACTCCGAGCGGGGACGTGCTGATCGCCGTCCAGTCCCAGACCGGGAAGCTCTTCCGGATCGACCCGGAGACGGGCGCCACGAAGGCGATCGATCTCGGCGGCGCGACGCTGCCGAACGGGGACGGGATCCTGCTCGCCGGGAGGACGCTCTACGTCGTCCAGAACCAGCTGAACAAGATCGCCGTCGTGGAGCTGAGCGACGATCTGGGGCGCGGCGAGGTGGTCCGCGAGATCAGGGACAGCGACTTCGATATCCCGACGACGATCGCCAAGTTCGACAAGTGGCTCTACGCGGTCAACGCACGCTTCGGCACCGCGACCGAGCCCAACCCGCGCTACGACGTGGTCCAGGTCCCGCGCTAGCGAACCGGCTCTACTCGGAGGCCGTGTGCTCCGCTCACCACTCGGTGAACACGGAGCACCGGCCTTCGGGGTCAGTCGACGTCGAAGCGGATGAAGGCGTAGATGACGAGGTAGCTGACGGTCAGGAAGCCCGACAGCAGGACCGTCATCGCAATCGCACGCGGGTTGACGAGGACGCCGTCGAGCTGCGAGAGCAGCCGCGGATCGGTGAGCACGTCCCAGCTGTTCCAGCGCAAGACGCGGCCCGAGGTAGATCCCGAAGCCGGAGAGCGCGAGCGCGGCGAACGCCGCGCCCCACGCGACGAGCGGGCCGGCGAGCTGCCGCACCACGGACTGAACGAGGTAGATGGACAGGAAGCCGAGCAACATCCCGGTCCACGCCGGGGCCGCGATCACGACGACGTCGACCCAAAGGGGCACGTTCGGGCTCGGGACCAGGTGCTTGAAGTCGGTGAGGATGTAGGGCGCATTCGGCAGGAACAGGAGCCAGAGCCCGGCGAACGGCAGCAGCGAGAGCGGACTCGAGCCGGCTCGATACCTGTCGTAGATCACGATCGAGAGCCCGAACGGGATCCAGGCGAGGACGAGGTTCCAGATCAGCCCGCCGAAGAGCGGCTCCTGTGCATACACGTAGCGGACGAGGATCAGCGCGACGGAGAAGAGCGACAGCAGCGCCAGCGCCGCGTAGATCGCGCGTCGGCGGCTACTGACGTCGGCAGCGGGCATGCACAGCAGCGTACCGGCGGGTTGTTAGGGCACTGTCTGCCGGCTCAGCCGACGGACAGGAGATCGACCACGAACACGAGTGGCTCGTGCGGCTCGATCACGCCGCCCGCCCCACGCGCGCCATAGGCCATCGCGGACGGGATCGTCAGCTTCCGCCGCCCGCCGACCTTCATGCCCTGGACACCCGCGTCCCAGCCGGGGATCACCTGGCCCTTGCCGAGCTTGAACTCGAAGGGCTGACCGCGGTTCCAGGAGGCGTCGAACTCCTCGCCGGTGGAGAAGGAGACGCCGACGTAGTGCACCGATACCTTCGAGCCGCTGACGGCCTCGTCTCCGTCGCCGACGGTGAGGTCGTCGATCCCGAGCTCGAAGGGGATGTCGCCCTCGGGCTTGTCGATATGGGGCCGTTCGATCGGCACAGCAGATCAGAACCTACACAGCGAGCCGCACTATTCGCCGAACTGATTCACCCAGAGCGTCAGGTTGCGTTCGCGGCCGAAGCGCTCGAGCTTCCGCACCGCGATCCCCTGCGTCCGCCAGCCGGGACGGAAGAGGTTCTCCCGGTGCCCCGGCGAGTTGAGCCAGCGGTCGACCGCGATCCGCGGCGAGCCGAGCGGGCCGCCTGCGAGGTACAGATTCTCGCCCCAGCCGGCGCGATACCCGGCCGCGCGGGCCTCGGCCGCTGCATCCGTGCCGCAGGCATCGTGGTTGAAGTCTCGACAGCGCTCGATCCGCCCCGCTTTCAGCACCGACGCCTGATTGAGGAGGGGCACGACGCTCAGCGGCGCCAACCCGCGGCGGACCCGCACGTAGTTCACGAGGCAGGCGAGCGTCGTCACCTGCTCCGCCGGCGGCGCATCGAGACGGTCCCCGCCAGGACAGGTGTCTTCGTCCGCGAGGTAGCTCAGCCACGGGTCGTCGCTCGGGTAGATCGGGTCGGCGCCGATCGTGATCCCCGGCAGAATCGTCGCCCCGCCGCGGTGGACCTTGGCGGGGACACCGTACGTCGCAGGTGGTCCATCGAGCTGGCGCTTGACGACGCCCGCAACGACGAGCCCGAGCACGATCGCGACGACGATCGCCACGCCCGAAAGCTCGCCGTGGCCGAAGCGTTTCCGCTTCTCGTCGCGCCGGTACCAATCCCGATCCTCGACCCCCACGCACGGGTTATCGACAGCATGCAACCAGCCTTGAGCAGGCCAAATCGCGCGGAACGTGGCTACTCTGGGCACGGTCCAGAGTTGAGGGTCGGGGGTCGAGTGTGTTGCGAAGATTGTCGTTGGTCGCTGGTGGTCTCGCCGCTGCTTGCGTGATCGTCGCGTCAGCAAGCGCCGCCACCCCGGCGGCATCCACCCTCGCGCACAGCGAGCCGCCGGCGTCGCATCCGGTTCCGTCGCTGACGCCGGCGGCCACCTCTCTGCTCTGGCGGAGGCTCGTTCAGCGGCGCCGCTCGTACGCCGCAGCAGCCGACTGCCAGCCGCTGCGCGCGGTCTTCTACGCAGCGACGGACTGGCTTCGCCTGACCACAAAGCTGGCGGCCAACGCATCGCCGTGTGCCCAGTACTACATCTCGGTGCCGCCGCTGGCTGCCGACAAGACGCAGCTTCGGACCGACCAAGCGTGGCGAATCCGCGCTCTCGGGCCGGCCTTCCACGCGCTGGCGGAGATCAACGTCACCGGGTGGACGTCGTGGGTGGCGACGACGGGCAACTCCTGGTACGCGGCAGGTGTCGAGGCTCGGCGGCGCATGGCAGCGGCGGGCTACGACGTGTCCGCGGGCGACACCTGGGCGCTCAACGAGCTCTCGTCGGCGGTGCGACAGGGCGTCGGCAACGCGCGCACGAACATGCGGGCATTCCTCAACGGTCTCTATGACGGGGACGGCGCCCTGCCGGACACGCGCGGCACGGTGTTCATCGCCGGAATCGCCCAGGCGACGGGCGATCTCTCCCTCTACCAGGCACGGCTGCAGGACTGGTACGAGGACGCCGGGTTCTGGAGCGATCTGAGCCGTTACGCGAGCGACTGGTCACAGGAGCTCTACGGCGACGTACGCAACTACGCCGTGGCCGGCTTGACTCCAGCTGCGCGCCGCGACTCGCTGAACGAGTACCTGCAGCACCAGACCTCGCTCGCGGGTGTTGCCCCCGAGTCGGCCGCGGTGGCGCGGGCGTTCCTCGCGGCGACCTACAGCCCACTCGCGAACGGTGCGTGGCGCTACGACGCCTCGTTCGGCTGGACCGACGTCCCGATCGAGCTGATGCAGGATTACGTCTCGGCTCAGACGTACGCCACCCGCTCGGCAGGCAACAGCCGGTTCGGCTTCGCCTGGTCGCCGCGGAATCTCACGGGAGCTCCGACAGGCGAGTTCACCGCGCAAACCGATGCGCTCCTGATCCGGCTCGCAGCCGCGATCGCCGACTCGGCGCAGGACCCCGCTGCGGCATGTGGCGCCACGTGGTGCACCCACAACCTCGACGGCGCGGCCGCAACGACCGCCTGGAGCACGTTTGCGGCGTGGAAGCCGTCCAGCCTCGCGCTCACGTCCAATCCTCAGACCGTGTCGCCGGGCACCCCGTCTGCTCCGATCACCGTCGAGTTGCGGACGAGCAGCGGCACGCCATACACCGCGGGCGTCCCCGTGAACGTGCAGCTGAGCTCGTCCTCGCCGACGGGGGAGTTCTCGAGCAGCTCCGCAGGGCCGTGGACGCCGACGCTGGCGGCCTCGATTGCGTCAGGCGCGAGCGCAGCGAACGTCCACTTCCGCGACTCGAGCAGCGGCTCGGTGACGATCACGGCGGCGGCAGCGGGCAAGACCTCGGCGACGCAGGCGGTCACGATCGCGTCGCCGCCGGCCGACCCGACCCTGCCACCCGCCGCAGGCGGGGCAAGCGCCCCCGGTCCCGACCTCACCGTCCAGGCGACCACCGCGGAGTCCGCACCCGCGGTGGGCACAACGGTCACGTATGTGCTCAGCGTCAAGAACCTCGCTGGTCCGGCGTCCCGCGCCCTCCTCGCGGTTCAACTTCCCTCGCAGGTCGAGTACGTCTCCAGCCACACCGATCGTGGCCCAGGTTGCGCCGGAACGACAACGCTGACGTGCGACCTCGACTTCCTGGCGGGGGATCTCATCGCCACCGTGCGGATCCAGGCCGTCGTCCGCGAGGCCGGGACGCTGACCCTCACCGCTACCTCGTCGGCACAGCCCGCTGACGTGTGGCCTGGGAACGATCTCGCGACGAGCGTCCTGGTCGTCGCCTCGCCGAGTCCCCGGCAAGCAGCGCCGGCTGCCCAGCCGAGCCTGCAGGTCGTCGGCGCTACGCGGGCAGTCCTGGCGCGGCATGGAGCCACGGCAACCTTGTCGACCCGCTTCCGGGTGAGCGGCGCCGCGCGCCTCGAGGCCCGTGTCACCCCGCTTCGCTCGACCCGCGCGATCGCGCTGCTCCCCGGCACCGTTCTCGCCGGAGCTCGCTCCACTGCGCTCCGTCCAATCGCGACGACGCACGGTCACGCGCGGGGGTACGTACGACCTCCGGGCGCGGCTGCGGCGGCGAAGCTCATCCGAGGCCGCTCGTACCTCATCCGGCTTACGGCCACCTACGTATCGGCGGCCAGCGGCGCACGTTGACGATCCGCGTACGAGCCTGATCGGCGCGATCACCCGTCGCCCCCGCATCTAGGTCGCGACGTACGTGCCGAACCAGCTCAGCATCCGGCTGTAGGCGGCCGCTGCTGCGGCCGGATCGTGTCGTGAACTGGTCGGGTTGAAGAACGCATGGTCGACGCCGGGGTAGGTGACGATCTGATGCCGAAGCCCGGCTTTCCGGAGCGCCGCACGCGCCGCCGCCCGGCTCGCGTTGACCCTCGAGTCGAGCCCCGCGTAGATCCCGAGCACGGCCGCCTTTGCTCCCGCGAGATTCCCGCCCTCGGGAAACGGTCCATAGAAGGGCACGGCGGCCGCCAGGCGCGACTCCTTCGAGGCGAGCAACAGCCACGTCATCCCGCCGCCGAAGCAGAATCCGGTCGCCGCGACCTTCTTCCCGGGGAGCCGGCGGCGAATCTCCGTCACGCCCGCCTTCAGGTCCGCCACGAATCGCGACGGCGGAGCAGCTCCGAGGGCAGCCATCGCCTCGAACTCATCCGAGAACGAACCGGTCCCGCCCTCCTCCGACAACAGATCGATCGCGAGCGCCGAGTAGCCACTGGCGGCGAGGCGGCCCGCAATCGTGCGAATGGAGTCGTTGAGCCCTCGGTTCTCGTGGATCACGAGCACGCCGCCCCGAGGCCGGGCTGCCGCTGCCCACGAGCCCATCAGCTTGCGGCCCTGCGGTCCGCGAAACACGATCTCACGGGTCGGCCGCGCGGCAGCGTCGTCGTCCGCCGCAGCGGGGCCGGCCGACACGACACGCAGCCTCGCCTTGGCCTCGTCCGCCACGATCCCGGCGAGCAGCGACGCGGCCGTGGCGCTGCTCAACCCGAGCAGTCCCAGCCGACGCAACGCCTCGCGCCGGGAGACGAGCCCGTCGGCATGGTCCTCGGCGACCTCCTCAGCCAGATACCGCTGCAACTCCGTCACGCTCGACCTCCTTCGTCTCTTTGCACGGAGGTACGACCAGGTTACGCAACCGGATTCGGATCGCAAAGATACGAGCTGTGACAGCCGACCACTTACGTGCGGTCGTGCTCGTCGAAGGGACGAGCGACCAGGAGGCCCTGCAGGCGCTCGCCGAGCGCCGCGGTCGCGATCTCGAGACCGAGGGCATTGCCGTTGTGCCGATCGGCGGCGCCCAGGCCATCGGACGGTTCCTGAGTCTCTACGGCCCTCAGGGACGCGACCTCAAGCTCGCGGGTCTCTGTGACGCCGCGGAGGAAGGCGACTTCCGGCGCGGCCTCGAGCGCGCCGGCTTCGGCTCCGACCTCACTCGCGCCGACCTGGAGCGGCTGGGCTTCTACGTCTGCGAGTCCGACCTCGAGGACGAGCTGATCCGCGCTCACGGCGCGGCCTCCGTCGAGCAGGTCGTCGACGCTCAGGGTGATCTCGGCTCCTTCCGCACGCTCCAGAAGCAGCCTGCGTGGCAAGGACGGGCCACTGAGGAGCAGCTGCGGCGCTTCATGGGCAGCGGCGCCCGCCGGAAGATCCGGTATGCGCGTCTGCTCGTCGAGGCGCTCGACCTCGCCAACGTGCCGCGGCCGCTCGACCTGGTCCTTGCACACATCTCGGCGTGCCGACGCGCGAGCGGGAATCACCCGCATCGGACGATGCGGCCGCAGCGCACCCGTAAGATCCTGGAACCATGGCCACAGGCACCACGCCTCGCCCTGCTCTCGCCGACGAGGAGCTGCAGGAGCTCCTCCAACTGATCAAGGGCGCTGACAGCGTCGAGCTGAAGCTGACCGTGCCCGAGCAGAACCAGCGCTCGACGGTGCGGGCGCTCGGCCTCGACCCGCTGCAGGCGCAGATCCGCCAGGTGTTCTTCTTCGACACACCGGACCTGGCGCTCGACCAGCGCGGACTGGTCGTGCGCGCCAGGCGGTCGCAGAAGAAGGGGGACGACTCGGTCGTGAAGCTGCGGCCGGTGGTTCCTGCCGAGCTCCCGAAGGCCTTTCGCCGCTCACCGAGCTTCGGCGTCGAGGTCGACGCGTCGCCCGGCGGGTTCGTCTGCTCCGGGTCGATGAAGGGGATACCCACCCTGGGCCACGTGCACGAGGCCGCGCTGGGCAAGCGACCTCTCCGCAAGCTCTTCTCGAAGGAGCAGCACGCGCTCTTCGACGCCCACGCGCCCGACGGGATCGCGCTCGCCGACCTCTCGGTCCTCGGCCCGATCTTCGTCCTCAAGCTGAAGTACGCCCCCGAGGGCTTCGACCGCAGGATGGTCGCCGAGATGTGGCTCTATCCGGACGGGTCGCGGATCCTCGAGCTCTCGACGAAGTGCCTGCCGGCGGAGGCCTTCCAGGTCTCCGCCGAGGCCCGCGCGTTCCTCGCGTCGAAGGGTGTCGATCTCGACAGCCGAGCAGCAGACGAAGACGCGGACGGCGCTCGAGTTCTTCGCACAGCAGTTCGCGAACGCCGGCGCGGCCTAAGACCTAGAATCGAGCAGTGGCTGCCGCTCCGATTGTCCTGGTTCCCGGGTTCTGGCTCGGCGCGTGGGCGTGGGACGAGGTTGCCGACGCGTTGCGCGCCGACGGCCACGACGTCACCGCGGTGACGCTGCCCGGTCTGGAGTCCGCCGATGCCGACCGATCCGCGGTCACCATGTCGGACCACGTCGACGCGATCTGCGAGGCGGTCGAGGCAGCGGGCGCTCCCGTCGTTCTCGCCGTGCACAGCGGCACCGGGTTCGCCGGTTACGCGGCGAGCGACCGTGATCCCGGAGCGGATCGCGGCCATGGTCTACGTCGACTCCGCTCCTGGGATCGGCGCGATGGAGCCCGACTTCGACGGCGTCGAGCTGCCCCTGCCCTCGCCGGAGGAGCTCGCGGAGAACGAGAACCTCGACGGGCTGAGCGAGGAGCAGCTCGAGACCTTTCGCCGGCGAGCGGTTCCGCAACCGGGTGGCGTGCTGCGCGAGGGAGCGGAGCTGACGAACGACGCGCGTCGAGACCTCCCGAGCACGATCATCTGCACGGGGTTCCCGTCGGAGCAGGTGAAGGCCTACGCCAAGGAGCACAACCCGGCGTGGCTCGGCGGTCTCGCCGAGTTGCGCGATGTCACCTGGATCGACCTGCCGACGAGCCACTGGCCGATGTGGTCGCGTCCCCGGGAGCTCGCCGGAATCATCGGGGACGTCGCCGAAGCTCGAGCTAGGAGCCAGGGCGGCCGGCGTCAGGCGGCGTCCTGCAGGAATCGGTCCACCGCATCGGGGGCCAGGACGTGCTCGATCGCCATGATCGCCGCGCCCGTCACTCCCGCCCGATCGCCGAGCCGGCACGGAACGATGGTCAGGTCCCTGGTCGCAAGCGGCAACGACCGGCTGAGGATTCCCTCGCGCACGCCGGCCAGGAGCTGCGCGTGCGCCTCGGCGATGTCCCCGCCGATCACGATCACCGCCGGGTTGAAGAAGTTGACGGCGCCCGCCAGCACCTCGCCCAGCGTGCGCCCGGCGTCCCGCACCATCCGGATCGCCCCTGCGTGTCCGTCCCGGACGAGGCGAACGACGTCGCGGCTGTTGAAGGCCTCCTCGCCTGCCTCGGCAAGGCGCTCCGCGAGGGCCTGGCCGCCGGCGACGGCCTCGAGACAGCCGATGTTGCCGCACCGGCAGACGATGTCCGCACTGTCCGTCGCCCTGATGTGGCCGATGTCGCCGGCCGCACCGCGCGCGCCACGGTGAATGTGACCGTCCGCGACGATGCCGCAGCCGATCCCGGTCCCGACCTTGACGAGCAGCAGATGCTCGGTTGCACGCCAGTGGACCCAGTGCTCGCCGCGGGCCATGATGTTGACGTCGTTGTCGACCAGCACGGGGGCGCTGTAGCGGTCGGCGAACCACTCGGGGATCGGGAAGTCGTCCCAGCCGGGCATGATCGGCGGATTGACCGGCCGCCCGCTGTCGAACTCGACCGGCCCGGGCACACCGACCCCGATCCCGCGCACGTCCTCGCGCGCTCGGCCAACCTCCTCGAGCAGGTCCGCAAAGCGCTCCGACACCCACCCGAGCGCGGCTTCCGGCCCGACGGCGATGTCGAGATCGGCCGCCCGTTCCGCCAGCGGCGTGCCGGCGAGGTCGCTGACCGCAACGCGAGCGTGGGTCGCGCCGAGGTCTGCGACCAGGACCACTCCCGCCTCGCGGTTGAACGCCAGCACGATCGGCGGGCGCCCGCCGGTGGAGGCGCTGCCGCCCGCCTCGTAGACGAGCCCGTGCCCGAGCAGTGCGTCGACGCGCTGGGCGACGGTGGAGCGGGCGAGCCCGGTCACCCGCGCCAGATCCGCACGCGTGACCGCGACGCCGTCCCGGATCAAGTGGAGCAGCGCCCCGGCGCTGCCCGGGGTCAACGGGCTGGTCGGCGGATTCACCTGCATGCGAGGCCCAAGTTACATCAACCAAACGGCAAAAGCTCCTCGACATTCGGTGAAAGGACGAGTCTTTTGCTTGACAATCGGACTAAGTCTGGTTTACGGTCGCAGCCTTGATGCCTCCCCTCCGCGCGGCGATCGCAGGAACTGGCTTCATCGGCGCCGTCCACGCGCGCTCGGCGCGTCTCGCAGGAGCTCGCCTCGTCGGCGTCGCCGCCTCGTCGCCCGAGTCGGCTCGACAGGCGGCTGCCGCGCTCGGCGCGGAGCAGGCGTACGACTCGGCCGAGGAGCTGGTCGTCGCGCCCGACGTGGACGTCGTCCACATCTGCACGCCGAACCATCTGCACGTGCCGCTGGTCCTGGCTGCCCTCGCGGCCGGCAAGCATGTGATCTGCGAGAAGCCGCTGGCCCTCGATGTGGCCGGCGCACACGACCTCGTCGACGCGGCGCTCGCAGCGCAGCTCGTCGCCGCCGTGCCGTTCGTCTACCGCTACTACCCGACGGTGCGCGAGGCGCGCGAGCGCGTCCGAGGCGGCCAGACCGGCGCGCTGCGGCTGGTGCACGGCAGCTACCTGCAGGACTGGCTCCTGCGGCCCGAGGACGACAACTGGCGGGTCGACGCACGGCTCGGCGGCGCGTCGCGAGCGTTCGCCGACATCGGCTCCCACTGGTGCGACCTGGCCGAATTCGTCTCCGGGCACCGCATCGTCCGCCTCTCGGCGCGATTGCTCAGCGCTGTGCCCGAGCGGAGTACCGAAGACGCGGCCGTCGTCCAGTTCGAGACCGACGGCGGCGCGCTGGGGACGGCAGTGATCAGCCAGATCTCGGCGGGCCGCAAGAACCGGCTCTGGCTGGAGCTCGACGGCTCCGAGGAGGCACTCGCGTTCGACCAGGAGGCACCGGAGGAGCTCTGGTGCGGCCGCCGCGAGGCCGTGACGATCAGGCGCCGGGATCCCGCCACGCTCACGCCGGCCGCCGCCCGCTTCGCCTTCCTGCCGGGTGGCCACCCACAGGGTTACGCCGACTGCTTCGATGCGTTCGTGGCTGACGTCTACGACTCCGTGCGCAGTAGCGCCGACCTCGACGGGATGCCGACATTCGCCGACGGCTTCCGCGCCGCCCTGGTCACGGACGCCGTGTTGTCGTCGGCGCGTGAGGAGCGCTGGGTCGACGTCGCTCCCGCCGCGCGCGAGCCCGCGATCGGCTCCGGGGCGGTGGCAGGGTGAAGCTCGGCTTTCTCACGTCGTGCATGCCCGAGCGCAGCCTCGAGCAGGTCGCCGCCTGGGCGGGAGCGAACGGCTACGAGGCGCTCGAGCTCGCCGCCTGGCCCCACCTCGGCGACCGGCCGTTCACGGCCAGTCACGTCCGAGCGGACGGCGAGGGCACCCCGGCAGCGGGAGGCCGAGCGAGTCCGCGGCATCCTCGATGCACACGGCCTCGCCGTCTCCGCTCTCGCGTACTACGACAACAACCTCGCCGCCGATTCCGCCGAGCGAGAGGCGTACCACGGCCATCTGCGTGCCTGCATCGAGGTCGCCGCCGAACTGGGAGGCGTTCCCGTCGGGACCTTCATCGGCCGCGATCCGCAGCGCACCGTCGCGGAGAACCTGCGCGAGGCCGAACGCGTCTTCCCGCCGCTCGTCGACTACGCAGGGGAGCGCGGGGTCCGCCTGATGATCGAGAACTGCGTCATGGAGGGCTGGCATCCCGACGGCTACCCGGGCAACCTCGCCTACTCGCCCGAGCTGTGGGAGTGGATGTTCGGGCTCGGGCTCTACCTCAACTTCGACCCCTCTCACCTGCTCTGGCTGGGGATCGATCCTGTCGCGGCACTGCGGCCCTATGTCGACCGCGTCGCGCACGCGCACGCCAAGGACGCCGAGACGTTCCCGGCCGAGCGGAACCGCTACGGCTTCTTCGGCCGGACTGCCACGCGCGAGGCGGATCCCTGGGACATGGGTTGGTGGCGCTACCGCCTGCCCGGCCTCGGCGAGGTCGACTTCCGCCGCTACGTCGACGCGCTCTACGAGGGCGGCTTCGACGGCGTGCTCTCGGTCGAGCACGAGGATCCGGTCTGGGGCGGCACGCCGGAGCTGGTCGATGCAGGGCTGCGGATCGCCCGCGACAATCTCCGCGGGCTGGTGGTCATGTGACGAACGTGCTCGAGGTGCGCAACCTCGTCAAGGAGTTCCCGGGCGTGAAGGCGCTGCAGGGTGTCGACCTCGACGTCCTCGAGGGCGAAGTGCACTGCCTGCTCGGGCCGAACGGCGCGGGCAAGTCGACGCTGATCAAATGCGTCTCCGGTGCGCTCGAGCCGACGAGCGGCGAGATCCTCTTCCTCGGCGAGCCGCTGCCGACCGGCGACCCCGCCGGCTCGCTGAAGCGCGGGGTCGCGACGATCTACCAGGAGCTCGACCTGGTGCCGGACCTGAGTGTCGCCGAGAGCATCTTCCTGGCGCACGAGCCACGGCGCGGCCCGCTACTCGACCTCGACCGGATGTACCGCGAGTCGGCCGCCCTGCTCGCCCGGCTCGGGCACGAGTCGATCCCGGTGCGAGCGAAAGTGGGCCGGCTGAGGCCGGCCGCACAGCAGATCGTCTCGATCGCCCGCGCCCTCTCGCGCGACGTGAAGCTGCTGATCATGGACGAGCCGTCCGCGATCCTGGACGACGCCGAGATCAAGACGCTGTTCGAGGTCGTGCGCCGGCTCACCGCCGAGCGCGTCGGCGTCGTCTACATCTCGCATCGCCTCGACGAGATCCGCACCATCGGCGACCGCGTCACGGTGCTGGCCGACGGGCGCACGACGGCCACCGGCCTGCCGGCTTCCACCCCGACCGGCGAGCTCGTCGAGCTGATGGTCGGGCGCAAGGTGGAGCAGCTGTATCCGGATCGGCCGGTCGGCACGGATCGCGTCCTGCTCGAGGTCCGCGACATCAAGCGGCTTCCCGACGTTCGAGGTGTGAGCCTGCAGGTGCACGCCGGCGAGGTCGTCGGCCTCGGCGGTCTCGTCGGATCAGGGCGCACGGAGCTCCTCCGCCTCGTCTACGGGCTCGACCAGCCGGAGGCAGGCGAGGTGCTCGTCGAGGGGAAACGGCTGCCGCCGAACCGGCCCGACCTCGCGATCCGCCGCGGCCTCGGCCTCGCGCCCGAGGACCGCAAGTCGCAGGCACTCGTCCTCGACTGGAGCGGGACGAAGAACGTGACGATCGCCGACCTTCGACGCTTCTCGCGTGTGCTCCTCAATGTCCGTGAGGAACGCCGCGGCGCGCGCCAGCAGCTGCGGTCGTTGAAGACGGTGCCCGACGATCCCGACCGCGTTGTTCGCCTGCTCTCGGGCGGCAACCAGCAGAAGGTCGTGCTGGCCCGCTGGCTGCTGCACGAGTGCCGCGTGCTGCTCCTCGACGAGCCGACGCGCGGCGTCGACATCGCAACGAAAGCCGAGATCTACCGCATCATCAGCGACCTGGCTGGTGCGGGCCTCGGCGTGCTGGTCGTCTCGTCGGAGATCGAGGAGCTCGTGGGCATCTGCACGCGTGTCCTCGTCATGCGCGACGGAGAGATCGTCGCCGAAGTCGACGGGAAGGCCGCCACCGAGCGCGAGGTCCTTCGCCATGCCGTGGCGCCCACAGACGCGCCCGTACTGATCGAGGAGGTTGTATGACGGCTCCGACACAGCCCGCCGAGCCCGGCAGGGGATCAGCGTTCCTCGCCCGTGCGAGAGGGCTCGAGCTGCAGGAGTACGCGCTCGCGATCGTGGTCGTCCTGCTCTTCGTCGTCGGCGCGATCCTGAAGCCCGACACGTTCCCGACCTGGGACAACGTGCGCAACATGCTCACCCAGGCGAGCGTCGTCGGCGTGCTGGCGATCGGGATGACGTTCGTGATCGCGACGGCCGGGATCGACCTGTCGGTCGGCTCGATGGTCGCTGCAGCGGGTGTGTTCGGCGGGATCATGGTGGGGACCGACGGCACGAGCAGCCTCGTCTTCATCCTCGCCACGATCGGGTTCGCGGTCCTCCTCGGCAGCGTCAACGCGACGGCCGTCGCCTACGGACGGGTTGTCCCGTTCATCGCGACGCTCGCGATGTTCTCGATCGCCAGAGGCATAGCCTTGCTCTTGAACGACAAGTTGCCCGTGGGGCTCCTCGACCTGAACGGCGGCTCGTTCGGCGATCCTGCGGCGTTCTCGCTGCTCTGGTTCGGGAGCGGCCGGATCCTGGGGATCCCGCCGTCGGTCTACGTCTTCATCGCGATCACCGTCGTCGGCTGGATCGTGCTCAACCGCACGCGGTACGGCCGCTACGTCGTGGCCGTCGGCGGCAACCGGGAGGCGGCGCGGATCGCCGGTGTCCCGGTGCGGAAGACGATCTTCAGCGTCTACGTCGTCTCCGGCCTGCTCGCGGGAGTCGCCGCCGTGCTGCTCTGCGCGCGGCTCGGCAGCGCCTCGCCGGTCAGCGGCAACCTCTACGAGCTCGATGCGATCGGGGCCGTCGTGATCGGTGGGACGAGCCTCGCCGGCGGGCGGGCGACGATCGTCGGCACGTTCCTCGGCGTCCTCACCTTCGCCCTGATCTTCAGCCTCATGACCCAGCTCAACCTCTCGACCGAAGTGCAGCAGGTGACCAAGGGCCTGATCGTCCTCGGAGCCGTCCTGCTGCAGCGCCCGGCGGCGCGCTACTGATGACCGGCACTCCGGGAGCGAACACGCACGCACACAACAGGAGGTATGCAATGTCGCGCAAGCGACTCATCATCTCGGCTGTCGCAGCAATGCTGCTGGCGCTCGGTGCCACGGCATGCATGAGCGGCGACACCGAGACCGTTACGACGACCGTCACCGTTGGCGAGACGACGGCCGGCGGGTCGTCTTCCGGCAAGACGGTGACGATCATCGCGAGCGTTCCGCCCACCGACCACGGGTGGCTCGGGGCGATCTCGAAGAACGCCAAGGCGGCCGCCGACGCCCACGACGACGTCGAGTTCAGCCTGCTCGAGGCCGCGGATGCCGACTCCCAGGCCCAGCAGATCGAGCAGGCGATCGCGCAGAAGCCCGACGCGCTCGTCGTCCTGCCTCAGGATGGCGCCGCTCTCACCCCTGTCGCCCAGCGAGCAGAGCGGGCAGGCATCCCGGTGATCAACATCGACCGCCTGTTCACGACGCCGGACGCCGCGACGGCGACGATTCTGGGCGACAACTACCAGATCGGGGTGCTCGCAGCCGAGTACATCTCCACCGAGCTGAACTGCCAGGGCAACGTCGTCGAGATCCAGGGCCTCGCAGGCATCTCGGTGACCACCGACCGCACGAAGGGCTTCACCGACACGCTCAAGACGAAGTGCCCCGACGGCGGGATCAAGATCGTCGCCAGCCAGCCGGGCGACTTCAACCCGGACCGTGGTCTGACCGTGATGGAGAACATCCTCCAGGCCCAGCCGAAGATCGACGCGGTCTACACGCACGACGACGACATGGCGCAGGGCGTCGTTCAGGCGATTCGCAACGCCGGCCGCGAGGACGAGATGTTCCTCACCGGTGTCGGCGGATCGAAGTCCGCGATGGAGCAGATCAAGGCCGGAGGCCTCTATCGCGCGACATTCCTCTACAACCCGAACATGGCGGCCACTGCCGTGAACATGGCCCGCCTGATCGCGCTCGGCGAAGGCTTCGCCGAGCTCGTCCCGCCGGAGGTGCCACGCCAGCTGATCGTGCCTGCCGCCGTCGTGACGCAGGACAACGTCGACGAGTACGAGGAGTACGCGTTCGACTAGCCCGCCCCGGGTGGCTAGTACGGCCCGCCGGATGCTGCGAGCGTCCGGCGGGCCGGTGCTCCTAGACGCTCGAGACGAGCCGCCCCATCGCGTCGACCGCTTGAGTTCGAGAGAGACCCTGCCTGCGGACGAGCGAGCGCCACGTCTCGAACTCGAACGCATGCCCGATCGCGGCTCTGACGCTCTTGCGGCGCGGCCAGCCCTGTGAGACCGCATCGGCCAGGCTCGCGAGCTCGGCCGTCATCTCGCCGAGGACCTCCGCATTTGCGGGGACGACGGAAGCGTCGCGGAGGATCAGCGCCAGATCGGTTTCGACCGACTCATACCACGAGTACATCTCCCCGAGACCTCGGCGAAAGCGGCGTACCGGGTCCGTCGATCTCAGCCAGCGCCTCGAGGTCCGGCAGCGGATGTCTCGCCGTCCAGTGCTCGGAGCAGGCGCGGAAGAGCGCGCGGTCGTCGGGGAAGTGCGCGTAGACGGTGTGCCGCTCGACGCCCGCCCGCTCGGCGATCGCGCTGATCGTCGTCCGCGCGGGGCCGACGGTCGTGTGCAGGTCGACCGCGGCCTCGACGATCCGCTGCCGCGTCTGCGCCTGACGCCGTGCCCGCTCTTTCAGTTCGTACTTCCGATTCATTGCACACTATTGTACTGCGAATCTTGACAAGCGCAACGGCTCTCTTATATTTCGTTGCACATTACTGTGCAACGAAAGGAGCAGGAACGTGTATTCCTTCGACCTCAACGACTTCGAGCTCGCACCCGCAGCCCCCGGCTTGCGGGTCAGCTTCCCCCTCCACAGCGCCACCGGAACGGCCAGCACCGCGACTGTCCTCTTCGAGCTCGATCCGGGCGCCGAGCTCGGCGTGCACACGGATAGCGCAGAAGAGCTCCTGATCATCGTGCAGGGCACGGCAGAGGCGCGTGTCGGCGACGAGGTCGGTCGACTGGAGACGCACCAGGTCGGGCTCGTCCCGCCGATGGCGCCGCACGGCCTCCGGAACATCGGCGACGACGTGCTCCGCGTGCTCGGGACGTTCTCTGCCTCGACCGTGGTCTCGACGTTCGAGCGTCCGTTCGAGGAGAACGGCCCGCAGGTGCTCGTCATCGGCTCGCCCGTCGCGCTGGCGGGACACCTGGAGGAGGCGGTGCCTGCCTAGCCCGTCCGAGACTGTCGGGGCTGTCTGAGCTGTTTCCCCGGACGATTTCGGGGAAACAGCTTGACTAGCCATGGGCTCGAGTCGAGAACGCCGCCCGCGTTCGCGCCAGCCCAACCACGGGAGCGAAAGGGGTTGCAATGTCCCGACCAGGTCCCAACACCGGGCACCACGTCGTCGGAGCGTGCGTGGCCGTCGTGGCCTGCGTGCTGCTCGCGACGGGTGTCGCATCGGCAGGCGGCGTCAAGATCACTTTCACGCCGGGAGCGGACGGCGCGGGCGATCCGTACTTCCCGCTCGACGGCAACGGCGGCTACGACACGCAGCACTATTTTCTCGACCTGCAGTACGACCCTGCGACCGACGTCATCGGCGGCTCCGCCACCATCCGCGCCCGCGCGACGCAGGATCTGTCGCGCTTCAACCTCGACCTCGAAGGCCTCGACGTTCACTCGGTGGAGGTGAACAACCGCGACGCGACGTGGAGTCGCAACGGTGGCGAGCTGGTGATCACGCCGAGCAAGGGAATTCGCCGGCACCACCTCTTCATCACGAAAGTCGTCTACAGCGGCGTGCCCGAGCCGATCGTGGACGCCTTCGGCGTGAGTGGCTTCATCCACACCGACGACGGCGCGATGATCATCGGTGAGCCGCACGTCGCCGACACGTGGTATCCCGTCAACGACCACCCGAGCGACAAGGCGTCCTACACGTTCCGCATCCGCGTCCCGGCCGGCCTGGAGGCAGTCGCGAACGGCTGTGCTGCAGGACGAGCGCACGAGCGGCGGGTGGACAACGTGGCTCTGGGACGCCCGCGAGCCGATGGCGTCCTATCTCACGACCGCTTCGGTCGGCGAGTTCGAGTTGCGGAAGTACTGGCACCGTCGCATCTTCGTCCTCGACGCGGTCGACCCCGACCTCTACGGCCCGACGGGCACGCCGCGGACGGGGTCGCAGTTCGCGATCGCGCAGGTCGGTGAGCCCGCCTACAAGCGGCTGGCTCGCACCATCGCCGTCCCGGCCGGCGGCGCGACGCTGTCGTTCTGGATCAAGCGTGACACGGAGGCGGCCTGGGACCACATCTTCGTCGAGGCGCACACCGTCGGCGACGACGACTGGACGACGCTTCCCGACCTGAACGGACACTCGAGCTCCGATACCGGCGCCTCGTGCCCGTCGTGGCTCGGGTTGCACCCGTTCCTCGAGCACTACCAGTCCGACGACGACGGGGACGGCACCTGCTCTCCGACCGGCAGCAGCGGCCAGTGGTGGGCGGTGAGCGGCACGAGCGACGGTTACGAGCAGTGGAAGGTCGATCTCGCCGGCTTTGCGAACGAGACCGTCGAGGTGGCCATCTCCTACGCGAGCGACGAGTCCGTCCAGTTCTCGGGCGCGTTCGTCGACGACATCGTCGTCTCGACGGGCGCCGGGACCACCTCGTTCGAGGCGGACGGCGACACGTGGGACGGCTGGACGGTTCCCGGAGCTCCCGAAGGCAGTCCACCGAACCCGAACGACTGGATCGCGGGAACGACGGCGGACACTCCGCCACCGCTCGGAGTCAACATCGATGCCTCACTGGCTCGACAGGGAGAGATCATCGACTTCGAGGCTGAACCTGTTCGGGCCCTACCCGTTCCGGGCCGCCGGCGGAATCGTCGACGACAGCCCGGTGGTCAGCTTCGCGCTCGAGAACCAGACGCGGCCGATCTACGCCAAGGGGTTCTTCAGCAACCCACTCGATGGGGACAGCGTCGTGGTGCACGAGCTGGCCCACCAGTGGTACGGCGACAGCCTCGCCGTCGCGCAGTGGCGGCACATCTGGCTCAACGAGGGGTTCGCGACGTACGCGGAGTGGCTCTGGAGCGAGCAGAGGGTCTCGGTCGCACAGGAGATCTTCGACTTCTTCTACAGCGTGATCCCGCCCGACGAGAGTTCTGGTCGCTGGTATGGGGATCCGGGCCGGATCACCTCTTCGACTTCGCCATCTACGCCCGAGGCGCGATGACGCTGCACCAGCTGCGCCTCGCGGTCGGAGACGACGACTTCTTCCAGATCCTGCGTCGCTGGGCCCAGAGCCGCCGCGGCGACAACGTCACGACGGCTGAGTTCGTGCAGCTGGCCGAGTCGATCTCTCGTCAGGAGCTGGACGACCTCTTCGAGACCTGGCTCTTCACGCCGGGACGACCCGAGGTGGCGACAGCGACGGCGACCGCCGCCGCAGGACCCGCTGACAGGACGGCGAGGCTGGAGGCCGTCCTACGCCGCGCCGAAGCGCGACGCTAGGCATCCGGAAGCGATCCTCGCCGTCGCTCGGCGGCGAGGATCGCTCTATCCAGCGGGCGCTGAGCGAACGACACAGCGGAAGCCGATGTGGCTCATGCCGGTGTCGATCATCTGCGGCCGCCGGGCGGCGGGCCGGTAGCGCAGGCAGTAGCTGTCGGCGCAGAGGTAGGAGCCGCCCTTGATCACCTTGCGCGGAATCCGAAACTGCGGCTGCGCGGGGTCGTAGCTCGCATCGATGTCTGATCCGCGTGGGTTCTGGGGGACGCAACACGGCTTGTCGGCGTCCTGCGGATGCCGCGAGGCGTACCAGTCCGTCGTCCAGTCCCAGACGTTGCCGGCCATGTCGAACAGCCCGTACCCGTTGGCGGGGAACGAGCCGACCTTCGTGCGCGTGCCGTAGCCCGGCTCGGCACGCCAGGGAAAGTCGCCGTGCCAGTAGTTGGCGAGCCGCCCGCCGGGAGCTTCCGGCTCGTCGCCCCAGACGAAGGCGCAGCCGTCGAGCCCGCCTCGCGCCGCCAGCTCCCACTCCGCCTCGGTCGGCAGCTCCTTGTCCGCCCACGCGGCGTACGCCTCGGCGTCCTCGAAGGCGACGTGGACGACCGGCTCGTCGTCGCGGCCATTCGTCGAGCTCGCCGGCCCGTCCGGATGCCTCCAGCAGGCGCCGGGCGTCCACGTCCACCAGGCGCTCAGGTGCCGCAGGTCGACCGGCCCGTCGGTCCTCGTGAAGACGAGCGAGCCGGGCACGAGGTTCTCGGCCGGTGCCCCTGGAAAGGCGCTCGGATCGAGCGGGCGCTCGGCGACGGTGACGTAGCCGGTGTCAGCGACAAAGGACGCAAACAGACGATTCGTGACCTGAACCGCGTCGATCCAAGAAGCCCTCGATGCTGACGTGGTGGGCCGGCGCCTCCTCCGGATAGTGCGAGTCCGAGCCCATCCGGTACGTGGCTCCGTCGATCCAGACCATGTCCTCCGCCGAGGCGGTCACGCGAAGACGGTCGACCAGTCGTTCTTGATGCTGACCACCGTCCAGCCCTCCGCCTGCGCGCGCTCGAGCGAGGCCTCCGCGCCCGCCGTGTAGTCGAACTCGCGCTCGCCGTCGTCGTGGAGGACGAGCAGGCGCAGCGTCGGCTTGTCCGCGTGCTGCGTGAAGTCGAGCATCGGGATGTCCCCGTTCGAGTTGCCGGCGGCCAGCAGCGGTCGACGACCCGTGCGGCTCCAGATCCGGACCGGCTTCTCCGGCCCGTCGTCGAGGACGTCGGCCTCGGGCTTGCGCATGATCGAGCCGCCGCTGTCGTCGGCCGCGTAGTCGAGCGCGGTCGAGCTCCCGATCACCCGGTCGCGCGGGATGCCGTACATCTCCTCGCTGATCGGCCGCATGAAGTCGCGGCCGCCGCCCGACGCGATGTAGTTCGAGAACCCGTTCGCGTCCAGGTACCGCAGCAGCTCGACCATCGGCGCGTAGCCGCAGGCGAGGTAGCCGCGGCCCAGCGTCGGATGCTGCGCCGAGTGCAGGAACGTGTGTGCCTGCTCCTCGAAGTCGTCGACGCTGATGCCCGCGTGGGCGGCGATCACACCGCCGAGGAGCGTCCGCACGTTGGTGTCGTCGCCGGCGTAGTGCTCGACCATCACCTGGCCGAGCCACGCATAGTCGCGCTCGAACGCGGCCTTCCAGGGCTGCTTCTCGCGGAGAGCCGGGTCGGCCTCGGCCATCTCGTGCAGCCGGCGCAGGATGAAGTCGGCCTGGATCGGCAGCGGCTTCTCGCACCAGAGGGTGCCGTCGTTGTCGAACACCGCCACCCGCTCCTCCGGCGGCACGCCGTCTGCGGACACGCGCTCGACGAAGTCGAGCACGGCCGCCTTGGCGGCTCCCGCGTTCCAGGACGCAAGCGGCTGCTCGCCCATGGTCAGTGTCCGGCCGCGAGCGCCGCCTCGAGCTTCTCGACCACCTGGTCGATCGTGAAGCTCGCCGCCTCCTGTCGCGGCGGGAACTCCTTGAACGTCTCGCAGGAACTGGGTCACGATCGCCGTCGCGGCCAGCGCGATGTAGTTGTTGTCGATGAACCAGTCGTAGTACGTGTTCGAGGTCATGTCGGCGCGCTCGAACGGGTCGGTGCGCAGGTTGAAGAGCTTCGGGACGCGGAGCGGCACGAACGGCTCCGCCCAGATGCCGCATCGTCCCCTGCGCCCGCTGCTCCATGAAGACGACCTTCCAGTTGTCGAAGCGGAGCGCGAGCACGTCGCCGTCGTCGGAGTAGTAGACGAGACCCTGCCGCGGGCTCTTGTCTGTCTCGCCGGTCAGATACGGGAGCAGGTTGTAGCCGTCGATGTGCACCTTGAAGGTCGTGTCGCCGATCTCGTGGCCCGGCCTTCAGCTTCTCGACGACGTCCGGGTCGCCCGCGGCGGCGAGGAAGGTCGGCAGCCAGTCGTGGTGCTGGACGATCTCGTTCGAGACCGAGCCCGCCGGGATCTTCCCGGGCCAGCGGATCGCTTCGGGCACGCGGAAGGCGCCTTCCCAGTTCGTGTTCTTCTCGCTCCGGAACGGCGTCATGCCGCCGTCCGGCCACGTGTTCATGTGCGGCCCGTTGTCGGTGCTGTAGACGACGATCGTGTTCTCGGCGATCCCGAGCTCGTCGAGCGTGTCGAGGAGCAGGCCGACGTGCTTGTCGTGGTCGATCATCGTGTCGTGGTAGGGCGACTGCCAGCGGCCCGCCTGACCGAGGCTCTCCGGCTTGGTGTGGGTGCGCAGGTGCATGTGGGTCGTGTTCATCCACACGAAGAAGGGCGTGTCGGCTGCCTGCTGGCGCTTGATGAAGTCGATGCAGGCGTGCGACGGTCTCGTCGTCGATCGTCTCCATCCGCTTCTTCGTCAGCGGACCGGTGTCCTCGATCCGCTGCTTGCCGACACGGCCGAAGCGCGCCTCCTCGGTGTCGTCGTCCTCGTCCGTCGCCCACGAGTGGATGACGCCGCGCGGGCCGAAGCGATCCCGGAAGTTGGGGAAGTCCTCGGCCGGAGGCCAGTTCGGCAGCTCCGGCTCCTCCTCCGCGTTCAGGTGGTAGAGGTTGCCGAAGAACTCGTCGAAGCCGTGCACGGTCGGCAGGTACTTGTTCAGGTCGCCGAGGTGGTTCTTGCCGAACTGCCCGGTGGCGTAGCCGAGCGGCTTCAACAGCTCGGCAATCGTCACGTCCTCGGCCTGGAGGCCGACGTCCATGCCGGGGACGCCGACCTTGCTCAGGCCGGTGCGGTAGACGCTCTGGCCGGTGATGAACGACGCGCGGCCGGCGGTGCAGCTCTGCTCGCCGTAGGAGTCGGTGAACCGCATCCCCTCGTCCGCGATCCGGTCGATGTTGGGCGTCCGGTAGCCCATCAACCCGTCGCTGTAGCAGCTCAGGTTCGTGATCCCGATGTCGTCGCCCCAGATCACGAGAATGTTCGGCTTGTCGGCGCTCGCCATGCGTAGGTCCTCCTCAAGAGTCGGCGTCTCCCTTTCCAGCACGATTGCACGACGCGTCGCCCGAGGCTTCATCCGGGTTGGGTGATTCCCGATCTTCCGCTCGAGCGGCGAGCTCGGTGAGCCCGTCAGCTGTCGAGACGCTTCTCGAACCAGTGGTCGGCGTACGGCTCGTCATTGAACGCGGCGACCTCGGTGTATCCCGCCGATCGGTAGAGATTGATCGCCTCGGTCAAGGCTCGGTTTGTCTCAAGACGGGCACGGGTCGCGCCTCGGCGTCCGGCGTTCGCCTCGAGCTCACGCAGGAGCCGCCGCCCGAGGCCGAGTCCGCGAGCCGTCGGGGCTACCCACATGCGCTTGATCTCAGCGGGGTCGTCGCCGTGCAGCTTGAGAGCGCCGCACCCGATTGGTTCGTCCCTCAACCGGGCGACCAGGACCAGCCCTTTAGGCTCGCTGAGTTCGTCGGCATCGGCCGAAATGCTGCGCCCCGAGTCGAACCCCGCCTCGAACCGCGCGTCGAGCTCGGCGAAATACGACTCAAAGCAGTACCCGACTGCGGCACTCGTGGCCTCGTCGATCGTGATCGAGACGAGCCCGGCTGTGAGGAGCCGCTCCACGACGCCCATCGCCTCCAGGAGACGCGCGCGCTGCTCGTCGTCGAGCGGTTCGACCAAGGACCAGGCGAGCTCGTCGCTGCCTCGGTCGAGCAGGTTGCGCTCGGCTCTGCCCGCCTTGCTCAGCCGCGCGATGCGACCACGCCGATCGTCGCGACCCCGATCGACCACGACCAGACCCTCGCCCTCGAGCGTGCGTAGGAGCCGGCTCAAGTATCCGGAATCGAGGTCGAGGCGCGCACGAAGCGATTTGAGGTCGACACCGCCCTCTCCGATCTCCCACAAGACCCTGCGATGCGCCGAGCGGACGACCTCGCGTCAGGTACCCGTCGCTCAGAGCCCCGATCCGTTGGGTCACCGTGCGGTTGAAGCGTCGTACACGCTCCGTCGCGACTGAATCCACATATCTGACTCTAGTCAGACAACTCGTTGAGCGTCAACCGGCACGGATGACCGATAGCGCCGCTCTCAGCTGAAGGTCACGAGGGCGCGCTCCATGGACGCCGCCCCAGCCCGGCATCCGACCCGGGCGCTGCCGGTCAGCTGCGGGCAGCCCGTGCGAGCGAAGTCGCCGTTCGTGACCACGGCGATCGTCTTGCCCAGCCAGCGGTAGCAGGCCCGCCCGGCGTCGCCCCGGAACAGCCCGCAGCGCCGGATCAGAGCGACGAGGGCCGAGGCCGGCTGCCCGAGCAGGTTCTGCACCTTGGTGCCTCGGATGCAGCTCTCGGCGTCGACGGGATCCCGCAGCACCGCGCAGAGCTCGAGCTGGACGGCCGGGTCGGCCGGCCCGATCACGGCCGCCGCGGTGATGCAGCCGCTGCGCTGCAGCCCGCGCAGCCCGTCGCAGAGCACCTCCAGATGCTCCGGCGAGTCGACCTCGATGCCCGCGGGCCGGTTGTCGACGAACGCCCGGTACCAGCAGGGACGAACGAACTCCGGCGCCTGCGCGCCGCACAGCTCCCGTGGATCGGTGACCGCAGCCGCCGGCAGGGTTGCATCGTCCGCGCCGACGATCGCGAACCAGTAGTCGTGATAGGCGCCCTGCGCGCAGTCGGGCGCCGGCTCGCCGAGCGAGCGGCAGAGGTCGAGCGCCGGCTCCAGCCGGTCGCCGTGGATTCGCATGAACGCGTGGCCGAGGCCATGGACGCAGCTGTAGCGCTGATACCGCGTTCCCGCCCGGGAGCAGATGTCGGCAGCGTCCTGCGGACGCCGCACGTCGATCCGCGGCGCCACGCCCGTGACGAGGCCGTGGGCAAACCCGGCGCTGCACCCGGGATCGTTGCTCCGCGGCAGCGTGTCTTTGAGATCGGCGAGCGACAGCTCCTGTTCGACAGCGTAGGTCCGGCCGACCGTGTGCATGACGCCGTGGCAGCCGGAGAGCGCGAAGCCGCCCTCGCTCCGGACGGCCGCCTCGATCGACGCAACCTGAGACCGCGGATCGTCGCGACCGGCGACAAGGGCCGAGAACGTGCGGATGTAGCAGTCCCGCGACGCGTCGGACAGAAGGCCGCGGCAGTCGTCGAGTCGGACCGCCGCCGGCGGCTCATCGGCATCGCCGCGCAGCGTGACGACCAGGACGGCCGCCACCACAACGAGAGCGGCGGAGCCAAGAAGAAGGAGCAGGGCGGCCCGCCGTCGCGGGCCGCCCCTGCTTTCGTTGCCGGGCTCTAGTTGATCGTGAACGTCGCCTGCCCGGTCGAGACGTTGCCCTTGATGTCCCTGGCGAGCCACCTGAAGGTGGTCGTCGAATCGACCACGAATGACTCTCCGGGCTCACGCGGACCCGTGGAGTCCCAGAGCGTGGACGAGCTCGTCGGCCTCGAACCGTCGGTGGTGTAGCGGATCACCGACGGCTCGTTGACCCACTGGAACGTCGTCGTGATCGGCGTGCTCGACGACCGCGGCCCCGTCATGGTGACCACGGGACGCGTGTTGTCGTTCGCGTAGTCATACGCCGACTCCAGGAGCCCGTAGTTGCCCGCCGCGAACTCGAGCGCCTCGAACTTCCCCTCGCTGGCGTAGTCCGGCTGGAAGCCGACGCCCTGCTGGGTCAGGTCCTGTCCACGCACGATCGCACCGACCGCGTGCGCGAACTGGAGGGCCTCGGTGAAGATGAGGTTCGGGTTCGGATTCGGCGGGTTCTGCGTCGGCACCGAGAGGACGGTCCGCGTCTCTTCGGTCGGCAGGCCCGGGTCGATCGTCACCTTCTCGAGCGGCGTGAACAGGTTCCGGTTCCCGACCCGCATCCTGTCCGCGCCGGCAGCCACGGCGACCGACGCAGTCGTCTGCTCGATCGCGCCGAACCGATCTGCACCGGTCTCGAAGCTGTAGGCGATCACGTCGCGGTTGTACCAGTGCTCGTCGGCGCTGTTGCCCGCCGCCGAGTAGAGGACGTCCGCGATCGGCCCCGTCCGCTCCGGCAGGATGGCGGTGTTCCGGACCTCCTTGATCCGGTTCAGGATCCGGTCGCCGGCCAGGAAGAAGTACTTCTCGACCCCGATGTTCGCGTGGACGGCCTGGCCCTCGCCGCGGTCCGGCAGGTAGGTGCCGGGCGCCCACATGAAGTAGCCGCCGAAACTGTGGATGTTGTTCGAGAACTTGATGTTCTTGAACGTGTCTGCGATCCACAGCTCGTTCTGGATCTCCGGCTCGGACGCCTCGAACGGCCCCGCGAACACGTCGCTCACACACGACGGCGACGCGCCGATGTAGCCGTCGATCAGCGTCCCGAACGTGTTGTTGCGGTTCATGTCGACGCCCCAGGCGTTCCGGGCCGCGGAGTCGTTGAACGACTGAGGAGCCCCTCCTGGGAGCGTGTTCGGCCGCGGCGTCCAGAAGTTCGCCGCGTTCGGATCGTCCGTCTCGAGGCTCCCGAACATGCACCAGTTCGTCATGGTGCGACGCTGCTGGGAGAAGTTGTGCATCGAGTAGTGGGCGCCGTCCGGGTTGGACGACGGCAGGATGTAGATGTCGAGCGTGTCCACGAGCTTCCGAGTCGTCTGGTCGAGCCCGTAGTTGCGGAGGAGTTGCTCCGCCGTCTCCAGGCAGGTCAACGGCGTCGCCCACTCACGGGCGTGCTGCTGGCAGTAGAGGAAGACGCCGACGACCTTTGTGGGGTCGCGCCTCTGCTTTTTGCCGATCCGCATCACCTTGTACTGGAACGGGCCGCGCTGCACGTGCGCGTTCGTCGACGTCGTCAGGAAATCGGACAGGTTGCCCTTCGTTCGCGGCTGCGTCACGCCGCCACCCGCGTTGCCGCGATACGTCTGCGCGACGAGCTTCGCGAACGCGGCCGGGGTCGCGTTGATCGCGGCTGCCACCTGTGCAGCCGTGCTCGTCAGCTCGTTCGTCGCGTTCGTTGCCAGACTGACGCGGAGGTCGGTCCCGGTCACTGTCACCTGGAGCGGTGAGTCGGGGACACCCGGGTGGACGAACTCGGCGGTGAGCCCGTTGCCGCCTTCGTGCCCCCACGCCCTCGAGGTGAGGATGACGGCCTGCGGCCCGACGGTCGCGCTGAGATTCCCGGTGAAGCGTGGGACTCGTCAGCCCCGCCATCAGCGCCTGCGCCCGCCGCTGGTATCCGTTCGTCTTGTGCGGCAGTGTGATCAGCTCCGCGATGTCGGAGAACTCCGCCGCGAGCGCGTCGAAGCGTGCGTAGACCTCGGTCGGATCCAGGTAGCGCGTCGTGAAGTCGCTGAGGAATGTCTCGCTCATCGGCGGCAGGCCGCCGCCGAGCCAGGTCTGGACGGGCGCCTCCTTCGAGGCGCCGGTGCTCGAGCCGATCCGGATCAGCGTCGGCTGCGGCGGCGTCGCCGTCGCGGGGTCGCCGATGCGGACGAGGATGCGGTGTTCGATGTAGGTATCGGGCGTCGTGTCCGGGTCGATGTTCAGGTTCATCGTTCGCGGATCGGAGTCGATCGGGGTGCCCGCACCCCGGTTCCACGTGAGGGACAGCGACGGGCCGGTGTACTCCGAGCCGTCCATGCTCGCGAGGCGTGTCTTCGCCTCGACCGAGAGGAACCGTCCGGCGTAGTTCTGGAACGAGTCGACGCGAAGTACGACGATCTCGCCCTCGTCTGCCGGCGAGACGTCCTGCGCGGCCGCGTCGGCCTGCACCTCCGCCCTGAAGTCCTGCTGACGGTCCTGCACTCTGGCCCGCCACGTTGCCGGGCCTTCGATCGTCGTTCCCAGCTCGTAGCCGGCGGCCGCGAGCGCGTCGAGCTCGTCGGGCGTGCCGAAGACGGTCGCGGTGACGGCGCCGTTGCCATCGTGCCGCAGATAGTGGTCGTTGAAGTCGACGCCGTAGGTGTCGGCGTTCAGCTGCAGCTCGATCGCGGCAGCCTTGCTCGGGAGATGCACCTCGACGAGGTTCCGGCCCTGGTTCGGGTCGACTCCCCTTCCTTCGCTCTCGCCGGCGGCTGCGCTCGCGGAAATCGTCAGAGCAAGCGCTGCGACTGCGGCCAGGCTCCTCCAGGCTCTGAACCCCATGTGACGGCCTCTCTTTCCTGGGCGGTTTGGGCGCGCATTGGAAGTCACGCGCTCGGCCGGCGCGTAAGTTAACGAAGCTCGCTGGATCCTGCGATCGCAAGCAATCACAGGTACAACCCTTGCGTGGCGCAGCGGTCGGTCCGCCTCTCGAGCCCGGAACGCGTCCTGTTCCCCGACGAAGGGATCACGAAGCAGGACCTGTTCGAGTACTACCGCGCCATCACGCCCGTGCTCGTCCCCCACCTGCGCAACCGGCCGTTCACGATGAAGCGCTCGCCCTACGGAGTTGCCGGGGAGGCGTACTTCCAGAAGCAGGCGCCGAAGGGGATGCCCTCCTGGATCCCGACGCGCACCTACCTCACCTACCCGCGCAAGGGCGAGTCGCGGCTCGTCGACTTCCCGCTCGTCAACTCGCCCGAGGCGGTGCTCTGGATGGTGCAGATGAACTGCATCGACATGAACGCTTGGTACTCGCGCGTCGACAAGCCGCACCGCCCGGACTTCGTGCTCTTCGACCTCGACCCGCCCGAGGGCGGCTTCGCGCTCGCGATCCGCGTCGCTCACCTGATCCGCGAGGAGCTCGAGCGGGTCGAGCTCGAGTCCTACGTCAAGACGAGCGGCGCCGACGGGATTCACGTGCTCGTCCCGATTGCGCGTCGAGCGACCTTCGAGCAGACCTACGCGTTCGCGGAGCGCGTGGCACGCGGGCTCGAGGAGCGGCATCCAGGGCTGGTCACGACCGAATGGCTGAAACGTAAGCGCGAGGGCGTGCTCGTCGACCACCGTCAGAACGCGCGGGGGAAGACGATCGCCTCGGTCTACTCGGTGCGGCCGAAGCCGGGCGCGCCGGTCTCGATGCCGCTTCGCTGGGACGAGCTGACAGCGGACGTGACCCCGCGCCGCTTCGGGATGCGCGAGGCGCTCGAGCGGGTGGAACAGCACGGCGACCTCTTCGCGCCCGTGCTCGCGGGCGGCCAGGCACTCGGACGTGCCCTGAAGAAGTTGCATTAGTTCCCGTCGGCTCTAGTCGTGCTCTCACGTACTGGCTAGCCGGTATTCCGCTCTTCGGGTCGGGTGGGGGTGCGAACGGGGGCTAGCGGTGCAGACGCCGAGGGAGGGTGACGGCGATCGTGTCTGTACCCCCAACCCTCGAAGGGAGTGCAGACAGCGTGTCATTCATGGACAGGATCCAGCCGAGCCGCCGGCACGTGGCGCTCGCCGGAATCGGCGCCCTTGCCACAGCAGCCGCCGTGATCGGGCTCGCCAGCGGAGCAGCAGCGGACAGCCGGACGGTCGCTCTCGGCCAGCCGCCGCCCGAATGGGCTGCCAACGCCGGCTCGTGGCCGGCGCACAACTACAACCTCTCGAACAGCCGCGCGACGACCCAGACGCCGATCAACGCCCAGACGGTCTCGAAGCTGAAGGTGAAGTGGCGCTTCGACTTCAAGAACGTCGGGGCGTCCGGCGCGTTCGCGTCGACTCCGATCGTGATCAACGGCACGGTCTATCTGCAGGACCTGGCGTCGAACGTCTACGCACTCGACCGCTCGACCGGCAAGCTCATCTGGCGACACGCGTTCAACAAGCCGAACGTCGGTCCGAACGGGGTCTCGTACGGCTGGGGCCGCCTCTATGGCGCGACCGAGACGAACGCGTTCGCGCTGGACCCGAAGACCGGGAAGCAGCTGTGGAGCCGCCCACTGGTGCGTAACAAGAACGAGGGCATCGACGTCACGCCGCAGCTCTTCGACAACACCGTGCTGGTGAGCACCGTGCCGGGGAACGCCTCGTCGTTCTACGCGGGCAACGGGCTCGGCGTGGTGTGGGCGCTCGACGCCGCGACCGGCAAGCCGAAGTGGCACTTCAACACGGTCGCGGACGGCGCCAAGCTCTGGGGTCATCCGAAGATCAACAGCGGCGGCGGCATCTGGTACCCACCCGCCGTCGACAGCCAGGGACGGGTGTTCCTGTCGGTCGCCAACCCGGCGCCGCTCTACGGCACGCCCAAGTACCCGAACGGCTCCAGCAGGCCCGGCCCCAACCTCTATACCGACTCGCTCGTCGTCCTGAACGGCGAGACGGGCAAGGTGCTCTGGTACCGGCAGGTCGCTCCGCACGACCTGCGCGACTACGACCTGGTCATCCCCGCGATCCTCACGACCGTGCCGATCGCGGGCGTGCAGACCGACATCGTCCTCGTCGCCGGCAAGATGGGCAAGGCGTTCGCCTATCGCGCGGACAACGGACGCGCGCTCTGGACGGTCTCCGTCGGCAAGCACCAGAACGACACGGGGCTCCTGCCGCGGAAGCCGATCACGATCTTCCCGGGTGACCTCGGCGGGGTCGAGACGCCGATGGCGTTCGCGGAGAACCGGCTCTTCGTACCGTGGGTCGACTTTGCCGCGCGTGCGAGCGCAACCGGGCTCTCGGGCGGCTTCGCAAGCAACTTCAAGTCGGGCCGAGGCGGCCTCGCGGCAGTGGACGCCACCAGCGGCCGGATCCTCTGGCAACAGAAGCTGGCGTCACTCGACTTCGGCGGTGCCACGGTTGCCAACGACGTCGTCTTCACGAGCACGTACGCCGGAAAGATCTACGCGTTCGACACCCAGACCGGCAAGACGCTCTGGACGCAGACGGCCGCCGCGGGCATCAACTCGTTCCCCGCAATCGACGGCGACACCCTGCTCGTGGGTGCCGGCGCGGGCGGCTTCTTCAAGAAGCCGCAATTCCAGCTCATCGCCTACTCGCTCTCGTAGGCCAACGACGCAAGGAGGTTCCAGTGAGAAAAGTCATGATCCGCTCGATCGTCACTCTCGCAGCCCTCGCTGCGGTCGTACTCGCAATCGCTCGGCCAGGATCCGCAGGCTCCGAACGGGCGGCCGCGACGGCCCCGACCGTGCAGGTCCGCGGCGGCGAGTTCTTCTTCAAGCTCTCGACGAAGACGGTGGCCAAGCCCGGCAAGGTCACGTTCGTCTTCAAGAACACCGGGCACGTGCTCCACGACTTCAAGATCAACGGCAAGAGCACGCCGCTGATCCAGCCGAACAAGACGGCCAAGATCGCGGTCACGTTCAAGAAGAAGGGCAGGTTCGCCTACCTCTGCACCGTGCCGGGGCATGCCGCCGCCGGAATGAAGGGCGTCTTGACGATTCGCTGAGACTCGTCCAGAAGCAGCGCACAGACCGGAGAGGGCCGCCCAAGCGGCCCTCTCATTCGTCAACGAACGATGACGCTAGGCGCCGACCGCAGCGGGCACCGTCGCGTTGACCGCTGCCTTGACGAGGTCAGCCACAGCTGCAGGCTGCGACACGTAAATCGAATGACTGCCTGCAGCTTCGATCACGGTCGCCCCCGCCCGTTCTGCCATCACACGCTGGGCCGGAGGCGGGATCATCCTGTCCTCGGTGGTAACGAGGAACCAGCTTCGCTTGCTCCGCCACGCGGGCTCGTTGATCGTGCCGCCGAGCGCATCCAGGCCCCACGGAACTTGCGAGTCGGCCATGAACGCGGCCTCTTCGTCGCTCAGATCGGCCGCGAATGAAGCATGGAACTTCTCCCGGTCGAGGAAGAGGAACCCGTCCTGCGGGGGCAGAATCGGCGGCTGCGGGCCATCGGTCGGGAACCCCGCGATGAGGGTGTTCACCGACTCACCCTTGTCCGGTACGAAGGCCGCGATGTAGACGAGCGCTGCAACCTTGGGATGGTTTCCCGCCTCGGTGATCACCGCCCCGCCGTAGGAGTGGCCGACGAGGATGACAGGTTCGCGCTGCGCGTCGATGGCGCGCTTGGTCACGGCGACATCGTCGGCGTGCGAGATCGTCGGGTTCTGGACGACACTGACGTCGTAGCCGTCCTTGGTCAGGTGCTCGTAGACACCTCGCCAGCCAGATCCGTCCACGAAGCCACCGTGGACAAGGACGACAGTGGGAGTGTCCGACTTGCTCATGAAAGCTCCTTCCCTCTCGGGACGTGTTAGGCCTCGGTGCTGTTATCCGGCCGACTCGGCGAAGTACCGCCGGCTTCGCGGTACGAGCCAGACTCATGCAGCATCAGCGAGCCTCGATATCGGGGGTGGCGGCAGCATCAAGTCCCAGGCGGCACCTCCTTCGTCGGTGATCCCACCAGACTACGCCCTTCGACTCTCTTCATGGATGTGGCGGGAATCGAACCCTCGCAAGGGTTCAACCGCACCATCCACAATGTGAGCCGCGAACGTTCTCACATACCCCACTATCACGGAGACATGCGATGCCCGTCCATGGCAAGCTCGATGAAATGCCAGCAGCGGTTCCCCATAGCGATGCGAGCTGGCACCCAAGTCGCAACTACTTCGGGATCACGGCGTTCGGGATCAATGGCTACTCCGCAGCGCGCGCCGGCGATCGCATCATCGGCGAGCACGACCACGCAGATCCTGAGCACGAGAAACACAAGGAGCTGTATTTCGTCCACTCCGGCCGAGCACGATTCGAGGTTGACGGCGCCACCATCGATGCTCCGGCCGGCACGTTCGTGAGCGCTCGCGACGTTGCCACACGACGATCGGCGACCGCAGAAGAAGACAACAACGTCGTGCTCGTCATCGGCGCTGAGTCGGGTGCGGCATTCGCGATCACACCGGCTGAACGCGCCGAACTCGCCCAGGCCGACCTGCCGGTGTACCCAGCGTGACGGGCGAGCGGCAGGCGCCATGCGCGATCTGAACGCTGCTAGCGGTGCCATAGGATTGCGCCGTGCCGTTCACGCTTAGGAACATCAAGGAAGATCTGGAGGACATCGGCTCTAGGTTCGACGGCGCGCCGGACCTGGAGTTCCGCTCGGCGACCGAGGCGCTCGAGCTCGAGCAATCCGGCCTGAGCTACCAGCACGTCCCGCCCGGCTATCGCTTTCCGTACGGACACACGCACAAGACGCAAGAGGAGGTGTACGTGGTCGTGCGCGGGAGCGGGCGGATGAAGGTCGACGACGAGATCGTCGAGCTCAAGGCATGGGACGCGGTGCGCGTCCCGCCCGGTACGTGGCGAGGCTACGAGGCCGGGCCGGAAGGCCTCGAGCTCCTCGTCATCGGCGCGCCCAGTCTCGGCGAGGGTCGGCGCGAAGACGTCGATGGCCAGCGCGACTGGTGGGCTGACTAGCCAAGCGGTGCACCCGCCCTTTAGATCCCCAAACCGCCGCCCGAGCTGCCCAAGCGATCCTCGACGTCCCGGCGGTGACCCTCGGCTTCCCTTATGGCCTGAGATGGGCTTGACCCGGATCCCGAACGGTTGATCCAGTCAAGGAATCGGACGATCTGCCGGTACACCGCGCGGAACATCTCACGCTCACGGTACCACTCTCCGTTTTCGCTAGTCGTTTCCCGCCGGTCAGCCCGAGCCTGGCGCACTCACGACAGCCGGCCTCGAGTTACGCGCCTCAGCGAGGACTGGAGACAGAGGCGGTCGCGCCTTCCCAGCGACCCGCGAAGGACACCCCACGCATTGGTGACTACCACCGTTCGGCCGATCGTCTCGGAGGAGACCGCGTAGCACATCAGATGCAGCCGAGCCGTCGTACGTGGCCCCGACTCGGCGCAGAAGCTGACCGGGCGGCCGACCAAGACTGAGTCCGGTGACGTGCCGAATGTGTCGCCGATCACTTTGTTGATGCGCTTGGCACTCGCAGGACTCGTTACGCCGTAGCACGTGAACAGGACTGGAGCAGGCGGCTTTGTCGTCCGAGACGACGACAAGCACAGCGCCCGCGGCGATGCTACCGACACGGGCGCGGTTGCGAGTTGATTCGAAACCGTGCCTAGAGACCGCGAGCCGATCGTTGGCGTGCTGATCTCGTAACACGTCAGGTAGAGGCTCGCGTCGGCCGACCTGGCGCGATCGATGGCCGTCGGCGCGCAAACATCGAGGGGCCGGCGCACGATTGCGGTCAGCGTCGCTACCGCGTCGGAAATCTTGACCTTGCGTGTCCTGAAAGGAGTGAATTGCGCCGGGTAGCAGGCTGTCTGGTGTTGTCGGCCGACCGCCGCCGACGGGCCGTCGGCGAACAGGCTCGTCATGGCACCCGCGACGACGCAGAGAAGAGCGGCTGTCCGCACGCTTAGCTGCGCCGTCATCGCGTTACGCCGCACTCGGATCACCGACAAGCCGGCGCGCAAGATCGATACTTCCGATGCTGGCGATCTGGAACGCGAAGCACGTTCCGAAGAGCTTCAGCCAGTCGGAACCGTTCTCACCCCAAGTGGGGTTCGCCGCATAGATCTCGACGTACCCGAGGAAGCCCGCAATCGCGCCGAGGATGATGGCAACGGGAAAGCTCCAGCTGCGGATGTAGGCGCGGAACGAGGACGGCTCCGCGTCGGCCGAGCGCTGTGACGCCGCGAGCTCGGTAAACATCTTCACGAGAATTCCAAGCAGGACGCCGGCGAAGGCGAAGGCGATCGCGAGCACGCGCGACGACCGGAACGTCACGACGACAGGAATCGTCGAACCAATTTGGAGGTCATTGCCGGTGACCCCCACACTGCCTGCGTATTGACCGGGGTCCGTACCATCCACGAGACCAGCGTCGAGCTCGAGGCAAACCTCGACGCCTCCCAACGGGTTAATGCGAAGGACCTGGACGTTCGGGCTCGTTCGGTCGCGCGCGGCGTCGCGTGCCGGGAGAAGGGTGCTGTAGCTACTGCGCAGGTATTCACTCATCGACGCCGCGATCTGGTCGCCGGGAGCGAGCGTCACATCGCGACGCGTATCGGCAAGGACGACAACGTCGGCCCGGACGTCGCGCGCATCGTCAAAGCGGAGCCGGAAAGCTTCCGCCCCAGGAGTCAGGACTGCCTGCTTACTGGGGTGGACGGGTAGAGGATCCGGGGGCGGATCTGGAACGCAGTGGCTAGAGCCTGCGGCACCCATCGCGACGCTCGCAACGACAAGCGCGACGGTCGCGACCGCACCGACCCAGGCTGCGTTCCGGACGGACGCTTTTCGACGATGTGCGACACGGTGCGCACGCCGCAGAAACGTACGCGCGCTCACATCGCCGAATCTCACCGGGGGCTACCGCAGAGGCCCGCTCGACCGAAGCCGACAGCCATCTCTCGATCCTCCCTGAACTACAGCGATCGTAACAGCGCCTGCCGCGTTCGAACAGGGCGGGTGGTTGCGCTCCCTCAACAGAACGGAGCCCGGCCGATGGGCCGGGCTCCGTTGTGGCCGCGATCTGCCCTACCGGAGGCGCGCGACGAGACCGCGCGGACCCGCGGTCGCCTGCTGCCGCTGCGCCTGCAACAGAGCCGGCGGGTTCGGTGCGCCGGGGAACAGGTCGTCTCCGATCGTCCGAATGAACGACGGCGGCACGCGGACGTCCGTCGCCTGCTCGTAGTCGAATGCGAGACCGATCAGCTCCGGCTCCGACCAGCGGCCACCGATGAAGGTGACGCCGATCGGTAGACCGGCGGCGACGCCAGCTCGTCCAACAACCTGTTCGGGGATGTACCCGGCCGGAACGGTGATGTCGGCGTAGCCCGACACTGCCGCAGCGCCCGACGAGCCGACGAAGTACTCGAAGTGGCCGTCGAGGTCGCCCTCGGCCGGGTTGTCGTTCGTCGGCCAGGCCGGCCCGTTCGTGAGCGCGATGATCGCGTCGAGGTCGTTCTCGGCCATGAGCTGATCGATCTCAGCCTGGACCGGCGGCGTCACGCCCGCGCGGATCTCGGCGCACTCCTCGTCGCGCCCGTTCGTTGCCTCGGCGGCCTCGAACACGGCGTCGTTCCAGGGGCCTTCCAGCTCTGGATGCGCCTGATTGAACGCGATCAGCTCGGCCAGGGTCTGCGGATAGGCCTGGCCGGTCACCGGGTTCGTCCCGTCGACGTAGGTTTGGAGGTAGGTCGCGATGTCGGTCTTGAACTCGCACAGGAGCGCTGGAAACTCGCCCCCCGCTGCGGACAGGTCGATATCCATCCCCTCGACGACCGTCGCACCCTCGGACTCGAGCGCAGCGACGGCATCGTCGAGGATCGGCTCGATGACCGGGCCCACCAGGTCTGGATCGAAGGTCCCGGCGCGCCAGACGCCGATTCGAGCACCCTCGAGCGCCTCATCGTCGAGGAACCGGGTGTAGTCGGTGAAGGCGTTGCCGGCCTGAGCGGCGGTCGCGGCATCGTCCGGGTCGACGCCGGTGGCGGCGCCGAGGAGTACCGCGGCGTCGGTGACGTTGCGGGCCATAGGCCCGGCCGTGTCCTGGTCGGCGCTGATCGGGACGACGCCTGCGCGGCTCCACAACCCGAGCGTCGGCTTGATCCCGACGACGCCGTTGGCGCCGGCCGGGCAGACGATCGAGCCGTCCGTCTCGGTGCCGACGGCGGCAACGGCGAGATCAGCAGCCGCGACGACGCCGGAGCCGGAGCTCGAGCCGCACGGGTTGCGGTCGAGGACGTAGGGATTGTTCGTCTGGCCGCCGATGCCGCTCCAGCCGCTGGACGACGGGCCGGACCGGAAGTTGGCCCACTCGGACAGGTTGGCCTTCCCGAGGATGATGGCGCCGGCGGCCTTCAGCCGCTCGGCGATGAACGCGTCGTCGGGCTTGCTCCCGGCGAGCGCCCACGAGCCGGCTGTCGTCGGCATTCCTGTCGTGTTGATGTTGTCCTTGACGATGATCGGGATCCCGAGCAGCGGACGGTCGTCGCCGTTGCGTCGTGCCCGGTCGGCCGCAAATGCCTCGGCAAACGCCGTCGGGCTGACCTTGATCACCGCGTGGAGTGTGGGGTTGAGTTGGAGAATGCGCAGGAAGTAGAAGGTCGTCAGCTGGACGGAGCTCAGCCGGTGCGAGTCCATCAACTCCTGCAGTTCGGGGATCGTCGTCGCATCGATGTCGATCCGCGCGAGGCTAGTGCCCGTCGGGGTTGGCCCGCGCTCGCTCAGCGCCGCGGCACTGGGTACCGCGAGCAAGAGGGCCAGCATTGTCACCAGTACAAGGGAACGCCGAAGTCGGCTACTCATCGCGTGACCTCCACAAGATCGGATGGCGTAGACGCTGGGATCGCGAGGCTGGGCGCCGCGATCTGGTGCTGCCTCTACAACTGCCCCGGCTAGCCCCTCAACAAACTGATCGAGCAGGTCTGCCGCCGAAACGACCTGCGAGTGGTGCCATAGGATTTGCGCCGTGCCGTTCACGCTCAGGAACATCAAGGAGGATCTGGAGGACCTCGGCTCGAGGTTCGACGGCGCGCCAGACCTGGAGTTCCGCTCGGCGACCGGGTCGCTCGAGCTCGAGCAATCCGGCCTGAGCTACCAGCACGTCCCGCCCGGCTATCGCTTTCCGTACGGCCACACGCACAAGACGCAAGAGGAGGTGTACGTGGTTCTGCGCGGGAGCGGGCGGATGAAGGTCGACGACGAGATCGTCGAGCTCAAGGCATGGGACGCGGTGCGCGTCCCGCCCGGTACGTGGCGAGGCTACGAGGCCGGGCCGGAAGGCCTCGAGCTCCTCGTCATCGGCGCACCCAATCTCGGCGAGGCTCCGCGCGAGGACGTCGATGGCCAGCGCGACTGGTGGGCTGACTAGTAGTACCGGGAGTTGCCAGCCCCCAGAGCGCGCGCCGCGGAGCCTGCGCCTACTGTTTAGAATCGCCATGTCGCGTCTAGTCCCGTAAGCGGGCTACCGAGGAGACGAGATGGCTGATGGCTGAAGACCAGAGGAACGCCCGCATCTTCGGGGTGCTCTTCCTGATCACGTACGTCACGTCGATCGGCGCGCTCGCTCTCTTCCAATCGGTGCTCGACGATCCGGCCGCGTACATCGCCGGTGACGGCAAGGACAACCAGATCTACCTGGGCGCGTTCCTGGAGCTCCTGCTCGTCATCGCGAACGTCGGCACGGCCGTCGTGCTCTACCCGATCGTCAGGCGACAGAACGAGCTCCTCGCCATCGGCTACGTCACTGCTCGAATCATCGAGAGCGTCTTCATCGCAGGCGGGATCATCCTTGTGCTCGGGGTCGTCAGCCTGCGCCAAGACTCTCCGGACGCGGCCGACCTCGCCGTCTCCCTCGCCGCGCTCAAGGACTGGACGTTCCTGTTCGGCCCTGGGTTCATCGTCCCCTTCGGGAACGGGCTGATCCTCGGCTACCTGATGTACAAGTCCGGCCTCGTCCCACGGCGCATGACCTGGCTCGGACTGATTGGAGGGCCACTCCTCCTGATCGGGAGCATCGGCACGCTCTTCGACTGGTGGAATGCGGGTACGACCGTGCCAGCCCTCTTGGTCATCCCCGAGTTCCTCTGGGAGCTGTCGCTCGGGATCTACGCGGCAGTCTGGGGATTCCGGAAGACCGCTCCGATCCTCGCGGCGCGCAGCACGGCTCCGCAGACCGACGCCGTGTAGACGAACGTGTCGGCGCAGACGCCCTCAGACCGGCCAACTGACGCTCTTCCCACCTCCTGGCAGCGGCTGCTGGCCCTGTCCGGCGTCGCGTTCGCGGTGCTATTCATTCTCGCCTGGTTCCTCAGCGGTGGAAACGCGCCCGACTACACGGCATCGGATCAGGACTGGACGACCTGGGCGGACGACAACCAGTGGAAGAGCCGGATCGGTGGATTCCTGATCCTGCTCGCAGGCTTCGTGTTCCTGCACTTCGCCGCGACGATCCGCAGCGTTCTCGGAAACGCCGAAGCCACGGGACGCGGTCCGGTGCAACTCGCCCAGGTCGCGTTCGCGGGTGCCATCACCGGCATCACGGGCGAGTGGAGGCGGCGGGAATCGAACCCGCGCAAGATTTCAATCCCCGATCCTCGAATCAGAGAGCGATGGCCAAGAAGCGCTCAATCATCCCATTCACTTGCTCGGGCACTTCGAATTGGTGGAAATGGCCCGAGCCGACAGTCATCCCGAAGTGCGTATCGGGCTTCAGGGGACGCAAGCGTGATGGGTCGTTGCTGCCACCGGGCGCCGACAGCAGGACGAGCAGCGGGAGGTCGCACATCGCCAGGGCTGCGACGCCGTTCCAGCGCGTCACTCCTTCGATGACGGCACGGGCGAGGGGTAGAGGAACCGAGCACATGGTGTCGACGATTTTTCGCCTGAGCTCACCGTCGGCTGTCGGCCCGACGCCTTCGACGACCCATGCCCGCCGCACGTCCTCACCCGTCGGCCCGGCCAGTTGCTCTGCAAAGCCCGCATACACTCGCGCTGCTTCAACAGTTGGGTGAATGGGGCCTGGGTCGTCGGCGACGAGCGCGCGCGGGAGCAAGGGGTGCCGCGCGCCGAGCTCAATCGCGATCATCCCGCCCAGGCTGTGGCCGATCACGACTGGCTTCTCGATACCGACTTCGGCGCAGAACCACGCGACATCATCCGCTAGCGTCGGGATGTCATAGTCGCCTTTCGGGGAGTCGCTGCGTCCACAACCTCGCAGCGAAAGCGCGGTCACAGCGTGGGCGCGCTTGAAGTGGTCGAACTGCGGCGAGTAGAACGTATGGTCGCAGCACCAGCCCGGAACGAAGAGCAGCTCCGGCTCACCGTTTCCGTCCCGCTCGTAATACAGCTTCAGCCCGTCGCGTTCTGCGTAAGGCATGCGTGGACGATCCTGTCACGGCATCGAGCGCGGCGGAAGTGGAGGCGGCGGGAATCGAACCCGCGTCCGCGGACGCACCGGACAAAGCATCTACAAGCGTAGTCTGGGCTTTGATTTCGCCCGGCGGCCGGTTCCCAGACGACCTACCGACGGGCTAGCCATCCTGAAGCGTCACACCGCGGGCGATTGGCTTTCCCTTGGTGTCGAGCCCGAACGTTGGCGCCGCTACCCTGACCTCGGGCCGAGCCAGGAGCGACGTCGCCAGTCCTAGTTACCTAGGCAGCGAGTGCGAGATCATTCTTCGCATTTGTTCGTTTCCCGGTGGTTTTACGAGGCCGACCGGGGACCTCGGCTTGCAGCTCTGCCGGAGAACCGACCACGTCGAAACCAGGTCGCCCCCGTATGTGTGTTGCTCCTATTGTAGCCGCATGCTGCGGATTCGAGAGATCGGCGAGGACGAGCTCGAGGAGCTGGTTGCCGTTTCGGCCGCTGCGATGCCTCGCGACGACGCGTCGGTCGCCGGGTTCGTCGACTGGCTCCGGCAGGCCGAGGCGATGGTGTGGCTGCTCGCGGAGCGCGACGAGGAGACGGTCGGCGGCGGGTACGCGCTCACGGGCTGGCACACGCCGCCGCATCGCGCAATGGGCGTCGCGCTCGTGCCGCCGAAGCATCGCGGTGCCGGCGTCGGGATCGGGATTCTCGACGCGCTCGAAGGCTGGGCGGCGGACCAGGGCGCGACCGAGCTCGAAGGGCCCGTGGAAGAGGACGACGAGAAGAGCCTCGCCTGGGCTGCAGGACGCGGGTACTCGGAGGCGGGCCGCAACTCGCGGCTCGTCCTCAACCTGACCGCGATCGACGCGCCCGACCCCGCACCGCCGGCGGGCATCGAGATCGTCGCGTGGGTCGGATCGGCCCGGAGCTGGCAGCGGGCCTCTACGAGGTCGCGCGCGAGGCGGTGCCGGACATTCCCGGCGAGGAGGACGACGACATCGGCACGTTCGAGGAGTGGGTCTCGCGCGACATGCAGGGCGACAGCGACGATCCGCGCGCGGTTTTCGTCGCGCTGGTCGACGGCGAGGTGGCGGGGTTCGCGAAGCTCGCGCTGGTGCCGGAGCGCACCGACCGCGCGTACCACGACCTCACGGGCGTCCGCCGCGATTACCGCGGCCGCGGGATCGCCGCAGCGCTCAAGCGAACCCAGATCGCGTGGGCGAAGCAGCAGGGCTACACGTCCCTGCAGACGTCGAACGAGGTTCGAAACGAGCCGATCCGGCGCCTGAACGAGCGGCACGGCTACGTCGTCGAGCCCGGCGTCGTGATCGTGCGCGGAACTATCTCCGCGACTTGAGCGCCCGCTCCATCTGCCGCTTCGCGTCCCGGTCGACGATGTCGCGGCGCTTGTCGCCCTTCTCCTTGCCCTTGGCCAGCGCCAGCTCGACCTTCACCTTCCCGTCCTTGAAGTAGAGGCGCGTCGGCACGATCGTCTGGCCCTTCTCACGCACCTTCCCGATCAGCGTCGAGATCTCGCCCCGGTGCAGCAGCAGCTTGCGGTCGCGCGCAGGCTCGTGGTTCGCGCTGTTCCCCTGGTCGTAGACGGCGATGTCGGCTCCGATCAGCCAGATCTCCTGATCGCGCACGTCTGCGTACGCCTGCGCGAGCGTGACGCGGCCCTCGCGCAGCGACTTGACCTCGGTTCCCGTCAGCACGATGCCGGCCTCGAACCGCTCGAGCAGCTGGTAGTCGTGCCGCGCGCGGCGGTTTTCCGCGATCTGCTTCGTTCCGGTCGGCCGGGCCATCCCGAGAGTGTAGGGACGGCCCGGCGACCGCAGATCCTCAGGCCGGCTGACGCCGCAGGTCGACTCCTGAGCCGCGCCAGAGGAGCGCCGAGACGACCAGGATCCAGAGCGGGAACCCCCAGACGACGATCGCCCAGCCGATCGGTGGGATCAGCGCCGCGACCGCGAACAGCAGTGAGACCCAACCAAGCCACGCCGGCAGCGCCCGGGCTTGAGTCCCGGCCAGCCCAACCGCCAGGAAGAAGCCGACGAGCATCACCTCCGCGGCGAAGAAGAACGCATCACCCATCGCGCTGAAGGCTTCGGCCGCACCCGCATCCAGGTTGCGGTCGAAGTTGTCGCTCGCGAAGGCGCCGGCGACGTCGGGCATCACCGAGGCGACCAGGAAGAGCGCCGTCGCGAAGCCGAAGCCGTAGGCCAGACGCGCGAGCTGCGCCGAGCCGAGGAGCGATGCGGGCTCGCAACCCGTCCAGGAACCAGATCAGCGCGATCGCGCCGACACTGAAGATCACGCTCCCGATCGCAAGCGTGCTGAGGTTGTCGGCGAGATACTCGGCGAGCTCCGCGCCGGTCGCTTTCTCGCCGGGGGCGTCGGATTCGATCACGATGATCCCGATGATGAAGAGAACGACGCTCAGCACGCCGGCCAGCGGTGTGATCCGCCTCTCGTCCATGAAGACCCCTTTCGTCGCAGGACCCGCGACCTTCTCAGATCGCCGGTAACGTCTGCAACGTGGTCACCGCCCTCGCGTTTGTAGCGGCGACGTGGGGTATCGCGATGGCGCTGTCCCCCGTCCTCCAGATCCGCAAGATCGTCCACCACCGGTCGTCCCACGGGATCTCGGTCGGTTACATGGCGGTGCTCTTCGTCGGCTTCCTGATCTGGCTCGCGTACGGAATCGCGCTCGGAAACTGGGCGCTGATCCTGCCGAACGTGATCGCCGCGATCGTGATCGCCACGACCATCGCGGTCGTGATCCGCTATCGCCGGCCGTAGCAGCGCTCGCAGAGCGCGAACCAGGGCGCGCAGCTCTGACCGCACGACTTGCAACGGCCGACCGTCGGCGACCCGACCTCCGCCGCCAGCTTCTCGCTGACGCGACGCGACGCTGCCTCCTCGAGCTCCGCGGCCTTCTCGAGGGTGACGCCGCCGACGTCCGGATACTGGAGTGCGAACCAGCGCAGGATGCTCGCCGTGCGGGCGGCCTGCTCGGCGTCCTCGAGCGATGCGTCGCGCAGCCGGCCCGTGTCGAGCAGCCACTGGAGGACCGGCCGCTGCGCGCGGTCGCCGGCGAGTGCAAGCGCCAGCGTGGCGAGCAGCTCGACGTTGTCCTCGTCGACCGGGGCGTTGACGAGCTTCCAGACCTGCTCGAGCGGCAGCTTGCGCCCGCGCTCGCGCAGCCGGCGCTGCACGGCGTCGAGCCGGGTCAGCAGCGGGCCGGTCGACTCGACCGAGAGCCAGCTGTCCTCGGCCCACTGCCGCAGCGCGGCCGTGTGCCAGGCGCGCAGGGCGGGAGCAAGCTGCTCGGGCGACTCGACCTGCAGATCCTCGAGCCGCGGGCGGATCCGGGCGGTGTCGACGATCCGGTAGCCGAGGTGGCCACCCGGCAGCGGCACGTGCGGGTGCAGCGCCGACTCGATCAGCTCGGGATCCGCATTCGCCCAGACGATTCCGGTGAGCACGCCGACGTGGCCACGCTCGACGAGCCCGAACCGGCCGGCGCGGCCGGCGATCTGCGCGATCTCCCACGCGTGCAGGTCGCGGCGCTCCTCGCCGTCGAACTTCTGCGACTCGGCGAAGAGCAAGCGTCTCGCAGGGGAGGTTGACGCCGTGGCCGAGCACGTCGGTGGCGCAGCAGACGTCCGCCTGGCCGCTCATGAAGCGGTCGATCTCGAGCCGGCGCGAGGCGAGCGGCATCGCGCCGTAGAGGACAGCGACCCGGCCGGGCCGGCGCCGGTTCAGCTCGCCGGCGAGGGCGAGGACGGCGCGGCGGCTGAACGCAACGACGACCGTGCCCGGCTTGAGGCTCTGGAACGAGACCGCGCCGGTCCAGTCGAGCGGCGCCTTGCGCTCGAAGAAGCGCACCTCCGCTGCCGGGAACGCGTTCTCGATCAGCGGCAGCGCCTCGACCGCGCCGAGCAGGAGGATGTGCCGGTACTCGCCCGCGAGCAGCAGCCTCGTCCAGGCCGAGCCGCGTTCGGCGTCTTCGGCCCACTGCACCTCGTCGAGCACGAGCACCTCTCCCTGGAGCGGCGCCATCTCGGCGGTGCAGCAGATGATCGGCGCGTGCTCGTTGACGCGCTCCTCGCCGGTGACGAGGCCGACGAGCTCGGGGCCGAGCTGCGCGCTCAGGCGCCGGTGCGCCTCCTGCGCGAGCATCCGCAGCGGCGCCGCGAAGACGCCACGCCCCCGGTCCGCCAGGAACTCGAGCGCAGAGTGCGTCTTGCCCGAGTTCGTCGGCCCGACGTGAGCGACGACCGTCTCGGGCTCGAAGCGGCGGGACGGGAGGACGATCTCCGGCTCGGGGACGCGGATGTGGGCCTCGCGGCGCTTGCGGCGCTGCGTGCGGCTGGGCCGCTTCTGGCGGCCGCGGTGCTCCCGGCGGGATGCCATTCGGTCTAAACCTGCAGGAAACGGCGCAGCGTCAAACCTGAGCCGAGTGCGCCCACGCCAAGCCCCACGAGCAGCAAGATCAGCGCGATGACCGAGAAGGAGAGCGCCTCGACGTCGGACGACGACTCGATCCGGCCGAGAATCGCCGGCAGCGCAAGCTCCTTGCCGAGGAGCAGGAGCACAACGGCGGCGACCGAGCCAACGAGGCCGCAGATGAGCCCCTCGAGCATGAACGGCCCGCGCACGAACCAGTTCGTCGCGCCGACGAGCTTCATCACCTCGATCTCACGCCGTCGAGAGAAGATGGATAGACGGATCGTGTTCGCGATCAGAAGCGTCGACGCGACAAGGAGCACAAGCACCGCCGCCAGGAAGACGATCTCGATCACGCGCGCGACGCGGAGGATCCGGTCGGCCGTTTGCTTGCCGTACTTGACCTTGTCCACCCCCGCAGGGAGCGGCTCGAGGCTGGTCGCGATCGCTTCGACGTCCTCACCGCGCTTGGGCACGATCTCGTGCGAGTCGGGCAGCGGGTTCGAGGGCAGGTTCGCGGTCAGATCGGGGAACTTCTTCTCCATCCGCTGGAGCGCCTCGGACGCGGAGACGAAGGTGATCGACTTGACGCGCGGGTCGGCGGACGGGTCCAGGCGGACGCGGACGGCGTTGATCTGCGCCTCGCTCGCACCCTGCTCGTAGAAGACCTTGACGAGCAGCTCCCGCTTGACGTGGTCGGACCAGGAGACGACCCACGAGCCGAGCGCGATGAAGAGCCCGAGCAGGAACATCCCGATCAGGACGGTCATCGTGGCGGCGATCGTGGTGGAAAGGTTGGCGCCGAGCGAGCGAATCGACTCGGAGAACAACAGCCTGACTCTCATTCGCTCTCGTAGCCTCCACGGCGCTCGTCGCGGGCGAGGCGGCCTTCCTCGAGCGCGATCACGCGGCGGCGCATCTTGTCGACCATCTCGCGGTCGTGGGTGACCATCAGGATCGTCGTGCCCGCGCGGTTGATCCGGTACAGCAGCTGCATGATGCCGACGGAGGTGTCCGGGTCGAGGTTGCCGGTCGGCTCGTCGCAGATCAGGAGCGGCGGATGGTTGACGACGGCGCGCGCGATCGAAACGCGCTGCTGCTCGCCGCCGGAGAGCTCGTCGGGCAACGAGCTCGTCTTGTCCGAGAGGCCGACCAGCGAGAGCACCTCCGGCACCTTGCGGCGGATGTTCGCCGAGCTCTCGCCCTGCACCTTGAGCGCGTAGGCGACGTTCTCGGCCGCGGTGCGGTTCGGGAGCAGCTTGAAGTCCTGGAAGACGCAGCCGACGTTGCGCCGCAGCAGCGGCACCTTCGAGTGCTTGAGGCGCGTCAGGTCGCGGCCGCCGACGAAGATCCGGCCCGTGCTCGGCTCGAGCTCCTTCAGGAGCAGGCGGATCATGGTCGACTTGCCGGAGCCGGAGGCGCCGACGACGAAGACGAACTCGCCCTTGTCGATCGCGAAGGAGACGTCGTTCAGGGCGGTCACGTTCGGCTCGTACACCTTGGTGACGCTCTCGAACACGATCATCGTCCCCGCGATCGCGGGATCGACGGGAACTCCGTTTTGAGACTCGGCGGCGATGGCCGGTGTTGTCGCGTCTATCTGCATAGGTTCAGTCACCGGGTGGGGGAGAAGTGGCCGCGCCGCTCCGGGATCCGAGCACTCAGTCTAGCCGACGGAGGGGTCAGACAACCTTCCCCGCCGCCTTGGCGAGCAGGTACTCCCGCACAAAGCCGTCGAGATTGCCGTCGAGGACGCCCTGCGCGTTGCCGACCTCGTAGCCGGTTCGCAGGTCCTTCACGAGCTGGTAGGGCTGGAGCACGTAGCTTCGGATTTGACTGCCGAAGCCGATGTCCTGCGCTGCGCCGCGCTCCTTGGCCAGCTCCGCCTCGCGCTCCTCTTCCTGAAGCTCGACGAGCCGCGACTTGAGGATCCGCAGGGCCGTCTGCTTGTTCGAGGCCTGCGAGCGCTCGTTCTGGCACTGGACGACGATCCCGGTCGGCAGGTGCGTGATCCGGACGGCCGAGTCGGTCTTGTTCACGTGCTGGCCGCCCGCTCCCGAGGCGCGATAGGTGTCGATTCGGAGGTCGTCCTCGTTGATCTCGACCGCGGCTTCCTCGGGCAGGAGCGGCGCGACCACGACCTGCGCAAACGCCGTGTGGCGGCGGTGGGCGCTGTCGAACGGGCTCAGCCGCACGAGCCGGTGGACGCCGCGCTCGGCCTTGAAGAGCCCGTACGCGTTCTCGCCCTTGACGGTCACGGTCGCGGACTTGAGGCCCGCCTCCTCGCCCGGGCTCTCCTCGACGAGCTCGGCCTGGAAGCCGCGATCGGCGGCCCAGCGCAGGTACATGCGCAGCAGCATCTGGGTCCAGTCCTGGGCGTCCGTGCCGCCGGCGCCGGAGTGGATCGAGACGACGGCGTCGCCGTGGTCGTACTCCCCGTCGAAGAGCGCATCCTCCTGGAGACGCTCGAGCTCATGCCGCAGCGGCTGCAGCTGCGACTCGATGTCGGCGGAGAGCGTCGGCTCGAGCTCGAGCAGCTCGGCGGCGTCGTCGTGCTCTTGCTGCAGCCGCTCGTAGCGCTCGAGGCGCTTGGCCAGGCGGGAATGCTCGGTCGAGACGGCGGTCGCGCGGTTCTGGTCGTCCCAGAAGCCGGGCTCCCCCATCTCCTGCTCGAGCTCGGTGACGCGCGTCGCTACGGCCTCCGGGTCAAAGGTAATCACGAACCCAGGCGAGCTGGGCTCTGATCTCTTCGAGCTGCTGGTCGAGCGGGATCGCGGTCTCGGACACGGGCTGATGGTACCGCGCGGAGGGGGCGGCCCCGTCGGGCCACCCCCTGCCGGCGGTTCCTAGCTCAGCGAGACGTCGTCGACGCGGAAGCTCGTCGGCAACGTGAAGTCGGTCGTGCCCCGGAACTGAAGCCGGACCGTCTGTCCACTCCACGTGGCGAGGCTGAACGACCGCTGCGTGTACGAGGTGGGGCTGGCCGTCCCGTTGCGGTTGCTGAAGCTGCCGAGTGTGGCGAGCAGCGCTCCTCCCGTATTCCGGACCTCGACGTAGAGGAAGTCGTAGGCCGTCGAGAGGGACTCGCTCGTCGTGACGTTGAGCCAGAAGGTGAGATTCGCCGGATGACCCGCCGGGATGCTCACCGTCTGGTACTCGGAGCCGCTCGCGTTGTTCGAGCCGCCGACGATGCTGTAACCCGTACCGGAGTGGTGGTTACCTCCCGTCGACCAGAAGGCGGCTCCTGCGAGCGTCCACGGCGACGAGGAGCCCTCGAAGCCGCCGTTGACGATCAGCTGGCCGCCGCCGCCCGCGTTGCTGACGGTGACGCCGACGACCCCGCTCGAGCCGGTGTTGCCGGCGGCGTCGTAGGCACGCGTCTGGAGCGAGTGGCCGCCGTTCGCCACCGTCGCCGTGTTCCAGGCGACTGAGTACGGCGACGACGTGTCACTCCCGACGAGCGACCCGTCGACATAGAGCTCGACGCGGCTGACGCCGACGCTGTCACTCGCGTTGGCCGACACGGTGACGGTTCCACTCACGGTGGCGCCGTTCACGGGGGAGGTGATCGACGTCGTCGGCGGCGTCGTGTCGCCGGGCGGCGCTGCCCCGAAGACGGAGAAGAGCAGCCGGTTGGGTGACCCGGTGCCGGCTCCGGTGACCTTGTTCGGCGTCGTGTTCGCGAGCAGTGCCTGCGTTGCGGCGCCCGCGGACGCGGTGGGGTTGGTCTGCAGGTAGAGCGCGAGCGCACCAGCCACGTGCGGCGTCGCCATCGACGTCCCGCTGATCGTGTTGGTTGCCGTGTTCGAGGTGCTCCAGGCCGAGGTGATGCTCGAGCCGGGCGCGAACAGGTCGCCACCGTGTACCCGGGCAAGCTCCTGGGCGAGGACGGGCACGAGCGGCCGCTGCGAGGCAGGCTCCGCCTCGGACCGGGCTCGATCAAGGTTCAGGACGACGATGTAAGAGCCCCTTACCTGCGCCTCCACATCTCGGCTCCCGCTGGCGCTCGAATCGAGGCTGCGAGACATCTCTTCTCCTCCTGGGCGATTGCACTGGCGGCGGCGCACGCTTGGCGAGCGGGCGTCAGGCGGAGTATGAGGCCGAGGGTGGCGCGTCTGGTTGTCGGCTAGGCGCCGTGGCAGCTTCTTGAACTTCTTGCCGCTGCCGCACCAGCAGGGGTCGTTCCTGCCGACGTCCTTGTGCTCGTTCACGGCGGTCGCCGTCGCGGTGCCGCCCGCCTGGGGCGCGAACGACGTCCCGACCGAGCCGGCCGCTGTGCCGGCGGCGGTGATCGCAGCGGATCCCGCCTCGGTCTCGTGCTGGTACTGCAGGGTGCCGTTGCCCTGCTCGGGCTCGAGCTGCTGCGGCTCGTTGACCTCGATCTGCGCGTGGAAGAGCGTCAGCACGACCTCTTCGCGGATCGTGTGACCGAGCTCCTCGAACATCGCGTGACCCTCGGCCCGGTACTCGACGAGCGGGTCCTTCTGGGCCATCGCGCGCAGGTGGATGCCGTCGCGCAGGTAGTCCATCGAGTCGAGGTGCGAGCGCCAGCGCGAGTCGACGACCTGGAGCATCACGTAGCGCTCGATCTCGCGCATCAGCTCGGCGCCGTACGCCTGCTCCTTCTCGTCGTAGGTCTCGAGCGCGTCCTCGACGAACTCCTCGATCAGCGCCTCGCGCTCGAGGTCGACCTCCTCGCGCAGCTCGTCCGCGGTGATGTCGCTGCCGTAGAGCGACTGCATCTGCGCGACGAGCGCATCGAGATCCCACTCCTCGGCGAACTCGCCTTCGGTTGCATTGGTGACGCCCGCCTCGACCACCTCGCGGATCCATTCGCGCACGTCCTCCGAGAGGTCGTCGCCGTCGAGCACGCGGCGGCGCTGCTCGTAGATCACCTGCCGCTGCGTGTTCATGACGTCGTCGTACTTGAGCACGTTCTTCCGCGCGACGAAGTTCTGCTCCTCGACCTTCTTCTGGGCGTTCTCGATCTGGTTCGAGAGGATCTTCGCCTCCATCGGCTGGTCGTCCGGGAGCTTGAAGCGCTCCATGATGTTCTTGATCCGGTCGCCCGCGAAGAGGCGGACGAGGTCGTCCTCGCCGGAGAGATAGAAGCGGGTCTCGCCGGGGTCGCCCTGGCGGCCGGCGCGGCCGCGCAGCTGGTTGTCGATCCGGCGCGACTCGTGCCGCTCGGTGGCGAGCACGTAGAGGCCGCCGAGGTCGGTGATCCCCTCGCCGAGCTTGATGTCGACGCCGCGGCCGGCCATGTTCGTCGCGATCGTGACCAGGCCGGGCTGGCCGGCGTCCTTGATGATCTCGGACTCGCGCTCGTGCTCCTTCGCGTTCAGGACGTTGTGCGGGACGCCGCGGCGCTTCAGCAGCTCGGACAGGAACTCCGAGGTCTCGACGGCGATCGTGCCGACGAGCACCGGCTGGCCCTTCTCGTGGCGCTCCTTGATGTCCTCGACGACGGCGGCGAACTTCGCCTGCTTCGTCTTGAAGATGTAGTCGTTCTCGTCGAGGCGCGTGACCGGCACGTTGGTCGGGATCTCGACCACGTGCAGGTTGTAGATCTCGACGAACTCCTTCTCCTCCGTCTTGGCAGTACCGGTCATGCCGGCGAGCTTCTCGTAGAGGCGGAAGTAGTTCTGCAGCGTGATCGTGGCGAGCGTCTGGTTCTCCTCCTGGATCCGGACGCCCTCTTTCGCCTCGACCGCCTGGTGGAGGCCGTCGCTCCAGCGGCGCCCCTCCATGATCCGGCCGGTGAACTCGTCGACGATCTTGACCTCGCCGTCCTGGATCACGTAGTCGACGTCGCGCTGGTAGAGCGACTGCGCCTTCAGCGCCTGGATCAGGTGGTTGACGAGCTGCACGTGGCGCGGGTCGTAGAGGTTCTCGATCCCGAGCGAGCGCTCGATCGTGTCGATCGCGGTTTGCGCGGGCGAGACCGTCTTGTGCTTCTCGTCGTAGAGGTAGTCGGCGCCGGAGAGCTCGGTCTCGTCCTCGCCCTTCTCGCCCTTCCGCGTCGCCGGGGCGCCGGTGAGGTCCTTGACGATCCGGGCAAAGTCGTAGTACGTCGTCGCAGCGGTCTCGGGCTCGCCGGAGATGATCAGCGGCGTCCGCGCCTCGTCGATCAGGATCGAGTCGACCTCGTCCACGATCGCGTAGGAGTGGCTGCGCTGGACGAGCCCGTCCTTCGAGACGGCCATGTTGTCGCGGAGGTAGTCGAAGCCGAACTCGGAGTTGGTGCCGTAGGTGATGTCGGCCGCGTAGGCCTCGCGCCGCTCGAGGAACGGCATCATGTTCTGGATGTAGCCGACCTTCATGCCGAGCCGCTCGTAAGACGGGCTGGTTCCACTCGGCGTCGCGCTTGGCCAGGTAGTCGTTGACGGTGACGAGGTGGACGCCTTCGCCGGGCAGCGCGTTCAGGTAGAGCGCCAGCGCGGCGACGAAGGTCTTGCCCTCACCGGTCTTCATCTCGGCGATGTCGCCCTCGTGGAGGACGATCCCGCCCATCATCTGGACGTCGAACATGCGCTGCTGCGACTCGCGCCAGCGCGCCTCGCGCACGGCCGCGTAGGCCTCGAAGAGCAGCTCGTCGAGCGTCTCGCCGTTCTCGTAGCGCTCGCGCAGCTTCGCGGTCGTGCCGCGGAGCTCCTCGTCGGAGAGGTTCTGGAAGTCCGGCTCGAGCGTGGCGATGTAGTCCGCCTGCTGCGCGAGCCGCTTCAGGCGGCGGCCCTCGCCGAGGCGAAGGACCTTCTCGAGCTTTCCGAAGTCGGCGGTGGGCATCGACGTAGGGTAGCCGTTGACGGCTTTCCTCACTCCCGCTTCACCGACGCCTAACACCCTCGCGGTAACGTCAGCCGCATGCGGCGTCTCGTCGTCCTCGTCCTCGCTTTCGTGCTCGTACCAGCGGGTTTGGCGGCCAGCGCGCGAGAACGGCAGGTGGCCGGTCCGCTCTCCGTGGTCGCGATCGCGGGCACAGAGGTTTCGTACTCCGATCAGTACGCCCCGCGTTGCCACGAGATCCGGCTCTGGGACACTGCAGACCGCAGCGACCGGAGGCTCGCGACCCACTGCTTCGTCAGCACCAGCACGGGCAGCGGCGTCGCCGGCGTCGCCGCCACGGGCGGACGCGCGCTCTGGCTCACGTACACGGGCGGGAACATCCGCGAGTGGTCGTTGTGGACGAAGGGCGGGACGGCCAAGGCGAAGCGGATCCAGTTCCTCACCGCAGATGTCGACGGCCCGCCGCCGGTCGTGCTCGGCCGGGCCTGGGAAGGCTCGCTCCCGTACGCCGTCGGCCGCACCATGATCGTGCTCGCGCCGAACGGGTCGCGGAGGTTCACGCTGACGGCCCCGGACCGGATCGTCGCGCTCAGCGCGCACTCGCGCGGCTATGCGGCTGTGCTCGCGAATGGCAGTGCGCTCACGATCTCACCGACAGGCGCGGTGCTACGCACGCGCCCGTTCGAACCGGGCTTCGTCCAGGACGCCGTACTCGCCGCGCCCGGGCTCATCCTGAAGACGACCAGACGGGCTCGAGATCCACAACGGCGACGCGATCCGTGAGATCTCGCTGCCACGAGGCTCGCGCTTCCTCGGCTACTCGGCAGGGATCGTCGCGTACGGCACAGGACGCCAGCTCAGGCTCAAGCGGCTCACCGGCGGCCACGACTCACTCTTCCGGACGCTCGCGCCGGGCTTCCAGGCGCAGCTCGGACGACGCGGGATCGCCTACGCGTCGGGTCGCACGCTGGGCTTCAACGTCTGGGCCGTCGTCAGCGGCTCGCGTCTAGAGCAGCGTCAGCCGATCTCCCAGAGGTCGCCGTCGATCCGTCGCGCGGTGACGACGTCGTCGCCGTCGAACAGGCGCTCGAGCGTCGGCACGCCGCCGAAGGCCTGCGCGCCCTCGACCTCGAGCGTCCGCTCGCCGCCGTGGCGCGTGAGCACGAGCTCGTCGCCGTCGATCTCCTCTGGGAACTCGACGACGTCGATCCGGCGCGCGGCGACCGCCCAGAGCCCGTCGGGGCGGCGTGACCGCCTCGGCCCGGTAGGGCGGCTGGACCGAGGCCTCCAGCAGCGTCCGCGAGCGCCTCGACGTCGAGATCGTCCGTCTCGGCGACCAGCGTCCCGTCCGGGAGCGCGACGAAGCGCACCTCGGTGCCGTCGAGCTCGGGCGCCGCGACCGTCGCGACGGCGTCCCACTCCCGCTGCCGGTGCACGCCGTGGATGCCGACCTCCCCCAGCGCGGTCCGGGATCGTGGGGCGCGCGGCTCCGTCAGGCCGCCCTCGCGGGCGAGCCGCTCGTGGAGCGGCTCCTCGCGCCGCCAGAACGACATCAGGCCTGAGGCTCGATCAGCCCGTACGCGCCGGCACGCCGCCGGTAGACCACGTTCGTGCGCCCTGTGTCGACGTTGACGAAGACGAAGAAGTCGTGGCCGATCAGCTCGAGCTCGACCGCCGCCTCCTCCGGCGTCAGCGGCTGGAGGTCGAACTGCTTCGACTTGACGATCATGCGGTCGAGCTGCTCGCCGGAGAAGCTCGGCTCGCTCGGGGCGACGCCGTTCGCGCGGCGGCCCGTCTCGCGCCGGCTCCGCTTCTCGCGGTAGCGCTTGACCTGGCGTTCCAGCTTGTCCGAGATCAGGTCGATCGAGGTCTCGAAGGCGGCCGAGCTCTCTTTCACGCGCAGGGTCGATCCCTTTGTCCAGACGGTCGCCTCGGCGACGTGGTCAGCCGCGATCGAAGGATTCGTCTCGAGCGCCAACTCGACCTCGACCTGCGTCGCATCGGGAAGCTGACGCTCCAGGCGGTCGAGCTTGTCCTCGGCGTAGCTCCGGATCGAATCGCTGACCTCGACATTCCGGCCTTTGACCTCGAGTCGCATCGAGCCTCCTTCGTCCGGGGATAGCTCAGGTTAGCCGACGGCGAACCGTCAGCGAACTGCCCGGGCGAGCGTTATCACCTCCACTCTGCGCGCACCGCCACGCCGCAGCGCGGAGGCTGCGGCAGCTGCGGTCGCGCCGCTCGCGTAGACGTCGTCGACGAGGCACACGCGCCCGGGCGACGCGCGCGCCGGGGCGAACGCGCCGGCCACGTTCCGGCGCCGCTCGGCGAGACCGAGCCCCCGCTGGCGGTGCACGGAGCGCGCTCGCCGCAGGAGCGCCTGCACCGGGAGCTCCCAGAGGCGCCCGAGCTCGCGAGCCAGATCCTCCGCGGGCCGGTGGCCTCGCTCCAGCGCGCGGTCGGCGTCCGCGGGGACGAACGCCAGCGCAGCCACGTCGGGCCGGGCCAGGGTCTCGGCGACGAGAGCGGCCGCCTCGCGCGCCAGCCGCCGCTGGCCGCGCTCCTTCCAGGCCTGGACCATCCGCCTGGCCGGAGCGTCGTACAGGACCGCCGCCCGGGCGCTGGCGAACGCGATCCGACGGCCGGCACACTCGGCGCACCGCGTCACCGGCCAAGAGCTCGGCGAGCCGCAGCGCTCGCAGAGCGGCGGTGCGAGCCTGATCAGCGAGTCGCGGCAGGCGGGACAGAGCGCAGCCCCAGGCACCCCGCAGGCGGCGCACCGCTGCGGCAGGAGGATGTCGAGCAGCATCTCCTCGACGGTACGCGCGGCCCGCTCACGGGACCGTCACCGCTCCGTGCCGATTGTGTGCCGGTTACACCTCGAGCGCGTACGCGGAGCGCTCGGGCAGTCCCTGCGCGCGGCGCAGCCGGTTGTCGGCCTCGAGCAGCTGCTCCGGGTCGCCGATGTCGACCCACGAGCCCGGAAACGAGTAGGCGTAGACCGGCTCGCGCTCGTGCAGCCACTCGATGAAGCTGCCCGCCTGGTCGGGCGCGTTCCCCTCGGCCAGGTAGCGCGCGACGAGCGGGACGTGCTCGCGGTGGTAGAGATACGTCGCGGTCGCCGCGAGCGTGCTCGTCGGGCGGCTGGGCTTCTCGACGAAGCCGACGATCCGGTCGTCCGCCGTCGTCTCGACGATGCCGTACTGACTCGCCAGCCGGAGGTCGCCGACGTCGTGCACGGCGACGGCGCTGGCGACGCCCTTGCCGCGCCAGAACGACACGTAGTCGCCGAGCGAGTAGTCGAAGAGGTTGTCGCCCGCGACGACGAGCGTGTGGTCGTCGATGCCCGCCCGCTCGATCGTGAAGGAGACGTCGCCGACCGCACCGAGCCGGTCGTCGTTCGAGGTCGTGCCGTCGTCGTGCACGACCACGCCGGGCTTGTCGGCAGCCCAGCGCTCGAAGTCACCGGCAAAGCGGCTGTTCGTGACCACGTGCACGTCGTCGATCTCCGGCACGTCGCGGATCCGGTCGAGGATCCAGTCGACGATCGGGCGTCCGCCGACGGGCAGCAGGCACTTCGAGAGGTTGTCCGTCAGCGGCTGCAGCCGCGTGGCGTAGCCGCCGGCGAGGATGATCGCCTTCATCCGCGCGTCACCCTCGCCGGCAAGCGACGGCTAGGTTCAGGTCCCCTCGTCCCAGGAGGCGAGGTACTTGGCCTGCTCCTCCGTGAGCCGGTCGATCTCGACACCCATCGTCGCGAGCTTGAGCCGCGCGATCTCGTTGTCGATCTCCTCCGGCACGACGTAGACCTTCTTCTCGAGCGAGGCCGCGTTCTGGACGACGTACTCGGCCGAGAGAGCCTGGTTCGCGAAGGACATGTCCATCACCTGGGCCGGATGGCCCTCGGCAGCGGCGAGGTTGACCAGCCGGCCGTCGGCGATCAGGTAGATCCGGCGGCCGTCGGCGAGCGTGAACTCCTCGACGAACTCGCGGGCGAGCCGCGTCTCGGTCGCGAGCGAGCGCAGGGCGGGCAGCTCGATCTCGACGTTGAAGTGGCCCGTGTTGGCGAGGATCGCGCCGTCCTTCATCCGCTCCATGTGCGGCTTCGCGATCACCGACTTGTCGCCGGTCGCCGTGATGAAGATGTCGCCGATCTCGGCGGCCTTCTCCATCGTCATGACCAGGAAGCCGTCCATCACAGCCTCGATCGCCTTCATCGGGTCGACCTCGGTGACGACGACGTTCGAGCCCATGCCCTTGGCGCGCATCGCGACACCGCGGCCGCACCAGCCGTAACCGGCGACGACCACCGTCCGGCCCGCGAGGAGGACGTTGGTCGCCCGGATGATGCCGTCGAGCGTCGACTGGCCCGTGCCGTAGCGGTTGTCGAACAGGTGCTTCGTCTTCGCCTCGTTGACCGCGACGACCGGGAAGCCGAGCTTGCCGTCGCGCTCGAGCGCCTTCAGCCGGATCACACCCGTCGTCGTCTCCTCCGTGCCGGCGATGACGTCGCCGAGCTGCTCGCGGCGGGTGGTGTGGAGGACGCCGATCACGTCGGCGCCGTCGTCCATCGTGATGTGCGGCTTGTGGTCGACCGCAGCCTCGATGTGCTGGTAGTACGAATCGTTGTCCTCGCCCTTGATCGCGAACGTCGAGATGCCGTACTCCTCGACGAGCGCGGCGGCGACGTCGTCCTGCGTCGAGAGCGGGTTGGACGCGCAGATGACGACATCCGCGCCGCCCGCCTGGAGCGTGCGCATCAGGTTCGCCGTCTCGGTCGTCACGTGCAGGCAGGCCGAGACGCGGTAGCCGTTCAGCGGCTGCTCGCTCTCGAACCGCTCGCGAATCGCCGCGAGCACCGGCATCTGCCGGTCGGCCCAGGCGATCCTGCGCACGCCCTCGGAGGCGAGCGCCAGATCCTTCACGTCGTATCTCTTCGTCGTAGCCATCAATCCCTTTCGTGGTGTCAGCGGGGCAGTGTAGGTGGAGTTCTCAGGCGACGGCCAGCAGCCGCTCGTGCTTGCGCTGCTCCCAGTCGACCCAGTCTGCGGACGGACCGCTGCCGTGCAGCCACGTCTCGACGGCCGCGCGCAGGCCCGGGTCACGGCGCAAGCGGGCGGCGAAGGCGAGCTCGTCGAGCTCGACGCCGAAGCGCCTCGCGCAGATCGCGAAGCGAGCGAAGCTGGTTCAGCTCGAGCAGGCCGTAGAGCCGGTAGCCGGACGGCCGTCCGCTCGGGAATCACGAGGCCGGTGGTCTCGAGATAGCGGAGCATTCGGGCCGACCAGCCCGTCTGGGCGGCGGCCTGGCCGACGGTCAGCGCGTGCATCGCGCAACCTTAGCAGAACTGTGTCAGGGTTCTGACGTGCCCTCGCGCCCGTACCGGTCCTCGAGCCGGACGACGTCGTCGAGGTGCGGCGTCGAGACCTCGAGGATCGTCGTGTCCTCGATCGCGGTCACGCGGTGCACCGTGCCGGGCGGGTAGCGGAACGCCGCCCCCGCGCCGATCACCTCCTCGTGCAGCACCCGCGCCCCGACCTCCCCGAGCTCGAGCTTCGCGCGCCCGGACTGGACGAGCCACGACTCGTCCTTCTCGCGGTGGAACTGGAGGCTGAGCGAGGCGCCCGCCTTCACGAACAGCACCTTGCCGCAGTAGTCCTCGGAGAGAGCCCAGATCAGCTCGTAGCCCCACGGCTTCTCCACCCTCTGGACCTCGAAGGCCCAGCGGTCGAGCGAGTCGATGTTCGGGGAGTCGACGTCGTTCATCAGGCGGTCAGCGTGTCCGGGCCGATCACGGCGTCCGCAGCCACGCGAATGCCGTGGTCGAGCATATTCCCGGAGCCGATGCGCGCGCCCGCGCCGATCACCGCGAGCCCGCGGACCTGGCAGCCGTCCCCCACTTCCGCCGTCTCGCCGACGATCGAACCGGAGACGGTGGTCGCAGTGCCGATCTGCGCACCGGCGCCGATCACGGACGCCTCGATCTCGGCGCGCTCGCCGATCCGGGCGCCGGCGCCGATCACGGCCAGGCTGCCGATCCTCGCGCCGGCAGCCACAACCGCGCCCGGCCCGACCCAGACGGGCGGCACGAGCCGCGCCTCCGGGCTCACGTCCGCAGTCGCCGTCGACGAGCGTGTAGTCCGAGCCGAGCGCCTCGCCGAGCTCGGTGACGAAGTTCCGCTCCAGCACGTCGCGGTGGGCCTGCAGATACGCGTCCGGCGTGCCGATGTCGAGCCAGTAGCCCGGCAGGGCGACGCCGAAGACCGCCCCGTCGTCGACCAGCCGCGGAAACACCTCGCGCTCGATCGAGACCGGCCGGCCCGGCGGGATCAGCTCGAGCACGTCCGGCTCGAGCACGTACATGCCGGCGTTGATCAGGTTCGTGTCGATCTCCTCCGGCCGCGGCTTCTCGAGGAAGCTGAGGACGCAGCCGTCACCGTTCACGCGCACGAGCCCGTAGCGCGAAGGATCCTCGACCGGCGTGAGCAGGATCGTCGCGCGCGTCGCACGCTCGCGGTGGAAGGCGAGCAGTGCTCCGAGGTCGGTCTCGCGCAGCGAGTCGCCGTTGAGCGCGAGGAAGGTCTCGTCGATGTCGTGGGCCGCGAAGCGGATCGCGCCCCCGGTGCCGAGCGGCTCCTCCTCGATCCTGTACTCGAGCCGCAGGTCGCCGTAGCTGTCGCCGAAATGCTCCTGGATCTGCGTCGGCAGGTAGCCGCACGAGACGATCGCGCGCGTGACGCCGAAGCGGCGCAGGTGCTCGAAGGTGTAGGCCAGCTGCGGCCGGTCGACGAGCGGCAGCATGTCCTTGCGCGTCCGGTCGGTCAGCGGACGCAGCCGCGTGCCGAGCCCGCCGACGAGGATGACGGCAGAGAGGCTCATGAGCCGTTGCGGCCGATGCCCTCGTACGTGAAGCCGGCCTCGCGCATCGCCGCCGGGTCGAGCATGTTGCGGCCGTCGATCAGGAGCGGGTTGCGCATCCGCGCCGCCGCCTCGCTCCAGTCGAGCTCGGCGAGCTGCGGCCACTCGGTGACGAGCACCGCCGCGTCCGCCCCGGCCAGCGCGTCCAGCGGTTCGGCGCAGATCGTCGCGCGCGGGAGCGCCGCGGCCCCGTCGGCGACCGGGTCCCACGCGCGCACCTCTGCGCCCTCGGAGACGAGCCGGCCGGCGAGAACGAGGCTCGGCGCCTCCCTGACGTCGTCGGTATCGGGCTTGAAGGCCAGCCCGAGCAGGGCGACCGTCTTGCCGCGTAGGCCGCCGAGATGGTTCTGGAGCTTGCCGATCACGCGGCGCTTCTGCAGCTCGTTGACCTCGATCACGGCGTTCAGGAGCTGGAAGTGGTAGCCCGAGTTGGCGGCGAGCTGCTTGAGCGCGAGCGAGTCCTTCGGAAAGCAGCTGCCGCCGTAGCCGATCCCGGCCCGCAGGAACGCCGAGCCGATGCGCCGGTCGAGCCCGACGCCCTCGGCGACCTGGACGACGTCGGCGCCGGTGGCCTCGCAGACGTTCGCGATCTCGTTGATGAAGCTGATCCGCGTCATCAGCGCCGCGTTGGCGGCGAGCTTGATCATCTCCGCGGACGGGACGTCGCAGCGCACGACCGGTGCGTCGATCCCGCGGTGCAGCTCTTCGACAGCGTCGCCGTCCTCGGCGTCGAACGACCCGATCACGATCCGGTCCGGCTGCTGGAAGTCGCGGATCGCCGTGCCCTCGGCCGTGAACTCCGGGTTGGACACGTACCCGATCTGGTCGAGCCCGCGTTCGTCGAGCCTGTGGCGCACCTGGGCGCCGGTGCCGACGGGAACGGTGCTCTTCAGCACCAGCACGGCGCGGCGATCGAGCCCGGAGAGCTCGTCGACGACCGTCCAGATGGCCGAGAGGTCGGCGTCGCCCGAGTAGGTCGGCGGAGTGCCGACGGCGACGTAGAGGAAGTCAGCGTCTGCGACTGCTTCGGCGACGTCGAGCGTGAACGAGAGCCGGTCCCCGTTACGGCTCAGGAGCTCGTCGAGACCGGGCTCGTAGATCGGCACCTCGCCTGCTTTGAGGCGCTCGATGCGGTCCGCGAGGACGTCGCGCACGACGACGTCGTGACCGAGCTCGGCGAAGCACGCGCCGGTGACGAGACCGACGTATCCCGCACCGAAGACAGCGACCCTGGACACCGCGGGAGCCTACTTACTTGATGCTGCTCAACGGCTTCAGACCCTTGGCGATCGCGAGCATGGTCTCGTTCGACAGCTCGTCCAGCAGCGTGTTCACGACCCAGTAGCTCGCGCCGCCCTGCCTGAGCACGACCATGTGCAGCTTCGGCCCGACGTAGTGCAGCTCGTAGCGGCGCCCGCCGATCGAGCGGACGAAGTTGCGCTCCGAGAGGACGGGCGCGTCCTCCCAGTCGGTCATCTGGACGCCCCAGTACCTGCTCGCGCCGGTGCGATAGGTGAGCCTGATCGTCTTGTGCTCGCCCTCTGGGTCGATCCGGTACATCCGGACCGGCCGCTCGCGATCGATCCACGAGCTGCGCTCGAGGACCGTCGGCACCATCACCTTGAACGGCACCTTGCGCGCACGCTCGCGGAGGTAGGCGAGCGAGGCTTCGGCACCCGGGGACACGTTGGGCGGCTGGCGCTGCGGCGTCTTGTCCACCGGGGCCTCCGCCAGGGTGCCGTGGAAGGTCTGACCGACGATCACGGTCAGCAGCGCGCCGTTCGAGAGGCCGGCGATCTTCGCGGTGAGCGGGGCGATGTCGTCGGTGCCGAACAGCGTCGCCACCTTTGCGGCCGCCGCCTTCGCCCCGGGCTGCGACTTGTCGAAGTGGATCCGGGTCTTGAAGTACTCCCAGTTGGGCGCGTTCGCGTTCTTGCCGTCGGGCGGGTAGACCATCTGGTACGCCTGCTGCGAGAGGAGGTAGCTCGCCGTGCTGGCGGAGCCCGCGACCCCGTTGCCGTTCAGGACCGTGATCGACGTCTCGCGTGCGGGCGGCGCCTTGTCCGCCGTCGGCTTCGGCTTCTCGTTCAACGCCACCTGAGTGGCCTTCTGCGGCGACTCGACATCCGGGTGCGTGAACTCCTGCACCGCCTTGTCGATGTTCTGCTGCGAAGCCACGAGGTCGAAGCTGCCGTTGTCCTCGATCCCCTCGAGCTTCGACTGGAAGAAGTGCCCGGGCGGCAGCGAGTACGCGAAGAGGGCGTACTCGAGGACGGTGTCGCCGTCGAGCTCGGAGTTCCCGCCGACGCCGACCTCGACGTTCTTCGTGATCGTCTTCAGCACCTTCGGCAGGTCGAGCAGGCCGGTGTTCGCCTTGATCTGATCCTTGAAGGCGCGCACGAAGAGCTGCTGGCGGGCGACGCGGTAGAGATCCGAGTCGGTGTGCCGGTAGCGGACGAAGTCGAGCGCCTGGTAGCCGCCGAGCTTCTGGTAGCCCGGGAAGAGGTTGATCGTCGCGTAGCCGAAGTCGCCGCCGCGGTCGTTGAAGTAGCGGCGGTCGACGTCGAGCCAGATCCCGCCGGTGGCGTCGACGAGCTGGCGGAAGCCGCGGAAGTTGACTGTGATCAGGTATTGGATCGGGACCCCGGTGAGCTTGCGCACGGTCTCGAGCGTGCCCTTCGTGCCGCAGGTCGCGTAGGCGTTGTTGATGCGGGCGCCGAACGGCTGCCGGCCGGGGCAATGGATCTCGACGAAGAGGTCGCGCGGGAAGGACAGCATCGAGATCGACTTCGTGTCCGGATCGGCCCGGACGAGCATGACCGTGTCGGACCGTGACGGTGTGCCCTTCCCGTCGCTCGCGCGCTGGTCGTAGCCGACGACGAGCGCGGTCGCCGGCTGGCCCGGCAGCGCGACGTCGAGCCGCTTGGCAGCGACCTTGACGTCCGGCGTGGACGCGACGACGGCGGCGACGCTCTCGTGGAAGAGGAGGTAGATGCCTCCGGCGGCCGAGCCGACGACGACGAGCATGGCGACGAGCGCCCACGCGAAGACCGTGCGGACGGTCGACCAGCCACTGCGCGGGGGCGGCTCGGGCTGGCGATAGATCGTGATCGGGGAAAGGGCTCCGGGCGGCAGCACCGGCCGACCGTTTCCGTTCACGACCGCGCCGCGGCCCATGCCTCTCTTCAACGTCGTTCGCATACGCAAGACGCGGGCGACTCGGCACCCGCGAAGCGCTCAGGATAGCCGAGCGGTAGGAGGGCTAGGTCGTTGCCGACCGCACGGAGGCGAGGGCCTCGGCAAAGAACGCGTTCTCGTCCGGGGTGCCGACCGTGATCCGCAGCGCGCCCGGAGCGCCGAAGGCACCCATCGGGCGGACGATCACTCCCTGCCGGAGCAGGGCCTCGTAGAGCGGCCGGGCGTCGTCGCCGACCTCGGCGAAGAGGAAGTTCGCCACCGCCGGCCCCGCGGGCTCCAGTCCGTGCTCGCGCAAGGCGCGGGCGATCGCCTCGCGCCCTTCATGGGTCAGCCGCCGGCGCTCAGCCAGCTCGCCGGCCTCGTCCATGCTCGCCAGCGCCGCGACCTGCGCCTGGGTGCTCACGTCGAAGGCACGGCGCGTCTTCCAGATCCCGCCGATCACGTCCGTCGGCCCGATCCCGTAACCGACCCGCAACCCCGCGAGCCCGTAGATCTTCGAGAAGGTGCGCAGCACGAGCACCCGGCGACCGGCCTTCGCGTACTCCTCGATGCCGTCCGGATAGTCCGGGTGCTCGATGTACTCGAAGTACGCCTGGTCGAGCACCGTGAGCACGTGTTCCGGCACCTGGTCGAAGTAGGCGTCGAGCTGGGCACGGTTCGTCATCGTGCAGGTCGGGTTGTTCGGGGTCGCGATGTAGACGAGCTTCGTGCGAGGCCCGACCGCAGCGAGCAGCGCCTCGAGGTCGCAGTGCTGGTCGACCAGAGGGATCTTCCGTGGAACGGCTCCGAGCTTGAGCGCGTCGAGCACGTAGCTGATGAACGACGGCCAGCCCGTCACGACCTCGTCGCCGGGGTCGAGCACGGCGAGCGAGAGGTGGCCGATGATCGCGTCGGCTCCCGCGGCCGTGATCACGTTCGCGGGATCGACGCCGTGGCGCTCGGCGAGGGCGTTGCGGAGGTGGAAGGTGCCTCCGTCGGGATAGCGGTTGAGCGTGGGTGCGCTGCGCTCGAGCGCCTCCAGGGCGGCCGGGAACGGTCCCCACGGGCCTTCGTTCGAGGCGAGCTTGACGACGCGCTCGAGCCCGAGCTCGCGCTGAAGCTCTTCCTCCGGCTTGCCGGGCTCGTACGGAACGAGGCCGTCCAGTGCGGCGCGCAGGAGACTCACTCGCCGGCAGGCGGCTGCGACTCGTCCGAGCTCTTGCGCCGCCAGAACCAGAGCAGACCGCCGACGGCCGCGATCCCCGTCGCGATCGCACCCTTGTTCGGGCGCTTGGATCCCTCGACGGTGCCGGGCACGGCGTCCTTGGCCTTCCGCTTGACCACATGCTTGAGCCCGAGCCAGCTGAGCCAGCCCAGGACTGCGTTGCGCCGATTGACGATGCTCATGACGGGAGGCTAACAAGGCCCGCGCCTGTCCGTTCCGCACACGTCCGAGGGTCTGTCCCTGGGACTGTCCCCAAAAGCGAACCGCCCCTCTGCGGCAAGGGGCGGTTCTGTGGAGAAAGGCGGGGCCGGCGGGCGGCACGGCCCCTATGTGGGGACGAGGGCACGTCCTTGGCTATAGAGATGCCCCTCCGGGAAAAACCTTGCGCGGGACTTTTCAGCGCGGCTTGACGGTGACCGCGGCGCCGGCCGCCGCGGCCGTCGCCAGGCGGTAGCTCGTCGTCCGCCGCGGCCGCACGGTGACGGTGAAGCGCCCGTCCGGGCGCCGAGCGATCGGGCGGACCGTCCGCCATGCGCCGCCGAGCACCTGCTGCTCCAGCCGCACGCGGCGGAGGCCGCGGACGAAGCCCTTGAGCACGACGGGCTGGTTGGCCAGCGCGCGCCGCAGCGGCGGATCGAGGTTGAGCACGCGCACGTTGAACCACGTCGAGCGGAGGTCGAGCGCGCGCCGGAAGTCCTGCGAGAGCATCCGCCGAGCCCCGGTCCGCGCCCGGACCGTCACCTCGGCGGCCCGGCCGGAAGGACCACGAGCGACGACGAGATCACGCACCGCGCCGGAACCGAGCTTCCGCGCCACCTGCGCCGGAGTCAGCCGCACCGGCCCCCAGCGGTGGTACTTCGAGAGCCGGTCGTACGGATCGGGGACCGCGACGAGATAGGGCACGGGAGTCGCGCGCGGCCACGCCTCGCCGATCGAGACGGTCTGGCCGCCCGACGTCGAGTGGTAGAAGGTCGTCGCGACCCGCCCGTTCCAGAAGAGGACTCGCCCCGCGGTGGCGCCGACGGCCTGGTTCGTCGACACCGCCTCGGCCTCGATGCCGCCGTAGACCTGGCTGCGGGTGTCTGCGTAGAGGTCGAAGATCGTCCCCGGCTTCAGCGTCGCGAGCGCGTAGGAGCGCGCAACCACCGCCTGGGCGCGCAGCGCCTGCGGGTGCCAATCGTCCGGCATCTCCCAGGGAACGACGCCGCGGAGGTAGCGGTCGAGCGGCAGCTTGTTGACGACCGTGAGCTTCCCGGCGCGCCGGTGGACGATCAGCGTGCCGCGGTAGGCCGTGCCGTCGAGCAGGAGCGGCGCGGCGCCCGGCTGGAAGCGGAGCGGCGCGCGGAGCTTGCCCAGCTTCGCCGCGACCACGTTCTGCACGCCCGGCTTCAGCCGGCGCGACTTTCCGCGCGCATCGACGACCTTGAAGGGCTTCGGCGACGAGATCTTCACCGCCGGGCGGTCCTCCGCGAGCAGCACGCGGACCGGCCGCGCCGGCAGGAGCCGCAGCTCCGTGCCGCGGTAGTAGTAGGCCAGGATCCGCTGGTGGCTCCAGCCGTCCTCGGCAAAGCCCCGTGCACCGAACTGACTCATGCCGACGCCGTGACCCCAGCCGCGCCCGTCGATCAGGAAGAGGGTGCCGGCGCCGGCCGTGGCGGGCAGGCAGAGCCCGACCGCAAGGATGAGCAGAAACCGCCGCATCGAGCGGAGGAGGGTAGCCTCACGCGATGCCGATCCGCAAGCTCCTGGTGGCGAATCGCGGCGAGATCGCACTGCGCATCTTCCGCACGTGCCGCGACCGCGGGATCGCGACCGTGGCGGTGACGGCGCCGGACGATCGCGGCTCGCTGCACGCCCGCTCGGCCGACGAGACGGCCGAGATCGCGAGCTACCTCCACTCCGAGGAGCACATCCGGGCGGCGCAGGAGACCGGCGCCGATGCGATCCACCCCGGCTACGGCTTCCTGGCCGAGAACGAGAGCTTCGCGGAAGCCGTGGCGGCGGCCGGCTTGACCTGGATCGGGCCACCTGCCGACGCGCTCAGGCTGGGCGGAGACAAGCTCGCCGCGAAGCGGATCGCGGCCGAGGCGGGCGTTCCGGTCGTCCCGACCGGCGAGCCCGCCGAGCTGGGCTTTCCGCTCGTGGTCAAGGCGGCAGCGGGCGGCGGCGGCCGTGGCATGCGCGTCGTCCGCGGCCCGGACGAGCTCGACGACGCGCTCGCGTCGGCGGCCCGCGAGGCGGAGTCGGCTTTCGGCGACGGCACGGTCTTCTGCGAGCGTTACATCGAGCGGCCGCGACACGTGGAGATCCAGCTCCTGGCCGACGCGCACGGGACCGTGCTCGCGCTCGGCGAGCGCGACTGCTCCGTCCAGCGCCGCCACCAAAAGGTGCTCGAGGAGTCGCCCTCCCCCGCAATCGGCCCGGAGCTGCGGGCGGCGATGAGCGAGGCTGCGGTCGCGTTCGCGCGGGCGATCGGCTACCAGAGCGCCGGCACGGCCGAGTTCATGCTCGACGGAGGCGACTTCTACTTCCTGGAGCTGAACGGCCGCATCCAGGTCGAGCACCCCGTCACCGAGCTCGTCACCGGCATCGACCTCGTCCGCGAGCAGCTCCGCGTCGCCGAGGGCGAGCGACTTAGTGGAACAGGAACACAAAGTCAGGGCCACGCGGTCGAGGTGCGGCTCTACGCCGAGGATCCGCGCACGTTCCTGCCGCAGGCGGGGACGGTCGAGCGTCTGCGGCTCCCGGCCGGGATTCGCGTCGACGCCGGCGTCGCCGAGGGCGACGAGGTCGGCACCTCCTACGACCCGATGATCGCGAAGCTGATCGCGCACGGACCGACGCGCCCGGAGGCGTTCGCACGGCTCGCAGACGCGCTCGCCGAGACCGAGGTCGGCGGCGTCACCACGAACCTGCCCTTCCTGCGCTGGCTCGTCGCGCACCCGGTCGTGCTCGCGGGCGAGGCGACCACCGCGTTCCTGACGGAGTACGCGCCGTTGTCGGAGCCGCCGCTGCGGCTACCCGAGACTGCGTGGCGCGGCGGCTGGCGGCTCAACCTGCCCCCGGCGCCGCCCACCGCCGCTCCCGACGTCGACAGCGCCGCACACGCGCACGCGGCCGGCGGCGGCGAGAGCCGTGTGACGGCGCCGATGCCGGGCACCGTGATCCGGGTCGAGGTCGCCGCAGGCGATCACGTCGAGGCGCGGCGCCCGCTGCTCGTGCTCGAGGCGATGAAGATGGAGACGCCTCTGACCGCGCCCTTCGACGCGATCGTGAAGGCGGTGCACGTCGAGGAGGGCGACCGCGTCGCCGGCGGCGCCCTCCTCGTCGAGCTGGAGACCGACTAGTCGGCCGGTGCGGCCACGGGCGTCTGCGGCGCCGCTCGCAGCCTCGGCACTCCGAGCGCGAGCGTGACGAGGACGACAGCGGCCATGACGATCAGCGTGCCCGTGTCGTCGCCGGTCGGCTTGAGCGCCATGACCGCGATCACGAGGTAGAGCACGACGAGCTCCATCCGCGAGACGACGTTGATCCGGCGCACGTGAAATGCGGCCTGAGGCGACTCGGGCCCGTGGGCCTCCATCGCCGCGTGGATGCGCTTCCCCTCCGGCTCGATGAAGAGGATGCCGACGAGGAACGAGATCGCGTAGCCCACGAGCCCGAGGACGATCCAGAGCTGGTCGAAGCTCCACGGTCCCTCGATCGTGAGCAGGATCCCGAGCACGAGCACCGCGAGCGACGACGGAATGAAGATCCGCTGCGCCAGCCAGCCGGTGTGGGCGCTGAGCTGCTTCGTCAGGAGGCGGTCGCCCGTCTTCTCCGCGCGGATGACGAGCATCTGGAGGAAGAACCCAGAGCCGAGCCAGATCACCGCGGTCGCGATGTGCAGGAAGAGCAGGACCTCGTAGTAGGACACGCAAACCCCTTTCGACGGAGAAGACGATCCGACTGAAGGTACGACGCTAGAAGAGCTTCTGCAACTTCATCGCGGCGCCCATGTCCCCTTTGATCTTCAGCTTGCCGGTCATGTACGCCGTCGTCGGGTTCTGCTCGCCGCGGATCACCGCCAGCATCGTGTCCTCGCTGGTCGAGATCGTCGTGTCGGCCTCGCCGCCGCCTTCGGTCACGCTGACGCTGCCGTCCTGGACCGTGACGAGCCAGTCGCCGGCGCCCTCGATCTCGAACAGGTACGAGTTGTTCATCCCCGCCGTCTTCTCGGCATCGGCCCGCTCGGCAAGGCCGTCGAAGAACTCCTGCACGCTGTCAGCCATCTGATTGCTCCTAGGTTGGGGTGCGGCGAATCTACCGGGTAGGGTTCGGCGGCGCATGGACCTCGATCTGACCTCCGAGCAGGAGCTCGTGCGCGAGACCGTGCGCGAGTTTGCACGCGACCAGGTCGCGCCCGTGGCAGAGGAGCTCGACCGCGAGTCGCGCTTCCCGTACGAGCTCGTCGCGGCACTCGGCGAGCTCGGGGTGATGGGCCTGCCGATCCCGGAGGAGTACGGCGGCGCCGGCGGCGACACGGTCTCCTACGCACTCGCGATCGAGGAGCTGACGCGGATCGACTCGTCGCTCGCGATCACCGTCGCCGCGCACACCTCGCTCGGGACGATGCCGATCTTCCTCTTCGGGAACGAGGAGCAGAAGCGCGAGTGGCTGCCGGATCTGGCCGCCGGCAAGAAGCTGGCGGCCTTCGGCCTGACGGAGCCCGGCGCAGGCTCCGACGCCGGCAACACGCGCACAACCGCGGAGCTGCGCGACGGGCAGTGGCTCGTCAACGGCTCGAAGATGTTCATCACGAACGCCGGCACCGACATCACCTGGGGCGTGACGCTGACCGCGCGCACCGGCGAGAACGAGATCTCGAACATCGTCGTCGAGAACGGGACGCCCGGCTACGAGATCTCGGGCCCGATGAAGAAGCTCGGCTGGCGCGCGTCGGACACGCGGGAGCTGTCGTTCCGCGACGTCGCGGTGCCGGAGGGAAACCTGCTCGGGCCGCGCGGGGAGGGCTTCCAGCAGTTCCTCGAGATCCTCGACGGCGGGCGGATCTCGGTGGCGGCGATGGGCGTCGGGCTGGCGCAGGGCGCCTATGACCTCGCCTACGCCTACGCGCAGGAGCGGGAGCAGTTCGGCAAGCCGATCTCGCGCTTCCAGGCAATCCAGTTCCAGCTCGCCGACATGGCGACCGAGATCGAGGCCGGCCGCGCACTCGTGCTGAAAGCTGCGTGGCTGAAGGACCAGGGCCGGCCCTTCGGGCGGGAGGCAGCGATGGCGAAGCTCTACACCGGCGAGCTCTCCAACCGGGCCGCCAACTCAGCGCTCCAGATCCACGGCGGCTACGGCTTCATGGACGAGTACGCGATCTCACGGCTCTATCGCGACCAGAAGATCCTCGAGATCGGCGAGGGCACCAACGAGGTGCAGCGCATGGTGATCGCGAAGCATCTCGGCCTCTGAACGAACGGGGACAGTCCCGGGGACAGTCCCGCACGGAAGTGCAACGCTTTGTCGGACGGAGCTAGACGCCCTCGGCCAGCGCGTGCCGCAGCTTGCGGCGGGCGGCCTTCCGCTCTTTCATCGCGCGCGGGTCCGGGATCGGCACCGCGGAGAGAAGCGCCTTCGTGTAGTCGTGCTGCGGCTGGGTGTAGACCTCCTCGGCCGGGCCGATCTCCACCAGCTGCCCCTGGTTCATCACCGCGATCCGGTCGCTCATCGTCCGCACGACCGCAAGATCGTGGGCGATGAAGAGATACGTGAGGCCGAAGTCCTGCTGCAGGTCCTTGAGCAGGTTGAGAATCTGCGCCTGGATCGAGACATCGAGCGCGGAGACCGGCTCGTCGCAGACGATCAGCTTCGGGCTCAGTGCGAGCGCACGCGCGATCCCGATCCGCTGCCGCTGGCCGCCCGAGAACTCGTGCGGGTAGCGGTTGGTGTAGCTCGGATTGAAGCCGACCACGTCGAGCAGCTCGCGGATGCGGATCGTGCGGTCCTTGCGAGTGCCGATTCCGTGCACGATCAGCGGCTCGCCGACGATGTCGCCCACCGTCATGCGCGGGTCGAGCGACGAGTACGGGTCCTGGAAGACGATCTGCATCTCGCGCCGCATCCGCCGCAGGTCCTCGCGGCCGAGCTTGGTCAGCTCGGTGCCTTCGAACTTGACCGAGCCGGAGGTCGGCTTCAGCAGCTGGAGGATGCAGTAGCCGGTGGTCGACTTGCCGGAGCCGGACTCGCCGACGAGCCCGAGCGTCTCGCCCTGGGCGACCGAGAAGCTGACGCCGTCGACGGCCTTCACCTCCCCCACCTTGCGCTCGATCAGCAGCCCCTCGCGGATCGGGAAGTGCTTGTGCAGGTCGGTGACCTCGAGCAGGGGCGCGCGTTCGTTCATGCCGGCGTCACCTCGGGCGAACGCGTCGCCGCGCGCTCACTCGCGGGATGCGCCGACCGCACCCAGTGGCCCGGTCGGATCTGGCGCAGCTCCGGCATCTGCTCCGTGCAGGAATCGCCACCCGCGTACTGGCAGCGCGGCGCGAATCGGCAGGCCTCAGGCGGATCGATCAGGTCGGGCGGGCGGCCTGGGATCGCCGTCAAGCGCCTCTGGCGAATTCCCTCGCCCTCGAGCTGCGGCAGCGCCCCGAGCAGCGCCTCCGTGTAGGGATGCTCCGGGTTGTCGAACAGGTCGAGCGTCGACGCCTGCTCGACGATCTGCCCGGCGTACATCACGAGGATGTCGTCTGCCGCCTCGGCGACGACGCCCATGTCATGCGTGATGATGATCATCGCCATGTCGTGCTGGGCGCGCAGGTCGTCGAGCAGGTCGAGCACGGACGCCTGAACGGTCACATCGAGGGCCGTCGTCGGCTCGTCCGCGATCAACAGCTTCGGGTCACAGGAGAGCGCAATCGCGATCATGACGCGCTGGCGCATGCCTCCGGAGAACCTGTGCGGGTAGTCCTTCAACCGCTGGGAGGCGCCTGGGATCCGGACCTCCTCCAGGAGCTCGATCGCCTTCTTGTCCGCCTCCTTCTGCGGCACGCCGTAGTGCCGCCTGATCGTCTCGGTGATCTGCGTCCCGATCGTCAACGTCGGGTTGAGCGACGTCATCGGGTCCTGGAAGATCATCGCGATCTCGCGCCCGCGGACGTCCTCCAGCTTGTGCTCGGACAGCTTCGTCAGGTCCTGGCCGTCGAAGAGCACCTCGCCGGAGACGATCTTCGCGGGAGGCCTGGGGATCAGGCCCATGATCGAGAGCGCGGTGACCGACTTCCCGCAGCCCGACTCGCCGACGATGCCGAGCGTCTTGCCCTTCTCGACTGCGAAGTCGACCCCGTCGACGGCGCGGACCACGCCCTCCCGGGTGAAGAAGTGCGTGCGCAGGTCGTTGACCTCGAGCAGCGCCATCTAGGTCTCCCTGGTCCTCGGGTCGAGTGCGTCGCGGAGGCCGTCCGCGATGAAGTTCGCGCAGAGCACGAGTGTCGCGATCGCGACGGACGGGACGATGATCTCGATCGGGTGCGTGCGATAGACCGTGCGCCCCTCCTGCGCCATCGAGCCCCACGAGGCGTCGGGCGGGCTGATGCCGAGCCCGATGAAGGAGAGGAATGCCTCGCCGAGGATCACTGCAGGCAGCTCGAGGAAGATCGCGATGATCAGGATCCCGAGCGTGTTGGGCAGCAGATGGCGCGAGAGGACCCGGTACCAGCGTGCGCCCACCGCCTTGGCAGCGCGCACATAGTCGTTCTCCTTGAGCGTGATCACCTGGCCTCTGACGATGCGCGCGGTCGTGAACCAGCTCGCGATCGAGAGCGCGACCATCATCGTCCACATGTCCGTGCGCCCGATGATCTGGAGCGTGATGATCGCGAACGGCAGATACGGGAGGCCGTAGAGGGCGTCGAGGAAGCGCATCAGCCCGTTGTCGACGCGGCCGCCGACGAAGCCGGAGATGGAGCCGTAGACGACGCCGATCAGCAGGATCGCGAGCGTTGCGCCGAAGGCGATCAGAATCGAGACGCGACCGCCCTCGGCCGTGCGGGTGAACATGTCGCGGCCGAACTTGTCCGTGCCGAACGGATGCGCCAGGCTCGGGTCCTGCTTGGCGAGGGCGAAGTCGACCTCGTTGCCGCTGTACGGCGAGATGAAGGGCCAGATCAGGCAGTAGAGGAGCACGGCGATGAAGATCGCTCCGGCGACCACGGCGCCCTTGTTGCGGACGTATCGCCGCCAGGCGTCCTTCCAGAGGTTCGACTGCCGGATCGGCGTGCCGGACACCTGGCCCGACGCCGGCTCGAGCGCGAGCGGCTCGCGGATGTCGCTCGGATTGACGGCCATCAGGTGCGCACGTCTCGCGTGCGGGGATCGAGGATCCCGTAGAGGATGTCGACGACGAGGTTGGCCAGGATCACGATCATCGAGAGCACAACCGTCAGCCCCATCACGACCGAGTAGTCGCGCGCGCCCACCGCGGTGACGAAGTACGAGCCGATGCCCGGGATGTTGAAGATCAACTCGATCACGAACGAGCCCGTGATGATGAAGCCGAGCAGCGGCCCGGCCGCGGTGATGACCGGGATGAGCGAGTTCCGGAGCACGTGCAGCGTGACGATGCGCCGATAGCGCAGCCCTTTCGCGCGCGCGGTGCGCACGTAGTCCTGCTGCAGCGTCTCGAGCATCGTCCCGCGCACCAGTCGCGCGAACAGCGCCATCGGCGCAAAGCCGAGCGCGATCGAGGGCAGGATCTTGTGCTGCCAGGTCGTCCAGCCGGATGTCGGTAAGAGGCCGGCCTTCAGAGAGAGGTAGTAGATGAGCAGCGTGGCGACGAGGAAGCTCGGGATCGCGTGGAAGACGTTGGAGAAGAACATCGCCCCGTAATCGACCACGGTGTTGTGCCTGAGGGCCGCGACGATCCCGAGCGGCACGCCGACGACGATCGCGAACAGGAACGCATACAACCCGAGCTCGATCGACTTCGGGAAGTGCTCCTTGATGATGTCGTTCACCGTTTGCCCGCGTAGGACGAGCGACGGGCCGAAGTCGAGAGTGGCGACGCCTTTCACGTAGAAGGCGTACTGCTTCCACCAGGGATCATTGACGTGGAACTTCCGCTCCAGGTTGGCCTGCACGGCCTCCGGCACGGCACGCTCGGAGTGGCGGAACGGGTTGCCGCCGATCTGCCGCATCATCGTGAAGGTCAGGAAGATGACGACCAGCAGAACGGGGATCGTCCAGAAGATCCGCCTGACGATGAACTTGAGCATCGGTTTCTTCCTTACCCCGCCGAAATCTTCTCAAGCGGGGGACGGGGCCTATCGTAGGCCCCGTCCACCCTCGTGATGGAAACGCTCCCTACTCGGTGACGACGACCTTGGTCAGGTCCGTCTGGTTGAGCAGGTTCGTGCTGAAGGTCTCCTTGATATTCGTCTTCTCGAGCTGGGGGAACGTATAGAAGTAGATCGGGAGGATCGGCATGTCGCCGTCCTCGCCGAACAGGATCTGCTCCGCCTGCCCATAGAGCTCGTAGCGGGCGGTGTTGTCCTGGGTGGTCTTCGCTTCTGCGATCACCCGGTCGTACTCCTCGTTGCAGTAGTTCGTGTTGTTGTTCCCCGACTCGCACGTCCAGAGGTCGAGGAAGTTGATCGCGTCGACGAAGTCGCCGATCCAGCCGAGGCGGTACACGTCCACGTCCGCGTTCGGGGGCGGCCCGAGGAACTCCAGGTACTGCGCGAACTCCTGCTGCTTGATCGTGCTCGTGATCCCGAGCTCCTTCCAGGCGGCCTGGACCGCGACGGCGATCTCACGGTGACCCGGCGAGTCGTTGATGTAGAGCGTGATGTTCGTCTTCGGGTTGGCGACCTCGCTCATCAGCTGCTTCGCCTGCTCCAGGTCTCCCGGGGCCGAGAGCCACGGAGAGTTGGGGTTGATCGTGTCGAAGCCCGGCATGCCCTTGGGCGTGAAGCCGGTCGCCGGCAGCTGGTCGGCCTGGGCGACGTTGTCGATGATCGACTGCTGCGGGATCGCCAGCGCCATTGCCCGACGCTGCTTGACGTCGGTGATGTTCTTGACGTTGACGCCGTAGTAGTACGTGCCGAGGGCCGGGTACTGCTCGTACTCGGGCGTCTCCTTCAGCCGGGCGATCTCGTCCGGCGGCAGGCCCTGGTAGACGACATCGATCTCGCCGGCCTCGAACGCCTGCACGGAGGTGATCCCGTCCGTGATCATGCGGCCGTTGACGCGCGTCAGCTTGACGTTGTCGGCGTCGCGCCAGTTCGGGTCCTTGACCAGGTCGATCGCGGAGTTGTGCTGCCAGCGCTCCAGCTTGAAGGGGCCGTTGGTGACGATGTTCGCCGCCTCGGTCCACTTGTCGCCGAACTGGTCGACCGCCTTCTTGTTGACGGCGAGGAACGAGTGGTGCGCAGACTGCTGGATGAACCACGGCTGCGGGCTCGTCAGCTTGACCTCGAGGGTCTTGTCGTCGACCGCGTTCACGCCGACCTTGTCGGCGAGCGCGGCGCAGTCGTCCTTCTTGGGATCGCAGCCGTTGTACTCCTGCGCCCCGACGATGCCGTAGAACTGGTACGCGTAGTCGGCGCCGAGCTCAGGCGAGAGCGTGCGCTTCCACGAGTACTCGAAGTCCCCTGCGGTGACGGGATCGCCGTTCGTCCACTTGAGACCGTCCTTCAGCACATACGTGACGGTCAGGCCGTCATCGCTCGTCGAGAAGCTCTCGGCGGCGCTGCCGACCGGCTTGAGATCGTCGTCGAGCTTGACGAGCGGATCCATGATGGCGAGCAGGATGTTGTTGGAGGTGGTATCGGTCGCGAGCCCGGGATCGAGCGACGGGGGCTCCGTGCCCCAGTTCACCGTGATCACCTGCTCGGCGGCTTCGGCGCCGCCCTCCGCGGTGGTTGCGCCCGAGCTCTCGTCGTCGTCGCCGCCGCAACCGGCTGCGACCAGCGCGAAGCTCGACACGAGCAGCGCGAGCGCCAGCCAGAGGTTCTTCTTCCTCATCGGGAATGTCCTTCCTTAGTGTGCAATTGGTCCAGCGTGCGCCGGTTTGACGCCGTCAGTGGTTCCTTTGCCAGGTATACCAGTCCCAAACCTGTGAAACGGTCTCCTTTACGAGCTACATACGTCAGCACAACGCTAGCGATGTTGTTCCTGGGTCTGTCGGCACAACCGGCGGCCGCGCACCTGAATGTCCAACCGCGCCTCGTCGAGCAGGCGCAGGTCACGGACTTCCTGGTGGAACTGCCCCGACTGCGGCCCGGCGCACCCCCGGAAGGGCTCGAAATCGAGGCCGCAGGGCTCGATGTCCTCTCGAGCAGGCTGCGTGAGGTCTTCGGCGGCGAATCCCGCTGGGACGTTCGCGCCCGCGCCGACGCTCCGCCGGGCGTCCTCCCGCTCGTCCTCCGCGCCAGGTTCGCCGACGGCGAGACGGTCGAGGTGGACGACACGCTGACGGTCGTGCCGGCCGAGCCGTCCGAGCCCTTCCCCTGGGTTGCGGCGATCGTCGGCGGCGGGCTGGCGGTCGGGTTTGCGGTGGTCGCGCTCGGCCTCGCACGCCGTAAAGCCTGATAGCGTCACCACTCGTGCTCTTCCAGCAGTTCGTGGACGACGACCTCGGGTGCGCGTCGTACCTGATCGGCGACGAGGACGAGGGCGTCGCCGTCGTCGTCGACCCGCCGTACGCGATCGAGCCGCTGCTCGAAGCCGCCGAGCGGCGCGGAGTCGCGATCGTTCGGACGATCGAGACGCACACGCACGCAGACCACCTTTCCGGGCACGGCCGCCTCGCGCTCGACCACGGCGTGCCGATCTCGATCCACCCTGCGGCCGAGGTGGAATACCCCGCCGACCCGTTGGCCGACGGCGCCGAGATCGAGCTCGGCCGCATCGTCCTGCGCGCGATCCACACGCCCGGCCACCGGCCGGAGCACACCTGCCTCGCCGTCGCCGACCGCTCGCGGGCCGAGGATGCGTGGCTCGTGCTGACCGGCGACTCGCTCTTCGTCGGCGACGCCGGACGGCCCGACCTCGCCGTGGACGCGAAGGAGGGCGCCGAGAGCCTGTTCCAGTCCCTGCAGCGGCTGCTCGAGCTGCCGGACGGCGTCGAAGTCTTCCCGGGACACGTCGCCGGCTCGCTCTGCGGGAAGGGCATGAGCTCGAAGGCATCGTCGACGATCGGCTTCGAGCGGCGCTTCAACCACGCTCTCCAGCTTCGGGACGAGCTCGAGTTCGTGGCCGATGCGGCGGCCACGTCGGCGCCGAAGCCGCCGAACATGGCCCGGATCGTCGACCTCAACCGCGGCCCGCTCCTCGGCGCCCCCAGCGATGTCGGAGAACTCGTCGACGTGCCGACCGGAGCGACGCTGCTGGATGTCCGCGAGGTCTCGGACTTCCTCGGCGGCCATGCGCACGGCGCGCTCAACGTGCCCGTCCGCGGCGGTTCGTTCGCAACCAGGGCCGGCTTCCTGCTCGATCCCGAGGAGCGAATCGTCATCCAGGCGGCCAGCACGCCGGAGGCTGCGCAGGCGATCCGAGGCCTCCGCTCGGTCGGCTTTCTCGAGCTCGAGGGCTACGTCCTCGGCGCTGGGCCGGAGCAGATCGAGCCCGTCGGCCTCGACGAGCTCGACCGGCTGCTCGAGGAGGGAGCGGAGGTGATCGACGTGCGCGAGCGCGACGAGCGCGACACCGGCTACATCGCCGGGAGCCGCAACATCCCGTACCGGCTCCTGTCGATCTCCGGCGCCGACCTGCCCACCGACAAGCCGATCGTGACCATCTGCGAAAGCGGCGCTCGCGCCGGAATCGCGGCCTCGATCCTCGCAGCCAAGGGCGTCGCCGCCCGTCCCGTGGTCGAAGGCGGCGTCACGGCCTGGGCCGCTCGCGGCGGCCCGGTGGTCGAGTTTCGCCGCTGCGGCGGCGCGTAGGCCGCCGCTACGCGGTGCTCGCGAACGGCGCCTCGACCGCTCGCAGGTACCGGGTCGCTCCCGCGGCGCGGAAGAACGCCAGCGCCTCGCCGAACTGCTCGTCCGCCTCGGCCTGCCTGCCCGCGGCGGCGAACGCCCGTCCGGCAGCCACCCGCGCGCGCGCCGCGTACACCGGGATGCCGGCCGCCGAATAGCGGTCGGCCGCGGTGACGAAGTCGCCGCCAAGGTAGGCGATGGCCGGCTCGGCCCAGACGCTGATCGCGGAGAGCTGCTCGAGCCTGGCTCGGACATCGTCCTCGCGCCCGAGCTGATGCGCGACACAGGCGACCTCGAACGCCTCGACAGGCCCGGGATCCGCCTCGGGCGTGCCGAGCAGCTCCTCGAACGCCGCCGACGCCTCTGCCGGCCGTCCCGCGTCCAGCAGCACCCGCGCCACCTTCGCGAGGGTCCTGCTCATGGACTCACCCCGGCGTCGCCGCGAGATGTCCACGGCCACCTGAAGGTCAGCCAGGGCGCCCTCCACGTTGCCCCGGCCCAGCCTGATCTCGGCCCGGGTCATGCGGCACGCGTCCTCCTGGGCATGCGGCGAGCCCGCCTCCACTTCTGCGATGAACTCCTCCACCAGGCGCAGCGCCTCGTCCCACTCCCCCCGCTCGAAGTGGCCGGAGGCGAGGTTCGCCCGCGCCCACCGCGCCAGGCCACCGGCCCCGAGCCGCTCGGCCTCACGGAGGTGCTCCAGGTTCAGCTCGTGCGCACGGCCCGCGTCACCGAGCAACTCGGAGACGTGCGCCAGATTCGTGTAGCCGCGCAGGACGTCGAAGACCGACTGGATCTGCAGGGCGAGCTCGAGGCTCTCCGCGACATCGCTGCACGCCGTCGGGGTCTCCGAGGCGGACCCGGGCGACGCCGCGCGTGTTCAGAGCCGAGGCCCGGACCGCGTCGAGGCGGAGCGTCTCGGCCATCTCGAGCGCCTCACCGGCGAGGCGGGCAGCTGTGGCATGCGCCGCGGCGAGATTCTGGAAGCGTGCAAGTGCGCTGAGCACCAACGCCTTCTGCGCAGACGGAGGAAGCTCCGCGACGAGCGCTTCTGCGTCGGCGGCGTGCTGTTCCACGGAGCTGCTGTCGCCGGCTTGACTGGCGAGGTCTGCGAGCAGGACCGATGCCTCGGCCGCGGAGGCCAGGTCGCCGAGCTGAAGCAAGGCTTCGCGCGCTTCCAGGAGCTCATCGGCGCCGGTCTCGTCGTTGTAGCGGCGGCCGCGCCCGAGCCGCAGCAAGAGGTACGGCCGCTCCTCGTCGCCTTCAGGCGAGAGGTCGAGCGCCTGCCTGGTGAGCTCCACCGACTGCGCAAACGCGCTCAAGGCCGCGGCTCGGTCGGCGGCGGCGACGAGTGCGCCTCGCGCGCGCTCCTTCAGCTCGTCGCTCTCGGTCCCCGAGGCCCGCGCCAGCTCGAGCGCCGTGACGTAGTGATGGGCGAGCATCTCGGCGTGCTCCTCGCCGTGGCCGAGTCCCTCGAGCCAGAGCGCGGCGGCTCGATGCTTCTCGCTGCGGGAGGCGCGGGGAATCTGGCCGTAGGTCACATCGCGGACGAGGATGTGGCGAAACGCGTACTCCTCGGAGCCCGCCACCGAGCTCCGCCGTGCCCGCTGCACGAGATCCTTCCGCTCGAACGCATGTAACGCCTCTTCGAGCTCCCACCGGTTGCCACCGCTCAGCTGTGCGAGCGCTGCGCTCCAGAACACCTTCCCGACCACCGAGGCGTCCTGCAGCAGGCTCTTCTGCGCCGGTGCGAGGGCGTCCAGGCGGCCCGCGATGATTCCCTGCACGGTCTCGGGCAGGGGAGCTCCGGCGACCGCACCCCGCTCGCTCAGCATCCGCGCGAACTGCTCCGCGTAGAGCGGGTTGCCGCCGGCCCTCTCGACGACGGCGGCGTGGTCGTCTGCGCCCAGGAGCGGGCGCTCGAGGAGTGCGAGCACCAGCCGTCCGGTTTCCTCGTCCGAGAGCGGCGAGAGTGCGAGAGTCGTGGCGTTGCGCATGCCGGCGCCCCACGTGGGCCGCCGGTCGAGAAACTCAGTGCGTGCGGTACCGATCACGAGCAGCGGCAGGCTGCTCACCCACTCGACGAGGTAGTCGAGAAAGTCGAGCAGCCCGTCGTCTGCCCAGTGCAGATCCTCGAACACGAGCACTGTCGGCGTCTCCTCGGCGATTCCCTCCAGGAACCGGCGCCAGGCCGCAAACCGCTCGACCTGGTTCGCAACCGCAGCGCCCTCGTCGGCCGCGCCGACGAGCACGTGCAGATGTCGCAGCACCCACTCCGCGTCGTCCCCCGCCGGCTCGACGGCGCGGAGCAGCTTCGCTTCGATCTCATCCGCAGAGTCGCCGTCCAGGATGCCCGCCTGCGCCTTCACGATCTCGGCGAGCGCCGAAAAGCTGATGCCTTCGCCGTACGGCAGCGAACGCCCCTGCCGCCAGACGATCAGCTCCGATCGCTCGCCGACGACCCGCATCGTCTCGAAGACGAGGCGCGACTTGCCGATGCCCGGCTCACCGACCAGCGTCAGCAGCTGCGCCGTCTGCTCGTGCAGCACTCTCACGACGACGTCGCGCAGGACCTCGAGCTCGTGGTCGCGCCCGACGAGCTGGCCTTGATGCGAGCGCGCGACGTCGACCCCGACCCGGGAACGGGCGACCTCCACCTGCCAGACCGGAATCGGCTCGGACTTGCCCTTGGCCTCGACCGGCTCCGCCTCCCGGTAGTCGATCACGTTGCGCGTCGCCCGGTAGGTCTGCTCGCCGACGAGGATCCCGTCGACCGGCGCCGCCGTCTGCAGGCGCGCCGCGGTGTTGACGACGTCTCCCGAGACCATCCCCTCGCCCTCGGAGGGCCGCGCGCCGAGCGTCACGAGCGCCTCGCCGGTGTTCACCGCGATCCGCACGTGAAGTTTGCCTTCGTCTGCAACGCGATCGCGGATCGCCAGCGCGGCCCGCACGGCCCGCTCCGGATCGTCCTCGTGCGCCACCGGCGCTCCGAAGATCGCCATGACGGCGTCGCCGATGAACTTCTCCACCGTGCCGCCGTACCGCTCGAGCTCCGACCGCAGCCGCGCGTAGTACGGCGAGAGCAGCGCCCGCACGTCCTCCGGGTCGAGCGTCTCCGCCCGCGAGGTGAAGCCGACCAGGTCGGCGAAGAGCACCGTCACGATCTTCCGCTCTTCGCGCGTCGGCTCCTCGCTCAGCGAGGCGCCGCAGCCGGCGCAGAAGCCGGCACCCGGTTCAGCCGTCCTGCCACACCGTTTACACGTCGCGGCCACCGTTCGATCTTTGCACGGTTCGCGCCGAGTTACTGCAGGCGTTCCACCGGATAGCCCTGCGCGGCGAGGGCCGATCTGAGGTCGTCGCAGTGAGCCTGGTCGCGCATCGCGAGCGTCAGCTCGACCTCGGTCTGGCCGATCGGGAGCTCCATTCCCTCGCGGTGATGCTCCACCGAGACGACGTTCGCGCGCTCCTCCGCCACGAGCTGCAGGAGCTTGATCAGCTCGCCCGGGCGGTCGCCGAGCCGCGTGCGGACGACGAGGAAGCGACCCGCTTCGGTCAGGCCGTGGCGCATCACCTGGATCAGCAGCGTCGGGTCGATGTTGCCGCCGGAGAGGATCGCGCAGGCCTCGTCGTCGCCGGGAACCTTGCCGGCGAGCAGTGCGGCGACCGGCGCAGCACCGGCCCCTTCGACCAGCAGCTTCGTCCGCTCGAGCAGCAGCACGATCGCGTGGCTGATCTGCTCGTCGGTGACGGTGACGACCTCGTCGAGAAGCTCGCCGAGGATCGCGGAGGTGAGCGTGCCCGGCTGCTTGACCGCGATCCCTTCGGCGATCGTGTACCCGTGCTCGGTGCCGCCCGCGAACGGGCAGATGTTCACGGCCTGCACGCCGACGATGCGCACGTCCGGCTTGAGCGCGCGCAGCGCGATTGCGATCCCGGAGGCGAGCCCGCCTCCCCCGATCGGAACCACCACCGTGCCGAAGCCGGGCAGCTGCTCGACGAGCTCGAGCCCGATCGTGCCCTGCCCCGCGATCACCCGCTCGTCCTCGAAGGCGTGGACGAACGTCGCGCCGGTCGTGTCGACGAGCTCCTGCGCGGCCGCCATCGACTCGTCGAAGCCCGTCCCGACGAGCTCGACCTGCGCACCGTAGTTGCGGGTCGCGTCGACCTTGGCCATCGGCGAGTCCTGCGGCATGAAGATGGTGGCCGCGATCCCTGCTTCGCGCGCCGCCCAGGCGACCGCCTGGCCGTGATTCCCCGCGCTGGCGGCGACAACGCCCGCGGCTCGCTCCTCACCCGTCAGCGTCGCGATCGTGTTGACGGCGCCACGGATCTTGAACGCACCCGTGCGCTGCAGGTTCTCGGCCTTCAGCTGCACGGTCCGGCCGGAGCGCCGCGAGAGCGTCTCGGACGGATAGACCGGCGTGACGCGCGCGATCCCGGCGATCCGGGCGCGCGCCGCCTCGAGGTCAGCGAGTGTCGGGGCCTCTGTTGTTCTCACCGTGGGCCGTCGTCAATTCCGTATACCTGCTCGAGGATCTCACGCACGGCGGTGAGCGGGTCGAGCTTGCGGGACTGGACCTGGTCGAGGAGCTGTCGCAGCTCGGGCTTCTCGGCCACGGCTTCCTGCAGATGCGCCTTCGCGCGGCTCGACGCCGCCGCGAACACCTCACCGGCGAGGTTCTTGCGCCGCCGCTCCTCCAGCAAGCCTCCGGACTCGAGGAAGGCGCGATGCTCCTCGATCTTCTGCCACAGCTCGGGCACGTTCTCGCCTCGCATCGCTTCGGTGAGGACGATCGGCGGCCGCCACTCGCGCTCCCGGTCGAGCGCGAGGATCGAGCGCACCTCGTTCAGCATCGTCTTGGCGGCCGGATGATCCATCTTGTTGATCGCGATCACGTCCGGAATCTCCATGATCCCGGCCTTCAACGCCTGCACCGAGTCGCCGGAGCCCGGCATCAGCACCAGCAGCACGGTATCCGCGATCCCGATGATCTCGACCTCGCTCTGTCCGGCGCCGACCGTCTCGAGCAGAACGAGCTCCTTGCCCGCTGCATCCAGCAGCAGTGCGGCCTGCAGCGTCGCCTCCGCCAGACCGCCGAGATGACCTCGGGTGCCCATCGAGCGGATGAACACGCCGGGATCGAGAAAGTGGTCCGAGAGGCGGATCCGGTCGCCGAGCAGAGCGCCCTTCGTGAACGGGCTCGACGGATCCACCGAGATCACGCCGACACTGCGCTCCGCCTCACGCACGTGCCGCACGAGCGCGCTGATCAGCGAGGACTTCCCCACTCCCGGCGGCCCGGTGACGCCGACGACGAACGCCGAGCCGGTCTCCGGGTAGAGCTCGCGGACGAGATCGTACGAGAGTGGATCGCGGTTCTCGACGAGCGTGATCGCCCGCGCGAGCGCGCGCCGGTCGCCGGAGCGGACGCCGGTCGCCAGGTCCTCGAGGGTCCAGCCCTGCCGCACGGTCAGATGCTAGATACAGCCGAGGGCTCGGCCCGGCCGTCCGCGGGAGCGAGCACGACGCCACGCGAGAGGACGAGGGCGAGCACCGTCGCCAGGCCGTACGTCGCGGCGGCCAGCGCCCCACATCCAGCGCCCGCCGATCGCCTCGGTGAGCGGGCCGGCCGCGGCCATGCCGAGACCGAGCAGGAGGTAGTTCGCGCTCATGATCACGGTGAACGCTCTGCCGCGAAGGTGATCGGGAGCGCCGCGCTGCACGAGCAGGAGGTTGCAGACGACCGCGGCGCCGTTGCCGACGAGCCCAATCGCGACGAAGGCCGCGGCAAGCGCGAGCCACGGCGAGACGGCTGCTGCGGCGACGCCGGCTCCCCAGAGCGCCAGTGAGACGATGTACACGCGCGTGACGCCGAAGCGGTCGATCCACCTGCCGCCGAAGAAGCCACCGATCGTGAGCCCGAGACCGGTCGCGCCGACAAGGATGCCGAAGCCCAGGTCGCCCGAGTCGAGGACGTCCTTGGCGAAGAAGATCTCGGCGACGTTGAAGAACGCGTTGCCGACGATGGCGACACTCCAGACGACGAGAACCATGAAGAGCGGCGGTGAGCGCAGCACGACGGCAAGTCCATCCGCCACGTCGCGCCAATGCCCTCGACTCATCATGTCGCCGCCCCGCAGCGCCGACTCCGCGATTCGCAGCAGCAGCAGCGCCGAGACGAGAAACGTGACGGCGTTGATCCAGTAGGCGACGTCGGTGCCCCAGGCCGCGACGAGGGCGCCGCCTGCGACCGGGCCGATCAGCCAGGCCAGGTTCTCGACCGTCTGGAGGAGCGAGTTCGCCGTGGGCAGGTCGGCCGCCGAGACGAGGTTCGGGAGCGCGGCGTGCGCCGCCGGGCGGAAGAAGCCGGTTGCGACTCCGGTGACGGCGGCGAGCGCCACGATCACCCCCGGCCGGTCGACGAACGGGAGCACACAGAAGACGGCCAGGCGGACGAGATCGGACGCGATCATCAACCGGCGCCGTGAGAAGCGATCGACGAGCGGCCCGAGCGCGAGGCCGATCGCCACCATCGGCAGGAAGTCCGCGATCAGGAGCGCGCCCACCCAGTTCGGCGAGCCGGTGACGTCGTAGACGTGCACCGTCAGGGCGAGCGCGGCGAGGTACGTGCCGAGCCCCGACCCGAACGTGGCGAGGACGAGCAGCCGGAGGTTCGAGGCCTCCTGCAGGAGGCGGACCGGGCCTAGGCGTCCGTCAGGCACGCGCGGACGCTAACACCGCAGGTCAGAGCGCCCTCCTGTTGTCAGAGGCCCGCCTTCTCCATTCTCGAAGCGAGCAGCTGCGCGAAGGTGCGAAGGGAGGCGGCGGGGATCCCGGTTCCCGGGCCCATGGCGATCACACCGATGTCGCCGCGACCGCGACCCAGCGCGATCAGGTGGATCGCGAAGGGGAAGGTCGTGCTCTCGCCCGCGTTGGTGATGGTGACCCGCGCCAGCACGCGGAAGGCTGCTGTTCGCGGTGCGACTGCGTGGAAACGCGATCCGGCCCTGCTTCACGATCGCGACCTTGCCGCCCTCGGCGGCCACTCCCTGGCGGAAGAAGTGCGCGACGCAGCGCGCGACCGCCGGCTTGACGCTCCGCGTCCACGACGCCTGCGCGTCCTTGGCCGAGACGTAGACGTTCGAGAACGAGCCGACGTACGGCATTCCGCCCGTGTACTCGAACTCCGTCTCCGACTCGCCCGTCAGCGTCAGGTCCGACTCGTCGGGGGCGAAGCCTGGGCAGCGGAGGTCGTCGCCGCCGTCCGGAGTCCGGATGCGCTTCCAGTTCGCCGCGAGGTCGGCGCGCTTCAGCACGATCGCAGCGGCCTTCTTCTGGTCGGCGGGCACGATCCGCTTCTTCGGCTCGCCGTCCGCCGCGAGCGCAAGCGCCGGCACGGCGAGACACGCGGCCAGCAGGATGGCGAGGCGGCGACCCACGGCGTGAGTCTACGGGTCGTAGGCGAGATTTGGCCGCAGCCAGCGCTCGGCCTCGGCGACGTCGATGCCCTTGCGCGCCGCATAGTCTTCGACCTGGTCGCGGGCGAGGCGGCCGACCGCGAAGTACTTCGCACCCGGGTGGCCGAAGTAGAGGCCGCTGACCGCGGCGGCCGGCGTCATCGCATAGCTCTCGGTGAGCGCGAGCCCCGCCGATCCTGCGTCGAGCAGCTCGAAGAGCGTCCGCTTCTCGGAGTGGTCGGGACAGGCCGGGTAGCCGAACGCCGGCCGGATCCCGCGGTAGCTCTCCGCGATCAGCTCCTCGCTCGTCGGGCTTGCGTCCGGCTCGTACCACTCGCGCCGAGCCTGGAGGTGGAGCCACTCGGCAAACGCCTCGGCGAGCCGGTCGGCAAGCGCCTTGACCATGATCGCCTTGTAGTCGTCCTGCTCGGCCTCGTAGCCGGCCGCGAGCTCGTCGGCCCCGTGGATCGCGACGGCGAACGCGCCGACGTGATCGCCTGCCGGCGCAACGAAGTCGGCCAGCGACCGGTTTGGCCGCGAGTCGCCCCACGCCGACTGCTGCCGCAGCATCGGGAAGCGGATGCCTTCGTCGAGCACGACGTCGTCGCCCTCGGCGTGCGCCGGCCAGAAGCCGTAGACGCCGCGGGCCTGGAGCGTTCCGTCGCGGACGATCTCGTCGAGCAGCTCGGTCGCGTCGTCGTAGAGCTCGCGCGCCGCGGGCTGGTCGAGGATGGCCGGGAACTTGCCCTTCAACTCCCAGGCGTGGAAGAAGAACTGCCAGTCGATGTAGGGCCGCAGCTCCGCGAGCGACGGCTCGACCGACCGCGTGCCGGTGAACGACGGGACGGACAGCTCGTCGTATTCGAGCGGCTGGCGGTTCGCACGTGCGGCCGCGAGCGGCAGCAGGGGACGGCGTTCCTTTTCCGCGTGCTGCACGCGTAGCCGCTCCTGGTCCTCGCGGTTCTCGGTGTCGAGGGTGCCACGGCGAACCGGGTCGAGCAGGTCGGAGACGACGCCGACGACGCGCGAGGCGTCGAGCACGTGGACGGTCTCGCGGCCGTACGCCGGCGCGATCCGGACGGCCGTGTGCTGGCGCGACGTCGTGGCGCCGCCGATCAGCAGCGGCAACTCGAGGCCGCGCCGCTCCATCTCCTTCGCCACCTGCACCATCTCGTCGAGCGACGGCGTGATCAGGCCGGAGAGCCCGACCGCATGAGCGCCCTCGCTGACCGCGGTATCGAGGATCGTGTCGCCCGGGACCATGACGCCGAGATCGATCACCTCGTAGTTGTTGCAGCCGAGCACGACGCCGACGATGTTCTTGCCGATGTCGTGCACGTCACCCTTGACCGTGGCGAGGACGACCTTCCCCTGGGCCCGGCCGTTGCTCCCGGTGCGCGCCTTCTCCTCCTCCATGTACGGCTCGAGGTAGGCGACGGCGCGCTTCATCGCCCGCGCGCTCTTCACCACCTGCGGCAGGAACATCCTCCCGGAGCCGAAGAGGTCGCCGACGACCTTCATCCCGTCCATCAGCGGCCCCTCGATCACGTCCAGCGGCCGCGCCGCCACGGCGCGCGCCTCCTCGGTGTCCTCCTCGATGAAGTCGACGATCCCGTGGACGAGCGCGTGCTCGAGCCGCTTTCCGACCGGCGCCTCGCGCCAGGTGAGGTCGAGCTCCCGCCTGGTCGCCTCGCCCTCCACCGTCTCGGCGAAGGTGACGAGACGGTCGGTCGCGTCGGGCCGGCGGTCGTAGAGCACGTCCTCGACGCGCTCGAGCAGGTCGGCGGGAATGTCCTCGTAGACGACGAGCTGGCCGGCGTTGACGATCCCCATGTCGAGACCCGCGCGGATCGCGTCGTAGAGGAAGGCGGAGTGCATCGCCTCGCGGACGACGTCGTTGCCGCGGAAGGAGAACGACAGGTTGGAGATGCCGCCGCTCGTCCGGGCCCCCGGGCAGCGCTGCTTGATCAGCGGCAGCGCCTCGATGAACGCCTTCGCGAAGCCGTTGTGCTCCTCGATCCCGGTCGCGACCGCGAGCACGTTCGGGTCGAAGATCGAGGTCTTCGGGCGCCCAGCCGTCGGCGACGAGGAGGTCGTAGGCGCGGCCGCAGATCTCGACCTTGCGTTCGACCGTGTCCGCCTGCCCGAGCTCGTCGAACGCCATCACGATCACGCCCGCGCCGTAGCGGCGGATCGTGCGCGCCTGCTCGAGGAACGCCTCCTCGCCCTCCTTGAGGCTGATCGAGTTGACGATCCCCTTGCCCTGCACGCACTTCAGGCCCGCTTCGAGCGCGGAGAAGCGCGAGCTGTCGACCATGATCGGGATCCGCGCCACCTCCGGCTCGGTCGCGAGCAGGTTGAGGAACGTCGTCATCGCCTGCTTCGGCGTCGAGCAGGTCGGCGTCCATGTTCACGTCGAGGAAGTTCGCGCCGCCGCGCACCTGCTCGAGGGCGACGTCGACGGCGCCCTGGAAGTCGCCGGCCTCGATCAGCCGGCGGAAGCGGGCGGAGCCGGTGACGTTCGTGCGCTCGCCGATCATGACGAAGCCGGTGTCCGGGCCGATCTCGAACGGCTCGAGGCCGCTGAAGCGCGGCCGGAGCGGGCGTTTCGGGACCTGTCTGGGGACAGTCCCCGAGACCGCGGTTGCGATCTCGGCCACGTGGTCGGGCGTCGTGCCGCAGCAGCCGCCGACGATGTTGACGAACCCCTCCTCCGCGAAGGAGCGCAACAGCCCCGCGGTGTCGTGCGGCCGCTCGTCGTAGCCGCCGAAGGCGTTCGGCAGGCCGGCGTTCGGGTGGCAGCTCGTGTAGGTCGTCGCGATCCGCGCCAGCTCGGCGACGTGCGGCCGCATCTCCTTGGCGCCGAGCGAGCAGTTGACGCCGACGATGAACGGCTTCGCGTGCTCGATCGCGGTCCAGAACGCCTCGACGGTCTGGCCCGAGAGCGTCCTCCCGGACAGGTCGACGATCGTCACCGAGATCCAGAGCGGCAGCTCCGGGGCGACGTCGCGCGCAGCCGCGATCGCCGCCTTCGCGTTCAGCGTGTCGAAGATCGTCTCGATCAGGAGCAGGTCGACACCGCCGTCCCGCAGCCCTTCGATCTGCTCCGCGTAGGCGGCGACGACCTCGTCGAAGGTGACGGCGCGGAAGGCCGGATCGTCGACCTTCGGCGAGAGCGACAGGGTCACGTTCAGCGGGCCGAGCGAGCCGGCGACGAAGCGTCCGCCGGCTTCGTCGGCGGCCTGCCGGGCGAGGCGCGCCCCGGCGACGTTCATGTCGCGCACGGCATCCTCGAGCCCGTAGTCGGCCTGCCCGATCCGCGTCGCCGTGAAGGTGTTCGTCGTCGTGATGTCGGCGCCGGCGGCGAGGTACTGCCGGTGGATGTCGAGCACGAGGTCGGGACGCGTCAGGTTGAGCACGTCCGGATCGCCCCCGACGTCCCGCGGATGATCCGCGAAGCGCTCGCCCCGGTAGTCGGCGTCCTCGAGCCCGGCCAGCTGGAGCATCGTTCCCCACGCGCCGTCGAGCACGAGGATGCGCTCGCTGAGAAGCCCTGCCAACCTGTCGCGCGTGTCGCTCACGTGTTCACTCCCGTGCCTAAAGAGGTCTGGGAGCCGGAGCTCGCGGGCTCTTTAGGCGTTTTTTAGCCTGGTCGCCAAGCTGCCTTCAAAGCTTTCCAGGTCGAAACAGGCTATCAGTAGCCCGAGAACTTGCCCGCCCGCACGCTCTCTTCCGGGACTCCGGCGCCCTGCAGCGAATCGGCGACGCCCTCGACCATCTCCGGCGGCCCGGCGACGAAGAACTGCTTTCCCTCGAGGCTGCCGAGGAGGTCACGCAGCACCTCGGCGTCGAGCCGGCGCGTCTCGCCGGCCCACTCCGGGTCGTCGGTCATCGTCAGGATCACCTCGAGCCCGTCGATCCGCTGCTCGAGCTCCTCGAGCTCGTCGAGGAAGGCCGCGGACTCGCGGTCACGGTTCGAATAGACGAGCGTCACGCGGTACGGCAGTTGCTCGTCCGCGATGAACCGCAGCATCGAGCGGAAGGTGGTGATGCCGATCCCGCCGGCGACGAAGACGTAGTCGACGCTCGTGTCCTCGGGCAGGAGGAACGTGCCTTTCGGTTCCTCGACCTCGACCTCGTCTCCGACCGCCAGGGCGGCGAGCGTGCGCTTGAAGGCCGTGTCACGGAGCCGCGTCGCGAGCCCGACGACGCCGGCTCTCCGTCGGTGACGTCACGAGCGAGATGTGGCGGCGGAGCCCCTTCTCGTCGTTGTCGCCGCGGTCCGGCAGCTCGACCCAGAAGTAGCTCCCGGGCCGGTAGTCGGGATAGTCGTCGACCGCGAAGAGGACGAGCAGCGTTCCCTTCGCGACCTCGCGCTTCTCGGCGACGGTTGCCTGCACGGTTCTAGGTACGCCCGGAGACGGTCAGCTGGTTTTCCGCGTGCTTGACCCGTTGCTCGAGCTGCCAGCGGTCGGCGTTCGACTCGCCGCGCTCGACCTTCTCCAGCTCCGCCTTCGCAGCCTCGAGCTGCTCCCGGGCCCGCGCGTCGTCGATCTCCTTCACGTTCACGGCGTCGTCGACGAGCGCGATCGCGCTGTCGAGCTCGACCTTGAAGAAGCCAGGCCCCGTCGCGAACTCGAGCACGTCCTTGCTCTCCCGGTCGCGATAGACGCGCGTGGAGCCGGCCTTCAGCGTGGCCACGAGCGGCGCGTGGCGGGCGAGGACGCCGATCTCGCCGGCGGCGCCGGGGACGACCAGCATCTCGACCTCGCCGCGGAACGCCTCGCCTTCCGGCGTGACGAGCGCGACGTCGAACTTCGGGTGCGTCTCGGCCATGACCTACGCGGCGGCGGTCTCGGCCGTGCGGGCGCCCTTCTCGACCGCCTGCTCGATCGTGCCGACCATGTAGAACGCCGCCTCGGGCAGCTCGTCGTGCTCGCCCTCGATGATCTCGCGGAAGCCCGTGATCGTGTCCTCGAGCTTGACGTACTCGCCCGGAGTGCCGGTGAACTGCTCGGCGACGAAGTTCGGCTGCGAGAGAAAGCGCTGGACCTTGCGAGCGCGCGAGACGACGAGCTTGTCCTCGTCGGTCAGCTCGTCCATGCCGAGGATGGCGATGATGTCCTGCAGGTCCTTGTAGCGCTGCAGCACCTGCTGCACCTGCGTCGCGACCGCGTAGTGCTCCGCCGAGACGATCCCGGGCTGGAGGGCGCGGGAGGTCGAGTCGAGCGGGTCGACGGCGGGGTAGATCCCCTGCTCCACGATCGCGCGGGAGAGCACGGTGGTCGCATCGAGGTGCGCGAACGTGTTCGCCGGCGCCGGGTCGGTGAGATCGTCGGCGGGGACGTAGATCGCCTGGACGGACGTGACCGCGCCCGTCGTCGTCGACGTGATCCGCTCCTGCAGCTGCCCCATCTCGGTGGCGAGCGTCGGCTGATAGCCGACGGCGCTCGGCATGCGTCCGAGGAGCGCCGACACCTCGGAGCCCGCCTGGACGAAGCGGAAGATGTTGTCGATGAAGAGCAGCGTGTCCTGGCCCTGGTCGCGGAAGTACTCCGCCATCGTCAGCCCGGAGAGGCCGACGCGCAGGCGCGCGCCCGGCGGCTCGTTCATCTGACCGTAGACGAGCGCGACCTTGTCGATCACCTCGGACTCGGTCATCTCGAGGAAGAGGTCATTGCCCTCGCGCGTGCGCTCGCCGACACCCGCGAACACGGAAACGCCGCCGTGCTGCCGGGCGATGTTGTGGATCAGCTCCTGGATCAGCACCGTCTTGCCGGTGCCGGCGCCGCCGAAGAGGCCGATCTTGCCGCCCCTCACGTAGGGCGCGATCAGGTCGACGACCTTGAGGCCGGTCTCGAAGATCTCGATCGTCGGCGAGAGCTCGCGGAACTGGGGCGGGTCGCGGTGGATCGACCAGCGCTCGACGTCCTTGCCCGCCGGCTCCTTGTTGTCGATCGGCTCGCCGATCACGTTCCAGATCCGGCCGAGCGTCGCATCACCCACCGGTACCGAGATCGGCGCGCCGGTGTCGACGACGTCGACGCCGCGCGCGAGCCCGTCGGTCGAGTCCATCGCCACCGCGCGGACGCGATCGTCACCCAGGTGCTGCTGCACCTCTGCGATCAGCGTCCGGCTGCTGCCGTCCGCGTTCGGCACTTCGATCGCGAGCGCGTTGTAGATCTCCGGCAGCTGGTCGGTGAAGACGGCGTCGATGACGACGCCCTTGATCTCGACGATCTTGCCGGCGGTTCCCTGCGCGTGCTCAGACATATCTCTCCCGGGCAACTCGGTGGTAGGAAGCGCGGCGCGGAGCGCCGCAAACGCGCTCGCAGTCTACCGGAGCTCTGAGTTAGGCCCGGAGGTTGCCGAAGTGGCGGGCGGGCCGATTGCGGGTCGCCCGCGCGGCCGCGATCGCCTCGCTGCGCTGGCTGAGAAGCCTCTGCGCCTCGGCCTGGTCGCCGCCCGAGAAGTCGACGACGCGCGGGAGCTGGACCGACTGGCGCTCGCCGTCCGAGAGAGGTGAGCGAGAGGCGATCCCAAGGGCCATCACAGCGACTGCAGCCGCGGCTCCGACGGCTCGCATGCCGGCGTAGGCACGGCGTCGCTGCCAGACGGGAAGGGCAACCGGCCGCGGCAGCGGCTGCAGCGCGGCGGTGCGGAGCTCGGCGGCGAGAGTCGCAACCTCGACCGCGAAGTGACTGCACGCGCCGCAGCGCGCGAGGTGCGAGTCGAGCAGCTTGCGCTCGAGCTCGGACAGCTCGCCGTCAGGCGCCAGCGCCGCCCACGACCGTGCGCGTTCACACAGAACCCCTCTCGGGAACCTCGTCATGCCCATTCTGACGAGCGTTATCGGCAGGAAGTTAGGAGAAACTGACGATCAATGCCGCTCCAGGGCGCGAACCTGGATCCCGGCCTTGCGCAGCGCGGCCAGACGGGCCTGCACCTTGTCCCACCCCTCGAAGTCGAGCCCCTGCGTCTCCGCGGCTGCGCCTTCCAGCTCCTCGAGGGTGGTGACCGTCGCGACGATCTCATCCGAGAAGACGCGCAGCGTGTTTGCGAACGCCCGCTCCTCGTCGTCCAGCCCCTCGGGTGCGTCGGCCTCGCTGACGTCCTGAGCGGCGCTGCGAACCTCTGCCGCCGCGATCCGGAGCCGTGCGAGCAGATCGTCGACCGAGGTGGCGTGCGTGACCTGCTCGAGACCCTCGTCGACGCGGTCGCGGGCGGTGACCATGTCGGCCTGGAACTCCTCCTGTCGAGGCGCCGTCGCCACCGCAGCCACCGGCGAGCAGGGCGAGCACGACCACCGCGCACGCGGCAAGTAGACGGAAGCTCATGACCGACATCCTAGGCAGGCGCCGAGCCGTTGGTGCGAAGCGCGAGCGGCGCGAGCGGCTCGGCAAAGTGGCACGCGCTCGGATGGCCGTGGCCGCGATCCTTCAGCTCCGGATCCTCGATCGCGCAGATCTCCTGCGCTTTCCAGCAGCGCGTCCGGAAGCGGCAGCCGGACGGCGGGTTCGCCGGGCTCGGCACGTCGCCGGTCAGGACGATCCGCTCCCGCAAGCCGCGCTCCCTGGGATCCTCGATCGGCACCGCCGAGAGCAGCGCCTGCGGATACGGATGCGTCGGCCGCTCGTAGATCTCCTCGCGGGTACCGATCTCGACCACCTTGCCGAGGTACATCACCGCGACGCGGTCCGAGACGTGGCGGACGACGGAGAGATCGTGCGCGACGAAGACGTACGTGAGACCGAGGTCGCGCTGGAGCGCCTCGAGCAGGTTGATCACCTGGGCGCGGATCGACACGTCGAGCGCCGAGACCGGCTCGTCGAGGATGACCACGCGCGGATTGAGCGCCAGCGCGCGCGCGATTCCGATCCGCTGCCGCTGGCCGCCCGAGAACTCGTGCGGGAAGCGGTTCGCGTGCTCCGGCGAGAGGCCGACGGTGCGGAGCAGCTCCTCGACGCGCTTGCGGCCCGACTTGCGGTCGTAGAGCCCGTTGATCCGGAGCGGCTCGGCGACGATCTCGCGGACGGTCATGCGCGGGTTGAGCGACGCGTACGGATCCTGGAAGACGATCTGCATGCCCTTCCGGATCTCCCGCATCTGCCGGCGGCTGAACGTCGTGATGTCCCGCCCGTCGAAGTAGATCTTTCCCGCGGTGGGCTCGAGCAGCTTCATGATCGTCCGGCCGAGCGTGGACTTGCCGCAGCCGGACTCGCCCACGAGACCGAGCGTCTCGCCCGCCCGGACGGTGAGATCGACGCCGTCGACGGCGTGGATCTGCCCGACCTGGCGCTTCATCAGCCCGGCGCGGATCGGGAAGTGCTTGACGAGCCCTTCGACCCGAAGGATCTCATCGCCAGGCTCGTGCCCCTGGCGGTGGGCGAACGTCTCCGCTTCGACCGTGTCGCTCATGCCCGCTCCCCGGCGGCCACTGGGTCAGCACGGCGCTCCTGGAGCTCCTCCGCGAAATGGCAGGCGGACAGGTGCTCGGCGTCGCCGACCGGGCGCAGCGGCGGTACCTCCGTGCGGCACCGCGGTCGGCCCGCAGACAGGAAGCAGCGCGGGTGAAACGCGCAGCCCGGCGGGAGGTTGATCAGGCTCGGCGGCTGGCCGCTGATCGGCCGCAGCATCTCGTCCTTCCCCACGAGCTTCGGCAGGCTGTCCATCAGCCCGACCGTGTACGGATGCCGCGGGTTGGAGAAGATCGTGAACACGTCACCGGTCTCGACGACGCGCCCTCCGTACATCACGACGACGCGATCGCAGAGCTCGGCCACGAGCCCGAGGTCGTGGGTGATCAGGATCGTCGCTGCGTGCGTCTCGTGCTGTGCCTTCTTCAGCACCTCGATGATCTGAGCCTGGATGGTCACGTCGAGCGCGGTCGTCGGCTCGTCGGCGATCAGCAGCTTCGGCTCGTTCGCGATCGCCATCGCGATCATGGCGCGCTGCCGCATGCCGCCGGAGAACTCGTGCGGGTACTGCTTCGTCCGCTGGTCCGGGTTCGGCACGCCCACGAGCGTGAGCAGATCGACGACCCGCTTCATCGCCTCCGCGTCCTTGACGCCGGGGTTGTGCGCGCGGATCGCCTCCGAGATCTGGTCGCCGATCGTCAGCACGGGGTTGAGTGAGGTCATCGGGTCCTGGAAGACCATCGCGACGTCACCGCCGCGGAGCTCGCGCAGGTCCTTCTTGCGCATGTTGATGAGGTCGCGGCCGACGAAGGTCGCCTGGCCCGCCACGATCCGCCCCGGGGGCACGGGGATCAGGCCGAGCATGGACATGACGCTGACGCTCTTGCCCGAGCCCGACTCGCCGACGACGCCCACGGTCTCACCGGGGAAGACGTCGTAGCTGACGCCGCTGACCGCCCGGACGATGCCGTCCTCGGTCCGGAACTCGACAGTCAGGTCTCGGATCGAGAGCAGCGGCTCAGTCACGCAATCTCCTCTGGGTCGGGTCGAGCGCGTCGCGAAGACCGTCGCCGATGAAGTTGATGCACAGCGCGATGAAGACGATGACGAGTCCCGGGAAGGTCACCATCCACCAGAACTTCAGGCCCTCGCTCTGCCCGTCGTTGATCAGCTGACCGAGCGCCGGATTCGGCGGCTGGATCCCGAAGCCGAGGAACGAGAGCGCCGCTTCGGTCAGGATCGCGGCGGCGAAGATCAGCGTCGCGCTGACGATGATCGGCGCGAGGGCGTTGGGAAGCATGTGTCTGATGATGATTCGCATGTCGCCGGCCCCCGAGGCTTTCGCCGCCTCGACGAACTCCTTCTCACGGAGCGAGAGGAACGTTCCGCGGACGATCCGCGCGATGCCCGTCCAGAAGATTGCGGCGAGGATGAGCCCGACCCGGAAGGGGTCCCCCTGGCCGAGGTAGATCGACGCCACCAGCAGGATCGCGAGACCCGGCAGGGTGAGGATCAGGTCGGTGAACCGCATCAGGAGGTTGTCGGTCGCGCCGCCGAAGTAGCCGGCGACCGCGCCGACCGTCGTGCCGATGATGGTCGTGAGGACCGTGATCATCGTCGCCACCCAGACCGAGGTCCGCAGCCCGAAGACCACCCGGCTGAAGAAGTCGCGCCCGAGGAGGTCGGTGCCGAAGTAGTGCTGCCCCTCGGTGGTCGGGCCGATCCGGAGCGCGTTGAAGTCGAGCTCGTCATAGGGATACGGGGCGATCTGCTCCGCGAAGATCGCGACGAAGAAGATGAACAGGATCCCGATCAGGCCGCCCATCGCGAGCCGGTGGCGCAGGAAGCGGCGGGCCGCGTAGCCCCACTGGCTGCGGGCCTTCAGCTCGACCCCCGACTCGTAGACCAGCGCAAGGTTGTCCCCGGACCCGTGCACGTCGAAGCTCGAATCGGTCGGGACGACGGTCGTGGCCTGGTCGAAGGCCTCGTGCGGCGTCAGCCCGTCATGCGGGATGCGCTCAGTCATACCGCACGCGCGGATCGAGATAGCCGTAGACGACGTCCGCGATCAGGTTGAAGAACACGATCAACACGGACGTGATCATCAGCCAGGCCATTACCGGGTACGGGTCGCCCTCGACGAGGTTGTTGACGAAGTACCGGCCCATGCCGTCCAGCGAGAAGACCGTCTCGGTCACGATCGCGCCGCCGAGGAGCGTCCCCAGGTTGAGCGCCACCACTGTCGTGAGCGGGATCAGCGCGTTCCGGAACGCATGCCTCATGATCACGCTCCGCTCGTTGAGCCCCTTCGCCCGGGCCGTGCGAACGTAGTCGGAGTTGATCACCTCGAGCATGGCCGCACGCATGTAGCGGCTGTACTGGGCGATGCTCGCGACGCAGAGGACCAGCACCGGCAGCGCCAGGTGTTGTGCTCGGTCGAGTAAGAAGTGCTCAGGATCCGCCGAGCTCAGGTTCGAGACGTAGAAGATCCTGATGTCGTAGGTTAAGAAGATGTTGACGACGAGCACCTGGAGCATCAGCGCGAGCCAGAACACCGGCGTCGCGAGCCCGAGGAAGCTGAACGTCGTAAAGGAGTAGTCGAACGCCGAGTACTGCCTAACGGCTGAGTACACCCCGATGAAGATCGCGACCAGGATGGCGATCAGCTCGGCCGCGATCACGAGCTGGGCGGTGTTGCCCATCACCCGGGTCAGGTCGGGCCAGATCGGCCGATCGCCGAGCAGCGTGTTGCCGAACTTGTTCGTCGCCGCGTCTTGCACCCAGTAGAGGTAGCGCACCGGGATCGGGTCCTCGAGGTGCTCGCGCTCGATGATCTTCTGAATCGTTGCCTGGTCGACCCGTGGCTGCATGCGCAGGAACGCGAGCGGGTCACTGGCGAGCGCGACGAACGAGAAGATCAGGAAGCTCGCCGCGATCAGTACCGGGATGCTGTAGAGGAGGCGCCGGACGATGTAAGTCACCATGGGCTTGTCGCTTTCCGCAAGAGCTTCGACCGATATGCGAGCCCCGCCCCCGCTGGTGCGGGGGCGGGGCTCAGAACCACTACTTCCGCTCCGGTGATGCCGGTGCGGATCGAGCCGGGCGGAACTCTACTACCGAGCGACCGTCCACAGCTCGGAGTTCCACGTCGGACCTTCAGACGTCGGGTTCTTCAGCACGTTGCCGACCGACGACTTCGAGATGAGGAAGCCGGGGCGAGCGAACAGCGGCAGCGTCGGCAGATCCTTCGCCATCAGCGCGTCCGCGTCGTTCAGAAGCGCGGTGCGCTTCGTCGCGTCGACTTCGTTCTGGCTCTGATCGAGGAGCTTACTGACCTTCTGGTTGCAGTAGACACCGTCGTTCTGGGAGCCGTTGCACTTGTGGATCTCGACCGAACCACCCGGATCCGGGCTGCCGATCCACGTGAAGAGGAACATGTCCCAGTCACGGGTCGGGAGCACCGAGAACACGCCGGTGCGGAAGTTGTTCTCCAGGTCGATACCGATGCTCTTCAGCTGGCGCTGCATGATCTGGAACGCCAGTGAGCGGAGCTGGTTGCCGGCCGTCGAGAAGAAGCGGAACGACAGCCTGCCCACACCCGGGCACGAATAGATGTCGTTGTTCCGGCTCGACGGAGTGGCGGGACCACCGGTGCAGCCCTTGGCGCGAAGAAGGCTGATCGCCTTCGTCTGGCTGAAACCGAACGGCTGCCACTTGTGGCCCTGGTACTCGGACTGGAACGGCTTGAAGATCGCGTTGTTCAGGACCGGAAGGCCCGGAGCGATCTCCTTGTACAGCGCCGTCGCGATCTGGCCGCGGTTGATGCCGGTCACGATCGCCTGGCGGACGTACGGCTGGCGCAGGGCCGGGTGGCCGAGCTTGCCGAGCTGGAAGTCGAGGTGCTCCCAAGCGAACTCGGGGCCCGACTGAACGCGGATACCAGCCTGCTTCTTGATGTCGGCGATCTGAAGCTGCGGCTGCGGAGCGATCATGTCGACCTCACCGCCGCGCATCGCCTGGAACTGCGTGTTCGTGTCCGGGATGAAGCGGAACACGATCTGGTTCAGCTTGGACTTCGTGCCCGGGTAGTTCGGGTTGCGCTTGAGCACGAGCTGCGAGCCCTTCTGCCAGCGATCGAACATGAACGGGCCGCTCGCGATGTCGATCGAGTTGGCCCACGTGTTGTTGAAGTTCTGACCCGGACCTTGTGGGCCGGGATCAGGGCTCCGAACATGTCCTTCCAGCCGGCGTACGGCTTCTTGAAGACCACGCGCGCCGTGGTGGCGTTCGGGGTCTGGACACGGGCGATCTCGTCGTAGCCCGCGCGCGACGTGATGTCCCAGTTCTTGTTCATGATCGTCGAGAACGTGGACACGTAGTCAGCGGACGTGATCGCCCTGCCGTCACTCCACTTCATGCCGGGCTTGAGCTTGTACGTGACGGTGAACGGGTTGTTCGACACCGTCGCGTCCGTAATCAGCTCCTTGACGTACTGGCCCTTGCTGTTGAGCTCGAACGAGCCCTCGAACACCTGGCCGACGATCACGGACAGCCAGTAAAGGTTGCCGTCAGTCAGGAACGGGTTGAGGATCTTCGGCTCCTGATCGGCGCCGAGGATCACCGTCCCGCCTGCCGCGGCCGGCTGCAGGGCGCCCTGCGGTGAACCCGCGGTGGCTCCTGTTGCCGTCATGGTCACGACCGCCGCAAGTGCGGCGAGCGCGAGCCAGAAAGAACGCTTGCGCATCAATTCCCCTCCAGTAGCAGCTGAGCGCCGGGCGGCGAACTTCTCCCGAGCGCCTTCTCGCGGGATTGAGACGCCCGATCCGAAAGATTGTTAGCGGGAGGTTGCGCGGCGGTTACGAGAGCGCTTCGGCGCCCGCGACGACCTCGAGGATCTCCTGCGTGATCTCCGCCTGGCGGGCGCGGTTCATCTGCAGCGTGAGCGTGTCGATCAGCTCGCCGGCGTTCTTCGAGGCGTTCCGCATCGCCGTCATCCGGGCGCCCTGCTCGGAGGCCGCCGACTCGAGCAGCGCCCGGTAGACCTGGGTCTCCAGGTAGACGGGCAGCAGCCGGGCGAGGATCTCCTCCGGCTCGGGCTCGAAGATGAAGTCGCCGCGCATCGCGTCGTCGCGCCGCTCTTGCTCGTCGGTCTCGAGGATGTCGGCCGAGATCGGCAGCAGGTCCTGCTCGGTCACCGTCTGCACGAGCGGAGAGACGTAGGCGTTGTAGACCAGCACGGCGCGGTCGATCTCGCCCTCGATGTAGAGCTCGCCGACGCGGTGGGCGATCGCCTGGGCGTCCGAGTACGCCGGCTTGTCCGTGAAGCCCACGTAGTCGCCGGTCGTCTCGTAGCCCCGGAACGCGAAGGTCGAGCGCCCTCGCTTGCCGACCGCGATGAACTTGACCTGCTTCCCCTCGCCGCGCAGCTCCCGCTCGAGCGCGAAGGCGCGACGGATGATCTGCGCATTGAAAGGGCCGGCCAGGCCGCGGTCGCCGGTCAGTGCAACGATCGCCACCGTGTTCTCCTCCGCGCGCTGCTGCAGCAGCGGCAGCCCGCGGACGGACGCGCTCGCGCGGCCGACGCCCGCGATCAGCTCGCGCATCGTCTCCGCGTAGGGGCGCATCGCCTCGATCCGGGTCTGCGCACGGCGCAGCCGGGCCGAGGCGACGAGCTCCATCGCCTTCGTGATCTTGCGCGTGTTCTTGACGGAGCGAACGCGCCGCTTCAGCTCTTGAACAGTTGCCACTAGTGGCTCGCCCGGTGACGGTTTCGCGTCTCTGGTGTGCGAGGTGCAAGCGAGGCTAGGACGCAGGGAGCGCCGATACCGGTTGGTATCGGCGCGACTGAGGACGACGCATCGCGCCGCAGATCGCGCGCCAGAGACGCACTAACTGTCGCCGGGCGAGCCACTAGGCCACGAGCCCCTTGTCTTCCTCGACGTTGAAGCCCTTCTTGAACTTCTCCAGCTCCGCGTCGAGCTTCTTGGCCGCGTCGTCGTCGAGGTCCTTCGTCTCGTCGATCGCCTTGTAGATCGTCCCCTCCGAGCGCAGGTACTCGCGCAGCTCGTCGTGGAAGCGGGGAACCTGCGCGACCGGGATGTCGTCGAGCCAGCCGTTGATGCCGGCGTAGAGCGCGACCACCTGCTCCGCGTGCGGCCACGGCTTGTACTGCGGCTGGTTCAGGGTCGCCACCATCCGCTCGCCGCGGGCGAGGGTGTTCTGCGTCGCCTGGTCGAGCTCGGAGCCGAACTGCGAGAAGGCCTCCAGCTCGCGGTACTGGGCGAGGTCGAGCCGGAGGCGGCCCGCCACCTTCCGCATCGCCTTCGTCTGCGCGGAGCCGCCGACGCGGGACACCGAGGTGCCGACGTTGATCGCCGGCCGGATGCCCGAGTAGAAGAGGTCGGCCTCGAGGAAGATCTGGCCGTCGGTGATCGAGATCACGTTCGTCGGGATGTAGCCGGCGATGTCGCCGGCCTGCGTCTCGACGATCGGCAGCGCCGTCAGCGAGCCGCCGCCGAGCTCGTCCGAGAGCTTGCAGGCGCGCTCGAGCAGGCGCGAGTGCAGGTAGAAGACGTCGCCGGGATAGGCCTCGCGGCCCGGCGGCCGGCGGAGCAGCAGCGAGAGCTGCCGGTACGCGTCGGCGTGCTTGGAGAGGTCGTCGTAGACGACCAGGGCGTGCTTGCCGTTGTAGAGGAAGTGCTCGGCCATGGCCGCGCCGGCGAACGGAGCCATCCACTTGATCGGCGCCGCCTCGTGCGCCGCGGCGGTGACGATGATCGTGTAGTCCATCGCGCCTTCTTCCTTCAGGCGCTCGTACACCTGCGCGACGGTCGAGCCCTTCTGGCCGATCGCGACGTAGATGCAGATCACGTCGGTGTCGCGCTGGTTGATGATCGCGTCGATCGCGACTGCCGTCTTGCCGGTGCCGCGGTCGCCGATGATCAGCTCGCGCTGGCCGCGGCCGACGTTCGTCATCGAGTCGATCGCCTTGACGCCGGTCTGGAGCGGCTCCTTCACCGGCTGGCGCTCGATCACGCCCGGCGCCTTGAACTCGAGCGGGCGGCGCTCGGAGAATTCGATCGCGCCGCCACCGTCGACGGGGTTGCCGAGCGGGTCGACGACGCGGCCGAGCAGGCCGTCGCCGACGGGGACGCTCACGACCTCGCCGGTGCGCCGGACCGGCTCGCCCTCCTTGACCTCCTGCCATTCGCCGAAGAGCGCGACCCCGACGTTGTCCTCCTCGAGGTTGAACGCAAGGCCGACGACGCCGTGCTCGAACTCGAGCCGCTCCAGCGAGACGGCGTTCTCGAGCCCGTGCACGCGGGCGATGCCGTCTCCGAGCTGGAGCACGGTGCCGACCTCGGAGAGGTCGGTCTGGACGTCGTACTCCTCGATCCGGGACTTGAGGATCGAGGTGATCTCTTCGGGGCGTAGCTTCACGTGTTCAGCTCCTTGTCACGAGTTCGTGGCGCAATCTGTCTAGCCGTCCCTTGATGCTCGCGTCGACGCGGAGCGAGCCGGCCTGGAGGACGATGCCGCCGATCAGCGCGGGATCGACCTTGCGGGTCGCCTCGACGCTGCGGCCGGATCCGGTCTCGATCTTCTTCAGGATCGACGCGGCCTCTTCGTCCGAGAGCGCGTAGGCGGTCGTCAACTCGACGATGAGCCGCTTCTGCTCCGCCGCGACGAGCGCGTCGAACTCGCGGTAGATCTCCTCGATCTCCCCGGCCCGGCCCTTCTCGGCGACGAGCAGGACAAAGTTGTGCACGAGCTCGTCGGCGTCGCCGAGGATCTCGCCGAGGACGGCCGCCTTCTCCTGCGGGTCGAGCTCGGGGTTCTCGAGCACGCGGCGGAGCTCCGGCACCTGGCCGATCGCCGCAGCGAAGTCCCCGAGCTGCTCGTGGACGACGTCGAGCTTGCCTTCGTCGAGCGCCGCCTCGAAGAGCGAGCGCGCGTACATCCGTTGCGAGACGCCCACGCTAGGCCCTTTCCCGTTCGAGCGCCGAGAAGTCGAGGTCGCCGATCGCGTCCTCGATCAGCTTGCGGTGGTCGTCGCGATCGAGCACCTTGCCCGTCACCTTCGCCGTCGCGGCGAGCGCGAGCTCGGCCACCTCGGCACGGATCTGCTCGAGCGCACGGACCGTCTCCGCCTCGATCTGCTTGCGCGTCTCCTCGAGCCGGCGCTGCCGGTCGGCCTCGATCTCCTCGCGGGCGCGCTCCCGCTGCGAGTCGGCGACCTTGCGCGCCTCGGCGAGGATCTCGCCCGCGTCGCTCTTCGCCCTCCCGATCAGCTGCTTGTGCTCCTCGAGCAGCTTGCGTGCCTCGGCGCGCGCGTGCTCCGCCTCCTCGACCGAGGAGCGGATGCGCTCGCGACGTTCGTCGATGGTCTTCTGGATCGGGCCGAAGGCGAACTTCTTCAGCACGAGGAATGTGATCGCGAAGCAGACGAGCGTCCAGATCATCAGGCCCGGGACGACCCTGATCAGGGGTGACGTTTCGGCGAGCAGCATCAAAGCGTGTCCCTTTCCTCCCTAGACCAGCACGTAGGCGAGCAGGCCGCCGATCAGGCCGTAGAAGACGACGGCCTCGGTGAGGGCGAAGCCGAGCCACTGGATGCCGGTGAGCTCACCACGGAGCTCGGGCTGGCGCGCGACTGCCTGGATCATCGAGCCGAAGATGTTGCCGATGCCGATCCCGGCCCCGAGCGAGCCGAGGCCGATACCGAGCGCGAGGGCGATCGCTTTCCCGGCGTCGACGTTACTGGCCGCGGCGGCGGCGTCCTGAGCAAGCAAGTGAAACACGTGTCCTCCTTAGTGACCTTCCGGCTCGATCGCCGAGCCGATGTAGATGGCGGATAGGGCAGCGAAGATGAACGCCTGGATCGAGACCACGATCACGACCTCGAAGAGATAGAACGCTGCGGCCGCCGGGATCGCGACCACGGCGACGGCGAGGCTCTCGAGCACGAAGATCAGGCCGATGAAGGTCAGGATCAGCATGTGGCCGGCAAGCATGTTCGCGTAGAGACGAACGGACAGGCTGATCAGGCGCATGAACTGGCCGAGAATCTCGAGCGGCACGATCAGCGGGTAGAGCGCCTTCGGCACATCCGGGATCCAGCTCTTGAAGTACTTGACCGGGCCGTTGTAACGGATCCCTTCGATGTGCGTGAAGACGAAGGTCATCAGAGCGAGCGCGAGCGTGACGCTGATCGACGACGTGGCGGCGTAGATCGCCAAGGTCGGGAGCTCGACCCCGAAGAGATCGAAGCGCTCGGTCGAGAGGGGCAGCGGGATGAAGCCGAGCATGTTGATCACCCAGATGAAGAGCATCAGCGTCGCGACGTACGGGAACCACCGCGCGATCGCCTTGTGCGGCAAGCCCTGCTCGGCGACCTGGACCTGCGCGATCTCGTAGACGATCTCGCCGACGGCCTGGCGCCGGCCGACCTCGTTCTTGGCGCCGATCCGGACCCGCATCAGCAGCACTCCGAGCGCCATCGTCACGACCGAGCCGAGGATCAGATAGGCGACGGCCTTGTTGATCGAGAGGTCGAGCGGACCGAGCTTGATCGGGATCCACTGGCCGATCTCGAAGTCGTGCTCCGGGTTGAACTCCTCCTCGCCGCTTTCGGTCGTCGACGCGAGCGCGACCTGCGGCAGGACGAGCCAGAGCGCGAAAAGGGCTGCGCTAAGCCGTTTCACGGGTCTCCCCGGAGAAGTAGAGCGCCAGCGCGACGGCCAGCTCGAGCGTGTAGGCGAGTGCGTACAGCAGGACGACGGCGAGCGCGAGCTGCGCGTCCGTTGCTGCGAGCGCGACGACGACAACCATCACCGCGAGCGCTCGAAAGGTCATGCCAAAGCCCACCACTCCTGAGCCGGCGAGGTTACCCATGCCGCCGCGCAGGTGCGTCAGTAGGGCGGCGAGCGCGCGCGAGGCCAACCAGAGGGTGGCGCCGATCACCCAGCCGCGGAGCTCCCAGCCTGCGGCGAGGAAGACCGGCAGCGCCAGTGCGATCACGGCGGCGCCGGCGATGAACGGGACCGTCTGACTCGGCATCGGTCGAGGGGTGGCGAAGATGCCGGCCATCAGAGTGCGTGCCCGTAGCGCTTGTAGGTCATGAAGACGCCGACCGGAATCCCGACGATCGCGCCGATCAGGAAGCCCCAGGCTGCCGAGCCGGCGAGCCAGCCGATCAGGATCCCGACGGCGATCACGGCGAGAGTCGACCCGATCAGAACCGAGCCGGCGCCGGCGAGGCTGAGGTTCGGAGTCGGCCGTGGCTCCATCTGCGCCGCGAGCATAGCAAAGTTTGTGACAGTCAAAAACCGCCCCGTTGTGGGAAAAAGCGGCGACTTTGTACGACGGTGCCTGGAGCGCGTCAGCCGACGAACTGCGTCGTGACCGACCCGCCGCCGCTCGGCTCCGCGCCGGGCCAGAGCGCCTCCGAGAGCGCTGCAGCCTGGCGGCAGCGGAGCGGCATCGAGCTCGACGCGAGTCAGCTGCGATCGCGCTGGCTCGGCCACTCGACGACGACCGTCACCGCGCCGGGCGGCGGCAGCGGCCAGAGCCAGTAGCGGAAGCTCCAGGACCGGCCTACCCCCACCTCCTCCGCGTTGCATCAGGACCGGCCCTGTCGACCCGGTCGTCCAGGCCCGGGAAGCTGGCCGATGTTGGTCGACCCGCCGCCGTCGGCGAGCTCGAAGCCGAAGCGGCAGCACCTCGTCGGGGATCGCGTCTCCGCTGCCCGACGGCGTGGCGGAGGTGCGCACGCCGAATGGATCGCTCAGCTCGTCGAACTCGCGCAGCCGCACCTCGACGGCGAACTCGAGGCCGGTCGAGAAGGCGACGACGTCGAGCAGGGCGACGGCGACCTCGTCGGTCCGGCCGAGCAGGACCCGCAGCGGCACGGGACGCCGAGCTCGTTCGCCGGCGGCCCGATCCAGGCCGGCTGCTCGTACTCGTGTTCCGGCTCCTGGCGCGGCGGCGGCGTGAAGAAGTCGCTCACGCCGAGCGGCGCTCCTCGACCGGCTCGTCCCGGCGCGCGCGCCAGAACCGGCGCGGATTCGACAGCTTCACGATCTCGAGCACGTAGACGACGTACAGCGAGAACGCGAGCGCGACGAGGGCGATCCCGAGCACCGCCAGAGTCTCCCACAGGTGCCATTCGCCGCCCTCCCGGAAGGGGATGAAACGGGTCGCGAGCGCGGCGCCCGCGAGCGTCGCGCACCACGCCCACATCGTCACGGCAGCGCGGCGCTGCGAGAAGCCGCGTCTCAGGAAGCGGAAGTGGAGGTGCGCCTGGTCGGGCTCCGAGATCCGCTGCCGGTGCTTGAGCCGCCGGGCGACGACGAACGACGTGTCGAGGATCGGCACCGCGAGCACGAGCAGCGGCAGCAGCAGGACGACCGTCGACGCCGTCTTCAGCAATCCCTGCACGGACACGGCCGCGAGCAGGAAGCCGAGCACGAGCGCGCCGGAGTCGCCCATGAAGATGCGCGCCGGGAAGAAGTTGTGGCGGAGGAAGCCGATGCAGGCGCCTGCGACGATCGCCGAGAGGATCGCGGGGTCGATCTTCCCGAGCGACAGCGCGAGGATCGCGAAGGTGATGCCGGCGATCCCGCAGACGCCGGCCGCGAGCCCGTCCATGCCGTCGAGGAAGTTGACCATGTTCATCACGGCGACGATCCAGACGATCGTCAGCGGGATGCCGACGCCTGCGGGCAGGTCGACCGGGCCGAACAGCGGGAAGGTGAAGTGGTCGATCCAGACGCCGAAGAACGGCGGGATCGCCGCCGCCAGGACCTGGCCGGCGAGCTTGCGCCCGGGCCGCAGCACCCGGAAGTCGTCGATCGCGCCGACCACGGTCGCGACCGCCGCGCCGAGCAGCACGCCGCGGGTCTCGCGGCCGAGCTCGAGGAACGCGAGCGCGGGCACGAAGATCCCGAAGAAGATCGCGATGCCGCCGAGCCGCGGGATCGGGTTGACGTTCAGCCGCCGGCCCTCGGGCCGGTCGACGACGCCGAGCAGCCGCGCCATCCCGCCGACGGCGGGCGTCAGCAGGATCACGATCAGGCACGCGAGCCCGGCGCCGTAGAGAACCTCGGGATGGTCGCGGAGCGCGTCCATCAGTGCTGCCTCACTTCGTTCCGTAGAGCCGGTCGCCTGCGTCGCCCAGGCCCGGCACGATGTACCCCTTCTCGTTCAACTCGCGGTCGATCGCCGCGCAGACGATGTGGACGTCGGGATGCTCCTCGTGCACGCGCTTGATGCCCTCGGGCGCGGCGACGAGGCAGACGAGCGTCACCGAGCGCGCTCCGGCCGCCTTCACCGACGCGACGGCCGCCGCGCTCGAGTTGCCCGTGGCGAGCATCGGGTCGAGCACGATCGCGTCCCGCTCGTCCAGGTCGTCCGGCAGCTTCACGTAGTACTCGACCGGCTGCAGCGTCTCCTCGTCGCGGTAGAGGCCGATGAAGCCGACCCGCGCGCTCGAGATCAGCGACAAGACGCCCTCGAGCATCCCGAGCCCGGCCCGCAGGACCGGATTGACCGCGACCTTCTTGCCCGAGATCCGCTGCGCCTGCATCTTCTCGAGCGGCGTCTCGATCTCGACCGGCTCGGTCGAGAAGTCCTTCGTCGCCTCGTAGGTGAGGAGCAGCGTCAGCTCGTTGACGAGCTTGCGGAAGTGGACGGTCGGCGTCTCCTTGTCGCGCAGGTACGAGAGCTTGTGCTGGACCAGCGGATGCGTGACCTCGGTGACGCGTCCACTCATGCGTAGGTGGTGTAGCCGCGGAAGCCGGGATAGAGCGGCCGCTTGTCGCAGAGCGCCTCGGCGCGGCCCGCGAGCTCGCCGAGGTCGCCGTCACCGAGAGCGCCGGTGATGATCTGGCCGACCTCCCGGAAGTCCTCCTCGTCGAAGCCGCGCATCGTCGCCGCGGGCGTGCCGATCCGGACACCCGACGCGACTGTCGGCGGCCGCTCGTCGAAGGGGACCGTGTTGCGGTTCACGGTCAGCTTCACGTCGTGCAGCCGCTCCTCGGCGTCCTTCCCGGTCCACTCGGTCCCGCGCAGGTCGAGCTGCAGCAGGTGCGTGTCGGTGCCGCCCGTGAGGACGTCGAGGCCGTTCGTCATCAGCTCGTCGGAGAGCGCGTCGGCGTTCGCGCGCACCTGCTCCTGGTAGGAGCGGAAGGCCTCGGAGCCGGCGATCTTGAAGCAGGCGGCCTTGGCGGCGATCACGTGCATGAGCGGCCCGCCCTGCATGCCCGGGAAGACGGCGCGGTCGACTGCCTGCGCATGCTCCTCGCGGCAGAGGACGAAGCCGGCGCGTGGCCCTGCGAGCGTCTTGTGCGTCGTCGAGGTGACGATGTCGCAGTGCTCGACCGGGTTCGGGTGCAGCCCGGCGGCGACGAGACCGGAGAAGTGGGCCATGTCGCACATCAGCAGCGCGCCGACCTCGTCGGCGATCTTGCGGAACTCGGCCGTGTCGATCGTGCGCGGGTAGGCGGAGCCGCCGCAGACGATCAGCTTCGGCCGGTGCTCCTTCGCGATCCCCAGCACCTCGTCGTAGTCGACCATGTCGGTCCGCCGCGAGACGCCGTAGGAGGCAATCGTGTAGAGGCGGCCCGAGAAGTTGACCTTGAGCCCGTGGGTGAGATGCCCGCCGTGGTCGAGGCGGAGGCCGAGGATCGTGTCGCCGGGCTTGAGCAGCGCGAAGTACGCCGCCATGTTGGCCTGGGCGCCCGCGTGCGGCTGGACGTTCGCGTGCTCGGCTCCGAAGAGGTCCTTCGCGCGGTCGATCGCGAGCTGCTCGATCTCGTCGACGACCTCGCAGCCGCCGTAGTAGCGGCGACCGGGATAGCCCTCGGCGTACTTGTTCGTCGGCACCGAGCCGACCGCCTCGAAGACGCTCGGCCAGGTGAAGTTCTCGGACGCGATCAGCTCGATCTGGTTGCGCTGCCGCTCCAGCTCGCGGCCGAGCAGCGCCGAGATCTCAGGGTCGACGTCGGCGAGGCCGGCGCTGCGAAGCTGGTCGAGCGTTGCCTGGGCGACGGCCATGCCTTCCTCCTTGCCGAGGGACGACTCGATGCTAGAGGACGGAGGCGACGGCCCGGAGCGCCTCGTCGGCCGGCACCGCACCCTCCCGCAGCACCACCGGGTCGGGCCCGGTGAAGTCGATCACCGTCGACGGCGTTCCGGGGAGCGGCCCCGCGTCGACGACCGCGGCGGCCGCGGCGCGGATTTCCGCCGGCACCTCGTCGACGGTCGTCGGGTCCGGCCCGCCCGGGAGGTTCGCGCTCGTGGCGACCATGGCGCCGACGCGTGAGAGCAGCTCGTGCGCGAGCCCTTCGACCAGGGGGACGCGGACGCCGATCGTCTCGGGCCGGGTGCCGGTGAGCCAGCCGTAACGCCGCGCGGGGTTCGGCAGGACGAGCGTGTACGGCCCCGGCAGGAGCGCACGCGCGATCGCGCCGGCCTTGCCGCGCAGCTCGGGCAGGCATTCGAAGAGGAGGTCGAGATCGGCCGCGACGAGCGCCGTCGGCTGGAGGTCGTCTCTGACCCTTCGCTCGGTACAGCGTCCGGACCGGCTCTTCCGAGTACGGGGTCGCAGCCAGCCCGTAGACCGTGTCGGTCGGGACGACGGCGAGCTGCCCGCCGCGGATCGCCTCGACGGCGGCGTCGACGTCAGACACGGCGCCCCTCCACCACCCGGTCGCGGCCCGTCAGGTCCGGCGCGGTGGCGACGTCGGCGTACCCGAGCTCGTCGAGCAGGGCAGCGGTCGTCGCTGCCTGCCCGTCGCCCACTTCCAGCACGAGCCAGCCGCCGGGGCGCAGCACGTCGGCCGCGGCCCGCGCGACGACCTCTGGAATCCGGTCGCCGACGAGCGCAACGTGCGGCTCGTACTCGCGGACGTCGGGCATCAGCGTCGGCAGCTCCTCCGGCTTCACGTAGGGCGGATTCGAGACGACGAGGTCGTACGGGCCCCCGGGAAGGCCCCCGCGCGCGTCGTGCTCGAGCAGGTCGATCTTGATCCCGGTCCGGGCGGAGTTCTCGCGCGCGAGCGCCAGGGCGTCCGGCGAGACGTCGATCGCGGTCACCTGCGCGCCGGGGCACTCGTCGGCGAGCGCGAGTGCGATCGCGCCGGTGCCGGTGCCGACGTCGAGCACGCTCGGCGTCTCGAGCCCGCGCAGGTGCAGCAGCGCCCGCTCGGCCACGATCTCCGTCTCGGGACGCGGGATCAGCGCGCGACGGTCGACCGCGAGCGTGAGCCGGCGGAAGCCCCACTCGCCGAGGATGTAGGCGACAGGCTCGGAGCGTGCCCGGCGCGCGACGAGCTCGCGGTAGCCGTCGAGCTCGGTCGCGCTCAGCGGCCGGTCGAAGTCGGTGTAGAGCTCGATCCGCGGCCGCCCGAGCGAGTGCGCGAGCAGCAGCTCGGCGTCGAGGCGAGGCGTCTCGGACGTCGTCCCGAGGTGCTTCGTGGCGCGGCGAAGAACCTCCGCGACGGTCACGCTTCGAGCGCCCGGCGGCGGTCCTCCGCCTGGAGCGCCTCGGTGAATTCGTCCAGCCCGCCGGGCAGCACCTTCTCGAGGTTGAGCGTCACCTTCACCCGATGGTCGGTGGCGCGGCTGTCCGGATAGTTGTAGGTGCGGATCTTCTCGGCACGCTCGCCCGAGCCGATCTGCAGCTTGCGCGCTGCCGAGAGCTCGGCCTGCTGGCGCTCGCGCTCGGCCTCGTAGATCCGGGCCCGCAGCACGCGCATCGCCTTGGCCTTGTTCTGGAGCTGCGATTTCTCGTCCTGCATGGCGACGACGATCCCCGTCGGAAGATGGGTGATTCGCACGGCCGAGTCGGTGGTGTTGACGCTCTGGCCGCCGGGGCCGGTCGAGCGGTAGACGTCGATCTTGAGGTCGTTGTCGTGGATCTCGACGTCGAGCTCCTCGACCTCCGGCATCACCGCGACCGTCGCCGTCGAGGTGTGGATCCGTCCCTGCGACTCGGTCTCGGGGACGCGCTGCACGCGGTGCGTGCCGCCCTCGTACTTGAAGACCGAGTACGCGCCTTCGCCCTTGACCGCGAAGACGACCTCCTTGAAGCCGCCCGACTCGCTCTCGTTCGCCGAGAGCAGCTCGGTCTTGAAGCCGCGGCTCTCGGCGTAGCGGGTCAGCATGCGGTAGACGTCGCCGGCCCAGATCGCCGCCTCGTCGCCGCCGACACCCTGTCGGATCTCGACGATGACGTCCTTCTGGTCGGCCGGATCCGTCTCGACGAGCGCGAGCTTCAGCTCCTCCTCGAGCTCGGCGAGGCGCGCCTCGGACTCGGCGACGAGCTCTTTCAGCTCGGGATCGGCGAGCGAGGCCTGCACGTCCTCCCGCATCGCACGCCATTCCTGCGCGAGCTTGTACGGCGTCTCGAGCTCCTTCAGGCGCCGGCCGACCTCCGCTGCTTCCCGGTGGTCGTTGTAGACGGAAGGGTCGGACATGCGCTCCTGCACCTCCGTGTAGGAGCGCTCGACCTCGTCGATCAGGTTCTCGATCGTGGCTGCCATCGCGACGTTGATGCTAGCCGCGCCCGTCCCGCTCAGACGTGTCCGCAGCGCCCACGTCCGGGGACTGTCCCCGGACATGTCCCAGGGAGACGTGTCCGCGGGCAACAATTCTGTGCCGATTTTTCCACAGCGCCTGAATTGGTTGCGCGGCGGCCTACTCTCGGTGCGTGGCGCGCCTTCCACGGTCGACCTTTCCGTCCTTCGGCATCTGGCACGCGACGACGCGAGGTGTCGAGCGGCGCAGAGTCTTCCTGAGCCGCGGCGACGGACGCGACTTCCTCACCCAACTGTGGCGCGCGGCCGACGCGCACGATCTCCATGTCCACGCGCTCTGCCTGATGCCGAACCACTACCACCTCGTCGTGGAGTGCCTCCGCGAGGCCCTCTCGCGTGCACTCCACCGCGTCAACGGTGTCTACGCCGAGGGCTTCAACGCGAGGTACAGGCGCTCCGGCCACCTCTGGGGCGACCGCTTCGCCCTCTGGCAGATCCGCGACGAGGACCACCTTCGCGCCGCGTGCGAGTACGTCATGGCGAACCCGGTTCGCGCGGGTCTCTGCGCAGACATCGGCGACTGGCGGTGGAGCTGGAGCCGCTACGCGTCGAGCTGAGCGTCGAGCGTGATCTCGGGGACGCCGGCGAGCGCCTTCGAGACGGGGCAGTTCTGCTTCGCGCCCTCTGCCGCCTCGCGGAAGCCGTCGGCGTCGAGCCCCGGTACCGACGCCGCGAACCGTCAGGCGCTCTTCGTGATCCCCGTGCCGGGGACGAACGTGACCGTCGCGGAGGTTCGCAGCCGCTCCGGGGGGTTGCCCGCTTTCGCGAGCGCGCCGGAGAGCGCCATCGAGAAGCACGAGGCATGGGCGGCCGCGATCAGCTCCTCCGGGCTCGTCTTGCCACCGGAGGCGTCCTCCGAGCGAGCCGCCCAGGTCACATCCAGCGGCCCGAACGCGCCCGAGCCAACCTCGTCGATCGTCCCCGACCCGTTCAGCAGGTCGCCGTTCCAGGTCACCGTTGCGCGGCGGTCCGCCATCGCTCCTCCTAGCTCTCGAGTTCGGCGCGGACGCTAACGGAAGCGGTCGGGCGGATGAGTGCGGAGAGGGTGCAGCCCTCGTCGGCTGCTGCGGCCGCGCGCCTCGAGCCCGGCAGCGTCGATTCCGTCCGCGCGCACACGAACGTCAAGCTCGGACGAGACGATCAGATGGCCCTTGCCGGCGACCTCGTCGAGCGTCACCGTGCAGGTCACGTCGAGCGTCTCGACCGTCCCGCCGGCTCGCGCGATCTCGCCGGCGAGCGACGTCGAGTAGCACCCGGCGTGCGCAGCTGCGAGCAGCTCCTCCGGGCTCGTCTTCCCCGGCTTGTCCGCAATCCGGGAGGGCAGATCGATCGGCAGCTCGAACGCGCCGGTCCCGGCCGTCGCGATCCCGGAGCCCCGCGACAGCGACCCTTCCCACGCGACGTTCGCCTTCCGGACGATCCGCGGCACTAGGCCATGACCTCGACCTTGCGCTCCTCCGGGGTGATCCCGCCTTCGCGGCGGAGCACCTCCTGGAGCGCACGGATCGAGACTTCGATCTGGTCGAGCGTCGGCTGGCGCGTGGTCAGCCGCTGCAGCCACAGGCCCGGCGCGAGCAGCGCCATCAGAACTCTGTTCTGCTGGTTGCGCCCGGCGTAGCGGATCAGCTCGTAGGCGATCCCGGCGATCACCGGCAAGAGGAGAATCCGGCTCGTGATCAGCCAGTACCAGGCCGGCTGGCCGACGAAGGCGAAGACGAAGATGCCGATCACCATCACCCAGAGCAAAAACGCGGTTCCGCAACGCGGGTGAATCAAGCTGAATTTTTGCACGTTCACCGGCGTCAGCTCCTCGCCCGCTTCGAAGGCGTTGATCGCCTTGTGCTCGGCCGCGTGGTACTGGAAGACGCGCCGGAGGTCGGGCAGGAGCGAGATCAGCAGCAGATAGACGAGGAAGATGGCGACGCGGATGACGCCCTCGATGACGACGAAGGCGCCGGTCGTGTCGACCGGCAGCCAGCTCGTGATCAGCGCCGGCGTCACCTTGAAGAGCATCAGCGCGAAACCGATCGCGATCGCGAACGAGAAGAGGAGCTGGCCGCGCGTGATCTCCGTCTGCACCTCGCCGTCCTTCGCCTCCGGATCCTGCGCCGCGTAGTTGGCCGAGATCGCGAGCGCACGGAAGCCGATCGCGAGCGACTCGCCGAGCGCGATGACGCCGCGGATCACGGGCAGGCGAAAGATTCCGCGCCGCGCCATCGGCGACGAGATGTCTCGTACGACCTGGGCGATCTCGCCGTCGGGCTTCCGCACGGCGACGGCCCACTGCGAGGGAGTGCGCATCATCACGCCCTCGAGGACAGCCTGTCCTCCGATGTTGTTGCTCAACGCGATCGCTTAGCCGCGGCGGGCGCCGCCGGCCTTCTCGAGGCGGCGCTGGAAGCGCTCGACCCGGCCGCCGGAGTCCATCAGCTTCTGCTTCCCCGTGTAGAACGGGTGGCAGGCCGAGCACACGTCGACGTGGATCTCCGCTTGGGTCGACCGCGTCTCGAACTCGTTGCCGCAGGAGCAGCGGACGTGCGTCGAAACGTAGTCGGGATGGATTCCGGCCTTCATCGCCGAGCCAGGATAGCAGAGGCAGTTTCGGCCAATACGTTTCCACCGGAGACAACAACGGCGATCGGGCCGGGCTCGATCTTCCCTGCAAGCAGGGCGGCAACGCCGACCGCGCCGGCGGGCTCGCACGCAAGCTTTGCGCGGCTGTAGAGGAACCGGAACGCCTCCTCGATCTCCTGCTCGGTGACGAGGACGCTCTCGACTGCGTTCGCCTGGAGCACCGCCAGCGCGTTCTCGCCTGCGAACGGCCCCGAGAGCCCGTCGGCGATCGACACCGGCGTCACCGGAACCGAGTGACCCGCCGCAAGGCGCGTCGTGCACGGCCGTCGATCCCTCCGGCTCGACGGCGATCACGCGCCGGTCCGGTGCGGCCGCAGCGACTCCCGCGACGAGCCCGCCACCGCCCGTCGGCACCAGGATCGTCTCCACCTCGGGCGCGTCTTCGAGCAGCTCGAGCGCGAGCGTGCCCTGGCCGGCCATCACGAGCGGGTCGTCGAACGGATGCACGAGTGTCCTGCCGGTCTGGCGGATGTGCTCGTCGAGGCGGGCGAACGCCTCGACCGCGTCGGCCGCCTCGAGGTCGACCGCGGCACCGTAACCGCGCGTCGCTTCCACCTTGGCCGGGCTGGCGCTGGCGTACATGACGACCAGGCAGTCGATCCCCTCGGCCGCCGCGCCCCAGGCGAGGGCCTGGGCGTGGTTTCCGGCCGAGATCCCGATCACGCCTCGAGCCCGCTCTTCAGGGCTGAGCGAGGCGAGCTTGTTCATGACGCCGCGGGCCTTGAACGAGCCCGTCTTCTGGAAGAGCTCCGCCTTCAGCCAGACCTGGTCGCCGAGTGTGCGCGATGTGAACGTCGGCGTGCGGTGGACGCGACCGTGGATCCGCTTCGCCGCAGCGAGCACGTCGTCGCGGGTCACCGGCATCGCAGCATCGTAGACTCCAGCCCGTGGACGAACATCCGATCCGGCTCGTCGTCGACGACGATCTTCAGCGATCTCGGCTGACCGTCTTCTTCCGGTTGTTCCTCGCGATCCCGCACTTCTTCTGGATCGTGCTGTGGTCGCTCGGCGTCATCGTGCTCGCAGTCGTCGCCTGGTTCGTGGCGCTGGTGAAGGGGCGGCTGCCGGACGGGCTGCATGACTTCTTCGCGATGTACGTCCGCTACGTGACGCATCTCGGCGCGTACATCACGATGGCGGCGAATCCCTATCCAGGATTCACGGGGGCGCCCGGGTACCCCGTCGACGTGGAGATCCCGGCGCCGGCAGCGCAGAGCCGGTGGACGATCGGGTTCCGTCTCTTCCTTGCCGTGCCCGCGCTCATCCTTGCCGGGGTGCTGGGCTGGACCGCCAGCGGCGGCGGCGGCGCGAACGCGGGCGACGGATCCGGCGAGGCCTGGACCAGCGGCTTTGCGGGTGTCGCAATTGTTTGCGGTTTCCTCGGCTGGTTCGCGTCGGTCGCCCTCGGGAGGATGCCGAACGGGCTGCGCGACCTGGGCGCCTACGGCGTCGGCTACTCGGCGCAGGCCTACGCGTACCTGCTGCTGCTCACCGACCGGTATCCGAACTCCGACCCGGACGCGCTCGGCCCCGCGTGGAGCCTGCCTCCGCATCCGGTTCGCCTCGAGCTCGACGACGACGGTCGCCGCTCCCGGCTGGTGGTCGCATTCCGCCTGCTGCTCGCCCTGCCGCATCTCGTCTGGCTGGCTCTCTGGAGCGTCGCCGCCATCCTGGCGGCGATCGCGAACTGGTTCGTCGCGCTCGTGCGGCGGCCGCTCCGCCGAGCCTCTGCACCGCTTCCTCGCCGCGTACGTCCGCTACTCGGTGCACGTGCTGGCGTTCCTGTTCCTCGTGGCCAATCCGTTCCCAGGCTTCGCCGGCGCTCCGGGCTACCCCGTCGACGTCGCGATCGCGCCGGCCGAGCGGCAGAACCGCTGGGTCACTCTCTTCCGGACCTTCCTCGCGGTGCCGGCCTTCCTCCTCTCGAGCGCGCTGACCGGCGCCCTCTTCGTCGTCGGCTTCCTCGGCTGGTTCGCCTCACTCGCCACCGGCCGGATGCCGACGGGGCTCCGCAACCTCGGCGCGATGTCGCTCCGCTACCAGGCCCAGACGCACACGTACTGGCTGCTGATCAACGACCGCTATCCCTACTCGAGCCCGGCGCTCCGGGCGCCGGCGCCCGCCGAGGCCGAGAGCTGAGCCGGCGGCGACTGCTCGCCGCCGCGGCTTTGCTCGTGCTCGCCGCGGCGTGGATCGCCGTGGCCGCGTGGCTCTGGGACAGCCGGGTTCCGGGCGACCTGGAGCTGCCGCAGGTCAATCTCGACATCGACCCGAAGACGGTCGCGCGCGCCGATCGCTACGAGACGTTCTTCCGGGTCGAGTTCGTCATCTCGCAGGCGGTGCTGATCGGCGTTCTCGTCGCCTATGCAAGGTGGGGCGTTCGCTTCGCCCGCGAGTCCGCAGCCGGTCGGATCGGGACCGGCATGTTGCTCGGGATGATCGGGCTGGCGCTCGTCTGGATCTCGCAGGTGCCGTTCCGGCTGGCCGAGGTCTGGTGGGACCGGCGCTACGACCAGACCGACAGCGGCTACGTCGAGACGCTGTTCGCGAACTGGTTCGCGCTCGGGGCGGAGTTCCTGTTCATCAGCTTCGCGCTCGCGGTCGTGATGGCGATCGCCGGCCGCTTTCCGCGCCGCTGGTGGCTCGGCGCCGCGCCGGTCTTCATCGTCCTCGGCGCGCTCTTCCAGTTCGTCTTTCCCTACCTCACGTCGACGGAGCCGCTGGTCCGCCGCGATCTCCAGGCCGACGCGAGGAGCTATGCCAAGGCCCAGGGGATCGAGCCGGTTCCAGTCCGGGTCGAGGACGTCTCCGACTTCACGAACGCGCCGAACGCCTACGCCGCCGGGTTCGGGCCGACGAAGCGGATCGTCTTCTGGAGCACGCTCCTGGACGGGCGCTTTGCGATCGGCGAGATCCGCGTCGTGCTCGCGCACGAGCTCGGCCACCACTCGCGCAACCACATCCCGAAGGGCATCGCCTGGTACGCGCTGTTCGCGCTTCCCGGAGCGTGGCTGATCGCGGTCGCGACCCGGAGGCGCGGCGGCATGGCGAATCCGGCTGCGGTGCCGCTGTCGCTGCTCGTGCTCGTCGTGCTCGACCTGCTCTCGACGCCCGTCTACAACGTGATCTCGCGCCACATGGAGACCGAGGCCGACTGGATCGCACTCGAGACGACGCGCGACCCCGACTCCGCCCAGGCCCTCTTCCGGCACTTCACGGTCGAGTCGCTGAACGATCCCGATCCGCCGACCTGGTCCTACGTCCTCTTCGACAGCCACCCGAGCGTCGAGCAGCGGATCGCGCTCGCGGAGGCGTGGCGCGCCCGCGACAAGTAACTAGGTCAGCGTGTACTCGGGGCCGCTGCCACCCTCGGGCGGGGTGAGGCGGCCGCCCTTCGCGGTGATCGCACCGCACTGGACGCAGTTCGACGGGTTGACCTCGACGTGCACCATCCCGTCGCTGTCGGCGGCCCCGACCTCGTAGACCTGCGCGGGACACATGTGCGCCCACGCGTCGGCGAGGTCGCGCGGGACGTGCCGCTGGATCCGGATGTGGTTCGGCTGGTCGTCGCGCGTCCGGTTCCCCGACAGGAAGACCGACGAGAGCTTGTCGAACGTGAGCTTGCCGTCGGGTGCCGGGTAGCTCGCGGCACGGCCGGTGCGGATCAGCGTCCGCTCGGCGTTCGACTCGCTGCGGAGCTCGAACGGCGGCAGCTTCCCCTTCGTCACCGTCATCCCACTGGCGAGCGCGCCACCCATGAAGAAGCCCTTGTCGAACGCCTGGCGCATGTTCCGCACCTCGTACAGGTCCTTCAGCACGTAGCTCTCGCGCAGCGACTCGTCATACGACTCAAGCGCCCCCACGCGGCCGGGCGACTCGCCCCGCTGGAGTGCGCGGAAGGCGGCCTCGGCGGCCATGATCCCCGACTCGATCGCGTAGTGGATCCCCTTCAGCGTCGGCACGTTGACGAGGCCGGCGCTCTCGCCCGCGAGCAGGAGCCCCGGTGCGTGGAAGCGCTTCGGCAGCGCGTGGTAGCCGCCCTCGGTGATCGTCTTCGCGCCCCACGCGATCCGCTCCCCGCCCTGGAGGATCTTGCGCACGAGGCGGTGTGTCTTGAACTCCTGCAGGACGTCGTGGACCGAGAACTCGACGTCGCGGTACTCGAGCCCGGCGACGAAGCCCAGCGAGACCATGTCGTCACCCATCGGATAGATGAACGAGCCGCCGAACTCGCCGTACTTCGCGCGCTTGCGCAAGGGCCAGCCCATCGTGTGGACGATGTGCCGCAGCGGCCGCGGCACCTTCCAGACCTCCTTGACGCCGAGCGCCCAGATCTGCGGCTGCTCGCCCTCGAGCCCGAAGCGGTCGATGGCAGCGCCGGTCAGGTGGCCCTGGGTGCCTTCGGCGAGGACGGTCAGGCCGGCGACGATGTCGGAGCCGGGCTCGGAGGTCGCAAGGGGCTTGCCGTCGCGGCCGAGACCCTTGTCGCCGGTGCGGATACCCCGGACCCGACCGTCCGCGACCAGGAGCTTCTGCGCATCCGTCTCCGGCAGGATCGCTGCGCCGCCTGCCTCCGCCCGCTCGGCGAGGAAGCGCCCGAGCTGCGCGATCGAGACGACCCAGTTGCCGTGGTTGCGCATCGTCGGCGGCGGCGGGATCCGGAGCGTCGTCCCCTTCGTCAGCAGGTAGACCGCCTCGCCGTGCACCTCGCCGTAGCCGGGCACGTCCGCGACCGTCAGCGCGCCGCCGAGGAGGCGGCGAAGCGCGCGCGGATTGACCACGGCCCCGGAGAGCAGGTGTGAGCCCGGCGCCTTTCCTTTCTCCACGACCGCGACCGGAACGTCGCCGAGCCGCTCCGCCGTCGCCGGAGACTCCTCGAGCAGCTGCCCCAGCCGGATCGCGCAGGCGAGGCCGGCCGGCCCTGCGCCGACGATCAGGACACCGACCTCGATCCGCTCGTCGGCGGGATCGGTCGGGGCCGCGATCGCTTCGGAGGGCGAGTACGGCGGCGGGTAGTCCGCCGGGCGGACGCCGCTGCTCATCCCTTGCGGGCCCGGACGAGCTCGGTCAGCTTCGGCACGATCTGATGCAGATCGCCGACGACGCCGAAGTCGGCGAACTCGAAGATGGGCGCGTTCGGGTCCTTGTTGATCGCGACGATCGTCTTCGAGCTCTGCATGCCGACCTTGTGCTGGATCGCGCCGGAGATGCCGCAGGCGACGTAGAGCGTCGGCGAGACGGACTTGCCCGTCTGCCCGACCTGCGCCGAGTACGGATACCAGCCCGCGTCGACGACGGCGCGGGTCGCGGCGACCGCGCCGCCCAGTGCCTTCGCCAGATCCTCGACGAGCGCGAACTTCTCCGGCTCGCCGAGGCCACGGCCGCCCGCGACGATCACGTTCGCTTCCTCGATCGACGGCCCGCTCTCCTCGGCATGCGCCTGCTCGACCATCTCGGCGGCGAGCGAGTGCTCCTGCAGCTGGGGCTCGAACGTCTCGACCGTCCCCGCCGCCTGCTGCTCGACCGGGTCGAAGGCGCCGGCGCGAAAGAGGCCGATCCGCGGCGTCGACGCCCAGCCGACGTCCACGACGACCGAGTCGCCGAGCGCGGACTGCTTGCCGACGAGGTCGCCGCCGTCCGCCGCGATGTCCGTGAGCTGCCAGTTGAGTCCCGCGTCCAGGCGCGCGGCGAGCCCGGAGGCGATGTCGGCCGCGAGGATCGACTGGGCGAAGAGCACGGTCTCGATTCCCTTGTCCGCGACGAGCTGCGCGATCGCGTCCACGCGCGGCTGCGGCAGCGGCGCCGAGAGCCTCTCGTCGTCCGCGACGTAGACAGTGGCGGCGCCGTGCGCGCCCGCCTGCGCGGCGAGCCCTTCGACGCCGGAGCCGACGACCACGCCGGCGACGTCACCTGCGCCGAGGCCGGCCGCCTTCGACAGCACGGCGAGCGAGCCCTTCTGGAGCTCGTCGCCGTGATGCTCGAGGAAGACGAGGATGCTCATCTAGAGGAGCCGCTTCTCCACGAGGAACGCCACGATCTGCTCCGCGGCGCTGCCGTCGTCCTCGATCTTGCGCGTGTCGCCCCGCGGCGGCGGGTCGGAGAGCGCGCGCACCTCGGTGCGCGAGCCCTGTGCCCCGGCCTGGCCCGGGTCGATGCCCAGGTCGGCGAGCGAGACCGTCTCTTGCGGCTTCGACTTGGCGCCCATGATCCCCTTCAACGACGGGTAGCGCGGCTCGTTGATCGAGTCCGCAACCGCCACGACCGCGGGGAGCGGAGCGCGAATCACGTCGTAGCCGAACTCGGTCTGCCGCTTGCCGGTCAGCGAGCCGCCTTCGAGCGTCAGCTCGGCGACCTGGGAGATCACGGGCCGGCGCAGCCGCTCGGCCACCGCGGCCCAGAGAACGGCGCCGTCGGAGTCGGAGGCCTGCTGGCCGAAGAGGACGAGGTCCGGCTGCTCGCGCTCGAGCGCCGTCGCCAGGGTGCGGCTCGTGGCGACGAGGTCGGAGCCGGCGGCGGCTTCGTCCGCGATCAGGACGGCGCGGTCGGCGCCCATCGCGAGCGCCTTGCGCAGCGAGTTGACCGCGCGCTCGGGACCCATCGAGACGATCACGACCTCTCCCTCGCCGGTCGCGTCCTTCAGCCGGAGCGCTTCTTCGACCGCGTTGGCGTCGAACGCGTTCAGCGCGCCCTCGCCGGACCGGTCGAGGCGCTTCGTGGCGGCGTCGATCCGCTTGTGCGCGGTCGCATCCGGTACCTCTTTGACGCAAACGGCGATCTTCATCGCGGCGGACTCTAACGATGAGCCGCAGCCGCGCCGGTAGGTAGCTGTCTACCCCTTTGGGGGAGGAATCGGGCCGAATGCCCTGCTAGGCTCCCGCGCTTCGAGCGCGATTCGGACCCCTGATGACCCGTCGCCGCCTGACAGCCCGAGGAGCAATCCTCACCCTCTTCGCCTTTCTGCTCACCGCGGCAGGCGCGAGCGCGGCTTCGGCCAAGGTGCCGACCCTCGTCTTCCCCGTCCTCGGCGAGGCGAGCTACATCGACGACTTTGGCGACGCCCGCGGCCAGGGCGCACACGAGGGAAACGACATCATGGCTCCACGCCGCGCGCTCGCGCTGGCCGCCGAGGCGGGCACGGTCAAGTTCCACACCACCTCGTCCCGCGCCGGCTGCATGCTCTACCTCGAGGGTGAGAGCGGCACGGAGTACCTCTACATCCATCTGAACAACGACCTCGGCGACGGCAACGACAATCGCGGCCGGTGCGTGCCGGGCGTCGCCTACGTCAAGGGCCTCAAGAGCGGCGCGGCCGTTGCGCCGGGTGAGCCGATCGCCTACGTCGGCGACTCCGGCGACGCAGACGGGATCCACCCGCACCTCCACTTCGAGGTGCACCCGGGCGGCGGCGGCGCCGTCAGCCCGTACCCCTATCTCCGGAAAGCGCGCCGGCTTCTCTTCGCCGCCGAGCGGGGCACGACGTTCACGCTCGCGCTGACCGGCACGGTCCTGACCGCCGCGGGGCAGGATCTCTCGCTCAGCCTGGAGCAGGTCCGGTCGTGGCCCGGCGGGCGCAAGATCAAGCAGGCCGGCCAGAAGGTGGCGGTGTCCGTGCCCCAGACGGTCTCCGTCGAAGGGCTCGAGTCCGCCGCAGCGCTCGCGCCCTTCCCGGCGCTGGAGCTCCTGACGAAGGGGCTGCCGGTGACGGTGTGGACGGAGCCGGCGAAGGTGACGCTCGCGGCGCAGTCGGGCGCGAAGGGCGCGCTCGCCGCCTCCCGCGTCGTCGTCAAGCCGTCGCTCTTACGCCGGTAGCTTCGCGCGCAGGAAGTCGACGATCGCGCTCGTCGGCGCACCGGGCGTGAAGACCTCGGCGACACCCTTGCCCTTCAGCTCCAACGCGTCCTCGGTCGGGATCGTGCCGCCGACGACCACGACGACGTCCTCGATCCCGTTCTCCTTCAGCCCGTCGAGGATTCGCGGCACCAGCGTCATGTGCGCACCGGAGAGGATCGAGATGCCGACGGCGTCCGCGTCTTCCTGGATCGCCGTCTCGACGATCTGCTCCGGCGTCTGGTGCAAACCGGTGTAGATCACCTCCATGCCGGCGTCGCGGAGGGCCCGCGCGATGATCTTCGCACCGCGGTCGTGACCGTCCAGACCGGGCTTCGCGATCACTACTCTGATCTTCCGGTCCATTGCGTCGGCCAGTATATGGCCGTGCGCCTCACCGTCATCGGCTCGTCGCCCGCCTGGCCGAACCCTGGCGGCGCGTGCTCGGGCTACCGCGTCGAGGGTCGACTGCTCCTCGACTGCGGCCCCGGCGTGCTCTCGAAGTTGCGCCAGCGAGAGGCGTGGCCGGCGATCGAGGCGATCGCGATCACGCACCTCCACCTCGACCACTGGGGTGACCTGGTGCCGTGGGTGTGGGGCTGCCTGTACGGGCCTGGACGCGGAACCCGCCCCGAGCTCTGGCTGCCGCCGGGAAGTCTCGAGGCGCTCAGGCCGATCCTGGCTCGGCTCGGGACCGAGGACATGCTCGAGCGGGCCTTCGACCTCTCCGAGTACGAGGATCGGCGCCCCTTCACGGCGGGCGGGCTCGAGGTGACGGCCGTTCGCGTCAAGCACTACGACGTCGAGGCCTACGGCTTCCGCGTCGAGGGCGAGCGAGTCCTCGCCTACTCCGGCGACAGCGGGCCGTGCGACCCACTCGCAGAGCTCGCGCAGAATGCCGACCTCTTTCTCTGCGAGGCGACGCTCGAGCGCGGCGAGCTCGAGGGTGACGACCGCGGGCACCTCGACCCCGACGAGGCCGCCGCTGCGGCGGCCGCGGGCGGCGCGTCCCGGCTCGTGCTCACCCACCGGCCCGAGGAGCTCCAGCTACCGGCGGGCACCGAGCTCGCTTCGGACGGCATGGAACTGAAGCTCTAGACGCCTTTCTCCTTCAGGGGTCTTCGCCGGCGGGGACGGGCTTTGCCCGTCTCTGCCTGGCTAAAAAACAGGCGTCTCGCGCCAGATGCCCCAGACCTCGCGCCAGGCGTCGCACATCTCGCCCATCGTCACGTAGTCGCGCGCCGCGTCGAGGATCGAGGGCATCAGGTTGACGTCGTCGCGCGCGGCGGCCGCCTTCAACACGGCCAGCCGCTGCTCGACCTTGGCCGAGTCGCGCCTGCCCTTCAGCGAGCGCACACGCTCGATCTGCTCGGCCTCGAGCGCCGCGTCGATCTTCAGGATCTTGGGCGGCGCCTCGTCGGCGAGCTGGTAGCGGTTGACGCCGACGACCACGCGCTCGCCCCGCTCGACCTCCGCCTGGTAGCGGAAGGCCGCGTCGGCGATCTCGCGCTGCGGGAAGTTCTGCTTGATCGCCTCGACCATGCCGCCGAGCTTCTCGATCTGGTCGAAGTACTCGTACGCCTGGGCCTCGAGCTTGTTCGTCAGGTCCTCGACGTGGTAGGAGCCACCGAGCGGGTCGATCGAGTTGACGACGCCGGTCTCGTGCGCGATCACCTGCTGCGTCCGGAGGGCGATCCGGACCGCATCCTCGGTCGGCAGAGCGAGCGCCTCGTCGAACGAGTTCGTGTGCAGGCTCTGCGTCCCGCCGAGCACCGCCGCCAGCGCCTCGATCGCCGTGCGGACGATGTTCACCTCGGGCTGCTGGGCGGTCAGCGAGACACCCGCCGTCTGCGAGTGGAAGCGCATCAGCCACGAGCGCGGGTTGCGGGCGCCGAAGCGGTCGCGGAGCTCGCGCGCCCAGATCCGCCGGGCGGCGCGGTACTTCGCGATCTCCTCGAAGAAGTCGAGGTGCGCGTTGAAGAAGAAGCTGAGCCGCGGCGCGAACTCGTCGACGTCGAGGCCGCGCTCGACCGCCCATTCGACGTAGGTGAAGCCGTCGGCGAGCGTGAACGCGAGCTCCTGTGCGGCCGTCGAGCCGGCCTCGCGAATGTGGTAGCCGGAGATCGAGATCGGGTGCCACTTCGGCATCTCCGCGGCGCACCACTGGACCATGTCGGTCACGAGCCGCATCGAGGGCTCCGGCGGGAAGATGTACTCCTTCTGCGCGATGTACTCCTTGAGGATGTCCGTCTGGATCGTTCCGCGCAGCTCCGCCGCCGGCACGCCCTGCTCCTCCCCGACGGCGACGTAGAACGCGAGCAGCACCGCCGCCGGCGAGTTGATCGTCATCGACGTGCTGACGTCACCGAGCGGGATGCCCCGGAAGAGCGTCTCCATGTCCTCGAGCGAGTCGATCGCGACGCCTTCGCGCCCGACCTCGCCGAGGGAGCGCTCGTGGTCGGAGTCGTAGCCCATCAGCGTCGGCATGTCGAAGGCCGTCGAGAGACCGGTCTGGCCGTGGTCGAGCAGATACCGGAAGCGCTCGTTCGTCTCGGCCGCGGTGCCGAAGCCCGCGAACTGCCGCATCGTCCACAGCTTGCCGCGGTACATCGACGGGTAGACGCCGCGGGTGAAGGGGTAGACGCCGGGATAGCCGAGGTCGCGGTCATAGTCGAACTCGACCGTGTCGGGTGTTGCGAGCGGCTCGTTGTCGAGCCCGGAGATCGTCGAGAACAGCTCCCCCTGCCGCTCGGGAGTGCGCCCGTACAGCTCCTCGCGCCAGGCTTGGGTCGCGTTCAGCGAGCCTCGGTCCTCGGTCGTGGCCATCGCACGCATTCTACGAGCGCGGCTCGGCGGGCGGCGATCACCGGGGGCGGGCCTTCAGTTCGAAGGTGATCCAACCGATGAAGGGCTCATGCGCCCACTTTTCGCCAGCTTGCTGACCGCCGGGTTGCTCGTCTGCCTCGGCGGAACAGCTGCCGCAGCCAATCCGGACGAAGCGAACGCGCTCTTCCGGGTCGTCGCACGGCTCGCGGGCTCCAGCACGACTCCGGCGATCCCCGTCGTCGAGGAGAGCGGCGCTCGCTACGACGCGCGACGTGCCGCGCTCGCCGTGCGGGGCTACGGCCCCGTCGCCCAGGCGCACGATGCCGCGGTGCTCGACGCGCTCGGCATTCCGGCGACACGCAGGACGCTCGAGCTGGCCCTCGCCAACTCGCAAGGCCAGTTCGCGCTCTATGACCCACGCACGCGGCGAGTCCATGCTCGGCGCGGCGCGCCCAACCGCCGCGCAGCGATTTCGCGGGCGTTCGTGCACGGGCTCCAGAGCAGGGAGTACAGCGGACAGGCGGCACCCTCGGGGCATGACGCTCGCCTGGCCGCGCTCGCTGCCGGTCAGGGTCATGCAGCACTGGTCGCCGCGCGGCTCGGGCGCGTCCCGGCCGTCGCCGCCAGGGGTAGCCGCCTCGAACGATTCGTGGCGCTCGAGACCGACTTCACGTCCTCGGTCGGCCTTCGCTTCGCGGCCTCGTTGCAGAATCTCGGAGGGCGCCGAGCCGTCGAGACCTCCCTCGCACGTTGGCCCGAATCGACCGAGCAGATCTTCCACATCGACAAGTTTCTCGAGCGCGAGCTTCCTGTGAAGATCGCGCTCCCGGACGACGCAGCCGGCCTGGGACGTGCGAGTGTCGGCAGCTTCGGCGAGCTCGACGTGCGGACCTTGCTCGCCGTCGTCGGCATGCAGGGCGTCGACGCGACCGGGTCCGGATGGGCCGGCGGTCGGACGGCGATCTACCGCGACGGTAGCTCGTCGGCGGCGCTGATCGTGCTCGCGTGGGACACCAACCGCGATGCCGATCAGTGGGCCAAGGCGGTGCCGGTGTACCTCGGCCTCGCGTTCGCAGCGGCGGGGACGGCACCGAGCGCGTCGCCCTGTGAGGCAACGATTTGCTGGCAAGCGGGCGCGCGCGACATCGCCTTTGTGCGGTCGGGAAAGCGGACCGCGATCGCGGTCGCGGACGACGTCGACCGGGCCGCCGGCATCGCGCGAGCAGCGCTCCAGACTCCCTGATCTCACTCTCTACTTGAGGTAGAGATCACGTTCCTTCGCTGCGCCCGTTTCTCCAAGCGCTGACGCGGACCGTGGCTCCGGGCTGACCCTTCTGGGTGATCTTCTACGCGTTTTCGTGGCCAGAAGCCCACATTTGGCTCAAGTCCGCCTCCCGCACCGACGATTGTCCCCTCGGACGGGCACTTCTGACGGGTTGACGGAAAGCGGGATCTACACACGTGTCGAGAGAGAACGATCAACTGCGGCATCGCGATCGCTTGGCGCCAGCCGGGTGGCAACGCGTACCGCTCCTGACCACGCTCGTCATCGCGCTGGCCGCCACCGCGGGCCTGCTCGCGGGCGCGACCCTGTTGGGGCGCGCGGACGATCAGCCCGCTTTCCTCACCGAGGCCCTCGGCTCTGCCGATGCGTCCGCCCCACTCGTACGTCACCCCGCCAAGAACGTCCGCGTCACGCTCGAGCACACCGGCCTCGCCGTCGCCCGCGGCAAGCAGACGGTCCGGCTCGTTCCGCTCGCCAAGCCCACCGAGAAGTGGCAGCGCTTCGACGGAGGAGTCAGCCGAAGCAGCCCGCTCGGGCAGGAGACGATCACTGTCGGCGGCAAGCGAACGGAGCACTACCTCACCGTCGACCGGAAGCTCGGCACCCGCACCTGGCGCTGGCGCCTCGACACCAGGCTGCGGGCACGAGCCGGGGATGACGGTGCTGTCGCCTTCCTCGATGGGCCGGTCGTGACGCCGCTGCACATCCCTCGGCCCTCGATCTACGACGCCGACGGCGACGACGTGACACCCAAGGGTGCGCACTGGGAGATCGAGCGCCGCGCCGGCGACACGTTCCTCGCACTCGCACTGGACGACTCGGAGCTCCCGCTTCCGTACGTCGTCGATCCCGCGATCACCTACGACACGACCACGGAGGCCGCGGCGGCGGCGGCCAACTCGACCACCGTCACCGTCAATCGCCCCGCCGGTGTCCGCCAGAACGATGTCATCGTCGTCACGCTCTCGCATCGCCTCGGGAGCACGGGCACGGTCACGACCGTTCCCGCTGCTTGGTCGCTGCTTCTGACCGACGACAACAACACGACGAATGAGCTCGACACCTACTGGCACCGCGTCGGCCCGGTCGCGAGCGAGCCCGCGAGCTACAGCTGGGTCCTCAGCGCCACGACGCAGTGGGTCGTCGGGTCCGCCGCCTTCTCGGGCATCGACTCGATCGCGCCGGTCGACGTGCAGAGCGGGACCTTCAACAACACCACGAGCAACGTCGTGCCGTCGGCGGCGATCGCGGGCGTCGACGCCGGGTCCGTCGTGATCGGGCAGTACTCGGTCGCAGGTGGCGTCGCAGGCACGGTCAACTGGACGAGCGGCAGCGGCTGGAACGAGATCTTCGACCACCAGTCCGCAAACGCGACGGTCGCGAACCGCGCCACGGCTGCGCTGTACTACGTCATTCAGGGTGCCGCCGGCTCGAGCAATGCGCACACCGCCACGTGCACGGGCTGCACGGCCGGCCGGAACATCGGCGTCCAGTCGGCGCTGAAGTACGACGCGACCGCGCCGGCGAATGTCTCCCTCACCGGCGTTCCGACAACGGCCCGCGGCACGCTCTCGATGACCGGTGTGGCGACAGAGTCGGAGTCGTCGCTCGACATCGTCTTCCAGCGCTCGCCCGCAGGCGCCGGAACATGGACGACGATCTCCACCGTCACGGCCGCTCCCTACGTGGCGACGTTCGACACCACCACGGTCGTCGATGCCAGCTACGACTTCCGCGTCATCGCTACGAACGGCGCCGGCGACTCGACGACGTCCCCGATCGTGACGACCCGCATCGTCAACGGCCTCGCCGCAGCCAACACCCTCCTCATCGGCGAGCTCACGGGCGCCGCCTTCCAGCACTACGTCCAGGGAACGACGACGCACTACTACAACCCGCTCGGCGGCGCGGGCACGTTCAGCCTCGAGAGCATCCCCCAGGACATGCCCAAGGGAATCACGTTCGTCGGCGCGTCGAGCAACTCCAACCGTGACGGCAGCCCGCTGCACCTGAGCAACCCGGGTGTCTTCACGGGCGACGTGCTCCTGGCGGCGATCGGCGTCGAGGGCGGATTCGGGAACGTCACCCCGCCGGCCGGCTGGACCGCCGTCACGAGCATCAACAGCGGCGCGACGTACGGGCAGATCATCTATCGCCGAGTCGCAACGGCCGGCGAGCCCGCGTACTACACGTTCACCCACTCGTCCGCAGTGGCGAACCTCTCGGGTGGCATGGTCGCCTACCGCGGCGTCTCCGCGGCGACGCCCGTGGACACGAGCGCGAACCAGGCGAACGCGTCAGGCACGAACGTCGTCGCGCCGACGGTGACGACCACAGGCGGCTGCGAGCGCCTCGTCGGCCTCTTCAGTTCCTTCGCGCCGAGCTCGATGACGGCACCCGGCGGCATGACCGAGCGGTTCGACGTCGTCACGAACGAGCCGGCCTGGGACATCAACGTCGTCGCGGCGGACGAGATCCGCAACACGCCCGGCGCCACCGGCACGCGAACGGCGACGGCGACGGCAGCCGGCGTCAACATCGGCGCCCTCGTCGCGCTCCGCGCAAACGAGTGCGCACCAGGGGTGTCCTTCCCGACCCCGGGGCAGACCGGCTTCACGGGCGGCGGCAACGTCGACACGACCGATCCGTGGTTTGCGACCCCGTACGCCTTCGACGGCACCAACACGACGCAGCCGGGCGCAAAGCTGGTCAGCACGGTCGACCATGCGAACGTCCCGGTGCAGTCGACGACGATCACGTTCGTCCGCGACGTCACAGCGCCTGCCGGCGGGGCGCTGACCGTCAACGGCACGGCAGCCACGGGGCCTGGCACCGCGAGCGACGCCGGCGGGACGTTCTCGATCGTCCGGACCGACTACGCCGAAACGCAAGGGGCTGCCGCAGCCGGGCTTGCCTCGAGCACGCTCACGCGCGACTCGGCCACCTATTCGAACGGTGTCTGCGGTACCTACAGCGGCTCTCCGGTCACGATTCCGGGCAATCCGAACCAGACGCTGGCCACAGGCTGCTACCGCTTCGTCCTGACCGGCCTCGACAACGTCGGCAACACGGTCAGCCTCACGACCGACGTTCGGGTGCACGGCGCCGCGACACAGATCACGCTGACCGGCTCGACCGCCAACCTGACGTCCGGCGCCACGCGCGTTCTGACAGCAACCCTCAGGGACGCCGCCGGCAACGTCGCGGTCACGAACTCTTCGACCGTCGTCACCTTCGCGAAGCAGTCGGGAGCCGGGACCGTCAGCGGGACCGGCACCGCGACGGTGGCGAACGGCGTCGCGACGAAGACGATCACCGGAGTCCTCGCGGGCTCGGTCGTCATGGAAGCGACGGCGGCGGGCTTGACCACCGGCACGCTCGGCGCCTTCACGGTCGTCCACGGAGCCGCCACCCAGATCGCGCTTTCGGGCGCGACCACGAACCTCGCCTCCGGCACCACCCGGGTGCTGACCGCGACCATCCAGGACGCAGCCGGCAACACCGTCACCTCAGACAGCACCACCGTCGTCACCTTCGCCAAGCAGTCCGGTGCCGGCACCGTCACCGGCACCGGCACTGCAACGGCCGCCAGCGGCGTCGCCACCAAGACGATCACCGGCCAGCTGATCGGCTCGGTCACGATGGAGGCAACCGCCGCGGGGTTGACCACCGGCACCCTCGGCGCCTTCACCGTCGTCCACGGCTCCGCCAGCCAGATCGCCCTCACCGGGTCGACCGCCAACCTCACCTCGGGAGCCACCCGCGTTCTCACGGCCACGATCCAGGACGCGGCCGGGAACACCGTCACCTCCGACAACACCACCGTCGTCACCTTCGCCAAGCAGTCCGGCGCCGGCACCGTCACCGGCACCGGCACTGCAACGGCCGCCAGCGGCGTCGCCACCAAGACGATCACCGGCGCCCTCGTCGGCAGCGTCACGATGCAGGCGACCGCGGCCGGCCTCACGACCGGCACCCTCGGTGCCTTCACCGTCGTCCACGGCGCCGCCACGCAGGTCGCTCTCACCGGCGCAACGACCAACCTCACATCCGGCGCCACCCGGGTGCTGACTGCGACCATCCAGGACGCAGCCGGCAACACCGTCACTTCCGACAACACCACCGTCGTCACCTTCGCCAAACAGTCCGGCGCCGGCACCGTCACCGGCACCGGCACCGCAACAGCAGCAAGCGGCGTCGCGACGAAGACGATCACCGGTGTCCTCGCGGGCTCGGTCGTCATGGAAGCGACGGCCACCGGCTTGACGACCGGGGTCCTCGGCGCCTTCACGATCGTCCACGGCGCCGCCACCCAGATCGCGCTCTCGGGCGCGACCACCAATCTCACTTCCGGAGCCACCCGCGTCCTCACCGCCACGATCCGTGATGCGGCCGGGAACACCGTCACCTCTGACAGCTCGACCGTGGTCACCTTCGCCAAGCAGTCCGGCGCCGGCACCGTCACCGGCACGGGCACCGCAACCGCGGCGAGTGGCGTCGCGACGAAAACGATCACCGGCGCCCTCGTCGGTAGCGTCACGATGGAGGCGACCGCCGCCGGCCTGACCACGGGCACCCTTGGCGCCTTCACCGTCGTCCACGGCGCCGCCACCCAGATCGCGCTTTCCGGCGCGACCACGAACCTCACCTCGGGCGCCACCCGCGTCCTCACCGGGACGATCCAGGACGCGGCCGGCAACACCGTCACCTCAGACAGCACCACCGTCGTCACCTTCGCCAAGCAGTCCGGTGCCGGCACCGTCACCGGCACCGGCACTGCAACGGCAGCAAGCGGCGTCGCCACCAAGACAATCACCGGCGCCCTCGCCGGCAGCGTCACCATGGAAGCCAGCGCCGCCGGCTTGACCACCGGCACGCTGGGCGCCTTCACGGTCGTCCACGGCGCCGCCACCCAGATCGCGCTTTCGGGCGCGACCACGAACCTCACCTCCGGCACCACCCGGGTGCTGACCGCGACCATTCAGGACGCGGCCGGCAACACCGTCACCGCGGACAGCTCGACCGTCGTCTCCTTCGCCAAGCAGTCCGGTGCCGGCACCGTCACCGGCACCGGCACTGCAACGGCAGCAAGCGGCGTCGCCACCAAGACGATCACCGGCCAGCTGATCGGCTCGGTCACGATGGAGGCAACCGCCGCGGGGTTGACCACCGGCACCCTCGGCGCCTTCACGGTTGTTCACGGAGCCGCCACCCAGATCGCGCTTTCGGGCGCGACCACGAACCTCACCTCCGGCGCAACCCGCGTCCTCACCGCGACGATCCAGGATGCAGCCGGGAACACGGTCACCTCCGACAACACCACCGTCGTCGCCTTCACCAAGGCCTCCGGCGCCGGCACCGTCACCGGCACCGGCAACGCCACCGCAGCCGGCGGAATCGCCACCAAGACGATCACCGGCGCGCTTGTCGGCAGCGTCACGATGGAGGCAACCGCCGCCGGTCTCACCACCGGCACCCTCGGCGCCTTCACTGTCGTCCACGGCGCAGCCGCACAGATTCAGCTGGCCGGCTCGACGTCCGACCTGACGTCTGGCTCGACCCGGCTACTGACCGCGACGATCCAGGATGCCGCGGGCAACACGATTACCTCCGACAACACCACCGTCGTCACCTTCGCCAAGCAGTCCGGCGCCGGCACCGTCACCGGCACCGGCACCGCGACCGCCGCCAGCGGCGTCGCGACGAAGACCGTCACCGGCCAGCTCGCCGGCACCATCACGATGGAGGCCACCGCCGCCGGTCTCACCACCGGCACCCTCGGCGCCTTCACCGTTGTCCACGGCGCGGCCGGCTACATCGCTCTCAGCGGCTCGACTGCCGATCTCACTTCCGGCGCCAGCCGCGTGCTGACCGCGACCATCCAGGATGCCGCCGGCAATACGGTCACGTCCGACAACACCACGGTCGTAGCGTTCACCAAGACGTCCGGCGCGGGCACCGTCACGGGAACCGGCAACTCGACAGCTGCGGGCGGTGTCGCCACCAAGACGATCACCGGCGCCCTCGTCGGCTCGGTGACGATGGAAGCAACAGCTACCGGACTGACCACCGGCACCCTCGGCGCCTTCACCGTCGTCCACGGCGCCGCCAGCCAGATTGCGCTCACGGGCTCGACCGCTACCCTCCCCGCCGGCGCGACGCGAGTGCTGACTGCGACGATCCGGGATGCAGCCGGCAACACGGTCACCTCCGACAACTCGACCGTCGTCAACTTCGCGAAGAGTGCCGGTGCGGGCACGATCCTCGGGGCGGGCAATGCGACCGCGTCGGCCGGCGTCGCCACGAAGACGATCACCGGCGTTCTCGTCGGCTCGGTGACGATGCAAGCGACGGCTGCAGGCCTGACCACGGGCACCCTCGGCGCCTTCAACGTCGTCCACGGCGGCGCCACGCAGATCGTGCTCAGCGGCTCCACCGCGAATCTCACCTCCGGCGCCGGCCGTACTCTCACCGCCACGCTTCAGGATGCCGCCGGCAATACGGTCACGGGCGACAACTCCACCGTCGTCACCTTCGCCAAGCAGTCCGGCGCCGGCACCGTCACCGGCACCGGCACCATGACCGTCGTTGGCGGCGTCGCCAACAAGGCGATCACCGGCCAGCTCGTCGGTAGCGTCACGATGGAGGCCACGGCGGCCGGCCTCACGACCGGCACGCTCGGCGCCTTCACCGTCGTCCACGGCGCCGCCGCACAGATCGCGCTCACCGGTTCGACCGCCGACCTCACTTCCGGCGCCAACCGCGTCCTCACCGCGACGATCCAGGATGCGGCCGGGAACACGGTCACCTCCGACAACTCGACCGTCGTCGCCTTCGCCAAGGCCTCCGGCGCCGGCACCGTCACCGGCACCGGCAACGCGACCGCCGTCAGCGGCGTCGCCGGCAAGACGATCACCGGCGCCCTCGTCGGCGCCGTCACGATGCAGGCGACCGCGGCCGGCCTCACGACCGGCACCCTCGGCGCCTTCACCGTCGTCCACGGCGCCGCCGCACAGATCGCGCTCACCGGTTCGACCGCCGACCTCACTTCCGGCGCCAACCGCGTCCTCGACCGCGACGATCCAGGACGCCGCCGGCAACACGGTCACCTCCGACAACACCACCGTCGTCGCCTTCGCCAAGGCCTCCGGCGCCGGCACCGTCACCGGCAGCGGCAACGCCACCGCCGTCAGCGGCGTCGCCGGCAAGACGATCACCGGCGCCCTCGTCGGCGCCGTCACGATGGAGGCCACCGCCGCCGGTCTCACCACCGGCACCCTCGGCGCCTTCACCGTCGTCCACGGCGCCGCTACCGACATCATCCTCACCGGCTCCACCGCCGACCTCACCTCCGGCGCCAACCGCGTCCTCACCGCCACGATCAAGGACGCCGCCGGCAACACCGTCACCTCCGACAACACCACCGTCGTCACCTTCGCCAAGACGTCCGGCGCGGGCACCGTCACCGGCACCGGCAACTCGACGGCTTCGGGCGGTGTCGCCAGCAAGACGATCACCGGCGCCCTCGTCGGCTCCGTGACGATGGAGGCGACCGCGGCCGGTCTCACGACCGGCATCCTCGGCGCCTTCACCGTCGTTCACGGCGCCGCTACCGAGATCATCCTCACCGGCTCCACGGCCGACCTCACCTCGGGCGTCAACCGCGTGCTGACGGCGACGATCCAGGACGCCGCCGGCAACACCGTCACCTCCGACAACACCACCGTCGTCGCCTTCACCAAGGCCTCGGGCACCGGCACGGTCAGCGGCACCGGGAACGCGACCGCAGCCGGCGGTGTCGCCAGCAAGACGATCACCGGCGCCCTCGCCGGCGCCGTCACGATGGAGGCGACCGCGGCCGGCCTCACGACCGGCACCCTCGGCGCCTTCACCGTCGTCCACGGCGCCGCCAGCCAGATCGCGCTCAGCGGCTCCACCGCCGACCTCACCTCCGGCGCCAACCGCGTCCTCACCGCGACGATCCAGGACGCCGCCGGCAACACGGTCACCTCCGACAACACCACCGTCGTCACCTTCGCGCAAGGCCTCCGGCGCCGGCACCGTCACCGGCACCGGCAACGCCACCGCCGTCAACGGCGTCGCCGGCAAGACGATCACCGGCGCGCTCGCCGGCGCCGTCACGATGGAGGCAACCGCCGCCGGCCTCACCACCGGCACCCTCGGCGCCTTCACCGTCGTCCACGGCGCCGCAACCCAGATCCAGCTGACCGAGTCCGGGTCGACCGCGTCGGGCGACAACCACACGCTCACCGCGACCCTCATGGATGCGGCCGGCAACACGGTCACGTCCGACAGCTCCACGATCGTCACCTTTGCCAAGACCGGCGGTACGGGCACCGTCACCGGCCTGGGCGCCGCGACCGCCTCGAACGGCGTCGCGACGAAGGGCGTCGTCAACGCAGCCGCCGGGCAGATCGACCTCGACGCACAGGCAGCCGGGCTCACCACCGGCGCCGCCAGCTACACGATCGGTGCGGGCAGTGCCTCGACGACGACGAGCACGATCGACGCCTCCCCCGCCTCGATCGTCGCGAACGGCTCGAGCACGAGCTCGATCACCGTCCAGCTGAAGGACGCTGCAGGGAACAACCTCGGCGGATCGGGCGGCATTGTCGCGCTCGTCCTCACCGGCGCCGGCTCGCTGTCGTCCGTCACGGACAACGGGGACGGCACGTATTCGGCCACGCTCACGTCCCCGACGGCAGTCGGAAGCGCGACGGTCTCCGGCACCCTGAACGCGGCCGCGCTCGCCGCCACTGCCGGCGTCACCTACACACACGGCCCGGCGACGCAGATCGTCCTGGCCGAGAGCGGCTCCAACGTCGCAGGGAATGCGCACACCCTCACCGCCACGATCGAGGACGCGAACGGGAACACGGTCACGAGCGACAACTCGACCGTGGTCGCGTTCGCGAAGACAGGCGGGCCGGGAACCGTCACCGGGCTCGGCAACGCGACCGTTTCGAGCGGCGTTGCGACGAAGAACGTCACCAATCGCCTCGCCGGCCAGATCGACCTCGACGCACAGTCTGCGGGCCTCACAACCGGAACGACGAGCTACACGATCACGATCGGCCCGGTCAGCCCGGCCACGACCGACTCGACCGTCGTCGCCGCCCCCACCGCCGTCTACGCGAACGGCGTCGACTCCGCCACGGTCACGGTCACGCTCCGCGACGCCGGCGGCAACGGCGTCGCCGGCAAGACGGTGACGCTCGCCCAGGGCGCCGGTAGCTCGACGATCTCCGGCGGCGGCAGCACGAACGCGTCCGGTGTCGTCACCTTCTCGGTCTCCGATGCAAGCGTCGAGACGGTCACCTACACCGCGACCGATACGACCGACTCGATCACGCTCGCCGACGACGCCGCGGTCGACTTCACCTTCCAGGACAACACTCCGCCGGCGAACACGATCACACTCGGAAGCGCGACGCGCGCCCTGTTGGCCGGCACGACTCTGTATTACAACGGCGCTGCCGGCGGCTCGTTCACGCTCTCGAGCGCCGTCACCGACGGGGGCTCCGGTCCCGCCTCGGCCGCCTACCCGTCCCTGACGCAGACGGGCTGGACGCACAACGCGGAGACGGTCTCGACGCCGGCGGGCGGCCCCTACGTCTCGAACGCGTTCACGCTCAACGCTGGATCGACCGGCAACTTCACCTACGACGTGACGGCGAGCGACGCCTGGACGCCGGCGAACACGACCCAGACGACGCTCAACGTGACCGAGGACTCGACGGCGCCGGCAGCGAGCATCCAGTGCAACGCGGCGGCCTGCTCGGGCGGCTGGTACGTGAGTGCGCCGGTGTCGGTGACGCTGGCGGCACCCGACGCGGGCGCCGGCCTCGACCAGATCCGCTACACGATCGACGGCACCGATCCGACGATCCTGACCGGCGTCGTCTACACCGGCGCGTTCGACGTCGCCGCCGAGGGCATCACGACGGTCAAGTACCGCGCCTTCGACCGAGTCGCCAACGACTCCGGCATCCAGTCGCAGACGATCCGGCTCGACACGGTCGCGCCGCAGACGACGATCGACTCGTCGCCCGCCGCCGCAACCCAGAACACGACGCCGACGTTCGCGTTCAGCTCGCCCGAGGCCGGCTCGACCTTCCAGGTGCGGCTCAACGGCGGCTCCTGGACCTCGGAGACGAGCCCGCTGACGCTCGGCCCGCTCGCCGAGAACACCTACACTGTTCGAGGTCCGCGCCACGGACGTCGCCGGCAACGTCGACGCGACCCCGGCCTCGTTCACGTTCAGCGTCGACACAACGCCTGCGAACACGACGATCACCTCCTCCCCGCCCGTCGCGTCGAGCTCGACGAGCGCGAACTTCTCCTTCACCGCCTCGGACGCCGGCCCCGGCTTCGAATGCCGGCTCGACGGCGGCGCGTTCGCAGACTGCTCCAGCCCGCAGTCGTACTCGAGCCTGACCGAGGCCGCGCACACGTTCGAGGTCCGCGCCGAAGACGCTGCAGGCAACCTCGATCCGACGCCTGCGTCGCACACCTGGACGGTCGACCTGACCGCGCCCGACACGTCGTTCCTCTCGACGCCGGCAGATCCGAGCGCGAACACGACGCCGACCTTCGGCCTCGGCTCGACCGAATCACCCGCGACGTTCGAGTGCAACCTCGACAGCGGCGGCTGGGTCTCCTGCTCGACGCCCTTCACTACGCCGGCGCTCGGCGACGGCTCGCACACGCTCGAGGTCCGCGCAAGCGACGCGGCCGGAAACAGCGACGCGACCGAGGTCACGTACACCTGGCTCGTCGATGCGACCGCCCCGACCGGCTCGATGACCGCCCCCGTGAACGGCGCCGCTGTCAGCGGCACGATCGTCCTCGCCGGCAACTCCGCGGACAGCGGTGGCTCGGGTGTCGCCACGGTCGTCTTCCAGCGCTCGCCCGCCGGCGCCGGCACCTGGACGACCCAGGCGGCGAGCTGGGACACCACGGCCCAGGGCGACGGCGACTACGACCTCCGTGTCGTGACGACCGACAGCGCCGGAAACTCCTTTGCGTCAGCAGCGATCACCGTGACCGTCGACAACACCGATCCGACGCTGTCGGTCGGCGTCCCCAACCCGGTCAACAGCGCCACACCAGACCCGGCCTCGATTACGGCCGTCGCCAACGATCCCGGTACCGGCGTCACATCCGTCAACTTCGAGCAGTGCAGCGAGACGTCCGCCACCTGCACCTCGGACACCTGGACACCCCTCGGCCTCGACACGACGTCCCCGTACGGCGTCTCGTGGGCGATCCCGTCCGACGGCACCCGGCTGATCCGCGTTCGCGCCACCGACGGTGCGGGCCGCCAGGCGACGGAGCTCGTCCTTGTGACCGTCGACCGGACCCAGCCGACCGGAAACCTGACCGCACCGACCGCCGGCGCGAACCTGCGCGGCGCAGCTGTCGCCCTCGCCGCGACTGCCGTCGATCCCGCCCCCGGCACCGTCAACACCGTCACGTTCCAGAGCTCGCCCACCGGCGCGGGCGCGTGGGCGGACGTCGACACCGATTCGTCGGCCCCGTACACCGCCTCGTTCGACACGACCGGGCTCGCCGACGGCCTCTACGACCTGCGTGTCTTCACGACGGACACGGCCGGAAACGCCGAGGCTGCTCCCGCGACGATCCAGGTGCGCGTCGACAACACGAACCCGACCGGCTCGATCACGAGCCCGGCGGCGGCTGCGAACGTGCGCGGCACGATCGCGCTCACCAGCAACTCCGCCGATGCCGGCTCCGGCGTCGACACCGTCGTCTTCCAGCGCTCGCCCGCCGGCGCCGGCACCTGGACGAACCAGGCCGCCAGCTTCGACACCACCCTCGTCGCCGACGGCCAGTACGACCTGCGCGTCATGACCACCGACAACGCCGGCAACGCCTTCACCTCGACCACCATCACCATCCGCATCGACAACACGAACCCGACCGGCTCGATCACGAGCCCGGCGGCGGCTGCGAACGTGCGCGGCACGATCGCGCTCACCAGCAACTCCGCCGATGCCGGCTCCGGCGTCGACACCGTCGTCTTCCAGCGCTCGCCCGCCGGCGCCGGCACCTGGACGAACCAGGCCGCCAGCTTCGACACCACCCTCGTCGCCGACGGCCAGTACGACCTGCGCGTCGTGACCACCGACAACGCCGGTAACGCCTTCACCTCGACCACCGTCACCATCCGCGTCGACAACACGAACCCGACCGGCGACCTCACGGCGCCGGCCGACGGCACGGAGATCGGCGTCCCGCCGGTGGCGCTGACGAGCAATTCCGCGGACGGCGGCTCGGGCGTCGCCACGGTGGTCTTCGAGCGGCGCGTCGCCGGCTCGGCCGGGGCGTGGACGGCCACGTCTCCCTCCTGGGACACCGCGAGCGGCGCCGACGCCGTGGCCGACGGTTCGTACGAGCTACGTGTGACGACGACGGACTACGCCGGCAACTCGTTCTCGTCCGCTTTCATCACCGTCCTTGTCGACCACTCGGCGCCGGTCACCTCCGCGTCGCTCGCACCGGGAAGCCCAAGCAACGCCCCGGTCACGGTCAGCTTCTCGGCCGCCGACGGCTCCGGCTCGGGTGTCGGAGCGACCTCGTACGCGGTCGACGGTGGCACGCTGCTGCAGGGCTCCGCAGTCGTCATCAGCGCCCCCGGCGACCACTCGAACGACGGCTCACACGTCGTCCAGTTCTTCTCGACCGACCAGGTCGGCAACATCGAGACGCCGAAGACGGTGACGGTCGTGATCGACACGACCGCCCCGAGCGGCACCGCGGGCGACCCCGGTGACTATCTGCGCGGCATCGCCCTCCTCACGTACTCGACGGCCGCGGCCGACGTCAGCTCGGTCCAGTTCCAGTTCTCTCCCGCGGGCGCCGGCAGCTGGTCGAACATCGGTGGAGCCGACATCGCACCGCCCTACGAGGCGAGCTGGAACACCGGGCTCGTCGCGGACGGCCCGTACGACCTGCGCGCCGTCGTCACGGACTCGGTGGGCAACGTCGCGACCATCCTGCTCCCCGGCCTCCCGAAGACCGTCGACAACACACTGCCCAGCGGCTCGGTCACGTCGCCCGCAGCTGCGGCGTTCGTCTCCGGCTCCGTCGACGTCACCGCGAACGCCACTGACGGCGTCGTGCCGCCCGCCTCGGGCGTGTCGGCCGTGCGCTTCGAGGTCAAACCCAGCGGCGCCGGTACGTTCACGGTCTTCGGAACCCAGACCACGCCGATCGTCGGCTCCACCTACCGCCAGGCACTGGCTACGACTGCGCTCGCCGACGGCCCGGCCGAGCTCCGCGTCGTCGTCACGGACGTCGCGGGCAACGAGCTGACCTCCGCGACGCAGACGGTCAACATCGACAACCTGGCCCCGACCGTGACGCTGAACGATCCTGGCGCCGCGGTCTCGGGCACCGTCACCCTCGGCGTCGCCACCTCTGCCGACACGGCAGAAGTCGTCTTCGAGCGCAGCCCCGCCGGCGCAGGAACGTGGACGACGATCGACACCGATTCCACCCCGGGCGACGGCTTCACCGCCGACCTCGCGACCGGGCCGCTCGCCGACGGCCTTTACGACCTGCGCGCTCGCGCCACCGACGTCTCGGCCAACTCGACGACGAGCCCCACGCGGACCATCCGCTTCGACAACACGCAGCCGTTGGGCTCGATCACCTTGCCAGCTATCAGCGCGACGGTCGGTGGGATCGCGGTGCAGCTGGCTGCCATCGCCGCCGACACCGGCTCCGGTGTGGGCTCGGTCACGTTCGAGATCAAGCCCTTCGGCTCCGGCACGTTCGTCGCTGTCGGCACCGACTCGAGCGCTCCGTACGAGGTGTCGTGGGACTCGACGAGCGTGCCTGACGGCGCCACCATCGTTCACGCGATCGTCACTGACGTTGCCGGCAACACGCGCCAAACGGCGGCGGTTCCGTTCACCGTCGACGCGACGGGACCGAGCGTCACGCTTTCCGACCCCGGCACCGTCGTGTCGGGCACGGTCGGCTTGAGCGCCAGCACCGGCGGCGGCGCCGTCCGCGTCTCCTTCGGCATCTCCCCCGCCGGGACGGGCAGCTGGACCGAGATCAGCACGGACACGAGCGCGCCCTTCGGGATCTCCCTCGACTCCACGACCGTGGCAGACGGCGACTACGACCTGCGCGCTGTCGGCTACGACTTGTTCGGCAACGCCTCCGCGCCGTCTGTGCGCGCCAACGTTCGCGTCGACAACGTCGCACCCCTGCTCGTCTCCTCGGCGCCGGCCGACGGCTCCGTCTCTGCCTCCGCGAACCAGATCGTCCTCACCGCAAGTGAAGCCGTGACCATCCCGGGCGCGCTGCTCGACGGCGTGGCTGCGCCGGTGCCGACGATCTCCGGGAGCCAGCTCACGTTCGCGACCGGCGCCCTGACCGAAGGCCTCCATGTGCTCTCCGGCGAGCTCGAGGATGCGAGCGGCAACCGCACCCCGTTCCGCGTGGCGGTCACGATCGAGAGCACGACCCAGGCCGACCGGCCGCCGGTCGAGAAGTCGGCGTCCCCCGCGGGGACGACGGTGCTCGAGGCTCCGGGCCAGCTCGCCACGCTCCGGATGCCGGCCTCGGCCTGGCCTGCGCTCCACGGACCGAAGGACTTCCTGGTCGTCCGCGTCGATCCGACGCCGCCCACGGCCAGCCTCGCGCCCAGGCTCGAGGCCGGCACCGGCGTGATCGAGGTCACCGCCCGCTGGGCACTTGCAGGCACGGACGTGCACGAGTTCGCGGACGTGCTCGAGGTGCTGCTGCCGCATTCCGCCGGCTCGCACGGCGTGCCGGCAACTTCGCCGGACGGTACGACCTGGCGCACGCTCCAGCTGCTCCCCGGCACAACGCTTCCTGCCGGCCAGGCCGACGGCTTCTACCGCGACGCAGCCGGCGTCCACGTCCTCACGCGTCACCTCTCCTACTTCGCCTTCTTCGGCGACACGCAGCCCCCGACCCCGCCCAGGGACGTCGCCGGCGTGATCGCCGACGACGGGCTGACCCTGCGCTGGATCCCCGGCACTGACGACAGCGGAGAGCTCGGGAACGTCGTGCTCCTCGTGAACGGCGAGCCCTATGCCTCGTTCGGCCCACAGCAGTACGAGGTCAAGATGGGCGCCTTCGCGGCCGGGGACACCCGCGTCTTCTCGTTCCTCCAGTACGACGCCGCCGGCAACGTGAGCGTCCCGTCCGAATCGCTTCGCGCGGTTCCCTCCGTCGTCGGCCTCGGCACGGCCGCGGCAGCAGCACGGCTCGCGGGCGCAGGCTTCAAGCTCGGGGTCGTGAGTCGGACCGTCGTCTCCGGCGTCGCGCCGGGCACCGTCGTCGGCCCGTCCAAGCTCATGCTCGCAACGCTCGGCTCGCCGATCGACGTGCTCGCCTCCCTCGCCACCCCCCAGACGAACTTCGCGCTTCGGATCGCCAACGACGACGTCGTCAAGGTCAGAGTCGGCAAACTCTCCTCGATTCCCGTTCGGATCCTCGTCACGCGGCCTGCCTCCGGCACCGCCACGCTGGCCACTCCGACCGGGCGGCGCCTGTACACCTGGCACTTCAAGGTCAAGGCAGGCGTCACGATCAAGAAGCTGCGGCTGCCCTCCCAGGTGCGAAGGCCCGGTCTCTATCGCCTGATCTGGCACGCCCGGGCGGGTTCCGCCAACGCGACGAAGGCCGTCCGGATCCGCTTCGTCGGCCCGAGCCTCGAGCAGCTGCGCACGCGGCCGCATCGCGTCGAGGTCGTCCTGGCCGTCGACATCTCGAGGGGCGCGACCACGATCAGCAGCTCGGCAGACCGGGTCGTGTCGCACGCGACTCCCGAGCGGACGTTCACGCTCCTGAGCTCGCCCGATCGCAACGTCCAGGTGGTCGTGGTCGACGTCGACCGCTTCGGGGTTCAGTTCCTCCGCGACCTCCGAATCGTCTTCCCGTCCGTACGGGCGATCGCGCTCTCCGACCGCCGTGCGCTGCGCCGCGAGCTCGAGCGCGCAGGTGCCTACTCGATCATCTCCCGCAAGGCGACGCGAGCCCAGCTGAACCGCGCACTCACCCGCGCTTCTGCAGGCTTGTCGACCCGGTAGCGATTCTCAGGTCCACAGGGCCTGGACGGCGAACACCACGCCGACGAGCACGAGCACGGCGCCGAGCGACACCCGCAGCGTCTGCTCGTTCAGCCGCCCGGTCGCCCGAGCGCCGAGCCAGCCACCAGGAATCGCTCCTGCGAGCCCGGCTGCGAGGATCGCCCAGTCGATGCCGAGCGCACCCGCATGTGCCGCGAAGCCGGCGACGCCGAGCAGGAAGCCGACGACGAGATTCGTACCGGCCGCACGGCGGACGTCCATCCCCACGGCACGCAACAGCGTCGGCATCCGGAGCGTGCCGAGGATGACGCCGACGGCCCCGCCGAGGGCGCCGATGCCGAAGCCGCCGAGCACGGCGGGCGTCAGCCGCAGCCGCTCGCGGGCGAGCGCGTGCACAGGCCGGAACACGAGGTCGACTCCGCTCCACACGAGCACCGCCGCGAGCGCTGCGTAGAGCGCCCGCTCGGAGATGTCGTCAGCGACCAGCGCCCCAGCGACCGCACCTACGATCGAAGGCGGCGCCATCCACGCGACCACGCGCCAGTCGACGCGGCCCTCGCGGGCGTGCCGAACCGCCCCGGCACCGGCCGCGGCCGCGGAGATCGCGATGTTCGTTCCGGCCGCTGCGAGCGGGCTCCCGGTCAGGACGACGAGCAACGGCAGTCGCAGCGTCCCGAGGACCAGGCCGAGCATGGAGCCCACGTAGCCGGCCACGAACGAGCCGGCGAACGCTAGCGCGAGCTCCCAGGCTTCCACAAGGGCTCGTCACGACCGGTGTTCGCGGCGCGCGCCAGGATGAACAACAGATCGGAGAGCCGGTTCAGGTAGCGGAGGACGAGCGGGTTCAGCTCGACCTCCTCGGAGCCAAGCAGGACGTCGCGCTCGGCCCGCCGGCAAATCGTGCGCGCGACATGCAGGCGTGCGGCTGCCACGGTGCCGCCGGGAAGGACGAAACTCCTCAGCTCGGGTAGGTCGGCGTTGAAGGAGTCGCAGAGCTGCTCGAGCGAGTCGATCATCTCCTGCTCCACCCGCAGCCGGTCGGTCACGCCCCAGGGCACGGAGAGGTCGGCGCCGACGTCGAAGAGCTCGTTCTGAATTCGCGTCAGCGGCTCGCGCATCTCCTCCGGCAGCTCGCCTGCGAGCACGACCCCGAGCGCGGAGTTGAGCTCGTCGACGGTGCCGAACGCGCCGATCCGGCAATCGAGCTTCGAGACGCGGGAGCCGTCGCCGAGCGAGGTCTCGCCGGCGTCGCCGCCGCGCGTGTAGATCTTGCGTCAGGCGGACCGGATCGTCACGGCTTTTCATGCTGTCGGCGCGGGCTCGCGCTGGAGCTCGAGAATCTTGCGCGCGATCACGAGCCGCTGGATCTCGCTCGTGCCCTCGTAGATCTCCGTGATCTTCGCGTCGCGGTAGTAGCGCTCGACGGGGAACTCCTTCGTGTAGCCGTAGCCGCCGAGGATCTGGATCGCTTCGGCGGTCTGCCGGCGCGCCATCTCGGAGGCGAACAGCTTTGCCTTCGCCCCGGCCTCCGTGTGCGGCTCGCCCTGCTCCTTGAGCCAGGCCGCGCGGTAGGTGAGCAGCCGCGCCGCGTCGATCTCGGTCGACATGTCCGCGAGCTTCCACTGGATCGCCTGGTGGTCGGCGATGCGCTTCCCGAAGGTTCGGCGCTCCTTCGCGTATTCACGCGCGACGTCGTAGGCGGCTTGCGCGATCCCGAGTGCCTGCGCTGCGATCCCGATCCGGCCGCCGTCGAGCGTCGACATCGCGACCGCGAACCCACGTCCCTCCTCGTGCAGCAGCCGGTCGCGCCCCACCTGCGCGCCCTCGATCACGAGGTCGGCCGTCGACGACGAGTTGAGGCCGAGCTTCTCCTCCTCGCGGGTGACCCGGACGTGCTCGTCGTCGAGAACGAACGCGGAGACGCCGCGCGCGCCCTCGACCTCGGGATCCGTGCGGGCGAACAGCAGGAAGGTGCCTGCGTAGCTGCCGTTCGTGATCCACTGCTTCGCGCCGGTGATCGTCCAGCCGTCGCCGTCCGCCTCGGCACGGGTCCGCAGCGCTCCCGCGTCCGATCCCGCCTCCGGCTCCGTGAGCGCGAAGGCGCCGATCCGCTCGCCGCTCGCGAGCGGCGGCACGAAGCGCTCTCGCTGCTCGTCGGTGCCGAACGAGAGCAGCGGCAGCGTGCAGGCGCTCGTGTGCACGGCGACCGTCACGCCCACCCCGGCGTCGGCGCGCGAGAGCTCCTCGAGCACGAGGATGTAGGAGAGGAAGTCCGCACCGGCGCCGCCGAGCTCCGCCGGCACGCACACACCCATCAGCCCCAGCTCGGCGAGCTTTCCGTAGAGCTCCGTCGGGAAGCGGTGCTCGCGATCCCAGGCGGCCGCGTTCGGCTCGATCTCGGCCTGCGCGAAGTCGTGCGCGAGGGCCTGGATCTCCCGCTGATCCGCGGTGAGGGAGAAGTCCATCGCCGCGAGTTTACGCGGCGGCCAGGAACTCTCTGCGGATCTCGTGCAGGAGGTGCTCGCGGTCGCAGTACGCGTCGACGACGAGTGGGTCGAACTGCTTGCCCTTCTCCGAGACGATCTCGCGGCGCGCGTCACGCCAGCTGCGGGCCTCGCGGTAGGGACGGTGGTTCGTGATCGCGTCGATCGCGTCGGCGACCGCGAAGATGCGCGCGCCGAGCGGGATCTCCTCGCCCATCAGACCGTCCGGATATCCCTCGCCGTCCCAGCGTTCGTGGTGCGAGCGGACGACCTCGACGCCGGCCTCGTGCAGGAACGCCACGCCGCCGATCATCTGTGCGCCGAGCAGCGTGTGCGCCTTCATCACCCGCCACTCGGCCGGGCTCAGCGGGCCGGGCTTGAGCAGGATCTGGTCGGGCACGCCGATCTTGCCGATGTCGTGGAGCAGGAACCCGTACTCGAGCGCGGGGTCGGCGGCAAGCTTCGGATCGATTGCAGCGGCGAGCTCGAGCGCGTAACGCTGCACGCGCTGTGAGTGCTGGCGCGTTCCCGTGTCCTTCGTCCCCAGAGCGCTCGCGAGAGCCGAGACCGTCTCCTTGTACGCGCTCTCGAGCAAGCCGCGCTGCGCCCGCTCGATCTCGACGAGATGCCGAAGATCGCGCGCGTAGAGCACGAGCTGCTCCTCGTCCGAGCGCGCCGGCGTCCGGCGCATCGGTGCTCCGACAGCCGTGCCGGCGAGCCGCTCGACAACGCCGAGCAGCTCGAGCGGCCGGAACGGCTTCAACAGGAGCGCGTCGGCGCCAGCGGCGCCGGCCACGTCCTCCACGTCCTCCATCCCCGTCAGAAGCACAACGCGGATCGACCGCGTGTCTTCACTTGCCTTCAGCTCCCGGCAGAACGCAAGCCCGTCCATCCCGGGCATGCCGACGTCGAGCACGATCACATCGGGGCGGATGTCCGCGATGCGCGCCTCGGCCTCCGCGGCGCTGCCGGCCTCGTCGACGTCGACGTGGACGTCTTCGAAGGTGGTACGCAGCAGGGCGCGGAACCCTTGATCGTCGTCTACCAGCAGCAAGCGCATCGTTACCCCCCGGATCGGATGCTTTGGTGAACACCTCTTATCGGCAGGTAGGACCAGGGCTTTAGCGAGACCTACCCCGATCGGGTGAGCGCCTCAGCCGTACTCGTAGAAGCCGCGGCCCGACTTGCGGCCGAGCCGCCCGGCCTGGACGTACTGGCGCAGCAGCGGACAGGGTGCGTACTTCGGGTTGCCGAGCCCCTCGTGCAGCACCTCCATGATCGCGACGCACGTGTCGAGCCCGATCAGGTCGGCGAGCGCGAGCGGCCCCATCGGGTGCGCGAACCCGAGCTTCGCGATCGTGTCGATCGCCTCCGGCTCCGCGACGCCCTCGAGCAGCGCGTACGCGGCCTCGTTGATGAACGGCATCAGGATCCGGTTCGAGACGAAGCCCGGGAAGTCGTTCGCCTGCGCAGGCACTTTGCCGAGCTCCTCGGCGAGCTTCGTGATCGCCGCCGCCGTCTCGTCGGAGGTCTGGACGGCCCGGATCACCTCGACGAGCTTCAGCACCGGCACCGGGTTGAAGAAGTGCATGCCGATCACGCGGTCCGGACGCTGCGTCACGGCCGCGAGCGACGTGATCGGGATCGAGGAGGTGTTCGAGGCGAGGATCGCGCCCGCGGGAAGCACGTCGTCGGCGCGGCGGAAGAGCTCCTCCTTCACCGCCGCATCCTCGATCACCGCTTCGATCAGGAGGTCGGCGGGCACGAGCTCGTCGACGGCGGTCACGCGCGCGAGAGTCTCGTCCGGGTTCGCCCCACCTTTCTCGGCCAGCTTCTCGAGGCTCTTGCGCATCGCCGCGAGGCCGCGCTCCGTCGCGCCCGGTGCGGCGTCGTGCAGAGAGACGCGGCGCCCTGATGCAGCCACGACCTGGGCGATGCCGCCGCCCATCTGGCCGGCACCGACGACGAGAACGTGCGCGAACTCCATCGCGCGGAGGCTAACGTCAGCGGCATGGTGACCGTGCGCCTGGCCAACTCGGCGGACGCGGACGCGATCGGCCGGGTCCAGGTCGAGACGTGGCGCGCCGCCTACCGTGGGTTGCTCCCCGACGAGGCGATCACAAGCTTCGACGTGGAGGAACGACAACGGATGTGGCGCGACGGCCTCGCCCGCACGCCGCAGCCGGGGAGCGCGACGTTCGTCGCCGAGCTGGACGGCGAGCGTGGTCGGCTTCGCGAGCGTCGGCCGTTCACGGGACGACGAGGCCGGCAACGAAGGCGAGCTCTACGCCATCTATCTCCAACCGTCCTGCTGGGATCGCGGCATCGGCCGCGCGCTGATCGAGCGTGCGGAGGAGTCGATGCGGGCATCCGGGTTCGAGCGCGCGCTGCTCTGGGTGCTCGAAGGGAACGAGCGGGGCAAGCGCTTCTACCGCGCCGCAGGCTGGACGGCCGACGGGAGCAAGGAGGACGAGTTCCAGGGGGCGACGGTCATCGAGGATCGCTACCGCAAGGTCTTGTAGCTGCGCAGCCGCCGCAGCAGGAAGAAGGTTCCGGCGCCGAGGACGAGCACGCCGACGACGTACCCACCCCAGTTGATCGGCGGCAGGCGGTTGTCCTCCACGTCCGTGAGCTCGAGGAACGCCGCTGCGTCGACCTGCGAGCACACGCTCGAGCGCCACATCTCCCCGTCCCGCTGGAGCAGTAGCCCCGTTCGATCCCCGATCGACAGCTCGAGCCCACAGGCGGCGCTGCCGCGCGTCGACACGACCTCGACGCGGTTCTCGATCTCACCTTTGTAGACCTGCTCGACGCGGAAGCGATAGACGGCCAGGTTGCCGCGTGGGCTCGCGCCGAGCACCGTCCCGACGAACGCGCCGTCCGCCTCCGGCAGGTCGCGGACGAGGTCGACGGGCGCACAGCTGCAGGCCAGTGCGGCGCCCGCAGTGGCGAGCAGCAGAACCAGCGAGATCAGCGAGAGCCGCATCGGCGGAACGGTAGTCGGCTGTGGAAAAAGAGTTGCTGAAGTGTTTGCGGTCGGACACGCCGCCTTGGGACATGTCCGGGGACAGTCCCCGGACCGGTCCCGCGCGGACGTGGCGGGTTCGGACGCGACCGGAGGGGCGTCAGACCTCGATCAGCAGCGCGTCGCCCTGGCCGCCGCCGGAGCAGATCGCCGCCAGGCCGAGCCCGCCGCCGTTGCGCCGGAGCTCGTGCACCATCGTCCCGACGATCCGTCCGCCTGACGCTCCGATCGGGTGACCGAGCGCGACGGCGCCGCCGTTCACGTTCACGATCTCCTCGTCGGCGCCGAGCAGCCGGGTCGAGTTGAGCGCGACCGACGAGAACGCCTCGTTGATCTCGACGCGCTTGACGTCGTCGATGTTCTTGCCCGCCTTGCCGAACGCGATCGCCGCCGCGTTCGCCGGTGTGCGCACGAGGTAGGCGAAGTCGTCGGCGACGTATCCCTGCGAGACGATCGTCGCCAGGATCTCGAGGCCGCGGCGCTGCGCGAACTCCTCCGACGTGACGACGACGCAGGACGCTCCGTCGTTGACGCCCGGCGCGTTGCCGGCGGTGGTCGTCCCCTCAGGGTCGAAAACGGGCTTCAGCTTCGCGAGCGACTCCATGCTCGTGTCGCGGCGGATGCCCTCGTCGGCCGTCAAGTCGCCGACCGGAACGATTTCGTCGGCGTAGCGGCCGGCATCCTGCGCCGCCGCCGCGCGCTGATGCGACCGGAAAGCCCACGCGTCCTGCTCCTCGCGGCTGATGCCGAGCTCGCGCGAGACCATCGAGTTGTGCTGGACCATGTGCAGCTGGTCGTAGGCGTCGGTGAGCCCGTCGTGGATCATCGAGTCGATCAGCTCCCCGTGGCCGAGCCGGTAGCCGAAGCGCGCCTTCTTCAACAGGTACGGCGCGTTCGACATCGACTCCATCCCGCCCGTGACAATCACCTCGGCGTCGCCCGCCCGCACGATGCTGTCCGCGATTTCGACGGCGCGGATCGACGACGCGCAGACCTTGTTGATCGTGTCCGCGGGCGTCTCCTTCGGCAGGCCGGCGCCGATCGCGGCCTGTCGTGCCGGCGCCTGGCCCGCGCCGGCCTGCAGCACCTGGCCCATGATCACGTACTCGACCTCGGCGTTCTCGATCCCGGCGCGGTCGAGTCCGGCGCGGATCACGAGCGCGCCCAACTCGGTCGCCTGGTAGCCGGCGAGGCCGCCGCCGAGCTTGCCGAACGGCGTCCGCACGGCGGAAACGATGACGGAACGGGCCACGGCTTGAGCCTAGCGGGCGTACGACGCGCCGGGCTGCAGGCGGCCGGCGAACGCGACGAGCAAGCCGACGCACGCTTCCAGGTCGGCCGGGTCGGCGATCTCGATCGGGGAGTGCATGTTCCGGAGTGGGATCGAGATCAGGCCGGTCGGGACCCCTGCCCGCGACGAGTACGTGTCGTCGGCATCGGTGTGGGTCTTCATCCCGGTCTCGACGGTGTGCGCGATCCCTTCGGCTTCCGCAGCCTCGAGCAGCAGGTCGAAGACGCGCGGATTGATCGCAGGGCCGCGGAAGATCGCCGGCCCGCCCCCGAGCCTGTGGTCGCCAGCCTCGTTCGCGTCGCCCGCAGGGACGTCGGTGGCGTACGTGACGTCGATGGCGATCGCGACGTCCGGCCGCAGCCCGTAGGCCGCGACGCGCGCACCGGGGTGGCCGAGCTCCTCGTGCGCCCCCGCGACGACTGCGACGTTCGCACCATCGAGCCGGCGGAGGGCCTCGAGCGCGACGTAGACGCCGGCGCGGTTGTCGAGGCTGCGCGAGACGATGCGGCCGTTCGCGAGCTCGAGCGGCGGCGCCAGCAGGACGATCGGGTCGCCGGGCGCGACCAGGGAGCGGGCCTCATCGGCGTCGCGGGCGCCGATGTCGACGTACAGCTGATCCCACTCGACCTTCTCGTTGTCCTTGACGCGGCGCTCGATCACACCGAGCACCGTGCCGCCCTTCGTCTGGATCTCGACCCGCTGCCCGTACGCGATGCTCGCCCGCCAACCGCCCAGCAGATGCACGGGGATCAGCGCTTCGTCGGTGATGTGGGCGACCGCGAGCCCGATCACATCCAGGTGCGCGAAGAGCGCCAGCAGCGGTCCGTCTCCCTGCCGCCGGGCGACGAGGTTCCCGACCGAGTCGGTTTCGATCTCGGCGACGTCGCCCACCGCCTCGCGGACGGCGTCGAATGCGAGGTGCTCGTGGCCGGACGGACCGTGTGCGCGCAGGAGCGCATCGAGGACTTTTGGCAGTGCCATTGCCGGGAGTCTACGGAGCGTCTACGCTGGGCTCGATGACGTCCGTCCTGCACACCGTCTGGCAGTGGCGCTTCGAGCGGGGCGGGAGCCTGCGCCCGGTCTAGCCGGACGCACACTACCGCTTCGCCTCACGACCCTCCGGGGTCGTTTTTCGTTGGATGACACCCTCTACCCACATCCCCACCGATCTGCTCACCCCGCTCGGGGCGTACCTGAGGCTGCGCGCCGGCGCCGGCGCGAGCTTCCTGCTCGAGTCCGTGGAGCAGGGCCGGCTCGGCCGCCACTCCTTCATCGGCTCGGGCTCCCGGCTCGTCTCCTTCGAGGAGGCCGAAAACCTCGCCCAGCCCGTCGTCGGGTACCTCGCCTACGACCATGTCGCCACGCTCGAGCCCACGGTGCCGCTTCCGAGCGAGGGGCCCGAGCTCCCGGTCAGCCGCTTCGTCGTCGCGGACACGCTCGTGCGCTTCGACCACGGGAGCGGCACGGCCGAGGTGCTCGCAGGCGACCAGGAGGAGATCACCGCGCGGCTCGAGCGCGAGCTTGTGTTACAGGAACACAATCCTTCTGTCAGCGGCGAGACGCGTCGCTTCCCCGACCAGGCCTCCTACGAGGACGGCGTCGGCAGGATCAAGGAGCTGATCCGGGCCGGCGACGCGTTCCAGGTGGTGCTCTCCCAGCGAGCCGAGCGGCCGACCTCCGCCTCCGCGCTCGAGCTCTACCGCGCGCTGCGGCGGGTCAATCCCTCTCCGTACCTCTTCCTGCTCGAGCTGGGCGACCTGGCGTTGGTCGGCTCGTCGCCCGAGACACTCGTGAAATGCGAGGGCCGCTCGGCGAGCCTGAACCCGATTGCCGGCACGACGGAGCCCGGCGAGGGCGACGCAGAACGGCTGCTCGCCTCGGACAAGGACCGCGCCGAGCACGTGATGCTCGTCGACCTCGGCCGTAACGACCTCTCGCGCGCCTGCGAGCCGGGCAGCGTGCGGGTGGCGCGCTTCCTCGAGCCGGAGCGGTTCTCGCACGTCACGCACCTCGTCTCGGAGGTGACCGGCGACCTGCGCGACGGCGTGACGCCGTTCGATCTCCTCCGGGCCTGCTTCCCCGCCGGGACGGTGTCGGGCGCACCCAAGGTGCGGGCGATGCAGATCGTCTCCGAGCTCGAGGGCTACCGCCGCGGCCCCTACGCAGGCGCTGTGGGCTACCTCCTCCCAGACGGAACGATGGACACGTGCATCGCGATCCGGACGATCGTGCTGCAGAACGGGCTCGCGCGGCTCCAGGCGGGTGCGGGGATCGTGGCAGACTCAGACCCGGCCGCAGAGCATCGTGAGTGCCTGTCCAAGCTCGCCGCGCTCGAGGCCGCGATCGACCTCGCCGAGAAGGGCGCCTGATGCTCCTCATGCTCGACAACTACGACAGCTTCACCTACAACCTCGTCCACCTCTTCCAGGAGCTGGGCGCAGACGTGGCGGTGTTCCGGAACGACGCGATCACCGTCGACGAGGCGGAGGCGCTCGACCCGACCCACCTCGTCGTCTCCCCGGGACCGGGCCGCCCCGCCGACGCGGGCGTCTCCGTCGAGCTGATCCGTAGGCTCGGCCCGCGCGTGCCGACGCTAGGCGTCTGCCTCGGGCACCAGGCGATCGTCGAGGCTTTCGGCGGTGAGGTCGGTCAGGCGCAGGCGCTCCTGCACGGCAAGTCGTCCCCGGTCGAGCACGACGGCCGCGGCGTCTTCGCCGGTCTGCCGGCGACGTTCGAGGCGGGCCGCTACCACTCGCTCGCGGCCGTCCGCATCCCGGACGACCTCGAGGTGACTGCCCGCACCTCCGACGGTGAGGTGATGGGCGTCCGCCACCGGCAGCTGCCGATCGAAGGCGTCCAGTTCCACCCCGAGAGCGTGCTCACACCGCTCGGGCCGCAGCTCGCGAGGAACTTTCTCTCGTGATCCAAGCCGCACCGATCCAGGCTGCATTGGGCGACCTGCTCGAGGGCCGCGACCTCGGCCGCGAGCGCTCCCGTGAAGTGATGAGCGAGGTCATGCGCGGCGAAGCCACACCGGCCCAGATCGGCGGCTTCCTCGTCGCGCTCCGCCTCAAGGGTGAGACCGCCGAGGAGATCGCAGGCTGCGCCGAGGCGATGCGCGAGCACGTTCTCGCAGTGACCCCGCAGCGCGACGACCTCGTCGACACTGCGGGCACGGGCGGCGACGGTGCGAGCACGATCAACATCTCGACGGGAGCGGCGATCGTCGCGGCGGCGGCGGGCGCCGGCGTCGCGAAGCACGGCAACCGTGCCGTCTCGTCGGCCTCCGGCTCCGCCGACGTGCTGGAGGCACTTGGCTTCTCGCTCGAGCAGCCGCCGGAGCGGATCGCCCAATCGATCGACGAGCTCGGCTTCGGCTTCATGTTCGCGCCCACGCACCACCCGGCGATGCGTCATGCCGCGCCGGTCCGGCGCGAGCTCGCCGCGCGGACGGTGTTCAACGTGCTCGGCCCGCTCACGAACCCGGCCGGAGCGCGCGCGCAGGTGATCGGCGTCTACGCGCAGCCGCTCGTGCGGACGATCGCCGAGGTGCTCGCGCAGCTCGGGGCGCGCCGGGCATTCGTCGTGCACGGCGCCTTCGGGATCGACGAGCTCTCCCCCGCAGGCCCGAACCACGTCTGCGAGGTCGTCGACGGACAGGTGCTGGAACGCGTGATCGACCCGGTCGAGCTGGGCGTCGAGCGCTGCGATCCCGATGAGCTCCGCGGCGGTTCGGCGGCCGAGAACGCAGAGGCCTTTCGCGACGTCCTCGCGGGCGCCGATGGTGGACGGCGCGATGCGATCCTCCTCAACGCTGCGGGCGCGATCGCCGCCGCTGGGCATGCCGCTGATCTGCGCGAGGGCCTCGAGCTCGCCCGGAAGGCAATCGATTCGGGGGCTGCGCAGGCGCGGCTCGACGAGCTGGCGAGGTTCTCCAATGCGGTTTAGGGAGGCTCTGGCTGCACCCGGGCTCGGCGCGATCGCCGAGATCAAGCGCCGCTCGCCCTCGCTCGGCGACATCCGACCTGATGCCGATCCGGCGGCGATCGCGCGTGACTACGCGCGAGCAGGAGCCGCAGCCGTCTCCGTCCTGGTCGACGAGCGGTTCGGCGGCACCTGGGACGACCTCCGCGCTGCGCGCGCGAGTGCGGACGTGCCGCTCCTCGCGAAGGGCTTCTTCTCGACGCCGGAGCACCTGCGCACCGCCAGGGGGGCCGGCGCCGACGCGGTGCTACTCCTGCTCCGCGACCTCGACGACGGGCAGGTGCAAGCGCTGCTGCGCACCGCCGGCGAGCTCGGACTCGACACGCTCGTCGAGGCGCATGACGCCGCCGAGCTCGAGCGAGCGGTCGCGGTGAAGGCCCCCGTGATCGGGATCAATGCCCGCGATCTCTCGACGTTCGCGATCGACCGCCGAGCGCAGCTCGACCTGGTGGCTCGGAGCCACAGAATTCCGTACGCCCCCGTGGTCGTCGCCGAGAGCGGTGTCCACACGCGCGCGCAGGGTGCCGCGGCCGAGCTCGCCGGCGCCGACGCGATCCTCGTCGGGTCGGCTCTGATGCAGGCGCCCGACCCGGCCGAGAAGCTACGCGAGCTCCTCGCCCGGCCGCTCGTCAAGGTCTGCGGCCTCACTCGGGAAGAGGACGTTGCGGTGGCCGCCGAGGCGGGCGCCGACTTCGCCGGCTTCGTGCTGGCACCTGAGAGCCCACGCGCCGCAACGGAAGTGCTGCCGGTGCCCGACGAGCTGCTCGCAGTGGCGGTCTGGGTCGGCGAAGCCGGCCCGAGCGCCGCGTCGCTCGATCAGGTGCACGAGCGCGCCGAGGGAGTCGTCCGCGGCCGCGACGCCGCCCTGCTCCGCGACGGCGAGCAGGTCGCGCAGGTGCTGGACCTGCCGTGGGAGGAGGGCGATCCCGGGCACTGGGACCGCGCCGCCGCCGACGTCGGGCCGCGTCGTGCTCGCAGGAAAGCTCGGGCCTGAGAACGTGGCGGACGCGATCCGCCGGGTGCGGCCGTGGGCCGTGGATGCGAGCTCGCAGCTCGAGGCGTCACCGGGGATCAAGGACGCCGAGAAGGTTCGCGCCTACGTCCGGGCGGCAAGGTCATGACCGAGACCTACGGCGCCTACGGCGGCCGCTACGTCCCCGAGACGCTCATTCCAGCCCTCGACGAGCTGACATCGGCCTGGGAGGAGGCGCTCGGCGACGAGAGCTACCGGGCCGAGCTCGACGAGCTCGCCCGTACCTACGCGGGACGCCCGACGCCGCTGACCCGAGCCGAGCGCTTCGCGCCCGACAAGCGCCTCTATCTCAAGCGCGAGGATCTGCTTCACACGGGCGCGCACAAGCTCAACAACGCGCTCGGCCAGGCGGTACTCGCCCGCCGGCTCGGCAAGCAGCGGATCGTCGCCGAGACCGGGGCCGGCCAGCACGGCGTGGCCACCGCAACCGTCTGCGCCCGCTTCGGGCTCGAGTGCGTCGTCTACATGGGCTCCGAGGACATGCGTCGTCAGCGCCCGAACGTCGAGCGGATGGGCCTGCTCGGCGCCGAGGTGCGGCCGGTCGAGTTCGGGACGAAGACGCTGAAGGAGGCGACGAGCGAGGCGATCCGCGACTGGATCACGAACGTCGAGACGACCCACTATCTGATCGGCTCCTGCGTCGGCCCGGCGCCGTACCCGGCGATCGTGCGCGAGCTGCAAGCGGTGATCGGCCGCGAGGCGCGCGCCCAGGTGCTCGACGCCGAGGGCCGGCTTCCCGACGCCGTGATCGCCTGCGTCGGCGGGGGCTCGAACGCGATCGGCATGTTCGCCGGCTTCCTCGACGATGCAGAGGTGGAGCTCGTAGGCGTCGAGGCCGCGGGAGCGGCGAGCCTCGGCACCGGACGCACCGGTGTCCTGCACGGCTCCCGGTCGTCGGTGCTGGCAGACGAGGACGGCCAGATCGCCGACGCCCACTCGATCTCCGCGGGTCTCGACTATCCGGGCGTCGGCCCGGAGCACGCACAGCTCCGCGACTCGGGCCGCGCTCGGTACGTGGGCACCACCGACGACGAGGCGCTGGCCGCCTTCCGGCGGCTCACGCGCACGGAAGGGATCATCCCGGCGCTCGAGCCCGCGCACGCACTCGCGCGGGTCGACGAGCTCGAGGCTGAGCTCGTCGTGCTCTGCCTCTCGGGCCGCGGCGACAAGGATCTCGCCGAGGTACTCGCGCGGTGAAGGCGGTCCGAAAGCCCTGAGCAAGATCCTCGCGATCTACCTGATGTCCGGCCGGGAAACACCGGAGCTCGCCGAGGCAGCGGTCGACGGCGGCGCCGACCTCGTCGAGCTCGGATTCCCGTTTTCGGACCCGCTCGCAGACGGCCCGGTGATCCGCCGGGCCGCCGAGCGCGCGCTCGCGCAGGGGATGCGGACAAAGGCGTGCCTCGACTGTCTGGCCGCGGTCCGCGCGCGCATCGACGTGCCGCTGGTCCCGATGACCTATTCGTCGCTCCTCGAGGCCTACGGCTGGGAGCGCTTCGCCGACGACGCCCTGGCGGCGGGCGCAACGAGCCTGATCGTCGCCGACCTGCCGGCCGGGGAGCGGCCCGGGCTCCGACGCGTCCAGCTCGTCGCGCCGACCTCGACTGACGACCGGCTCCGGCTCGCCGCGGAGCTCACCGACGGCTGGCTCTACCTCGTCACGGTGACCGGAACGACCGGCGCACGCGAGGGACTCTCCGCCGCGCTCTCGGGGCTGGCCGGGCGTGCGCGGGCGGCTGCCCCGGGCGTGCCGCTCTACGCCGGCTTCGGGATCTCGACCCCGGCCGACGCGCGAGCCGCAGCAGCCCTGACCGACGGGGTCGTGGTCGGCTCGAGCGCGCTGGAGGCCGCCGAGGGCGGCCCGCGGGTCCTGCGCGACTACGTTCGCTCGCTCCGAGACGCTCTCGACTAGGAGGGTGAGGCCCAGACTTGCGTACGGGGGCCCTAACCCGAATCGGGGAGGGAGCGTACGCAGAACCGGCTACCCGGTGCACGCCGATTCGGGGATACAGGTCCCGTCTACTTTCGTAAATCGTCCCCTACAACCGCACGGGCAGGGGTGTCCGTGCTGAAGCAAGGGGATGGAATATGGGAAACACTGACAAGAGCCCGTCGAAACGGGTGCGGATCGTGCTTGCAACTGGCGTTGCAGTCGTGGTCGGAATCGTCGCACCGGTCGCCGGCGCGGCGGAGTGGTCTTCGGCCGAGTGGTCGTCCGCCGAGTGGTCGTCCGCTGAGTGGTCATCGGCCGAGTGGTCGTCCGCCGAGTGGTCATCGGCCGAGTGGTCGTCCGCTGAGTGGTCTTCCGCTGAGTGGTCGTCGGCCGAGTGGTCTTCCGCAGTCAGCCCGAAGGCCGAGTGGTCATCGAGGTTCCGCGCGTTCGCCGAGTGGTCGTCGGCCGAGTGGTCGTCACGGATCAAGGCAAGCGCCGAATGGTCCTCGAAGGTCGGACGGCAGGCCGAGTGGTCGTCCAGGGCTAACCTCGGGAAGAGCCTCTAAGCGCACCTCCCCCGTTCGGGGGGCAGAGTCTCACCCGAACTGTCGATGCGCCGACACCCTCTTCGGGGTGTCGGCGCGTGCGCCCGCTGCCGATTGTCAGGAACGACCGGTACCGTAATCCCCGATTTGCGGCCATCTATGAGCGTTCCCGCAGTTGCAGCGAAGATCGGCTGGCAGTCCCGCCGCGTCCATCGGCTGCCGCCGCTTGCCGCGGCCTACGTCGCGGTCATCGCGGCGCTCGCCCTTGCCGCGACCGCCGCTGCCGCGGTTTCCGCGAGCGCTCCGACCGGAGACGACTGGACCGCGTTCGCTGTCTTGCTGCCGCTCGCCGCGTTCGCGCGGTTCTACGCAGTCAGCCTCGGCCGGAACCAGGCGTTTCACACCGGTGCCGCCTTCCTGGTCGCAGCCGCGCTCGTGCTCCCACCCGTGCTCGTCGCCGTCCTCGCCGTCCTTCAGCAGATCCCGACCGGACTGCGTGAGCGCACCGTCTGGACGCGGCTGACCTTCAACTGTGGCAACGCCGTCCTCAGCTCGCTTGTCGCGTGGGCTGTGGCCGACGCGACCGTGGTCGGCCGCGACCTCTCGTTCGCACTCGCCGGCGTCGCGGCTGCAGTTGCGTTCGTGGCGACGAATCACTTCCTGCTCGCCGGAATGCTGCTGCTGGCCCGCGGCCACTCGTTTCGCGAGAGCGGCCTCTTCAGCCTCAACAGCCTCGGACTCGACTTCGTCATCTGCGTGCTCGGGATCGCGGTCGCCGGCTTCGTCGACATCAACCCCTGGCTCGTGCCCGCGCTGATCGCGCCGCTCCTCCTTGCCCACCGGACGCTCTCGACCGTCGCCCAGGTGCGCGAGAGCGAGGAGCGCTTCCGCGCCATGTTCGAGTTCGCCGCGATGGCGACGTTGCTCGTCGGGCTGGACGGACGCATCCTGACGGCGAACGCGGCCGCTGACAGCATGGTCGGCTGCGAGACGGAGGACTGGATCCGGCTCGAGCCCAACGCGCTGTTCCACCCGGACGACCGCAAGGAGATGGCCGCGCGCATGGCCGTCCTCCTGCGGGGCGAGACCGATCGCCACCGCCAGGAGGTCCGCTGCATCTCGGCCGCCGGGGACACGCTGTGGACGGACTTCTCCGTGGCGCTCGTTCGCGACGCGGACGGCAAGCCCCAGTTCGCGATCGCGATGGCCGAGGACATCACCCAGCGCCGCGTGCTCGAGGAGCAGCTGCGGCAGAGCCAGAAGCTCGAGGCCGTCGGCCGCCTCGCCGGCGGAGTTGCTCACGACTTCAACAACATGCTGACCGCAATCGGCGGCTACACCTCCTTCGCGCTCGAGCATGCCGAGGAGGGCTCCGCTCTCCGGGCCGACCTCGACGAGGTCCGCAAGGCGACGGAGCGGGCCACCTTGCTCACCAGGCAGCTGCTCGCGTTCAGCCGCAAGCAGGTGCTCGAGCCCGTCCTGCTCGACCTGAACGAGGTCGTCGGCGAGCTGAACGTGATGCTGCGGCCCCTGCTCGGCGCCGACGTGGCCCTCACGACCCAGCTCGAGCCGAATCTCGGCCAGATCGAGGCCGACCCGAGTCAGCTCAACCAGGTGGTGATGAATCTCGTCGTCAACGCCCGCGACGCGATGCCGCAAGGCGGAGCGCTGACGATCGAGACGGCGAACGCCGACGTCGACGAGACCGGCGACGGCACGATCGAGCCCGGCCGGTACGTGACCCTCACCGTCCGCGACGAGGGCGAAGGGATCGACGAGGAGACGCTCCGCCAGATCTTCGAGCCGTTCTTCACCACGAAGGACTCGGGCAAGGGGACGGGGCTCGGGCTCGCGACCGTCTACGGAATCGTCAAGCAGAGCGGTGGCTACGTGGAGGTCGAGAGCGAGGTGGGCGTCGGCTCCGCGTTCAGGATCTACCTGCGCCGCCTCGACGGAGCCCGGCAGCCCGAGGCCGCGCTGGCCGAGGCACCGGCCCCGGTCGCAGGCGCGCGGGCGCAGCCGGCCACGGTGCTCGTGGTCGAGGACGAAGACGTCGTCAGGGGCCTGGTCGTCCAGGTGCTCGAGGGTGAGGGCTACCTCGCCCTCGTCGCCAACGACGGCGAGGAGGCTTTCGCGATCGCCGAGCGCACGCCGGTCGACGTGCTCCTGACCGACCTGACGATGCCGAAGCTCGGTGGCCGCGAGCTGGCCGAGCGGCTTCGCCGCACCAATCCGGAGCTGAAGGTGCTCTACATGTCCGGCTACACCGACAGCGGCATCCTCTCCGACGGCGTCCTGCCGCCCGGAACCGCATTCCTGAGCAAGCCGTTCACGTTCGCCGAGCTGGCCGAAAGCGTCCGCGGGCTGCTCTAGCCATGTTTGTCTAACGGGGTTTTCTCTAACTAAACCTCTGTTCGACCGTCTCTGCGAACACCGCCCTTGCGGCGGGGCAGGACGCCACGAGGGGGCGCCGCGCTGGGCGCCCCCTTTCCTGCGCGCTACGGTTCACACATGAGCGAGACCCTGCGCGGCCGGCTGTTGGTCGCTGCTCCGATCCTCAGCGACCCGAACTTCCGCCGGACGGTCGTCCTCGTCGCGGAGCACGGAGAGGAGGGGGCGATGGGTCTGGTGCTCAATCGTCCCACCGACACGTCGGTCGGCGACGCGCTGCCGGAGCTGGCGTCCCTGACCGGAGGTGCGGAGCCCGTCTACGTCGGCGGCCCCGTTGCGCTCGAATCGGTGCTCGCGGTTGCCGAGCTCGACGATCCAGACGACGCGTCGGAGCTGCTGTTCGGCACGGTCGGGTTCGTGCAGGACTCGGACGTCGCGGTGCAGCGCGGCCGCATCTTCGTCGGCTACGCAGGCTGGAGCGCGGGACAGCTGGAGGCAGAGCTGGAGGAAGAGTCGTGGCTCGTCCTGCCCGCCGAGCCGGACGACCTCTTCAGCGACGACCCGGACGGCCTCTGGAGCGCCGTCCTCCGCCGCCAGGGTGGCCCGTACGCGCTCCTCTCGCTGATGCCGGTCGATCCCTCTCTGAATTAGACTGCTGCTGGGCATCGACAAAGGAGGCCCATGGAAGAGGCACGGAAGACACGTCGGTCCGCGTTGCTCGTCGCGATCGTGGGGGTTCTCGCGCTCGCGGCCGTGTGGGCCACGGTGGCGCTCGCCGGCAGTTCCAGCTCGGCGGCCAAGCCCGTCAAGGCGAAGGCCAAGGCGACGCCGGCCCAGTCCTCGTTCGGTCACAACGGTGTCGCCGGCAAGTCCGGCGCCGACCGGTGCCCGTTCGATGAGGGCGCGTCGAACGACCTCTGACCGGCGACGGAGCCCGGTTTCGGCCGGGCTCCGCGCGCTCGAGCTAGATCAGCAGCTCCGCCTTGCGCACGCGCGAGAATCCGGCGACGCCTAGCACGCCGGCGTCCAAGAGCCTCGTCAGCCAGCCGTGGCCGCTGACAGGATTGGCCTCGTCGTCCAGGCTCCCGACCGAGGCGAAAATGCTCCCGTCCCTGAAGTCCCATTCCTCGATCTCGTCCCGGTCGCCTTCGATGTCGCCGCGGAAGCTTTCGAGATCCTCGCGGAGCCTCTCCTTGACGGTGTCGAGCCACGTGTCCTCCGGATCCCGGCCGGGATCGACACCGCAGAGCTCCAGGAGGTCGTCGTTGATCTCCTCCAGGCCGACCGCTTCGATGTAGCGTCGCGCCTCCTCCCAGTCGGGCGCCTCGCCCGGATCGAGCGCGACGAGCTCGATGTGGAGCCCCGCGGCGCCGGCGCGTTCGAGCGTCGCGACGGCTCCTTCGGGCAAGTCGTCGTCGCCTCGCGCCAGGAGATGCTCCAACTCGTGGGCCGGGAGGCTGCCGTCCTGCTCGCCGTAGTCGCGCTCGGCGAGGAGGGCAAGGTACGGATCGCGGTTCTCATCCCAGTCGAGGCGCTCGTCCGCGACCTGCCAGGTGATCGGCTGCCCTTCCTCGACCGTGCTGAAGGCGTGTCCCAGCCTCGGCCCGTCGGGCCGGTAGCGTCGGAACGCCCCGGCCTCTTCCCTGCCGCCTGGATGTCGGAGCGTCAGGCGGTAGCGGGCCGGTTTGGCAATCGCACGCGCAGGCTCCTCGTCCGCGGACATGTCGACCTGCTCGACCAGCCAGTCCCGTCCGGCCAGGCGAAGGATGCTGCCGGGCGTGAGTACATCCTCCGAGACGAACGGGTGGACACGCTCGCTGCCGGCCCGGTTGACGGTGACGACGTCATAGCTCTGCGCCACCCCGGCAGCTTACGCCGGAGACGCATTCGTATGCTTCCGTTGCATGTTCGACCACGTCACGATCCGCGTCTCCGACCGGGCCGCCTCGGTGCAGTTCTACAGGACCGTCCTGAGCGCGCTCGGCGTCAACCAGACGAACTCCGACGAGCACCTCCCCGAGTGGGACGACTTCTCACTCGCCGCAGCCAATGGCGAGCACGCCGTGACTCGCCGTCTGCACATCGGCTTTGCCGCGCCATCGCGCGAGCACGTCGACCGGTTCTGGCAGGCCGGAATCGACGCGGGCTTTCGAGACGACGGCTCGCCCGGGCCGCGGCCGCAGTACAGCGAGGACTACTACGGAGCGTTCCTCCTCGATCCGGACGGCAACAGCGCCGAAGCGGTTCATCACGAGTCCCTGCGGGACAGCGGCGTCATCGACCACCTCTGGATCCGCGTCTCCGACCTCGACGCCTCGACCCGGTTCTACGAGACCGTCAGCCCTGCGGCAGGCTTTCGCGTCGGGACCGAGCTCGCCGACCGCACCAGCTTCGCGTGCGTGAGTGGCTCCTTCTCGGTCGTCCGGGGAGACGAGCCGACCGAGAACGTGCACGTTGCGTTCGCGGCGAACGACAACGAGACGGTCGACCGCTTCCACCGAGAGGCCACGGCCGCCGGCTATCGCGACAACGGGCCGCCCGGCGAGCGCTCCGTCTACCACCCGGGTTACTACGGCGCCTTCGTGCTCGACCCCGACGGGAACAACATCGAGGTGGTGAGCCACAACCGGTGAGGCCGCGGCTGACGCACGAGGGCGCGCGCAAGCGCGCGGAGCGGGAGCGCGGGACCGGGCTCGATCCCGAGGACGATGCGGCCCGCTGGCTCGAGGAGCGCGACCCGCCGCCGGAGCCGCCGCCCTCGAAGGCGAAGTTCAAGTCGAAGGAGCTGCATCGCTGGCGTCAACGCCAGCAGCGCGGCGGCTGACCTCATCGCGCACGACCGGCGCCACCTGCGTGCCGAACAGCTCGATCGCCCTCATCGTCTTCTCGTGCGGCAGCGAGCCGACGGTGAACTGGATCAGGAAGCGGTCGTGCCGGAAGAGCTCGTGCTGGTAAAGGATCTTCGCCGCCACCTCCTCGGGGTTGCCGACCACGGTGGCACCGCGCACGGTCCTCCCCGCGTCGTAGTCCTGGCGCTCGAGCGGGCGCCAGCCGCGCTCGGCTCCGATCCGGTCCATCATCGTCTTCAGGGGGATGAAGTAGTCCTCGGCCGCCTGCTCCGAGCTCTCGCCGACGAACCCGTGTGAGTTGATGCTGAGCGGCGGCGGCTCGTGACCGTGCTCGATCGCGGCGCGCCGGTGGAGGTCTGCGAAGGGGACGAACCGTTCCGGCAGGCCGCCGATGATCGCGAGCGCCATTGGCAGTCCGAGCGCGCCGGCACGGTACGCGGACTCCGGTGTACCGCCGACGGCGACCCAGACCGGCAGCGGATTCTGGAGCGGACGCGGGTAGACGCCCTGCACGTCCTCGCGCAGGCGCAGAAGCTGCGCGAGCTTCTCCTCGAAGAGCCGGTTGTAGTCGCCGAGGTCGTAGCCGAACAGCGGGAACGACTCGATGAACGAGCCGCGACCCACCATGATCTCGGCGCGGCCACCCGAGAGCAGGTCGATGGTTGCGAACTGCTGGAAGACGCGGATCGGATCGTCCGAGCTGAGGACGTTGACGGCGCTCGTGAGCCGGATTCGCCGCGTTCGCACCGCTGCCGCGGCCAGAACGGTTGCGGGCGAGGAGACGGCGAAGTCCGGACGATGGTGCTCACCGACGCCGAAGACGTCGAGACCGACCTCGTCGGCCAGCTCGACCTCCTCGATCAGGTTCCGCAGCCGCTCCTCCGGGCCGACGTCCGACGTCAGCTCGGCGAACGTGTAGACCCCGAGCTCCACGAGGCGTCGGGCTCAGACCCGCAGCGACGCGCGCAGCTCGTCGAGCAGGCTTCGGCGCTGCACCGCCGGTGGGGCGAGAAAGCGCGCCAGCCGAGCGGCTTCAGCCTCAGCGAGCGAGATGGCTGCGTCGGCGCGGTCCCCCGACCAGATGCTGAGCCGGAACTGGGCGAGCGTCTCCTCGGTCTCGAAGTAGCGGGAGACCCGCAGCGCCTCGGCCGAGCCGGTCGCCACCTCCGGGTGCCGGGCGAAGAACTCGACGAGCTTCGTGCGCTGCGCGACGCCACAGGAGGGGCAGAAGCGAAAGCTCGCCTCGAGCGTGCCGCCACAGTGTGCGCAGCGTCGCATCCTCCCCCATCTTCTCTCCGCGCCGACGCCTCTTCAACCATGGACCTCGGCGTCATATCGTTCGGCCATGCAGGTCGAGCAGGTCGACTTCATCTCCGTGCCGACCCGCGACATCGCCAAGGCCGTCGCCTGGTACCGCGACGTCCTCGGCCTGGCCGAGAGCGAGGTGACGCCGGGCGAGGTCGAGGCAACGAACCTGACGCTGAGCTTCTGGGAGCCGGAGCGCGAGCAGCTGCCGTTCGTCGCGATCGAGTCTGGGATCGCCTTACGTGTGCCCGACGTCACCGCGGCGCGCGCCGAGCTCGAGGCACAGGGGATCACCTTCGTCGCAGAGACGTGGGACTCGGGCGTGTGCCACTTCGCAGCCTTCCGGGACCCGGACGGAAACGTGCTGATCCTGCACCGGCGCTACGCCCCGCGCACGCCGCGGTGAGTCAGCGTCGGGTCACGTGACGCGCACGTTCGCCGTCTGCGATCCGTAGGCCTTCGCAGTCTCGCCGCGCGTCAGCCCGAACCTGATCGAGGCCTGGCCGCGACCGACCGCCCGGAAGACGACGACGACGGAGTTTCCGACGTCCGCCTCGGACACCTGCTGCAGCACCTTCGGATTGAGCGGCCGTGCGAGCCGCCAGACCAGTCCGCCGGTGCGATGCGGCAGCGCGACGGCAACGAGCTGGCCTTTGGTCGTGGTAACGGCTGCGACCGGCCCCTTGGGCAGTGGGCCGACGGGCGGCGAGCTCGCCTCGGCGGGCAGGACGAGCAACGTGGCGGCAAGAGCAGCCGCGGCGACGACGGGGACGAGCTTCATCCGTGTTCCTTTCCTCAGGGGCTGACCAGCTTTGTAAGTTGTACGCGTCCGACCCAGGGTCGCGTCACACGACCGCGCGCGGGGCTCAGTCGATCAGCTTGCGGGTCATCGCTCGGATGGCGATCCGCCAGAGGACGAGCCCGAACGCGACGAGGAAGCCGAGGCTGGCGATGTCGGACCAGCCCTCCCAGCCGAAGGCGGCGTGGCGAACGAGCTCGACGCAGTGATACAGCGGGTTGAGGTGGGCGAGGAACTGCGCCCAGCCGGGGAGCGTGTCGATCGGGAAGAACGTCCCCGCCACCAGGAACAGCGGCGTCAGGACGGCGCTGACGACATAGTTGAAGTTCTCGAACGACTTCGAGAAGCCCGCGACCGAGATCCCGAAGCAGGCCCAGCCGAAGCCCGAGATCCACGCGATCGGCGGCACCGCCAGCATCCCCCACGCCGGATCGAGCCCGAAGGCGATCGCGACGAGCAGCGGCACGCAGCCGTAGACACCGGCGCGCGTTGCGATCCAGAGGGCCTCGGCGGTCACGAGCTCCTCCGTATCCACGGGCGCGGCGAGGATCGCGTCGTAGGTGCGCTGGAACTGGTACTTGACGAACGTGCCGAACATGGCCGGGAAGGCGCTGGAGAAGAGCACGGCCGTCGCAACCGTTCCGGTGCCGACGAACTCGACGTACTCGTAGCCGCCGATCGTGCCGATCAGCGAGCCGAAGCCGAAGCCGAACGCCAGCAGGTAGATCGTCGGCTCGACGGTCGACGAGAAGGTCGAGGACTTCCAGTAGGAGGAGTAGTTGACCACCTCGCGGACGAGCACGCCGGTGATCGCGGACCGTTCGAGCCGGCCCAGCTTCCGTGTCGGCTCGGTGGTTGCCACCGCCATCAGTGCCCCTTCCAGTGATGCCGTAGGGGCACTAGGCGATCTCCTCGCCGGTGAGCAGCACGAAGACGTCCTCGAGGTTGGCCGGCCGCAGCTCGCCGTCGGGCTTGAACCCGTTGCCGCTGTCGAAACGGAGGATGGAGACGCTGGTGCCGGTGCGCCGCGTCCGCAGTCCTTCGGCGCCCGCTTCGGCCTCGATCTCGGCCAGCCGCGCCGGCGGGCCATAGACCTCGAGCACCTCGCGGCCGGCGTGCTCGAGCACGAGCTCGGCGGGCGAGCCCGAGGCGACCGCCTTCCCGTGCGACATGATCAGCACCGTGTCGGCGAGGCGCTCCGCCTCCTCGATGTAGTGCGTCGACATGAGGATGGTCGTGCCCTCGCTGCGCAGTGCGTCGACGAGCGCCCAGAGCTCCTGACGCACCTGCGGGTCGAGCCCCACGGTCGGCTCGTCCAGGAGCGCCAGGCGTGGCCGGTGGACGAGGGCACGAGCGATCAGCAAGCGCCGCCGCATGCCTCCCGAGAGCTTGTCGACCCGCGTGTCGCGCCGGTCGGTGAGCTTCGACATCACGAGCGCACGCTCGATCGCGGCGTGGCGTTCCGCACGTGGGATCCGGTAGAGGTGAGCGAACACGAGCAGGTTCTGCTCCACCGTCAGCGTGACGTCGAGGTTGTCGAGCTGCGGTGTGACGCCGAGCAGGGCACGCGCCTGCTTCGACTCGTCGGGCAGCTTGTACCCGAGCAGCTCGAGCTCGCCCTCGTCGGCGATCGCCTGCGCCGTCAGCAGGCGCATCGTCGTCGACTTGCCCGCGCCGTTCGGGCCGAGCAGCCCGACACACGTCCCCTCCGGGACGTCGAGGTCGAGCCCGTCGACCGCGGTGATGGGGCCGTAGCGCTTGACGACGCCGCGCAGGCGGATGGCGAGCTCGGTCAAGCGTCCGCGAGCACGGAGAGGATGTTCCCCGCCGGGTCCTTGAACCAGGCGATCGTCGGGCCGTCCTCCTCGCCGCGGGCGATCCCCTTCTCGTCCTGCTCGAAGCCGTCGTAGCGCTCGAAGGTCACGCCGGCGGCCGTGAGCCGGTCGACCGCGTCGTCGATGTCCTCCACCGGGAAGTTGAGGACGGTGAAGGTCGCCGGCTCGTGGTTGTCCTTGGGGTAGATGAACACCTCGCCGCCGCCGGCGAGGTGTAAGCCGAGGCCGCCCATCTCCTCCGAGACGTCGAGGCCGAGCGTCTCGCCGTAGAACTGCTTCGAGCGCGGGATCTCGTTCGAGGAGAAGCCCGAGAACGCCTTGGAGTCCTTGAACATGTCGATCTCCTTTCAGTCGGCGTGGGCGGTTGCGGGTGCACCGACGGCGCCGGCGTCTTCGTGCTCCGCGGCGGCGTAGGCGCCGGTGCGGAGCAGCGTGCCGCCGATGACGGCTGCCGCAGCTGCGAACACGGCGCCGAGGAGGAACGCGGCGTGGTAGCCGGTGGTGAGGGCCGCGGCAGTCGTCTCGCCGCCCGTGCGGGAGGCAGCGAGGCTTGCGAGCACGGCGAGCCCGAGCGCTCCGCCCATCATGAACGAGGTGTTGACGACGCCCGAGGCGAGTCCCGCTTCGCTCGGCTCGACATCGCTCATGGCGGCGAGCAGGACGGGATTGAACGCCATGCCGGCGCCGAGTCCGAGCAGGATCATGCTCGGGAGCACGTCGACGACGAAGTTCCCATCGACGGGCGCCCGCGCGAAGAGCAGCAGCCCGACGGCTGCGATCATCAGCCCCGTGAACAGCGGCAGCCTGAAGCCGTAGCGCATCACGAGCTTCGCGGACAGGCCGACCGAGAGGATGCCCATGATGATGTTGCCCGGCAGGAAGGCGAGCCCGACCTGCAGCGGGCTGTACCCGAGCACGAGCTGCAGGTAGAGCGCGGAGAGGAAGAACCAGGCGAACATCGCGGCCGCCCAGAGGATGCCGACGACGTTCGAGACCGCGACGTTGCGCAGGCGGAAGAGGCCCAGCGGCACGAGCGGAGCCCGAACGTTCGACTCGATCGCGAGGAAGATCCCCAGCAGCACCGCCGAGGCGCCGAGGAGGCCGAGCGTCTGCGCAGACGTCCAGCCTTCCTGGTTGCCGTTCACGATCGCGTAGACCGCAAGCATGAGCGACGCCGTGATCGTGACCGCACCCGCGACGTCCAGGCGCCCCTTGGCGGCGAACCCCGGCGAGTCCGGGACGAGCTTGAAGGTGAGCACGACGACGAGGACGCCGACGGGGACGTTGACCAGGAAGATCCAGTGCCAGCTGAGGACGTCCGTCAGGATGCCGCCGAGCAGCACGCCGAGGCTGCCGCCACCCGAGGCGACGAAACCGAAGACGCCCATTGCCTTGGCGCGGTCGGCCGGCTCGGTGAAGAGGGTCATCATCAGCGAGAGCGCCACCGCGGAGACGATCGCGGCGCCGAGGCCCTGCACCGCGCGCGCTCCGATCAGGAGCTCTTGCGAGTTGGCGAAGCCGCAGGCGAGCGAGGCGGCGGTGAACAGAGACGTGCCGATGAGAAACAGGCGCCGGTGCCCGAAGAGGTCGCCCAGCCGGCCGCCGAGCAGGAGGAAGCCGCCGAACGTGAGCAGATAGGCATTCACGATCCATGCAAGCGAGGTCTCGGAGAAGCCGAGGTCCTCCCTGATCGACGGCAGCGCAACGCCGACGATCGTGACGTCGAGGACGATCATCAGGTCGCCCAGGCAGAGGACGTACAGGGCGAGCCAGCGGGTACGGCTATCGAGATTGCTCATTTCATCCCCTTCCGGGCCAGTTTCGTCGGTCTCGAGTGATTAGACCGGTGAGGGGCCCAGAACTCATCGCTCCGATGAGTTTCCCCTTGGGCGCGGGTCTATTCCCCAGATGGTCACGCCTCCACAGGGCTCGATCGCGTTCGCAATCGAAGGGCCCATCACACGTGCAGACCTCCCCGGTCTGTGCGACCGCGTGTGCGCGCTGTTGGAGGAGAGCGGCGCCGGCGTCGTGCTGTGCGACGTCAGCGGCGTCGACGTCGACGCGGTGACGGTCGACGCGCTGGCCCGGCTCCAGCTTGCAGCCCGGCGACACGGTTGTCGGGTGCGGCTCCGCGGCTGCATCCAGCGATCTGCTCGAGCTCGTCGCCTTCATGGGGCTCTGCGACGTCCTGCCCGAGTGAGCTACGCGGCTAGACGGGCGGGGAGGCCGAACAGCGGGAAGAGCGTGTCGGTGTCGAGGAAGAACGTGAACTCGACGATCCGTCCCTCCGACAGCTCGACGACCTGCAGTGCCCACGGCTCGTAACCGTCGCCGCTCGGGCTCGGCTTGTACTGGCCGTACGCCGGGGAGCCGTTCGCCGCGACCGTCGGCACGAGCCGCGAACCGCGGCAGCCGAGGCCAGGCCCGAACCACCACTCGAGGATGTCGTCCCGGCCGTGCAGCCAGAGGTCGAAAGGCGGCATCGACTGGGTGGCGTCCTCCTGGATCAGGGACGTGAGCTCCTCCATGTCGTAGCGCTCGAAGGCCGCGACGTAGCGTTCTAGCAGCGCCCGGTCAGCCTCGTCCAGAGGCGGCGAGGCGACGGTCGAGTCGACCTTGCCGTCGGCAAGGGTCGCCCGCGCGCGCTGGAGCGCGCTGTTGACCGACGCGACGCTGGAGTCGAGCAGCTCGGCGACCTCCGTCGCCTGCCACCGCAGCACCTCACAGAGGATCAGCACGGCCCGCTGGCGCGGCGGCAGATGCTGCAGCGCGGCGATGAACGCGAGCCTGATCGTCTCGCGCGCGACGGCCACCTCCGCCGGGTCCCCCTCCGGGACGACGCGGCCGTCCGGGATCGGCTCGATCCACGTCACCTCCGGCAGCGTGTGCAGGTTCGCTTCGACCGGCTCGCGTGCAGGCCCGAGATCCATCGGGCGCGCACGGCGCTCGCGCCCGTTCAGCATGTCGAGGCAGACATTCGTCGCGATCCGGTAGAGCCACGAACGCAGCGCCGCACGACCCTCGAAGCGGTCGTAGCTGCGCCAGGCGCGCACGAACGTGTCCTGCACGGCGTCCTCCGCCTCGAACGCCGAGCCGAGCATGCGGTAGCAGTAGGCGGTCAGCTCGCGCCGGTGCTGCTCGAGTTGCTCTTCGATTCCCGTGGCCGGCGTGGCGGTGAGCGGCGAATCGGACACGCGCCTCATGGTACGCACAGCAGGCTCGCCCTCGACGGCGTCAGGCTCCACGGGATCCTCCCGCAGGGCGCACTGAGCGCTGAAGCCGTCGAGGGTTGCGCATGCCTATCGGGTTACCTCCACCGGCCGGTCGACGGGCGTGAGCGGCGTCTCGCCGTCGTGCGGCGACTCGATCGTGAGGTTCGGAAGCAGCCGGTCGAGCCAGCGCGGGATGTACCAGGTCTTCTCGCCCAGGAGGGTGAAGAAGGACGGCACCAGCGTCATCCGGACGATCAATGCGTCCGTCAGGATCGCGACCGAGAGCAAGAGGCCGAACTCCTTCGAGATCCGATCGCCGCTGAGGATGAACGCGGCGAAGACCGTGCCCATGATCAGGGCGGCTGCGACGACGACGCGGCCGATCGCCGAGATGCCGTGCTCGATCGCTTCCCGCGTCTTCAGGCCGTGCACGTGCTCCTCGCGGATGCGGCTCATGAGGAAGACCATGTAGTCCATCGAGAGCCCGAAGAGGATCGCAAAGGCGATCGGCGGGACGAAGGTCTCGATCGGACCAGTTCTGTCGAGCCCCGTGAGGCCCAGCAGGTGGCCCTCCTGCACCACGAGCGTGAGGACGCCGAAGCCGACGAACGCGGACATGATCGTCGTGACCGCCGCCGTCAGCGAGATCACGATCGACCTGAACGCCATCGCGAGCACGATGAACGTGACGCCGATGACGAAGAGCAGGAAGATCGGCAGCCGCTCCATGATCCGTTCGCCGATGTCCTTGAACGCCGCCGTCTGGCCCGAGACGTAGGCGACCGCGTCGCCGCCCGCCACTGCAGCCGGCACGACATCGTCGCGCAGCCGGTCGACGAGCTTGTCGGTTGCCTCGTCCTGTGGCGCCGACGTCGGGGTCACGAAGACGATCGCGACGGTCTTCTCGTCGTTGAACTGCGGCTCGCCCACGGACGCCACGTCCGGCAACCCCTCCACGCCGTCGTGGATCTTCTCCGGCACCTGCTCGTCGCCGTTCACGTCGACGACGATCGGGATGGGGCCGTTGAAGCCTGGCCCGAAGCCCTCGGCCAGGAGGTCGTAAGCCCGACGGGCGGTCTGCTCCTTCGGCTGCGTGCCCTGGTCGGAGGCACCGAGCCGGACCATCGCCGACGTCGCCGCCAGTCCGAGGACGAGGACCAGGACGACCGGGAAGACGACGCGCGCGTTCGCGGTCACGAACCGGCCCCAGCGGGCAATCAGCGTCTTCTCACGGCCCGCGTCCGAGTCGTCGATCGCGGGCAGGAACGGCACCTTCAACCGGTCGACCTTGTGGCCGAGCAGCGCGAGCACCGAGAGCAGCAGCGAGTTCGCGATCAGCACCGTCGTCAGCACGCCGAGGGCGCTGCCGATCCCGAGCTTCGTCACGAAGTCGAGGCCGAAGAAGGCGAGGCCGGTGACCGAGATCGCGACCGTCAGGCCCGCAAACAGGATCGCCCGGCCGGCCGAAGCGCCGGCTTCGGCAGCCGCGTCACGCGGTGAGAGCCCTTCGTGCAGGAGCTGCCGGAAACGCGTGACGATGAAGAGCGAGTAGTCGATCCCGACGCCCAATCCGATCATCGAGACCAGGATCGGCGTGATCGTGTTGATGTCGGTCAGGCCGGCCAGGATGAAGAGCAGTAGGAAGGCCGTCGCCAGCGCGACGATCGCGAGCATGACGGGGATCAGCATCGCGACGAAGGTGCGGAAGACGACGAGGAGGACGATGATCGCCGCGAGCAGGCCGAGCAGCTCAGACGTCCCTTGCTCGATCGGCGGGAACTCAGCGTCGCCGTTGTACTCCACCGTCACTCCGACCGGCGCGACCGCCTCGCGAACGTAGTCCTCCACGGCGACGACGGCTTCGCGGTCCTCGTCGAAGATGACCCGGTCGAACTGGACTTCCGCGTAGGCGATGCGGCCGTTGTCGGAGAACGTGTCCTCGCTGAACGGATCGCCGACGCTTTCCACACCGGCCTCGTCCGTCGTGGGCTTGAACTCCTGCGTCTTGAGGTGCGCGATCGCGTCCTCGATGGCCGATTTGCGCGCCGGCGTGTCGAGCCGTTCGCCCTCAGGCGCGGCGAAGACCACGTTGAGGACGCCGCCCTGCTCGGAAGCGAACTCGGACTCGATCAGGTCGGTCGCCTTCTGCGTGTCCGAGCCGGGGATGTCGAACTCGTCCCGGAGCGAGCCGCCGACGGTCGCGACCAGGGTGATCAGGACGACGATGATGCCGAGCCACCCGAAGACGACACGCCACGGATGAGTGGCGCAGAGTCGCGTCCAGCGAGCGAGCGTGCCGGTGGAGAGGCGTTCGTGGGCGGCAAGCCGCCCGCCGTTCTCAGTTCCGCGGTCGTTCTCGTTCATGTCTTGCCCCCAAAGGTCGCTGCGGCTTTCGACAACAGACTGCTCGTACTCCGACAACTCATCGGTCCGCACGCGTCCTCCAGGCGCGCGCTACTTCTTCATAGCGGAAAGACTCGCAAGCGCGCCGCGGCCTGCACGGTGCGGCGGGCCAGAGTCGTGGGGTGCGGTTAACCGCCCCTCTCGTCCGTTCTTGACCTTCAGACGGCGTCAGAGGCCGAGCTCGTCCGAGACGAGCCGAGCGCCGGCGACCATCGCCTCGAGCTTGGCGAACGCCCGCTCGCGCGAGAGGTACTTCATCCCGCAGTCAGGTGCGACGACCAGCCGGTCGGGCGGCACCACGCGCAGCGCCGCCCGGACCCGGGCCGCGACTGCAGCGGGTGTCTCGACCGTGCTCGAGCCCAGGTCGAGCACGCCGAGGACGATCACCTTGCTCGGAAGGACCCGCAGCACCTCCGGGTCGAGCTCGGGCTGTGCGGCCTCGAGCGAGAGGTGCGTGGCGCTGCAGTCGTCGAGCTCGCCAAGGAACGGGTACCCGGGAAGGCGGTCGTGGACGATGTGGGCGTAGCCGAAGCAGGTGTGGAGGACCGTGTCGCCCTCGATGCCGTCGAGGGCGCGGTTGATCGCCTCGACGGCGTACTCCCGCGCCGGCTCGGGCCGCGCCTGCAGGTACGGCTCGTCGATCTGGACGACGTCGGCTCCGGCCGCCTTGAGGTCGCGCAGCTCCTCGTTGACGGCTTCGGCGTACGCGAGCGCGAGGTCGCGCTCGTCCGCGTAGTGGTCGTTCTGGGCCTGCTGCGTCATCGTGAACGGGCCCGGCACGGTGATCTTGATCCGGCGGTCGGTGATCGAGCGGAGAAACTCGACGTCGCGGACCTCGACCGGGCGCGTTCGCCGGATCGGCCCGACCACCCGCGGGACCGGGTTCTCGTGACCCGTGCGATCGAGCGCGACGCCTGGGTTGTCCAGGTCGACGCCCTCGAGCGCGGTCGCGAACCGGTTGGAATAGCTCTCGCGCCGCATCTCGCCGTCGGTGATCACGTCGACGCCGGCCCGCTCCAGATCCTGGACGGCCAGCCGCGTCGCATCGTCCTGAGCCTCCTCGAGCCAGGGCTCCGACACGCGCCAGAGCTCAGCCGCCCGCACGCGCGGCGGCAGCCGCTCTCCGAGCCGGTCCCGGTCGATCAGCCAGTCGGGCTGGGGATAGCTCCCGACGACCGTGGTGACGAGACGCGTCATGCCTCGCGCTCGACGAGCTTCGACTTGTACTCGCTCCGCGGCAGGCTTCCCCACGGAACGAGGTCGACGCGAGTCTGGACGACGAGCACGGTCCGCACCCTGTCGCGGATCGCCTCCGCGAGCGCGGCATCGGCCGTCGCAGCCGGAGCGAGCTCGACGCTCACCGGCAGCGGCGGCTCCTGCTTCACGCCTGCCGCCTCCGGCTTGACCACGATCTGGCCGCTGACATCGGGGGCGAACGCGCTCACCACCTCTCGGATCGCCGACGGGAAGACGTTGACGCCCCTGACGATGAGCATGTCGTCGGTTCGTCCGATGCACCGCACGCGCGGGCTCGTCCGCCCGCAGCGGCACGGGCTCGTCCAGACCTCGACGTGATCGCGCGTGCGGAAGCGCAAGAGCGGCGCAGCGCGGTGTCGGAGATGCGTCAGCACGAGCTCGCCGCTGGCGCCGTCCTCCAGTGCGAGCGCGTCGCCCGTCTCGGGGTCGATCAACTCGGCATGGACGAAGCCTCGCGCGCCCAGGTGCATGCCGTTCTGCTCCTCGCACTCGCCCCAGAGCGAGACGCCGATGTCGCCGATGCCCATCGCCTCGGTCACCTTCGCCCCCCAGCCATCCTCGAGCTTCGCGCGGAACGAAGGCTCGCCGCCGCCGGGCTCACCGGCCACGAGCACACGTTCGACGCTCGACGCACGCAAGTCGTAGCTCTCCGCGAGATACGCCGCGTAGGAAGGCGTGAGCACCGCCGCCTCGGGCCGCAGGTGCTCGATCGCCGCCACGAGGCGCTCCGTATTCCCGGTGCCCACGGGGATGTGGCAAAGGCCGATCCGGTCGAAGGCCGCGAGCGCCGCGCCGGCCACGAACGGCCCGGCGTTGTAGGTGGAAACGATCCGCTGGCCCGCGGCGATGCCGGAGGCGGCGTAGCTGCGTGCGGAGCCGGTGACCCAGTTGTCGAGGTCGTCCGCGGTCAGGGGGATGTAGCTCGGTGCGCCGGTGGTGCCGCTCGTCGAGTAGATCCGGACGAGCTCGGACGGACTCGCACAGAGGTGCGCCCCGAACGGGTTGTCGCTCGTGCGCGTCGCCCGGAGCTCGTCCTTCTCGGTCAGCGGCAGCGCTGCGATCTCGGCGAGCCCACCCGACGTGTCGCGGCCTGCCAGCTTCTCGCGATAGAACGCCGAGCGGTCCTGGAGGTAGGAGAGCTGGGCGCGATAGCTCTCGTCGTCGAGGGCGAGCTGTTCCACCCACGGGAGGGTCTCGACCTCAGGCGCGAGCATCCGGCGGCTCGTACGCGATCGACTCCTCGGCCTTCGCGGCGAGCAGGAAGCCGACCGGCCGCTCCTGCTCCTCGGCGAGATGGGCGAGCAGGCCGGCGGTTCGCGCGAGGATCGGGATCGACTTCGCCGTGGACGCAGGAAAGCCGAGGTCGAGCAGCACGGCTGCGATCGGCAGCGCCACGTTCAGCGTCAGCGGCTTCCCCCAGGCCTCGGCCACCGCGTCCCGGAGCCCGCGCGCCAGTTGCACGTGAGGCCCGCTGACGCCGCGCGCGTCCGCGAGCTCGAGAATCCGCTCGGCGCGCGGGTCGAGCGGCCGATGCAGCGGATGGCCGAAACCCGGCATCCGTCCGCCGGCGGCGTGGATCTCGCGCGCGATCTCGCCGGGCTCACGACCGGACGCGACCGCCTGCTCGAGCAGGCGCGCGCAGTCCTCCGAAGCGCCGAGGACGACCGGGCCGGCACCGAGAATCCCTGCCGCGACCGCGCCCTGCAGCGATCCAGGGTCGGCCGCGAGCGTCATTCGCGCGGCGACGTTCGAGGGCATCAACCCGTGCTCCGCGATCGAGACCAGCAGCAGGTCGAGGAAGTAGCGCTGCTCCTCGGTCGGCTCGCTGCCGGTCAGCAGGAGGTGGAAGTACTCCGTGAAGCCGATCCGGCCCATCAGGTCGCTCGTGAGGTCGCGCCCCCTGACCTCGACCCGGTCCGGATACGCCTGGCTGATCGCGGTGACGGCCGGCGGCCGGGAGTCACCCACTCTGCGAGCGCACGTAGTCGATGTAGCCGCGGACGTCCGCGACGGGCTCCGAGTACGCGTCGCCCAGCGTCGACTCCATCCGGGACATGTACTCGTCGGCCCACTCGGGGAACGGGTAGTCGATCGCCCGCAGGAACTCGAGCGTCGCGGCGAGACGGATGTCGGCGATCGAGGGCGAGTCGCCGCCGATGAACGGCTTGCCGTCGAGGAAGAACGTCCGGTAGACGTCCAGCGGCTCGGCGAGGGCGGCCTCGGCGTCCTGCTGCGCCTGCGCCTTCATCTCGTCGCCGGCCTCGGAGGTCCCGACCTCGCCCGGGTACTGCGGGAAGCCGAGGGTCGGATAGGTGGCCCGCGTGACGAGCGGATAGAACGTGCCGATGAGGTAGAACATCGCGTTGTCGACCATCGCCCGCTCGCCCGGATCTGTCGGGTAGAACCGGTCGAGGCCGTGCTTGTTGCAGAGGTACTGCATGATCGCGCAGCTCTCGCCGAGGGAGCCCTTCGGCAGCCCCTCTTCCTCGAGCATCGGCGTGAGGTGGGCCGGGTACTTCTGCAGGTACTCCGGCTCGGTGGTCTTCCCCCACACGTCGAGCTCCTCGAAGTCGAGCCCGGCGGCTCGCACGAAGATCCGAACGGTCAGGTTGTTGACGCTCGGCTTGAGAATGTTCAGCGTGTTCGTGGCCATGTTCCCTCCCGGTCTCTAGCTGTAGGGGTCCTGCGGTGAGCGGTCGGCCGAGAGCGACGCCTGTGATCGCCCGACCAGCCTCTCGATGGCGTCTGCGAGGTGTCCCTCGTCGATGTTGTAGTCGCCGCGCTCCACGCGGAGCCGGTGCGCCTCGAGCAGCACGTCGGCGTGTGTGTGTCCGTACGGCGGCTCGAAGCGGTAGGACGCAAGCTCGATCAGGAGCCCGAGCGGATCCTCGAAGTAGATCGAGTCCATGAAGCCGCGGTCCTTGACGCCGCTGTGCTCGATCCCGCGCTCGTCGAGCCGCTCCACAGCCTGCCGGAACGTCGCCTGCGAGAGCGCGAACGCAACGTGGTGGACGGCGCCGATGTCCGTCGACGTCCGCGCCGGGTCGGGCTTCCGTTCCTCGTTGGTGAAGATCGTGATCAGGCGCCCGTCGCCGGGATCGAAGTAGAGATGGCTCTCGGACTCGTTGTCGAGGTTCGGTTGCTCGAACACGAAGGGCATCCCGAGGACGCCCTCCCAGAAGTCGATCGACGTCTGCCGGTCGGCTCCGACGATCGTGATGTGGTGCACACCCTGCGTCTGGAGTTTTCGCATGACCTCTCTCGGGCTCGTGGCCACGAGTCTTTCAGACGAGCAATCTCCCGACGTCGAGCCGTTCTAGGCGGTGCGCTGAATCGGCCCCGCCGCAAGCCGGACGAGCTCGGGCGAGCCCGCACGACGCTCGAGCTCGTAGTCGCGCTCGACCTCGCGCAGCCATTCGCTCGGGAATGAGGTGATCGCGTTCAGCTCGTCGGCCGCGTGCCACTCGCGGTCTTGCAGCAGGTTGATCACGGCTGGGAACGTCAGGTCTCGCGTGTGACCGGTCACGTCAGCTCCTCTCGAACGATTCGGAGACCGGCACTGTGTCAGAAATCGGCGTCGAGTCAAGCGGAAACCGCTGCACAACCGTGTAAATCGGACCCCATGGCCGCGCGGACGCCGATCTGCCATTCTTCGCCCGTGCCGACGGATCAGTACCACGAGCCGCCCTCAGATCTCAGCGACGAGACCCGCACCTTCGCCCGCGTGATCGCCTCGCTTCAGGAGGAAGCGGAGGCAATCGGCTGGTACGAGCAGCGCATGTCGATCGAGACGAACGCCGAAGCCCGCCGGATCATGGAGCACGCGCAACGCGAGGAGTTCCTCCACTTCTCGATGGACCTCGCGTTCCTGGCCCGCCGCAAGGAGAAGTGGCGCGTCGCGCTGCAGCAGATCCTCTTCAAGGACGGCGACATCGTCGAGCTCGCCGAACGGGCCGAGGACGAGGTCGAGGAATAGCCCCGGTCGGGCTCAGGCCCCGACAGCGGGTGCGTCACGCCGGCGCGCGAGCTGCGACAAGGCCACCGCGAGCACGAGCGCGCCGCCGTAGAAGAGCTGCTGCACGAACGTCTGGACGCCGAGCAGCTGCAGGCCGGTGATGCCTGTGACGAGGAAGTAGACAGCGGCGATCGACCCGAGCGGGTTGAAGCGGCCGGGCATGATCGTGGTCGCGCCGAGAAACGCCGCGGCGAACGCCGGCAGCAGGAAGCTGAGGCTCGAGGTCGGATCGGCGGAACCGAGCGTTCCCGTGTAGAGGACGCCCGCGAGGGCGCTGATCACACCCGACATGACGAAGGCGCCCCAACGCAGCCGCACGACGCGGATGCCGCTCAGGCGGGCGACGCTGCGACCGCGGCCGACGAAGAGCAAGCGCCGGCCTACCGGCATGAACTCGAACACGTAGAACATGATCAGCCCGAGCGCGATCCCGTAGTAGAAGGCGAGCGGGATGCCGAGCAACTGCTTGACGACCACGTAGTCGATCAGGTCGTTCGAGACGCCGCTGATGGTCTGCGAGTCGCTGATCCAGAGGATCACGCCGGCGATGAACGTCGAGGTCCCGAGCGTGACGATCAACGAGTCGATCCCGAGCAGCACGACGATCGCGCCGTTGATCACGCCCACGAGCAGGCCGATTGCCAATGCGGCGGCGATCGACAGCCCGATCGACCAGCCGTGGTTGACGTTGAGAATCGCCAGGCTCATGCCGGCGAGGCCCATCGTCGCCGCGACCGACAGGTCGTAGTCTCCCGCCGTCAGCGGTGGCAACAGCGCGAGCGTCAGCACGACCAGAACCGCCTGCGAGCCGAAGATCGTCGAGAAGTTCGCGGTCGTCAGGAATGTGTCCGGCCGGAGGATGCCGAAGATGACGATGACGATGCCCCACACCACCAGGAGCGCATAGCGCTCGAGCAAGTCAGCGGCCCACGACCGCGACCTCACGCGACGACCCCGGCGACCTCGGCAGCCATGGCGGCGTAGCTCTGCTCGATGATTCTCTCCTTCGTCAGGTCCTCGCCGACGAGCTCCCGCCAGATGCGACCTCGGCCGAAGACGAGCACGCGGTCGCAGAGAAGCGACAGCTGCTCGTAGTCGCTGCTCGCGCACAGGACGTGCATGCCGCGTTCGTCGACTGCCGTGCGGATCAAGCCGAAGATCTGCTGCCGCGCACCAACGTCCACACCTTGCGTGGGCTCGTCCAACAGCAGCAGCCGCGGCTCCGTCTGGAACCACTTCGCGAGCAGCGCCTTCTGCTGGTTGCCGCCCGACAGCGCGCCGTAGGGCAGCGACGGGTCGTTCGGACGCACGTCGAACTCTTGCATCAGCCCGCTGGTCTCCCGACGCATCCGCCTCCGCTCGAGCGAGATCCCGTTGAAGTAGCGGTCGAGCACCGCCAGAGCCAGGTTCTCGACGACCGGCAGCGACCCCACGCTCCCGTCGGTCTTGCGGTCGGCGGGGATGAGCGCGATCGCGGACCGCGTGGCGGCGGGCGGCGTCAGCCGCGTCAGCTCCTTCGCCTCCCCGTCGAGCACCAGTCGCCCTGCCCGCGCCGTCCGCGCACCGTAGAGCAGGTACGCGACCTCCTCGAAACCGGAGCCGATCAGACCGGTGAGACCGACGATCTCGCCGTCGTGCATCTGGAAGGTGACGTCGTTGACGATCGACCCGGACAGCCCTTCGACCGAGACGCCGACGCGCCGCTCGGTCAGATCCGCGTGCTCGACCTCGGCGAGCTTCGCGAGCCGGCGGCCGATGATCATCTCGACGAACCTCGTCTCGCTCGTCTCGCGCGTGCCAACCGTGCCGACGAGCGCGCCGTCGCGGAGGACCGTGACCCGGTCCGTGATCTCTCGCACCTCGTCGAGGTCGTGCGAGACGAAGAGGATCGTCGCACCGGCCGCAGCCACGTCGCGGACGAGCGAGAACAGCACCTCGATCCCCTCGCGCGGGAGGAACACCGTCGGCTCGTCGAGCACGAGGACACCGTGGCCGACGCCGACGCTGCGGATCTCCTCGATCGCCCGGACGATCGCGAGCAGCGCTCGCTCGACCGGCTTCAGCTCGCCGACCGTCGCGGCCGGGTCGATTCGGACGCCGTAGCGCTCGAACGTCTCGCGGGCTCGCCGGCGTTCGCGGCGCCAGCGAATCCCGAAGCGGGAGCGCGACGAGGCGAGCTCTGCCACGCGGAGGTTCTCGAGCACGCTGAGCGACTCGATCAGGCCGAGATCCTGGTGCACGAAGCTGAGGCCGAGCTCCCGGAACTGGCCGGGCGCGAGCGGCAGCCGCACCGGCTCGCCGTCGATCGCCAGCTCCCCCTCGTCCGGGGCGTGAAAGCCGGCGAGGACCTTGATCAATGTCGACTTGCCGGAGCCGTTCTCCCCGAGGAGGCCGTGGACCTCCCCGGGGAGCAGGCTCAGGTCGACTCCGCGAAGCGCCTGCGTCCCGCCGAAGCTCTTCGACAGGTTGCGCAGCGCGAGCCGCGGCGGCTCGACCTCCTCCACCGCTACTGCAGGCCCCAGAGCTTGCGGTAGCCGCTGACGTAGGTGTTTCCCCAGCCCGACGTGAACTTGGGGCCGGCCTGTCCGATATTCGATCTGTCGAAGACCCGCACCGGGACGCGGGCGTTCTTCACGGGCTTGAGGCCGCCCATGATCCGCATCGACTGGTCGACGATCGCGTAGCCGATCCACTCGAGGTTCTCGCCGACGTTCATGTTGACGATGCCACCCTGCTTGACCATCTTCAGGATCTCGGGCGTCCCGTTGAACGTCGAGACCTTGACCCGGCCGGTCCGGCCCGCAGCCCTGATCGCCGCGGCCACGAACGGCACCTCGGCGCTGTCGTAGAGGGCGATCACGTAGTTGATCCCCGGGTCACCGGTGAGGAGGGCCTGGACGTTCGGCTGGATCTTCGTCGCGATGTCGGCGATCGTCACGTCCGTGAACTTCAGCTTGCAGCCCGAGCAGTACTTGCTGAACTCCTGCCGGATGCCTGCCACCATCGGCACCGTCGACTTGACCTGGTTGATCGTCACGACGATCGCGTTGGCCTTGCCCTTCGTGTCCACGATCGCCTGGTCTGCGATCAACTGGCCGGCGATCTTGTAGGGGATGTTGACGACGCCGCCGACGTTGGGCGCGGACGCCTGGTTGTCGTCGTAGAGGTGCGCGACGATCGTCGGGATTCCCTTCGCCTTCGCCGCCTTGATCTGGGGCTGAAGCCCGGCCGGATCATTGCCGGCGAGCAGCACGATTGCATTCGCCTTCTGGGCCACGGCAGCGTTCATCCCCTGCACCCACTGCGACGGCTGGCCCTGGTTCTGCCAGATCGTCACCTTCACGCCTGCCGCGCTGCTGATCCGCTTGATGTGGTTCGCGATCGTCGAGACGAACGGAACCTGGCTCGACGCCGGAATGATGAAGATCGTCTTGCCGCCGGCTTTCGCCTTCGCGTCGAAAGCAGGGCCGGGCGCCACGAACTTCGGCACCGCCTTGTGCTTGCTCAGGTTCGCTTGCGCGCCCGTGATCGACGCCGTAGGCGCCGCGACACCGGCGGCGATGGCCACAGCCGCCACCGCGATCGAGATCGCGAGTATCGAGACCCGTTGCTTCATTCGTTGCCCTCCAATCCGTAGTGCGTTCGAGCCGAATCCCGGCTCACGTATCCGTCGGCCACGTCCTCCTGCACCGCTTGGCGGTCCCGTTCCAGCGGATCGCCGTAACCGCCTCCGCACGGCGAGATCAGGCAGAGCCGGTCGCCGGTGGCCGCCTTGCGGTAAGGGAACTTCGACGGCAGCTCGATCTCGGCGTCCGTGCCCCGGTTGAGCAGGACCGCCCCCGGCGTCCCCTCGGCTCCTCCGAAGAGTCCCGGCGGGGGCGTCTCCGACCCGTCTCCCTCGAGCGAGTAGCCGGCGTCGTCGAGAAACTCGATCTCCCGCGTGGAGCCGAGCCCGCCCCGCCACCGACCGGCGCCGCCCCGGTCTTCGAGCAGCTCGTACTGCGTCACCCGCAGCGGGAAGTGTGACTCGATGTCCTCGATCGGGTTGTTGCGCGTGTTGGCGTAGAGGGTGTCGACCGCGTCCAGTCCGTCCTTGCCGAAGCGGCCGCCGTAGCTCCCCTCCTGAATGTCCATGTACACCCAGTGCTGGCCGCCGCTGAAGCCCGAGTAGGCGACGACCTTCAGGTTGCCGACGCCGGCGCTCACGCCCTCGGGCAGCACCGGCGCGAGAGCGCGCATCAGCGTGTCCGCGATGATGTTGCCGCCGCAGAAGCGCGCGATCGTCGGCGCTGGAAACGAGGGGTTGGCGATGCACCCCTCGGGCGCGACGATCGAGATCGAGCGGAAGAGGCCCGAGTTCGTCGGGACCGGGTCGTGCGTCCACGCGTCGAGCAGGATCGAGCGCAGCGTCACCCAGATGGCGATGTCCACCGTCCCGACCAACGGCATGTTGATCGGCAGGTCGACCTGGGGAGCCGTCCCTGTCAGGTCGACGGTGATCTCCGCGCCGGCGACGGTGACCGCGACTTTGACCTTGAGGTTCTTGTACGCGGGATCGGGGTGGTCGACGAAGCCGTCCAGGAACCCCTCTGCCTCGTACGTCCCGTCCGGAAGCTTTTCGATCTCGTGCCGGAGCATCCGGTCCGAGTAATCCATCAGGTCCTCGCTCGCATTCCGGACCGTGTCCAGCCCGTACCGGTCGATCAGCTCGATGAAGCGACCGGCACCGATCTTGGCCGCCACGACCTGCGCCTCCATGTCGCCGACGACCAGCTGCGGGGCACGGCAGTTGTCCCGCAGGATCTGCCAGATGAACTCGTTCTTCCGCCCTTCCTCCTCGATCTTGACGGCGTTGAGCTGGAGGCCCTCGGCGTAGGCGTCGGTCGCGTCGACGATGCCGCAGCTCCCGGGCGTCAGCGCGCCGAGGTCGAGATGGTGGGCGGTCGTCGCCGAGTACCCGACGAGCTCGCCGTCGTAGAAGACCGGAACGACGAAGCCGACGTCGGGCTGGTGCGAGGCGCCGTAGTAGGAATGGTTGTGGATGACGACGTCGTCCGGCTTCCACTCGTGCCCGAGCTCGGCGAAGCGCCGGTTGATGCCGGCGATGTAGCCAGGAATCGGGCCGGACTGCAGGGGCGTCGACTGGGAGGACTCGCAGAGCTGCCGCCCCTGCGCGTCGCAGAGCACGCAGCCGAAGTCTTCGGACTCTCGGATGATCGAGGAGTAGGCCATGCGGGCCAGCTTGTGCCCCATCTCCACTGCGATCGAGTCGAGCGCACCGGCGATGACGGCCGAGGTGACGGGGTCGACTCTCGTCTGCACGGCGCTCATGCGGCGCTCTCCTTCGTGAGGATCAGGTTGCCGGATGCGTCGGCCCGGGCGGTCCAGGAGGGTGGAACGACAGTCGTCGCATCGAGGTGGAAGACCACCGCGGGGCCGGCGAGCGGCTCGTCGAGCGGCAGCAGGCTGCGGTCGTAGAAACGCGTCGGCAAGGGCTGGAGGTTGCCGTCGACGCGGAAGACGCCCTCGCTCTCGCCCAGCAGCGCGTCCGCGAGGATCCCGCTCGAGACAGGCACCGAGTCGAGCGGCGGCCGCCGGCCGATCGCGGTCACGCGGGCATTGACGATCTCGATCGGATCGCCGTAGGCGCTGCCGTACTCCCGCTCGTGCAGGAGGTGGAACTGCTCCAGGGCCTGCTCGGTGAACGGGCCGTCGCCGAGCGTCACCCGGAGCTCGTAGCCCTGGCCGACGTAACGGCAGTCGAGCGCGCGAATCACTTCGACGTCTCCGCCCGACACGCCGTCGAGCTCGAGCCAGCCGCGCAGCTCTTTCTCGAGCCCGTCCAGCTCCTGGTTGAGCCGATCCGAGTCGACGCTTCCCTGCAGCTGGAAGACGGTGCGCATCTGGTCGTACTTCAGGTCGCTCGTCAGCAACCCGCCCGCGGACGTGATCCCGGGATGCGGCGGCACGAGCACTTCGGGGATGTCGAGCGAGTCGGCGACCTCAGCCGCGTGCAGCGGGCCTGCTCCGCCGAAGGCGACGAGGGCGAACTCGCGCGGGTCGTGCCCCTTCTCGATCGTGCGCGACCGGATCGCGCGTGCCATGTTCGAGTTGGCGATCGTGAGGATGCCCTCTGCGGTCTCGGTCAGGCTGAGGCCGAGCTGGTCGGCCAGCTTCTGGACGACCTCGACCGCAGCGTCTCGATCGAGCTTCATCCGGCCGCCGAGGAAGCGTTCCGGGTCGAGGCGGCCGAGAACGATGTGCGCGTCGCTGATCGTCGGCTCCTGGCCACCCGTGCCGTAGCAGGCCGGCCCTGGCGACGCGCCTGCACTGCGGGGGCCGACGCGGAACGCGCCGCCCTCGTCGACATAGGCGATCGAGCCGCCGCCGGCGCCGATGGTGTGGACGTCGAGCATCGGCACGAGCAGCGGATAGCCGCCGACCCAGGTGTCGCGCGCCGAAGCCTCGCTGACGCCGTCCTCGGTGACGATGCCGATGTCGGCCGAGGTGCCGCCCATGTCGAACGTGATCAGGCGCTGCCGGCCGGTCAGCGCGCCTGCCCACTGGCCTCCGAGAATCCCTGCCGCCGGGCCTGAGAGCAGGAGCGTGACGGGGCGCTCGGCCGCGGTCCGGACGCTGGCGACCCCACCGCTCGACATCATCACGTGCAGCTCGCCCGCTACCCCCTCGTCCTCGAGCGCGGTCGCGAGGCGGTCGAGGTAGTTCCCGGTCTTGGGCCCGACGAAGGCGCTCATCGTCGCGGTCGTGAACCGCTCGAACTCGCGGAACTGCGGGAAGATGTCGGCACTGGTCGTCACGAATGCGTCCGGCATCTCCTCCCGGACGATGGCCGCGGCCCGGCGCTCGTGCTCAGGGTTCAGGTACGAGAACAGGAAGCAGACGGCGACGGCCTCGACGCCCTCCTCGCGCAGCTCCTGCGCCGCCGTGCGCACCTCGCTCTCCTCGAGTGGCGTCAGCACCTCGCCTGCCGGCGGCACGATCCGCTCCGTCACGACCTTCCGGTGCCGGCGCTGCACGAACGGCTGCGCCTGCCACGGGATGTCCTGCATCACCGAGTAGTGCAATGGCCGCTGATGCCGGCCGATGTGGACGATGTCGCGGAAGCCGCGGGTGGTGATCATCCCGGCGACGGCGCCCTCGTGCTCGAGCACCGCGTTGGTGGCCACGGTCGTGCCGTGGAAGACGCCGGCGACGTCGGCGGGCGCAAAGCCCGCGTCGACGCAGAGCTCGGCGAGACCGCTGACCATCGCCTGCTCCGGGTGCGCCGGCGTCGAAGGGACCTTGTGCACGTGAACGCTGCCCGACTCCGTGTCGTAGAGCATGAAGTCCGTGAACGTCCCACCGATGTCAACGCCGACAACGCGCATGAATTACCCTACTCCGTCCTCAGGACTTGGCGAAGAGCGCCCGCGAGGACGCGCATTCCCAGCTCGACGTGCTCCGGAGAGCTGTACTCGTCCGGCGAGTGGCTGATGCCGCCACGGCTCGGGACGAAGATCATGGCCGCCGGAGCACGGCGGCCGACCAACATCGCGTCATGGCCGGCGCCGCTCGGCATCCGCATCGACGTCGCTCCCTCGGCGGCGGCCGCCTGCTCCACGACGTCGACGAGCGCGGGGTCGAGCGCGAGCGGCTCGAGCGTGAACGTCGGCTGCAGGTCGGCCAGGAGGCCCTCCTCCGCCGCGACGCGCGCAACGATCTCCTCGACCACGGCCTCGAGCTCTGTCATCCCGGCGGGCGTCGTAGCGCGGACGTCGATCGTGAAGTCGGCGACACCCGGGACGACATTGGCTCCGCAGGGCTCGACCGCGATCTTGCCGACGTTCGCCGTCACCGCCTCGCGCGCGCGCGCGGCCTCACGGAGCTCGAGCGCGATCCGCGCCGCGCCGGCGAATGCGTCGCGGCGAAGCCGCATCGGCGTCGTGCCGGCATGGTTTGCCTGGCCGGTCAGCCGAACGCGGTAGCCGCGGAGGCCGACGATCGACTCGACGACGCCGATCTCGACCGCCGCTGCCTCGAGCACCGGGCCCTGCTCGATGTGCAGCTCGAAATAGGCGCCGATGTCGCCGACGCGGTCGGCTTCTCCGGCCCGGTCGATGTCGTAGCCCGCGTCGGCCATTGCGTCGCGCAACGTGATCCCGTCCGCATCGACTCGATCGCCGACCCGGGTCACGTCCTCACCGGCGAACGCACGGCTACCGAACAGCGCGGCGTCGAAGCGGGCACCCTCCTCGTCCATGAACGCGGCGATCCAGAGCGGTCGTCGGGGCTGGAACCCCTCCTCCTGGAGCAGCGCGACCGCGTGCACGGCGGCGACGACCCCGAGCGCGCCGTCGAAGCGGCCGCCGGAAGGCACGGTGTCCAGGTGGGAGCCGACGAGGACTGGGCGGCCGCTGCCTTCATCCCAGCGCGCGAGCAGATTGCCCGCGGCATCGGTGTCGACGGTCAAGCCGAGCTCGCGCAGTCGGTCCGCGACCCAGTCGTACGCCTGCAGTAGCTCAGAGCTCCACGCGAAGCGGCTGACGCCGCCGTCCGCTCCGCGCCCGAACTCCGCCAGCTGCTCCAAGCTCGCCGCAACGGATTCCAAGCGCGAAGTGGCCACCGGGCCTGACATGTCACGCAAGACTCGCCAGGATCGCGGGCGAAGTCAAGGCTGGGCGGACCGCGGAAGCCGCGGCCCGCCCAGATTCGTCGGTCGCTCGGTAGTCGTCAGTCGCCGAACACGCCGTGCTCGCGGGCGCCGCGATCACGCAAGCGTCCGAAGTAGTGCTGGTCGCGGTACCGCGCGACCTGCTGGCCGATCTTCGCGCCCTGCTCGTCGGAGGTCCGGAAGTGGATCCCCGACCAGACACGCGCATTGACGACCTCGTCGATCGCCCGCGAGAAGCGCGTGAAGCTCCGGGTCAGGCCACCGTTGTTCGTATCCGTCCAGCCGATCCGATCGGTGCCGAAGAAGTCCTGCAAGGTCGCCACGATCGAGCCGCTCAGGCCGGCGTGCCCGGAGGAGTGCTCCGTGTAGGGCGGCGTCGGGATCAGCGGCAGCCACGCCGGATCCGCCGCCGTGGCCTGGTTGCCGTCCGTGTCGGCTTCGCGGATCGCCGTGATCGGGCGCCAGAACAGGTAGTGCGCCTTGTCGTTCCAGACGGTGATCAGCGCGTCGGCAGCGGTCAGGTACAGCATCGCGTAGAGGCGTGCGTTCTCCTCGAGCGACAGCCCCTGCTGTGCGGACAGCGTCCGGAAGATGCGGCTCCACGTCGCGGGCGGGTTCTCCGCCCAGTACCGGGCCGCGTGCGTCTGGTCGGCGCTGCGGCTCATACTCGTCGCCGAGCCGTACGCCTTCACCTCGTCGAACTCGCGTGCGTACTTCAGGCTCGTCAGCGAGAGCGGGCCGTCGGAGCGGAACTGCGAGCCGCTCTGGATCAGAAACGGCCGTACGTCCTTCAGCCACGCGAACGGGTCGTTCACGAAGGACGGCAGAACCGGCTTCCACACCCCTGGTCCCGATCCGACCGGGAACCGGTAGGCGCCGAAGCGGCCGTCGTCCGTGCGCGCCGCGATCATCGCGGCCGCTGCGGCCTCTCCGACTGCGATCCCACGCGTCTTCGCGGAACCGTCAGCGATCCCGCTCAGCGACGTCGCGTACTGCGTGTCCAGTACCGCCTGCTGCGCGGGCACGATGTTCAACAGCACTCGGTATGCCGCCGTCGCCGCCGCCGCCTCCTTCGAGTCGAACGGCGTCGCCGCCCGCGGGGTGAGCAGGTACCCCTCGTGGCGGCCGTCGATCGCGTTGACCGCGTCGTAGACGGCGCCGTGCACCATCGCCAGGTGCGTCACCGACACCTGTGGGGGCTGACCGGCGGTGACAAACAACGCCGTCGAGGCGTTTTGGTTCCACTGCGTGACCGCGTCCGCGCGAGCGACCGCGGGTGCTACGAGCGCCGCCAGGGCGGCGGCGAGGATCATGAATCGCCTTGGCATGTCTTACTCCTCTCGGGACGTGACTGCCTCGACGACGCGAACAGGGTCGAGCTCGGCGAGCTGTGCCACGAGCACAGCCTCCCGGCCCGACGCCGCGCCGAATACGAAGAAGCACGTCTCGTCTTCGGGAACGTGGATGACGCCGTCGAAGCGGACGCTGGTTCCGGCTTGCGTCAGCTCCGCGGCAGCCGAGCGTGCGCGTTCCTCGCGCACGGCCCGCTCATCGGCGTGGCCGCGCGAGAGGTATGTCTCAACGAGGTAGCTCGGCATGCCGTCGAAGCTACGGCCGGGCCAGGCCCCTGAAAACGTCAGAACGTCGGAACTTTGCTGCGAACCTCAGCCGAGCTTGCGGGCGAGCTCGGTCCTCGAGCGCACGCCCAGCTTTGCGTAGACATGCGTCAGATGGCTCGCCACCGTCCGTTCGGCGAGGAAGAGCGTCGCCGCGACTTCCGCGTTCGTTCGTCCCTTCGCGACGAGATCGGCCACGCGGCGCTCGGCGGGAGTCAGGCCCTCGCTGCGCATCCGTCCGCCGATCGTTCCCAGCTCCTGGCGCGCCCGTTCCGCCCAACCGGCTGCCCCCAGCTCCTCGAAGCCCGCGCGTGCAGCCTCGATCGCGTCGCGGGCCGGTCGCTTCTGACGTGCGCGCCGTCGCGTGACACCGAGGGCCAGCAGCGCCCGCGAGCGGCCGAACGGATCTCCAACCGTCTCGTGCTGCGTCGACCGCGTCCGTGAAGAGGGACACCGCGCGCTCGACATCTCCGAGCTGCCGCAGCGACGAGCCCGCGGCAGCGGGTGGCGTGCGCCAGGACCCAGTCGCGGTCGAGCCGACGGGCTGCAGCTTCCCACGCGTCCAGACGAGTGACGGCGTCGTCCACGTGCCCGAGCTCGAGCAGCGCCTCGATCTGCTCGGCGCGCCACAGCTGCATCATCGGTTCTACGCCGTCGGCCGCGTCCGTCATCTCCTCCGCCGACCTGAAGCAGTCGACGGCTGCGGCAGGAGACCCGCTCCAGAGCTCGACGAGCCCGAGCGTCGTCAGCGGCCCGTGCAGGCGCACCGCGTGGAGCTCCGACAGCCGGCAGCTCTCCTCGGCGAGCTCGCGAGCGCGAGCGAGGTCACCGCGGTGGGCGGCGATGAGCGTCAGCGGGAACAGGCTCGTCGGCGATGCGACCTCGTCGCGCACGTAGGGGCCGTTCAGCTGCCGCGACTGCCGCGCGTGCTGTTCCGCCAGCGCGTAGTTCGCGGTCCGCAGCTCGACCATCGCCAGGTACCAGAGCGCGTAGGCCGCCATGCGCTCGTCCCGCTCGCTCCAGTCCGCGTGGAGACTCTCGAGGAGGGCGCGGGCGCGGTCGTAGTGGGCAGACCAGACGAGTACGTGCGCGAACGAGAAGCCCGCGTCCGCGACGGCCTGCGACATCTCGGCGTCGCTGACGAGCTCGTAGGCCTGCTCGCGCGAGCTCGAGCGCACCGGGCCTGCCTGCGTTGAGCTGGATCAGGGCGAGCCCGCCGAGCGCCGACGCGCGCAGGGCCGCGTCTCCGACCTGCTCGGCCAGGTCGACGGCCGCGAGCGCGTGCTCCTCCGCCGCGTCGAGTCCGTCCTGGAAGCGGACGTCCAGGCTGAGCCGCTGGTGGATCGACGCCCGCAGCGCGGCTGGTGCGTCGCGCTCGAGGAGCGCCTGCTTCAGGAGGGGCACTGCGCGAGGCATGTCCTCCGCCTCGGCGAGGAGCACGAGCGCCTCGGCCCGGTCGGCCCCCGACGCGGCCCGCGCGGCGAGCTCGGCCGCCAGCACCCGCCCGCGCTCGACGTCGCCCGCAGCGAGGTGCGAGCGCGCCGCCGCGGCGGCGCGGCGATCGAGATCGCCGTGGTGCTCAGGCGGCGTCAGCCGCATCGCGTGCTCGCCTAGCTCTGCGGCGACCATCGGCGCGCCCTGCGCCGCGGCAGTCTCGGCCGCTCTCTCGAGCGCGGCGGCGAGGTCGGCGTCGGGCCGGTCCGTGGAGAGTGCGAGGTGACGGGCGCGGGCGACGGGATCCTCGGCGAGGTCCGCGAGGCGGCGGTGCGCGTCGCTGCCGCTCGCCGACCGACAGCCCCTGGTAGAGGACGGAGGCGAGCAGCGGGTGCGTGAAGCGGACGGCGCCGTGCGCGACCTCGATCACGTTCTCCGCGAGCGCCGGGTCGAGGGCCTGGCGACTCGATGCCCGCCGAGCGGAGCTGGGCCGGGGTCAGGCGGGCATCCGCCGAGACGAGCACGAGCGCCTCGTGCGTCGCCCCGGTGAACCCGTCGAGCCGCGCCGACACGAGCTCCTCCAATCGTTCGGGAACCGGAAGCGGCTGGGTCGGATCGCGAACGGCGTCGTCGGCACCGAGTGCGCGCGCGAGCTCGAGCACGTAGAACGGGTTTCCCCCCGACACCTCGTGCAGCCTGAGCAGCGTCGGCCGAGGCACCGGCTCGGGAGAGCAGGCTGCTGAGAATCCGATGGGTGGCGCCGACGCTGAGCGGCCCCACGCGAAGCTGCTCGATCCGGTCGGGGTCGATGGCGCTCTCGACGGGCGACGCCGGCTCCCGCTCGCCGAGCCGACGCGTCCACAGCAGCAGCACGTTCGCGTCGGGCAGCCGTCGAAGCGCGAACCCGAGTGCACTCGCCGACGAGGCGTCGAGCCACTGGAGGTCGTCGATCGCGAGCACGAGCCCGTCCTCGGCGAGCAGCTCCACGGCGCTGCGAACCGCGACGCCGAGAGCCCTCTGGTCGACAGGACGACCCGCAGTGTCCTCGACGAGCAGTGCGACCTCGAGCGCTCGCCGGCGGGGCGGCGTCAGGGCCGGCAGCACCTCGTCCAGAGCTCCGTCGAACAGGTCGCCGAGACCCGCATGAGCGAGCGAGCGCTCCGACTCGGCGGGCCGCGAGGAGAGAACACGCAGCCCTCGCCCGCGCGCGTCCTCGACGGCTGCGCGCCAGAGCGTCGACTTCCCGATCCCGGCATCCCCCTCGAGAGCGAACCCGAGCGGGCCTTGCCCGGCCGCCCGCCGGTCGAGAAACGCATGTAGCGAACTGAGCTCCTCGTCTCTGCCGACGACTTCTACAGCCATTTCGTCGCCCATCGTGACAGGGCGAATCGCGAAAGTCAGCCGCACTCCGTGAGCGCGGCGGGCCTCAAATGGTGATGACGATCTTCCCTTGCGCGTGCCCTTCGCCCAGGTACCGGAAGGCGTCAGCGACCTCACCCAGCTCGTATCGCCTGTCGACGACCGGCATCACCTTTCCCGGTCTCGAGCAGGTCGCGGAGCACCTCCATGTCCGCCCTGGTCAGCTTGGCGAGGAAGAAGGTCGACCTTCCGGCTGCTGCGCACTGACGCCAACCGCATCTTGATGATGTGGCTGAGAGGCCCGAGCAGACGCGTCCCCTTCGGTGCTCCGACGATGACGACGGTCGCCTCAGGGGTGAGCACGCGCTTGTATTCCGACCACGACCTGCTCCCCGCGATGTCGAGCATCAGGTCGTAGCGCCGGTCGGTCCGGGTGAAGTCCTCGCGGGTGTAGTCGACGATGTGATCGGCGCCGAGCGCTCGCGCCTGTTCGACGTTCCCCGTGCTGCAGACGCCGGTCACCTCCGCTCCGAACGCTTTGGCGATCTGCACGGCGAACGTGCCCACACCTCCCGAGGCACCGTTGATCAACACGTGCTGCCCTGGCTCGACCTTCCCCTGGTCGCGTAGGCCTTGCAGGGCGGTGACCGCCGCCACCGGCACGGCCGCGGCCTCCTCAAACGTGAGGTTGGCCGGTTTCAGCACGATCGCGTCGCGAACGGTTATGTACTCGGCAAGGGCTCCGCTCTTCCCGCCGAAGACCTCGTCACCCGGTCGAACGTGCGTGACGTCTTTGCCGACCGCTTCCACGGTCCCCGCGAAGTCGACTCCTACCCGGTTGTTCTTCGGCTTCAGCAGCCCCATCGTCGGCCGTGCGAGCTGGGGCCGGCCCGTCAGGCCGTACCAGTCCGCCGGGTTGATCGAAACGGCGCGCACCCGCACCAGCACGGTGTCGTCCGTGAGCTCCGGCTGCTCGATCTCCTCGAGCTCGAGCACGTCCGGTGGGCCATAGGTGTTGTGGACGACCGCCCTCATTGAGCTGCTCCTTCGCTGACGGTCAGGACGACATTCCCTGTCTTTTGGCCGGTCTCGACGTACCTGGTGGCCTCGATCACGTCATCAAGGGGGTAGCGTCGATCGACGACCGCGCGGTAGGCGCCGGCCTCGATCAGCTCCTTGAGGAGGAGGACCTCCTCCTTTGTGTACGTCGGAATCGCGAGCGTCACCCGCTTGTCCCCGATCCACCGGCTCAGCAGAGCAAGGGCCGGGACGTGCCAGAAGAATCCGAGGTCGGTCTCGAGGAAGGTCCCGCCCGGCTTCAGCGAGCGTCTGCACCGCCTGAACGAGTGCTTCCCGACCGAGTCGAAGACGACGTCGTAGGTCTGGCCGTTCCTGGTGAAGTCGTCCTGGGTGTAGTCGATGACCTCGTCGGCTCCCAGCGATCGCACGAGCTCGACGTTCTTCGTGTTGCAGACGGCGGTCACGTGCGCGCCGAAGTGCTTGGCCAGCTGCACCGCCGCGGTGCCGATGGATCCGGAAGCGCCGTAGATGAGGATGCTCCGCCCCTGCAGAGGATCTGCCCGCCGCAGGCAGGCCATCGCGATGCTCGCTCCGTCACAGACCGCAGCAGCCTCGTCGAAGCTCATGCCGGCAGGCTTGTGCGCCAACGCGGCGCTCTCCGGCATGCAGACGAACTCGGCGTGGGCGCCGAAGCCCTTGACGCCGAAGACGTGGTCGCCGACCTCGAACTCGGTGACGGCTGCGCCGACAGCCTCGACCTCTCCGGCCAACTCCATACCGAGAATCCTCCGCTTCGGCCGGCGGAGGCCGGTGAAGATGCGCGAGAAGAACGGCTTCGCGCTGCGCCAGCCGCAATCCGACCGGTTGACGGTCGTGGCGTGGATCCTCACGAGCACCTCGTTCTCCTTGGGGACGGGGCGCTCGACCTCTTCGAGTCGCAGGACGTCCGGCGGCCCGTACCTGTCGTGGACGACGGCTCTCATCGCGTCACGCCGCCGTCGAGGGTCAGGACCACGTTGCCGGTCTTCTGTTGCGTCTCCACGTACCGGTGCGCCTCGACGACGTCCTCGAGCGGATAGGACCGGTCGATGACGGCCCGGTAGCTGCCCGACTCGAGCATCTCCTTGAGGAGGAGAACGTCCTTCTTCGCGTACCGGGTGATCCCCATCCCCACACGCTTGTCTCCGAACCACCGGGTGAGCAGGGCGAGGAGCGGGACGTGCCACATGAAACCGGGGTCGGTTGCGAGGTAGCTCCCGCCCGGCTCGAGCGACCGTCTACAGCGCCGGAACGAGTGCTTGCCGACGGCGTCGAAGATGACGTCGTAGGTCTCGCCGTCCTTGGTGAAGTCCTGCTGCGTGTAGTCGATCACCCGCTCGGCGCCGAGTGAGCGCACGAGCTCGACGTTCTTGGTGTTGCACACCGCCGTGACGTGGGCTCCGAAGTGCCTGGTGAGCTGGACCGCTGCGGTCCCGACGGAGCCGGAGGCTCCGTAGACGAGAACGCGCCGTCCCTGCAGAGGCTCTGCCTTGCGCAGGCACGCCAGAGCGAGGCTCGCGCCGTCGCAGACGGCGGCGACCTCGTCGAAGGTCATGCCGGCCGGCATGTGCGCCAGCGGACCGGCCTCTCGGACGCAGGCGAACTCCGCATGCGCGCTCGGACCCACCCCGAAGACGCGGTCGCCGACGGCGAACTCGGTGACTGCTGCGCCGATTGCCTCGACGTCGCCGGCGAGCTCGAGCCCGAGGATCCTGCGCCTCGGCTTGAGGAGGCCGGTGAAGAAGCGGCTGACGAGGAACTCGGCGCTGCGAAGGCCCGTGTCGGTCCGGTTGACGGTCGTCGCGCGGATCCTGACCAGCACCTCGTCGTCCTTGGGGACGGGCTGCTCGACGTCCTCGAGCCGGAGGACCTCCGGCGGCCCGTACCTGTCGTGGACGACGGCTCTCATCGAGCTCGACCGCCGTTCACAGTCACGACGACGTTCCCGGTCTTCTGCAGCGTCTCGACGTACCTCGTCGCCTCGACCACATCCTCCAGCGGGTAGCGCCGGTCGATGACGGCCCGGTAGTGCCCGGCCTCGACGAGCCCCTTGAGGAAGCGAATGTCTTCCTTCGTCCAATCCGGCAGCGTCATCAACACGCGCTTGTCTCCGATTCGCGCCGTCAACCACGCCAGCGGGAAGTTCCGTAGGCCGTCCGTGGCGATGAAGATCCCTCCGGGCTTCAGTGAGCCCCTGGAGCGCCGGAACGAGTGCTTGCCGACCGCATCGAGGACGATGTCGTAGGACTCGCCGTTCTTGGTGAAATCTTCCTGCGTGTAGTCGATCACGCGGTCGGCCCCGAGCGCTCTCACGACCTCCAGGTTCTTCGTGTTGCAGACCGCAGTCACGGAGGCGCCGAGGTACTTGGCCAGCTGCACAGACGCCGTTCCCACGGAGCCTGAGGCGCCGTAGACGAGGATGCTCTGCCCTTCCTTGAGACCCGCTCGCCTCAGGCCGGTCAGCGCCGAGAGCGCGCCGTCGGGGATCGCCGCAGCCTCCTCGAAGCTCATCCCTGCCGGCATGTGCGTGACGAGGCCGCTCTCGCGCCTGCAGAGGAACTCTGCGTGCCCTCCCAACCGAGGCCCACTCGTGCCGAAGACGTGGTCACCGATCGCGAACTCCGTGACCGCCGCGCCTACGGCTTCGACTTCCCCCGCCATCTCGCCGCCGAGAATCCGGTACTTCGGCCGCAGCAGGCCGGCCATGAAGCGCCAGAGAAACGGCTTCGCCGCTCGACGGTGGCAGTCCGTCCGGTTGACCGTGGTGGCGTGGATCCTGACGAGGATCTCATCCTCCGCTGGGACGGGCTTTTCGACGTCGGCGAGGTGGAGTACGTCGGGAGGGCCGTACCTCTCGTGCACAACCGCTTTCATGCCTTGACCTCCCACGTTCTCTGGAATCGATGGATCGGGCCGCCGTGATCCCACGCCTCGCCCGCCCGGTAGAGCTCGGCCGGCCTGCCGCCGGCCGGGCCTGGCTGAGCGCGGCGCCCGGTCGGGATCACCCAGCCGTCCTCCGCGACGATGCTGCGCCGGAAGTTCGCGGCGTCGAGCTGTACGCCCCAGACCGCTTCGTAGACCGCGCGCAGCTCGGCGAGAGTGAACGTCGCGCCGACGAACGCCGTCGCGACTCCCGTGACCTCGAGCTCGACGCGAACACGCTCGACCGCATCCCGCACGATCTGCAGGTGGTCGAAGGCCAGGTCGAGCTTCTCGTTGAGCACGTCGGCCACCGGGACGAGGGCGGCTTCTGCGGCATCCGTGCCCGCCACGACGGCGCCCACGTCCCGGAGCACTGCCAGGTAGGCAACCGTCACGACGTTCATGCGCGGGTCGCGCTCGGGATCGCCGTACGCGCCGAACTGGGTCAGCAGGCTCGCCGCGTCGACACCGGTCTCCTCGGTCAGCTCCCGCTGCGCCGCCTCGTCCAGCGTCTCGGTGGGACGCTTGAAGCCACCTGGGACTGCCCACATCCCTTTGAACGGCGCCTCACCACGACGGACGAGCAGCGCATGCAGCCGGCTTTCCGACATGGTCAGGATCACCACGTCGACCGTGACTGCGAACGCCGGGAACTGCGACGGGTCGTAGCCTGCCGGCACGGCGGCTCGATTGGTTTTGGTCGCCATGACTCTTACTGTAGCAGGTAGTTCTGGTCTTGTCGACCAAAACTTGCGGAACGCGTCCTCCCGCGGTAGGTCAGCCGGTTCGGGCAGTTAGGGGCGCGCCCATGGGAGAGTTTGCGGCCACCTCCCCGTACACGATCGTGACCCGAGCGCCGCAGGGGGAGCTTGGCTGCTCGGGCAACTACGGTCGCGCTGGGCACGCCCGTTGTCCGTTTTCGCAACAAGCAACCCGACACCTGCATCGGCGCGGAGAAAACCAGCTGAGGCGATCCCGTACCCGGCGGTCTAGCCGGTGATCCGTAGGCGTAGTCGTGGCCCAAAGGTGGCGTCGCGCCAAAGGCCGCCGGCCAAGTTGTGCCACCTCCCGGTCTCGGAGCCCTTGAACCACACGGCGAGCGTGTACTCGCCGGCCGGAAGCCGCGGGACCCGAAAACCGAGTCGGGTGGCGGCGATCGCTACGCCAGCTGTCCCGAGCCGCCCGACGCGGTGAAGGCGAACGTCGGTGCGGCGGGTGACACGTGGCTCGACGGCTGTGCGCACGAGGTCGACCTCGAACGGGCCGAGGTAGAGCATCGCTCCCTCGCCGAAGTTGACGACAACGCGCTGACCGGGCGCCGCAAAACGAGTACTGAGCGCCGGGATGAGTTTGGCATCGGCGGCCGGAACAGCCGCGAGCGCCGAGACGATCAGTAGGAGAGCGAACCACAAGCGCATCCGCTGAAATACACCTGCCCGGCATTGCAGGTTCCACGTACCGGACTGGGGCCCGAACTGACTGCTTGTCAGAGCTTCAGATGGCAAAACGGCTAGCACTCAGCGTCGCTGGACGGCCGTTGTCGCCCCGCCCTGGGGGAGCAGCCGAGCCAGATCGTCGGCGAAATGGGTGGCGAGCGGCCCGAGCAGCGCGGTGCCGAGCACGAGCGTCGCCGCGAGCGCCGCGAGCTCCGGGTCGAAGTTGCTGCTGACGGCAAGACCGGCGATCACGATCGAGAACTCGCCGTGGGCGATCAACGCGGTGCCCGCTCGCAGACGCGCCTCGATGTCGAGGCCGGCGGAGGCAATCCAGCCGGTGGCGGTCTTCGCGACGCACGAGATGGCGATGAGAGCGATCGCCGGCACGAGCACGGGCGGGATGTCGCCAAGGTCGATCCGGAGAGCGAAGAAGAAGAAGAACATGGCTGCGAAGAGGTCACGCATCGGCCAGACAAGAACCCGGGCGCGATCGGCTACGGGTCCGGAGAGCGCGATCCCGAGCAAGAACCCTCCGACCGCGGCGGACACGTGCACGCGTTCCGTCAGGCCCGCGACGAGGAGCAGCACGCCCATCGTGCTCAGCACCAGCACTTCGTCGGACTCGTGCCAGACCGCCCGGCTGACGAGGTGGCCATGCCGGAGCGCGAGGAGGAAGATCAAGCCAACGACCGCGAGCGCCACGACGGCGGAGGCGATCGCCGTGGACACGCCCGACCCGATCAGCACAACGCCGATGAGGGGAAGGTAGAGCGCCATCGCCAGGTCCTCCAGGATGAGCAACGAGAGCAGCCCCGGCGTCTCGGGTTTCGTGACGCGACCGAGGTCGCTGACCACCTTCGCGACGATCCCGGAGGAGGAGACGTACGTGATGCCGCCGAGCACGAGCGCCCCGACGAGCCCCCAGCCCATCAGAAGCCCGATGGCGAAGCCCGGCGGGAAGTTCAGCGCGAGATCGACGATCCCGCCTCTGACGCCGCTCCGCAGCCCGGAGGCGAGCTCGAGCGCGCTGTACTCGAGCCCGAGCGTGAAGAGGAGCAGCACGATCCCCACCTCGCTCAGGGTCGTGACGAGCGCATCGTCGAGCGTCGGCGGCGCGAGCGCTCCGAGCACGATCCCGGCGACGAGATAGAGCGGGATCGACGAGAAGCCCGTGCGCGCCGCGAGACGCGCACCGACTGCGAGCACGATCGTGACCGTTCCGAGCTCGAGGAAGAGCCGCGCAGCGTCCTGCGTCGCGGCGAGGATCATCAGCTCACAGCCCGCGGCGGCCCGCGGTCCGACGTTTCGGCAGGCCCGGTCTGTCGGGAGGCGAGCCCGGCACGTACTCGACGGCCGGCATCCGTCCACGTGGCTGCGGATAGAGCATCATCAGGTCCCGTTCCTCCTCGCCGACGCCGATCGTCACCGGCAGGCCGAGCTGCTCCAGCTCCTGGCGCTGGAGCGGATGGTCGTGCGTCCACGTTCCCGTCGCCAGCAGCGTCGCGACCTTCGCGGCACGCTCGGGCTCCAGGACCGGCGGCGCGTTTCGAGCACGTACCGCTGAACCGCCGGCTGCAGCGACGCGAGGATGAAGAAAAGCCAGAGCAGGCTCAGCGGGTCCAACCCACGACCACCTCTCTACCGTCGCGTGTTTTCCTGTCTGTCCTTGCTAGACGTGCGCCGGCTGCGACTCCGGCTCCTCGACCTCCTCCATCGCCTCGGCGGCTCCCTTGTCGACGTCGAAGGTGAGCTGGACGTCGTCGTAGTCGACCCGAACGCGATCGTCCGGCTGCAGCGCTCCGCTCAGCAGCAGCCGCGAGACCTCGTTCTCGAGCTCGCGCTGGATCGCACGACGCAGCGGCCGCGCGCCGAACTCCGGGTCGAAGCCGATCTCGGCCAGGTGCTCGACGGCCTCGTCCGAGAACTCGACCTCGATGTGCTGCGCGCGGAGGCGCCTCGCGACGCGGTCGAGCATCAGCCGCGTGATCTGCTGTGAGCTGCTCCAGCGTGAGCGCCTGGAAGACGATGATCTCGTCGATCCGGTTGATGAACTCCGGCCGGAAGCTGTGCCGGAGCACCTCCATCAGGTCCTCCTTCAGCTCGTCGAACGAGCCGCTCTCCTTCCGCGCGAAGGCCTGGATGCGATCGGCGCCGAGGTTGGAGGTCATGATCAGGATCGTGTTCTTGAAGTCGACCGTCCGGCCCTGCGAATCGGTGAGCCGGCCGTCGTCCAGGATCTGGAGCAGGATGTTGAAGACGTCTGCGTGCGCCTTCTCGATCTCGTCGAACAGGAGCACCGCGTACGGCTTGCGGCGGACCACCTCGGTCAGCTGTCCGGCTTCCTCGTGGCCGACGTAGCCGGGTGGCGCGCCGACGAGCCGGCTGACGGTGTGCCGTTCCTGGTACTCGCTCATGTCGAGGCGGACCATCACGTCCTCGCTACCGAACAGCGCCTCTGCGAGTGTCCGCGCGAGCTCCGTCTTGCCGACGCCGGTGGGTCCCAGGAACAGGAAGCTCCCGTCGGGACGGCTGGGATCGGCGAGCCCGGCGCGGGCGCGGCGAACCGCCTCCGCGACGGCCTCGACGGCCTCGTCCTGACCGACGACGCGCTCATGCAGGCGTTCCTCGAGCTTCAGGAGCCGATCGCGCTCCTCCTGGGTCAGCTGTGACACCGGGATGCCCGTACGCCGCGAGACGATGTCGGCGATGTCCTCGACCGTGACCTCGGGCGCCCGCGAGCGGGCCTCCTTCCGCCCTTCCTGCTCGGCGCGGCGCTCGTCGATCTGCGCCTTCAGCTCGTCCGCCCGCTTGTAGTCCTCGGCCGAGATCGCCTGGTCGCGCTCGCGCCCCATGTGGCGGAGCTCCTCCTCGGCTGCCCGCGTGTCCTCCGGCTTCGCCTTCGACCGGAGCCGCACGCGGGCGCCCGCCTGGTCGATCAGGTCGATCGCCTTGTCGGGCAGGAAGCGATCGCGGATGTAGCGATCGGACAGCTCCGCCGCTGCGACGATCGCCTCCTCCGTGATCCGCACGCGATGGAACGCCTCATAGCGGTCCTTGAGGCCGGTGAGGATCTCGATCGTCTCGTCGACCGTCGGCTCCGAGACCAGCACGGGCTGGAAACGCCGCTCGAGCGCGGGATCCTTCTCGATGTTCTTCCGGTACTCGTCGAGCGTGGTCGCACCGATCATGTGCAGCTCGCCGCGCGCGAGCGCCGGCTTGAGCATGTTGCCGGCGTCCATCGCGCCCTCGGCCGCTCCCGCGCCGACGACGGTGTGGATCTCGTCGATGAAGACGATCAGGCTGTCCGCGTTCTCGGTGATCTCGTCGATCACGCCCTTCAGGCGTTCCTCGAACTCGCCCCGGTACTTCGTGCCGGCGATCATCCCCGCCATGTCGAGCGCCACCAGGCGCTTGCCGGTGAGCGTCTCGGGCACGTCGTCGTTGACGATCCGCTGGGCGATGCCCTCGACGATCGCGGTCTTGCCGACGCCGGGGTCGCCGAGCAGCACCGGGTTGTTCTTCGTGCGGCGCGAGAGGATCTCGATCGTCTGCTCGATCTGATCGGCCCGGCCGATCACAGGATCGAGCTTCCCCTGGCGAGCCTCCTCCGTGAGGTCGCGGCCGTACTCGTCGAGCGTCTTTGTCGTGCTCGCCGGGCGCCCACCCGCCTCGCCGCTCTCGACGCCGCGGATGACCGCGCCGCGCAGCTTCGTGTGCGTGATCGCGAATCGCTCGAGCAGCTCACCCGCCTCGGTCTCGGTGTCCTGGGCCAGGGCGAGCAGCACGTGCTCGGGCCCGACGTACGACGCGCCGATCTGACGCGACTCCTCGTAGGCGGCCAACAGGGCGGCCTTCGCGTCCGGCGACAGCGACGGCGCCACGTCCGTGCGCTCCTTGACGTCTGCTTCCTCCTCGATCTGCGCCGCGATCGCGGCGGGGTCGGCGCCGACCTGCTGCAGCACGTGCCGGACGACCTCGTCCTGCGTCGCGGCCCAGAGCAGGTGGATCGAGTCGACGTCCAGGCTGCCCCACTCCATCGCCTTCTGCGCGGCATGCTGGAGCAGCTGGCGGGTGGCGTCGCTGAAGTACTGCGTGACGTCGATCTGCTCGGCCGGGCGGCGCGGCCTCGTGGTCGTCATGCCGGCACCGTCGCCGGCCGTGCGACCGCCGAGAGGGCTGTCGCCGAAGAAGTCGGAGAAGAACTCGTCGAAGAGGCTCCCGCCACCGAACGGCGACCGGCCTGCCCCGCGGCTCTGACCCTGAAGCTCCCGAAGGTGCTCTTCGCAGACGGCGATCGTCCGCTCCTCGCCGTTCTGCCTGATCCGCACGGTTGCGACGGCGGGCCGACGCCCGTCGATCTCGCACATCGTGGTGGCCATGAAAACCTCCTCGCAGCGGGCGCTTCGGCGCGCGAGAGGTTGGCGCACGGAGGCGCCCGCCTAGGGTGAAAAATCGCGTCCCCGAAAGTGTGCTCCGCGTTGTAGCCGCTGAAACCATCCGCCAAGCACACCACCCGAACAGCCTGCTGATCGACGCAGCGTCCAGCGTGTCCGGAAGGCGCTCCTGCGCCCGACAACGAGCCGAGCCGAGCCGCTGCGGTATAGAAGTGGGCGTGAACGTGCAGCGGATCTGCTTCCTCGGCACGCGAACGGGGAACTTCGACGCGACGTCGGCCTTCTTTCGAGACGTCCTCGGACTCCAGAACGTGCATGCCGAGGCCGGCTGGTCGATATTCCAACTGCCGTCCGGGCGTAGTGACTTCGTCGAGGTCTACGGCCCGAAGCACGAGAATGCGAGCGTCTTCCCGGCTGAAGTGAGCGAAGGGGTGGTCGTCGCCTTCGCCGTGGACGACATCGTCGGCGCCCGTGAAGAGCTGGCAGCCGCGAAGGTCGAGCTGATCGGCGAGCTCGTGTGGGCAAACGAGCTGTTCGAGAATCCGACGATGGAAGGGTTCGGCTGGTTCTTCTTTCGCGGGCCCGATGGGAACGTCTACGTCATGCAACAGGACAGCAGACCCGACGCAACCTGACGTTCCCCGGTGACACCGCTCCGACGCCACCACCGTCGGCTGGGCCAGTGTTCGGGAATGTCCCCTGAGAGGGCGGCACCGGCCTTACTCTTCGAGAATGGTTCGCAGCTCGGAGCGGCCAGCACAGCGGTTCGAACGAAAAAGACCCCGTTTCCGGGGCCTTTCCAGTAGCGGGGGCAGGATTTGAACCTGCGACCTCCGGGTTATGAGCCCGGCGAGCTACCTGACTGCTCCACCCCGCGACGCGGCGTTCATTCTAGCGAACGTCCGTCGAGACTGCGACGCCCCGTTCAGGCCGTGCAGGCGTGCCGTTTGCTGCCTCGCTCATGCCGCCGCAGCCAGCGGACGAGGGCAAAGCCGAGCCCGAGGACGGCGACGCCGGCAATCGCGTCGAGCACGAAGTGATTGCCGGTGACGACGATCGTGAGCACGACGAGCGGCGGATAGAGCGCCCCTGCCGCACGCACGAGCGGCGCGCGCGCGAAGCGGAGCAAGCCGATCCCGACCCCGACCGCGTAGGCGGCATGCAACGACGGCACCGCCGCCACGGGGTTCGAGAGCGCGGACGAGGTCGGTGAGCCGATGTCGATCCCGGAGAGCACCAGGAGCGTGTCGGAGATGCCCTCCTCGGCGAGGCGTGGCGGCGCCGTCGGGAAGAGCCAGTGGATGACGACGGAGATCGCGGTCGCGGCCAGGAAGCCGTCGCGGAAGCTCCGGAACCCGCCGCGCGAGCGGTGATAGAGCCAGAGGAAGAAGAGACCGGTGAAGACGAAGTGGCCGACGAAGTAGAAGATGTTGAGCGCGGTCACGAGGTCCGGAAGCGCCAGAAACGCCTGTTGGAGCGACGGCTCCCAGGCGAGCCCGAGCACCTCTTCGACCGAGACGACCCGGCGCGCATTCGTGAACGCCTGCGCCCAGTTCGGCTCCATCGCGAGGCGCGCAGCCTCGTAGGCGGCGACCGCACCGAGCACGACGGCGAGCTGCGCGATGCCGTCACGCCTCGCCAGGATGTGCCTGACGCGCGACATCGGGCTAATGAAACACCGTTGGTAGCATCGCCGCAATGCTTTTCTGGCTTTCCCTCGCGGTTGCGGTCGTCTTGACGGTCTCCTCTGCTCTTTACCTAACGCGGGAGGCCCTCAAAGCCTTCCGTGACTTCAAACGGCTCAGCCGAAAGGCCGCCGGCGACCTGGAACGGATCGAGCAGGCAAGCGCCGCGATCGAACAGCACCTCGCGCTCGCAACCGAGAGCGGAACACGGCTGGAGGCGTCGCTCGCACGGCTCAGCGAGTCGCGGGCACGACTGACCGTGCTCACGTCCGCGCTTGCGGACGCGCGAGCGTCGCTCGATCGCCTGACCGGTCTCGTGCCGCGCAAGTGAGGGTCGCGGCAGTCGATTTAGGCACGAACTCGACGCGTCTCCTGGTCGCCGACACGAATGGAACGCTCGAGGAGGTCGTCCGCCGGCTCGTGATCACTCGCCTCGGCGAGGGCGTCGACGAGCGGCGCCGCCTCCTCCCCGTCCCAGTCGCCCGCGTCCGGAACGTCCTCACCGACTTCCGCCGTGAGCTCGAGGCGCTCGGAGCCGAGCGCACCCTCTGCATCGGCACGAGCGCCCTCCGCGACGCGGAGAACGGCGAGGCCTTTCTCGGCGAGATCGAGTGGAGCTACGGCTTCACCACGCGCCTCTTGAGCGGCGAGGAGGAGGCCGAGCTGACCCTGCGCGGCATCGGCGCCGTCGAGCCCGGGACGCTCGTCGTCGACATCGGCGGCGGCTCGACGGAGATCCAGCTCGTCGGCAGCGCCGTGCGAGAGAGCCTTGACGTCGGCTGCGTCCGCATGACCGAGCGCTTCGGCGAGGACGTCGAGGCGATCCGTGAGCACGTGCGCGGGCTGCTGCCGCCCGGTGACGCCGCGCGCGCAGTCGGGGTAGCGGGCACGGTGACGACGATCGCCGCTCTCGATCTCGGCCTCGACGAGTACGACCCTGAACGCATCCACGGCCACGAGATCTCGCGCACCGCTGTGGCCGAGCAGACAGCGCGGCTCGCATCGATGACGGTCGACCAGCGAGCGGAGATCGTCGAGCCCGGCCGTGCGCCGGTGATCCTCGCGGGGGCGGCGATCCTCTCCGAGATCGTCGACTTCTACGGTCTCGACGCGATTCGCGCCAGCGAGCGCGACATCCTGCACGGCGCCGCGCTGGCGGCTGCAGAGCTGCCGGAGCCCGAAGAGGGCCCCGCCCCTCCGGGCGCCTACACCTGCTGCTGAGAGTCGTCCTCGACCGGCGGCTCATCCTCGGCCAGGCGGCGCTGCAACACCGCCCGGGAGAGCACGCCGACGAGCCGGCCATCCTCGAGTACGGGCACGCGCTTGAGATCCTGCTCTTCGAGGAAGCGGAAGGCCTCGTCGAGCGGGAGGTCGGAGCCGATCGTGTTCAACGGCACCTCCGCGATCTCAGCCAGCGTGGTCGAGCGCGGATCGCGGCCGGCGGCAACCACCTCGCGGACGAGTGTCTTGCGGGTGACGACCCCGAGCAGGCGGCCGTCGTCACAGACGAAGACCACGCGAACCTCGGGCCGGTCGAGCGCCTCCCCGGCCTCCTGCGCGCTGGCGCCGCCGTCGAGCTGCGGCGGATCGGCGACCATGGCATCGCGAACGCGGTCCATGCCTCGAATTATGGATAGAGACCGCGTGCGTCAAGGGCGGACGCGACTTCGCGGATCCCGGCGACGAGCGCGGCCGTGCGCAGCGTGATCTCGCGCTCCAGGGAGATCTCCCAGACGCGATCGAACGCGTCGTTCATCTTCGCCTCGAGCTTGTGGCGGATCTCGTCCCGGCCCCAGAAGAGCCGCCCGAGGTCCTGAACCCACTCGAAGTACGAAACGGTGACGCCGCCGGCGTTCGTGAGGATGTCCGGCAGGATCGGAATCGCCCGCTCGGCGAGGATCGCGTCGCCCTCGAGCGAGGTCGGCCCGTTGGCGCCCTCGACGACCATCCGCGCCTGGATCCGGCCCGCGTTCTCCCCGGTCACCTGGTCCTCTCGGGCGGCGAGGACGAGGATGTCGCAGGGCAGCTCGAGCAGCTCCTCGTTCGTGATCTTCGTGCCCCCCACCCAACCCTCGATCGAGCCGTGCTCCTGGGCGTAGTCGCTCAGCTTGTGGACATCGAGGCCGTTCCCGTCGTAGACCCCTCCGGTGGCGTCGGAGACCGCGATCACGGTCGCGCCGCGGTCGACGAGCTCGTGCGCGGCGATTCCGCCCACGTTGCCGAAGCCCTGCACGACGCAGCGCTGCTCGGCGAGGTCCCAGCCGAGGCGCTCACAGGCGCGCGCAGTCACCATGACGACGCCGGCGCCGGTCGCCTCGTGGCGAAAGACGGAGCCGCCGATCGAGATCGGCTTCCCGGTCACGATCTCCGGCACCGCATGACCCACCTGCATCGAGTAGGTGTCCATCATCCAGGCCATCGTCTGCTCGTTCGTGGCCATGTCGGGAGCGGGGATGTCCTCCTGCGGGCCGATCACCGGCAGCAGCTCCGACGTGAACCGGCGCGTCAGGCCCTCGAGCTCGCGCAGCGACATCTGCTTCGGATCGCAGCGAACACCGCCCTTGGCGCCGCCGTAGGGCAACCTCAGCAGGGCACACTTCCAGGTCATCCAGACCGCGAGCGCGGCGCACTCGCCGAGCGTCACCTCCGGGTCGTAGCGAATGCCGCCCTTCGTCGGCCCGAGCACCGACGAGTGCTGGACGCGGTACCCCGCGAAGACAACGCGCCGGTCGTCGTCCATCCGCACCGGCACCGACAGCATGACCGCCCGCTCGGGGTAGCGGAGCCGCTCGGCGACAGCTTCCGAGACGTCGGCGTACGGGAGTGCGAGCTCGTACTGCGCGACCGCAGTCCGAAAGAGCGGGGTGTCCCACTCGAGGTGCTCCTGTGCGGCGGTTTCTTCGAGCTTGGCCACGGCCGGAGTGTACGCAGAGGGGGCCAGGCAAACGATCCGTTCCCGAGACCGGGAGCGAAGCGACCCTTTAGGGGTCTTGGCGTGACCGGGCTTTGCCCGGTCACCTGCCGGAAAAGAAGGGTCTTGGCGGTGACCGGGCTTTGCCCGGTCACCTGCCGGAGAAAGACGATGCCGGGGGCGGGAGTCGAACCCGCATGGCCGCTAGGCCAGCCGATTTTAAGTCGACCGCGTCTGCCAGTTCCGCCACCCCGGCCGGGTCCGGCGGCTAGGAGCCCGGGGCTAAGCTCTCCGGCGGCAGGCGCTCGGGGCCTTTGTAGCGGTGCGCGTCGATGAACGCCGAGAAGGCGTCCTCGTTGAAGGCGGTGCCACGCGCCAGCCAGCCTCGGCCGCGGGCCGCCGTCCCGACCTCCGAGTCGTCCACCGTCCAGGCGGAGAGGGTGATCTTGTCGCCGTTCGAGGCCAGCGGCGCGACGACCAGACCGAACGGGTCGTCGTCGTAGAAGTCGCGGATCTTGTCCACCTCGGCCTGCGGGACGTCGGGACCGTAGTGAATGACGATCCCGCCGTGCTCGAGGTTGTGAACGGTCTGGACGAGCAGGACGGGATCGGTATAGAAGTCCCAGATCGCGGGGACGCCCCAGTGCGGGCCGCTCGTGGGCGGCGAGGAGTTCCATTTCGGCTTGGTCTCGAGTGTGGGCACATCCGAGTGGTTGGGCGTGTTCGCCAGCGCGGGGAAGCTCTGCAGCGTGTAGCCGGCATCGGCTAGCGCCTGATTTTCATCGACGCCGCCGCCCGTCAGCAGGACGATCGCGAGCACAGCGACGGCAACCGCGGCGGCCCCTGCCGCGATCAGCATGATCAGCCGGCGGCGCTGCGCGGACGTTGCGGCATCGGTCGTCGACGCACGCCGCTGCGGCCCCTGCGAGCGCTTGGGCGGGTTCGGGACGCGGTCTTTCCTGGCCATACCGGCTGGCGACTCTACCAGCAGCGGATTACGGTTCCGGGCGCCGTCCGGCCCGATCTCTAGCGTTCGTCGGCCATGGTCGTCTATCTCGCACTCACGCTGCTCGCGATCGCCGCGCTGGCAGTTGGCGGCCTCGCGGTCGGCCGGTCGCTGCGCGGACAGCTCGGCGGATCGCTGGCTCAGCTCGGCGGGACGCTCGGCGAGATCGAGTCGAGGCTCGACCGAAGGCTCGGAGAGCTCGATGCACGAGTCGACCGGCGCTTCGAAGGGCTCGACGGCCGCTTGCTGACGACCCAGAAGAGCGCGGGCGAAACCGCCACGCAGATCGCCGAGAAGCTGGCGCGGGTCGAGCAGGGCACCAAGAGCATGCTCGAGCGCGCGAACGACCTGAAACGGCTCGAACAGGCACTACGCCCGCCGAAGGCCCGCGGCGGCTTCGGTGAGCTCCTCCTCGCGAATCTCCTCGCCGACATCCTGCCGGCGAACGCATACGAGCTCCAGTACGGCTTTGCGGGCGGGGAGCGCGTGGATGCCGTCGTGCGGGTCGAGAAGCTGCTGCCGGTCGACGCGAAGTTCCCGCTCGACAACGTGCATCGTGTGCTGGACGCCGAGGACGACGAGCAGCGGCTCCTCGCTCAGCGCGCGCTGAGCCGCGACGTCAAGGTTCACGTCGACGCGATCGCAACGAAGTACATCCGGCCCGGCGAGGGAACCTACGACTTCGCGTTCATGTACCTGCCCGCCGAGTCCGTCTACTACGAGATCGCGTGCGGCGGCACAGGCGAGCTTCAGCAGTACGCCCTCGCGCACAGGGTCTTCCCGGTCTCGCCGACGACGTTCCATGCGTACCTGACGATGATCGTCTTCGGCCTGCGAGGCCTGCAGATCGAGCGGCAGGCGCACGAGGTCATGGCTTACTGCGGCCAGCTCTCCAAGGACTTCGCGCGCTTCAAGACCGACTTCGACGTGATCGGCAAGCACATCGGCAACGCCCAGGGCAAGTACAGCGAGTCACAACGATGGCTCGAGCGCTTCGAA
>CAWGAD010000011.1:0-325530 GCA_963820565.1 uncultured Gaiellaceae bacterium
TGTAAGGGAAGGCCAGTCTCGTTCCTCGACCCGCGCCGGGCGCCCAGTCCGGTGGACCTCCGCTGAGATCATTCCATCCTGAAAGTCCCATCGTGACCCGACCGGGATGTCGATGTTCACGACACTGACGTACACGACCGCTGAGTCGTCCTCGAATCTCCCAACGCCTGCTGCCGAGTCGAATAGGAGAGCGACTTCCTCGCTGACGGCAGAGAAGATCTCGTTGGGCGGTACGTCGTTCGCCACCAGCGTCGCCACGCGGCGCAGAGCCGCTTGCTCCTCGGCCAGCGCGGCGAGAGCCTCTCGCGACTGTGCATTCGCGATTGCCGTAGCAAACAGCGCACTGAAATCGGCGAGACGCCTATCGGTTCCGGCCGCGAGCGAAATCTCGAGCGACGCAATCGTGATCGCTCCCCATAACTGGCCGTCGACGATGACGGGAGTTGCAAGTGCGGAGCGCACGCCCCACTCGCGTGCGACCGCCGGCGGCTCGCCATCCCATTCCTGCAGATCGAACCTCGCGGACTGACCTGTCCGGTGCACGACACCGACGACGTAGTCCGGATCGAGATGCACGCGGGCGCCGCGGTTGTGTGGCCCGCGGTGTGCCCCCATGACCGTGACCGTGCCGTCGCCTTCGAATCTGAGCACAGCGGAGATGTCCGCGCCGAGCAGTGCCTCGATCTCTCCGGAGAGCGCGTCGAACAGCGGTCCCGGCTCGACTCCGTTGGCGACGAGCGTCGCGATGCGCCGCAGCGCGGCCTGCTCCTCGAGGAGCCACGCGCGATCGGCGTCTGCCTCCTGTGGCCGGGTGATCTCGCGGCTCACACCGCCGCTCTCAATCCGCGTGGGGACATTCGTGGTGGGGAGCTCCCGCTCGCGTGAATCACGGCACGTTATTTCTACACCGGCGTAAGCTTTGGCGCGAGATGTCGGCAAGTCGGGTCGTGGTCGCAGATGACGATGTGCTCCTGCGCGAGGGGATCAGCAGCCTTCTGGCTGGCGCGGGCTTCGACGTGGTCGGCCAGGCCGGCGACGCGTCCGCGCTCGTGAGTGTCGTGCGCGAGCAGGTCCCCGATCTCGTGACCGTCGACGTCCGCATGCCGCCGACGCAGACATGGGAGGGCCTTGACGCGGCGCGGGCGATCCGCGCCGAGTTCCCGCAGATCGGAATCCTGGTCCTCTCCGCGCATGTCGAGATCGAGGAGGCGCTCGACCTGCTCGAGGACGGTCAACGGATCGGCTACCTGCTGAAGAGCAGGGTGATGAAGGTGAACGACGTCGTCGACGCGCTGCAGCGCATCTCCGACGGTGGCTCGGTCGTCGACCCGGCGCTCGTGCAGGAACTCGTCGCGCAGCGGCGCCGTGCCGATCCTCTCGAAGAGTTGACGCCGCGCGAGCACGAGGTGCTCGCGCTGATGGCGGAGGGCCACTCCAATCGAGGCATCGCAGGTCGGCTCTTCGTCACCGAAGGCGCAGTCGAAAAGCACGTGCGGAGCATCCTCATGAAGCTGCGGCTCCCCGTCACCGAGGACGCCCATCGCCGCGTGCTTGCGGTCCTGACCTTCCTCGCGGCGCGCTAGAGGAAAGCCGCGATCGCCTCGGCGCCGAGCGCGCTCTTGGGCAGAAACCCCGCCGCGCGACTCTCGACCACCAGCTCGCCGACGTCGGCGGGGTCGTGGGCCGAGATCAGAACCACCCGCATCGAGGGGACGCGCGCCTCGAACTGCTGGGCGAGCGCGATGCCGTCCTCGTCGCCGAGCTCGATGTCGACGAGCGCCAAGCTCGGCTCGAGCGCCGCGACAAGCTCCAGCGCCTCGCGCGTCGAGGTCGCGCAGCCGACGACGTCGATGCCCTGCGACTCGAGCAGCCGCGCTGCCGAGGCGAGGAACTCCGGGCTGTCATCGACTAGAAGGCAGCGCACATCCACCACCCCAAGGTTCCTGACGGTGCGCGGAAGCGCAATGCAGCTAGCACTACAACGAACTCGCCCGTCAGCGGCATGCCAGATCGCTAGCTGACGGCAGTGACGCCGGTCGAGTTGCCTGCGACGGTGGCGGACGTACAGGCAGTCAACTCGAAGGAGGTCATCATGAGTCAAGTACGGAATGTCGCGCTGGTGCACGGCGGCTTCGTGGATGGATCCGGCTGGGAGGGCGTCTACCACCTCCTCAAGCAGGATGGCTTCAACGTCAGCGTCGTCCAGAACCCGACGCTGTCGCTCGCAGACGACGACGCCGTGACACGTCGCGTCCTGGACAAGCAGGACGGCCCGACGATTCTCGTCGGCCACTCCTACGGCGGCGCCGTCATCACCGAGGCCGGCACGCACGAGAAGGTTGCAGGGCTCGTCTACATCGCAGCCTTCGCCCCGGACCAGGGCGAGTCGGTCAACAGCCTCATCGCAGGCTTCCCGACCGACGGCCCTCAGCCGCCGATCCTGCCGCCGCAGGACGGCTTCCTGCTCCTCGACCGCGAGAAGTTCCATGCCTCGTTCGCGGGCGACCTGAGCGCCGAGCAGGCCGCGTTCATGGCCGACTCGCAGGTCCCGTGGGGCCTCGCCGCGCTTGGCGGCACGATCACCGAAGCCGCCTGGCGGAGCAAGCCGAGCTACACCCTCGTGTCCACCGACGACCACATGATTCCCCCGTCGGCGCAGCGCACGATGGCAGACCGCGCCGGCGCCACCGTCACCGAGACGCCCGGCAGTCACGCCGTCTACGTCTCCAACCCCGAGGCCGTCGCCGGCCTGATCGCTCAGGCCGCCCGGTCGGCCGTCCCCGAAGGAGCACTCGCATGAACACCTCCATCCTTCCAAGGCGCCGCCGCAACCTGGCGTCGGCGTCGACTCGGCTCCGAAGGCGTCCTGAAGCTCCGTTCCGCTGACGGACGACCCCAAAATCTTCGAGACCCAAAGGAGGGTCAACGATGTCAGACACCATTATCCAGACCACAGTCCTCGAGCCCGCTGCGCAGGCGTTCGTCGAGGCAACTGCCAACCCGCCCTATCTCTTCGACCTCGGTCCCGTAGAAGGTCGCAAGACCGTCGACGAGGTGCAGGCCGGTGAGATCGCAAAGCCGGACGTCGACATCGAGGACACCACCCTTCCAGGCGGACCGTCCGGCGAGGTGTCCGTTCGCATCCTTCGCCCAAGGGGAGCGGTCGGACCGCTTTCCGTGATCGTGTACATCCACGGCGCCGGCTGGGTGTTCGGCAACAGCCACACCCACGACCGCCTGATCCGCGAGCTCACTGCCGGGACCGGTGCAGCCGTCGTCTTCCCCAACTACAGCCTCTCGCCGGAGGCCCGCTATCCGACCGCGCTCGAGGAGTCGTATGCGGTCGCCAGTTGGGTCGCCGAGCACGGCGCCGAGAAGGGTCTCGACCCCTCTCGGATCGCGGTCGCCGGCGATTCCGTTGGCGGCAACATGAGCACCGCGCTCACCCTTCTGGCTAAGGAGCGCTCCGGCCCCAAGCTGGCCGCGCAAGTCCTCTTCTACCCGGTCACCGACGCCAGCTTCGACACCGGCTCCTACCACGAGTTCGCCGAAGGCTACTTCCTCCGCCGCGACGGGATGCTGTGGTTCTGGGACCAGTACACGACCAGCGAGGAGCAGCGAAACGAGATCACAGCCTCGCCGCTGCGCGCCAGCCTCGATCAGCTCGCCGGCCTGCCGCCGGCGCTCGTCATCACCGCCGGGGCCGACGTGCTGCGCGACGAAGGCGAGGCCTACGCGAACAAGCTTCGCCAGGCCGGCGTCCCAGTCACAGCCGTCCGCTACCAGGGCATCATCCACGACTTCGTGATGCTCAACGCCCTTCGCGAGACGCACGCGGCCGAGGGCGCGATCAACCAGGCGATCAGCGTCCTGCGCGTGGCACTCGACACCAGGCCCTGATGAAAGACGCGGTTCGTCCCGCCGCCCGAGCGCGACGGGACGAACCGCAATCAGCAACCGCCATCAACGGCGCGCACCGAGCCGGCAGTTCGCGGCCGTGAGCACGTAACGAAAGGCTTTCATGCTCGCGCGAGCAGCGCTTTATGACACTTTCATACTCTTAGGACTTCTCACTCCGCCGGGACGGGGGAAGGCATCTGAGAACCGAAAACGGCGCCCGCAGGCGCCGTTTCTCGTTCCCTGGAGCCGAATCCGAAACTCCAGGTGTGACTGTTCCAGTGGAGCGTGCCGGGATCGAACCGGCGACCTCCGCCTTGCAAAGGCGGCGCTCTCCCAGCTGAGCTAACGCCCCACGCGGGGGTCTAGTGTAGAGGCTCGTCCGGCGGCTGGCCGGGGCGGAGACCGCGCTCTTCGAGGGCCCGCAGGCCGGCGCTGAACGTCTTTGCCTCCTGCTTGCGGCGGCCGCCGTGCTCGAGCCGGCGGATTCGCGCCTCGAGCGCTTCCAGCTCGGCGCCCGCGGGAGAGACCTTTGCCGCGAGCGCGCGCTCTCCGGCGGCGACCGCCTCCTCGCGCAGCGCCAGACCGTCGCTGCGAGCTGCGAGCTCGGCCTGGGTGCGCGCGAACGCCTGCTCGGCTTCGCGCAGCTCGGCGAGCCGCGCCTCGATGCGTGCGAGCTCCTCGGGTGTCGGCTCCGCTGCCGGTCCGGGCGGCTCGGCAGGCTGTTGCGCGAGCGCCTCCTCGCGCTCGAGCGAGGGCGGCCTCGCGGGCGTCGAGCTCCTGTGACCTGACGTCGAGCTCCAGCGCGGGAAGGATCGGCTCCTGCAGGTCCACCACAGCCGGTGCCTCTTCCTGCTTGACCGTCGGGCGCGTCCGCCGACCAGGGAACCGCGAAGCTCGCGCGTCGGCCGCGTTCAGCTTCTGCTCGCGCTTCTCGACCCGCGCCAGCCCTTCGGCAAGTTCGCGCTCCCGCGCCTGGACCTGCGCGACGCGCTCGGCAAGCGCGCGCTTCAGTGTGTCGAGCTCAGTGGCCGCTTGGGCACGCTGTCGACGCAGTGCTTCGAACTCCGACTCGACGTCGGAGGGGTCCTTCTTGCCGCGTGACCCCTTCAAGCCCATTAGGGCCTGATCGTACTCGGGTTAAGCCGCTCTCTCCAGGCGTTCTTCCTGGCGGGCGCGGCGGACGATGTCGTCACGTTCGCCGAAGCGAATGCGGGCGCGCTCGGCACGGTGCTCGTCCCAGAGCGTGACCAGCTGCTCGTCGATGTGCTTGATCTCGTCGATCACCACCTGCTGCCGGCCGTACGAGAGCGTCTGCCACAGCTCCGTCCGCTCTTCGCTCAGCCGCTCGATTTCTGCGTGAATCTCATGGATCGTTCTCATGCCTGGTACAACGCCGTCCCGACCGAGGGGATTCCAGCCTCGCGGCAGGCTGAACAGAAACACAACATTTCGCCCTACTCATAACCGAGCTCGGCGATCCGATCCTCCTCGAAGCCGAAGTAGTGCGCGAGCTCGTGCAGGACCGTGATCCTGATCTGCGCCTCGAGCTCGGCCGCGTCCGGAAAGTCCTCCTCGAGCGGCCGCTGGTAGATCGAGATCTTCGCCGGCAGGTACTCGGGCGCGTCGAAGAGGCCGTAGAGGTCTGGCTCCTCGCGGTTCTGGGGCTCGATCACGACCGCGACGTTCTCGAGCGCCTTGGCCAGCTTGGGCGGGATGGAGTCGAGCGCTGCGGCGACGTGCTCCTCGAAGGTCATGTGTACATCGGCGCTAGCGGTTCACGTTGTTGGAAGAGTCTGACGGTGGCCAGGCCGAAGACGAAACCGCCGACGTGGGCGAAGAAGGCAACGCCGCCGCCGGCGCTCGGGGAGGCCAGCGAGGTGCTGCCTTCCAGGAGCTGGAAGAGGAACCAGAATCCCAGCAGGAGCATCGCCGGGATCTCTCGCAGGACGAAGAAGACGAGCGTCAGCACCCGTGCTCGGGGAAGCAGGATCAGGTAGCCGCCGAGGACGGCTGAGATGGCGCCGCTGGCACCGACGTTCGGGATCGCCGCCTCCGCGTCGCTCGCGAACGCGATCGTCACGAAGGTCTGCGCGGCGGTCGCGGCGAGGCCGCCGACGAGATAGAAGACCAGGTAGCGGACCTTGCCGAGCGCGTCCTCGACGTTGTTGCCGAACACCCAGAGGAAGAGCATGTTGCCCAGCAGGTGCGCCCAGCTGCCGTGCATGAACATCGAGGTGAACGCGGTCACCGGCCAGTCCTGGCCGACCGTCGGGCACGTATTGACGACCTCGCACGGCTGGTACGCGAGCTCCCTCACGGAGCCGTCGAGATTGGGGAGCTGGTAGAGCACCCACACGAGCCCGTTCGTTGCGATCAACGCCACCGTGACGAGCGGGAACGACCGCGTCGGCACGTTGTCGCGCAGTGGCAGCACGGGCCGATGCTACTTCGAGACGCGTTAGAGTCGGCGCATGGGCGCTTTCCCGGACGGACTGAACGAGCAGGTCGGGCACGAGTTCGCCGCGTCGCAGCAGTACATCGCGATCGCGGTGCACTTCGACGGTCAGACGCTGCCCCGACTCGCCGCGCACTTCTACCGGCAGGCGATCGAAGAGCGGAACCACGCGCTGATGATCGTCCAGTACCTGCTGGACGCGGACGAGGCGGTGATCGATTCCTGGTGTCGACGCGCCTCAGACCTCGTTCGCGGACGTCGTCGAGCCGGTGCAGCTCGCCCTGGATCAGGAGCGTCGCGTCACCGAGCAGATCTCGGCGCTGGTGCAGCTGGCCCGCTCCGAGGGAGACCTCGTCGGCGAGCAGTTCCTGCACTGGTTCCTGCAGGAGCAGCGCGAGGAGGTGTCTTCGATGAGCGCGCTCCTGACCGTCGTCGAGCGCTCGCGCGACAACGTGATGCTGATCGAGGACTACCTCGCCCGCGAGTCGGGCGGCGCGTCCGAGCTCGAGGCGGGCGCTCCGCCGGCCGCCGGCGGCACTCTCTAGCCGGCCGTGGTCGGGATGGCAGCGCGGACCTGCTCCGCGATCGCTTCCATCTCGACCGGCGAGCCCGTCACGTCCTTGAGCAGCTCGTCCGCGTTCGGCTTCTGGCCGAGCGCCCAGAGGTCCGTGAGCAGGTGGCCGGCCTCGCGCCGCTTGAACCAGTCGGTGCCGAACTCCTCCCGGAGGAACGTCGTCATCTGCGCCGCGAATGCCCAGGCACGTAGGTACGAGGTGACGTAGTAGCCCGTGTCGATGTCGGCGAGGTAATCCGTCGGGCTCGGGTCGATCTTGAGTGCGTCGCCGAGCAGCTCGACGTAGCGGCCGCGGAGCTGCGTCGGATCCGGTGCCGCGTGGAACTCGATCTCGTAGAGCAGCTTCGCGCAGTAGCGGCGGACGTAGAAGAGCAGCTGGACGGCGCCTTCGGCCGCGTACTGCTCCGGGCGGGGGAAGTCGAGCGTGCTCGAGAGCCAGGCCCGGTCGTCGATCAGGTGGTCGAAGAGCATCGCCCACCCTTCCGTGACCGCGTTGTCGCCGAGCCGTTTCTCCTCCACCTTCAGGTCGGGTGAGGTGAACGCGAAGTGCTCCGTGTGCCCGGCCTCGTGGAAGAGCGCATACCAGTCGTCGGGGCCGCCCTGCGGCTGGATCACGAGCATGACCTTGCCCGGGATCTCGATCGGCGCGCAGAACGCGCGCGGGCTCTTCGTCGGCCGCTCTTCGACGTCGAGATGGACGTTCGTCTGCGCGTCGAGGTCGATGCCGAGGTTCGAGAGCGTGCCCCGCAGCGCCGGCAGCATCCGGTCGGCCGGGAATGCCGCGTCCCAGGTCGAACCGCGGAAGAAGCGGCGGACGTCGTAGCGCTCCGCCTCGGCCAGCCCGACGCCGACCCGGTCGCGGAGCGCGCGGTCCATCGAGTCCTCGTAGAGCCGCTCGGTCGAGTCGAGCAGTGAGCGGCACTGCACCGCGAGGCCCTCGAGGTCGTAGTTGAAGCGGTCGCGATAGAGATGGAAGTAGGTCGGGGCATCGAGCTCGGGCGTCGCTCGCTGGATCGCTTGCACTGCGTCGAGGTGGAGCGGATTCAGGTGCTCTTCGGTGAGATCGTTCCGCGCCTCCTCGAGGCGAGCACGGGTGTCGCGGTCGGCCGTGTTGGCGATCGTCGGCGGCAGCATCCGGTAGCCGACGGACTCGCCCTCGTGTGTCGTCTGCAGTGACGCCTCGAGCTCGGCGATCTTCTCTGCGTGCTCGCGCGTCAGCTCGCCGAGGTAGCCCTCGCAGCCGAAGCGGAAGAGCTCCATGTTCTCGCGGCCCGCGACCGACTGGCCCAGCCGCTTGACCGCAGGCAGGTCGATCAGGTCGGCGTGACGCTCATAGATCGCGCGCAGCTCGAACTCCGGCTTCAGGCCGGCGTAGTGGAGGTAGTACTCCTCGTCGAGCTCGGCGATGAACCGGTCGGCGCCGGCGCGATAGCCGTCGAGCTCGCGGTCGGAAAACGCCCCAGCGGTCACGCGGCCTAGGATACGCGCCGTGCAGGAGTTCCGGGTCAAGACCGAGAGGCGAAGCCAGCTCGTCGACGTGACGAAACAGGTGCAGGCAGCGCTGGGAGAGCTCAATGGCGCCTCCGCGGTGCTCGTCTACGTTCCACACACGACCGCGGGAATCACGATCAACGAGCACGCCGACCCTGCGGTCGCGCGCGACTTCGAGGCAGCGCTCGAGCGGATCGTCTCGGAGGAGTGGCCCTGGCAGCACGTGGAGGAAGGGGAAGAGAACGCGCCGACGCACATCCGCGCCGCGTTCATGGGCTCGAACGTGCTCGTGCCGGTGCGTGACGACCGGTTGGCGCTCGGGACCTGGCAGGGGATCTTCCTCTGCGAGTTCGACGGGCCCCGGGAGCGGTCGGTCTACGTCACGGCGCTGGCTTGATCGAGGTTTCCCATCTCACGAAGCGGTACGGAACGGTTCTCGCCGTCGACGACCTCTCGTTTCGAGCAGAACCCGGCCGCGTCACCGGCTTTCTCGGCCCGAACGGGGCAGGCAAGACGACCACCTTGCGCGCGCTCGTGGCGCTGCTCCACGCAACGGGAGGCGATGCGACGATCCTCGGCCGCCACTACGCCGAGCTCGAAGATCCGGTCCGCACCGTCGGCGCAATTCTCGAGGCGAACGCGTTCCACCCGGGCCGCACGGGGCGCAACCATCTGCGCACGATCGCGACCGCCGGTGGGATCGACGATGCGCGGGTCGATCAAGTGCTCGAGCTCGTCGACCTGACCGCCGCCGCGAACCGCCGGGCCAAGGGCTACTCGCTCGGGATGAAGCAGCGCCTCTCGCTCGCCGGCGCGCTCCTCGGCGACCCGCAGGTGCTCGTCCTCGACGAGCCGGCGAACGGGCTCGACCCGCAGGGCATCCGCTGGCTTCGCGACTTCCTTCGCTCGCTCGCGGGCGAGGGGCGTACGGTGCTCGTCTCCAGCCACGTCCTCACCGAGATGGCCCAACTCGCCGACGACGTCGTGATCATCGCGAAGGGTCGGCTGATCACACAGGCGCCGATGGCGCAGGTGCTCGCGGCGGGAGCGCGGGGGACTCGCGTCCGGTCGCCGCAGCGCGACCGGCTCGCGGCCGCGCTGAAGCAGGCCGGCGCCTCCACGACGCCGACCGCGGACGATGCCCTGTCCACCGACGCAACCCCGGAGCGAGTGGGCGAGATCGCCGCCGCCGAGCGGATCGTCCTGCACGAGCTCGTCCCGGCCGTGGAGTCGCTCGAGGACGTCTTCCTCGAGCTGACCGAGGGCGAGAGCACACCGTCGTGAGACTCCTCGCCTCAGAGCTCGTCAAGCTGCGGACGATCCGGACGTCGTACGTCCTCCTGCTCGGGACGCTCCTGATCAGCGCCGCCGCGGTGGCCGGGTTCGTCGGCTCGGGCTCGGTCGACAGAGGGGACGAGGATCCGGCGCTCAGGCTCGCCCAGGCAGCGAGCTTCGGAAACCTGTTTGTCGCCGTGATCGGGATCCTGATCGTCACCAACGAGTACCGGCACGGCACGATCATGACCACCTTCCTCGCGGAGCCGCACCGTGTGCGCGTGCTGCTCGCGAAGCTCACGGCGGCCGGAATCGCCGGACTCGTGTTCGCCCTGGCGGCGATCGCGGTGACAGCTGCCGTGGCGCTGCCGTGGCTCGCGGGGCGCGGGGAGTCGCTGCAGCTGGACGGCCAGGCGCTGGAGGCCGTCGGCCGGGTGTTGCTCGCCTTCGCCCTCACCGCCGTCTTCGGGGCGGCTGTCGGCGCGATCGTCCAGAGCCAGGTCGGCGCCATCGTCGGCTGGTTCATCTGGATCCTGGTCGTCGAGTCGTTGGTCACTGTGATCGCGGGTCTGGCATTCACGGACGTCGGCGAGCCCGACCCGATCTCCAAGTTCCTGCCGGGATCGTCTCTCGGCGGCATCGTCGGCGGCGAGGGCAACGAGTTCCTGCTCGACGGCGGTGGCGCCGCCGTGCTCGCGGTCGCATACGCGATCGGGCTCTCCGCCCTGGCCGCCCTCTCGATCACCCGCCGCGACCCGTAGCTAACCTCAGCCGGTGGCCGCGCCGGTGGAGAGCAACGATGGCTTGACCGGCGTCGTCTCGGCGCGGGGTGTGGTCAAGCGCTACGGGAGCACTGTCGCGCTCGCGGGCATCGACGTCGAGATCGGCACGGGAATCACCGGCCTGCTCGGCTCGAACGGCGCCGGCAAGACGACCTTCCTCTCGCTCCTGCTCGGCCTCCGCTCCCGGAACGAAGGCGACCTGCTCGTCCTGGGTGAGGATCCCGCCGTGGCGGGCATCGATGTGCGGGCGCGCATCGGCTATGCGCCGGAGCACCATGATCTGCCTGCGGAGCTCGCCGCAGCCGACCTAGTGCGGCACCTCGCGGAGCTGCACTTGCTTCCTTCTCGTGCCGCCGTGCAGCGTGCGAACGACGCGTTGTGGCTCGTCGGTCTCGGCGAGGAACGCTTTCGGCAGGTCGGGGCGATGTCGACCGGTCAGCGCCAGCGCGTCAAGCTCGCGGCGGCGATCGCGCACGATCCGCAGCTCGTGCTCCTCGACGAGCCGACGGACGGGCTCGACCCAGTGCAACGGACGGAGATGCTCGACCTGATCCGCCGCATCGGCTCGGAGTTCGGCATGCACATCGTCATCTCGTCCCACCACCTCGAAGAGGTCGAGCGGATCTGCGACGCGGTCGTGATCATCGAAGGCGGCGTCGTCGTGCACGCAGGCACGCTCGCCGATCTCCGTCGTGGCCCGGAAGGCCTCACGGTCGAGGTCGACGAGAGGGCCGACGAGCTCGCAGCACTGCTGATCGACCGCGGCTTCGACGTCACCGTGGCTGGAGGGGTGCTGCTCCTGGCCGGCGCCGACGGCGACCACGACGCGGTGCGCGACGCGGTCGCCGAGCTCGGCGTGGGGCTCAGGCGGCTGGCGCCGCGAGGACGGACGCTCGAAGACGTGTACCTGGGGACGGGAACGTGAGCTCGGACCAGGGTGCACGCCTGTTCGGCCTCGGCTACCGCCGCTACGACGGCCCGCGCCGGGAGCCCGTCTGGGCGATCGTCATGCTCGCCCTGTTCACCGTGCGACGCGTGCTCGGGCTCGGTCGCGTCGCGCGCCACAAGGTGCTGCCCGCGCTCACGCTCGTGATCGCCTTCGTCCCAGCTCTCGTCTCCGTCGCGCTCGCCGCCCTCCTCGACCCACTTCCGGCCGACGACCTGATCACGTACGGCGAGTACACATTCTTCATCGGCAGCGCGCTCGCGCTCTTCGCGGCGCTGGTCGCTCCCGGAGGCCCTCTGCCCCGACCGGAGCTCGGGGATGCTCGGGCTCTACCTCGCGGGGCCGCTCGATCGCAACCGCTATCTCGCCGCCAAAGGCGCGGCCGTGCTCGGGGTCATGCTGCTGATCACCCTCGGCCCGCTGCTCTTCATGCTCGTCGCGTTCGTCGTCGCCGGGTACGGCCCGACCCTCGGCGAGACGCCGGTCCTGCTGCTGCGGATCCTGGGCTCGGGTGTCGCGACGGCGCTCGTCTACGCAGCCGTCTCGATGGCGGTCTCGAGCTTCACCACCCGGCGCGCGGCGGCCGCGGTCGCCGTCGTGCTCTTGCTGTTCGTCCCGGCGATCGTGGCCCGGACCGCGATCGACAGCGCAGGGGCGCCGAATGCGCTCGACCTCCTCAGCCTCCCCTTTGTCGCCTCCGAGTTTTCGTACCGGATCTTCGGCGAGACGGCGACCGAGGGCGCGCCGATCGAGGAGCTCTCGACCTGGCTCGTCGGTGCCGGCGTCGCTGCGTGGACGCTTGCCGGCGCCGCAGCCTGTTGGCTTCGCTACCGGCGGATCGAGGCGAGCCGGTGAGCGCCGTAACCGCCGGCCCTCGCATCGTCGCGGAAGGAGTCTCGAAGTGGTTCGGCCCGCTCGTCGCAGTCTCCGACGTCAGCTTCGACGTCGGCCCCGGAGTGACCGCGCTCCTGGGGCCGAACGGGGCGGGCAAGTCGACGATGCTGCGCATGCTCTGCGGGCTCGCTCGACCCTCCCGCGGCACGATCCGGGTGCTCGGCCGCGACCCGCGCACAGACATCGGCGTCACTCGCTCGATCGGGCTCGTACCTCAACAGGAAAGCGTCTTCGAGGCGCTCACGGCGCGCCGGTTCGTGCAGCTCACCGCCGTCTTGCACGGGCTGCAGGATCCCGATGCCGCAGCGGCGGGAGCGCTGGAGCTCGTCGGCCTCGACCCGTCCGACTCGCGCCGGCTCCCGGCGTACTCGAAGGGAATGCGGCAGCGCGTGAAGGTGGCGCAGGGACTCGTCCACGATCCGGCCGTGGTGATGCTGGACGAGCCGCTCACCGGCCTCGATCCGCGGCAACGGGCGGACATGATCGCGCTGTTCCAACGTCTCGGCGCCGAGGGACGCTGTGTGCTCGTCTCGAGCCACGTCCTCGACGAGGTCGAGCGGCTCGGCTCCCGCATCCTCGTCATGTCACAGGGCAGGCTCACCGCAGCCGGCGACTTCCGGGAGCTGCGCGCGCTGATGGACGACCGCCCGCTGCGGGTGCGGGTGCGCACGAACCGGCCGCGCGAGCTCGCCGGAGCACTCCTCGAGGTCGGAGCCGTCGTCGGCGCCCGGCTCGACGGAGACGAGCTGCTCGAGCTCGACACCAACGACGCGAGGCAGCTGGCCCGCGCGCTGGCTCCAACGGCGCGAGACCGCGACGCGAGCCTGCTCGAGATCACGCCGCTCGACGCCGACCTCGAAGGCGTCTTCCGCTATCTGGTGCAGCGATGAGCGCGCTGGACGCTTCCCAGACGGTCTCGTCCGGACGAGCGCGCACGGCGGTGACGCTCGCCGCCTTGTATCGACTCATGCTCCGCACCCAGATCACGATCCCGCGCCTGCTCGGCGTCGCGGCGCTCGGCGGGCTGTCCGTGCTGCTCGGCGTCTTTGCGCGCTTCGACGACAATCCGGTCCAGGCGGCAGCGGACGTCGCCGCGGCCTATGGCCTCGGCATCGTCGTTCCCCTGGCGGCGCTGTGGTTCGGCACGTCGGCGATCGGCGACCTCGTCGAGGACCGGCTCCTCGTCTACCTCTGGCTCAAGCCCGTGCCGCGCTGGCAGCTTCCCGCGGCAGCCGTTCTCGCCACCGTCACGACCGTTGCGCCGCTGACCGCGCTGCCGCTCGCCGCGTCCGCCCTCGCGGCCGGAGCCGGCGAGGTAGCGCTCCCGTCCCTGCTCGCCGCGTCCCTCGCCGCGTGCGCCTATGCGGGCCTGTTCGTCGCGGCGGGGCTGTGGTTTCGCCGGGCGGTGTGGTGGGGGCTGGCGTTCGTGCTGCTCTGGGAGAACGCCGGCGCCTATGCATCGGAGGGGACCGAGCGCTTCACGGTGACGAGCTGGGCGCGCTCGATCGTCTCCACGGTGCCGGACGTCGAGGTTCCACTCGACGGGCGCTCGGTCGGCGCCGCGCTCGTCGTTCTCCTCGCGATCATGGTCGCGGGCTGGTTGGCTGCCACGGTTCGCTACCGCCGCGCCGACGTCGACTGACAGCGGGACGCGTACGCTGAAGCGATGGCCGCGCCGGTAAAGCTCCACGAGGAGGTCGAGCTCCAGGTCGACTCACTCGCCTACGGCGGGAACGGTGTTGCGCGCCTGAACGGCTTCGTCGTCTTCGTGCGCCGTGGGCTTCCCGGCGACCGTGTCCGCGCCCGGGTGACGAAGGTGAAGCGCGGCTTCGCGGAGGCGCTCGCGACCGAGGTGCTCGAGCCGTCGTCGCACCGTGTCGAGGCGCCGTGCACGCACTACCCGGCGTGCGGAGGCTGCCGTTTTCAGGATCTCGACTACGCCGTCCAGGCGCAGGCCAAGGAGGATCAGGTACGGGATGCGCTGACTCGCATCGGCGGCCTCACGGATCCGCCGCTCGAGCCGATCCTCCCCGCCGCGTCACCGTTCTTCTATCGCAACAAGATGGAGTACTCGTTCACGCAGACCCCCGACGGCCCGGCGCTCGGCCTGCACAAAGCCGGCCGCTGGGACGAGGTGCTCGAGATCGAGAAGTGCTGGCTGACCACCGATCTCGGCAACGCGATCCGAAACTCGGTGCGCGACTGGGCACGCGAGGAGGGTCTCGTCGCCTACGACCAGGCCGAGCACACCGGCTACCTGCGCCACCTCGTGCTCCGCGAGGGACGCAACACCGGTCAGGTGCTCGTTCTGCTCGTGACCGCCCCCGGGGAGAAGTTCGAGCGTGGCTATCTCGTCGAGGTGCTGACCCGCTTCCCGGAGGTCCGCTCGATCCACTGGGCCGTGAACGACCAGCCCTCCGAGGTCACGAACCTGCCCTCCACGGTGCTCTGGGGCGAGGACGCGATCGAGGAGGAGCTCCTCGGCCTCCGCTTTCGGATCCGTCCGAATGCGTTCCTGCAGACGAATACCGAGATGGCCGAGAAGCTCTACGAGCTCGCGATCGAGTACGCCGCGCTCACCGGAACGGAGACCGTCTACGACCTCTACTGCGGCACCGGCACGATCGGGATCGCGATGGCGCGGAACGCGCTCTCGGTGTGGGGGGTCGAGATCTCCGAGGAGGCGGTCGCGTGTGCGCTCGAGAACCTCGAGCTGAACTCGATCGGCAACGCGGCCTTCTTCGCCGGGAACGTCGGCCAGTCGATCGAGGAGCTGCTCGAGCGTGCCGGGCCGCCGGACGTCGTCGTCGTCGACCCGCCGCGTGCCGGCCTCGCCGGCAAGGCGCTCAAGCGGACGGGCGAGCTGGGGGCGCCGCGCCTCGTCTACGTCTCCTGCAACCCGACCACGCTGGCGTCCGACCTCAAGGTGCTGAGTGGGGAGTACGGCTACGAGCTCGTGCGGGCGAAGCCGGTCGACATGTTCCCGCACACGCCGCACGTCGAGACGGTCGCTCTCCTCACGCGCTCCTAGCCAAGTAACAGACTGTTACAAGCTCGCCCCGCGGCGTCGTTGGCGACGTTGGACTTAGTAACAGACTGTTACTTAGCGCCAGATCGCGCCGAGACGCTCGGCGTGCTCCGGCGGGAAGGTCTTCGCCTTGCCGGCGGCGAAGCGGCGCGCCGTCCAGGCGCCTGCCGCGGCGTCGAGCAGGTCGGCCTCGGGCACGCCTTCGACCGCGCCGGGCAGCACGATCCCGGCCTCGGCGAGCAGCTCGCGGCGCCGGTCGAGCCCGTCCGCGGTGTGCTTCGAGTCACCGAGGGGACCGCCGGCGAGCTCGCAGAAGGAGACCTCCGGGTGCATCTCGATCACGCGATCGTCGACGTCGGCGAGCGAGTGCACCTCGAGGATCTTCCGGCCGAGCCCGAACGCCTGCTGCGAAATCCCCTTGCCGGTGATCGTTCGCGCGATCTCGTTCGCCTCGGCGAACGTGCGCGCCGCGAGAGCGTCACGCGGCGGCGTCGGGAAGACGCTGCTCGCCCGGCCGCCGATGAACGCCCGTGCGCCGGCGTCGGCCGGTCGCGAGCCGAGACCGGCAGGATCGATCGGGATGTCGACGGCGATCACCCGAGCCTGGAGCGAGAGCACCTCGGCGAAGGTCGAGTGGGTCGAGACCTGGACGTCGCCGCTCGGATCGACCAGCACGGCGACCCATCCCTTGCGGTAGCCGTCCACACCCGCGACCAGGACGCTCGTCTCCACCGGCCGGCGACGGGTCGGGGCAGGCGGAGCTTCGGCGGCCGGAGCCGGAACGGCGTTGTCGAAGCCGAGCAGGACGAGGCGCGCGAGCGCGACGTTCATCGCCTCCGGACTCGCCATCGGCACGGTGGCGATCGTCTTCCCGTCTGTGTCCTTCAGCAGCAGCGAGCCCGTCTTCGTCCCGTCCGGCGCCTGGCGGAATTCCAGCGAGAGGTCGAGCCGCGCTTCGTGCAGCGCAAGGCGAACCGATGCGTCGAGATCGTCCATGGTCAGGTGGCTTCCCTGGTCTTGCGGAACTCACGCCAGAGCAGGTCCGCATTCGGGAGCAGAAAGCCTACGCAGATCGCCGGCAGGGCCGGCAGGCCGGTGACATCTGTGGTCGCGGTCAGGATCAGCGTCCCACCGAGGAGCGCAGTCATCGAGACCCACGTCCACGCGACTCGCAGCTGCCAGCGGTCGGCGGCTCCGAGGAAGAGCGCGAAGAAGAGGATGTCCGGCGGGCCGAGGTTCGCAGTCCCCTGCTCGCCCGGGACGCGGAACGCGATCGAGACGTTGTCGAACACGTGCGGCTGCTCCGAGACGACGTAGTCCGTCGGGCCTCGCCAGACCGAGATCGCGTCGACCCAGGGGATGACCAGAGCGACGAGAGCCGCCCACAGCACCGTCTCGAAGTACGAGAGGAACCAGAAGCCGAGCGCGATGAGCGCGAACAGCTTTGCGATGTTGAAGAGGACGTCGAGCCCGGCAAGCCGGAGCAGGACGGCCAGGAGGATGAGCCCGAGCCCGGCGACGAGCAGTCCGCGCCGGCGCCGGAGCGGCAGAGCGAGCCAGACGAGTGCGAGCGCCGCCGGGAAGACGACGAGCGAGATGAAGAGGACGTCCGCCCACAGCCCACCGTCCCAGAGGCGTCCTGCTCCGGCGCTGTAGGCGGCGAAGGCCGCCGTCAGGATCGCGAAGGCGAGGGCCCGCGGCCGCTCTAGTACGGCGGCAGCTCTGCGTACCACGCGCCCACGGCTTTGAAGGCGTTCCAGAAGGCGGTCTTCGCGGGCGCCTCGTCGAGGGCTGCGTCGATGTCGGGAACGACGAGCGCCTGGACGGTGCCGGTGAAGCGCTGCAGTCCCTCGCCGGCCGGGTCGATCGGGTCGGAGAGCGGGAAAGAGAGCCCGTTCACGAACGACACCGTCTGCTCGCCCATCGCCACGAACAGCTTCGGCTGGACGATGTGCAGCTCGCGCGTCAGCCAGGGCTTCGCTTCCTCTGGATCCTGGCCGGCGAGCTTGAGGCAGTTCGTTCCGTAGACGGCCATCGGATCGACGCGCAACCGTTGGAGCGACTTCAGCAGCGCCTGGCCGGCGCGGCCGTAGAACGCGACCCCCTCCTGCACCTCCGAGGGCTTGGGCTCGTACTTGAGCAGGAAGACGTCCGCGAGCGGGTGCCCGGAGCCGAGCACGGGAACGTGCTGCTCGTCACCTGCACGGGCGATCTCGTCGCCGAGCTCGTTGATCTCGGCGATCGCCTTCTGCAGGTAACGGTCGTAGATCTCGTCGGTGGGCACGGCACTCACAGGAGTCCTGTCTCGGTTCTCGCCTAGCGCACCTTTTCCTTGACCTGGGCTACCCACTTGAGGCTCTGGAGGTAGGCGAGCGACTTCGGACGGCGCAGCACCTCCGCCGTCCGCAGCGACTGCATGAACTCCTCCGGACCGTCGAACGCGCGCATCCGCAGCGCTCCGGTGCCGATCCCCTGGAGGACGTGGGCGTCCGAGCCCGCGCCGGCGGGCAGGCCGTACTTGCGCGCGAAGCGGATCGCCTCGTCGTTGTAACCCTCGAACAGCAGGCGCGCGTTGTAGACCTCGAGCACGTCGATCTCGTGCAGATGCCGATGCAGGGTGGCAGGGAACGGGATCGCGTGCATGCGGTCGAACGGGTGGGGAAGGTAGACGATGCCCTCCTGCTCGCGGATCGCGGCGACCGTCTCGGCGAACGACATCCCACGCGGGATCTCCTCGCGCAGGAAGAGGCCGATCACCTCGCCCTGGTCGTCCGTCTTGACCTCCTCGCCGGGGATCACGATCAGGTCGCGGCCGCGGGCGCGCTCGACCGCTTCGAGGGCGCCGCCGAAGACGTTGTGGTCGGTGATCGCGATCGCGCCCAGGCCCTCGGCCTCGGCATGGTCGAGCAGCTCGTCGACCTCGATCGAGCAGTCGTGCGACCACGAGGTGTGCATGTGCAGGTCGGCGACGATCCAGGGGCGGTCGGAGAGCGGCTCCGTATCGCGCCGGCGCGGCCGGCGCCGGCTGCGGAGCCCGCGGTAGATCGCGTCCAGCTCTCGCGCGACGGCGGCAAAGCTGTGCGACTCGGCGGCGGCGCGCCCCTCGTGCGCGCGGCGCTCGCGCAGCGACTCGTCCTCGGCGAGCCGGGCGACCGCTGCCGCGGCGAGCTCGGGCTGTTCCAGCACTCCCGGCGGCTCGGCAAGCGCCGCGCCTGCGGCCTGCGCTTCGAGTCTCAGCCGTGCCGAGCCCGTGGGCGCCGGGACGACGATCGCCGCCTCAGCGAGGACGGCTGCACGCGCCGCGGGCCGGCGGCCGGAGCGGACGCGGACGCGGTCGCGCAGCGCGAGCGGGATCCCGGGCCGCGTCGAGAGCGGCTTCGTCCGGAGCAGCACCGCCTCCCAGCCCGGTAGGTCGCGCAGCGAGCGGAGAGCTGCGCGGGCGACCGGCAGCGAGCCCGAGTGGAGCTCGATTGCGACCAGCTTGCGTTTCTCTGCCGGGGTGAAGAGCTCGGTGTCGACTCCGAGCGAGACGATCCGGTAGTCGCCCGGGAAGCGCTCGTTGGCTGCGGCGGCTGTTCGCTCGGAGGTCGCGATCAGCACGTCGAGGCGCGCGAGCAGCTTCTCGCGCAGAGCACGACGCGGCGGGTAGCCGAGCCGCTCGGGCGAGAAGAAGCTGGCGACACCGAGTGCCTCCGAGTCGCGCAGCGCCAGGTAGGAGATGCTCGGGAGACCGGGCTCGAAGCCGTGCACGACGTCGAACTCTCCCTGCTGGAGCGCCAGGTGCAGGTTCGCCTGGACGCCCACGGGCACGCCGAGGCTGGAGCGACGCGAGATCGGGATGGCGGCGCCGATCGCAATCACGTCGGCGTGCTCGCCGCGGGCGAGCGCCCGGCGGCCCGCGATCAGGTCGGCGGTGCGCGACGAGGGCGCGAGCACGGTGACCGTGTGGCCGAGCGTGCGCAGCTCCTTCGCGATGCCGGCGACGTGCTCGTTGATGTCGTGTGGCTGCGACCACGCAAACGGGGTCACGAGGCAAATCCTCACCAGCGAGTCTAGTTAGAGTCGAACGCATGTCCGAGGTCACGATCAAGGTTCGCGCGAACGGCCCGTACCTCGTCACCGGTCCCTTCACGCTCATCGACGCGGACGGAAACGTCTACACGCAGCCCGAGGGGAAGGCCGTCGTGCTCTGCCGCTGCGGTGGCTCGTCGGAGAAGCCGTTCTGCGACAAGACGCACCGCGAGATCTGCTTCGACGCGCCGGAGCGCGCCGTTCGATGAAGATCCGCGCGGCGGTGCTGGAGCAGTTCGGTGCGCCGCTCGAGGTGCAGGAGCTGGAGCTCGAGGAGCCGAAGGCCGGCGAGGTCCTCGTCAGGCTCGTCGCCTGCGGCGTCTGCCACACCGATCTCTACACGGCGTCCGGCGCCGATCCGTCCGGATACTCGCCCACGGTGCTCGGGCACGAGGGCGCCGGCGTCGTCGAGCGCGTCGGTGACGGCGTCGCCTCGCTTGCTCCGGGCGACCACGTCGTCACGCTCTTCTCGCCGCAGTGCCGCGAGTGCGTCCACTGCCTCTCGCCGCGGACGAACCTCTGCATGGCGATCCGGGAGGAGCAGGGCAAGGGCCACCTCCCGGACGGGACGACTCGGCTCTCACGTGACGGCGAGCCGATCCGCCACTTCATGGGCACGTCGACGTTCGCCGAGTACACGGTCATGCCGGAGATCGCGCTGGCGAAGGTGAATCCGGAGGCGCCGCTCGAGGGCGCCGCGCTCTTCGCCTGCGGCCTCTCGACCGGCCTCGGTGCCGCGATCAAGACCGCGGCGGTCGAGCCGGGCTCGACGTGCGTCGTCTTCGGCGCGGGGATGGTCGGCCTCGGCGCAGTGGCCGGCTGCCGGCTCCAGGGCGCCGAGCGCATCATCTGCGTCGACCTCTCCGACGATCGGCTCGAGCTGGCGAAGGGACAAGGTGCGACCGAGACGATGCTCGGCGGCCCGGACACGGTCGAGCGCATCCTGGAGCTGACGGGCGGCTTCGGCGCCGACTACACCTTCGAGGCGACCGGCAATGTCGGTGTGATGCGCCAGGCCGTCGAGTCGGCTCGGATGGGGTGGGGGCTCTGCACGGTCGCCGGCGTCGCCGGCAAGGGCGAGACGCTCGACATCGTCCCGCGCTACCTGATCACGGGCCGCCGCGTCGCCGGCTCGTCGTTCGGCGGGATCAAGGGCCGCGACGAGGTGCCGCAGCTCGTCGACCGCTGGCTCGCGGGCGAGATCGACGTCGACCCGTTCCTCTCGCACACGCTCACGCTCGACGAGGTGAACCGCGGCTTCGAGCTGATGGAAGCCCAGGACGGGATCCGCAGCGTCATCCGCTTCGACTAGAGGTGCAGCATCAGCTCGTGCTGGCGGGCGACCTGCGTCCCGCCGAGTGCCTCGAGCACCGCGTTCACCGGGTCGCCTTCCGGCCCGTTCAGGTACCGGAGCCCGACCGTGTCGTCCGGGAGCGAGCCGAGCAGCTCGTGGAGAGCCCGGTCGTCCTCGGCTGCGACCTGCTGCAGCGCCGCGATTCCTGCGGTCATGCGGTAGACGAGCGCCCCTCGGTCGTCACCGACCGCCTGCGCATCGCCGAGATTCGTCACCGAAGCGTCCGCACGCTGCCAGGGCTGCCGCTCGTCGTTTCGACCGAGCGCGTCCGCGACGGGGAGCGAAGGGACTTTGTGTTCCTGTAACACAAGCTTCTGGTCCAGCGACCACACTTCGAGCTCGCGAACGTGCTCGTAGCCGAGCTTCTCGTAGAGCTTGACCGCCGGCTCGTTCTGCGTCAGCACCTCGAGCCAGAGCCGCTTGCACGCCGCGCGCTCGGGCCTCGTCCTGGACGGCCCGCATCAGCTGCTCGCCGATCCCGTCGCCGCGACGGTCGGGGACGACACCGACCCCACCGATCCAGCCGTCGGATGCCGCGGACGGCGAGCATGCAGAGACCGACGTCCGCGCCGCCGTCGACCGCGACAAGCGACCCGGCGAGGTCGTAGTCCCAGGTTCGGGCCATGAACGAGAACGCAGCCTCGTCGATCGAGACGGGCATGAAGTAGCCCTCGTAACCGGCGGTGAAGAGCGCGGCCAGCTCTGCATGGGAGCGGGCGGAGGCGGGCTCGAGCTTCACGAGCGGCGAAGGACCAGCGTCTCGCCCTCGGCGAGCTCGACCTCGACCCGGCCGGGACCGCGGCCGACGACCCGCTCGGGCTGCGAGCCCGAGCTTCGGCCGAGCACGCGGCACGAGGAACCAGGCGAGCACGGTCAGGATCCCGAGCGTTCCGAGCACCTTGCCCCAGTTGTCACCGTCCAGATCGGCGTGGATCGCCCAGACGTAGACGACGGCGGTGACGACGGTCAGGGTGGCGCTCGTCCAGTAGAGCCACTCGAACCGCCGATACAGCAGGCGCGCGGTGGCAAGCATCAGTGCGGCGACGACGGCCACGACCGTGTCGAGCGACCAGTTCTCGGAGTCGAACTCGTTCCAGACCTGCCACGTGAGGATGACGAAGCCGGTCGCACCTGTAGCGACGACGACCCACCCGAGGGGCACGAGGTCGCCCCGGTCGATCAGGGCGAGCCCGGCGAGCGCGGCTGACCCCGCCAGGAATGCCGCCGCGAGCGTGCCGAGGATTCTGCCGTCCGTCTCCGTGAACTCGCCGCGCAGGAGCGCGACGATCGAGACCAGCGCGGCGACCCCGAGGAGGGTCGCCGCGCCGATCCAGAAGACTGCGACGCATCAGGTGGTCGCGGCTGCCTTCGTCTTCTTGAGCGCGTTCTGGGCGATGAACTTCTCCGTCGCCTCGTACGCCTCGTCGTCGACGATCTGCACCGGCGGCGACTTCATCAGGTAGCTCGACGGGCCCTCGAGCGCGCCGGCGATGCCGTTGTTGAGCGCGAGCTTCGCCATCCGGACGGCGTCGATCACGATCCCGGCCGAGTTCGGCGAGTCCCACACCTCGAGCTTCAGCTCGATGTTCAGCGGCACGTCGCCGAAGGAGGTGCCCTCCATGCGGATGAACGCCCACTTGCGGTCGGTCAGCCACGGCACGTAGTCGGACGGGCCGACGTGGACGTTGCCGTCGCCCATGTCGTAGTCGAGCATCGACGTGACCGCGTTCGTCTTCGAGATCTTCTTCGACTCGAGCCGGCTGCGCTCGAGCATGTTGAGGAAGTCCGAGTTGCCGCCGACGTTCAGCTGCATCGTCCGGTCGAGGTGGACGCCACGCTCGCGGAAGAGGCTCGTGAGCACGCGGTGCGTGATCGTCGCGCCGACCTGCGACTTGATGTCGTCGCCGATGACCGGCAGGCCCCTCTCCTCGAAGCGCTTCTGCCAGTAGGCCTCGCGGGCGATGAAGACCGGCATGCAGTTGACGAGCGCGACGCCGGCTTCGAGGCACTGCTCGGCGTACCACTTCGCCGCGGCCTCGGAGCCGACCGGCAGGTAGCTGACGACGACGTCCGTCTTGGTCTCCCTGAGGATCCCGACGATGTCGTCGGTCTCGCCCGGCGCCTTCGTCACGACCTCGGAGATGTACTTGCCGAGGCCGTCGTGGGTCATGCCGCGGTTGACGGTGATGCCGGTCTTCGGCACGTCGGCGAACTTGATCGTGTCGTTCGGATGCGCCCACATCGCGTCGGCGAGGTCCTTGCCGACCTTGTCCGTCGGTCACGTCGAACGCTGCCGTGAACTCGATGTCGGAGACGTGGAGGCCGCCGAGGTTGACGTGCATCAGGCCCGGGACGAACTGATCGTCCGGCGCGTCCTTGTAGTAGTGCACGCCCTGGATCAGCGAGTTGGCGCAGTTACCGACGCCGACGATCGCGACGCGCACCTTGTCCTTGCTGCGTGCTTTGCCGTTGGTCGAGCCGTTGCTCGACCCGTTCGTGGAAGCCATGGGGTCCTTTCGATTGCTTGCGAAGGGGATCTCGAGCGCGTCGGCGAGCGTCGAGAGCACGAGGTCGTTGACGTTCTGCTTGCGGCGCCGCGCGGCGGCCTTCAGCTCGCGGCGAAGCTCCGGCGGCATGCGCAGGACAACCGCGCCTGCCGCGCCGGGGATCGCCTTTCGGCGGCGGCCGCTGGGTGAGAAGTCGACGCCGAAGCGCTCCGCGAGGAGTGCGACGGCGACGTCGTTCAGGTTCGACTCGCGGCGCGCGACCTCGCGGACGAGCGCACGCTTGAGCGAGCCGGGCATGCGAACGAGCACGCTCGTCCGCTCGGTGAGAGAAGTGCTAGCAGCCAAAGTGCTAGCACTCTACCGCAGATTGCTAGCCGCCGCGGGCGCGCAGCTCGCGGCGCACGTGCAGGATCCGCTGCAGCACCGTGAACCAGGCCGTGAGCGCCAGGAGCCCGATCGCCCACGGCAGCACGCCCCACGGCGCCAGGGCGAGGCCGGCCGAGATCACGATCACGCGCTCCGCCCGCGAGCCGATCCCGACGTCGCCCTTGATGCCGAGGCCCTCCGCCTTGGCGCGCACGTACGGCACGAGGAACGAGCCGCCGATCGCGGCGACGGCCAGGGCCAGCGCGAGCTCGTCGCCGTCGCGCATGAAGACGAGTGCGATCGCGCCGAGCATCAGTCCCTCGCCGACCCGGTCGAGCGTCGAGTCGAGGAAGCCGCCGAACGGGGTCTGCTTGCCACCCGCCCGCGCGAGCGCGCCGTCGAGGATGTCGAGCACCGAGCCGACGACGAACGAGAGCCCGCCGAGCCAGAAGAAGAGGAGCTCGTGGCGGTACTCGAAGTAGACGAGCACGGCGCCGGCCGCGCACAGCGAGACCCCTGCCGCCGTGAGCATGTTCGGCGTCACGCGCGTGCGGGCGAGCCCCGTCATCGAGCGGGCCGCGATCCCTCGTGCGCCGGCCGTGTAGGCCGTCTTCACGCTCATGCGACGTCGCAGGCGAGCGCAGGCGGCGCCAGGGGCGGTAGACGATCGCCCCCGCGATCGCGGCGACGACGATCCCGGCCGCGATGTCGAGCCAGAAGTGGTTGCCCGTCGCCATCACCGCGAACCAGACCCAGGGCGACCAGGCGAGCCAGAGCACCTTCGCCCAGCGCCGGCGGACGACCGTCGCCATCACGACGCTGACGATCAGGGCGTCGAGCGCGTGCAGGCTCGGCATCGCCGCGTACGGGTTGGAGGAGAAGGCGACGAAGGTCGACGAGTGATTGACCGTCGAGTGCGCCGCCAGTGTGTCGGTGAAGCCGGCCTCCGGGAACATCCGCGGCGGGGCGGTGGGCAGCAGCACGTAGCCCGCGAGCCCGATCAGGTTGCCCAGGATCAGCGTGTTGCGAAAGCGGGCGAAGCGGTCGTGCGCCTTGAAGTAGACGTAGAGGAGCGCAATCCCGACGACCGCGAACTGCGAGAGCCAGTACGTGACCGAGGTCGCCTGAATCAGGAAGCCGGAGCCCTCGACGAACCGCTGCAGCGACAGCTCGATCATCGAGTGCAGGCTGCGCTGGAAGTCGATGATCCACTCGCCGTTCGCGAAGGCGTTCGCCACACCGCCACGGTCGGCGAGGCCCCGCGCACCCTGGTAGGCGAAGTAGAAGCCGATCCAGAACGCGAACTGGAGCGCCAGATGCGCCCAGCCCCGTGGGAGGCGGCGGGCGGTTGTTGCGGTGACGGTGGTCATCGAAGGCCGGATTCTACCCCGCGCTGCCGGCGGCTTCGGGCATCCGATCCCGGCTCGCGGGCGTAGTAGGGTCGTAACCGACGCGAGGAGGCCAGATGAGCAAGATCGGGCTGGGAACTGCGCTTGGTGCCGCCGCGGCGCTCGTCGTCACGGTCGGCGCGCTCGGGAGCACATCCGCGCCGGCGCCGCAGCGAGTCGCCGTCGGCATGACGGAGTTCAAGTTCGCGGTCGCGCCGAAGACGGTCCGGAAGGGCGCCGTGATCACCTTTGCCGTGACGAACAAGGGCGCGATCGGGCACAACTTCCGCATCGGCGGCAAGAGGACACCCGTCCTGGCAGCCGGGAAGCGCGGGACGCTGAAGGTCACGTTCGCGAAGGCCGGCCGCTTCCCGTATCTCTGCACGCTGCCGAGCCACGCCGCGGCGGGCATGAAGGGTGTCCTGGTCGTGAAGTAGTCCCGCTCCCCCTGGGGACTTGTGTCCACGGGGTTGGAGGGCTAGTCTGCAGGGGCGCCGCCCGCCGCCGCTCACGGGCCTTCGGCGACGCGTTTCCTTTATCCGTCGTCGAGGGGGAGGAAATGGCCAAGACAGTGAAGCTGACGGTGAACGGCAAGCGCCACACCGTCGAGTCCGCGCCGGACACGCCGCTGCTCTACGTCCTGCGCAACGAGCTCGACCTCCACGGGCCGCGCTTCGGCTGTGGGCTCTCGCAGTGTGGAGCCTGCACCGTGCACGTGGACGGCGAGGCCGTCCGCTCGTGCATCGTCCCGGCCTCCGCGGTCGCCGGCAAGAAGGTGACGACCCTCGAGGGCCTGGGAGAGAAGCATCCGGTGGTCGAGGCGTTCGTCCAGGAGAGCGCCGCCCAGTGCGGCTACTGCATCAACGGCATGGTGATGCAGTCGATCGTGTTCCTGAAGCGCACCCCGCGTCCCACCGAGGCGCAGATCAAGAAGGCTCTCAACGCCAACATCTGCCGCTGCGGGACGCACTACCGAATCGTCAAAGCTGTCAAGCGCGCCGCGCAGGCGACGGCATAGGAAAGGGGGAGAGATGACCAGCATGATCGAGAAGCCCCATTCCCGCCGTGACTTCCTCAAGGGGAGTGGCGCCCTGATCGTCGCGTTCAGCGTTCCGCTCGGTGCGGGCGCCACGCGCGCCCGCGCGGCGACCGGCGCAATCGGGCCGGCACTGATCGACGCGACCCAGATCGACTCGTGGGTCGTCGTCGGCCAGGACGGCCGCGTCAGGATCCACACGGGCAAGGTCGAGCTCGGCACGGGCTTGAGGACGGCGCAGATGCAGATCGCCGCCGACGAGCTCGACGTCGCGCTCGACAAGATCGACCTGCTCGAATCGGACACGTGGTTCACGCCCGACCAGGGCACCACGTCCGGCAGCCAGTCGATCAAGACGAACTACCGGGCCGGCCTCCGTCAGGCCTGCGCCGAGGCGAGGAAGGTCCTGATCGACCTCGCCGCCAAGAAGCTCGGCGTGCCCGCGAACACGCTCGTCACGCGCGACGGAGCCGTCGTCAGCTCGTCGGACTCCTCGAAGCGGGCGACGTACGGCGAGCTGATCGGCGGCCAGCAGTTCAACGTGAGGATCACCGGCCGAGCGCCGCTGAAGAAGCCGTCCGAGCTCAAGGTGGTCGGCAAGTCGATTCGCCACGTCGACATCGAGGCCAAGGTCAAGAGCAAGCAGGAGTACATCCAGAACGTCAAGGTGCCGGGGATGCTGCACGGCCGCGTCGTGCGGCCGCCGGGGATCAACGCGAAGCTCGTCAGCGTGGACGGGTTCCCGAAGAAGATCCCGGACCTCGTCAAGGTCGTCGTGCAGAAGGACTTCGTCGGCGTCGTCGCCCGCAGCGAGATCGGGGCGATCCGCGCCGCCGAGACGCTGAAGGTGACCTGGAAGGACCCGGGCGGCGCCCCGAAGAGCCACGATGAGCTCTACGCCCAGATGCAGACGCTGCCCGCCCAGTCACGGCTGCTCGCGAGCGACGGCAACGTCGACAAGGCGCTCGCCGGTGCCGCGAAGGTGCTCGAGGCCACGTACTACTACCCGTACCAGCTGCATGGCTCGATGGGGCCGTCCTGCTCGATCGCGGACGTCAAGGGCGACGAGGCCACGGTCTGGTCGCCGACGCAGGGCGTCTACCCGCTTCGCGCGGCTGTCGCGAAGGTGCTGGGCTTCAAGGACGCGCAGGTGCACGTGATCTACAAGGAGGGCTCCGGCTGCTACGGCCTCAACGGCGCCGACACGGCCTCGATCGACGCGACGCTGCTGTCAAAGGCGGTCGGGGCTCCTGTCCGCGTGCAGTGGATGCGCTCCGACGAGCACGTCTGGGAGCACTATGGGACGCCGATGGTCCTGAAAGTGAAGGGGGGCCTCGACGCCGACGGCAATCTGATCGCGTGGGACTACGAGAGCATCCAGGCCGGCCGGGGCGGCCGCCCCGGCAACATCGGGGCGGCGAATCTGCCGACCGGCGCCCTGATCGGGCTCACGCTCCCCAGCACGCGGGCGAGCGCTCCGACGTTCCCGCCGCTGGGTGCCGACACCTCGAACACCGAGGCGGGCTATCTCCCGGACGAGGAAGGACTCGTCCCCAATGCCCGCGTGGTCGCGAAGACGGTCGACTCGCAGTTCTTCACGGGCCCGCTCCGCTCGCCGGCGCGGATCCAGAACTCGTTCGCGAACGAGAGCTTCATCGACGAGCTCGCGGCCGAGGCGGGGGTCGATCCCGTGACGTTCCGGCTCCGCTACGTCGGTGACGAGCGGCTCCGCGACGTGATCGAGGTAGCTGCGAAGAAGGCCGGCTGGGAGCTGCGCAACTCACCGAAGCCGGCGTCCAAGGGCGACATCGCCACCGGACGCGGCTTTGCCGCGATGCAGTACGAGGGCATCGACGGCTACGCAGGTGTCGTCTGCGAGGTCGAGGTGAACAAGAAGACCGGCAAGGTGCGCGTGACCCGCGTGGTCGTCTCGCACGACGTCGGCATCATCATCAACCCGGGCGGGCTGAAGGCCCAGATCGAGGGGAACGTCGTCCACGGCGTCTCCCGAGCGCTCAAGGAGGAGGTCGTCCTCGACGGCAAGACTTCCAAGAGCCGGGACTGGGAGAGCTACCAGGTGCTCCGCTTCACCGAGCTCCCGGCGATCAAGATCGCACTGATCAGCCGGCCGAACGAGGCTCCGACCGGGTCGGGCGAGAACGCGATGACGGCGATTCCGCCCGCGGTTGCGAATGCGATCTTCGACGCGACCGGAGCACGGATCCGCCGGCTGCCTTTGACGCCTGCGCGCGTGAAGGCCGCCATCGCGGAGCTGTAGGACTGAGCGGACCAGGGGGGCGGCCGCGAGGCCGCCCCCTCAATTCACCAGGGGAAGCCGCGCTCCGCGACCGCTTCCTCGACGAGGCCGCGGGTGAGCGCGAGGAAGAGCACGTCCTTCGGAGGGTGTGCCGGCATCGGCTCCTCGAGCAGCCGGTCGATCGTCTCTGCGGTCAGCGGCATCTCGAGCTCGACCTCTTCGGCGAGCACGGCGAGGAAGCGGCGCATCGCAAGCCGGGCATCGTCGCCGTCGACCGTCATCCGCCTCGTCAGCCAGGTCGCCGCCATGCCGACCACGTCGACGCCCTCGGAGCCGTCGGGCGGATAGCTCGCCACGTAGCGGTAGCCCTCGTCCTTCAGCAGCTCGAGGTCGACGGCGAGTGCCGGCGCTGCGGCACGTGCGAGCACGGGCCCCCGCTCGACCCGCTCGTCCTCGTCCATTCCGTCGAGCAGCGGCTCGACGTCGGCGAGCGCCTCCTTGATCGACGCGTCCCGGGCGAGATAGGGCAGCGCCAGCCGGTAGGCGAGGGCAAGACGGACGTCCGTGTCGCCCGGCGCCTCGAGCGCAGCGGCGGCGGCGGCAAGCCGCTCGCGCAGAACGTCGGCCGGCTCGCGTGCCGCCAGCGCCTCGGCGACCGCCGCGACGAGCTTGCGCGGCTCGCCCCGCGGCACATCGATTGTGAGCGCGTCGGCTTGCTCGAGCGCGACGGCGTCCGTGAAGGGCGAGAGCGGCGCGAGTCCGTGCTCAGCCACCGATGTAGCTCATTTCCACTTTCGGCAGCGCGACCGTCGCCTCGGAGCGCTGCTCGGAGTAGCGGTCGGTGCGGTTGCCCCAGATGCCGACGATCGCGGCGCGCAGCTCCTCGTCCGAGGCGCCGCCGCGGACGAGCGCCCGCAGGTCGTGCCCGCGGATGCCGAACAGGCACGTGTAGAGGCGGCCCTCCGCGGAGATCCGCGAGCGCGTGCAGTCGCCGCAGAAAGGTTGCGTGACGGACGAGATGAGGCCGATCTCGCCGCCGCCGTCTGCGTAGCGCCAGCGCTTCGCGACCTCGCCGCGATAGCCCGGATCCACCGGCTCGAGTGGGAATTCTGCCGAGATCCGCTCGACGATCTCGGCCGCCGGGACGACGTCGTCGAGCCGCCAGCCGTTCGTCGTCCCGACGTCCATGTACTCGATGAAGCGAAGCGTGTGCCCGGTGCCGCGGAAGTGGGCGGCCATCTCGAGAATCGCGTGCTCGTTCAGTCCCCGCTTGATCACGGCGTTCACCTTCACGGGCATCCCCGCGGCGGCCGCCGCCTCGATCCCGTCGAGCACCCGCTGCACGGGGAAGTCGACGTCGTTCATGGCGCGGAAGGTCTCGTCGTCGAGCGAGTCCAGGCTGACCGTGACCCGGTCGAGGCCGGCCGCTGCGAGCGCCTCGGCCTTCGGGGCGAGCAGCGAGGCGTTCGTCGTCAGCGTCAGCTCGACGCCGAGGGGCGCGAGCAGCGCGATCAACCGGTCGACGTCCTTCCGCACGAGCGGCTCGCCGCCCGTGAGCCGGAGCTTGTTGACTCCGAGGCCCACGAAGACGCCGGCAATCCGGGCGATCTCCTCGAAGGTGAGGAGCTCCTTGCGGTCGAGGAACCGGTACTCGCTCCCGAAGACTTCCTTTGGCATGCAGTAGACGCAGCGGAAGTTGCAGCGATCCGTGACCGAGATGCGGAGGTCGCGGAGCGGGCGGCCGAGAAGATCCAAAGTCATGGACGTGAGGGTAGCGACCATCGCCTCTGCCGCCTAGAGATTGGCGCTCGTGTCCAACTAGTTGGACGGCGCGGGTCCGCGCCGCCGGCTACGGCGCGCTCGGTTGCGCCCTCGGTCGTTACGGCCCTTGCGGCCGCCGGATCACGACCACCATCCGACTGACCGCGTCGACGAGGTTCTGGTGCCGGTGCCCGCCCTCCCCGGAGACGTAGGCGGCGCTGTCGCCGGTGTCGAGCACGATCTCGCGGCCGTCCCCGAATTCCGTCCGCACCTTCCCCTCGAGCACGAACACGAACACCTCGTTCGTCTGCGAGACGAAGTCCTGCATCGCCGCGTTCGGGGAGAACGTGGTGAGCAGCGCCTGCATCGTGTGCGGCCCCTCCGGGATCAGAATGTCGACGTCGATTCCCTCGGTCTCGTAGTGCAAGGAACGCCGGTCGTCAGCCCGGACCACGAGCGGATCGGGGTGACGCGGCTCGGGCACGAGGTCGGCCAGCCGGACGTCGTAGAGCCGCGCCAGGCGGCTGAGGCGACCGACCGTGATGTCGCTGCGGCCGGTCTCGATCAGCGACAGCAGCGAGCGTGAGACTCCAGTCGCCTCGGCGACCTGGCTGAGCGACAGTCCGCGACCGTTCCGGATCCCCCGTAGAGCTGCGCCGAGGGCTGCGTCATGAGTGGAGCTTCTCGATTGCTGCGCGCTTGGCTCGATGACGTCACGATAGTGCGTTCTCCGGCCGGAAGCCACGGTTATTTCCAACATGCTGGACGGCTTCGGGTAGATTGCCAGGACGTTTCCTGTGCAACCGAGGAGGGTTTCTTGAGCACGTTTTGGAAGGGGTCGGGGCTCATCGTCGTGATCGCCGCGGTGGCGCTCGTTGCCGCCGTATCGGCCTTCGGCGGGTCCCGAACAGCATCCGCGACCACCGTCGGCATCACGGCCGGCAAGCCCAGCGAGTTCCACTTCACGCTGTCCAAGAAGACGATCGTGAAGGGCGTCACGACCTTCAAGGTGACGAACAAGGGCACGATCAGCCACGACTTCAAGATCGCGGGCAAGAAGACGGCGTCGATCAAGGCGGGCAAGGCTGCCACGCTCAAGATCACGTTCAAGAAGGCGGGGAAGTTTCCCTATCTGTGCACGCTGCCCGGCCACGCGGCCGGAGGCATGAAGGGAACGCTGACCGTCAAGTAGGTCCCGCAGCGCTTCGAGCTCGAGCGAAGGCGCCGGAGACGGCGCCTTCGTCGTTTCAGCTCAGGAGGCTGACGACGCCGGACTTGACGGCGGCGGCGCGCCGGGCTCCCGCTGTCGCCTCGACGATCTGGGCGCCGATCGCGACTGCGACCTCCTCCGGCGAGCGGGCGCCGATCGCCAGGCCGATCGGCGCGTGGATGCGGGCGAGCTCCGGGTCGCGGACGCCTTCCGCTCGCAGCCGCTCTTCGCGGTCGGCCGTCGTCACCTTGCTGCCCATCGCGCCGATGTAGGCGGCGGGCGTCTCGAGCGCGGCGACCAACGCCGGCACGTCGAACTTCTCGTCGTGCGTCAGCACGCAGATCGCCGACCTCGAGTCGACCGCGATGCTCCGCAGGAACTTGTCAGGCCAGTCGACGACGAGCTCGTCCGCTTCCGGGAAGCGCTCGGGCGTGACGAACGCAGCGCGGGCATCGCAGACGGTGACGCGGTAGCCGAGCAGCTTGCCGACGCGGGTGAGCGCGGCCGCGTGGTCGATGGCGCCGAAGACGTACAGGGCGGGCCGGGGAGTCAGGGCATGGACGAAGACGGTGTCGCCGTCGAGGTCGACGAGGGTGCTCTCGCCGGAATCGAGCAGCGGGCCGTCCACTAGCCGCTGCTCTCCGATCTGCTCGCCCGCAGCCGTCATCGCCAGCGCAACGGGCTGGTCGGCGCGCACGGCCTGGTCGAGAACGGGCACGAGTGACGTGTCGAGCTCGGCCACGAGGATGCCGACGGTGCCGCCGCAGGAGAGACCGACCTGAAACGCCGCGTCGTCGGTGATGCCGTACTCGACGAGTCGCGCTGGGCCGCCCGCGAGCACCTCCTCTGCCTCCTGCAGCACGGCCGGCTCGACGCAGCCGCCGGTGACCGACCCGGCGATCTCGCCTCGGTCGGAAAGCGCAAGTGAGGCGCCGGGGTCGCGAGGCGCCGAGCCGCGCCGCTCGACCACGGTTGCGATCGCGACCCGTCGTCCGTCGTCGTGCCAGCGGGCGAGGGTCGGGAGCAGGTCGCGCACCCGCCCAAAATAGCTGCTTGCAGGAGGGTTGGACTCTGGCGTGGCGGGGAAAACACACTTGCAAGCGAGGAAAGGGGTAGTTGTGGATCGTGATCGGATCGAAGGGAACCTCAAGGAAGCGGAAGGCAAGCTGACGGGCGACGAGGAGCTCGAGAAGGAGGGCCAGGCCCAGGACGCGTGGGGCAAGGCCAAGGACAAGGCCGACGACGCGCTGGACAAGGCCAAGGACGCGGCCGACGCCGCCAAGGACGCGATCGACAAGCGCGTCTAGTCCCTAGCTCTCTCCGTCCTCGGGCTCCGGCAGCGTCCGGAGCCCGAGGAGCGCTACTGCTCGGCCAGCTCCGTGAAGAGGGTCAGCTGCAGGCCTGCCGGCGCCTCGAGGCGGGCGTTGAGCGACTCCCAGGGCGTTCGCGTCGGCGCCGCGATCACCGTCGCGCCCGCCGCGGCGAGCCGAGCCGTCATCGCCTCCGCATCGTCGACCTCGAGCGCGACCCGAACGTGCCCGGCGACGCGCCGGCCGACCTCGACCTGGTCGACGAACGCGGCATGGGTCGGATCGAGCAGCTCGAGCGTCGCGCGGCCGGCCTCCAGGATCGTCACGCGTCCGTCGGCCGAGCTGAAGGCCGCCCGCTCGCGCAGACCGAGCACGTCGCGGTAGAACGAGAGCGCCTCGTCGTAGTCGGGCGCGGTCACTGCGAGCCTGAGCTCGCGAACGGGCTGGTCGCTCATGGGCGGGCTCCTCGGTCGGGGTCGCCGGGACCGTAGCGATAGCCTCGCGCGATGCCGGCCCTGCTTGCGTTGATCCTCGTCACCGCCGTCTGGGGCGTGACCTTCGTCCAGGTCAAGGATGCGGTCGCGCTCTATCCGCTCTTCGCCTTCCTCACTGTCAGGTTCGCGATCGCCTCGATCGTCCTCGCCGTGCCCGCAGCGGGCCGGTTGCGCTCGCTCGGCAGGCGCGGCTGGGTGGCCGGCGCCTCGCTCGGCCTCCTGCTCGCTCTCGGCTACGCCCTCCAGACCGCAGGGCTCGAGCGGACGACGGTCTCGAACGCAGGCTTCATCACCGGCCTGTACGTCGTCTTCACGCCCTTGCTCGCACTGTTGCTCTTCCGAACGCGTGTGGGCGGCGCTGTCTGGGTCGGCGTCGGGCTCGCGGTCGCGGGCCTCGCGATGCTCTCTGGCGTCGGTGCGGGCGACGCTGCCGGCGACCTGCTCGTGCTCGCCGGCTCCGCCGCCTACTCCCTGCAGATCGTGCTGATGGAGCGCTTCGCGCCGCGGTACGACGCGGTCGCGTTCACCCAGGCGGAGATGCTCGCGGCGTTCGGCGGGTTCGCGGTCGTCGCAGTCGCACTCGGACAGGTCGAGCTGCCGCGCGGCTGGACCGTCTGGAGCGCTCTCCTCGTCACGGGCATCTTCGCCAGCGCGCTCGGCTTCCTCGTCCAGACCTGGGCACAGCGGCAGATCAGTGCTGCACGGACCGCGCTCGCCTTCGCGATGGAGCCGGTCTGGGCCGGGCTCTTCGGCTTCTGGCTCGCCGGCGACCGGCTGGGCGTGCTCGGCTGGAGTGGCTGCGCCGTGATCATGGCCGGGATCGTCGTCGCCGAGCCGGAAGCAGGACGGACGCTACGCCGGCTCGTCGTCCGACGCGAAGCCGTGACGAACGAGTAGCGCTTCCGTACGGGGACTGTCCCCGGGACTGTCCCCGGTCGTAGATCAACGTCCAGATCGGAGCACCTCCGGGCCGTTCGGGTGTGGATCGCCGTCGCCCGGCTCGGCCGTGACGCTCAGCACCCGGTACACGCTCGGGTCGACGGCGGCGGCGAACGTGACTTCCGAGCGGCCGTTCTCGTCCGGGTGGAACGTGCCGGCCGAGATGCGGTTCGGCGTCGCCGGGGTGTCTCCGGGCCCGACGAACCAGAGCTCGTAGTACTCGCCCTTCGGGAGAATCGGCAGCATGTCGGTTCGCAGCCGGATCACACGGCCGATCCCGGTCTTGCGCACCTCCACCGTCGCCTCCGCGCCGCTCGGGGAACCGAGCACGGCCCGCAGCTCGAGCTCGCCCGCCGGAGCGCCGGCGCGGATCGCGAGGAGGAGGACCGCGGCTGCCGCGGCGAGCGCTCCCGCGCCGAGGAGGGCCGGACGCGTCCACCGCCGACGGGGCCGCGCCGGGGGCGACGGCCGCGCCGCCGCCGCATCCTCGACCGCGGTGAGCACCCTGCCTTTCAGGTCGGTCGGCGGCGCGACCATCGTCACGGCGCCGCGGAGCAGGCGCGCCGCCGTTTCGAGCTCGTGTCCGTTCATGTCACTCAACGAGCCCGCGCTCCTTCAGCTCGGCGGAGAGCGCCCGCAATGCGTACAGGGTCCGGGACTTGACGGTGCCGAGCGGGATTCCGAGCCGTTCTGCGACCTGGTTCTGCGTGAGGTCGCAGTGGTACTGGAGCTCGAGCACCTCGCGGTGGGCCGGTGTCAGCGCCGCGAGCGCCTCGCCCACGTCCAGCCGCACGACCAGCTCGTCGAACGCCGCGCCACCGACGGCGTCTTCCAGCTCCGCTCCCGCGGCCGTCGCCGTCGGCGATCTCGAGCTGCGCCGCCAGAGGTCGACGGCGGCGCGGCGTGCCAGCGTGTAGACGAAGGTCCGCACAGACGAGCGGCGGGGGTCGTAGCGGTGCGCGGAGCGCCACAGGCGCACGAACGTCTCCTGGACGAGGTCCTCCGCGAGGCCGCGGTCGTGCAGGAGGTGTAGGCCGAGGGTGTAGAGGCGCCGGCCGTACAGGTCGTAGAGGGCGCCCACGGCCTCCTCGCGGTCTCCGGCCGCCAGGCGGGCGACGAGCGCCTCCTCCTCCTGGGCGGCTGCGGGCGGTGCGTCTGTGTGGGGAAGCAGTCCGGCGATGACGAGGGTTCGCAGGCATGGCCGGTTTCGGTTCGGCGGGGACGGGCCGGCGTCCGACCCGTTCCCCGCCGGTCGTGCCTCCTACTGGTCCTGCCAGGCCGCGAGCCCGGTCACGACGACGTTGCCGCCGCCGATCCGGCCGAGCTGGCGCGTCTTGCCGGTGGTCACGTCGAGTGTGTAGAGCCGTGCACCGGATCCGGAGCGCCCGGACTGCGTTCCGGCGACGTAGCCTCGGTTCATCGCACCTGCGATGTCGAAGCCGATGTCGCTGCCAAGGTCGAGCCCCGTCGAGAGCGGGTTCATCAGGGTGCCCGCGTTGGCCGGGTTCTGCAGCCAGAGGCGGTCCGACTTGCCCGAGGTGTCGTAAGCGAACAGCATCGTCGCCGCCGGCCGGTTCGCAAACGCGGCGAACGACGAGTTCGTGTACGCCGAGCCGACCACCGTCACATCTGCAGGCGTCAGCTTGCGTGTCGTTCATGAGCAGACTGCCCGGATCGGGATCGAGCCGGAGGTTGTCGTCCGCGTCGCTCGTGATGCGGATCTTGTCCACCGTCGGGTTGAAGTCGAAGCCGATCCGGTCGCCCTGGAGCGCGGCCGGCGCGGACTCGAACGCTGGGCCTTCGGCGACGGCAATCGCCGTCCGCGGGTTGACCCGGTAGACGACGCGGTCGCTGCCGAGTGCGTACAGGTCACCGGTCGCCGGGCGAAAGTCGATCCCCTTCAGCGAGACGCCGGCTGCGAGGCCGGTGATCGTCTTCGAGCGCGCGAGCCACGGCGAGTGCTCGCGGAAGCGGAGCAGATTTCCCGCATTGTCGGTGGCGAAGAGCAGCCTGGACTCCTTGCCGATGGCGAAACCGGGGTTCCTGCCGCCGTCGCCGCCAAGCGCGACGAGCGGGAGGAGCAGTGCCGCGACGAGGCCGGCGACGATGTTGCGTGTGAGGACGTGCATGGCGTGAGCCTCCTTCGAGTGTGGATGACGCACGCGCTTTCGCACCCGTCCTCACGGACGGTTCAACCTCGCTAGGGGCTTCGCCGGCGGAGCGCGATCCCGGTGAGGAGCTCGCGGACGATCCGGTCGCCCACGAGCGCGGTCACGTCGGTCGAGCCGACGCCGGTCGGAATGATCTCGACGAGATCGGCGCCGACCACCTCGAGTCGTTGGGCCACGGTACGTACGGCGCCGAGCAACTCGAGCGACGTCATTCCGCCTGGTTCCGGCGTGCCGGTCCCGGGGGCGTAGGCGGGGTCGAGGACGTCGACGTCGACGGTGACGAATACCGGTCCGCCGCCGACCGCGTCGATCGTGCGGGCAACGACTTCCCCGATCCCGAGCTCACGCACGTCGCGCATGAAGAAGGACGTGATCCCGCGCTCGGCCTGCCAGGTGAATTCGGGCTCGCCGGGCCAGTAGCCGCGGAGGCCGATCTGCGTGTAGCGGGACGCGTCGACGTGCCCGTCGCGGACGAGCCTGTACATCGGCGTCCCGTGCGACCGCTCGACGCCGAACACCTCGGTACCCGTGTCCGTGTGCGTGTCGAAATGGACGAGGCCGACCGGTCCGTGACGCGCGGCGACCGCGCGGATGTTCGCTTCCGAGATCGAGTGGTCGCCGCCGAGGACGACGGGCAACACGCCGGCGTCGAGCACCTCGCCGACGAGCGCCTCGATCGCGGCATGCGATCGCGCAGGGTCTGCCGGGATCACCGGCGCATCGCCGAAGTCGACGACGCGGAGCTCGCGAAACGCGTCGATCTGCGCCTCGAGGTGCGGTCCGGGCGGGCAGCTCGCGGCCCGGATCGCGCGAGGCGCGAACCGCGTTCCCGGCCGGTCGGAGACGAGGTCGTCGGTCGGCGCTCCCACGATCGCGATGTCGGTTCCCTGCAGCTCGTTCGGGTCCTGTGTGTACGGCATGCCACCGTAGGTGAGCAGGCCCGCGTAGTCCGGCTTGTCGCCGAGGGGCTGCCAGCGTTCGAGCGGATCGATCACGTCAGCTGAGCCAGGCGCCGTCGCGCTGGACGACCTCGCCGTCCAGGCTGAGCTCGCCGCCCGGGCGCAGGTCCTTGACCAGGTCCCAGTGCACCGCGCTCTCGTTCCGCCCGCCGGTGTACGTGTAGCTCGCGCCGACCGCGAGGTGGACGGTGCCGTCGATCTTCTCGTCGAAGAGGACGTTGCGCGTGAAGCGGGTGATGCGCGGGTTGCAGCCGAGGCCGAGCTCGCCGAGCCGGCTCGAGCCCTCGTCGGTCGCGAGCACCTGCTTCAGGAACTGCTCGCCCTCGTCGGCGCTCGACTCGACGATCGTCCCTTCCCGGAAGACGAGCCGCGCGCCGAAGACGTCGTGGCCGAGATAGACGGCCGGAAACTCGGCGAACGTGATCACGCCTTCGGCGGTGTCCTCGACGGGGCTGTAGAAGACCTCGCCGTCGGGCATGTTGCGGAAGCCTGCGGAGACGACTCCTTCGCGGCCGTCGATCCCCAGCGTCAGGTCGGTCCCCTCGCCGACGATCTGCACGGTGCGGCCGCCGTCGAAGCGCGCCTTGATCTCGCGCATCCGCTCCTCCTCGGCGTCCCAGTCGAGCAGGCAGGCGTCGTAGACGAACTCCGTGTACTCGGCGAGGGACATCCCCGCCTGCTCGGCGGCGGCCTCGGTCGGGTACTCGACCACCGCCCAGCGCACGTCGAGGCTGCGGGCCCGCTTGCTCGCCGGCGCCATCGACTGCTGCAGCAGCCGGCGGCGCTCCTCGTCCAGCTCGGAGCCGGCGTGCACGTCCTCGGGCGAGCGGATCGTCAGCCGGGCATCTTCGTGCTCGACCGCGTAGCGCTCGATCGGAGGAAGCTCGCCGAGCAGCTCGAGCGGCGCTTCGAGCGCCCAGTCGAGGTCGGCGCGGAAGCGGTCCGGCCCCCAGTTGATGCGCGGAAGGTAGTAGGCGCCGCGGCGCCCGATCGCGCGGGCGACCTCGGTGACGAGCGGGCGCGCAAGCGGGGTCGCGCGAACGGAGACCTGCCAGCCCGGCTGCACGTCGAGGCAGCGTTCGACCACCAACTCTGCGAGCTCTCGCACGCGAGGATCCCCCACAGGCGGCATCCTAGGCGAGGTCATGTTCGAGTGGCTCCGCGAGTGGAGGATCGACCGGATGACCGACCGCATCGCGCGGCGGCCTCATGGCCGAGCGGCGCGGGAGGTCTACGGCGCCGTCGACGCCCACTCGTTCGCCTGGGAGCCGGTGCTGGACGCCCTGGGGCTGGGACCGGGAGACGTGCTCCTCGACGTGGGCTGCGGCGGCGGTGTCTTCCTGCGCCGGGCGCTCGAGACGGGTTGCGAGGCGGTCGGCGTCGATCACAGCCGGGAGATGGTGGAGCTCGCGCGGCAGACGTCCGGGGCGCGCGTGGTCGAGGCCAGCGCCGATGAGCTCCCGTTCGCGGACGGTGAGTTCACCGCCGTCTCGTGCATCGTCGCGTTCTTCTTCTTTGCCGATCCCGTCCGCGTCCTCGGCGAGTTTCGGCGTGTGCTCGACCCGGCACGCGGCAGGGTCGCGATCTTCACGACGCCACCGGAGGCCAGGGGCACGCCCGCTGCGCCGTATCCGCTCGCCACGCGCGGTCACTTCTACGCGGACGAGGAGCTCGAGCGGCTGCCGCTCGAGGCGGGCTTCGGCAGCTCGAGCGTGAGCCGCACCGACATCGGAGCCCAGCTGCTCGTCGCCCGGTAGGTTCGTCCGATGGACGCGGTCGTGCTCGCGCTGGCATCGGCCGCGCTCTTTGGCGGGATGACGGTCGCGCTCCGGTTCGCGCTCGCGCGCGTCGCCGACGCTGAAGCAGGGGCGCTCTGGACGATCATCCCCGCCATCGCGGTCACGCTTCCCTTCGTCGCTGCCGGCGACGTCGACCTCGGCGGCGATCTGGCCGTTCCTGCTCGCGGGCGTGCTCGGGACCTGGGTGCTCGCAGGTCCTCTTCACGCTCGCGGTGCGCGATGCCGGCCCGTCGCGGACGTCGGTGACGGTCGGAACGGCGCCGCTCTTCTCGGTCGCGATCGCGCTGTTGCTGCTCGACGAGCCGGCGAAGGCGGGCGTGCTCGTCGGCGCCGTCCTGATCGTGGCCGGCGGGATCCTGCTCGTCGCGCGAGCCCGGGCGGCCCGAGCACGTCAAGTGGATCGGGCTTGGCTTCGCGCTCGGGGCGACCATCGTCTTCGCCGTCCGCGACAACCTCGTCCGGCATCTCTCACTCGACACCGACGTCGAGCCGGCGCTCGCCGCTGCGGCGACGCTCTTCGCCGGCGGGCTGACCGTCGCGGCCTGGCTGCTCGTCACCCGCCGGCGGTTGCCCACAGGCGGCTTGTCCGCATTCGTCCCGGCCGGGATCCTCTTCGGCCTCTCGTACGTGTGCCTCTTCGAGGCCTACTACCGCGGCCGCGTCTCGGTCGTCTCGCCGCTCGTCGCGACCGAGTCGCTCTGGGGCGTCGCGCTGTCGGCGCTCCTGCTCCGCCGGCACGAGCTCGTCGGCCCACGCCTGTTCGGCGGCGCCGCGCTCGTGGTCGCAGGCGGGGTGCTGATCGGCGTCTTTCGGTAACGGTGATCTGATACCTTGTGGCTTAGATTTTCTCTAGTCACAGCACTCAGCACGAAGGAGCAGACACATGGCAAAGACAATCGGAATCGACCTCGGCACCACGAACAGCTGCATGGCGGTGCTCGAGGGCGGCGAGCCGACCGTGATCCCGAACGCCGAGGGCGGCCGCACGACGCCGTCCGTCGTCGCGTTCACGAAGGACGGTCAGCGGCTCGTCGGGGCGCCCGCGAAGCGCCAGCAGGTGACCAACCCGCAGAACACGATCTTCTCGATCAAGCGCTTCATGGGCCGCAAGTGGGACGAGGTCTCGGAAGAGATGACGATCGTCCCCTACGAGGTCGCCAAGGGCGAGAACGGCGACGCGCGCGTCCAGGTGGAGGGCAAGGAGTACGCCCCGCCGGAGATCAGCGCGATGATCCTGCAGAAGCTGAAGGCCGACGCCGAGGCCTATCTCGGCCAGCCGGTCACCGACGCGGTGATCACGGTCCCGGCCTACTTCAACAACGCGCAGCGCGAGGCGACGAAGGACGCGGGCAAGATCGCGGGCCTCAACGTGCTCCGCATCGTCAACGAGCCGACCGCGGCAGCGCTCGCGTACGGGCTCGACAAGGAGGGCGGCGACCAGACGATCCTCGTCTTCGACCTCGGCGGCGGCACGTTCGACGTGTCCGTGCTCGAGCTCGGCGACGGCGTCTTCGAGGTCAAGTCGACCAACGGCGACAACCACCTCGGCGGCGACAACTTCGACAAGGCGATCGTCGACTGGATGGTCGCGGAGTTCAAGCGCGACCAGGGCATCGACCTGGCCGCCGACAAGATGGCGCTGCAGCGGCTCTACGAGGCGGCCGAGAAGGCGAAGATCGAGCTCTCCTCGACGATGACGACGCAGATCAACCTGCCGTTCGTCACCGCCACCGCGGAGGGCCCGAAGCACCTCGACCTGCAGCTGACTCGCGCCAAGCTCGGCGAGATCACCGCCGACCTGATCGAGCGGACGGTCGGCCCGACCAAGGCCGCGCTCGCCGACGCGGGGCTCGACGCCTCGAAGATCGAGCACGTCGTGCTCGTCGGCGGCATGACCCGCATGCCGGCGGTGCAGGAGAAGGTCAAGGAGCTGCTCGGCAAGGACCCGCACAAGGGCGTCAACCCGGACGAGGTCGTCGCCGTCGGCGCGGCCATCCAGGCCGGTGTGCTCAAGGGCGAGGTCAAGGACGTGCTCCTGCTCGACGTCACCCCGCTGTCGCTGGGGATCGAGACGAAGGGCGGGGTCTTCACGAAGCTGATCGACCGGAACACGACGATCCCGACCCGCAAGTCGGAGACGTTCTCGACCGCGGAGGACAACCAGCCGTCGGTGGAGATCCACGTGCTCCAGGGCGAGACCGAGATGGCCGCGTTCAACAAGACGCTCGGCAAGTTCCAGCTCGTCGGCATCCCGCCGGCGCCGCGGGGCATGCCGCAGATCGAGGTCGGCTTCGACATCGACGCGAACGGGATCATCCACGTCACCGCCAAGGACCTCGGCACCGGCAACGAGCAGCAGATCAAGATCGAGGGCGGCTCGGGCCTGTCGGAGGACGAGGTGCAGCGGATGGTCACCGAGGCGGAGGCGCACGCCGACGAGGCGCATCGCCTGCGCGAGCTCGCCGACGCACGCAATACCGCAGAGCAGCTCGCCTACCAGACCGAGTCGACGCTCAAGGAGCACCGCGACAAGCTCGAGGAGTCCGACGCCTCGACGATCGAGGGCCGGATCATGGAGCTGCGCGGCGTGCTCGAGTCGACCGACGTGAACGAGATCCGTCAGAAGACGGACGCGCTCAACGAGGCCTCGCGCACGCTGGCCGACGCGGTCTACGCCCAGGCCAGTGCACAGCAGCAGTCGGCAGCCAACGGCGCTACGACCACCGAGGACGAGGACGTCGAGGAGGCCGACTACGAGGTCGTCGACGAGGAAGAGGCGAAGACCTCGTGACCGACCAGCCGCTGGGGCACGATGTTGACGAGCAGAGTCTCGAGGACGAGGTCGTCGAGGAGCCGGTGGAGACTCCGCCGGCTCCGGACGACTCCTACCTCCGGCTCGCGGCCGACTTCGACAACTACCGCAAGCGCGTCGCCCGCGAGCACGTCGAGCTGACGCGCCGCGCGAACGAGCAGCTGCTGAACGAGCTGCTGCCGGTGCTCGACGATCTCGAGCGGGCGCTCGAGGCCGCGGCACAGCACGAGGAGGCCAAGCTCGAGGAGGGTGTCGAGCTGGTGCATCGCTCGCTCGCCGCGCTTGCTCGAGCGGCACGGGCTGACGGAGATCGACACCGCCGGCGCCTTCGATCCCGCACGTGCACGAGGCGTTGCTCGCCCAGCCGGGCGAGGGGGCGGAGGAGGGCACCGGTCCTGCAGGTGCTGCAGAAGGGCTACCGGCTCGGGGACAAGGTCCTCCGGCCCGCGCGCGTGATCGTCGCGGAGTAAGCAGTGGCGACCCTGTACGACACCCTCGGCGTTCCGAAGAACGCCTCGGCCGACGAGATCAAGAAGGCCTACCGCAAGCTCGCGCGCGAGCATCATCCCGACGCGAGCGGCGGCGACGAGAGCCGCTTCAAGGAGATCCAGGGCGCCTACGACGTGCTCTCCGATCCGGAGAAGCGCCAGGCCTACGATTCCTACGGCTCGACGAACGGCCGCGGCGGCGGCCCGCAGGGAGGGCCGCAGTTCGCGGACTTCGACCTCTCCGATCTCTTCGGGGGCCTCTTCGGCGGCGGCGGCGCGCGTCAGCGCGGGCCGATGCCCGAGCGCGGCTCCGACCTGGAGGCGCACGCGACGATCTCGTTCGAGGACTCGCTCCACGGCGCCGAGGTGCGCGTGCCGGTCGAGCTGGAGACGGCGTGTCGCACCTGCGGCGGCACCGGCGCGGAGCCCGGCACGGCGCCGACCGTGTGCCCGCAGTGCGGCGGCCGCGGCGTCACGTCCGACTCCCACGGCCTCTTCGCGCTCTCGCACCCCTGCCCGCGCTGCCGCGGCAACGGGACGATCGTCGAGCACCCGTGCAAGACCTGCCGCGGCTCCGGCCGCGAGCGGACGACGAAGACCTTCAACGTCAAGATCCGACCGGGGATCAAAGACCGTGCGCGGATCCGGTTGGCCGGCAAGGGCGAGGCGGGCAGGAACGGCGGCCCGGCCGGCGACCTCTATGTCGTCATCCACGTCCAGCCGTCGGCGCTCTACGAGCGCCGCGGCGACGACCTGATCGTCGACGTCCCCGTGGCCTACGCGGACGCCGCGCTCGGCGCATCCGTCGAGGTGCAGACGCCCGAGGGCCCGATCTCGCTCAAGGTTCCCGCCGGCTCGCAGCCCGGGAAGCTGCTCAAGGTCAAGGGGCGCGGCGCGCCGAGGGCGAAGGGCAGCGGCAAGGGCGACCTGCTCGCGCGGCTGAAGCTGACCGTGCCCGCGAAGGTCTCGAAGAAGGAACGCGAGCTGCTCGAAGAGCTCAGGAAGGCGAGCCGTTGATGGACACACTGGATCTCCACAACCAGGCCCGCTACATGATCTCCGTCGCCGCCGAGCTCGTCGGCATGCACCAGCAGACGCTGCGCGTGTACGAGGCGAAGGGCCTCGTGCAGCCGAAGCGCACGCCGGGCGGCACGCGGCTCTACTCCGAGGCGGATCTCGAGCGCCTGCGGGTGATCCAGCGCCTGACCACCGAGCTCGGCCTCAACCTGGCCGGCGTCGAGCACGTGCTCCGGCTCGAGGACGAGCTGCGCAAGCAGCGCGCGCGGGCCGAGCGGCTCGAGCGCGAGCTGCGCGAGGAGATCCGCACCGTCCACCGCACCTACAAGCGGGAGGTCGTCGTCTACCAGCGCGCCCAGCACCCGGAGGTCACGCCCTGATGGACTTCAACAAGCTGACGATCAAGAGCCAGGAGGCCGTCGCGGCCGCGCAGGAGCTTGCGCGCCGGATGGGCAACCCCGAGCTCTACCCCGAGCACCTGCTGCTCGCGCTGCTCGACCAGGAGCTCGTCCAGCAGCTCGTGCCCGACGCGGCTTCGCTCCGCGCCGAGACCGAGGCGGCGCTCGCCGCCAAGCCTGCGATCCAGGGCGCCTCGCAGCAGCCCCAGGCGGGCGCTGCGTTCAGCCGCGTGCTCGACCAGGCGTTCGACGAGGCGCGCAAGCTCGAGGACGACTACGTCTCCACCGAGCACCTGCTGCTGGCGCTCGACGCCGTTCCGCGCGACGAGCTGCTCGCCCGGATCAAGGATGTGCGCGGCGGCCAGCGCGTCACGAGCCAGGACCCCGAGGGCACCTACCAGGCGCTCTCGAAGTTCGGCCGCGACCTGACCGAGGCCGCGGAGCAGGGCAAGCTCGACCCGGTCGTCGGGCGCGACGAGGAGATCCGGCGCGTGATCCAGGTGCTCTCGCGCCGGACGAAGAACAACCCGGTGCTGATCGGCGAGCCAGGGGTCGGCAAGACCGCGATCGCGGAGGGTCTCGCCCAGCGGATCGTCGCCGGCGACGTGCCGGAAGGCTTGAAGGGCAAGCGCGTCTGGGCGCTCGACGTCGGCGCGCTCCTCGCCGGTGCGAAGTACCGCGGCGAGTTCGAGGAGCGGCTCAAGGCCGTCCTCGCCGAGATCAAGAACGCCGAGGGACAGATCGTCCTCTTCATCGACGAGCTGCACACGATCGTCGGAGCAGGTGCTGCCGAGGGCGCGGTCGACGCCGCCCAGATGCTGAAGCCGATGCTCGCCCGCGGCGAGCTGCGCACGGTCGGCGCGACGACGCTCGACGAGTACCGCAAGCACATCGAGAAGGACGCAGCGCTCGAGCGCCGCTTCCAGCCGGTCTTCGTCGGCGAGCCGTCGGTGGCGGACACGATCGCGATCCTGCGCGGGCTTGAAGGAGAAGTACGAGTCCCATCACAAGGTGCGGATCCGCGACGCGGCCCTCGTCGCCGCCGCCGTGCTCTCCGACCGCTACATCGCCGACCGGCAGCTGCCCGACAAGGCGATCGACCTCGTCGACGAGGCCGCCTCGCGTCTGAAGATGGAGATCGACAGCTCGCCGCTCGAGCTCGACCAGGCCGATCGCGCCGTGCGCCAGCTCGAGATCGAGCTCGCCGCGATGGCGAAGGAGTCGAAGGACGTCCGCGAGCCGGTCGAGCGCCAGCTCGCCGACGCGAAGGAGCGCCACGCGCGAGCTCGGCGGCACGCTGGGCCGAGGAGAAGGCCGCGCTCGACCGGATCGGCGAGATCACGACGAGGATCGACGAGCTGCGGATGGAGGCCGAGCGCGCCGAGCGCGCCGGCGACCTCCAGCGGGTCGCCGAGATCCGCTACGGCGAGCTGCCCGCGCTCGAGAAGGAGCTCGCCGAGCGCGAGTCGCCGGCCGAGCCGATGGTGAAGGAGGAGGTCGACGAGGACGACATCGCGGCGGTCGTCGCGGCCTGGACGGGTATCCCGGTCTCCCGGCTGCTCGAGGGCGAGACCGAGAAGCTGATCCACATGGAGGAACGGCTGCACCAGCGCGTGATCGGCCAGCACGAGGCGGTCGAGGCCGTCTCGAACGCGCTCCGTCGCGCGCGCTCCGGGTTGCAGGACCCCGATCGCCCGATCGGCTCGTTCATCTTCCTCGGCCCGACCGGCGTCGGCAAGACCGAGCTCGCCCGCGCGCTCGCCGAGTTCATGTTCGACGACGAGCGGGCGATGATCCGGATCGACATGTCCGAGTACCAGGAGCGGCACACGGTGTCGCGCCTGGTCGGCGCGCCGCCCGGCTACGTCGGCTACGACGAGGGCGGCCAGCTCACGGAGGCCGTGCGCCGCCGGCCCGTACTCCGTCGTCCTGCTCGACGAGATCGAGAAGGCGCACTCGGAGGTCTTCGACGTCCTCCTGCAGGTGCTCGACGACGGCCGCCTCACCGACGGCCAGGGCCGCACCGTCGACTTCCGCAACACCGTGCTGATCATGACCTCGAACATCCGCTCGGCCGAGCAGCTGCGCGAGCACTTCCGGCCCGAGTTCCTGAACCGGATCGACGAGATCGTCGTCTTCGAGCCGCTGAGCAAGGAGCAGCTCGCCGACATCGCCGAGCTGCAGCTGGAGCGGCTGCGGGCGCGGCTCGCCGAGCGGAAGCTCTCGCTCGAGCTCACCGACGCGGCGAAGGAGGTGCTCGCCGAGGCGGGCTGGGACCCGACCTACGGCGCCCGGCCGCTCAAGCGCGCCCTGCAGCGCCTGGTCGAGAACCCGCTCGCCCAGCGGCTGCTCGAAGGTGAGTTCGTGGAGGGCGACACGATCCGTGTCGACGCCCACGACGGCGAGCTCGTCTTCGAGCGCGCCGGCGCGCCCGCAGCGGTCTAGGAGCGCGACACGAGCAGTTGCAATCCGCTCGTGACAGAGAGAACATGCTCCAACCGCACTGCGGCGTACATTGGACGGAAGGGAGTCGATCATGAGTACGCGCCGCCTGCTTGGTGCTTGCCGTCTTCGCGTTCGTGCTGGCCAGTCCGGCTACAGCCAGAGCGGACACGGTCACGGATTGGAACGCGCACGCGTCGAATGCCTTGATGACGGTTGCCGGCCAGGCCCCGCCGGTCGCCACGATCCACATGGCGATGGTGCACGGCGCCGTCTACGACGCCGTCAACGCGATCGACCGCAGGCACCGGCATTACCTCTACTTCACGAATCGCGTCGTGCCGAGCGCCTCGAAGGAGGCCGCCGCCGCGACGGCGGCGTACCGGGTGCTCGTCAGCGTCGTCCCGGCGCAGCAGCCGGCGCTGGAGCAGCTCTACCTGGCCAGTCTCGCCGGCATCCCGTCCGCGGGCAAGGCGGCCGGCATCCGGTACGGCGAAGAGGCGGCGGCGGCGATGATCGCCGCGCGGACGAACGACGGCCGCTTCGGCCCGCCTGGGTTCCCGGTCGGCGTGGCGCCCGGCCAGTGGCGCCCGGTGCTGCCGGCGTTCGCGAACGACCCGGCGGGCTGGGTGCGGTACGTGCGGCCCTTCCTGATCCCGGACGGAGCGCAGTTCGGAACCACCGGGCCCTTCGCCGCTGACGAGTGCCGCCTACGCCGCGGAGTTCAACGAGGTCAAGACGATCGGCTCGCTCAACAGCGCGACGCGCACCGGGCCGCAGACCAATGCGGCTCGGTACTGGGCGGAGAACCCGCCGCGGACGTGGGGCCGCATCATCCGCATGATCTCGGCGCAGCAGCTGCTCTCGCTGGAGTCGAATGCCCGCCTGTACGCGATGCTCTACACGACGGCGGCGGACGCGTTCATCAGCGTCTGGATCGACAAGGCGCGCTGGGGCTTCTGGCGGCCGATCACGGCGATCCGCGAGGCGGACACGGACGGAAATCCCGCGACGACTCCGGACACGACATGGTTGCCCCTGATCGCAAATCCGCCCTACCCCGATCATCCCTCCGGGCACCTAGGGCTAAGCGGGGCCATTGTCACCACCCTGCAGGAGTTCCTCGGGACGGACGCGATCGGCTGGACCGACACCAACGTCGGCGGCCAGACGACGAGCTACACGAGCCTCTCGTCCGCCCTGAACGAGATCGTCGACGTCCGCGTGTGGTCGGGGATCCACTTCCGGCGGGCCGACGAGCAGAGCGTCCTCATCGCCCGGCGGGTGGCCGACTGGCGTCGGGCCAACTACTTCGGGCCGGGTCGCGGCTGAACGACCGCTAGAAGCGGGCCGGGCGTTATCGCGTCCGGCCCGCTCAGGGCCGCCAAACCCTCCTAGGATGAGCTCATGTCCGCCGCCATCGTCGGCAGGGAGGACGAGCTCGCTGCGCTCGCGCGGTTCCTGAGCCGAGAGGACTGGCCTCGCACGCTCCTGCTGGAAGGCGAGGCGGGAGCAGGGAAGACGACACTGTGGCTGGATGCTGTCGAGGCGGCATCGGGACGGTTCCACGTGCTCGTCGCCCGGCCGCTCGAGACCGAGGCAAAGCTCGCCTACTCCGGTGTCGGTGACCTCCTCGACGGGACCCACGAGATCTTCGACGAGCTGCCACCGCCGCAGGCTCACGCGCTGCGCGCGGCGCTCCTGCTCGAGACCCCGGATCCGGCCGGTGTCGATCAGCGCGGGGTGACTCTCGGATTCCTCGGCGTCCTGCGCGCGCTGGCCGCCACCCGACCCGTGCTCATCGCCGTCGACGATGTTCAGTGGCTCGACGGCGCGTCCTCGCGCGTGCTGCTTGGCGCCGCACGGAGACTGGCCGACGAACAGGTCGCCCTCCTCTTGGCGCTACGCGACGAGGAGCGGCAGAGGTCGCCGTTCGCGCCGGAGGCGACCCTGCCCGGCTTCGGCCGACTGCGAGTCGAGGGACTCAGCCTCGCAGCGCTGCACCGGTTGTTGCAGGAGCGGCTCGCCGTCGTTCTCCCCCGCCCGACGCTTCGGACCGTGCACGAGACAGCTCGGGGCAACCCGTTCTTCGCGCTGGAGCTTGCGCGCGCCCTCGGCACCGGTCACGCCGCCGGAGCGGCTGTGCGCATCCCGGACTCGTTGCACGAGCTCGTCAGCGCCCGCGTGACGACGCTGCCGAAGAAGACCCGAACTGCTCTGCTCGCCGCAGCTGCGCTCGGCGATCCCACCCTGGAGCTGATCGGTGCCGTGACGGGTGGCGACGGTGCGGCGGAGCTCGGCCCTGCTGTTGCAGGCGAGCTCGTCACCGTCGTCGGCGGACGTGTCCGCTTCACCCATCCGCTGCTCGCCGCTGCAGCCTCTGGCGCCGCTGGGCCGGCGGAACGCCGTCAGGTTCATGCGCTGCTCGCAACACGAGTCCGCGACCCGGTGGAGCGTGCCCGGCACCTCGCGCTTGCCGCTGTCGGGCCGGACGCAGGCGTTGCGACCGCGCTCGACGAAGCGGCGAGCCTGGCGCGGGCACGGGGAGCGCCAGGCGAAGCCGCCGAGCTGCTCGAGGAAGCTCGACTGTTGACCCCGCCGGACTCGGCGGCGGACGCACTCCAGCGCGCAGTCGCGGCCGCGAACCATCACTTCGAAGCAGGCGACGCGCGCCGGGCACGCTCGTTGCTCGACGAGGCCATCCCGAAGCTGCCCGCGGGAGTTGACCGAGCCCGCGCGCTCATCGTCCTGGCCCGCGTCCGCTCGTACGACGATGACATTCAGGCCGCAGTGGAGCTGTTGGAGGCGGCGGTCGCCGAAGGGGCGGCGGAGCCGCTGGTGGAGGGTCGTGCGCGCGAGATCCTGTCGGGGATCTTCTTCCGGCTCCGGGAGCGGCTCGGCGAGGCGGTCGAGCATGCCCGAGCTGCCCTCGACATCGCACGCGAGCTCGACGATCCCGAGCTCGCTGCAGCCGCCCTTGGCTCGCTCGTGCTCGCCGAGGCGGCGCTCGGCTCTAACGATGCTCAGGCGTCGCTCCAGGCGGCCGACGAGGTCGGCTCCACGGGTCGGGGAACGCGGGCGATGGGCGGCGCCGAGTTTCAGGTCGCGGTCGTGCGGATGTGGTGGGAGCAGCTGGACGAGGCGGCGGCGTCGTTCGAGCGGATGCTCGCTTTCGCCGAAGCAATGGGCGACGAGAGCTCGGTGCCCTACATCCACGTGCTGCTCGCACAGACCGAATGCCTTCGAGGCCGCTTTGGCGAAGCGGTGGACCACGCTGACGAGGGAGCGCTCCGCGCGGAACAGGTCGGACAGGAGACGCTGGTCGCGTACGCACTCGCCCTTCGAGCGCTCGCGGACGCTTACCGCGGCAACGCGGACTCTGCTCGCTCCGTTGCCGCGCAGGCGCTCGCTCTCGCCGACAGCACCAGTGGCCGGCCGGCCGAGCACTTTGCCACGGCCGCGGTCGGGCTACTCGAGCTCTCGCTCGGTCGCAACACCCAGGCTGCGGACGTGCTGACCCCCCTCGTCTCCTTTGCCAGGCAGCAAGAGCTGCGCGAGCCGGGGCTGACGCGGTTCGTCCCGGATCTCGTCGAGGCGCTGGTCGCCTGCGAACGGCTCGAAGAGGCGGAGGATCACCTGGCGTGGTTCGAGACGAACGCCGAGCGGCTCGAACGCCCTTCCGGCCAGGGCGCAGCAGCTCGCTGTCGCGGCTTCCTCGCGGCCGGCCGCGGCGACCTGCCCGGCGCGATCTCGGCGTTCGAGAGAGCTCTGCGTCACCACGAGCTCGCACCGCTGCCGCTCGACCGGGCGCGCACCCTCCTCGCGCTCGGCGTCGCCCGCCGCCGGGCGAACGATCGCAGCCAGGCCCGGGCGACGCTCGAGGAGGCGCGTGGGTTGTTCGGCTCCCTCGGCGCGGCGATCTGGGAGCAGCGAGCGGTCGAGGAGCTGGCTCGCATCGGCGGCCGCGCGCCGGCGGGGCGCGAGCTGACGCCGGTCGAGCGCCGCGTCGTCGAGCTCGTCGCAGCGGGCCACACGAATCGCGAGGTGGCAGCAGCACTCTTCGTCAGCCCGCGAACCGTCGAAGGTCACCTCTCCCGTGTCTACGGGAAGCTCGGTGTGCGTTCGCGCGTCGAGCTGGTGAGTCGGCTCGGCAGCGAAGCGCCGTGAGCAAAGTCGAGTAGTTCCACGGTTTTTCGCGTCGTCGCCGCCGCCTAGCGTCGAAGCATCACTCGACGAGCCGGATCAAGGATCCGGAGAGGAGGCGGACAGGATGAAGATTCGGACGACATTCGCACTGGCAGCCGCAGCGCTGACCCTGGGCGTGCCCGTCGCGGCGGCCACCCCGGACGGCTACCAGCCGGACGCGGTCGACCGCTACGTCGCGAACGCGCTCGGGCAGACCGACCAGCCCGATGCGCTCGCCCGCTACCTGCGCAACCACGCGCAGCGGTGCTGCGAGCCATCCGGACTCGCTCGCCGTCACGCCCCGGCGCGACCACTCCCGGTGAGCCGGCGGAGGCGGGAGGCTTCACCTGGGAGACCGGGATCATCGGCACGCTGGGCGGCGTTCTCATCGTCCTGCTTGCGTTCGCCGGCGCCTTCGCGCTGCGCGAGCGGCGTCGCCTCGTTCTCCGCTAGCCGGAGTGCGGCGGCGTCACCTCGGGCGGTCCTCTTGGGGAGAGGGCCGCCCGCGGCATGCTGTGCCGGCGCTCAATCGACCTGCTCGAGGAACGCAGACTCGCCCCGTTCCGGCGGCGCGCCGATGATGAAGAGGCGCAGCTCGTCGTCGTGTCGGTTCGAGAGCTGGAGCGCCGTGCCCGGCTGGACGATCAGGACGCTGCCCGTCGCCAGCTCGTGCTTCTCGACCGCTCCGTCCTCGCCCATGTGGATCGTGAGCGTGCCGTCGAGGACGACGAAGACCTCCTCCTGGATCGGGTCGATGTGGCGGCGGCCGACCGCGCCCGGCGGGTAGCGGTAGAGGTTCGCCCGCGCGTTCGTCATCGCGTCGGAGAGCCCGACGCGGAAACGCGGGTCGTTCTCACGGTGCGGCTGCCAGTCGAGCGCGTCGCCGTGGAAGATCGTGTAGCCGGCCACGGAGACCGATTCTGGCAGGGCCGCTCCGGACGTGTCTCAGGGACAGACCCTGGGACACGTCCGTTTCAGCCGGAGAGAGAAGGCGACGAGGGGGAGAGGCGGAGGGTGCCCGTCACAGCCGGCGAGGGGGAGGAGCCGGTGGTGGCGTAGGAGGGGCCTCGGTGGTCGCCAATCAGCATGTCCACACGATCGCGGACCGGCGGCGGCTGGGCATTGCGGCAGGCAGGTGTCTTGGGGTACGGCTCGCCGTACTACTTGAGGTAACGGTCGAACCAGTCGAGCAGGAGCTCGAATCGCTGCACGCGATGGGCGGGATTGCCCGAGCGCGTCAGCTCGTGGCTCTCGGCCGGGAAGCGGACGAGCTCGACGTCCCGCTTGAACAGGCGCAGCGTCGTGAAGAGCTGCTCGGCCTGCTCGATGTTGCAGCGCAGATCCTGCTCGGAGTGGAGGATCAGGAGCGGCGTCTCGATCTGCTTGGCATACGTCCAGGGCGAGATCTTCAGGTAGAGATCGACCGCGTCGTGCACGAACTCGCCGTGGTAGGCCTTGAAGACCCAGCCGATGTCGCTGGAGCCGTACATCGAGACCATGTTGTTCACGCCCCGCTCCGAGCAGGCGGCCTTGAAGCGGTTCGTGTGGCCGACGATCCAGGACGTCATGTAGCCGCCGTAGGAGCCGCCCATCACGCCCATTCGCTCCTCGTCGAGGAAGTCGAACCGGCGCACGGCCTCGTCGGTGACCGCCATCACGTCCTCGTAGTCGACCGTTCCCCAGCCGGGCCCGAGCTCGCCCGGCCCCATGATCGCGCGGCCCCAGTCCTCCGAGTAGCCGGAGGAGCCGCGCGGGTTGGAGTAGATGACGGCGTAGCCGCCGCCCGCGTAGACCTGGAACTCGTCGAAGAAGCCGTTCCCGTACTGGGTGAACGGACCGCCGTGGATGTTGAGCAGGACGGGATAGCGCTTGCCCTCCTCGAAGCCGGCCGGCCGGACGATCCACGCATCCACCTCGGAACCGTCTTTCGAGACCGCCGTGAAGCGCTCCGGCTCGACCAGCTCGCGCCCCTCGGCGAAGTCGCGGCCGACCGACGTCAGCTGCTCCTCGCCTGCGTAGAGCTCGCTCAGGCGCGGCGCCGTCGTGCCGGTGCGGGCGACCTGGCCGTCGCGGAAGTCGTAGCCCGAGAGCACGATGTCGCCGCCCGTGACGAGTTCCGGCTTGCCGCCGTCAGTCGAGACGCGGTAGACGTGGACGTTCCCTGCGTCCTCGATCGCGAACACGATCGAGTCGCCGTCCCAGATCGGCTCGCGCAGATCCGGGTAGGGGTCGCACTGGCGGTCGAGCGACGCCGTCAGGACCCGCCGGTTCTCTCCGGTCTCGGCGTCGACGACGGCGATCTGGATATGGCGCGGGAAGTCGTAGCCACCCGGGGCCCACTTCACTGCGAGCAGCGAGCCGTCAGGAGAGTACGACGGCGCGTAGTAGACGCTGTCGCCGGGCGTGAGCCGCTTCGGCTCGCCGCCCTCGGCGGGGACGACGTAGATGTCGCCGAGGAGATCGATGTCCCAGTCCTCGGTGCGGGCGGAGGAGAAGGCAATGCTCTTCCCGTCAGGCGTCCAGGTCGGTTGCGAGTCCTCGAAGTCGCCGTCGGTGATCTGCTTCGCCTCCGCCGACCCGTCCGCGGGCACGACGTAGAGATGCCGGCGCCGGTCCCCCGTCCAGCCGACGCTGTCGAGCTTGAACTGGAGCCGCTTGAAACGGCGTGGCGCCCGTTTCTTGTCGTCCTCTTCCTCGTACGCCTCGTCCGGAACGCGTGCCGAGAAGACGAGCTTCGTGCCGTCCGGGGACCACGCCGGCTCGCCGACGTCCTCCTTCAGGTCGGTCAGGCACTCGGGCTCGCCGCCTGCGGCCGGAATCACGTAGAGCTGGCGATGCGCGTCGTCGCCGCCCCGCTTCGAAACGAAGGCGAGGCGGTCGCCGTCCGGCGACCAGCGCGGCTGCGCGTCGTTCGTGCCGGTCGTGAAGCGGCGCGGCGGCTCCGATCCGTCCACGCGCGCGAGCCAGATCGACTGGCGGTACTCGTTGGCGTCGCCGTCGATCGACCAGACGACGTACGCGATCTCCTGGCCGCCCGGACGCAGCCGCGGGTCGGAGACCCCGGTGAGCTGATAGACGTCCTCGGCCTTCATGCCCGCCACGGCGGCAATAATCGCAGGTAGGTTCGCGCTCGTGCGGATCCTTGTGATCGGAGCGGGCGGAGTCGGCGCCGCGATCGGCTCGGTGGCCCAGCGCCGCGCCTTCTTCGAGCGGCTGATTTTCGCCGACGTCGATGCCGCGCGGGCGCAGTCCGCTGCCGATCGCACGGGCGACCCGCGCTTCGCCGGCGCGACCGTCGACGCGTCCGATGCCGGCTCGATCGCGGAGCTCGCCCGGACGGAGCGCGCCGACGCGATCGTGAACGCGGTCGACCCGCGCTTCAATCCCGCGATCTTCCAGGCCGCGTTCGACTCGCGCTGCACCTACCTCGACATGGCGATGACCCTCTCCGACGCGCAGACGGGCGTGAAGCTCGGCGACGCGCAGTTCGCGCAGGCGGAGCAGTGGGAGGAGTCCGGCCTGCTCGCGCTCGTCGGGATCGGGGTCGAGCCCGGCCTGTCCGACGTCTTCGCCCGCTACGCCGCCGACGAGCTCTTCGCCGAGATCGACCTGGTCGGAATTCGCGACGGCGCGAATCTCGTCGTCGACGGCTACGACTTCGCGCCGACCTTCTCGATCTGGACGACGATCGAGGAGTGCCTCAACCCACCCGTGATCTGGGAACGCGACCGCGGCTGGTACACCACCGAGCCCTTCTCCGAGCCCGAGGTCTTCGACTTCCCGGAGGGAATCGGCCCCGTCGAGTGCGTGAACGTCGAGCACGAGGAGGTGCTCCTGATCCCGCGGTGGGTCGACTGCCGTCGCGTCGACTTCAAGTACGGCCTCGGCGAGGAGTTCATCGAGGTGCTGAAGACGCTGCACAAGCTCGGGCTCGACTCGACGCAGCCGGTGCGCGTTCGCGGCGTCGAGGTGGCGCCGCGCGACGTCGTCGCCGCCGTGCTCCCCGATCCGGCGACGCTCGGAGACCGCATGCGTGGCAAGACCTGTGCCGGCACCTACGTCACCGGCACGGGCAAGGACGGGCAACCGCGGGCGACCTACCTCTACCACGTGGTCGACAACGAGCACGCGATGCGCGAGTGGGGCCACCAGGCCGTCGTTCTGCAGACCGCGCTCAATCCGGTCGCCGCGCTCGAGCTGCTGGCCGACGGCGCCTGGAGCGGCACCGGCGTGCTCGGGCCGGAGGCGTTTCCGCCCCGCCCGTTCCTCGACCTGCTCGCCGAATACGGCACCCCGCACGGCGTCGAGGACCGGTAGCTTTCACCGCTCGTGAGCACAGTTGTCACCGGAGCCGAGGCGGTCGAGTGGAACCTCAGCGACCTCTTCGACGGCCCTGACGATCCGCGCATCGACTCCGAGCTCGAGGAAGCGCTCGCAGCGTCGCAGGCGTTCCGGGAGCGCTATCGCGGCAAGCTTGCGGAGCTCACCGGCGCCGAGCTGAACGACGCGGTCGCCGAGCTCGAGCGGATCAAGTCCGTCTCGACCCGCGTCGAGACGTACGCTCGCCTCCGCCTCGCCGCCGACAGCTCCGACCAGGCCCGTGGCGCGCTCGTCCAGAAGGTGCGCGAGCGCAACACCCAGATCGAGACGGAGCTCCTCTTCTTCGACCTGGAGTGGGGTGAGGTCGACGACGAGGTCGCCGACCGGCTGCTGGCCGATCCCGACCTGGAGCACTTCGCCAACGTCCTCCGCTCGGAGCGGCGCTACAAGCCCTACCAGCTGACCGAGCCGGAGGAGCGGATCTCGGCCGAGAAGGACCTGACCGGCGCCGGCGCCTGGGGCCGGCTCTTCAACGAGCTCCTCTCCGACCTGCGCGTCTCGCTGGACGGCAACGACCTCTCGCTCGACGAAGCGCTTGCACGGCTCTCGCGACTGACCGACCAGGACGAGCGCGGCCACGTCGCCGCAGCCGTCACCGAGGCTCTGCGGCCGGGCGTGCGCACCCGCGGCTACATCCTGAACACGATCCTGAACGAGCGCGCGATCGAGGACAGGCTCCGCGGCTATCCCAGCTGGATCGCCGCGCGGAACCTCGCGAACGAGATTCCCGACGAGGCGGCGCAGAGCCTCGTCGACGCGATCGTCGCCCGCTACGACATCCCGCAGCGCTACTACGCCCTGAAGGCGCGGCTGCTCGGCTTGCCGAAGTTGCGCGACTACGACCGCTTCGCGCCGCTGCAGGAAGTCGGCGGCACGATCGCGTGGGAAGAGGCGCGCGACCTCGTGCTGGACGCGTTCAACGGCTTCGCGCCGCAGGCCGGAGAGATCATCAACGACTTCTTCGAGCGCGACTGGATCGACGCGGCGGTGCGGCCGGGCAAGATGCTCGGCGCCTTCTGCGCCACGTCGGTCCCGGAGGTGCACCCGTACGTGCTGATGAACTACGCCGGCGAGCGGCGCAGCGTGCTCACGCTCGCGCACGAGCTCGGCCACGGCCTGCACGGCACGCTCGCGCAGGATCTCGGCCTGCTGAACGCGAGCACGCCGCTGACCCTGGCCGAGACGGCCTCGGTCTTCGGCGAGGCGCTCACGTTCGAGCGGCTGATGGAGCGCGAGGACGACCCCCGCGCCCGGCTCGACCTGCTCGTCGGCCGGATCGACGACACGGTGGCGACCGTCTTCCGCCAGATCGCGCTCAACCGCTTCGAGCACGCGATCCACACCGGCCGGCGCGAGGAGGGCGAGCTGCCCGTCGACCGGATCTCGGAGCTGTGGACGCGCGAGCAGGAGCGGATGCTCGGCGACTCGGTCGAGGTGACCGAGGACTACGGGATCTGGTGGAGCTACGTGCCGCACTTCATCGCCGTGCCGGGCTACGTCTACGCCTACTCGTTCGGCTACCTCTTCTCGCTCGCGATCTACCGGCGCTACCTCGACGAGGGCGAGTCGCTCGTCGAGCCCTACCTCGACCTGCTGCGCGCGGGCGGCTCGGCGCCGCCGGCGGAGCTCGCGTCGCGGCTCGGCTTCGACATCGGCGACCCCGGCTTCTGGTCGGCGGGCCTGGACGCGATCGGGACGCTCGTCGACGAGGCCGAGCAGCTCGCCGCTCAGCTCGACGAGTAGACGCGCGGTGCTGCTCGTCGTCGCGGCCACCGGGCGTGAGCTGGCCCCGGTCGAAGGCGCACGCACATTGCTCTGCGGGATCGGCCCGGTCGAGGCGGCCGTCGCGACGGCGCGGGCGCTGGCGGAGGAGCGGCCGAGCGCGGTGCTGCACGTCGGCATTGCCGGCGCGCGCGGGCTGCCGCCGCTGACGATCGTGCTCGGCTCCGAGGCTCTCTACTGCGACGCCGCCGGGCCGCTCGTCCCGGCTCGAGCGCTGCCGGACGAAGCGTTGCTCGGGCGGCTGCGCGAGGCGTTTCCGGAGGCATACGTGCGGCCGATCGGGACGAGCGCGCACGTCGGCGGCACGCGCGGCGTCGACGTGGAGGCGATGGAGGGCTTCGCGGTCCTGCGGGCGTGCGAGCTCGCAGGCGTGCCGGCGGTCGAGGTGCGCGTCGTCTCGAACGAGATCGACGAGCCCGACCGCTCCCTCTGGCGCTTCGACGACGCGTTCGCAGCGCTGGGCGAGTCGCTGCCGCGGCTGGTCGCTGTAGCGTCCGCAGCGTGACCAAGGCCCCGCTCCCCCCTCCGCTGCCGCCCGAGACCCGAACCGTCGGTCAGCTCGTCGCCGAGACGCTGAAGGTCTACGGGGACAACCTCTGGCCCTCGCTCGCGCTCGGGATCAGCCTCACGATCATCAACCAGATCACGGCCGGTCACTCGACGCTCTTCCAGGTGCTCGTCCTCGCGGCGGCGTCGCCGCTGATGGCCGCGTCCTACACGGGCGCGTCGGCGATCGTCGGCGGTGTGCGGCCGCGGGCCGGGGACGTCGTGCGGGCGATCGTGATCGGCTCGGTGGTCTTTGCGCCGGCGGCCTTCCTGACCCTCCTCTTCGTGCTGCCTGCCGTCGCCTGGCTCGCGCTCGTCGGGCTGGTGGTGCCCGTGCTCGTGCTCGAGCGTCCCGGCGTCGGCGCCGGCCTTCCGGCGCGCGATCCAGCTTGCGCGCGCCGACTACGTCCATGCGCTCGGCTCGCTGGCCACGCTCGCGGTGCTCTTCGGGCTCGTGAAGCTGACCCTCGTGCTTCTGCTCCGCGACCTCGGCGATCTGGGTGAGCGCGCGGCCCTCGGTCTCGGCGATCTGGTCATGTCGCCGGTCCTCTTCCTCGGCGGCGCCCTCCTGTACGTCGACCAGGCCGCCCGAGTACGATCGAGCCCCGCGACCTGAGGAGGAGCGATGCCGACCTATCTGATGCTCACGACGCTGACGCCGCAGGGCGTGCAGACGCTGAAGGCGAATCCCGGCCGCTTGCGCGAGGTGAACCGCGACGTCGAGGAGCTCGGCGCCAAGGTGCTGCACCAGTGGGCGACGCTCGGCGAGTACGACTTCGTCAACATCGTCGAGGCCCCCGATGCGGCCACGGTCGCCAAGGTGTCGCTGGCCCTCGGCGCGCGCGGCAGCGCCAAGCTGCAGTCGCTCGAGCTCGTCGAGATCGACACGCTCCTCGGCGCGCTGGACGCTTGATTAGGCGCAAGATCGGAATCTGCGAGAGCAGATTCCGATCGCGCGAAGACCCCTAAAGGGCCGCTTCGCGGCCGTCGCATCGCTCAACGAAACCCGGGCTCGCGCGAGGCGGGCGGCAGCGGGCTCTGCGGTAGCCCCGGTCGCGGGCCGCCCTCGTTGTACTCCTTCGGCGCCACGTCGTTGGGCGCATCGGCGTGGAAGAGGGAAGCGAGATGCTGGATCTGGCTGCGGCCGGGCCCGAGCTCGAACTGGCCGCCCCCGTAGACCGCGATCCCGCGGTCGGCGCACGCGTCGTAGAAGTCGAAGAGGTTGCGCACCGAGCCGAAGCGCGACGGCTTCGAGTTGAGGCAGCGCGGCTCCCACTCGAGCGCGTCCACGTCGGCGACCGAATGGATCGGAAAGTCCCACGTCAGCCGGTCGCGGTGAGGCTCCAGCACCGGCCGCGTCTCGTCCGTCAGGCGCGCGTCTTCGAGCCACGCGTCCGGGAACGCGCGGGCGACGCGGCCGTAGAGCTCCGCGGAGGGCGTCGCTTCGACCCACTCCCCGTCGTAGAGGCCCTTCAGGTCGACGACGTCGACGGCGCCTGTTGCGGCCAGCTCGGCGACGACCTCGTCGGTCCACTTGTCGCTTGCGTCGAGCTTGAACCGCAGCTCCGGATAGAGCGCGAGCAGCTCCTTGACTGCGCTCTGGGAGACGACGAAGCGCACCGGCTGCGGCTCGCGCCCGACGGCGTCGGCGAGCGACGACCCCGCCTGGCGCAGGGCGAGGTCGAGGGCGGCCGACTCGAGCCCCCAGCGCCGATAGCCGGGCTGGTCGTGCACGAGGCCCGAGAACGAGTCGAGCGTGTGCTCGCCGGCCAGCGGCGGCAGCGCGTCGTCGGTGAACGCGAGCTGCAGCGCTTCCTCGTAGCTGACGTCCTCGCCGACGCCCTCGTGGCCGCTCCCGTGGAGATGGACGACGGTCGTGCGACGGGTCAGGTGCTTCAGCGGCAGCGCGTGCGGCTCGAGCTCGACGCGCTCGATCGCGAGCGTCAGGTCCTTGACGGAGTCATAGAGCGGCATAGGCAACTGCGACCTCCCCTGCGAGTCGTGCGTTGGCGGCGATCAGCTCGCGGTTCGCCTCGAGCGTCCGTCCGCCCGACTCCCGGTGCAGGTAGGAGAGGACGAACGGCGTCACGGCCTGGCCGGCGATGTTCTGCTCGTGGGCCTCGGCCAGCGCCTGCTCGATCAGCGGCTCGACGTCGTCGAGGCTGTCGTCCGCGGGACGCCCGAGCAGAATCGACGTGTGGCGGCCGAGGCGCCAGTGCGCCCGCGCGATCTGCGCCGCCTCCGCGGCCGACTCGACCCTGGCGGAGACGGGCGGGCCGCCGTGCGCCGTGTAGAAGAGCGGCAGGTCGTCGGTGCGGTAGCCGAGCACCGGCACGCCGAGAGTCTCCAGCAGCTCGGCCGTCGCGGGGACGTCGAGGATCGACTTCACGCCGGAGGAGACGATCAGCGCCTCGGTCCGCACGAGCTCGCCCAGATCGGCCGAGATGTCGGGCGGCTGGGGAAAGCCGCGGTGGACGCCGCCGAGGCCGCCGGTGCCCATGAAGCCGATCCCGGCGGCGCGGCAGACGGCGAGCGTGCCGCCGACCGTCGTTGCCCCGACCGCCTGCTGGACGATCGCAGCGGCCAGGTCGCGTGGACCGACCTTGCGCGCCTCGGGGCCGAAGCGGCCGAGCTCGTCCTCCGTGAGCCCGACGCGCACCGCGCCGTCGAGGACGCCGATCGTCGCCGGCACAGCGCCCGCGTCACGGACGCGCCGCTCGCTCTCGAGGCCGACCAGGACTCCCTCGCCGGGCGGGAAGCCGTGCGCGACGAGGGTCGTCTCGAGCGCCACGACGGGATGGCGATCGGCGAGCGCCTGCCCGACCTCGTCCGACACGCGGAGCAGCTCCTTCACGGCATGGAGCCTAGTTTCGCGACGCAGCGAGCCGCCGCGGCCACCGCGAGCTCCGGCCCGCCCACGAGGTATCCCGCCGCGAGCGCGTCGCCGGCGCCGGTTGTGTCGAGCACGTCGGCGTCATGCGCCGGCAGCTCGATGTCGCCGAAGCGCGCGCCGAGCGGACCTCGCTTCAGCACCCACGTACAGCCCTCGAGCGGGCCGCCCAGGATCCGCTCCTCGTCCTCGTTCGCGAACACGATCGCCGGCCGGAGCGCCTCGAGCCGGTCGCGGAAGCGCTCGGCGCCGAAGTCGCGAATTGCGCTCCAGGAGGAGAGATCGACGCTCAGCCGTGGCGCGAGCTCGGCCGCCAGCAACGCAGCGCCGTCGATGGGCGAGCGCAGGAGCGAGTAACCCGGGAGGTGCAGGTGCGTGCACCCGTCGAGCCAGGCCGGGTCGAGCTCGTCCGCGCGCAGGTCCGGTGAGACGCCGCGGTCGGTCGCCATCGTGCGCGAGCCGTCCTCGGCCACGAGCGAGACGACGGTCCCGGTGCGACCCTCGACGACGGGCCCTCGCACCTCGGCGCCGTACCGCTCCAGCCCGCGCACCGCGATTCCACCCGCTTCGTCGTCGGCCAGCTTGCCGACGAAGCGCGCCTGCCCGCCGAGCTCGGCCACCCACGCCGCAACGTTCGCAGCCTGCCCGCCCGGCCCGAGCTGGGTGGTCGCGTCAGCGTCCGCTCCTTCGGCGAGCGGCTGGTGCAGGCGCACGATCACGTCCAGGAGCAGGTCGCCGAGCGAGACAATCACGCCTACGATCCTCCCATGGACGACGAGTCACGCCGGTCCCGTACGCGCTCCTTCCTCGTCGGCGCCGCCGTGGGCGCGTCGGCCGCGATCGCCGCCGCGCGGCGGCTTCGCTCCAAGGACCGCAAGCGCGAGACGCCCGCCGGGCTCGCGGCGTTCGAGGAAGCGCCTTGCTACCGGGAGCTCGTCGAGAGGGAGCGCGCCGCCCCGTAGCCGCGCAGTGCCCGCGCCGCGCGCTCGATCGTGGGCAGGTTGATGTCCGCGTCACCGAGGAAGAGCCGCTTCCCGACCAGCGTCGCCTGGCCCGCTCGGAGGAGGTACTGCTCGGGTGTCACCACCGGCTCCCGCGTCCGAATGACGAGAAACGGGCTGAAGCGGTGGACTTCGAAGGCCGAAGCGGGGCGGGGGGAGACGAACGGGATCCGGAGCGAGCGGTCGAAGTTCGTCGTCTTGCTCGCGTCGAAGACCCAGACGCCGTGGCCGAGCGGACGATCGAGGTCGAGCAGGTTGTGCAGGGCGAGATCGGCGTCGGCGCGTGGCAGCACGACGAGCGGGAAGTCGGGGTTGCGCTCCCAGGCCTGGATGAAGAGCGGCTCGTAGCCGAGCAGCACGTCGTTCGGCTTCGTCGTCGCGGCGAGGTACGCGGCCGCGTTGGCACGTGCCTCCTGCCTGATCTGCGGCTCCCAGTTGAAGAGCTCGGGCGTCCGGTCCCAGGCCCAGGCGACCTGTGCGACGACGAGTGCCGACAGGGCGGCGAGCCCCCACGTCCGTCCGAGCCGCGCGACGCCTGCCGCGACCGCGAGCGCGACGAACGGGAGCAGGAAGATGAGGTGGCGCGTCTCCGGCGAGCCGGAGCTGCGGGCGACGACGAGGGCGACGAGCGGCACGAGCGCCGCGCAGGCGGCCAGGATCCGGGTCTCACGCGGGAGGGTGACGAGGCCCGCGGCCGCCGCGACCAGCACCGCCGGGCAGCACGGGGAAGCCGGCCGTGAAGTCCCCGGCCGCGTGCCAGACGTAGTCGAGCACGTCGAGGCGGCTACCGGCGGCGACGCCGGCGTCGAAGCGGCCGGCAAGCACGAGGTCGGTCAGCCAGAACGGGATTCCGAGCACCGCCACGGCACCGAACGCGGGCAGAGCGGCCCGCAACCGGTCGCGGCGGGCGACGACGACGAAGGCGCCCTGCGCCGCGAGCACGAGCGCGCCGTAGGGATGCGTCGCGACCGTGGCGAGGATCGCCAGCGCCCAGAGACCCCAGCTCGTGCGGCCGCCGCGCTCGAGCGCACGCAGCAGCGCCAGGAACGACAGCGCGCTCGTCAGCAGGAAGAGGCTGTACATCCGCCCGTAGACGCCGTGGAAGAGGAACGTCCAGCTCGTGGCGACGAGCACCGTCGCGATCAGCGCGCGGACCCGTCCACCGAGCCGGGCGGCCAGGAGCGCCACGACCGGCAGGCTCAGGACCGCGCAGCCTGCAGAGAACGCTCTCAGGCCCGTCAGCCCGAGGTCGAGGTGCGCAACCGCCCACGCGACGAGGAAGTGCAGCGGCGCGCCACCGCGTTCCTCGAGCACGACCTGGAAGAGCTCGCCGAGCGGGTGCCGCCCGACGAAGAGCGGCAGAGCCTCGTCCTCGTGCGGCGGCCAGGCGAGGAGCTGGTGGACGAGGAAGCCGGCGGCGGCCGCGGTGACGGCGGCGACTCCGAGCGGGAACCAGTGAGCGGCGACCCAGGCGCGCGCGAGCCGCCCCCTCACGGGCTCCGAAACGGGTTGCCTGCGCGGTTTCGCTCATCGTTGTCGTCAGTTTGCACTGCTAGCCTTCGGCGCCATGCCGATCTACGAGTACCGCTGCCCCGACGGGCACACCTTCGAGGTCTTTCAGCGGATGGCGGATCCGCCATCCGAGAAGTGTGAGATCTGCGGCAAGAGCCCCGTCGAGAAGGTCCTCTACCCGGTCTCGGTGCACTTCAAGGGCTCCGGGTTCTATTCGACCGACTACGGGCGCGGCTCGGGGAAGAAGAAGGGCGACAGCTCGAAGGAGCGGCGGTGACTCCGGCTCGTCGGAGAAGAAGTCGGACAGCGGCGAGAAGAAAGCCGCGGCGACCGACTAGCGTCCGACGGTGCAGCCGGCTCCGAAGGTCGTTCCCGGCGGCGGCGGCTGCGGAGCCGAGAGACCGGAGAACATTGCGATCGTGGCCGTGTTCTCCTCGGTGGCGATGAGGACCGACTCGCCGCCGACCGACGAGGGCTCGCCGCCGAGGCGGCAGCGAAGCGCGCGGTCTTCGTTCGCGCGCTTGTAGACCCACCCGAGCTGGAGCAGCTGCCCGGCGGACAGATCCGTCGTCAGCGGCTTGACGAGGTCGCCGCCGATGAACGGCAACCGGCCGAACGTGCGGACGCTCGTCAGCTTCCCCGCCATCGCCTGGACGACGTCCTGCTGGCGACGCCCGCGCGTGAGGTCGTTGTCGGCGGGGTCGAGCCGGTTCTCCCGGACGCGTGAGTAGATGAGAGCCCGCCGGCCGTCCATCGACTGCTTGCCCTTCTCGAAGCGCCAGCCCTCCCACTCCTGGCAGCGCGCCGCGGTCGCGTACGGACAGTCGAAGCGGTTGGAGAGGATCGGCTTCGGGACGTCGATCTCGACGCCGCCGATCGCGTCGATCACGGCGCGGAAGTCGGCAAAGTTGACCAGCACGACGTGGTTCGGCTGCAGCCCGGTCAGCGCGCGAACCGTCTTCATCGTCAGCGCCGGCCCGCCGAGCTGGAACGCGGCGTTGATCTTGTTCGGGCCGTGGCCGGGGATGTCGACGCGCAGGTCGCGCGGAATCGAGAGGTACGCCAGCCGGTGCCGCTTCGGGTCGGTGCGCACGAGCAGGATCGAGTCGGAGCGGTTGTCGTCGGCGCGCGCGGCCGTGCGGTCGCCGTCGGTCCCGAGCAGCAGGATCAGCGACGGCTTCGAGATGATCGGGCCATCCTGCTCGGCGAGGTTGGCCGCGACCGTCTTCGGCAGTCGCGCGTTCGCGTCCGAGACCCCGGCCCTGAAGGAGAAGTAGCTCGCGACGATCCAGACGACCAGGAGCACGGCGAGCAGGCCTGCGGCGATCCCGATCCGGCGGCGCCAGCGCGGCCGCCCGGGCCGCTGCTCGCGGCCGGGCTCGCCTTTGACCCGCTCCGGGCGCGGCGCGGTGGGCACTTTCCCCCTGACCCGGCCGCCCTTGTAGACCCGGTAGGGCTTTTCTCCGTCCGCCATCCGGCCGGGTATGGTAGCCGCGCCCTGTGACTGCCAAACGAGTGATAGGCGTCGACCTCGGCGGCACGAAGATCCTCGCGGGGGCGATCGACGAGGACGGCCGCGTCCTCGAGCGTCACCAGGTGCCGACTCCGACGGAGTCCGAGGCAGAGCTGCTCGAAGGGATCGTCGCGGCGATCGAGCCGCTGGCGCAGGCCGGGGTGGACGGGCTCGGGTTCGGGATCCCCTCGGTCATCGACCACGCGACCGGCCGCGCACGTGGCTCGGTCAACATCCCCCTCGACGATCTCGCTCTGGGCGACGTGATGTCAGAGCGCTTCGGCGTCCCGGCCGTGATCGAGAACGACGCGAACGTGGCGACGCTCGCAGAGTGGCGGCTGGGGGCCGGCCGCGACGCCAAGGACATCGTCATGTTCACGCTCGGCACCGGGGTGGGCGGCGGGCTCGTGCTGGGCGGCGCTCTCTATCGCGGCTGGGCCGAGCTCGGGCACATCGTCATCGTGGCCGACGGGCCTCCCTGCCAGGGGAACTGCACCGGCCGGGGGCACCTCGAGGCGTTCGTGTCCGGAAATGCCGCCGATCGAGCCGCCGAGAAGCTCTGGGGCGAGGGCGCGACCGCCGAATTGCTCGTCGGTCGGGCCGAGGAAGGCGACGCAGGAAGCCCTCGAGGCGCTCGCCGGCATCGGCCACCTGCTCGGGATCGGGATCGGCTCGTGCTTCAACATCTTCGCGCCGGAGCTGACGATCGTGGGCGGTGGCTTCGGGCTCGCCGCCGCAGAGTTTCTCTTCCCGGCCGCGCTCGAGGTCGCCCGGCGCGAAGTGGTCGCGGAGGCCGCGCGTTCGAGCGTTCGGATCGTCACGGCCGAGCTCGGGGCGGATGCCGGCTTGATCGGCGCCGGCCTGCTCGCGCTCGAGGCGCTCGGCGAGGGCTGAGACGTGCCTCTAGCGGTCTGCGCGACGCCGATCGGGAACCTCGAGGACGTGACTCTGCGGGTCCTGCGCGAGCTCGCGGAGGCCGAGCTCGTGCTCTGCGAGGACACGCGGCACACGAAGGGCCTGCTCGACCGGCACGGGATCTCGGCGAAGCTGGCCAGCTACCACCGCCACAACGAGGCGAAGCGCACGGCGGAGCTGCTGCCGCGGCTCGTCGCCGGGGAGCGGATCGCGCTCGTCTCCGACGCCGGGCTCCCCGGCGTGAACGATCCGGGCGCACGCCTGATCACCGCAGCGCTGGAGGCGGGAGTTCCGGTCACCGTTCTGCCGGGGCCGTCCGCCGTCGAGACGGCACTCGTTGCCAGTGGGCTCATGGACGAGCGCTTCCAGTTCGTCGGCTACCTGCCGCGCGGCGAGACGAGCGCTCGGCGGCGCTCTGGGCCGAGCTCGCCGCCTGGCCGCACGCGGTGGTGGCCTTCGAGTCGCCGCAGCGGCTGCCCGGGACGCTTCGCTCGCTCGCGACGGCGCTGCCCGAGCGGCCGGTGGCCGTCTGCCGCGAGCTGACGAAGCGCTTCGAGGAGGTCGTGCGCGGGACGGCGCGGGAGCTCGCGGAGCGATTTCCGGAACCGCCCAAGGGTGAGATCACCGTTGTCCTCGGCGCCGCGCCGGCGGAGCACGACGAGCCGGACGAGGGCGAGGCGGTGACGGCCGTGCGGGAGCTGGTCGGAGCCGGCGTGCCCCGCCGCCAGGCCGTCGACGTCGTCGCCCGGCTGGCGCGCATTTCTCGTAACGCTCTCTATTCGGAATCGTTGAAAAGCCGCTGACAGCCACGGCTAGCGTGGCCGGAGTTGCTCTCCACGACAACCGAAGGCGGTTTCCGATGCGGCGAAAGCTGGTTGCCGCGGTCGTCCTGACGGCGCTCGCCGTCTCGCCGGCCGCACAGGCCTGGACGTGGCCGAGTGACGGGCCGATCCTGCGCCCGTTCTCGCTCGGCGACGACGCGTACGCAGGTGGCCAGCACCGCGGCGTCGACATCGGCGCCGAGGTCGGGGCCGCCGTGCGCGCGCCGGCTGCCGGCACCGTTTCGTTCGCCGGCCCGGTTCCGGGCGGCGGGCGTGCGATCACGATCCAGACGGCGGACGGTTACGCGGTCACGCTGCTGCAGCTGGGCTCTACCGACGTCGTGCGCGGCGACGAGGTCGCCGAAGGAGCCGTCGTCGGGGCTGTCGGCGAGAGTGCGGACGCGGTGACGGCCGCGGCACACGTCCACCTCGGCGTCCGCGTCGCCGCCGAGCCGAACGGCTACGTCGACCCGCTCGGGCTGCTTCCCGCTCGGCCGGTTGCCGCAGCACCAGAGCCCGCACCGTCACCAGCTCCGCGTGCCGGCTCCCGTCGCCGCGTCGCCTGCGCCGACCGCGCCGGCTGCGGCCGCGGCTCCGGTTGCGACCTCGCCGCCGCCGGAGGTCACCGGGACGGAGGCTCCGGCCGGGTCGGCGCTCCCGCGCGCAACACCGCCGATCTCACTGCCGGTCTCAGGGCCGGGTGCGATCGCCGCTCGACCGCGCGCGACGCAGCCTGCTCGGCCTGCTGCCGCCAGGCGGAGTCCGCCGAAGCCGGTGCTGCATCGCGCCGCCACCTCCGAGGCACGGCGTCCGGCGAGCACGCCGCGTTCGGTCAGCCCTCAACCGTCGGTGCGGGCCGGCTCGCGGCGTCGCGCAGGCCGCCGGTGCGCACTCGCCGCCGGCTCCTCCTGAAGCGCAACGGGCGGAGCGGCGCGCCGCAGGCAGCCGTGAAGCCCCCGCCGGTCGCACACCCGATCTTCGACCGCTTCGCCGATGCCGCTGCTCGTCCGGTCGTCGACCGACGCGGCGGTGGCGATTCCGAGGACGGCGTGCCTGCCCTGCCGTCGATCGGCCTCGTGGGGCTGCTTCTGCTCGGGGCCTGGCTGGCTTGCCGCCGCCGCGGACTGCCTACTCAGGAAGCCGCGGAGCACGCTCGTATGATGGATCGCCATGAGCACTGCACCCTCTCGCCGGAAGATCCTCGTCGCGGTCGCGTGGCCGTATGCGAACGGCCCGCGGCACATCGGCCACGTGGCGGGATTCGGCGTCCCGGCGGACATCTTCGCCCGCTACCACCGCTTGCGGGGGAACGACGTCCTCATGGTCAGCGGGACGGACGAGCACGGCACGCCGGTCATGGTCGCCGCCGATCAAGCGGGCGTCTCACCGCGTGAGCTCGCCGACCGCAACAACGAGATCATTCGCGAGGACCTCCGCCGCCTCGGGCTCTCCTACGACCTGTTCACGCGGACGACGACGCAGAACCATCACGAGGTCACCCGAGACGTCTTCCGGACGCTGTACGAGAAGGGCTTCATCCTCGAGCAGACGACAACGGCCGCGTTCTCCGCCAGCACGGGGCAGACGCTCCCCGACCGCTACATCGAGGGCACGTGCCCGATCTGCGGCTTCCCCCACGCCCGTGGCGACCAGTGCGACAACTGTGGCAATCAGCTCGATCCCACGGACCTGATCGACCCGCGGTCGAAGATCGACGGCGCCCCACCGGTCTGGCGCGAGACCACGCATCTCTTTCTCGATCTGCCCGCGTTCAAGGAGCAGCTGACCGAATGGATCGAGCAGCAGACGCACTGGCGCCAGAACGTGCGCCGCTTCTCGCTCGAGCTCGTCAAGGACCTGAAGCCGCGGCCGGTGACACGCGACCTCGACTGGGGCGTGCGTGTGCCCGTGCCCGGCTACGAGGAGCGCGACGACAAGCGCATCTACGTCTGGATCGACGCGGTCGTCGGCTACCTCTCGGCGGCGGTCGAGTGGGCCCGGAACAGCGGCAACCCGGACGCGTGGCGCGAGTGGTGGCAGAACCCCGACGCGCGTCACTACTACTTCATGGGCAAGGACAACATCGTCTTTCACAGCGTCATCTGGCCCGCGCAGCTGCTCGGCTACGGGGCGGGCGGCGAGTTCGGCGCGGGCCGCGGCCGGCTCGAGCTGCCGTACGACATCGTCAGCAGCGAGTTCCTGACGATGGAGGGCAAGCAGTTCAGCACCAGCCGCGGCGTCGTCATCTACGTCGGCGACTTCCTCAGCCGCTACGACCCCGATCCGCTCCGATACTTCCTGACGGCCGCAGGCCCCGAGACCCAGGACAGCGACTTCACCTGGGCGGAGTTCGTCCGGAGGAACAACGACGAGCTGGTGGCCAACTGGGGCAACCTCGTCAACCGCACGCTGACGAGCGCCTACAAGAACTTCGGCGCCGTCCCCGAGCCCGGCGAGCTGCAGGAGGCCGATCGCGCCGTCATGCGCGAGGTGGAGGGCGGCTTCGACACGGTCGGCGAGCTGATCGAGCGGGCCAAGTTCAGGGCTGCGCTCGCGGAGACCATGCGCCTCGCCTCCGTCGTCAACCAGTACGTCAGCGAGCAGGCGCCGTGGGCGGCGATGGAGGACGACCGCGATCGCGCCGGCACCGTCCTCTACGCGGTGCTGCGCTCGATCGACAACCTGAAGCTGCTGTTCACACCGTTCCTCCCCTTCAGCTCCCAGACGCTGCACGAGCTGCTCGGCTACGACGACGTCATCGCCGGACCGCTGCAGTTCGAGGAGGTCGAGGAGGAGGGCGGCCCACCGCACGTCGTCCTCACCGGCGACTATCAGACGTGGTCGGGGCGCTGGGAGCCGACCGAGCTCCCCGCGGGACAAGTGCTGCGCGAGCCGCGGCCGCTGTACACGAAGCTCGATCCCGAGCAGGTCGTCGCGGACGAGCTGGCGCGGATGCAGCGCGCCGCAGCAGTGTGATCGCGTGATCGACACCCACGCGCACCTCGATGCGCTCGAGGATGCCGACGGCGCGCTCTGACGCGGGCGCGCGAGGCCGGAGTGAGTCGCGTGATCACGATCGGCACCGGGATCGGCTCGTGCCGCGCCGCGCTCGAGGTGGCCGGCGGGACGGACGGCGTGTACGCGGCGCTCGGGATCGACCCGCACCAGGCGGGAACCGACGAGGCAGGTCGGGTCGACGAGCTGCGCGAGCTGCTCGGCCATGCGAAGGCGGTCGCGGTCGGCGAGACCGGGCTCGACTACCACTACGGCGCCGACCGGCGCGACGAGCAGCGGAGCCTCTTCGAGGCGCAACTGGAGCTGGCGCGCGAGCTCCGCCTGCCGGTCGTCATCCACACCCGGTCTGCGAACGCCGACACCGAGGCGATCCTCCGCGCCCACGACGGGCCCGTCGTCATGCACTGCTTCTCCGAGCCGGGACTGCTCCCGGCGGCGCTCGAGCGCGGGTGGTATGTCTCCTTCGCAGGCAACGTGACGTACCCCAAGGCCCAGGAGCTGCGCGACGCGGCCGCGCGCGTACCGGCGGATCGTCTCCTCGCGGAGACCGACAGCCCCTACCTGGCCCCGCAGCCCGTCCGCGGCAGCACGAACGAGCCCGCCTTCGTCACGCCGACGCTGACCACGCTGGCCGAAGTGCGCGGCGAGGACGCGGGCGAGCTCGCCGGCCAGATCGATGCGAACGCAACCGCTGTCTTCGGCCTGGCGTGAACGTGACGCCGAAGAAGCGGCTCGGCCAGCACTTCCTGGCCGACGAGAACATCCTCGGCGTCATCGGCCGGCTCGCCGAGCTCGACGCTGCAGACGTCGTGCTCGAGATCGGACCGGGGCTCGGCGTCCTCACGCGCTACCTCGCCGACCGCGTCGACCACGTCCACGCCGTCGAGCTCGACCGCTCGCTCGAGCCTCACCTGGCCGGCGTCAGTGCGCAGCCGAACGTCGATCTCCATTGGGGCGATGCCCTGGCGCTCGATCTCGCCGCGTTCGAGCCGCCGCCGACCAAGCTCGTCGCGAACCTCCCCTACAACGTCGCGACCCCGATCGTCGCCGAGAGCCTCGTCGGCCTGCCGAGCGTGGAGCTCTGGTGCGTGATGGTGCAGCGCGAGGTCGCGGATCGCTTCTTCGCCTCACCGTCCACGAAGGCATACGGCGCCGTCTCCGTGCTGGTGCAGCTGGCCGCCTACCGAACCGGTTTCCACCCCGTCGCCCGCACGGTCTTCCGGCCGCCGCCGAACGTCGACTCGGCGCTCGTCGCCTTCCGGCGGACCCAGCTGCCCGATGACTTCCTCCGCGTCAAGGCCGTCGTCGAGGCCGCTTTCGCGCACCGCCGCAAGACGCTGCCGAACTCGGTCGCGCTCGCAGGGCTCGCGGACCGAGAGCGGGCTGCCGCCGCGCTCGAGGCGATCGGCCGTGCCGCCCGAGACGCGTGCCGAAGCGCTCGAGCCGACCGAGTTCGTCGCCCTCACCAAGGCCCTGTGAACAGAGCGCCCGCTCCGGCGAAGATCAATCTTGCGCTCGTCGTGGGGCCGCTTCGCGACGACGGCAAGCACGACGTCGTGACCGTCCTGCAGCGAGTCGACCTCGGCGACCGGGTCGCGATCGCACCGGCTCCGCGCCTCGAGGTGACCGGCTTCGCGGGCGACACGCTCGTGCGCGACGCGCTGACCGCGCTCGCGGCGGCAGCCGGAGTCGAGCCCGCCTGGCACGCGACGATCACGAAGCGGATCCCGGTCGCGGCCGGTCTTGGCGGCGGCAGCTCCGATGCCGCCACCGCGCTACGACTCGCCAACGAGACGCTCGACGCGCCGCTGCCGCGAGCCGACCTCGCCGCTCTCGCCGCCACGCTCGGCGCCGACGTCCCCTTCTTCCTCCACGACGGCCCGCAGCTGGCGCGCGGCGACGGCTCGGAGCTGGAGCCGCTCGACCTCCCGCAGGACTACTGGATCCTGCTCGTGCTCCCGCACGGCAGCCGCCAAGGAGTCGACGGCAAGCGTCTACCGGGCCTTCGACGAGCGAAACGGCGCCGCAGGCTGGGACGAGCGGCGACAGGCGCTGGAGCGCGCGCTCGCCGGAGTGCGGCGGCCCCGCGACCTCGCCGCGCTCCCTCCGAACGACCTCGTCTCCTCACCGCTGGCGGCGCAGCTGCACAGCCTCGGCGCGTTCCGCGCGGACGCGACCGGGGCGGGTCCCACCGTCTACGGCCTCTTCCACCACAGGCGGCATGCCGAGGCCGCGCAACGCACGCTCCGCAGCGTCGCCCGCACGTGGGTGACGGTGCCCGCCTGGTACGGCTGACCGGGTACGGTTGTGCTCGTGGAGCGGCCGCTGACGATCGAGCACGGCAGCAATCGGTTCGGGCGGATGTTGCGCGAAAACCGCTTCAAGCTCGCCCTCATCCTCGCGATCGTCGAGGGCGTGCTCGTCCTCCTCGGCGAGATCGACTGGTGGGTCGTCGTCCTGCTCGCAATCGGCGCGGTCGTCCTCTACGTCGGCGTCGGCCGGGCCGCCAGGCGGGAGGAGATCCGCGAACGGACGCTGGATCTTCGCCGTCTCGCAGGTCGCCGTCGTCCTCGTGCCCGTGCTCGCGCTCGTCCTGACCGCCTTTGCGGTCGTGGCGCTCGTCTTCCTCGCGGTCGTCGCGCTCGTCGTCCTGCTGAGAGACCGCCGGTAGGATGTCTCCCCCGAACCGTGGGGCGTGGCCAAGCGGTAAGGCAACGGGTTTTGGTCCCGTGATCCCAGGTTCGAATCCTGGCGCCCCAGTCGTCTCGTGACCGATACCTCATTCGCAGCCGTGGTGATGGCCGGAGGGCTCGGCACGCGCATGCAGTCCGCGGTGCCCAAGCACCTGCACCCGATCCTCGGCAGGCGGATGGTCGACTGGGTGATCGAAGCGGCGCGCCCGCTCGAGCCCGCACCTCTCGTCGTCATCGCGTCGCCCGACAGCCGTGACGCGTTCGGCGAGATGCCGATCGCGGTGCAGGAGCAGCCGCTCGGCACGGGCGACGCGGTGCGGTCGGCGCGCGACGCCGTCGGCGACGCTGACAGCTTGCTCGTCCTCTCGGGCGATACGCCCCTCCTGACCGCTGAGCTGCTCGGCGCCCTGGCCGAGACGCATCGGCGGGAGGAGGCGGCGGCGACCGTGCTCTCGTTCGAGCCCGCCGACGCGGGTGCCTACGGGCGCGTCGTCCGCGCCGCGGATGGGAGCGTCGCCGCAGTCGTCGAGGCCGCGGACGCGACGCCGGAGCAGCTCGAGCTGCGCGAGTGCAACTCCTCCATCTACGTCTTCCGCACCGACCAGCTCTGGCCGGCACTCGACCGGCTCGAGCCGCACAACGCGCAGGGCGAGCTCTATCTCACCGACGTCGTCCGCGACCTCGTCGGGCGTGGCGAGCGGGTGGTGGCGCATCTCGCGCCCGATCCCGTCGAGACGGCCGGCGTCAACACCCGCGCCGAGCTCGCCGCGGCGGCGGCAGCGCTTCGCGACCGGATCAACGCGGCGCACATGGCCGCCGGGGTCTCGATCGTCGATCCTGCGTCGACGTGGATCGAGCCCGACGTCGAGCTCGAGGCCGACGCGACGGTCCATCCGTTCACCGTCCTCCGCGGCTCGACGGTGGTCGAGGCGGGAGCGGAGATCGGGTCGCACGTCGTTGCGATCGACGCTCGGGTCGGCGCCGATGCGACGGTCGGGCCCTTCTGTTACCTTCGGCCGGGCACAGTCCTCGGAGCGCATTCGAAGGCCGGCACATTCGTGGAGCTGAAGAAGGCGCTGATCGGGGAGGGGACGAAAGTCCCGCACCTCTCGTACATCGGCGACGCGGAGATCGGCGAAGGGACGAATATCGGCGCAGGGACGATCACGGCGAACTTTCCCCACCGCCCCGGCCAGCCCAAGGGGAAGACGACGATCGGTGACAACGTCCGTGTCGGCGTAGACACTATGTTCGTTGCTCCGGTCACTATTGGCGACGATGCGTGGACGGCGGCGGGAGCCGTCGTCACGGACGACGTCCCCGACAACGCGCTCGCCGGCTTCCCGCCGAAGCAGGTCAACAAGGAGGGGCGGGGTGGAAAGCGGAACGATTGAGCAGACCCAGACGCTGCCCGGCCTTCAGGGCAGCGGCGCGACGACCGCACCTCAGTTGGAGATCGGGCGCGCCGTCTCGCTGACGCCGCAGAAGCGGCTCGCGGTCGTGTCGGGCAGCTCCCACCCGGTGCTCGCCGAGAAGATCGCCGGCCACCTCGGCGTCGAGCTGACGAAGGTCGAGCGCGCGACGTTCGCCGACGGCTCGCCCTACTTCCGCTTCCTCGACTCGGTCCGCGGTGCGGACATGTTCATCGTCCAGACCGGCTCGTCGCCGATCGCGCAGAACCTGATGGAGCTCTTGATCATGGTCAACGCGGCCAGGCTCGCCTCGGCGAAGCGGATCACGGCGGTCATCCCCTGGTACTTCTACGCGCGGCAGGACAAGAAGTCGCGGCCCCGCGAGCCGATCACGGCCCGTCTCGTCGCCGACCTGCTCGAGACCGCCGGTGTCGACCGCGTGATCACGATGGATCTCCACGCCGGCCAGGTGCAGGGCTTCTTCCGCATCCCGGTCGACCACATGGTCGCGGTGCCGATGTTCGCCCAGCACATCCGCGACCTGCTCGGCCCCGATGTCGAGCGCGTCGCCGTCGCGCCGGACACCGGCCGCGCGAAGCTCGCCGGCCATTTCGCCGAGATGATCGGCGGTGGCCTCGTCGTCCTCAACAAGGAGCGGCCCGGCCACAACCAGGCGAAGGTGACCGGCGTCATCGGCGACGTCGACGGCAAGGTCGCCGTCATGACCGACGACATCATCGACACCGCCGGCACGCTCTGCGCCGGCGCGGCGGCGCTGCGCGAGGTGGGCGCGACGCGGGTGATCGCCTGCGCCACGCACGCCCTCTTCAACGAGCCGGCGCTGCAGCGAATCGCCGAGAGCGCGTTCGAGCGCGTGATCGTCACCGACACGGTGCCGGTCGACGAGCTGAACAAGCCGCCCAACGTCGAAGTGCTCTCGATCTCCGGCCTGCTCGCCGAGACGATCCAGAACGTCTTCTCCGACGATTCCGTCTCGGCCATCTTCGCGGGCGAGAACCAGCTCTTCTAGTAACAGACTGTTACTAACGTTCCGCTACAATCCGCCGCCGTGGCCGGCGACAGATTTCGTCTCGACGTACAGGCACGTGAGCGGCTCGGCTCGCCCGAGGCGCGGCGCCTGCGCAAGCAAGGCCTGATTCCGGGCGTCCTCTACGGCCGGACGACCGCCAGGGCGTTCGCGGTCGAGGAGCGCAAGCTGCGGAGCGCGCTGACGGGTCCTTCGGGCCTGCACGCGGTGCTCGACGTCGTGATCGAGGGCCAGACCGAGCCGCAGTCGACGATCCTCAAGGAGTACCAGCGCGACCCGATCCGCGGCCACGTGCGCCACATCGACCTGCAGGAGGTGCGGCTCGACGTCGCCATCCAGGCAACGGTCAACGTCCACCTGCACGGCGCCGAGGACGCACCCGGCGTCAAGGAGGGCGGCGTGCTCTCGCAGCCTGCGTCGACGATCAACGTCGAGGCGCTGCCGATGGAGGTGCCCGAGTCGATCGAGGCCGACGTCAGCGGCATGGAGATCGGCGACACGCTCCGCCTCGAGGATCTGCCGACGATCGAAGGCGTCGTCTTCCTCGACGACCCGCACGAGACCGTGATCGCGAACGTCTCCGCGCCGATCGTCGAGGTCGAGCCCGAGCCCGAGGAGATCGAGGGCGAGGAGGGCGAGGAGGGCGTCGAGGGCGAAGCGCCCGAGGGCGAGGCGCCCGCGGCCGAGGCTGCGGAGGGCGAGGCACCGGCCGAGCCCGGCTCCGACTCCGAGGGGTAGTGGGTCGCGCGGCGACGTCCTCCGGGCGTCTGGCGCCCGCGGAGACTTCGCCTGGCGTCGTCCTCAGTCGCGCACGTGCCACCGGCACGCACGCTCCCTGCGTCCTAGCCAGGCTCGCTCCGCGAACGCCAGCCGCGCGGCAACGCCACCGCGCGACCCACTGATGCGGCTCTTCCGTCGGGGCGACGACGCCTCGACGCTCGACCTGCTCGTCGTCGGCCTCGGCAACCCGGGCCGCGAGCATGCGCGCGACAGGCACAACGCCGGCTGGATGGTCGTCGACGAGCTTGCGCGACGTCACGACGGCTCCTTCCGCTCCAAGTTCTCCGGCCAGCTCGCGGAGATCCGCCTCGACGGCCTGAAGCTGGCGCTCCTGAAGCCGGAGACGTACATGAACCTCTCCGGCAGCTCGCTCGCCGCTGCCGCGCGCTTCTTCAAGCTGCCGACCGAGCAGATCGCGGTCGTCCACGACGACGTCGACCTCGATTCCGGCCGCATCCAGGTGCGGCTCGGCGGCGGGCTCGCAGGCCACAACGGGCTCCGTTCGGTCCGGCAATCGCTCGGCTCGGCCGACTTCCTCCGCGCGCGGATCGGCGTCGGCAGGCCGGAGCGCGGCGACCGGCGGCCGGTGGCCGACTACGTCCTCTCGCCGTTCGCGCCCGAGGACGACGCCGACGCGCTCGTGACCCGCGCGGCCGACGCGGTCGAGACGCTCGCACGCGACGGCCTCGACGAAGCGCAGCGCCGCTTCAACTGATGTCCGAGTACACCGACCTCGTCGAGCGTGCCCGTGCCGACGACGACGTCCTCGGCCTGATCCTCACCGGATCGCGCGGCCGAAGCTTTCGCGTTCGGCCGGACTCCGACCACGACGTCCGGCTCGTGCTCCAGGACGCCGCGCTCGACACGTACTCCACTCCGCACGGCTCCCCGGTCGAGGTCGCGGTGCTGACGCAGTCCACCTTCGAGCGAGCGGGGCTGCCCGGCTCGGGCAGCGAGTGGGATCGCTACAGCTACGTCCGCTGCGAGCTCGTCCTCGACAAGCTCGACGGCGAGATCGAGCGGCTCGTGACCGAGAAGGCATCGCTCTCCGAGGAAGAGGCCGCAGCGCTGGCGCCGGCGGCGCTCGACGACTACGTCAATTCGTACTACCGATCGGCCCGAGACCACCAGAACGACCTGACGCTCGAAGCGCGGCTCGACGCGGCTGAGTCCATGGGGCCGCTGCTGACGACGCTCTTCGCCCTTCAGCGTCGCGTCCGCCCGTTCAACAAGTTTCTCGGCTGGGAGTTGCGGCTCGATCCGCTCGAAGGCGAGGAGTGGTCAGCCGACCGGTTCCTGCCGCGGCTGCAACGGATCGTCGCGCTCGGCGACCTGGAGGAGCAGCAGGGGCTCTTCCGCGACGTCGAGCGGCTGGTCCGCGCGCGCGGTCTCGGCGACGTGATCGACGGCTGGGAGCCGGACGTCGCCTGGCTCCGCGGTGGCTAGCACCTAGACGCGCTGGAGGTGCGTGTCCTTGAACCCGCTCGGATACTTGAGCCCGTAACCGAGGGCGCGGTCGGCGCCGATGTGGGCGATCCAGATCAGGCCCACCGCGACTGCGGCCTCGGAGTCGGCCACGACGCCCACGGCCCCCAACGCGACCGGTAGCGCATAGGTGTGCACGACGTCGTAGGCGATTGCACCGACGCGAGGGCCGGCGGCGTAGCCGAGCATCGCGAGATCCGGCGCGAGCGCGAGGAGGATGTAGAGCCACCAGGCGTGGTCGCCGTGGAAGTAGAGGAGCGTCGCGGCGGCGAAGATCACGGCGCCTTCCAGGCGCAGCAAGAGGCGTGGCATCGCTTAGGCCGACCGAACCGAGACGACGCGCGCTTTCCAGGCGCCCTTCGGCGCCTGCACGGTGACGCTGTCGCCGACCTTGGCGCCGAGCAGGGACGAGCCGAGCGGCGAGTCGGTCGAGATGCCGCCGACGCTCGAGATCTCGACCTCGAAGCGACCGCCTTGCTCGTCCTCGACCTCGACGACAGAGCCGACGCCGACGACGCCATCCTCGGCCAGCTCGACGATGACGGCGTTCTCGACGCGGTGGCGAAGGATCGAGATCCGCCGCTCCAGCAGGCCCTGCTCGTTCTTCGCGTCGTGATAGGCGAAGTTCTCGGAGAGGTCGCCGAACCCCCGCGCGGTCGCGATCGCCTGCACCATCTCGGCGCGCTTCGGCCCCTCGAGCTCGGCGAGCTCGGCCGCCAGCGCGTCGCGCTGGGCGGTGGTCATCGACTCGGGTGCGCGCTCGCCCACGCACTCATCATGGCCGAACGCGGTCGAAGGGGTCGCGCGGAGTACGATGTCCGTCCGCGGAAACCCGGTTTCCGCCTTTCGTCATGGACCGTCCGGTACTGCATTCGTTCGTCAGGGAGCTGCTCGCGCTCGACCGCCTGCAGGCGTTCGCGGCTGCCCTGCCGGCGCGGGCGCGCGTGTCCGAGCCCGTCCTGCCGCTGCTCCTGGCCACCGTGCACGAGCAGCTCGACCGCGGTCTCGTCGCGCTGCTTCCGGAGGATGCCGACGCTCGCGACGCGGCCGAGGCGGCCGGCTGGTTCGTCGGGCCTGACAACGTGGCGCTGCTGCCGGGGCGCGGCGTCCGGTGGGGCTCCGGCCTCGAGCCGCCCCCGCACCTCGTCGGCGAGCGAGCCCGTGCCCTCGACGTGCTCGCGCGCGGCGGCCTCGTTTGCGCGTCGGCATCGGCGCTCGCCGAGGGCGTCCCGCCCGCAGCCGGGCGGCCGGAGGCCGTTCGCCTCGAGGTCGGAGACGAGCCGGGCCTCGACGGGCTCGCACAGGCGCTGGCGCTCGCCGGCTACGAGCGCGTCGACCGCGCCGAGGAGCGCGGCCAGTTCGCCGTCCGCGGCGGCATCGTCGATGTCTTCCCGACCACCGGCCGGGAGCCGCTCCGAGTCGAGCTCTACGGCGACGAGATCGAGCAGGTGCGGGCGTTCTCGCCGTTCACCCAGCGGGCGCTGCATCCGGTCGACGGGGCGATGATCTACCCGGCCGCCGAGCGCCGGGCCGACCTGACCGAGCCGACGCTCGGCGAGGACGACTGGGGCGAGCCCGTGACGGCCGAGATCCCGACCGACCTGGTGCCGGTGCTCGACCGCGCCCCGGACTTCGTCTGGCAGCCGGACGAGGTGCGGCGGGTCTGGTCGGAGGAAGGGTTCGACGAGATCTCGCTCAAGGGCGCCTCGGAGCTCGACCCCTTCCCGCAAGGACAGCCGTTCTCGTTCGAGGCGCAGCGGCCTGCGATCGCCGCGCGCGGCCTGGCCGAGGCGGAGAACGAGCTCAACGGCTTCGTCCGCGGGGGCAACCGCGTCGTCGTCGCGTTCCCGCACGCCGGCGAGGCGCTCCGGACCGACAACCTCTTGCGCCGGGCCGACGCACGCGTCGTCGAGCCCGGCGAGGACTCTGCCGGAGGAGCCCGAGCTGCTCTTCGCCGTCGCACCGGCGCGCCGCGGCTTCGTCTGGCGCGAGCTCGGTCTCGTGCTCCTGCCCGACACGCAGGTCTTCCGGAAGCGGCCGCCCCGTGCCGACCGGCGTCTCGGCCGCGCGCTGGCCTCGTTCGCCGACCTGCGCACCGGCGACTTCATCGTCCACGAGGACCACGGTGTCGGGAAGCTGCTCGGCTTCGAGACCAAAGAGGTCGCCGGCGTCACGCGCGACTATCTCTTCCTCGCCTTCCGCGGCGACGACCGTCTCTACGTCCCGCACGAGCAGCTCGGGAAGATCTCGAAGTACATCGGCGCCGACGCCGGTGCGCCGACGCTGTCGAAGCTCGGCGGCAAGGCGTGGCAGAACCTCAAGGCCCGCGCGCGCGAGTCGGTGCGCGAGCTGGCGACCGAGCTGATCGCGCTCTACGCCCAGCGCCAGCAGGCGCCCGGCGTCGCCTACGAGCTCGAGCACGAGTGGCTCGAGCGGCTCGAGACCGAGTTCCCGTACCGCGAGACGGAGGATCAGGCTCGCGCGATCGAAGCGGTGAAGGAAGACCTCGAGGCGCCGCGCCCGATGGATCGCCTCGTCTGCGGCGACGTCGGCTTCGGCAAGACCGAAGTCGCCGTCCGCGCTGCCTTCGCCGCCGCCGTCAACGGCAAGCAGACGCTGTTCCTCTGCCCGACGACGATCCTGGCCGAGCAGCACTGGAACACGTTCAAGGCCCGCTACCTCGACTTTCCGGTCCGGGTCGAGATGGTCTCTCGCTTCCGCAAGCCGGCCGAGACGAAGCAGATCCTGAAGGACTTCGCCGAGGGGAAGATCGAGGTGCTGATCGGCACGCACCGCGTCCTCAGCCGCGACGTGATCCCGAAGGATCTCGGCCTCGTCATCCTCGACGAGGAGCAGCGCTTCGGCGTCGCGCAGAAGGAGTTGCTGCGCAGCCTCCGGCTCGAGGTGGACGTGCTCGCGCTGTCGGCGACCCCGATCCCGCGGACGCTGCACATGTCGTTGTCCGGGCTGCGCGACATCTCGATCATCGAGACGCCGCCGGAGGGCCGCCGGCCGATCCGGACGACGGTCGGCGAGTACGACGAGGAGCTCGTGAAGACGGCGCTGGAGCGCGAGATCGCCCGCGACGGCCAGGCGTTCTACCTGCACAACCGGGTCGAGACGATCGAGGAGGCGACCGAAAAGCTGCGGCAGCTGTGTCCGACGCTCCGCTTCATCGTCGCGCACGGCCAGATGCGAGAACGCGAGCTGGAGGAGCAGATGCACGCCTTCCTGCGAGGCGACGCGGACGTCCTCGTCTCGACGACGATCATCGAGTCGGGGATCGACATCCCCCAGGCGAACACGCTGATCGTGGAGCGGGCGGACGCGCTCGGCCTGAGCCAGCTCTACCAGATCCGCGGCCGCGTGGGCCGCTCCGACGTCACCGCGCACGCGTACCTGCTCTATCCGGACGCGACCGAGCTCTCGCCCGAGGCGCGGGCGCGGCTCTCCACGCTGGCCGACCACACCGAGCTCGGCGCCGGTTTTCAGATCGCGATGCGGGATCTCGAGATCCGCGGCGCCGGCGACTTGCTGGGCGCCGAGCAGTCGGGGCACGTGGCCGCGCTCGGGTTCGAGCTCTACGTCGAGATGCTCGCCGAGGCGGTCGCCGAGCTGCAGGGTCAGCGGCGGCTCGCGACGCGGCCGGTGCGCGTCGATGCGCGGGTCGACGCGTACGTGCCGGCGACCTACGTCGCCTCGGAAGCGCTCAAGATCGACATCCACCGGCGGCTGGCGCTCGCCGAGTCCGACGACGAGCTGCGTGAGCTCCACGCTGCGCTCGAGGACCGTTACGGGCCGGTGCCGGAGCCCGTCGAGCACCTGTTCGCGATCCAGGAGGCGAAGCTGAAGCTCGCTCGACTCGGCGCCGACTACCTCGTCTACCGCGGTGGCCGGGCGACCGTGGGGCCGCTCGTACTGGGCTCAGCCGAGCTGCGCGCGCTGCGCGACGTCACCGATACAGCGGTCTACACGAGCGCAAAACGCGAGGTTTCGCAGCGCACGGAAGCCCTCGAGGGAGCAATCTCGCTGGTCGATGCTATCGTGATAGCCCGTCAGGCGGCCTGAACGGCGCGCCTCCGAATCTACCTGGAGCTTTCTCACGCTATGAAGACCTCTCGCCGAATCATCCTCCTCTGTGCGCTCGTTTCGCTCGTACTCGCCGGCTGCGGCGGCGGTAGCGACGACGTGCCCTCCGACGCCGTGGCTGTGGTCGACGGCCAGGAGATCGCCAAGACTGAGTACGAGTCGCTGATCACGCAAGCGCGCACGAGCTACAAGAACCAGAAGCGGGAGTTCCCGAAGGCGGGCTCGCAGGAGTTCCAGACGCTCAAGAACCAGGCCGTGCAGTTCCTCGTCCAGCGGGAGCAGTTCGAGCAGGAGGCACAGGCTCTCGACGTCGAGATCACCGACAAGCAGGTCGATGCTCGGCTGGCCCAGATCCAGAAGCAGTACTTCGGCGGCGACAAGAAGAAGTACGAGAAGCAGCTGAAGGACCAGGGGCTGACCGAAGAGCAGGTGCGCAGGGACATTCGGGCGCAGATCGTCTCGGAGAAGATCTTCGAGGAGGTCACCCGCGACGCCAAGGTGACCGACAAGGAAGCAGAGGCCTACTACGCCAAGAACAAGGCGCAGTACAGCCAGCCCGAGAGCCGCGAGGTGCGGCACATCCTCGTCAAGACGAAGGCGAAGGCGGATGCCATCCACGCACAGCTTGTGGCCGGTGGCAACTTCGCCGCGCTCGCGAAGGCGAACTCGGAGGACACCGGCTCGAAGGAGAACGGCGGCAAGCTGACGATCTCGAAGGGCCAGACGGTGGCGCCGTTCGACAAGAAGGCGTTCGAGCTGAAGGTGAACGAGCTCTCGGCTCCGGTCAAGACCGAGTTCGGCTACCACGTGATCCAGGCGCTCGGCACGGTGAAGCCGGCCAAGGTGACGCCGCTGAAGGACGTCAAGGACTCGATCCGCCAGCAGCTTCTGCAGACGAAGAAGAATGAGGCGATGACGGCGTGGGTCGACGGGCTGAAGAAGGACTACGAGGACAAGATCTCGTACGCGATCGGGTTCACGCCGCCGCCGGCGGCTGCCACCGGCACCACCACCTCCGGCGACGAGTAGCCGAGTGCCTCTCGCGGAGGCGCTGCTCGAGCTGCAGGAATTGACGCGGCGGCTACGCCGCGACTGCCCGTGGGATCGCGAGCAGACCGCCCGCACGATCGTCCCGCACACGGTCGAGGAGGCCTACGAGGTCGCAGACGCGGCCGGCGCCGACGACCCGGCCAAGCTCCTCGACGAGCTGGGCGACCTGCTCTTTCAGGTCTACTTCCTGTCGCTGCTGCTCGAGGAGGCGGGTGAAGGCGACCTGGAAGGCGTCGCCCGCTCGGTGCACGCGAAGCTCGTCCGCCGCCATCCCCACGTCTTCGGCGAGGTCGAAGCGGAGACGGCGGGGCGGGTGCGCGAGCGCTGGGAGCAGATCAAGTCGGAGCAGGAGGGCCGCGCCGGGATCTTCCACGACGTGCCCGGATCGCTGCCGGCGCTCCTGCAGGCGCGCAAGCTCCAGCGACGCGCGGTCGCAGCGGGCTTCGATTGGCCCGACCTCGAAGGCCCGCTCGCCAAGGTGCGCGAGGAGCTGGGGGAGCTCGAGCAGGAGGTCGCCCGAACCGGCGAGCCGAGCCCTGAGACAGAGCCCGACGCCGCCGTTGCCCACGAGCTGGGCGACCTGCTCTTCACCGTCGTGAACCTCGCGCGTCGGTTGAATGTCGACCCGGAGCTCGCGCTCCGCGGCACCAACGCCCGCTTCGTGGCGCGCGTGGAGCGGGCGGAGCAGCTGGCACTGGCGCAAGGCGAGACGTGGGCCGAGCTCCCGCTCGCAGAGCAGGACCGCTACTACGACCTGGCCAAGGAGGAGACCGGATGAGCTCCATCAAGCGCGTGCACGGGCGTCAGATCCTGGACTCGCGCGGCAATCCGACCGTCGAGGTCGATGTCGTGCTCGAGTCCGGGGCCTTCGGCCGCGCGGCGGTGCCGTCGGGCGCTTCGACCGGGGTGCACGAGGCGGTCGAGCTGCGGGACGGCGGTCCGACCTGGGGCGGCAAGGGCGTGACCAAGGCCGTCGCCAATGTGGCGGAGATCGAGCGCGAGGTCGCAGGCCTGGACGCGGACGGCCAGGAGGCCCTCGACCGGAAGCTGATCGCGCTCGACGGCACGCCGAACAAGGGTCGTCTGGGTGCGAACGCAATCCTTGGCGTCTCGCTTGCGGTTGCGAAAGCCGCGGCGGCGGACGCCGGCCGGCCGCTCTACAGCTACCTCGGCGGCGATCAAGCCGCGACGCTGCCGGTGCCGATGCTGAACGTGATCAACGGTGGTGCCCATGCGGCGAACTCGATCGACCTCCAGGAGTTCATGGTCGTTCCCGTCGGCGCGCCGACGTTTGCCGAGGGGCTCCGCATCGGCGCGGAGGTCTACCACGCCCTGAAGCGGGTCTTGGCTGAGCGCGGCCTGGCCACCGGGGTCGGCGACGAGGGCGGCTTCGCCCCGGATCTCGAGTCGAGCGAGGCGGCGATCGAAGCGATCCTCGAAGCGGCCGAGCTGGCCGGTCACCGCGACTCCGTCGCGATCGCGCTCGACCCGGCGACGAGCGAGGTCTTCGCCGACGGGGTCTACCGGTTCGAAGGTCGCGAGAAGACGAGTGCGGAGATGCCGGCCTTCTGGGCTGAGCTGGTCGACCGCTATCCGATCGTGTCGATCGAGGACGGTCTCGCCGAGGACGACTGGGACGCATGGGCGCAGCTGACGAGTGAGCTCGGCGACCGCGTGCAGCTCGTCGGCGACGACCTCTTCGTCACGAACCCGGCCCGGCTGCGCGATGGCATCGAGCGCCGCGTCGGCAACTCGATCCTCGTCAAGGTGAACCAGATCGGGACGCTGACCGAGACGATCGAGGCGGTGCGCCTGGCGCAGGCGAACGGCTACACGGCCGTCATGTCCCATCGCTCCGGCGAGACCGAGGACGCCACGATCGCGGATCTTGCCGTCGCGCTCGGAACGGGCCAGATCAAGACGGGCGCTCCCGCCAGGTCGGACCGCGTCGCGAAGTACAACCAGCTGCTGCGGATCGAGGAGGAGCTTGGGGAGCGGGCGCTGTATCCGGGTTGGGCGGCGTTTCCGCGGACGCGGCGCGGATAGCCTTAGGTCATGGCTGTCGAACCGCGCCGTACGAAGATCGTCGCCACGATCGGGCCTGCGTCCTCGCCGCCTGACGTGCTGGCGCAGCTGATGCAGGTGATCGACGGCGCACGGCTCAATTTCTCGCACGGCACCCATGAGGACCATGCCGAGCGGGCTCGCACGATCCGTGCCGCGGCGGAGGAGGCCGGCCGGCCCGTCGCGATCATCGCGGACCTCCAGGGCCCGAAGCTCCGCGTCGGCGAGCTGTCCGCTCCGGTCGAGCTCGTCCGTGGAGACAACGTGACGATTTCGGGTGAGGACGGCGCCCGCGACGGTGATCTGCCGATCCTTCCGGCCGTGCTCGGCTCGGTGCTCCAGCCCGGCTTCGACGTGCTGATCGACGATGGGGCCGTTCGGCTGCGAGTGGGGAGGGTGGAGGGTGGCCGCGCCAGCTGCGAAGTGCTCGTCGGCGGGACGGTCACGTCCAACAAGGGCGTCAATCTGCCCGGCATCCCGCTGCCGATCCCGTCACTGACGAAGAAGGACATCGACGACCTCGAGTTCGCTCTCGAGCTCGGCTGTGACTTCGTCGCGCTCTCGTTCGTGCGCTCGGCGTCGGACGTGCAGGCGCTGAAGACGTTGATCGAGGCGGCAGGCTCGACCGCTCACGTGATCGCCAAGATCGAAAAGGCCGAGGCGGTCGCCATGCTCGACGACATTCTCGCGTACGCCGACGCGGTCATGGTCGCGCGCGGCGATCTCGGTGTGGAGATCGGCGTCGCCGAGGTGCCGCTCCTCCAGAAGCGGATCATCCTCCGCGCGCTCGAGCGCGGGAAGCCCGTGATCACTGCCACGCAGATGCTCGAGTCGATGATCCATGCGCCAGAGCCGACGCGCGCGGAGGCGTCGGATGTCGCCAACGCGGTCCTCGACGGGACGAGCGCGATCATGCTCTCCGGCGAGACCGCGATCGGGGACTTCCCGGTCGAGTCCGTCGCGTACATGGACCGGATCGCCCGTGCCGTCGAGCCCAGCCTCGACTACCGGCACGAGATCCCGCAGGCGGACGAGCAGCCGACGATCGGGCAGGCGATGTCGAATGCCGCTTGCGACATCGCGGAGGCGCTGGAAGCGAAGGCGCTGGTCGTCCCCACGTTCACCGGCCGCACGGCTTCGGCGGTTGCCCGGCTGCGGCCCCGGCGCCCGATCATCGGCCTCACCCACCATCACTACTCGCTCCAGCACATGGCGCTCGAATGGGGCGTCACGCCCGTGTCGATCCCGGAGTGCGCCGACGTCGAGGAGCTCTGGGCCAGATCGCTGGAAGCCGCCCGCGACACCGGCATCGTCGATCCCGGCGACCGCGTCGTCCTCACCGCCGGCACCGCGGTCAACATCCCCGGCTCGACCAACGTGATCAAGGTCGACACGGCCTAGGAGGAGGAGCCAACGCGCCGCTGGGGAATCCGATCGCCGTGGCGAAGCGATCGAAGCGGAAGGCTCGGACCCGGCGGACGACCATGCTGCTGCGCTGGTCGCTCGTCGCGACAGCGCTCTTCGTCGCCTTCCTCTACTACCGGCCGCTCTCGAGCTACGTACAGACGCGTTCGTCGCTGAACGAGCGCGCAGCTGAGGTGCGCGTTCTCCGGGAGGAGAAGACACGGCTCGAAGCGAGGCTGGCCGACTCCACGACCGTCGCGGCGCTCGCGCGCGAGGCGCGCAGGATGCGGCTCGTCCGTCCCGGCGAGCGGCTGTACATCGTCAGGGGCATCAAGGAGTGGCGGCGCGGGCAGGCTGCGGAAAAGACCGGGGCTACGATCCCCGGCGATGGATGACAGGACACTCGTCGAGCGACAGCTTGGCCGCCCGCCGCGCGCGTTCCGCCGCGTCCTCGTCCGCTGCCCCTGGGGCCGCCCCGCGGTCACCGAGCAGGCGCCGTACGACGACGCCGGCGAGCCCTTCCCGACCACCTACTACCTGACCTGCCCGCACCTCGTCGCGGCGGTCGCTCGACTGGAGGCAGTCGGAGGCGTCGAGCGCTGGAGCGAGGAGGTCGAAGGCGACCCGGAGCTCGCGGCCGATCTCGAGCGCGCCAGCGAGGAGCAGCGCCGGATCCGGCACGAGCTCGCCGCGGGCCACGTCGGCCGCGACGGAGGCTCCTCGCTGGAGCTCGGTATCGCGGGCAGTGCCAACCCACACCGGCTGAAGTGCCTGCATGCCCACGTCGCCTACGCGCTCGCGAACCCGGGCTACGTCCTCGGCGAGCGCATCCTCGCCGAGCTCGAGCCGCTCTGGCCTGAGCGCTGCTGCACGGATCAACTCTAGGATCGAGCAGTGGTCACCGAGGCGGAGGTCGAGAGCGCGAGGCGGGACTGGGCCGAAGGCTATCGGCGCCTGCTCGAGCAGGCCGGCGACGAGCGCGAGCGCGAGCGGTTGCTCGAGCAGGTCGACGCCGTCGGCGCGGAACTGCGCCGGCGCGTCGGCGGGGTGTTCACGCTGCGCGAGCTGGCCGAGAGCTACGCCGGAGCCGAGGAGTGGAGCAGAGCTGTCGTCGCGGAGCAGGCGCCGGCGCCGGGCTGGCCGCGGACGCTCTCGCTCGTCGAGGCAGCCGCGTTCCACCTCTACTCGCGCGGCGCGCAGGACTATCTCCCGTGAGCACGCCGGAGCGACGGCCGCGGCCGCCGCGGCGGAGCCCACTCTGGCGCCCTGCGCTCGCGGTGCTCGGTCTCCTGGCGCTGCTGCTCCTGGGCGTCTCGATCGGCCGCGCGCTCGACGACGGCCCGTCCCCGGGCGGCACCGAGACACGAGTCAGAACCTTGCAGCCACAGCCGCTCCCACCCGCCGCCCGCACGGTCACGGTCACCGTCACGACCGGCTAGCGAGGGCCTGCGTTTTAGGTACCTGCAGGTTTGGGTAGGTTCATCGGCGCGATGGTCTATCGAGACAAGCAAGTCCTGACAGGGCAACCGGAGTGGCTGACGCTGGGCCAGGCGGCAAAGTATCTGGGCGTTGCGCAGAGCACGATGCGCAAGTGGTCCGACCTTGGCCGCGTCTCGGCCTTCTACACCCCGGGTGGTCATCGTCGCTATCGCCGCAGCGATCTCGATCAGTTCCTCGACCGCTCCGGCCCGGGCACGAGCACCGCCGGCTCCGGGAACGGCCCGCTCGTCCTGATCGTCGACGATGACGCGCGCCTGCGCGAGTACGTGCGTGTGAACCTCGAGGCCGAGGGCTACATCGTGCGCGAAGCGGCCAGCGCCGAAGAGGCGCTCGGGGCGCTCGGCGAGGAGTCGCCCGACCTGATCCTGCTGGACGTGATGATGCCCCAGGTCGACGGTTGGGAAGCGCTCCGCCGCATCCAGGAGCACACCGGCGTCGGTGCGATCCCCGTGATCATGTTTTCCGGCAAGGTGGACGAGCAGGCCGGTGCGGAGGCGAAGTCGCGCGGCGCCCAGGGCTTCATCGGCAAGCCGTTCGACCCGCGCTCACTGGTCGAGTCGACGAAGCAGCAACTGCCTGTCTGACCGAGCTCGACCAGTCCATCCAGCGCTGGGTCGTCGACCACCGCGTGAGCGTGCTCGACCCGATCTTCGAGGCGATCACGCTTGCCGGCTCGTTCGGGATCATCTGGCTGGTGCTGGCGGTCGCGATCTCAGGTTTCTCCTGGAGCCGCCCCTGGTTGTGGGTCCGAGTCGCGGTTGCGATCCTGATCGCCGAGAGCGTCTCCGCCGCGCTCAAGGGCTGGATCGACCGCGATCGCCCGCCGCTCGCCAACCCTGACCCGGAGCCTCTCGTTGCGCTGCCCGCGACCCACTCGTTCCCGTCCGGGCACGCGACCGTCGCCTTTGCCTGTGCGACCACGCTCGCGCTCGCCGTGCCGCGGCTGCGAGTGCCGCTCTACGTGCTCGCGACGCTGATCGCGTTCTCGCGCGTCTACGTCGGCGTCCACTACCCGCTGGACGTACTCGCGGGGGCCGTGCTCGGGATCGGAATCGCTAGAGCTCTTCGGATGCTTGCAGCAGCCCTGCGCCGATCAATCCCAGAGCAGCGACGAGGCTGATCCAGATGCCGATGCCGCGGTTGGCGAAGAAGAACTCGTCCGGGATCGAGATCACCCGCACGAGGACGAAGATCGTCGCCAGGGCGCCGAGCCCGATCACGACCAGGCTCTCGGGTACGGCCGCCGGCAAATCGAAGCCCCACTGGCGCAGGACGACCACCAGGATCGCTGCAATGCCGATCACGAGGACGAGCTTGCCGAGCACCCCCGTGTGCCAGCCGATCACGCTGACGTTGACGCCCTGTCCCTCGCCCGAATACCACCCCGTGAGCGCGGAAAGAGCGAGGACGAGACCCGCAACCCAGGTTGCGCGCTCGCCCAGACCCCAGAGCGAGGGAACGCCCCGCCCCGGCGCGGGAGGCGGCTCCTCGGCGGGGTCGTAGACCGTCTCGATCAGAGGCTCCGGGGTCTCCACGGAGCGAAGTATGGCCACATCTGCTGTTGAAAGTCACGCTGCTTCGGTGTCCGAGCGACCCCGTCGGACTACACTGAGAGCATGGCCGAGCCTGCGACGCGCCAACCGGCCGGCGACGACGCGCCTCCATTCGATCCGGTCGCGGTCGACCGGGCGTATCTCCAGGAGCGCGCTCGCCGGCGCATGCGCAGCGAGCGTTCACGCGCGCGCCGCCGCGCCGGCCTCCGCTTCTGGCTTGTCCTCCTCGGCCTGATCGTGGTCAGCGTCGTGCTGACGCTCACGATCTGGCGCGAGGTCGAACGTCTCTTCGGGTTGTAGCGTGCTACGCAGCCGGACGGACACGAACGTGGCGGAGGCGCTCGCGGGGCTCTCGCGGGCGAGCCGCTCGCTCACCGGCGGCGCCCAGCTCGACCCGATCCTCGCCGAGGTCGTCGAGGCCGCCGCTCTGGGTGCCGGGGCAGACCTCGCTGCGATCTGGCTCTCCGAGCCGAGCGGGTCGCTGACCGTCCGGGCGGTGTGGGCGCCATCGGGGGCGCTCGCTGCCGAGGTCGAGAGCCTCCGTGCGCTCTCCCTCGAGGAGGCCGCGCAGCTCGCGCGCGCACGCGTTGACGGCGAGGCGTCGGGACTGACGATTCCGCTGGAGGTGAACGGCGCGGCGCCGGGCTCGCTCGAGCTCGTGCGGCGCGGCGAGCCGTTCGAGCGCGACGCCGTGCAGGTTGCGTCGCTCGCAGCCGATCTCGCCTCGCTGGCCGTGCGGCTGTGCGAGGACGGCCGCTCCTCCCGGGGCGAGGTCGTCGGTGCGCTCGACATCGCCGGCGACGCGCTCGCAGCCGGCGCCGACGCGGACGGTGCGGCCGGGCGAATGGCCCGCCTGGCCGCGGTCGCTTCCGGGGCCGACGGTGCGCTCGTGTGGCGCATCCGCGGGGAGCTGCTCGAGGTCGAGGGCAGGTACGGAGAGATCGAATCCGACGACGCGCTCGGGCGTGCGGCGGCCGCGATCCTCGACGAGCACCGGGCTCTGGCCGTGCAGGGTGACCAGCGCTCGGGGGAGATCGTCACGCTCCAGCTCGGGCAGCCGCCGCTCGGTGCGCTCCAGCTTCGCTTCTCACCGGGCCACGCGCCCGACGAGCTCGAAGTGCCGCAGCTCGCGAGCTTCGCCGTTCGCGCAGCGCACGCGCTGCGCACGAACGAGCGCGCCCGCGAGGCGGGCTTCGAGCTCGAGCGAAGCCGCGCACTGCTGGCAGTCGTCGGCGAGGCGATCGCGCGCCTCTCGCTCTCGCACACACTCGCTACGGCGATCGAGCGCGTCGCCGATCTGCTCGGCTCAGACCGCGTCGCCGTCTACCTCCGCGAGGACGGCAAGACCGTCGTAGCGGCGAGCCGGGGCGTCGAAGGTCCACACGAGGCTGTGGCCGACGCGCTCCTCGACGCCGCTCTCGCCTCTCGCCGGACCGGTGCGATCGTCGAGGTGAGCGACGCGAAGACCGACGCGCGCCTCGAACGGGTCCAGGCACAGGCCGGTGAGGCGGGGATCGGCTCGGCGCTCGCGTTGCCGCTCGTCGTCGGGGACGAGCCGATCGGGCTCCTTGCGGTGTATCCGCGGCGACCCCGAGCGCTCACCGCGAACGAGACGGCGCTGCTCACCGCGCTCGCGGCACAGCTCGCAGTAGCGGTGCAGAACGCGCGCCTCCACGAGCGCGCGAAGGAGCTCGGCGCGGAACTCGAGGAAGCGCTCACCTCCGAGCGCGAGGCGGCGAAGCGGCTGAACGCGCTCTACGAGATCTCACACTCCTTTGCCCAGAGCCTCTCGCTCGAGACGACGCTCGAGGTACTCGCCGAGTCGATCGTGAACCTCCTCGACGTCGACGCCGCCGTGATCCGGATGCCCGACGAGCGCGGGCTGGAGCTGGTCGCTCGCGCGGTCCATGTCAACGACGAGCGGGTCGACGATGCTGCCCGTGCTCTCCTCGCGCGCCCGCAACCGCTGGCGCGGCGCGAGCTGCTCGCGCCACTCGAGCGCCGTCGCCCGGTCGTGCTCGACGCCGATCAGGCCGAGTCGCTCGGCGGCGCGCTTGCTCTGCTGGCCCCGTTCCTGCGCAAGGGGTCGAGTGCAGCCGTCGTCCCGATCGCCACCTCTTCCGAGCTGCTGGCGACGCTGACGATCGTCTCGCTGCACCCCGGTCGCCCGGTTGCGGGCGAGATCGTCGAGACCGCGCTCTCGATCGCCGGGCAGGCTGCGCTCGCGATCGACAACGCCCGCCTCTACGGGCAGCAGAAGGAGTTCGCCGACACGATGCAGCGTTCGCTCCTGCCCCGGTCTGCGCCCGAGCATCCCGGTCTCGAGCTCGGCGACGTGTACGAGTCGGCCGCTCGATTGGAGGTCGGAGGAGACGTCTACGACTACGTCACGCTCGGCGACGGTCGTCTGGCCGTCGTGCTCGGCGACGTCACGGGCCACGGAGTCGACGCCACGGCCGACATGGCGATGGCGAAGTTCGTCTTCCGCTCGCTCGCGCGCGAGCACACCGACCCCGGCGCCTTCCTCGCGGCCGCAAACGACGTCGTCTCGTCCGAGATCGCCTCCGGCCGCTTCATCACGATGGTCGAGCTCGTCATCGACGTGGCAAAGGGCGAGGTCGCGTGCGCGGGCGGCGGTCACCCGCAACCGCGGCTCGTGCTTCCCGACGGGAGCGTGGAAGCGATCCCCGCGGGCGGGCTGGCGCTCGGGATCGAAGCAGCTCAGGAGTACGAGACCGTCACGGTCGCGTTCCCGCCGGGGGCGATCGTGGTCGCCTACACCGACGGCGTCGTCGAGGCGCGCAGCGGCGGCGAGCTCTACGGCGTCGGCCGACTGGACGCCCTGCTCGCGGACGGTCGTGCTCTGCCCCCGCAGGAGCTCGCCGAGGCAGCCCTGGCAGCCTGTCGGGAGTGGGCCGGCGGTGAGCTGACCGACGACGTGGCGCTCGTCGTGATCAAGCGGTCCGAGCCGCAGCCGTGAAGCATTCCAACGTAGCTCTCATGGCGCTGGTCTTCGGCGCCGGCATCGGCTCGCTCGCGACCGAGATCGCGGCTTCCCGACTGCTCGCGCCCTACTTCGGCTCTTCCACGATCGTCTGGGCGAACCTGATCGGGATCGTCCTCGCCGGGCTCGCGGTCGGCTACTGGCTCGGCGGCCGGCTCGCCGACCGGAGGCCCGAGCCGCGGCTGCTCGGCTTGATCGTCCTCGCCGCCGCCGTCTGGGTCGCGGTGACCCCGTTCGTGGCAAGGCCGTTTCTGGACGCGGCGGTCGGCAACCTGGACGACGCCTCCGCCGGCGCTGTGATCGGCTCCTTCTTCGCCGTGCTGCTGCTGTTCGCGCCGGCGGTCGTGCTGCTGGGGATGGTCTCGCCGTTCGCGATTCGGCTCGCGATCACGGACGTCGGCACCGCCGGTGCCGTCGCCGGCCGCTTCTACGCGCTCTCCACCCTCGGCTCGCTCCTGGGCACGTTCGTGCCGGCCCTGATCGCGATCCCGCTCGCCGGGACGCAGCGGACCCTCCTCGGGACCGCGGCACTGCTCGCGCTCTCCGCCTCCTTCCTGCTCGGGCGGAAGGTGCTGCTGCTCGTCGTTGCCCTCGCCGCGCTTGTCGCGCTGCCACCGGGAGTCGTCAAGGCGGAGCCGGGGCTGCTCCACGAGGAGGACTCGCTGTATCAGTTCATCCAGGTGGTCGAGCGCCCCGACGGCAGGCGGCTGCTGCGCCTGAACGAAGGCGTCGCCGTGCACTCGGTCTGGCGGGCGGAGACAGTGCTCACGGGCGGCGTCTGGGACGCGTTCCTCGCCCTGCCGCCGCTGCTCGACCGGCCGTTGCGGTCGGTCGCGATCCTCGGCAACGCCGCCGGCACGACCGCCCGGGCGCTCGGAGTCTTCTATCCCGAAGCGCGCGTCGATGGGGTCGAGCTCGATCCGGCCGTCAGTCGGGTCGGCCGTGAGTACTTCGGGATGGACGACAACCCCCGCCTGACCGTGCACGATGCCGACGCCCGGCCCTTCCTGCGCCGCACCGACGAGCGCTACGACCTGATCATCGTCGATGCGTATCACCAGCCCTACGTCCCGTTCTACCTCGCGACGCGCGAGTTCTTCCGGCTCGCGCGCGAGCGGCTCGCGCCCGGCGGCATCCTTGCGCTCAACGTCGCCTCGGTTCCGGGCGACGACAGCCTGCTCGACGGGATCGCCGGGACGCTCACCCACGAGTTCGAGGCCGTCTCCGTTTGGCCGGCGCTGCGCTTCAACAAGATCCTGGTCGCGTTCGACGAGCCAGGCTTCACACGGGTGCTGCTGCGGGACGTGCCGGCGGAGCTCCGTCCGCTCGTGGAGCTGTATGTCCGCGAGGTCCGGCCGGTGACGACGAAGGCGAAGCGGCCGTGGACCGACGACCGGGCGCCGGTCGAGTGGGTGACCGACCGGATGATCGTCGAGTACGCGGCGCGCGGTGGCGAGCTCGACGAAGACTCCCTGCCCACCGCGCCGTGAGACTCTTTCGCGGCGATGGGCCGCTGATCCGGGTCGGCCACCGCGGCGCCGCTGCCCTCGCGCCCGAGAACACGCTGCGCTCGTTCGAGGTCGCGCTCGCCCATGGCGTTGACGCGATCGAGTTCGACGTGCTCGACCTTGCCGGCGGCCCGCTCGTGCTCGCGCACTCGCGTGCCGAGGTCCCCGACGATCGGGCGACACTGGATGACGCGCTCGACTTCCTCCGCGGGCACGACGTGGGCATCCACGTCGACCTCAAGCTGACCACACGTCTGGACGAAGTGGCGGCCGCGCTCGACCGCCACGGCCTCGCGGAGCGGGCCGTCGTGAGCTCGTTCCACCTGCCGAGCCTGCTGGCGATCGCGGCGCACGCGCCGGGGCTGGCGCGTGGCTTCACGTACCCCGAGGACCGCTATGGCGTCTCCAAGCGGCGCGCGCTCCGGCCGGCCGTCCGGATCGGGACGCTGGCACTGCGCCACGCGATCGTCAGGCGCGTCCCGACGATGATCGAACGCCCCGGCGCGAGGGCGCTGATGCTCCAGCACGCGACGGTCTCACGCGCCGCCGTCGAGCGCGCTCACCGTGCCGGGGCGGCCGTGTGGGCGTGGACGGTCGATGACCCGGTCGAGCTCGCACGGCTCGAGGCCGCCGGAGTCGACGCGGCTATTACGAACGATCCAAGGATCTTTTCAACCGTGGCTACACTGCCAAGATGAGGCGAGGGCTCGCATTTCTGCTGTTCTCCGGCTGCTTGGCGGCCGGGGTGCTCTCGGCCGTCCTGCTTGCTGCGACCCCCTCGGCCACGGCCGACGACGGAACCACTGGGACGACGACGACGGTGCCGCCGCCGCCGACCACGACGACTACCACGACGACGGCGCCGACAACGCCGACAACGCCGACCGTGCCGCGTCCCTCGACGATCGCCGCCGGGGTCACGGTCGGAGGCGAGGTGCTCCTGGGCGGGCTCTCACCCGGTCAGGCGACCGAGGCTGTGAAGGCGTTCTTCGCTCGGCCGGTGACGCTGCGCTTCGAGCGGCGGACGCTGAGCGTGACGCCGAAGCAGCTCGGCGCTGCGGCGTTCGTGGGCGATGCGGTTCGTCGAGCGCGCACGGCCCCGCCCGGCGCGAATGTGCCGCTGAAGGTGACGGCGCCACAGCCACGGATCGAGCGTTACATCCGTACGATTGCGGAGCGGTTCGACCGGCAGCCGGTGGACGCTCGGCTGCGGATCCGGGACTCGAAGCCGTTCGTGACCAAGGAGCAGCCCGGCCGGCGCCTCCGCCAGGTGCTCGCCGTGCGTGATCTCTATCGGAGCCTGAAGACCCATGTTCGCGGGCCGATCATGCTCCGGCTCGAGGCGATCGCCCCTGCGACGACGCGCGCGTCGATCGGCGAGGTGATCGTGATCCGTCGCGGCTCGAACCAGCTCTCACTCTTCGACGGCATGAAGCTCCAGCGCTCGTTCGGCGTCGCGACCGGTCAGTCCCGCTATCCGACGCCGCTCGGCCGCTACGAGATCATCGTCAAGTGGCGGAACCCGTGGTGGTACCCGCCGGCGTCCGACTGGGCAAAGGACGCGCAGCCGATTCCGCCCGGCCCTGGCAATCCACTGGGGACGCGTTGGATGGGGATCTCCTCGCCCGCCGTCGGCATCCACGGCACCCCCGACCCCGCCTCGATCGGCTACTCGGTCTCGCACGGCTGCATCCGCATGCTGATCCCCGAGGTCGAGTGGCTCTTCAACCAGGTCGAGGTCGGCACCCCGGTCTACATCTTGCAGTGACCGCTGCTCGTCTCCGGCTTGCCGCTCAGGCCGCGTCGGTCGCTCTGGTCGCCGCCCTGCTCGGGTTGCTCATCTGGAAGATCGCGCAAGGCGAGAGCGAAGTGACGTCGGAGCTGCGCCGTGGCGGCACCCCGGCCGCGCCCACGTTCACGCTCGAACAGCTCGACGGGAGCGGGCCGCTCTCGATCGCATCGCTCCGCGGCAAGACCGTGGTGGTCAACTTCTGGGCGTCCTGGTGCGGGCCGTGCAAGGACGAGACGCCGTTGCTGGAGCAGGGCTGGCAGAAGTGGCGCGGTGAGGATGTGGTGTTCGTCGGCATCGACATCCAGGACGTCCGCGGCGACGCGCGGAAGTTCCTCGCCCGCTACGGGGTGACCTACCCGAACGTCTACGACGGCAAAGGCTCCACCGTCGGCCGCTATGGCGCGACCGGAGTTCCCGAGACGTACTTCATCGACAAGCGAGGTCGCGTGCGCTACCGGATCGCCGGGCCGATCGAGGAGGCGGCGGACATCGACGACGGGATCAAGCGCGCGCTCGCACCCGCGTGAGGCTCGCTGCCGTCCTCCTGCTGGCGCTCGCCCTCGCCGGGCCGGCAGCGGCGAGCGAGTCGAAGCCGACTCCTGCCGAGCTGGAGTCCGAGCTCGTCTGCCCGATCTGCGACAGCACGCTCGACACCTCCGACTCGCCGGCTGCGCGCCAGATGAAGGTGTTCATTCGTGCGCGGATCGCCGCGGGTGACACGAAGAGCGAGATCAAGGCGAAGCTCGTCGACCAGTTCGGGCCGACCGTTCTCGCAGTCCCGCCGCGGAAAGGGTTCGACTGGCTGGCGTGGTTGCTGCCGATCGCCGGGATCGCGGTGGCTGCGGTCGTCGTCGGCGCGCTGGCGTGGCATTGGAGCCGCGCGAAGGGCGATGGCCCGACCGGGCCTCCTGACGACGCGCTGGACCCCGCGCTCGAGCGACGCCTGGACGAAGAGCTCGCGCGCTTCGAATGAGCGGGACGAGCGTCGTCGTCGCGTTCGGCGCGGGCTTTGTCTCCTTCCTCGCGCCGTGCGTGTTGCCGCTCGTTCCCGGTTACCTCTCCGCGATCTCGTCCGTCGAGGCGGAACGTCTCGGCGAGCCGGGCGCGGCGCGGCGGGTCGTCCTCTCGAGTCTGCCCTTCGTCGCCGGCCTCGTCGCGGTGTTCGTGCTGCTCGGGGCGGGGGCGGCGGCCGTCGGGCTGTCGATCACCCAGAACCAGTTCCTGCTCGAGCAGATCGCCGGCTTCATCCTGATCGTCTTCGGGCTCGTGTTCATGGGCCTGCTGCCGTGGCCGGACCGGCTGGTCGGTGTGGGGCTCGTGCAGGGAGCTCGGCGTCGCGGCTCGGGCTTCCTGCTCGGCGGCGCCTTCGCCGTGTGTGCGGCGCCGTGCATCACGCCGGTGCTGGGGTCGATTCTCGTCCTTGCCGGCGACTCGGAGACCGTGTGGGAAGGCTCGGCTCTGCTCGCCGTCTACGCGCTCGGGCTCTCGGTGCCGTTCCTGATCGCGGCCGCCCTCTTCGCGCCGGCGATGGGGCTCTTCCGGCGCGTGCGCGATCACTACAGGGCGATCCAGGTGGTCAGCGGCCTCATTCTCGTCGCGATCGGAGGGCTGCTCTTCGCAGGCGAGTTCTGGCGTCTCCGCGTCTACCTGAACCGGCTCTTCGAAGCCCTCGGGCTCGCGTAGTCGATCTTCCGGGAGAAACACTGCTAGATTCGCCCTGTGGCGACGATCCTGCTCGCAGGGGTCGACCTCTTCTTCCGGGGGAAACTTGAAGCGCTCTTGGACGGGCACCATGTCGTCACGAGCGACAGCGTGGATCCGCCCGACCTCGTCATCGTCGATATCGCCCGGGTCGATCCGGACGAGGTCGTGGACTCCTGGCCGGACATCCCGATCGTCGGCTTCACCAACCACACGGACAAGGCCGGCCTCCAGAGGGCCCACACGGCCGGGTTCGACCAGGTGATCGTCAAGTCGGCGCTCGCAGAGCGGGTTCCGGAGCTGGTCGCCGAGCTGACCGCGCCGTCCATCTGAGCCTGCTCGCTAGACTCGAGCACCGTGACGTACATCATCGCCGAGCCCTGCATCGACATCAAAGACCTCTCGTGTGTCGACGTCTGCCCGGTCGATTGCATCCACGAGTTCGGCCGGATGCTGATCATCGACCCGGAGGAGTGCATCGACTGCGGCGCCTGCGAGCCGGAGTGCCCGGTCGAGGCGATCTTCCCGGAGGACGCGCTCCCCGACAAGTGGGAGCCCTTCGTGAAGATCAATTACGCCTATGCCGAGGGCGCCGAGGTGATCGACAAGCTCGTCGACGAGTACGCGACCGAGCACAACGTCCAGAATCCGCCGCTCGAAGGCGCATAAGCCTGCTGCGAACGGGTAGGTGGAACCCTCAACGAACGTAAGGAGGGGTCCAGATGCCGCAGGAGGCCTGGAACGCCAAGCGTGAGCGCCAGTACGAGCACGTCAAGGACAACCTGAAGGAGCGGGGGACGTCGGAGAAGAAGGCGAAGGAGATCGCGGCGCGCACCGTCAACAAGGAGCGCGCTCGGACCGGAGAGGCGCAGACATCCTCGCGCCTCTCCCGCACCGACATCTCGTCCGGCCGCCGCGGTGGCCTGCGCTCCGGGACGCGCCGTCCGAAAGGGCGCACCCGCGACCAGCTCTACGAAGAGGCGAAGAGCATGAACATCGAAGGCCGCTCGAAGATGACCAAGGAGCAGCTGCAACGCGCGGTTGACCGGAGGAAGCGCTAAGCCTCGTGGCTAGGCTTCGAGGATGAGGCCCCGGACGCTCGACCATGTCGCCCTCTGGGTCGCCGATCGCGACCGGATGGCGGCCGGCGTGGAGCGGCTCGGCCTGCACGTGATCGAGCAGACGGATCGCTTCACGCTCCTCGGCGCCGACGCACGGCGCGGGAAGCTGACCCTCTTCGACGCCGAAGGCCCGCGCGAGCGCGGCGCGCTCGCGCGGATCGGCCTGCGCGTCTCGTCGCTCGACGGCCGCGAGCCGGTCGTCGATCTGGGCGAAGGGCTCGAGCTACGGTTCGTCGAGGCGGAGACCGACTCGGAGCTCGACCTCGACCACGTTGCTCTCGTCTCGGCTGACGTGGACGCCGCGAGGCAAGGCTGGCAAACGCTCGGTTTCTCGCCGTCGGGCGACGGCCGGCTCGAGGTCGGCGGTGCCTACCTCGAGCTCCTCTCAGGCGACCCCGGCAACCCGGAGCGGCCGCTCTTGAACCACCTCGGCGTCCTTGTCGACTCCGTCGAAGAGCACCAGGTGGAGGCGGAGGAGCTCGGCGTCGAGATCGAGGAGGTCGTCGACGCGCCGAACACGCTCGCACTCTTCGTTCGGGGCCCGGACGGCGTGAGGCTCGAGTTCATCGAGCACAAGCCGTCCTTTTCGCTCAGCTGAGCGAGCTCGTCGTTGCCGGCGCCGGCATGGCCGGCCTCGTCGCCGCCGCCCGGGCGCGGGAGCTCGGTGCAGCGCCGGTCGTGCTCGAGAAAGGCGATCGGCCGGGCGGCTCGATGCTCCTCTCGAGCGGGGTGATCTGGCGCCACCGCAGCGCCGAGGAGTTCCACGAGGAGTGCCCGGGCGGTGATGCCACCTTGCAGCGGCGGCTCGTCGACGAGCTCGACGGCGCGCTCGACTGGCTCGAGTCGGTCGGCGCCGAGCCGGTCGCTCGCGAAACCGGGAATCCACTCACCGTCGGCCGGCGCTTCGACCCGCGCAGGCTGACGGAGATCCTCGTGCGGGCGGCCGGCGACGTCCGTCTGGGGCAGCCGTTCACGGACGCACAGATCCTCGCGACAGGTGGGTTCGCGGCTCGGCTCGCGCGCGAGCGCGGACTGTTGCTGCGCGCGAGCCCCTGGAGCGACGGCGACGGGCTTCTCTACGGGCTTGGCCGGGGCGCCGATCTGTCGACGGGGATGGACGAGTTCTACGGCCGCGCGCTGCCCGGTCCCGTTCCGGAGACGGACTTCGTCTCGGCCGCCCAGCTGTACGCACGCCACGCCCTCGTGCTGGACGACGAGGGGCACGACCTCGGCGACGCCGCCTGGCACGAGAGCGATCTCGTCCAAAGGCTTCCGGGTGGCAGGGCGTGGTACGTCGTCGACGCACGGGCGCTGCGCGAACGCGTCCGCGACCGCACCGTCGCGGATCTGATCGATGTCGCGCGAGCCGCAGGCGGTGACGTCCGCCCGGCCGCCGAGCTTCCGTTCGAGCTGCCCCGCTCGCCCAAGCTCGTCGAGCCGCCGTTCACCGCGGTGCGGGTCTACGCGGCGGTGACGCACACGATCGGCGGGCTTCGCATCGACGAGCACGCCCGGGTCCTGGATCCCGAGAGCGTGCCGGTGCCCGGTCTCTTTGCCGCAGGCGCGGACGCAGGCGGCATCTTCACGGGCGGCTACGGCAGCGGCCTCGCCGCGGCGCTCGTCTACGGCCGCATCGCCGCCGAGACGGCCCTCAGCTGAGCCCTGTGCTAGGCGAGCTGCGTATAGGCGCAAGGACGGCGGTCGCCCGGCAGCGGCGACGGCCCGATCTTGCTGATGCGGAGCAGAGTCTCGCCTTCCTCGACCGTCGAGCCGACGGCGGGGACGTCGCCCTCGCGCTGGCGCAGCGTCCACCCCGAAGGCGACCAGACGAAGAGGACGTACTCCGAGCGCCCGTGATGTCCGTTCTCGTCCATCGGCGCGAGATTCTAGGGATTCCCGGCGTACGACGGGAGGACGACGTGGAGCTCCGTGCCGCCGTCGGCGCCCTGCTGCACCGAGAAGCGGCCGTTGAGCGTCGAGGCGCGTTCCCCGATCGCTTCGAGCGCAGCGGTTCGTCGCTCGCCGGTGCCGTTGTCGGAGACGATCGTCTCGATGTCGCCGTCCTTCGTGTCGCGGACGACGACCGAGATCCGTGAGGGCGGCCCGCGTCGCACAGCCTGGTTGAGCGACTCGCGGACGATCTGGTAGAGCCCGACCTGCTCCTTCTCGCCGAGCCGCGCGCCGCGCTCGACGTCGACCTCGATCTGCACCCTGTGCTCGAGCCCGAGCAGGTGCGCCAGCTCGGACACCGCGGCGCCGAAGCCCTGGTCGCGCAGCACGACCGGCTCGATGTTGAACGAGAGGTCCCGCAGCGACCGGATCGTCTCCCGATGCTTTTCCAGCGCCGAGGCCATGATCCCGCGCGCCGCTTCCGGTCTCCCGTCGTCGATCGCCTGGACGGCGGCGTCGAGCATGAGCGCGATCCCGGCGAGGTTCTGGACGGGACCGTCGTGCAGGAAGAGGGCGAGCCGCCGGCGCTCGTCCTGCTCGGCGGTGATGATCCGCTCGACGAGCCGTTCCCGCTCGTCGTCAGGAACGCGCTCGCTCACCGTGCTCAATCGATGATCGCGTCGCGCAACGCGATCGCGACGGCATGCGTGCGCGTGTCTGCCTCGAGCTTGGCGAGGATGTGGCGCACGTGGCTCTTGACCGTCTCCTGGCTGATGAACAGCCGCGCGGCGACGTCCGCGTTCGACATCCCGTCGGCGAGCAGCTGCAGGATCTCGCGCTCGCGCGAGGTCAGCATCTCGTTCTGCTCTTTGCCGGTCAGGAACGACGGCATCAGCGCCGGGTCGACGAAGCTCTCTCCGCCCGCGACCTTCTCGATCGCGCGCAGCAGTGTTGCGTGCGGCGCCTCTTTGAGGATGTAGCCCTTCGCGCCCGACTCGAGCCCGCGCCCGAGCAGCGAGCGCTCGCTGTACGCCGTGAAGATCAGGACGGCGGTGTCGGGCGATTTCTCCTTGATCTGCTTGGTCGCCTCGAGCCCGTCCATGCCGGGCATGCGGACGTCCATGATCACGACTTGCGGCTTGCGTCGCTCCACCAGTGCGACTGCGCCGGCCCCGTCGGACGCCTCTCCGATCACCCGCACGTGCGGGGCGCGCGAGAGCGACAGGCGCAGCCCTTCGCGCACGACCTCGTGGTCGTCGACGATCAGGCAGGTGATCTCTTCGGGCATCGCCGCTGAAGTGTATTCCGCAAACCGGCTTTCACATCTCCAGCGACAGCTGCAGAGGTTCCGGAGGCGGTTCCAGCCTCGTCGGGCGCCGGTCCCGAACGCCGTGCTCGCGGGCGAGCGCTCGCACCTGCTCGCGGACCGGATCGACCTCGGAGCGAGGAAGATATGCCCGGTTCGCATAGAGCGCTTCGTACCGTTCGAGCTCCTCCGGCCAGTCGTGCGCGAGCGCTTCGAGGAAGTGCTCCTTGGTTCCCGGACGGAGGTAGAGCAGGTTCGCCCAGACGCCCGTCGCCCCGGCCGCCCGCACTGCCTTGACGACCTCGGCGAGCTGCTCCGGCCGGTCGGAGAGCCCGGGGAGGATCGGCGCCATGCCGACGCCGGCCTTGATCCCAGCGTCCACGAGCGTCGTCAGTGCCCGCAGTCGCTGGCGCGGCGGCGCCGTCCCGGGCTCCGTCGTCTTCCAGACGTCGTGATCGAGCGTCGGCACCGAGAACATGACCGAGACCTCCGTCCGTGACGCCGCCTCCTGGAGCACGTCGACGTCGCGGACGATCAGCGGCCCGCGAGTGATGATCGAGAACGGCGTCGCCGCGCGCCCGAGCACCTCGAGACACGAGCGCGTCAGCCGGTAACGGCCCTCGCACGGCTGGTACGGGTCGGTCGCCGCTCCGATCGCCACCTGCTCGTTCCGCCAGGACGGGCGGGTGACCTCGCGTGCCAGCAGCTCGGCGACGTTCACCTTGACGCGGATGGAGCGGCCGTAGCGATCGTCCGCGGGGCGGTCCGCCCGCAGTTCGAAGGCGCGGACGTAACAGAAGGTGCAGCGGTGGACGCAGCCGGTGTACGGGTTCAGGGACCACCCGAACGGCATCCCCTTGACGCGGTTGAGCGCGCTCCGGCACGCCTCCTCGCGGTATTCGACCCGCATGGAGACAGAATAGAACACACGTTCGTATCGCGCCAGTCGTGATTGGATGGAGCACATGGAGCTCCCGGCCGGCATCCGCAGGATCACGACCCCGCTCCCCACCCGTCCCGGGCATGTCCACTCGTACCTGCTCCCCGGCGACGACGGCTGGACGCTCGTCGACACGGGCATCGGCCTCCCCGATGCGCAGGAGGTCTGGGCGGAGGCGCTGGACGGTGCCGAGGTCGTCCGGATCCTCGTCACGCACTTCCATCCCGACCACGTCGGCGCCGCCGCCGACGTCGCTGAGCTCACACGCGCGCCGGTGCACCAGGGCGCGCTCGACTACGCGCAGTGCGAGCTCGTCTGGGGAAACCCGAACTGGCCGGAGCGAATCGCGGAGTGGTTTCTCACCCACGGCGTGCCCAGCGAGATCACCGAGGAGCTGATCGGCTCCGGCGACGTCTACCGGCCCTTCATCCGCTTCCAGCGCGATCCCATCCTCGTAGCCGAGGGCGAGCAGCTCGACGGCTGGGAGCTCGTCGCCGCACCGGGCCATGCCGACGGACAGATGTGCCTGCTCAAGGACGGCGTGCTCGTGTCGGCCGACCATTTGCTCGGCCGGATCTCACCGACGGTCGGCCTCTGGCCAGCCAGCAGGCCCGACCCGCTCGGCGACTACCTCGGCGCGCTCGACCGGACGATCGAGCTCGCGCCGAAGATCGCGCTACCGGGGCACGGCGACCCGATCCTCGACCCCGTCGGCCGCGCGCGCGAGCTGATCGAGCACCACCGCGAGCGCCTGGCGGTGGCCGAGGCCGCGCTGACCGACCGGCCTCGGACCGGCTACGAGCTCTCGTTCGACCTCTTCGGCGCCGAGCTCAAGCCCGCTTCACGCCGGTTCGCGGTCGCGGAGACTCTCTCTCACCTCGAGCGGCTCGTGCTCGAGGATCGGGCCCAGCGCAGCGAGGACGTCGGTGCCGTTACCTATACTGCGCGCCAGCTTGGACGACGAGCTTCCGCCTAGTACCCAGGCCCCGGAAAGCGGGGCATGAGCGACTTCCTCCGCATTCTCGCGATCTTCCTGCTCGTTCTGGGAAACGCTGTTTTCGTCGCGGCCGAATACGCACTCGTGACCGCGCGGCGCACCCGGCTGGAGCCGGAGGCCGAGGCCGGCAGCATGAGAGCGCGCGCCGCCCTCGAGCTGATGGAGCAGCCGGTCAAGTTCATCAGCACGGTCCAGATCGGGATCACCGTCTTCGGAATCGCGCTCGGCGCCGTCGGCCAGCCGCTGCTCTCCGGCTACTTCGATGGGTGGCTCTCGTACGGGATCGCCTACACGCTCGCATTCCTGATCCTCACCTACCTCAGCGTCATGCTCGGCGAGCTGGTGCCGAAAGCGATCGCGCTCCAGAAGGCGGAGGCGATCGCGAAGACGCTCTCGTTCCCGCTCGGGATCCTCCAGCGCCTGGTCGCCCCCTTCGTCTGGCTGCTGCAGGTCTCGGCGAACGCGGTCACGCGCCTGTTCGGCGTCCAGCCGGCGCGGGCGGGGGACCTCGCCCACACCGAGGAGGACATCCGTCAGATCCTCGCCGGGGCCGAGGACGCAGGCGTGATCGCAACGACCGAGGAGGAGATGCTCTACAAGGTCTTCGACTTCGCGGACAAGGAGGTCCACGAGGTCATGGTCCCGCGGCCGCAGGTTGTCGCGATCTCGATCGCGATGCCGACCGAGGAGGCTCTTGCGGCGCTGCTCGAGTCGCCGTACACGCGTTACCCCGTCTACCGCGAGTCGCTCGACGAGATCGCGGGGATCCTGCACGTGCGCGATCTCTTCTCGGCGCTGCACGACCGTGGGATCGCCCAGGTCGAGATCGAGGAGCTGCTGCGACCGGTTTACATCGTCCCGGAGACCAAGGATCTGGCCGCGCTGCTGGCCGAGTTCCGCAAGCGGAACCAGCACATGGCGATCGTCGTGGACGAGTACGGAGCGATGCAGGGGATCGCGACGCTCGAGGACCTGCTCGAGGAGATCGTCGGCGAGATCGAGGACGAGTTCGACCTCCCTGACGAGTCGGTCGAGCAGATCGACGAGACGCACATCCGCATCGACGGCACCTTCCCGATCGACGACTTCAACGAGCAGTTCCAGACCGAGATGGAGGTCGAGGACTACCACACGATGGCCGGCTACGTCTTCGGCCTGCTGGGGCGGGCGCCGGAGGTCGACGACGAGGTGACGACCGACGGGTTGGTCCTGCGGGTGGTCGAGGTCGAGGGCTCGCGGATCCAGCGGCTCGAGGTCGAGTTCCGCGAGCCGTCCGCGGACGAGCCGACCGAGGAGTAGGCGTGCTCACGATCGAGCGGCCCGGGAAAGATCATCTGCGTCGGGCTCAACTACCGCGGCCACGCGGAGGAGCAGGGGGCGCAGGCGCCGGAGCAGCCGATCCTCTTCGCCAAGTGGCCCACCGCGCTCACCGGGCCCGGCGACCCGATCGTGCTGCCGCCGATCTCGTCGTCGATCGACTACGAGGCCGAGCTCGGCGTCGTGATCGGCTCGCGGGCGAAGGGCGTGCAGGTGGAGCACGCGCTCGAGGCGGTGCGGGGATACCTGTGCGCGAACGACGTGTCCGCGCGCGACCTCCAGCGGGCCGACCGCCAGTTCACGCGCGCGAAGTCGATCGACACCTTCTGCCCCGTCGGCGAGCTCGTCCCGGCGGCGGAGATCCGCGACCCGCAGGCGTTGCGGATCCGTTGCCTCGTCAACGGCGAGGTGCGCCAGGACTCCACGACCGCCGACATGATCTTCTCCGTCGCCGAGCTGATCGCGTTCGTTTCCGAGGCGATCACGCTCGAGCCCGGCGACCTGCTCCTGACCGGAACGCCCGAAGGCGTCGGCCTCTATCGCGACCCGCCCGTGTTCCTCGCCGAGGGCGACGAGGTGACGGTCGAGATCGAGGGGCTGCCTTCCTTGACCAACCCGGTCCGGGCCTAGGTACCCCAGAACGCTTCGAACGCGGCCGGGTCGCTCGGCAGCGCGAGCACCTCGGTGACGAGGCCGTCGCGGATCGTGAAGAGCAGCAGCTGGTCGATGTCGATCGAACGGCCTTCGCGCTCGCCGCGGGCACGGTAGAGCCCGGCGCCGCGCTCCTCGCTCGCGAGCGCGTCGATGAAGGTCGACCGGTAGGTGCCGTCGGTCAGCTTCGGCAGGCGCGCCAGGAAACGGAAGATCTCGGAGCGGCCGTGATAGGTGCCCGCCATGACTCCTTCGCCCGGAACGTGCCAGACGGCGTCCTCGGCGAAGCAGTCGCGAAGCGCGAAGCCCTCCTTGGCCGCGAACGCCTCCATGATCCTGCGGACGAGGGCCGCGTTCGACTCGACAGTCACGGCCGCTCGGCCCAGCGGTCGAGCAGGCCTGCGACGTGACGCCGTTGGGCGTCCGTGAAGTCCATCTGTGCGAGCAGCCGCCGGGCCTCATCGGGGTCGTCGTTCGCGACCGCCGCTTCGAGCCGCTCGCGCCAGGGCGTCGGCTCGCGGAGCTGACGCCGGAGCCAGCGAAGGAGGCTGACGCTTGCCTGGTCCGTCATCGAGCAGGCAGGCTACAAGGATGAAGGAGATTCTCAGCGAGATCGAGCGCTGGCAGGAAGAGGGCGAGCGCGTCGTCGTCGCCACCGTCGTCGCGAACCGTCGCACCGCTCCGCGCCCGGTCGGCTCGAGCCTGGCGATCTCCGAGAGCGGCAAGCTGTGCGGCTCCGTCTCGGGCGGATGCGTCGAGGGCGACGTCTTCGAGCAGGCCCGCGACGTCTTCCAGACCGGGGAGCCGAAGCTCCTCTCGTACGGGATCACCGACGAGCAGGCGTGGGGTGTCGGCCTTCCCTGCGGCGGCGAGATCGACGTCTTCGTCGAGCGCCTGTGATCCGACGCCTGCTGGAGCTGCAGCGCGACGGCGGCCGCGCGGCCGTCTTCACGGTCGTCGAAGGCGAGGGGCTGGGCACGAAGCTCCTCGTCGTCGAGGGCGGCGAGACGGCCGGCGACGGGCCTCCCGAGCTGGCCGGACACGCTGACGAGCTGATCCGCGGCGGCCGCAACCGGACGCTCGAGCTCGAGGGGCGGAAGGTGTTCTGTGAGGTCTACGGCCCGCCGCCGCGCCTGTTCGTCTACGGCGCAGTGGACACGGCCGAGGCGCTGACGGCGGCGGCGAAGCTGCTGGGCTGGACGACGGTCGTCGCCGACGCGCGCGCGAGCTTCGCGACGCGGGAACGGATGCCGAGCGCCGACGAGCTGATCGTGGCCTGGCCGGAGGAGGCGTTCGCCCAGGTCGCGCCCGACCACGCGACTGCGATCGTCGTCCTCACACACGACGACAAGTTCGACCTGCCCGCACTCGAGCTCGCGCTCGCGAGCGACGCGTTCTACGTCGGCCTGATCGGCGGGAGGCGCAACCAGGAGCGGAGGCGCGAGCGTCTGCTCGAAGCGGGCGTCGGCGAGGAGGCGCTCGAGCGGATCGCCGGCCCGTGCGGGCTCGACATCGGCGCCGACACGACGGCCGAGACGGCGCTCTCGATCCTCGCCGAGGCGCTCGCGGTCCGGAACGGCCGCGGCGGCGGGCCGCTCCGGCAGTCGAAGCAGCGGATCCACGTCGAGGCCACCTAGTGGCGCGAACCGCCGTCGTCACCGGCGCGGCGCGCGGTCTCGGAGAGGCAATCGCGCGGCGCCTCGCCTCCGACGGCGATCGCGTGCTGCTTGCGGACTTGAACCTGGCGGGAGCAGCGGACGTGGCCACCGAGATCGGAGGCGAAGCGGTCGAGCACGACGTCCGCAGCCTCGAGTCCTGGGAGCGGCTGCTCGCCCAGGCCGGCGAGGTCGACGTCCTGGTCAACAATGCCGCCCGGACCGAGATCCGGTCGTTCTGGGAGATCGATCCCGACGAGTGGGACGACGTGCTCGCGACGAACCTGCGCGGCACGTATCTCGGCTGCCGCGTGGTCGGCGCGCACATGCGCGATCGCGGCTCGGGCCGGATCGTCAACCTGGCCTCGGTCGCGGGCCAGAACAGCCGTGCGGTCACCGGCGTCCACTACGCGACCTCCAAGGCGGCGATCGTTGCGCTGACGCGGCACGCAGCCACGGAGCTGGCCGGGTCGGGGGTGACGGTGAACGCGATCGCTCCGGCTGCCATCGACGGCCCGATGGTCGCGACCGTGGCGCCGGAACGGCTGGAAGCGATGCTGAAGACCATTCCGGTGGGGAGGCTCGGGCGGCCCGAGGAGGTCGCCGCTGCGGTGGCGTACCTCGCCTCCGATGCCGCAGGCTTCGTCACCGGCGCGACGCTCGACATCAACGGCGGGATGCTGATGCGATGAGGACGCGCGCCGCGGTGATGTTCGAGCCGGGGCGGCTCGAGCTGCGGGAGCTCGACCTGGCCGAGCCGCGCCCCGGCGAGGTCGTCGTTCGGATGAGCGCGGTCGGCGTCTGCGGCACCGACCTGCACTCCTACAAGGGTGAGTGGGACCGACCGACGCCGATCGTGCTCGGGCACGAGGGCGCCGGTCTCGTCGAGGCGGTCGGCCCCGGCGTGGAGGACGTCCGGGAAGGCGATCGCGTCGTCCTCTCGTGGGCTCCGGCGTGCGGCGAGTGCGGCCCGTGCCGGCGCGGCCGTCCGGCGGCGTGCGGGCCGCTCGCGTCGGCGATCGGCCGAGGGACCCTGCTCGACGGCAGCACCGGCATCTCGCTGGACGGGGACACCGTCTACCGCGGCACCGCGACCGGGGCGCTGGCGGATCTCGTGGTCGTCGCGCAGGGCGCCGCGATGCCCCTGGGAGACGACGTGCCGCTGGAGCAGGCGGCGCTCCTCGGCTGCGCGGCTCTGACCGGCGTCGGAGCGGTGCTGAACGCTGCCCGCCCGGAGCCCGGCTTCACGGCGCTCGTGATCGGCGCCGGCGGCGTCGGCCAGTTCGTCGTCCAGGGAGCGCGCATCGCCGGTGCTGCGGAGATCCTCGTCGTCGATCCGGTCGAGGCGAGGCGAGAGCAGGCGCTCACGCTCGGCGCCACGCGCGCCTGCGCACCCGATGACGTGCGCGAGGCAGTGCGCGAGCTCGACCGGGAGGGCGTCGACTTCGCGTTCGACGCCGTCGGCGCGCCGGCCACGACAGCGCTTGCGCTCCGCTGGACGCGAGGCGGCGGCACGGCCGTCGTCGTCGGCCTGCCTGCGGGCGGCGAGAAGCTCGAGCTCGATCCGTTCGAGTTCTCGAACCGCGAGAAGACACTCACCGGCACCATCTACGGCTCGGAGGATCCAGCCGTTGCCCTGCCGCGGCTGCTCGAGCTCGTCCGTTCCGGGAAGCTCGAGCTGGCGAGCCTCGTCGGCCCCTCCTTCTCGCTCGACCAGGCCGACGAGGCGTTCCGCGCCAGCCTTGCCGGCGAGCCCGGCCGCGTGCTCGTTACGCCGTAGGGGTCGTCTACGCTTCGATCGTGTTGAGGCGCGCATCCCTCGCGGCTCTCGTGTTCGCTCTCGCTGTCGTTGCGACGCCGGCTGCGCACGCGAAGCTGGCGCTCCAGTTCGATCGCGTTGCGGCGCGCCCAGGCGAGCGGGTGAGCCTCAGGTTCGGGCAGTACTTCACGAGCCCGGACCACATCGTCCACGTCTATCTGGTCCGGGCGTCGATCCTCGGTCGCGTGATCCGGCCCGACATCGGCGGCGGTGGGAGCCGAGTTGGTCCTCCTCCACGCATACCCGGAGTGGTGAAGGTTGGCCGGACATCCAGCGCGGAGGCGGGGTTGGCGTTCCGGGTTCCCAACCTCCGCGGTGGCCGTTATGCCGCCGCGATCTGGTGTTCCACCTGCCCGTATCCGTACGTGCTCGCCAGCTTTCCGTCCAGCGTTCCCGACGACGCGTACGTGCGGGCCGGCAGGACGCTTCTCCGGATCCTCCGCTAGGTAGCCGCATCTATTCTCCCGGCGATGACGTCGCTCTCGTTGTACGAGGACCTGCTGGCGCCGGGGGAGAAGCTGGAGCTCGCAGCGGGTGGCCGGATCGTCTACGTCGCCTCCGGCGAGCTCGCGACCCTGCACGCGGGCACTGCTGCATTCGGCTCCGACGAGGCGCAGCTCGAGGCGGGCGGCGACGGCGCCACGGTGCTGCGCTGGGAATTGACGGAGTGGTCGGTCGACGACGCCAAGCTCTCCGCGCCGGTCGACCTCGATCCCTGGGGCGACTACGCGATGCGCTGCGAGCGCGACGGCGGCCCTGCCGCCGGGCCGGGCATCGGCTGCGTGCTGCGCGGTGAGCTGTCGGTCGACGGCGACGTCGTGCAGCCGTTCGGCGCCTTCGTCGAGCCGGCCGACATCTTCGGACGCGGTTCGTTCGTGCGCGTGGTGCTCGTTCCGGCGGACGAGTCGAACGGGGAGACCCTCGCGCAGGGGTCGATCCACCTGTGAGGAAGGGGCAGCTGATGAAGCTCTTCGTGCTGGTCACTCTCTCCGCGCTCGCGCTCGCCGGCTGCGGCTCGGACGACAGCGACGACACCGCTGCGCCGCAGCCGACCACCGTCACGGTCACCGAGACGACGACCGCTCCGACCGAGACCGAGCCGGAGGTGGAGTGCTCGACCGCCGGTCTCCGGCTGACCTTGCCCGAGCAGGATCTTCCGGCCGAGGTGGCCGACGTCCGTGAGCGCATCTTCGGCGCCGCGGTCGCGTGCGACTACGACGAGCTCGAGCGGATCGCGCTGGAGAAGGGCGAGGGCTTCACGTTCAGCTACGGCGCCTCGACCGATGCCTCCGAGTACTGGCGCCAGCTCGAGGAGAGCTCGGCAGAGCCGAAGCCGATGCGGACGCTTGCGACGATCCTGACGATGCCGTTCACGCGCAACGAGAGCGGCTCCTATGCCTGGCCGACCGCCTACAGCGAGAACCCGACGGACGAGGCCTGGCAGGCGCTCGTCGATGCGGGGCTGTACAGCCAGGAGCAGATCGACCAGATGAAGACGGCCGGGATGTACCTCGGCTACCGGACGGCGATCACACCCGACGGGGACTGGCAGTTCTTCGTCGCCGGCGACTAGCGCAAGAAGCCGATCGGCCTAGTCGATGTGCTCGTACGCCGGCAGCGTCAGGAACTCGACGAACTCGTCGCCGAGCGCGACCTGCTCGAAGAGCTCCCGCGCTTCCGCGTAGTCCCCGTCGAGCTTGGCGACCTCCTCCTCGATCGCCGCCTCGACGTCTGCGCGCGCCACCTCGCTGTGCCGGAGCCACTGCCACACCTGTGAACGGGAGATCTCCGATGTGGCCGCGTCTTCCATCAGGTTGAAGATCGCCACCGCGCCGGATCCCTGCAGCCAGGCAGCCAGGTACTGGATCCCGACGGAGACGTTGTTGTGCAGGCCCGCCATCGTGATCTCGCCTGGAGTCGAGGCGACGTCGAGCAGGTCGGCGGCCGTCGAGGCCACCTCGGGGCGCTGGCGCTCGACCTGGTTCGGCCGCTCGCCGAGGACGCGGTCGAAGATCTCCATCGCCACCGGGACGAGGTCGGGATGCGCAACCCAGGTGCCGTCGAAGCCCTGGCCTACCTCGCGCTCCTTGTCCTCGCGCACCTTCGCGAGCGCTGCGGCGTTCACCTCCGGGTCGCGGCGTGAGGGGATGAACGCGGCCATGCCGCCCATCGCGTGCGCGCCGCGCGCATGGCACGTCTTCACGAGCAGCTCCGTGTACGCGTACATGAACGGGACGGCCATCGTCACGGCCGAGCGGTCGGGGAGGACGAACTCCGGCCGGTGCCCGAGCTTCTTGATCACGCTGAAGATGTAGTCCCAGCGGCCGGCGTTCAAGCCGGCCGAGTGCTCACGCAGCTCGTAGAGGATCTCGTCCATCTCGAAGGCGGCGAGAATCGTCTCGATCAGGACCGTCGCCTTGATCGTCCCCCGCTGCACGCCGAGCTCGTCCTGTGCCCAGACGAAGACGTCGTTCCAGAGCCGCGCCTCGAGATGCGACTCGAGCTTGGGCAGGTAGAACCACGTTCCGCCGCGGGCGTGGTTGCGGAAGAAGTAGAGGCCGAAGTCGAAGAGGCTCGCCGACATCGGCGCGCCGTCGACCTGGAAGTGTCGCTCCTCGAGGTGCCAGCCGCGCGGCCGGACGAGGAGCGTCGCTGTCTCGTCGTCGAGCGAGTACTGCTTCTCGCCGGTGTCGAGCGTGATCGTGCGCTCGAGCGCGTCGGTGAGGTTGACCTGGCCCTCGATGCAGTTCTGCCAGGTGGGCGAGTTCGAGTCCTCGAAGTCGGCCATGAACATCTTCGCGCCCGAGTTGAGCGCGTTGATGACCATCTTCCGGTCGACGGGACCCGTGATCTCGACCCGGCGATCCTGCAGCTCCGTCGGCACCGGCTCGACCCGCCAGTCGCCGTCGCGGATGCTCTTCGTCTCGGGCAGGAAGTCCGGCAGCTCGCCGTCGCGCAGCCGCTGCGCGCGCGCCTGCCGCGCCGCGAGCAGCTCGCGCCGGCGCGAACCGAAGCGCCGCTCGAGCTCGTTCAGGAACGCGACTGCGTCCGGGGTGAGGACCTCGTCCACCATGCCGGGACTCTACGGCGTCACTGTGACCAGCCGGTCCGCCCGCAGGTCGGTGAGCCGCGTCTCGCGCCCGTCCGGGGAGCGGACGACCAGCTCGCGCACCCTCGTTGCCGCGCCGAGGCCGAACTGGACGCGCGGGTCCTCCGAGGAGAGGTAGCTGCTCCCCGCGTGTACCTCACGCACGAGCCTCCGGCCGCCAGGGAGCGTGGCCGTGACGGTCGTGCCCGGCGCGAAGCGGGCGAGCTTCACCGTCAGCCAGTGGCCCGCGGCGCCGTCGTTCCGCAGCAGCATCAGCCTGCCCCCGACCGAGTTGACCGCGACGTCGATGTCGCCGTCGTTGTCGAAGTCGGCCGCGGCGAGGCCGCGCCCGTTGGTGCGCCGGAGCGCGGACACGCCGACCGCCGCGGCCGCGTCGGCGAACTCGCCGCGACGCCCCTCGCCGGTCAGGTTCTCGAGTACCTGGATCCGCTCCGCGTCCTTCGCGAGGCTCTCGAGCGGGATCGCCCCGTTCGCGAGCACGAGGTCGAGATTCGCGTCGAGGTCGAGGTCGACCCACGAGACGCCCCAGCCGGTGTAGTCGGTGCCGAGCGCGGGCGCGAAGTCGGGCCGGGCGTCCGTGAACGTCGACGCAGCGCTGCGGTAGGCGGCGTGCAGCTGCCGCCGAGAGTTCGTCACGAACAGGTCCTCGCGGCCGTCGAGGCTGTAGTCCCCGACCGCGATGCCCATTCCGGCGTTGGGGTCGTCGACGCCCTGCCTGCGCGCGCGCTCGACGAAGCGGAAGCCGAGGCCGGTCGGGTGGGCGACGTTGAGATAGAGCCGGTTCGGGTCGAGGTCGTTGGCGACGTAGAGGTCGAGCCGGCCGTCGCCGTCGGCGTCGGTGAAGACGGCCCCGAGCCCGTGGTCGACCCGTTTCGGCTCGAGCCCGGCGAGCCTGCCGACTTCGCGGAAGCGCGAGCGGCCGTTCGCGTCGGTGCCCTCGTTCAAGTAGAGATGGTCGCGCACGCCCGCGACGTTGGACGGGAACCCGCCGGCGGCGCCGGGGACCGGAGTGTTCACGTCGGCGTAGCCCGCCACGAAGAGGTCCGGGCGGCCGTCTCCGTCGACGTCGCCGACGGCTGCGCCCGAGTGCCAGCCCGGCTCGTTGATCCCCGCCGCCCGAGCCCCCTCGGTGAAGGTGCCGTCGCCGTTGCCCCAGAGCAGCGCGTCGTAGCCGTTCGTGGCCGCGTTGTAGCCGGCCGTCGTCACGAAGAGGTCGGTCTTGCCGTCGTCGTTGAAGTCGGCCGCGACGCAGCCGCTGCCGCGGAGCTGCAGGTCTGCGCCGGAGCCGCGGCTGACGTCCTCGAAGCGGCCGCCCACGTTGTGGAAGAGCGCGCTGCGCGGCAGCCCACCGTGCTCCGTCCACCGGACGTAGTCCTCGTCGCCGTAGGCGTTGACCACGAAGAGGTCGAGCCAGCCGTCGTCGTCGTAGTCGAGCCAGCACAGGCCGCCGCCCATCATCGGCGCCGCCTCGTGCGTCATCCCAAACCGGAACGCGGCGTGCCGGAAGTCGAGCCCGACCTGCGCGGCGACGTCACGCAGCCGCACGCCGCCGAAGTCGTCCGAGCGCGCGATCGGAGCGGCGCCGGGGCCGGAGGATCCGCGCGTCGCGGTGATCAGGTAGCGGCCGTCCTTGAGGACGAGCTCGAAGGTCTCGGCGAAGAGCTTCGCCGTCCCGCTGCGCTCGACCGTTCCCGACGCGCTGGCGACAACGAGCGGCGGCGACTGACCCTCCGCCGGCTCGAGGCTCACCCGGACGCGCTTCACGGAGTAGCGAGGGACCGCGGGTGTGCCGCCCGCCGCCGCGTCGATCTGCCGCCACAGCCCGGCGAGGCGGGTGCCGTCCGCGCCTGCGGTCGCGCGCGCGCGGTCGCGGCGGCGGAGCGCCTCGGACTCGTTCGCGAGGTCGGCGACGAGGTCGAGCCCGATCTGCTCCGCCGTTCGGCGGTCGACCGGTGCGATTCCTGCCGCCGTGCGGACGCTCACCTCCGGGGGCTCGCCGGGCGGCGCGGGCAGGACCCTCGCCTCCGCGCTCGAGCGCGCGGGGATCCCGGCGACGACCAGCAGGCTGACGAACGCGACCCCGCCGGCGAGGGCAGCTGCGCCGACGGTGCGGCCCGACCAGTTGCGCCGCAAGGCGTCGCCGGTCAGCTCGAGCACGGGCCGCGCGCCGCAGACGATCGCCAGAGCGCCGAGCAGGGCGACCTTGGCGCCGAATTCCGTCGTCTGAGGCGCGATCAGGAGCGCCCCGAGCAGCCCGATCGCGACGGCGTAGACCCGGCGGCCGGTCTTGCCCGCGGGGATCGTCTTCGGGTCGGTGATCATGAAGAAGAGAAAGACGAGGATCTCGGGCGAAAAGGCGAGCACGCGCCAGAAGTGCCAGTCCGAGACCGGGCCGAGATGCCAGCGCGCCGTCATGTCGTGGCCGCTCGCGGCGAGCACGGCGATCGAGGTCACAAAGGTGACCCAGAAGGTGATCGCGATCGAGAGCAGGCGCAGCCGCCGCAGGATCGCCAAGCCGCCGCCGATGATGATCGCGAGCGCCAGCGCGAGCCAGAACGACATCGGCCCCCACCAGAACTCGAGCGGGTCGGCGAGCTCGGGGCCGAGCAGGAGGAAGCAGAGGACGAGCCCGAAGTTCGACGGGTTGAAGATGTGGTGCCCGCGGAACTGGATCAGGTACTTGGAGAGCAGCGCCACAGCCGCAGTCCCCGCGAAGATCCACCAGCCGTGCATGCTCCACCAGTCGCCGTGCTCGGTCCCCGGCACGCGGAGGATGAAGGCGACGCCGTTCCCGGTCAGCAGCGCGCTCGCGGGCCAGAGGATCACGTGCTGGCGCCGGAACGCGATTCCGACCTCGAGCACCGCGCAGGTGAGCAGCGAGACGAGGATCTGGGCGATCGAGAGGCGGAACTCGAACGCGACCTGCCCGAGCACCTGGAGCGAGACGATCACGACCGCGAGATGGAGCCGCGGGTCGCGCACAGTCGGCAGCAGGACCGGGTAGGACGTGCCTCGAATCCGCAACGTCGGCTTGCCGGCGCCGGTCATCGCGGGCGCGCTCATCGGTCAACCATGTTACGGCGCGCGACCAAAAACGCCTAGATGCAGCCGGTCCCGGGTTGACGGAGCCCTGCCACGCGTTTAGTTTGGTCGCGGGCTCTGAAGCCGGGGAACTCGTGCCCGTTCGATTCTAAAAATCCGAACGGAGATGGAGGGAAGCGATCGTGAGGAAACTCGTCATTACGCTCGTCATCGCGGCTCTGACGGTGAGCGTCACCGTCACAGCGGCGGTAGCGAAGCCGACCAAAGCGAAGGGTGGCAACGCCGACATCTGCGTGCTGCTGCCGGATCCGAAGTCGTCGGTCCGCTGGGAGACCCAGGACCGGCCGGCGCTCGTGGCCGCGTTCAAGAAGGCGAACGTGTCGTACGTGATCACGAACGCCGACGGCAGCGCGCAGAAGCAGAAGACGCAGGCCGACCAGTGCCTCGCCAACGGCGCCAAGGTCGTCATCCTCGTCTCGCTCGACAAGGGCTCCTCGATCGCGATCGAGGCGGCCGCCAGGTCGAGGGACGCGAAGGTGATCGAGTACGACCGCCAGGTGATCGGCGGCACCGCCGCGATCTACATCTCGTTCGACGGCAGGGCCGTCGGCGTCCTGCAGGGCAAGGGCGTCGTCGCGGGCCTGAAGGCGAACGGCACGTACTCGAAGAAGCCGGTCGTGGCCGAGCTGCACGGCGGCCAGACCGACAACAACTCGTTCCTCTTCAAGGGCGGGTACGAGTCGGTCCTGAACCCGCTCTACAAGAACGGGACCTTCAAGAAGGGGCCGCAGCAGTTCACGCCGGGCTGGGACAACCAGAAGGCGGGGACGATCTTCGAGCAGATGCTCGTCAAGACGAGCAACAACATCCAGGGCGTCGCGGCGGCCAACGACGGCCTCGCGAACGCAGTCGTCGTCGCTCTGAAGGCGCGCAAGCTGAAGCCGATCGCGCTGAGCGGCCAGGATGCGACCGAGCAGGGTGTCCAGAACATCATCTCGGGCTGGCAGACGATGACCGTCTGGAAGGACACGCGGAAGCTCGCGACCGCCTCGGCGATCGCGGCCGTCGCCCTCTCCAAGGGCCAGACGCCCAAGCACGACCGGAACGGTGAAGAACGGCAGCAAGAACCTGCCCGCCTACATCATCCCGCCCGTGTCGATCACGAAGGCGAACTACAAGCAGCTCTTCAACGGCTACTTGAAGAAGGTCGAAGGTCTGCATCGGTCAGTACGCGAAGTTCTGCAAGTAGGAAGCGATCGGGTGGGGGCCGCCCCTAGGGCGCGCCCCCACCTTCTTTTGCCGACTATGACGGTGGCTCCGGAATCGACTCCTCTGCTCGAGCTCCGCGGGATCTCGAAGAGCTTCGGCTCGGTGCAGGCGCTCTCGGAGGTCGACTTCGAGGTCCGGCCCGGCGAGGTGATGGCGCTCGTCGGCGACAACGGCGCCGGCAAGTCGACGCTGATCAAGTGCGTCGCCGGGATCCATGCGGCCGACGACGGCGAGATCATGTTCGACGGCGAAGCGGTCCAGATCCACGGGCCGAAGGACGCGGCGAAGCTCGGGATCGAGGTCGTCTACCAGGACCTCGCGCTGTGCGACAACCTCGACGTCGTCCAGAACATGTACCTCGGCCGCGAGGCGCACGACGTGTTCCAACGGCTCAAGGAGCCGGTGATGGAGCGGAAGACCGCCGAGACGATGAAGAGCCTCGCGGTGACGACGATCCGCTCGATCCGCCAGCCGGTCGCGACGCTCTCCGGCGGCCAGCGCCAGTCGGTCGCCGTCGCCCGTGCAGTGATGTGGAACTCCCGGCTCGTGATCCTCGACGAGCCGACCGCGGCGCTCGGAGTCGCGCAGACCCAGCAGGTGCTCGAGCTCGTCGAGCGTCTCGCGCAACAAGGGCTCGCCGTCGTGCTGATCTCGCACAACCTGCACGACATCTTCGCGGTCGCGGACCGGATCACCGTGCTGCGGCTCGGCCGAAGCATCGCCGTCTACGAGCGCGACAAGACGACGCAGCAGGAGGTCGTCCAGGCGATCACCGCCGGCGTCCCGACCAAGGTGTCCGGCATCCCGTCGACCAACCCGGAGCCGGCGTGAGCACGGACGCGACGGCCGCTGCCGCCGCCGAGGTGCCGGAGAACTTCTTCGGGCGCGTCCGCGACAACATCCGGGGCGGCAATCTCGGCAGCTGGCCGGTGCTGATCGGACTGACCGTGATCGTCGTCTTCTTCTCCTTCAAGGCGGACAACTTCCTCAGCCCCGGCAACTTCATCGAACATCCTCACGCAGATGGCCGGCGTCACCCTGCTCGCCTACGGCGTCGTCTTCGTGCTCCTGATCGGCGAGATCGACCTCTCGATCAGCTACATCAGCGGCATCGCCGGCGTCGTCGTCGCGAAGCTGACTCTCCCGGACGGGAACGAGGTGGCGGGGCTCGTGGCGATCCTCCTCGCCGTCGCGGTGTGCGCGCTGATCGGCGCCTTCCAGGGCTCGTTCGTCGCCTTCATCGGCGTGCCGGCGTTCGTCGTCACGCTCGCCGGCTACCAGATCTGGCAGGGCGTGATCCAGAAGTCGATCGAGGCCGAGGGCGTGATCGTGATCCAGGACGAGACGGTCAACAACACCGCCAACTACTTCTTCTCGAACCAGGCCGGGTGGATCATCGCCGCGGTCGTCTGCGGCATCTATGCCGCCAGCATCGTCGGCACGTTCGTCTCGCACCGGCGTCACGGCGTCACGGTCCGTGACCCGTGGCTGCTCGTCGCCAAACTCGTCGCGGTGGTGGCCGTGGCGGTCGTCGTCGTCGTGATCAGCAACCGCGACCGCGGCGTCCCCTTCGTCCTGCTCCTGATGATCGCGGCCTTGCTCGTCCTGACGTTCGTCGCCAAGCGGACGACCTTCGGCCGGCACGTCTACGCCGTCGGCGGCAACGCCGAGGCGGCGCGGCGCGCGGGCATCAACGTCGCGCGCGTCCGGATCATCGTCTTCATGATCTCGGGCGCCATGGCCGGGCTCGGCGGCGTCGTGCTCGCGGCGCGCCTGAACAGCGTCGACCTGAACGCCGGCGGCGGCACGCTCCTGATCGACGCGATCGCCGCGGCGGTGATCGGCGGCACGAGCCTCTTCGGCGGCCGCGGCGAGGTGCGGGACGCGCTGTTCGGCGCGCTCGTGATCGCGACGATCGCGAACGGGCTCAACACGCTCAACCTCACCCAGGGCGTGATCTTCATCACCACCGGCGCGCATCCTGCTCTTCGCCGTCACGCTCGACACGATCCTGCGCCGCCGCCAGCGCAAGGCCGGCCGCTGACGCCCGCGACAGTAACAGTCTGTTACTAGCGCTAGGGCGGTACTCGACGGTGACCCGGCTGCCGGTCTCGCCTGAGCGGACGATCGCGTCGCAGACCTCGGCCGCGCGGTAGCCGTCCTCGAACGTCGCCCCGTAGGGAGCGACGTCGGAGTCCTCCGCGATCGCGCGGAGCAGGTGGAGCGCCTCGTGCGTGAACGTGTCGCCCCAGCCGATGATGTGGCCGGGCGGCCACCAGAGATCCCAGAACGGATGGTCGGTCTCGGAGACGAGCACGGTCTTGAAGCCGCGCGCCCGGTCGCCGTCGGCCCGGAAGACCTGGAGCTCGTTCAGGCGCTCCATGTCGAACGCGAGCGAGCCCTTCGTGCCGTTGATCTCCCACTGGAACGCGTTCCGCCGCCCGAGCGCGAGCCTCGTCGCCTCGATCGTCCCGATCGGGCCGCTCTCGAACTCGACGGCGGCTTCGAGCGCGTCGTCGACGCGCCGGCCGGGCAGGAACGTGTGGACGAAGCCGGCGACCGTCGCGATCTCGCCGACGAGGAATCGTGCGAGATCGACGACGTGGGTGCCGAGGTCGCCGAGCGCGCCGGATCCCGCCTCGTCGGGCTGGAAGCGCCAGGTGTCGAGAGTCGGATCGTCGCCCCAGTCCTGCAGGTAACGGCCGCGGAAGTGCCGGATCTCGCCGAGCTCGCCGGCGTCGATCAGCTCGCGCGCCAGCCGTACCGCCGGCACGAAGCGGTAGTTGAATCCACACAGGTGCTTGACGCCCGTGGCGGCGACGCGCTGCCAGATCTCGTAGCTCTCGTCGGCGTCGCGGCCGAGCGGCTTCTCGCAGAGGACGTGCTTGCCCGCTTCCGCTGCCGCGATCGTCGGCTCGGCGTGGAGCGAGTTGGGGCCGCCGTTGTCGAGCAGGCCGATCGCGGGGTCGTCGATGAGGTCGTGCCAGTCGGTCGTCCAGCGCTCGTAGCCGTACCGGGCGGCCGTGTCCGCGACAGCCTCCTCGTTGCGTCCGGCGACCGCGACGAGCCGCGGCTGCAGCGGTGCGTCGAGCCGCGCGATCTCCCGGAACGCGCGCGAGTGCGCCTTGCCCATGAACGCGTAGCCGAGCATGCCGATGCCGATTTCGGCTGCCATCTGAGTCGCGTAGTGTGTCACGGTGAAGCTCGAGCAAGCGTTGGCTATCGTCGAGTCGGTCGTGAGCGGCGCCCCGGCTCCCCTGTCCGTCTTCGTCGCCGACGGGCACGGCGAGCTCGTCGCGGCGGCGACGATGGACGGGGCCGCGCCCGATACGCGCCTCAACGCTCAGCGCAAGGCGTACACCGCCGCGCGGAGCGACGCCACCTCCACTCGTGACCTCGCCGCCAAGGTGCGCAGCGATCCGGTCGAGCTGGCGAGCTTCGACCCGTTCTTCACGTTCTTCCAGGGCGGCGTCGCCGCCTTCGACGGCGACCGGCGTGTCGGTGCGGTCGGCGTCAGCGGGCTGCCGGGCGAGCAGGACGATGCACTCGCACGCGGCGCGCTCGAGCAGGTGGGGCTCGCATGAGGCTGGGGCTGCTCTCCACCGCGAACATCAACAAGGCGATTCTCGAAGGCGCGAAGGAGGCCGACGCGGTTGACGTGGTCGCCGTCGGGAGCCGGGATGGGGCGAAGGCGCAGGCGTACGCGTCCGAGCACGGGCTCGAGCGCGCGCACGGCAGCTACGAGTCGCTGCTCGAGGATCCCGAGCTCGATGCGATCTACATCTCACTGCCGAACGGGATGCATCACGAGTGGACGATGAAGGCGATCGCCGCGGGCAAGCACGTGCTCGTCGAGAAGCCGTATTCGCGCCGGCCCGACGAGGCGGAGGAGGCGTGGGACGCGGCAGCCGGCGCCGGGCTCGTCCTGATGGAGGCGTTCATGTACCGCCACCATCCGCAGGCGGCGCTTGCACGCTCGCTCGTGGAGCAGGGGTCGATCGGGCGCCTGCGGCACATCCGGACCTCGTTCAGCTTCCCGCTGCACGACCGCGAGAACGTGCGCATGGTCGCGGCGCTCGACGGGGGCGCGCTGATGGACGTCGGCTGCTACACCGTGAGCGGCGCCCGCCTGCTCGGTGGCGAGCCGGAGCAGGTCTTCGGGGAGCAGGTGGTCGGCCCGACCGGAGTCGACGTGGACTTCTACGGCACCCTGCGCTTCCCCGGCGACGTCGTCGCGCAGTTCGACGCGTCGTTCACGCTCCCGGACCGTCAGCGGCTGGAGGCGATCGGCGAGGAGGGGACACTCGTCCTCGAGGCGCCCTGGCGGGCGGACTGGGGCGGACGCGTGTTGCTCAACGGCGATCCCGTGGAGGTCGAGAGCGGGAACTCGTACACCTTCGAGCTGCGGAACTTCGCGGCGGCCGTCGCGGGCGAGGCCGAACCGCTGCTCGGGCGCGACGACGCGGTTCAGCAGGCGCGGACGATCGACGCCCTCTACCGCTCGGCCGAGAGCGGAGAAGCCGTCAGGCTCTGAGCGCCTGCTCGAGCGCGGCCGCTGCGTTCTCGCGCACCGGGCGGCCGTGGGCGAGAAGCAGGAGGTCGAGCGGCAGCTCCAGCAGCGGCTGCAAGCCCTCGCGAACCTGCGCGCCGGTGACGCCCGGCCGCAGCCAGGAGTCGGGGCAGACGCGCACACCGCCCTCAGACGTCCCGAGCAGGAGGTCCCCCGCGGCGAGAGCGCCGTGTGCCGGGATCCACAACACGGCCTCGGCGCGATGAACCGTCCCCATCGCCTCGATCCCGCCCGGCAGCGCGGCACCGAGGTCGTAGAGCTCGACGGTCGGGACTCGCTCGAGCGCCTGAGCGGCTGCCGCCGCGGGCGCGTAGGCGCGTGCGCCCTCGTAGCGGTCGAGGATCGTCTGGGCGCTGCGTGTGTGCCAGAAGACGGTCAGCAGGATCTGGGGCGGGCCGTGGTGCGCGACGTCGTCGTCGAGCGCACGCCAGAAGCGCTCCTCGTCGTCCGCCGGGACGAGCGGGTCGATCAGCACGAGCACGTCGTCCTCGACGAGCGCGAAGGACGAGACGGTCGGGTCCCAGCCGTCCGGCCCTCCTTCCTCGGGCGTCCAGTCGGGATGCGAGGCCGTCCAGCGCCAGAGGCGCGGCTTGAGCTGCTCGATCTCCATCACCGCAGTGCCCGCCGTAGCGCCTCCCGGCCGCGGGACAGAACCGGGTCGCCGTGCGACGTGAGCACCAGCTCGATCGGCAGGTCGAGCAGCGGCTGCAGGAGGACGCGCAGGCGCGTGCCGTCGATGCTGCCCTTCAGGTAGCGCAGCCACGAGTCTGGGCAGACGCGGAGGCCGCCCTTGCCGTCGCCCAGCAGGCGATCGCCGGGGACGAGCGCGCGGACGTCTGGCAGCCAGAACATCGTCTCGCCTGCGCCCTGGAGCGGGATCGGCACGACGTGGCTGGGGAGGTTCTTACGAGAGCGGGAGGTCGAGGCGCCGTAGCGCTCGACGACCTCTTCGCGGCTGCGCCGGTGCCACTGGAGCGTCGTCAGCACGAGCACGCGGCGATCGCGCGCGAGGTCGTCCAGCAGCGGCCAGACCTGGTCCGGCACGAGCGGGTCGATCAGGACGAGGGTGTCGTCGATCGCGTAGGCGACGGAGCCGACCTCGGGCGGCCAGTCGGCCGGGCTGCCGGGCTTCGGGTTCTGCTCCGCCTCCGGATGGATCGACGTCCAGCGCCAGAGGCCTGCGGCGAGCTCGTCCATCGTCTTCGATCATGCCACGGCCCCTCGGGCAGCGCAGGCCGCGCGCTCAGAGGCGAGATTTTGTCGCAAAGAGCGAACAAAATGCTTCGGAGGCCGTTTAGCGAGCAACGATCCGCACAAATGACTCCGTAGCAATGCTCACTGCGGCGCGTTGCGGTAGCCGGACGTTGATCGTCCGGCTCGGGATTGGGTCAGCGCTCTCATGCGCAGCCCTTGGCTTCGCCGCGCCTGCTGCCGCACTCGGGGTCTTGCCGGGCGCGCCGGTGGGCGCGGCACCTCCCGTCCCCGTGGCCGTGCCGGTGCCCGCGCTGCCGAGCGTGCCTGCCCCGCCTTCAGTTCCGATACCGCAACCTCCCGCGACGCCGCCTCTGCCGGTAGCACCCCCGCCCGTGCAAGTGCCCGCTCCTCCCGCGGTACCCGCACCGGCGGCCCCGCCGGCTCCCGCGGTTCCGGTGGTCCCGGCACTGCCCACAGTGCCGGCGCCGGCGGTCCCCGTTGCCTCCGTGCCGAACGTCGTGAAGACCGTCGCCGCCGCGCCGGCGAAGGTCGTCGCGGCCGTGACCGCTCCCGTGAAACCAGTGGTAGCCACCGCGACAGCAGCGGTGGGCACGGCGACAGCTGTGGTGGGCACTGCGACCAAGGTTGCGGTGAAGGCGCCCGAGCTCGTCGCGCCGCCGCAGGTCGCGAAGCTGCTGGTCAAGAGCAAGTCTCAGCAGCCACCGGCAGGCGCCGGTGCGGTCTCGCCGCCCACGACCGCTCCAGTGGAGCTCGGTCGCTCGGACGACACGAGCGGCGTCGTCCCTGCGGTCGTCGGCGCCCCAGTTGCTGCACCGGTGCACCATGACGGTTCGACGATCGGTCGGGCTCCGACGCCACACGTGCAGGCGCCCGCCTCTGGACCTTTCGATCGTCCGGCCCGGACGCTCGTCGATCGGCAGGTGGACCCGGTGTCGACGTTCGGCTTCCCCGGGCTGACGAGCGCGCCGGCGCTGTGGTCGCGCGGATCTCCGCTCCACCAGCCGCCCCCGCCGGAGGATCAGACCGGCCGCCGCGCGCAGCACGCAGCGCCGTCGGCGCCACAGCCTCCACCCGCCTCCGTCACGACCGTGGTCGCAGGCGTCGCCTCGGGCGGCGCCGGCGCGGCGCTCGTTCTTCTCGTTTGTCTCGCGACTTTCCTTTGGGTAGCTCCGCCGCTGCGCCGATGGCTCCGGCAGCAGCATGGCTCGCGGATGCTGCCCGCATTCGTCGCTCCACTCGAACGCCCCGGCTAGACGCCACCCGCGTCTCTGTGCCCCGGGGTGCATACCGGGGGGCTCATACCGGAACGCATTCGAAAGGAGTAACGATGAAACGCTGTATTGGCGCGCTCGTCGCGAGCATCACGCTCGCGCTCAGCGCCGGCGTCAGCGTGGCATCGGCAAGCGGGGATGAGTTCGTCCCGCCGCCGAATCACGTGCTGGGCCAATCCAACGAGAGCGACCAGGGGCAGATTCAGATCGTCCCGATCGCTCCGCAGTTGAACGTGCAGAACGCGAACGTCGCGACGTTCGGCGACGTCGAGCAGGGCGATGCGAACAACGCGAACACCGGCCAGGCGAGCCAGCAGGAGAACACTGCTGCCGCGCCCGCTCCGGTGGTCGCGCAGTCGAACGAGAGCGATCAGGAGCAGATCCAGATCGTTCCGATCGCTCCGCAGGTGAACGTGCAGAACGTGAACATCGCGACTCACGGTGACGTCGAGCAGGGTGACGCGAACAACGCGAACACCGGCCAGGCGAACCAGCAGGAGAACACGTCCGAGGCAGGCCACAGCAGTCCCGCACCGAGGACTACGTGCGGGTCCTGTTCGCAGCCGACCTCGGGTGGCGGGCAGAGGAACGACAGTGATCAGAGCCAGATCCAGATCGTTCCGATCGCTCCACAGGTGAACGTGCAGAACACGAACATCGCCACCGGCGGAGACGTCGAGCAGGGCGATGCGAACAACGCGAACACCGGTCAGGCAAACCAGCAGGAGAACACGAACACCTCCAAGGCTGGTCACGGCAGTCCCGCACCGAGCTCCAAGTGTGGGTCCTGCTCAAAGCCGAGCTCCGGTGGCTGGCAGAAGAACGACAGTGATCAGAGCCAGATCCAGATCGTTCCGATCGCTCCGCAGGTGAACGTGCAGAACGTGAACATCGCGACTCACGGTGACGTCGAGCAAGGCGATGTGAACAACGCGAACACCGGCCAGGCGAACCAGCAGGAGAACACGTCCAAGGGCGGCAACGGCAGTCCCGCACCGAGCTCAAAGTGTGGGTCCTGCTCGCAGCCGACCTCAGGCGGGGGACAGAAGAACGACAGCGATCAGAAGCAGATCCAGATCGTTCCGATCGCCCCGCAGCTGAACGTGCAGAACGTGAATCTCTTCACGTTCGGTGACGTCGAGCAGGGTGACGCGAACAACGCGAACACCGGCCAGGCGAACCAGCAGAAGAACACGTCGAGCAGCGGCAAGGGCTCGGCCTGTTATTCCTCCTGCAGTCCGCCGAAGCCGTCGCCCTGTAACAACACGTGTCACCCGAAGCCCGAGCCGAAGCCGTGCGGGTGCCAGCCTCCGCCGAAGCCGTGCGAGTGCCAGCCTCCGCCGAAGCCGTGCGAGTGCAAGCCGGCTCCGAAGCCGGTCAAGAAGTACAAGTGCGGGTGCGGCTCGAAGAAGGGCTACGGGCAGTCCAACAGGAGCTCGCAGAAGCAGATCCAGTTCGTGCCGATCGCACCGCAGCACAACGTGCAGAACTTCAACCTGTTCACGTTCGGTGACGTCGAGCAGGGCGATGCGAACAACGCGAACACCGGCCAGGCGAACCAGCAGAAGAACTACAAGTCCTCATCGCAGCCGAGCTATGGCAAGTCGGCGCCGTGGTGTGGGTGTGGTTCGAAGGGGAGCGGCCAGAGCAACAAGAGCGAGCAGGAGCAGATTCAGATCGTTCCGATCGCTCCGCAGCACAACTTCCAGAACGTCAACCTGTTCACGTTCGGTGATGTCAAGCAGGGGAACGCGAACAACGCCAACACGGGCCAGGCGAACCAGCAGCAGAACACGCTGAAGTCGGCGGCCCCTCAGAAGCCGAAGCCGGAGAACAAGCCTCCGGTCTCGACCGTCTGAGTCACCCGAGCCGGCGGCCACATGCACGTGGCCGCCGGCTCCGCTCTCTCAGGTCGCGGCCTCGGTCAGCGGCAGCGGCTCGATCCGGCCGTCCTCAATCGTCCAGGCTGCCAGCGAGCCCTGACCCAGGGAGAGGATCACGTACGGCTTCCCCTGCCAGAGCCCGATGTTCTCGACGTCGGTACGCGAGGGCCGGGGCGGCGAGGAGAGATGCGAGTGAAAGACGGCGAGCTCGTAGCCCTCGTCCTCGAGAAACCATGTCTCGGGCGGCACCTCGAGCTCGAACCGATAGGGAGAGGCTGCGGCGTTGCGGCCGCGCACGTAGCGCTCGGCGACGCCGTCGCGGAGGACGAGCAGCCCGCACGCCTCGTTCGGCGCTTCCGCCTCCGAGTGCGCCACGAGCTCGGCCCGGACCGCGGCGGGGATCACCACCAGACGGTTCGCTCCATCGACTGCGCGACGTCGTCGGCCTCCCAGAAGTCGGCGGACAGGTACTTCCAGCCGCCGTCGGCGAGGATGCAGACGACGACGCCTTCGTCGAGCTCGCCGGCGAGCTTGCGCGCGATGTGCGCCACCGCCCCCGCGGAGACGCCGCCGAAGATCCCTTCCGTGTCGAGCAGCTGCCGCAGGCCGGTCACCGACTCCTCGTTCGAGACGAGCAGCTTGCGGTCGAGCTTCTCGACGTCGAGGATCGGCGGCACGTATCCGTCCTCGAGCGAGCGCAGGCCCATCACGGCCTCGCCGGGCAGCGGCTCGGCTGCGGCGACGATCACGTCGGGGAACGTCTCGCGTAGGCGCGCGCCGGCGCCCATCAGCGTGCCGCCGGTGCCGAGGCCGGCCACGAGCACGTCGACCCGGTCGAGCGCCTCGACGATCTCCGCGCCGGTGCCGTCGTAGTGCGCACGCGGGTTCGCCTCGTTCGCGTACTGGAACGGCATGAAGAAGGACGGTTCGCGCTCGGCCAGCTCGAGGGCGAGCCTGACGGCGCCGTTCGATCCCTCCTCGCCCGGCGAGTCGACGATCTCGGCTCCGTAGAGCTTGAGCAGCCGCCGGCGCTCCTCGGTCGCGTTCGCGGGCATGACGCACGTGAGCGGGTAGCCCTTCAGCTTCGCGACCAGGGCGAGCGAGATACCGGTGTTGCCGCTGGTGGGCTCCAGCAGCCGCCGTCCCGGCTCGAGCTCCCCCGAAGCCTCTGCGGCTTCGATCATCGCCTTGGCGACTCGATCCTTGATCGAGCCGGTCGGATTCTGCGCCTCGAGCTTTGCGTAGACGCGCACCGGTCCGGGCGCGAAGCGGGAAAGCTCGACGAGGGGTGTATTCCCGACGAGCTCGAGGAGCGATTCGGCCGTTCTCAGCACCCGCCGGCCATGGCGGGGAGAAGAATCATGGAGGCGCCGTTGACGCGGGTCTCGAGGCCGTTGAGTGTCCGCACGTCCTCGCCGCCGACATAGACGTTCACGAACGAGGCAAGCCCGCCGTCCTCGAACAGCTGCGCTTCGAGGGCGGGGTAACGGGCGGCGACGTCCTCGAGCACCTCGCGCACCGTCTCGCCCTCGCCGATCACCTCGCGCTCGCCTCCGACCTCGTTGCGCAGCGTCGGCGGGATCCGGACCTTGGTCATCCGCGCACTCCCTGGCAGAACTCGACATAGTCGATGTACTCGGTGATCGTCGGGCTCTCGCCGCAGACGGGGCAGCTCGGATCGCGCTGCACGGCGACCTCGTCGACCGTGGTGCCGAGCGCGTCGAGCAGGAGGAGCCGGCCCTGAAGGGTGTCGCCGATGCCGAGCACGAGCTTCAGCGCCTCGTTCGCCTGCAGCGAGCCGACGATGCCGGGCAGCACGCCGAGCACGCCGCCCTCGGCGCAGCTCGGCGCGAGCTCCGGTGGCGGCGGCGTCGGGAAGAGGCAGCGGTAGCACGGGCCCTCGCCCGGGTTGAACACCGTGACCTGTCCTTCGAAGCGGTAGATCGACCCGTGCACGACGGGAATTCCGTGCCAGATCGACGCGTCGTTGACGAGGTAGCGCGTGGGGAAGTTGTCGGCGCCGTCGACGATCACGTCCCAGCCCTCGCCGAAGATGCGCTCGACGTTCTCGGAGGTGAGCCGCTCCTCGTAGGTCTTGACGTCGACGTCCGGGTTGAGCGCCTCGATCGTTCGCTTCGCTGACGCCACCTTCGGCTCGCCAAGGCGGTCGGTTGCGTGGATGATCTGGCGCTGCAGATTCGAGTCGTCGACGACGTCCGCGTCGACGATGCCGAGCGTCCCGACACCGGCCGCCGCGAGATAGAGCGAGGCGGGTGAGCCGAGGCCGCCGGCGCCGATCAGGAGCACGCGGGCGCCGAGCAGGCGCTCCTGTCCCGTCTCGCCCACCTCGGGAATCAGCAGGTGGCGCGAGTAGCGGCGCCGCTGGTCGGGCGTCAACGTGTGAGGTGTCTCGACGGGGAAGCCGTTTCGCTTCCAGTCGGTGAAGCCGCCGGTGAGCGACGAGACGTTCTCGTAGCCGAGCTCGCCGAGCGCCTTTGCGGCGAAGGCCGAGCGAGAGCCGCCGGAGCAGTAGAGGACGAGCTCGCGCTCGCGATCGGGGACCAGCCCCTCGATCCGCGATTCGAGCTGGCCGCGCGGAACGTGGACGGCGCCGGGGACGGCGCCTTCCTCCCACTCCTCGCGCTCGCGCACGTCGACGAAGAGGGCCGAGCCCTGGCGCTCGCGCGCCTCAGCGGCGCCGACTTCGTCGATCTCCGTCTTGACCTGCGCGAGCAGCTCTCTGTAGGTCGCCATCTCTGCATAAACGATAGATGCGACGTACTTCTTCCGGTACCGCGATGATCGGGACGTGCGCGTGCTCTTCAGCTGCATGCCGTGGGAAGGGCACTTCCGCCCGCTCGTCCCGCTCGCGCACGCCCTGACCGCCCGTGGGCATGACGTCGCGTTCGCTGCGGCTGCCGCGTGGGAGCCGCGAGCGCGCGACGAGGGATTCGCGCTCCTCGCCGCAGGGCTGTCCCAGGCCGAGGGCCGTGAGCGGGTGGCTCCACTTTGGGACGCGGTCCTCGAGTTGCCCGCCGAGCGGCGACGCCCACTCGCTTTCGCGACGATCTTCGCGCGGACTCACGCGCCCGAGAAGCTTCCCCACCTGCTCGAGATCGCGCCCGCATGGGGCGCGGACGCGATCGTCTACGACAGTTGTGACCTCGCGGCACCGATTGCGGCCGCCGCGCTCGGGCTCCCCGCCGTGAATCACTCCTTCGGCACGATGATCCCGCTCGCCGCGCTCGAAGCGTCTCGTGAGCATGTCGATCCGCTGTGGCGCCGCCACGGGCTCGAGCCTGATCCGTACGCCGGTGCCTTCCGAGGGCTCTACGTCGAGCTCGCGCCGCCCAGCTTCGCGTGGGAGCAGCCGCGCGGGAAGGTCGTGCGCATGCGACCCGTGCCCGATACCGGCGCAGGACCCGCGCCGCCCTGGCTCGACGAGCTCGAGCAGCCGCTCGTCTACGTGACGATGGGAACGGTCCACAACCAGCCTGAGCTCTTCCGCCCGCTGCTCGACGGCCTCGACGGGCACGGCTCGGCGCTCGTCACCGTCGGCCGGAACGTCGAGCCAGACGATCTCGGCCCGCTGCCGCCGCGCGTGCGGGTGGAGCGGTTCGTGCCGCAGGCGCACGTCCTGCCGCGCTGCGCCGCGGTCGTCTCTCACGGCGGGTCGGGTACGACGCTCGGGTGCGCTCGCACATGGGCTGCCGCTCGTGCTCGTGCCGCAGGCCGCCGATCAGTTCGACAATGCCGCCCGCGCCGAGGCCGCCGGCGCAGCCGTCGTGCTCCGGCCGGGCGAGGTCACCGCCGAGTCTGTGCGCGCGGCGCTCGGGCGCGTGCTCGGGGAGCCGGCGTTCGCCGAGGCGGCACGCGCAATCGCGGCGGAGATCGAGGAGATGGCCACCGCCGACGAGGCGGCAACCGCGGTCGAGGAGCACGTAGCCGGCGGCTAGTCTGGCCTGCGTGTCCCCGCGCGCCCGCACGATCATCGTCGTTGCCACGGTTGCCGCCCTCGCCGCCGTGGTCGTCACCGGCGCAGCCGTCCTCTCGGCCGAAGAGGTGGAGACCGAGCCTGCCGCGGCCTCGCAGCCGGTGCCGCGCAAGGGCACGCCGCCGCTCCAGCTCTCGCTCGGAATCCGCGACGACGCCGAGGCGCAGCGACCTCCGTCGCGCTGCGCAGCTGTACGAGGCGGGCAAGCGCGACGAAGCCGGCCGCATCTTCGGCCGTTACGACTCGCTCGAGGCGAAGCTGGGGTCGGCCTTCGCAGCCTGGCCGGCAACCGAGGAGCGGGTCGAGCAACTGGGGGCTCTCTACCCGCGCAGCGCGCTCGTCCAGCTCCACGTCGGCCTGGCCCGCTACTGGGCCGGCCTGGGCGGCGCCGTCACCGCCTGGCGCGAGGCGCGCGACGTCGAGCCCGACACCCCGTATGCGGTCTACGCGAGCGACTATTTGCACGCGCGCGACTTCGCACCCGGCCTGCCGGCGTTCACGCCGAGCTTCCCCTATCGCGTGGATGGGGAGACTCTCGGCGAGCAGCTGGAGACGCTCGAGGCCGACCGCACCGTCCGCGGCCGGCTCCTCTACGGCGTCGCCTTGCAGCGGCTCGGCCGCCCGGTCTCCGCTCGTCGCGCCTTCGCCGACGCTCTGCGTCTCGCGCCGAACGATGTGGACGCGCGCGTGGCCGATGCGGTCGGCCGCTACGAGAAGAACGATCCGAGCGCCGCCTTCTCTCGCCTCGGCCCGCTCACACGCCGCTTTCCGGAGGCGGCGTCGATTCGCTTCCACCTCGGCGTGCTTCTGCTCTGGCAGGGGGACGTGGAAGAAGCGAAGCGTCAGCTCCGTCTGGCGAGCGAGGCGGAACCCGGCGGTCGGATCGCGCGAGAGGCGCGGCGGTACCTGAAGGAGGTCGAAAAGGCCGGGACCGGCTAGCGGAAAGATAGGCCGGACGGCCTATGGCGGTGGGACCCCAGGTTTGGCAGGCTTCCGCCACATTTGTAAGGAGACTGTTGCGGTTCTGGGGAGTCGCAACTACTGTGAGCGCGCGACCGGAGGGGGGAGTCGAAGTGAGCGCAGGGGGATCCACAAGTACTGCCAGCAGTCAAGCCTTTGACGTCCTTGCGACGACCGAAGCCAAGGCGTTGCTCGACAGCGGCCGCCAGGCCGGGAAGCTGCTCGCGGAGGACGTCGCGACCGCTCTGGACGAGCTCGATCTCGACGCCGCCCAGATCGACGAGTTCTACACCGCTCTAGACGAAGCTCAGATCGAGGTCGTCGAGCGCGAGGAGGAAGAGGTCGAGGTCGAGGAAGCCCGCGAGGTCTCGACCGACACCCTGCAGCTCTTCCTCAAGGACATCGGCAAGGTGCCGCTGCTCACCGCCGCCCAGGAGGTCGAGCTCGCGAAACGGATCGAGCGCGGCGAGCACGCAGCGAAGCAGGCGATGGTGGAGGCGAACCTTCGTCTCGTCGTCTCGATCGCCAAGCGCTACCGCAACCAGGGCCTCCCCTTCCTCGATCTGATCCAGGAAGGGACGATCGGCCTCGTGCGCGCGGCGGAGAAGTTCGACTACCGCAAGGGCTTCAAGTTCTCGACCTACGCGACCTGGTGGATTCGGCAGGCGGTCGCCCGGGCGCTCGCGGACAAGGCGCGCACGATCCGGATGCCCGTGCACGTGGTCGAGAAGCTGAACAAGATCGTCCGCACCGAGCGGACGCTGCGCGCGAAGCTCGGCCGCGAGCCGAGCGCCGCGGAGATCGGCGTCGAGCTCGATCTGCACCCGGCGGAGATCGACCAGATCCGCCGTAGCGCCCAGACGCCGATCTCGCTCGAGAAGCCGGTCGGCGACGAGGACGAGTCGGAGTTCGGTCACTTCCTCACGGACGAGACCGCGCCGTTGCCGGACGAGATGGCGGAGGAGACGCTGCGCAACGAGGCGCTGCGCTCGATCCTGAAGTCGCTCTCGCACCGCGAGCGGCGGGTGCTCGAGCTGCGTTACGGGCTCGACGGCGAGCAGCCGCGCACGCTCGACGAGGTGGGTCGCGCATTCAACGTCACGCGCGAGCGGATCCGCCAGATCGAGAACCAGGGCTTGAAGAAGCTGCGGGCGCTGGCACTTGCCGCGCAGCTGCGCGACGTCGCCTAAGACCCGTCTCTGCGAGACCCGTCGTTCGCGAAACCCCAGTTTCGGGGACTGTCCCCGAAACTCCGGTTGTCGCGGCGGCCGGTTGCGCGCGCTGACTAGACTCGCCGCCGTGACCGAGCTGCCGCAGGAGTGGTTCGACGAGCTCGCGGATCTCTTGCGGATCCCGTCCGTGAGCGCCGACCCTACGCATGCCGCTGACGTCGAGCGCGCGGCCGAGTGGGTCGCCGACAAGATCCGGCGCAGCGGCGGCGAGGCCGAGCTCGTTCCCTACGGCGAGCGCCCGCTCGTCGTCGGCGAGATCCGCGCGTCGTCGAACGCCGACAGCGCGCCCACGATCTTGTGTTACGGCCACTTCGACGTGCAGCCGCCGGCGCCGCTCGAGCTGTGGGAGTCCGACCCGTTCGAGGCGACGATCCGCGACGAGTGGATCTACGCGCGCGGCGTCGCGGACGACAAGGGCCAGCTCTGGATGCTGCTGCAGGCGGCTGGGATGCTCGCCGCCGACGGAGCGCTGCCGATCAACATCCGCGTCGTCTCGGACGGCGAGGAGGAGGTCGGTGGCCAGTCGATCGTCCAGTTCCTCGAGCAGGACGAGCGCGGCGCCGACGCGTGCGTGATCTTCGACGGCGGCATGGAGTCGCGCACCCTGCCCGCTCTCTCGGTCGCGACGCGCGGCCTTGCCGCCTTCAATCTGCGCGTGAAGACCGGCGAGCGCGATCTCCACTCGGGCATGTACGGCAACGCAGCGCTGAACGCGATCCACGCGCTGAACACGACGCTGACGGGAATCCTGCCGCGCGACGGGCGCGTGCCGGACGCGCTGCGGGTCGGGATCGTGCCGGCCACCGAAGAGGAGCGGGCGGGCTGGGAGATGCAGCCGGCCGGCGTCGAAGTGCTGCGCGAAGCCGGAGCGGTTCCCTACGACCCGAAGGCGGCCGACGAGTTCTACCTCCGCACCACCGCCGAGACCTCGGTCGAGGTGAACGGCATCCTCGGCGGCAAGCCCGGTCTGAAGAACACGACGGTGATCAGCAATGCGCAGGCGAACTTCACCGTGCGCCTCGCGCCGGGTCAGACGCCGGAGGCGGTCGTGCCCGAGGTCGAGCGCCTGCTGAAGGAGGCGGCACCCGCCGGCGCGACGGTCGAGGTCGAGGAGCTCCCGGGCTCGACCCGGCCCGGCCTCGTCGCCACCGACTCGCAGGTGATCAAGATCGCACAGGACGCGTTCGAGCAGGCGTTCGGAATCCGGCCGATCCTGACCCGCTCCGGTGGCACACTGCCGATCATGCCCGCGCTGATGGACAAGGGGATCCCGACGATCCTGACGGGCTTCGCTCTCCCCGAGAGCAACGTCCACTCGCCGAACGAGCGCATGCTCGTGGAGTTCTTCCCACGCGGCGTCGCCACGATCAAAGAGCTCTACACCCGCCTTGGCGACCTCTCGTAACGCTCAGTTCGTCACGCCGCTCGCGGCCGAGCTCGCCGACGACCTGCTCGACCGCTTCCTGCGCTACGTCCGCATCGACACCCAGTCAGCGGCGGGCATCGACGCCTCGCCCTCGACCGAGAAGCAGCTCGACCTCTCGCGGCTGCTCCGCGACGAGCTGGAGGAGATCGGCCTCGACGACGTGCGCCTGGACGAGTACGGCTATGTCTACGGCTCGCTGCCCGGGTCGGAGTCGGCGCCTGCGATCGGGCTGATCGCGCACATCGACACGTCGCCGGACGTGACCGGCACCGGCGTCAATCCTCAGGTCCAGCACGACTACGACGGCGGCCGGATCGAGCTGACCGGAGACTCGAGCGTCGTGCTCGACCCCGACGAGCTGCCGCTCCTGCAGAAGAAGGTCGGCCACGACATCGTCACGACCGACGGGACGACGCTCCTCGGCGCCGACGACAAGGCCGGCGTAGCGGAGATCATGGCCGCGGTCGCGTACCTGAAGCAGCACCCCGAGCTCGAGCACGCGCCGATCCGCGTCTGCTTCACGGTCGACGAGGAGGTCGCCGGCGGTGCCGACTATCTCGACATCGAGGGCTTCGGGGCGAAGTACGCGTACACGCTCGACGGTTCCGAGCTCGGCGAGATCGAGGCGGAGACCTTCAACGCGTCCAGGGTGACGGTCACGATCCGCGGCCGCTCGACCCATCCGGGCACGGCGAAGGGCCAGCTCGTCAACGCGATCAAGCTCGCCGCCGACTTCGTCGCGGCGCTGCCCCGCGACGCGCTCTCGCCCGAGACGACCGAGGAGCGCGAGGGCTTCGTGCATCCGACTCGGATCGCCGGCGGCGCCGAGGAGACGCACGTCGAGCTGATCGTCCGCGACCACGACGCCGCGAAGATGGACGAGCACGTTGCGCTGCTCAAGCGGCTCGCCGGCGAGATCACAGAGCGCGAGCCACGCGCGAGCGTCGAGGTCGACGTCGAGGAGACGTACCGGAACATGGGCGAGGTGATCGGCCGCCATCCCGAGGTGATCGAAGCGGCCGAGGAGGCGGTGCGGCGGCTCGGCATCGAGCCGGTGCACTCGATCATCCGCGGCGGCACCGACGGCGCCCGGCTCTCCCATCGCGGACTGCCGACGCCGAACCTCTTCACCGGCGGTTCCGAGTACCACTCGCGCCGCGAGTGGGCGAGCGTTCAGGACATGGCGGCTGCGGCTGCGATGCTCGTCGAGCTCGCACAGGTCTGGGCGGAGCGCTCGAGCTAGGTCAGTCCCACGGCGGTGCGTTGTGCACCCAGCGGCCGCCGACCATCGTCGCGACAACCTGCACGTCGCGCAGCTCCTCCGGCTCGATCGCGAGCGGGTCGCGGTCGAGCACGACGAGGTCGGCGAGCAGGCCGGGAACGAGGCGGCCGCGGCGGCGCTCGTCCCGCGCGAGCCAGGCGGGCGCGACGCAGGTCGCGTGCAGTGCCTGCTCGACGGTCAGGGCCTCCTCGGGGCGCCACGCGGGACGATCGTCGATCGTCCGCAGCACTCCTGCTGCGATCCCCGCGAGCGGTTCGAGCTCCTCGACCGGCGCATCCGAGCCGTTCGCGACGACGGCGCCCGAGTCGAGCAGCGATCTGAACGCATACGTGCCTGCCAGACGCTCGGGCCACAGGCGCTCCGCCAGGTCGCGGTCCGAGGGAGCGTGCGAGAACTGCACCGAGCACGCGATCCCGAGCTCGGCAAAGCGAGGGAGATCCTCGGCCGTGAGGCACTGCGCATGTTCGATCCGCTGCCGTAGGCCCTTCGGCTCCCAGGCGTCGCGGGTCGCCTCGAAGGCGTCGAGTGCGTTGCGATTCGCCTGGTCGCCGATCGCGTGCACGCCGATCGGCCAGCCGCGCTCCGCGCCGCGGCGGATGATCTCCTCGAGTTGCTCGCGGCTCGTGATCTCGACCCCGGAGCCGTCGGTCAGCAGTGCCGTCTGCGAGCCGAGCGTCCCGTCCATGAAGCACTTCAGGTAGCCGATCCGCAGGTAGTCGTCGCCGAAGCCGGAGTGGAGCGAGAGGGCGCCGGCCGCGTCGAGCGCTTCGTGCGGGATCGAGCCCCAGACGCGGAGCGAGAGGTTTCCCTCGTCGCGCAGGCGCTGGAAGATCCCCGGCGCGCCGAGCCAACCGTCCTTGTCGTGGATGGCGCCGACGCCGCGAGAGTTCGCCAGCTTGATCCCGGCGCGGGTCGCCTCGACCCACTCGTCCTCGGTCGTGAGCACGTACCGGTCGCGGAAGCGCCACGCGGACTCCTCGCGGAGGATCCCGGTCGGCTCACCGCCCCCGTCCCGCTCGACGACGCCGCCCTCGACCTCGAGGTCGCCGCCCGCGGCTGCGAGCGCGGCCGAGTTGAGCCAGACCGAGTGATAGTCCTTGGAGATCATGATCGTCGGCGTCTCGCCGGTGACCGCGTCGAGCGCCTCCTTGGTCGGCTCGGTGCGTGGACTCCAGTCGCCGTCGCGCCAGCCGTAGCCCCGCAGCCAGCGGCCGGGAGCCACCTCGGCCGCCCCTACACGCGCCAGCGCCTCGTCGAGCGACGCGCACCCGTCGAGCTTGACCTGCGTCTGGGCGAGCGACCAGGTCGGGAAGTGGACGTGCGAGTCGGTGAAGGCCGGGAGGACGCAGCGGCCGCCGAGGTTCACCACCTCCGGGCTCGCGAGCGCGGTCTCGTGGACGCCGACGCCGCCGGCGACGTAACCTCCCGCGATCGCAAGCGCCCGCGAGGCGGGGAGGGAAGGGTCCATCGTCCTGACGACGCCGTTCTCGAGGATCACGGGCGGTGAGCCTAGCTCGAACAGAGCCTTTCCAGTTCAGGCGGCAGTTGCGAATGCTTGCGGGTGCAGCAGGCGTCCGAGCTGCTCCACGCCCTCGGCGATGCGCGGCGAGGGCCGTGCGAAGTACGCGTTCGCATCGACGGCCACAGACGGTGCAGGCAGGTCGAGGCCGGCTGCCTCCTTCAAGGCGCGTTTCGCGTCGAACCCGCACGGCGCGAGCACGATCAGCTCGGGCCGCTCCGCGGCAACCGCGTCCCAACTTGTGGGAACCGAATGCTCACCGGGCCGCCCGAGCACATCGATCCCGCCCGCCGCGGCGACCATCTCCGGGATCCAGTGCCCGCTCGCAAACGGTGGATCGAGCCACTCCGCCACGAAGATGCGGCGCCGAGGCAACCCCGCCACTGCGCTCCGAACCCGCTCGATCCGCTCGTGCATCTGCGCCGCCGCTTCCCGCCCACGCTCCTCGCGTTCGAGTGCCTGTCCGAGCGCGACCACGCTGTCGCCGATCTCCGCGATCGTGCGTGGGTCGAGCGAGATGACGCGCGCGCCGACGTCGCACACCTCGGAGCTGGAGACCGCGCAGACGGCGCACAGGTCCTGCGTCACGATCACGTCTGGAGCGAGTTGCTCGACCAGGTCGGCATCGAGTGCGTACAGCGAGCGGCCGTCGGCGACGGCGGCGCGGACGGCCGCGTCGATCTCGGCTCCGCTGAGCGCCTCTGAGTCCACGCGCGCGGCAGTGACGACCGGAAGCCCGCGCACCTCCGGAGGCCAGTCGCACTCCTCCGAGCGGCCCACGAGCGACTCAGCGAGTCCGAGCGCGGCGACGATCTCGGTTGCGCTCGGGAGGAGCGAGACGATGCGCATGCTGTCAGGGTACGAGGTCGTGAACCCGGAGGCCCCCATGTCCGACGCGCGGCACGCGGCGCTCTCCGGCCTGATCGACCACGCCCCGCTCTTCCCGCCCGCCAGCCTGCCGATGCCGGACGCGCTCGAGGAGGACCGCCGTGCCCGGGCCGATGAGCACGCCTGGCTGTTGGCTCGCCTCGTCTGGCCTGCCTCACGGCTGGACGAGCTCGAAGGCGAGGATCGCGCGCTGTCGGTCCTGCTCGACGGTCCGTACGCCGGCGACATGCGCGCCGAGGCCGTGGAGACGAGCTGGGACCGCGGGCTGGACGGACTCGACGGAGAGGCGTACGTCGAGCTGCCGCTCGACGACGCGCTCGAAGAGAGAGTTGCAGCGCTCGCCGAGCGCGGGCTGCGAGCGAAGGTGCGCTGCGGCGGCGCCGAGGTGCCCTCGGCACCCGCGCTCGGCCGCTTCCTGGCGATGTGCCGCGACGCCGGTGTCCCGTTCAAGGCGACCGCAGGGCTCCACCATCCGCTCGCTGCGGGCGACCGCCACGGCTTCCTCAACGTCATCGCCGCCTGTGCGTTCGAAGACGCCGGCGCGCTGACCGGCGCGGTCGAACTGACCCCGACGGCGCTGCGCTGGAACGGCCGTGAGGCCGCCGCGGCCGACCTCGAGCGTGTCCGGCGCGAGCAGCTCGTCGCCGTCGGCAGCTGCTCGTTCTTCGAGCCCGTCGACGACCTGCAGGAGCTCGGCGTCCTGTGACCGTCGGCTTCGGCACCTTCATCCGTGGCAGCAGCGCCTCGCGGCTCGGGTTCCGCTCCGGCGACGTCGTCGTCGACCTGGGCGAGGGCTCGCTCGACCTGCTGTTGCGGCAGGGCCGGCTCGTCTGGGAGAAGGCGACCGAGGGAGCGATGGGGAACCTGGCCGCCGGTGACCACTGCGTGCCCGCCGAGGAATGCGAGCCGCTGCTCCCGTTCTCGGTCGCCGACTACGTCGACTTCTACTCCTCGCTCGAGCACGCGACGAATCTCGGCCGCATGTTCCGGCCGGATGCGGAGCCGTTGCTCCCCAACTGGCGGCATCTGCCCGTCGGCTACCACGGGCGAGCGGGGACGGTCGTCGTCAGCGGCACTCCGGTGCGCCGCCCGCAGGGGCAGTCGAAGCCGCCCGATGCGGAGACGCCCGTCTTCGGTCCCTCCCGCCGACTCGACGTCGAGCTCGAGCTCGGCTTCGTCGTCGGGATGCCGAGCCTTCTCGGTCAGCCTGTCGCCACCGACGCCTTCCGCGAGCACGTCTTCGGCGCCGTGCTCGTCAACGACTGGAGCGCGCGCGACATCCAGGCGTGGGAGTACGTCCCGCTCGGGCCGTTCCTGGGCAAGAGCTTCGCGACGTCGATCTCGGCGTGGGTGACGCCGCTGGCGATGCTCGACGACCGCCGCGTGCAGGCGCCGGTGCAGGATCCCGAGCCGTTGCCGTATCTGCGAACAGAGGGCGACTGGGCGCTCGATCTCCCGCTCGAGGTCGAGCTGAACGGCACGGTGATCTCGCGCGGCAACGCTCGTGGCTTGTACTGGACGATGCCGCAGCAGCTCGCGCACGCGACCTCGAACGGCGCGAGCATCCGCACCGGCGACCTGATGGCATCGGGGACGATCTCCGGTGCCGACCGCGGCAGCGAGGGCAGCCTGATCGAGCTGACGCTGAACGGAGCAGAGCCGATTCGCCTCGATGACGGCAGCGAGCGGACGTTCCTGGAGGACGGCGACGAGGTCGTGCTCCGGAGCGACATCCTCGGAGAAGTGCGCGGCACGATCGCACCAGCTAGACGTATTTACGAGTTTCGACTACTAATGCCGCGTGGGCCGGGTTGGGTTGTTCGGGGTTATCGGGCTGGTGGCGGTCGTCCTCGTGACCGCCGCGCCGGGAGGTAACCGCGCCGTCAATCGGCCGCAGCTGGGGATCGCCGGCCAGGCCGACCGCTTCAAGGCGCAGACGGGTCAGCAGTCGGCCGTGCGCCACATCTTCATCGGCTGGGAGCAGGGGCGCGCGTGGGGATCGCCCTTCGCGGAGCTCTTCGCGAAGCTGCGACCCGTCCCGATGATTCACCTCGGCACCGACCGAGGCCGCGCGCAAACGGAGGCGATTACGCCGGCGCAGATCGCGGCCGGGCGCGGCGACGGGTACCTGACCGCGCTGAACGCCGCGATCAAGGCGTTCGGCTCGCAGATGTACATCCGGGTGATGGCGGAGATGAACAACCCGAGGACCCTCTACTCGCCGACGGGTCCGGACGGGCGCTCGCGCGGCGCGTCGCATTCGCCGGCGGCGTACAAGCAGGCGTTTCGCCGCGCGTTCCTGATCCTGCACGGCGGTCAAGTGAACGCGAAGCTGCGTGCTCTGGGGCAGCCGCCGGTCGGCCGACGCACGCTCCCGGTCAATCCCGCTCCGACGCTGAACGTGATCTGGAACCCGATCGCCGGCATGGATTCCCACAGCGCGCGGCCGGCGCAGGAGTTCTATCCCGGTGACGCCTACCTCGATATGGTCGGGAACGACATGTACGCCTCCAGCCCCGGTGTGGCCTCGCACGCGGCGAACGAGGCGCTCTATCGTGCCCACCCGAACAAGCCGTATGCGCTGTCCGAGTGGGGCATGAGCATCGACGATCCCGGCTTCGTCAGGAAGATCTGCGCGTTTCTGAAGAGCCATCACCGGACGCGGGTCGCTGCGTACTACGAGGCGCGTCCGTCGCCGTACGACCTCGCCGACAAGCCCGGCTCGCGCGCGGCCTACCGGCGGTGCATCACCCCGATCGGATCGGCCTGACGGTGGGAGAGGGCCACGCAGGCCGCCTGTTCGACCACGTGCATCTGCGTGTGGCCGACCTCGAGGCGAGTCGCCGCTTCTACGAGGGAGCGCTCGCGCCGCTCGGGATCACGGTGAACGGCGGCGACAGCTGGTTCTCCGCCGACGAGCTCTTCGTCAGCACCGACGGACCCGTGACCACGGGCTTGCACTTCGCTTTCCAGGCTGCCGACGAGGACACGGTCCAGCGCTTCTACGAGGCGGCGCTCGCCGCGGGCGGGCGCGACAACGGCGGCCCAGGGGAGCGGAAGTACCACCCCGGCTACTACGCCGCGTTCGTGCTCGACCCTGACGGCAACAACGTCGAAGCCGTCTACCACGGCCCAGTCGAGCGCTCAGCGCCGTCGGTCGTCTTTACCTGGGACGAGCCCGAGTAGAACGTACAATCGCGCCCGTGGCCTGGGACGTCCTGAGCGAGGAGCAGCGCGAGATCCGCGAGCTGGTGCGGACACTCGCACGCGAGAAGGTCGCGCCACGCGCGGCCGAGATCGACGCGTCGCACGAGTTTCCGTGGGACATCGTCGAGGTCTTCCGCGAGCACGAGATCTTCGGTCTCCTCTTCGACGAGGAGTGGGGCGGTTCGGGAACCGGCACGCTGCTCGCGCTCGTCGCGATCGAAGAGGTCTCGAAAGTCTGTGCAACGAGCGGCCTGCTGCTCGCGGTGCAGGAGCTCGGCTCGCTCGGGCTCAAGCTCGCCGGTTCGCAGGCACAGAAGGAGGCGTACCTGCCGAAGCTCGCGAGCGGCGAATGGCTGCCGGCATATGCGCTCACCGAGGCGGGATCGGGCTCGGACTCTGCAGCGATGCGGTCGACTGCCATCCGTGACGGCGACGAGTACGTCCTGAACGGCGGCAAGCGCTTCATCACGAACGCCGGCGTCGCGAACCTCTACACCGTCTTCGCGAAGACCGACCCGGAGGCGGGCCATGCCGGGATCTCGGCGTTCCTCCTCGAGGCGGAGACGCCGGGCTTCGCGGTCGCACGGCTGGAGCCGAAGATGGGCATCTCGGGCTCGACGACCGGGGAGCTCACCTTCGACGACGCGCGGATCCCTGCCGCGAACCTGCTCGGCGAAGAGGGCGAGGGGTTCAAGATCGCGATGCGCATCCTCGACCGGTCGCGGCCCGGTGTCGCGGCGCAGGCACTGGGCATCGCCCAGGGCGCCACCGACTACGCGCTCGAGTACGCGAAGACGCGCGAGACAATGGGCAAGCCGATAGCGCAGCACCAGCTGATCCAGGCGAAGCTCGCCGACATGGAGACCGAGACCGAGGCGGCGCGTGGCCTCCTCTACCGGTTCGGCCAGATGTGCGACGCAGGCATCGACGGGCCGGAGCTGACGAAGGCGTCCGCGCAGGCGAAGCTGAAGTGCGGCGACGTCGCGATGTGGGTCGCGACCGAGGCGGTGCAAATCCTCGGCGGCTACGGCTACATCAAGGAGTACCCGGTCGAGCGCTTCATGCGCGACGCGAAGATCACGCAGATCTACGAGGGGACGCAGGAGGTGCAGCGGCTCGTGATCGCCCGCGAGATGCTGCGCGAGAGCCGCGCCTTTCTCCTCGCCGGAGTGTGAAGGACCTCGCGCGCAGTTTCGGGCGCGCTGCGGAGGCGTACGAGCGAGGCCGGCCGGGCTACGCGGAGGCGGCGCTCGACGCCGTCGGGCTTCCTGCCGATGCCGTCGTGCTCGATCTGGCGGCCGGCACCGGCAAGCTGACGCGCCAGCTCGCCCCGAGGTTCGCGCGGGTGATCGCCGTCGAGCCGCTCGACGGCATGCGAGACGTGCTCGAGCGCGTCGTGCCGGGGGCCGAAGCGATCGCCGGCAGCGCCGACTCGATCCCGCTGCCGGACGACTCGGTCGATGGGATCTTCGTCGCCGAGGCCTTCCACTGGTTCGCGACCGACGAGACGCTGCGCGAAGCCGCCCGCGTCCTCCGGTCGGACGGAACGCTCGCGATCCTCTTCAACCAGTCCGACGGCCCGACCGAGCCGCCGCTGCCGGAAGCCTTCTGGGACGCGTATCACGCGCGTGCGATCCAGAAGGACCCGGAGCACACCGTCAGCTCCGGACTCTGGCGCACTCCCTTTCCCGGGCCGTTCGAGGAGCTGCGCAAGGCCAGCTTTCCCAACCCGCTCGTGCTCGACCGGGACGGCGTGCTCGCGCACGCCGCGTCCTGGAGCATGATCGCCGCACTGCCTGAGGAGGAACGCGACCGGCTACTCGCCGAGCTCGGGCAGCACGTTGTGCCGGGCGACTACCTCTTCCCGCTGCGGACCGACATCTACTGGACCCGGCTCAGGCCGACTTCGCCATCGCCGCCCGGTTGAGTCGGAGCGGGCGTAGGTCGGCGGTCAAGCGGCGAAGCTCCGCCGAAAACCGGCGTGGCACCGCGTACCAGCTGTCGCTAGCGAACCGCTCGAGGTGGACGCCGTAGCTGAGGAAACGGTTGAGTCGCCCGGTAGCGACGATGCCGGTGACGTAGTTGTTCCGGAAGCGCAGCTCGAAGTAGGGGGCTCCCAGCGCCGGCTTGCGGAGGCGTGCCAGAGGCGGGCCGCTGTAGTAGAAGGAGCCGAGCTGCGGCAGCACATCGCGGTTCACGATCGGAACGCACCGCTTTGCGTTGCAGACGCGGAGATCGCCGGGGCCGAAATCCTTCGCGCTCGCGGAGGGTAGGAAGAGAAAGGCCGGCGCGATGGCGAGGGTTGCCAGAAGCACTCTCATGCTCCTGTTACGCCGCACAGCGGCTCAGGGTTCCCGCAGCGCCTCCCGCAGCCGCTCGAGACCGCCGTCGAGGGCCTCGTCCGAGACCGCGAGGGAGAGCCGCGCGTGGCCGCGTCCACGCTCGCCGAACCCTTCGCCCGGCGCGAGCGCGACGCGCGCTTCCCGAAGCACGCGCTCGCTGGACCAACCCTCCGGCAGCTGGAGCCAGACGAAGAAGGTCCCTTCGCAGCGGGGTGAGAGCTCGGGGAGAGCCGCGAGGACGCGGTCGCGACGCGCCTCGTAGACCGCGCGTCGCTCGGCGACCGTCTCCTGCGGGCCGGTCAGCGCGGCGATCCCCGCCCGCTGCAGCGCGACGAAGATCCCCGCACGAACGTGCTCCTGCAGCCACGTCACCCGTTCGACGAGCTCTGCGTTGCCGACGACGAATCCGAGTCGCCAGCCCGCCATCCCGTAGCTCTTCGACATCGAGAAGAGCTCGACACCCACCTCGCGCGCGCCCGGCTCGGCGAGAAAGCTGTGCGGGCTGCGGCCGTCGAAGACGAGATCGCCGTACGCGAAGTCGTGCAGCACCGCAGCCCCGGTCCAGTCTGCGAGCGCGACGGCTTCTGCGAACACGCCTTCGGGCGCCGCGGCCGCGGTCGGGTTCGACGGGTAGTTGAGGTAGACGAGCGCAGGCTTTCGCGCCAGCGCGTCCCATTCCGGCCGACCGAGGTCGTCCAAGGGCAGCGGCAGCAGCTCAGCTCCGGTGAGCGCGGCTGCGGAGTTGTAGTCGGGGTAGCCGGGGTCCGGCAGTGCGATCGGATCGCCTGGTCCCACCACGCAGAGGGCGACCTCCATCAGCGCAGTCTTCGTTCCGGGCACGACCGCGACCTCGCGCTGCGGGTCGAGCGTGACACCGTAGAACTCTGCGTAGCGCGCCGCGATTGCCTCGCGTAGCTCGGGCAGGCCCGCGAACGGCGCGTAGCCGTGCACAGCGGGCGATGTGCTCGCGTGCGCTCGTGACGAGGGCCTCGACGACGTGCTCGGGCGGCGGCAGGTCCGGGTTACCGCGTCCGAGATCGATCAGCGGCTCGCCCGGCTCGGCGGCGACCGCGGCGACGCGCGCGAGCAGCGACGTGAAGTACTGCTCCGGGAGGCGCTCGATCCGATTCGGGCGGGACCGCATCGGCCGATGCTACGGCTTGAGCTTGAGCTTGGTCCCGTCGACGACCTCGAAGGCCGAGCCCGGGACGCGGTGGAGCGTGTGCAGCTGGTCGTTCGACCACTTCGGGTGCGGAGCGCCGCTGACGTACCAGTTGGAGCCGTTGTCGGCCAGGATCATCCCGTACTCCTTCAGCGCCTGGAGCACGATCCGGGCCTGCCGCGGGAATCCACCGATCGCATAGCTCTGCTTCAGCCGGAAGCGCATGCCCATCGGCGGCAGCGACGGATCGGTCTTGTCGCTCGCGAAGTGCCGCGCCGGCCAGACGTACGCGCGGCGCGTGTCCTGAACCGTGAACCGGAGCGCGTGGTCGATCCGGCCGCGGGCGACGTCCTCGTAGCGCGCCAGCCCCGGGAGGATCGGCAACCCCGCTGCGTCGGCGGAGGTCCAGCCGGCCGGCCGGAGCTTGTTCGAGCGGAGATCGAAGATGGCGCCAGAACCGGCTCGCCAGCCGCCGCCGGACGCGGGGTAGAGGGCGAACAGCTCGTAGAGCTTGCAGCGGTCGCGGTCGACGATCAGCGCGTGCCGGTCACCGTCGGCGTTGCGTCCGCCTTCGATCGCGACGTTCTTGGGGATCGGGTACGGACCCTTGTCGGACTCGTCCGCGTAGTCGAAGGCGACGCGCGAGCGGGCCTGCGTGCCGCGCACGACGGTGATCGGGATCCCGATCGGGCCGCCCTCCCAGAGCCCGGAGCCGAAGTCGGCGTGCATGTGGTCGTCGGCGCCGATCGCCGCGACGATTCGTGCCGAGTCCGGCGCGACCGGCAGCTTGTCGACGCGCTGGTTCCACGGGCTCGAAGCCGGAAAGACGGTGCAGGCGGGCGCCTGCGGCAGGCGCGAAGCGGAGGCAGCAGCGGCGCCGAGCACCAGCACGCCCAGGACGAGCGGGAGGAGACGTCTCACAGAAGCGGAGATGCCGCGGGAGCCAGACTCTTGTCCTCCGGCAGCGTCACGAGCGGGTAGATCGCGCGGATCTCGTCCACGAACGCCGCCAGGCGGTCCGCAATCCCGGCGTCGTGGATCTCGAGCACGTTCTCCGCATTTCTCTCGCCCGAGTGCGAGAGATTGAAGCTGCCGATGAACGAGATGTCGTCCGCGACCGTGATCTTCGCGTGCATGAAGTCGTCCACGGTGTCGGGCGCCCACTTCGTCGACGGTTTGCCGGCGAACTGCGCCACCTCGAGAAACCGGCGCAACACGGGGACCTTCCAGCTCGCGTTCCCGTTCAGGTGCCACTGGTAGAGCACGCCGTCGACCTGGGTGTCGTCGACGACGCCGGCGACGTCGACCCTTCCGTCCGAGACGACCTCGGCCAGCGTGCCGAGGATCGGGCCGGAGCTGAGCACCGGCGAGGCGATCCGGATCCGCCGCTTCGCCTGGCTGAGCCGCTTTGCGATCCGGTGTGCCAGCGCCTCGCCGTGCTCCGGCGTGAACCACGGTCGCACCTCGATCCCGCCGATGTCGACCGGGCGCGGCTCCACCACACCCGAGCCCAGGACGTCGCCGGTCTCCCAGAGCTCGTCGAAGTTGAGCCCGTACGCGTATGCCAGCTGAGGCGAGTCGACGATCACGATCGCGTTCTCCTGCCGCGTCCACGAATCCTGCGTCCAGTTCAACGACCCCGTCCAGACGGTCTCGCGGTCGCGGATCGCGTACTTGTGGTGCATCAGGTCGGGCACGCCCGGAATCCCGCGGGTGGCGATCGGAAGCCGTTCGAGCAGCTCGGGGGCGGATTGCGGCGGCGGCGGTACCGGGACTCCGCGGTGGTCGACGTTGTAGACGAGCCGAACCGAGACGCCGCGCTCGTGCGCTCCGACCAGCGCAGTCCTGACGATCTCGTCCGCCTCGTCGTGGAGTCGAATGTCGTAGAGGGCCAGCTCGAGGGTGCTCTCGGCCGCGTTCAGGAACTCGGCCACCTCGCCGTGCGACGTCGACCGCGGTCTGCCCGCCGTCGCGGTAGGTGCGGAGCTCGATCAAGCTTGGGCGGCGCGCAGCGAGGCCTTGTACGCGCGCTTGGCGGCCTGGTACTCCGCGAGCGCCTCGGCCGAGTCGACGTCGCCGAGCATCGGGTGATCCGGGACGAGCGGCTCGGCCATCTCGTTCCCGTACCGCCGCGCCAGCACCGACGCGAGCGCCTTGACCTTCATCTCGCCGAAGCCCGGCAGCGCCTCGAGCCGCCGCTTCAGGTCGGCCGTGTCGGAGGCGTCGCGCCAGACGCGGCCCACCATCGCCGCCGTATTCCTCGTCCACGACCGCGCAGAGCTCCTGCACCCGCTTCGCCATGTTGCCGGGGAAGCGGTGGATCGCCGGCTTCTCCCGAAAGACCTCCACCAGCCGCTCCGGATCGGTGCCCGCGATCTCCGCGGCGTCGAGCCGGCCGAGCCGCTGCTTCAGCTTCAGCGGCCCGACGAAGGCCGTCGGCACGCTCACCTGCTGGTCGAGCACGAAGCCGACGAGGAGCGCGAGCGGCTCGGCTGCGATCAGCGCGTCCGCCTCGGCGTTCCCGGTGAAATGAAGCGCCTCGGGCACGGTTTGATCCTACCGAGGTGGGTAGAGACTGGCCATGACCGATCCAGTGCACAAGATCGAGGAGAAGATCGTCGAGCTCGAGCGCGAGGCCGAGCGCGGCGAGAGCGAGCGGACGCCGTGGATCGTGCTCGGCGGCATCCAGATCGCCGCGCATCGTGGTCGTCGCGGTCGTGCTCGCGCTCGTCTTCACGGTGTATCTGCTTGCGTAATCCGGTTCGCGGAATGAAGGTCGGCGTCACGACGCTCTTCCTCGCCGTCGTGCTCGCGCTGCTCGCCGCCCCGGCGCAGGCGGCGCCGTCGACCGAGCTCCAGTTCCTCGGCCAGCAGATCTTCCCGACCGCGACCCAGTTCCAGGGCACGACCTTCGGCGGTCTCTCCAGCATCACCTACGACGACCGGCGCGATCTCTTCTACGTCATCTCCGACGACCAGGTCGGGGTCCGCTTCTACACGCTGCGGATCGATGTCTCGGGCGGCGCGCCTGCCGTGCAGATTCTCGCGGTGACGAGCCTGCGCGACCGGTCGGGACAGCCGTTCGCGCCTCTGACCGTCGACCCGGAAGGGCTCGCTCTGACGAAGGACCGCACGCTCGTCGTCACGTCCGAGGGCTTCGCGAACCGGCTCATCGATCCCTGGGTGCGCGAGTTCCGGCTCGACGGCCGCCAGCTCGCGGAGCTGCCGTTGCCGTCGGCCTTCCTGCCGAACGCGACGGGCACCCGCGGTGTGCGTCTGAACCTCGGCTTCGAGAGCGCCGGGATCCGCCGGAACGGTCGCGTCCTCTTCACCGGAACCGAGGCCGCGCTCGTGCAGGACGGCCCGCCCGCCACCGTCGGCGCCGGCAGCCCGGCGCGGATCCTGCGCTACGACCTGAAGCAGCGCCGGCTCGAGCGCCAGTACGTCTACTGGACCGACCCGATCGCCGAGCCGCCGGTTCCCGCGACCCAGTTCGCCGTCAACGGCCTCGTGGAGCTGCTGCCGCTGAACGACGAATTCCTCCTCTCGATGGAGCGCTCGTTCTCCGTCGGCGCGCCCGACACCGGCAACACGATCAAGCTCTACAACGTCGCGATCCCCGGTGCCGACGACGTCAACGGGTTCGACAGCCTCGCGACCCTGCTCGGCGGGATCCGGCCGGTGGAGAAGTCGCTGCTGCTGAACCTCGATGCGCTCGGGATTCCGCTCGACAATGTCGAGGGCATGACCTTCGGGCCGAGCCTCCCCGACGGCCGCCGCTCGCTGATCCTCGTCAGCGACAACAACTTCTCGCCGGCGGCGTTCACGCAGTTCCTGCTTTTCGCCGTGTCCTAGGCAGTCTCGGGCCGCCGTCCTAGACTCTGGGACATGGTCCGAAAGACCGTCACGCTCGTCTTCTGCGACGTGGACCGACTCGACCCCGCTCGGCGAGCAGCTCGACCCCGAGGCGCTGCGCGGCGTCTGGTCGCGCTATCACGAGACTGCTCGTGACGTGCTCGATCGCCACGGCGGCACGGTCGAGAAGTTCGTCGGCGACGCCGTGATGGCCGCGTTCGGGATTCCGCTCGTGCACGAGGACGACGCGTTGCGCGCGGTCCGTGCGGCGGTCGAGCTGCGCAACGAGCTCGTCCGGCTGAACGACGAGCTCGAGCGCGACTACGGCGTCCGGATCGCGGTGCGCACCGGCGTCAACACCGGGGAGGTGTATCGCCGGCGACCCCGCACAGGGGCAGGCGTTCGCGACCGGCGATGCTGTCGTCGTCGCGCAACGGCTCGAGGCCGCCGCGGGCGGCGGCGAGATTCTCGTCGGCGACGCGACGCTGCGACTCGTCCGCGACGCAGTCGTCGTCGAGGCGGTGCCGCCGCTCGAGCTGAAGGGGAAGTCGGAGGTGGTCGCAGCCTGGCGCCTGCTCGAGGTGCTGCCGGAGACGGCCGGCGTGAGCCGGCGCATCGACTCTCAGCTCGTCGGTCGCGACGACGAGCTGGCGCAGCTCCGGGCGGAGTTCGATCGCGCCGTCGCCGATCGAACGTGCCGCGTCGTCACGATCCTCGGCGAGCCCGGCGTCGGCAAGTCGCGTCTCGCCGGCGAGCTCGCCGCGTTGGTCGGCGAGCGACGCGCAGGTCCTGGAGGGGCGCTGTCTGCCGTACGGCAAGGGGATCACCTACTGGCCGCTCGTCGAGATCGTGCGCCGGCTCGACCTCGACGCCGTGCTCGAGGGCGAGGACGACGCCGACGCTGTTCGCGACCGGATCCTCGAGGCCGTCGGCCGCGCCGAGCCGCATTCGCGCAGCGAGGAGCTCTACTGGGCGGTGCGGCGACTGCTCGAGACGCTGGCGCGGGAGCGTCCGGTTCTGCTCGTGCTCGACGACGTGCAGTGGGGAGAACCGGCCTTCCTCGACCTCGTCGAGTACCTCTCCGGCTGGAGCCGCGACGCCGCCATCCTCGTCTGCTGCCTCGCGCGGAGCGACCTGGCCGAGATCCGGCCGGCCTGGACCGGTGCAGCGATCCGGCTGGCGCCGCTCGACCGCGAGGAGTCGCGAGTGCTGCTGGAGAACCTCGCCGGCCCGCTCGCGGCGGACGCAGCCGAGGCCGTCGCACGCTCTACCGGAGGCAACCCGCTCTTCCTCGAGGAGATGCTGCAGATGCTCGTCGAGGACGGCGTGCTCGTGGAGCACGAGGGCACGCTGCACGCGCGCGAGGCGATGGACTCGCTGCAGGTCCCCGCCACCGTCCAGGCTGTGCTCTCGGCGCGGCTCGATCGGCTCGAGCCCGATGAGCTTGCGGTGCTCCAGCGAGCGGCTGTGATCGGCCAGGTCTTCTGGTGGGGCGCCGTCGCCGATCTGACTCCTCCAGAGGAGATCGGGGCCGTCGCTGCTCAGCTGCAGGCGCTCGTCCGCAAGGGCCTGATCCGGCCAGATCGGCGCACGTTCGCCGGCGAAGACGGTTTTCGCTTCAGTCACATCCTGATCCGGGACGCCGCGTACGACTCGATGCCGAAGCGGCGCCGCGCCGAGCTGCACGAGCGGTTCGCAGACTGGGCGGAGGAGCGTGTCGGCGACCGGGCCGAGGTCGACGAGATTCTCGGCCACCACTTCGAGCAGGCGTATGTGCTTCGGATCGAGCTCGCTCCCGCGGACGCGACGACGGCGGCATTGGCCGAACGAGGCGCCGAGCGGCTGGCGCGCGCCGGCCGCCGCGAGCTCGCCCGTGGCGACGTGCTCGCTGCCGAGATGCGGCTTCGGCGCGCATCGGCGTTGCGCGTCGATGACGCCGCGCTTGCTCGTCGACCTCGCGGAGTCGCTGTTCGGGGCCGGCAAGTTCGGCGAGGCGGAACAGATGAATGGGGAGGCCGAGGAGGCCGCACGCCGCTCCGGCGACGGGCGCAGCGAGGTCGCGGCGCGGCTGTCCAACGCGATGATCGCCCTGCTCGTGCGCTCGGAGGGCGGCACCGAGGAACTGGCGGCCGAGGTCGGCCGAGCGCTCCCGACCTTCGAGGCCGCCGGCGACGACGCCACCGTCGCGCGCCTGCTGACGCGTCTCTCCGTGGCGTACTGGTGGCACTGCCAGATCGTGCCGATGGAGGAGACGCTCGAGCGTGCGCTCGTCCACGCTCGCCGCGCCGGGGACGAGCGGCAGCGGGTCGAGATCTCGCTCCAGCTCGGGTTCGCCGCGGTGATGGGGCCGCTACCGGTGGCGGAGGCGCGTGAACGAGTCGCCGAGCTGCTCGCGGAGACGGCGGACGAGACGGTCGCGAAGAGCCTGCTCCTCGTCGCCTCGGCGCGGCTCGCAGCGATGGCCGGGGAGTTCGACGAGGCGCGGACGAGTGCCGCCGAGGCCCACCGGTTCCTGACCGCGCTCGGGCGCACGGTCTTTGCAGCGGCGACCACGACGTGGACGAGCGCCGTCGAGCTGCTCGCCGGCGATCCTGAGGCTGCTGAGCGCGAGCTCGCCCCGGCATTGATCAGGCTGCAGGAGGCCGGAGAGCTCGCGAATCTCTCGTCGCTCGCCCCGCAGCTCGCCGAAGCCCTTCACGCCCAGGGCCGGTACGAGGAGGCTGCTCGCCGCGACTGCGAGGAGCGAGGCTGCCGCGTCCGAGGACGACGTCCACGCCCAGATCGCGTGGCGGTCGGCACGTGCCAAGTCGCTCGTCGCCCTCGACCGGCGCAAAGAGGCCGAGGCGCTCGCGCGCCGGGCGGTCGAGCTCGCCGAGACGACCGACTCGCCCGTGCTGGCGGCCGACGCGCTGTACGCACTCGCGATCGCGCTCGACGGCACGGACGCCGCCCACGCGACGGCGAAACGCGCGCTCGCGCTCTACGAGGAGAAGGGGAACGTCGTCGAAGCGAGCCAGGCCCGCGCGCTCACCGAGGCTGCAGCGGTGTCACGTACAGCGTCGACCGTGGAGTGAGCTCGGCGTGCTCGAGGCGTTCGAGCGCCAGCGACTCGGCCCGCGGCGGCACACCGGGGTAGGAGGAAGCCTCGTAGACGATCACCTCGTGATCCTTCGGATACCAGGACTCGAGCGCCTCCGCGAGCTCGTCCTGTGACGCGACGACGCCGACCTGCCAGAGGACGAGGCCGGCCCGCGGCTCGAGGGTCGGCGCACGCTGGAGGAAGTCGGTCGCCTCGTATGTCTGCAAGCCCGCTGCCGCCGGATCGACGCCGAGATCGGCAAACAGGCAGTCGAGCGACGACACACCCGGCAGCATCTTCGCGGGGATGCCCTCGCTCTGCGCGCGCCTGATCGCCTCGCCTGCAGGCAGGACGAACATGCCCGGGTGGCCGTAGAAAGCCGCGCAGACCCGCATCCCGGAACGCGCCGGGGCGAGGATCTCCTCGACGATGCGCTCGTACGACTCACGGCGCGAGGTTCCGTTCTCGAAGAAACCGGCGAGTGACGACGCGTTCGTGCTCAACTCGCCGATCTCGGCTTCCGTCAACAGGTCGCCGGCCGCGAAGAAGACGCGATCGGCAGCCGCGATCGCCGTGCGTGCCTCGGTTGTGAGCTGGGCCGGGCCGATCCCGGTGCCGACTACGACGAGGGAGCCACTCAACTCGCCCCGGGCGGCCAGAAGATCATGGGCGTCTGCAGCCCGACGTACTGCTCGATCATGGCCGTGTTGCCCGACTTCAGGAGCGCGATCGCCTCCGCGCTCAGGCCGAATTCATTCAGGTTCGGGTCAGGTGGGAAACCCTCCTCGCGATACCTCTCGAAGAAGGCGGTCAGCTCCGCTCCGAGCGCGCCTTTTCCTCCGGCCATGCCTACCTCCTTTGATCGTGCGCGACGCTACAAGGCTTTTCGCCGCGAGTCAACGGGCCGGTACCCTGAAGCGATGGACCCGCTCGCGCCTTTCTCACCGAAGACGCGGGGCTGGTTCGAGCGCGCCTTCGCCGGACCGACTCCGGCGCAGGCGGCAGGCTGGCCCGCAATCGCCTCCGGCGGCCACGTCCTGATCCAGGCGCCGACCGGCTCCGGCAAGACGCTCGCCGCGTTCCTCTACGGGATCGACCAGCTCGACCGCGCGCCCGGTCAGGGGCTGCGCCTGCTCTACGTCTCGCCGCTGAAGGCGCTCAACTACGACGTGGAGCGGAACCTGCGCGGCCCACTTGCGGGCCTCGGCTCCGAGCTCCGCGTCGGCGTCCGCACGGGCGACACCTCGCAGAAGGAGCGGCGCGAGCTCGTCAAGGAGCCGCCGGACATCCTGATCACGACGCCGGAGTCGCTCTTCCTGATGCTGACCTCACAGGCGCGCGAGACGCTGCGCACGATCGAGACCGTGATCGTCGACGAGGTGCACGCCGTCGCGGGGACGAAGCGCGGCGTCCACATGGCCGTCTCGCTCGAGCGCCTCGACGCGCTGCTCGAGCGCCCGGCCCAGCGGATCGGCCTCTCGGCGACGCAGCGCCCGCTCGAGGAGATCGGCCGCTTCGTCTCGGGCGACCGCCCGATCCAGCTGGTCGATGCCGGCACGAGCAAGGACCTCGATCTCGAGGTTGTCGTCCCGCTCGACGACATGCGCGAGCCGGGCGAGGGCGGCTCGATCTGGCCGTCGATCTATCCGGCGATGCTCGAGCTCGTCAAGGAGCACCGTTCGACGATCGTCTTCGTCAACAACCGCCGGCTCGCAGAGCGGCTGGCGATGCGCCTGAACGAGCTGGCCGAGGAGGAGATCGCGCGCGCGCATCACGGCTCGCTGGCCCGCGAGCAGCGGCTGCTGATCGAGGAGGACCTGAAAGCGGGGCGGATCCCCTGTCTCGTCGCCACCTCCAGCCTCGAGCTCGGCATCGACATGGGCGCCGTCGACCTCGTGATCCAGGTCGAGAGCCCGAAGTCGGTCGCGCGCGGCCTGCAGCGCGTCGGTCGCGCCGGTCACGAGCTCGGCTCGACCTCGAAGGGCCGCATCTTCCCCAAGTTCCGGGCCGACCTGCTCGAGTCGGCGGTCGTCGCAAAGGCGATGCGCGGCGGCGAGATCGAGGAGACGAAGATCCCGCGCAACCCGCTCGACGTGCTCGCGCAGCAGATCGTGGCGATCGTCGCCGACGACGAGATCGAGGTGGCGGAGCTGCACCGGCTCGTCCGCGGCGCCTATCCCTTCTCCGACCTCTCCCGCACCCAGCTCGAGAACGTGCTCGACATGCTCGCCGGCCGCTATCCGTCGGACGAGTTCGCGGAGCTGCGCCCGCGGATCGTGTGGGACCGCACCGCCGGCGTCATCCGCGGCCGCACCGGCGCCCGCCGCCTCGCGGTCACGAACGCGGGCACGATTCCCGACCGCGGCCTCTTCGGCGTCCACCTCGTCGACGGCGGCGGCCGCGTCGGCGAGCTCGACGAGGAGATGGTCTACGAGGCGCGGCAGGGACAGACGTTCATGCTCGGCGCCTCGACGTGGCGGATCGAGGAGATCACTCGCGACCGGGTGCTCGTCTCGCCGGCGCCCGGTGTGCCCGGGGCCGTGCCGTTCTGGAAGGGCGAAGGCGTCGGCCGCCCCTTCGAGCTGGGCGAGAAGATCGGCCGCGCCTCGCGTGAGCTCGTCGCGCGCTCCGACGAGAAGGCGCTCACGCAGCTGCGCGACGACTATCACCTCGATCCGCGCGCGGCCCAGAACCTGCTCACCTTCCTGCGCGAGCAGGCGGCCGCGACCGGCGTCGTCCCCTCCGACCGGACGATCGTCGTCGAGCGGTTCCGCGACGAGATCGGGGACTGGCGCGTCTGCATCCTCACCCCGTTCGGCGGCCGCGTGCACGCCCCGTGGGGGATGGCGCTGACTGCACGGCTCCGCGACTCGCTCGGCCTCGATGCGCAGTCGATCTGGTCGGACGACGGGATCGCGCTGCATCTCCCGGAGGCCGACACGCCGCCGAGCCTCGCCGACCTCCTGATCGGGCCGGACGAGATCGAGGAGCTCGTCGTCGGCGAGGTCGGGCAGACGGCGCTCTTCGGTGCCCGCTTCCGCGAGAACGCGGCCCGCGCGCTGCTGATCCCGAGGCGCCGGCCGGGGCAGCGGACACCGCTGTGGCAGCAGCGGCTGAAGGCGCAGAACCTGCTTCAGGTCGCGCGCAAGTACGGCTCGTTCCCGATCATCCTCGAGACCTATCGCGAGTGCCTGCAGGACGTCTTCGACCTGCCGGCGCTGAGGGACATCCTCAAGGGGCTGCAGACGCGCGAGCTCGATCTCGTCGAGGTCGAGACGGCGTCTGCCTCGCCGTTCGCCTCGTCGCTCCTCTTCGACTACGTCGCCACCTACATGTACGAGGACGACACGCCGCCGGCCGAGCGGCGCGCGCAGGCGCTCTCGCTCGACCGCGACCTGCTGCGCGAGCTGCTCGGCCAGGAGGAGCTGCGGGAGCTGATCGACCAGGACGCGCTCGCCGAGGTGGAGCAGCAGCTGCTCGGCGATCCCCGCGATCCCGACGAGCTCCACGACGTCCTCCGCCGACGCGGCGACCTGCGTGCGGGCGAGTACGACGAAGCGCAGGCGGCGATCCTGCTCGCGGAGCGGCGGGCGCTGACGGTGCGGGTGGCCGGCGAGGAGCGGCTGGTGGCGGCCGAGGACGCCGGCCGTTACCGCGACGCGATCGGCGTCATGCCGCCCGGCGGCCTGCCCGAGGCGTTCCTCGCCGGCGGGGCCGACTCGCTCCGCCAGCTCGTCCTCCGCTACGCGAAGGGCCGGGGGCCGTTCACGACCGCCCAGGCCGAGACGCACTTCGGTCTCGAGGTCGAGGCTCTGCTGCACGAGCTCGAGCGCGCCGACCTGCTCGTCCGCGGCGAGCTCCGGCCGGGAGGAACCGAGCGCGAGTGGTGCGACCCCGACGTCCTCCGCCGCCTCCGGCGTGCCTCGCTCGCGGCCCTGCGCCGTGAGGTCGAGCCGGCCGAGCAGGCGTCCTTCGGCCGCTTCCTGCCCGCGTGGCACGGGATCGGCCGCCGCGCGACCCTGCGCGAGGCGCTCGTGCCGCTCCAGGGGCTCGCGCTGCCGGTCTCGCTCTGGGAGAGCGAGGTGCTGCCGCGGCGCGTGCCGAACTACCAGCCCGCCTGGCTCGACGGCCTCTGCGCCGCCGGCGAGCTCGTCTGGGTCGGAGCCGGGCTCGACCGCGTGGCCGTCTACTTCCGCGAGGACGCGCCGCTGCTCGGCCGGCCCGCCGGTTCGCCGCCGCCGGAGACTCCCGAGGCGGACGCGCTCCGCCAGGCGCTCGGCCGCAGCGCCATGTTCTGGGCCGACCTGGTCGCCGACACCGGGCTCGAGGCGGAGGCCGCGCTGCCCGCGCTCTGGGAGCTCGTCTGGGCCGGCGAGGTCACGAACGACGCGTGGACGCCGCTCCGTGCAGGCCGCCGCTACGAGGCGCCCCGGGCGCAACGTCACCCGCGCCGCTTCTCGCGTACCCGCGGCGCCTCGATCACCTCGACGCAGGGCCGCTGGTCGCTGACCGAGGCTCTGTTCCCCGGGACACCCGAGCGGCGCGCGCTGGCCGAGCTCCTGCTCGAGCGACAGGGCATCGTCACCCGGGACGGCGTCCGCGGCGAAGGCATCCCGGGCGGCTATGGCGCCGTCTACTCGGAGCTGAAGGATCTGGAGACGATCGGGGCCTGCAGGCGCGGCTACTTCGTCGAAGGGCTCGGCGGAGCGCAGTTCGCGCTTCCCGGCGCTGTCGAGCGGCTCCGCGAGCTGCGGGCGGAGGAGGAGCCCGAGCCGCTCGTGCTCGCGGCCGCCGATCCGGCCCAGCCGTACGGCGCCGCGCTGCCCTGGCCGCGTCGGGCCGGCGCTCGCGCCGCGCGCGTCGCCGGCGCACAGGTCGTGCTGCTCGGCGGCGAGGCCGCGCTCTTCGTCGAGCGCGGCGGCCGGACGCTCGTTCCCCTGCGCGAGCCGGACGAGGAATGGCTTCGCCCTGCGATCGCCGCCCTCGTCGAGCACGTCCGCGCCGGGGGCGCAAAACGGCTTGCCGTCGAGCGTTTCGACGGCCACCCGGTCACCGAGACCGAGGCGATGCCGTTGCTGATCGAGGCCGGCTTCCTCGCCGGGCCACGGCGAGCGGTCTTACGCCCTTAATTTCCAGGCGTTTCTGCCCGATCACAGGGCTGTGACACTGACTCTGGCTCAGCGCATCGGGCTCCGCCCGGCTCAATTGCCTCCCAAGGAGCGACGGGCTCTGGCCGCAGCGCGGGCTGCAGCGATCTGCTTCCTGGCGCTGGGCGTACTCGCCTTCGCGGCCGCCGCGGCTGTCGGAGACCTCCACGCTCCGGTGCTCGTCGGCACGGTCGTCTCCTGCTCGCTCGCCGCTCTGCTCCTCTGCCGGTACGAGCACATGCCGCGGTCGGCACACCACCTGATCGCATTCGTCGCGACTCTGATCGTCGCCGAGATCACGTTCCTGCAGCCGGACGGCGAGCGCTACGCACCGCTCTATCTCGGTGTCGTCGTGTTCGTGTCCTTCTACTTCAGCCGCAGGCAGGCGATCATCGTGCTGCTCGTTGCCGTCGCGCTCTGGGCGCTGGCGCTCGGTCGCGCGCATCCTCCCGCCGAAGCCGCCCAGATCTGGATTCTCGCTGCCGGGCACGCTCGTCGCAGCCGCAGCATTCATCCGGGCCGTGCGCGACCGGCTCGCCCTCGTCGCCGAGCGCGCCAACAGCCAGCGCGCGATGCTCGACGCGTTCTTCCTCAATGCCCCGGCCGGTTTCGGCTTTCTCGACCACGATCTGCGCCACACACGCGTCAACCAGGCACTCGCAGACATCATGGGTCACGAACGAGAGCAGATCGAAGGCCGCACGCTGGAGGAGCTGGCGCCGAACAACGGGAACGTGCTCATCCCGCTCGCCCGCTCGGTGCTCGAGTCGGGCGAAGCCGTGCTCGGGATCGAGATCGAGAACTCGGACGGCCACTGCCATCTCGTCAGCTACTACCCCGTCGAGGGCACGTCCGGCCTCGTCGGCCTGGGTACGGCGGTCACGGACGTCACGCACCTGAAGGACGTCGAGCGGCGCCTCGAGGAGACGAACCGCCAGCTCACCGTCCTCGCCACGACCGACGCGCTGACCCAGCTTCCCAACCGCCGGCTGCTCGACGAGCAGCTCGCGCTCGCGCTCGCGCGGGCGCGCCGCGGCGGGCTTGGGGTCGCCGTCCTCAACATCGACATCGATCGCTTCAAGCAGGTCAACGACTCGCTCGGACATGCCTACGGCGACCGGCTGCTCCAGGCGGTCGCTGGCTGTCTGCGAGCCGGCGCGCGCGAGACCGACGTCGTCGCCCGTGTCGGCGGCGACGAGTTCGTGATTCTCCTCGCCGATCTCGATCTCCAGCAGGCACCGCAGCTGGCCCAGACCGTCGTCGACCGGATCGCCCACATGCTCTCCGAGCCGCTCGCGATCGACCCCGTCGAGCTGCGCGTCAACGCGTCGATCGGCGTCGCGATCTACCCGACGGACTCGCGCGATGCCGAAGGGCTCCTCGCGATCGCCGACGCGGCGATGTACACCGGCAAGGCTGCGCTCGCCCGCACCGCCTGAGAACCCTCCACAGTTACCCTCGCTGCGTGCCCGAGGGCGACTCTCTGCACCGCGCCGCGAAGCGGCTTCAGCCGCTCGTCGGCCAGCGACTGGAGGTGGAGTCGCCGCATCCCCGCGCCCAGGCGACCGGAGTCGCGCCGCGGATCGACGGTCGCGTGCTCGAGTCGGTCGAAGCGGTCGGGAAGAACCTGCTCCTTCGCTTCGAGGGCGGGATCGTCGTCCGGAGCCACCTGCGGATGACCGGCCGCTGGCGGATCGAGCCGCGCGGGAAGGAGCGTGCCGGGCTCCCCTGGCTCGTCCTCCGCGGCGACGAATTGGAAGGCGTGCTCTGGAACGGTCCCGTCCTCTCGCTCGAGGCACGCAACCTGCACCGGCTCGGCCAGGACGTGCTCGCCGCGGAGGTCGACCTCGACGCGATCGTCGCGCGGCTGCGCGGCGCGCCGGACCTGTGGCTCGGCGAGGCGCTCCAGGATCAGCGGCTCGTCGCCGGGATCGGAAACATGTGGATGGCCGAAGCGCTCTGGGAGATCGGCGTCTCGCCCTGGCTGCGGGTGCGGGAGGCGAGCGACGAGTCCCTGGCGGACGCTGTCGCCGCTGCGCGCCGGCTCATGCAGGAGGGGCTCGAGACGGGCCGGCCGGGGCGGCAGGTGTACCGCCGCGCCGGCCGTCCGTGCCTCCGCTGCGGCACCATCGTGCGCTCGCGCGGGCAGGGCGATGCCAACCGAACGGCGTACTGGTGCCCCAAATGTCAGGCAGGAGGGTCACCGCCGGGGGAGTAAGCAAGGTGAATGGCGGTTCGCGCACCGCACCTTCACCTCACCCTGCGCGCCTTTTGCCTGGGCGCCTTCGTCTTCCTCGGCCGTGCGCTCGAGGAAGGCGACGACCTGCCGTTCGCCTTCGAGGAGCACGTGCAGCGCGGCGGGCCGGCGCTGTACGAGTACCGGCCGCTCGTCCGGACGTTCGTCGAATCGCGCGCGAGCGCCCTCGCTTCCCGCGAGGACGCCCGGATCGCGCTCGACGAGCTCCTGCGCGAGCCGGCGGCCGCGATCTTCGCGCGGGCGCACGCGGGCTCCAAGCCGACCGAGGAGCAGGCGCTCTTCCGCACGGTTCTCGTCTCGCTCCTGATCTCGACCGCCGAAGGGTGCGGCGGCTTCGACTGGGACGACGTCGCCTTCGAGCGCGCGTACGCCGAGCTGGAGCAGTCGCTCTTCGGCGCGGCGCGCGCGTACGCCGCGGTCGCGCCGCTCGTCGGCATCTCCGTGATCACCCAGGTCGAGCTCGGCAACGGGATCCGGCTGCGCGCAGCAGCGACCGGCGAGCTCGCCCACCACTGGCCGGAGGCGCAGGGATTGCTGCCGCCCGGGTTCGGGCGCGAGGTCGACCGCTACTGCGTGATCGAGCTCGAGCGAGGCCTCGAGCCCGGCGAGGAGCCGCCCGACGCGCCCGCCGAGCTCGCCGACGCCGTCTCTGCGATCCGGTTGGCGACGGCGGCGCCCGTTGCGGCCGGGCCGGTGCTCTTCGAGCGGCTCGACTGGCGCCCGTTCGGGATCCGGCCCGTGCTGCCGATCTCGGCGACGCAGCCGCCCGGTGAGGCGACGCGGCTCGATTCGTTCCGCGCCGAGCTGACCGCCGAGTTGCTGACGAAGCTCGGGCTGGCCGACGCCGATGCGCCGCTCGCCGAGGCGCTCGACCGCTGGGAGCTCTCGCTCTTCCAGAACGAGCCCTTCCGCTCCGAGCAGCTGCGCGGGTCGCTGGCAGGGCTGCTCGGCGAGACGTGGGAGCTGCGCGCCGCCGTGCTGCTCGGCGACGGGAGCGAGGAGCGGCGCGCCATCCATGCGGCTCTGCGTGCGCTCGCAGGCGGTGAGCAGGCATCGGAACGGGCGGAGAACGTCGTCCGGCGCGCGCTCGTCGAGACGCTCCGACACGGCGACCGAGATGCGCTCGTGCGCTCGCTCGACGACATGCTCCTCGGCTTGCGCCAGTCGGCCTAGCCGCAAATCGTCACGCTTCCGTGACTCGCGCGTTGCGCTCCTGTTGCGAGCGCCCCGCTAGCGTCGAGCGCATGGACGAAGCTCGCGTTCTCGCCCGGCTCGACCGGATCGACGCGCTCGACCGGGACGGCGCCGCGCCCGGCGAGTTGCTGGCCGAGCTGCGAGGGCTCCTCCGCGAGGCCGAGGAGCTGGCGCGCGAGAAGCGGCACACGACGAACGGGGATGAGGAGGTGGTCGAGCGCCTTCGCACGGCGCTGGCACGGGACATAATCGGCATGTGATCGCCCACTGGGACGAGGCCAAGAGCGGCCGGAGGGAAGCCGGCCACATCGCCGGCGAGTGGACGGATCTCGGCTCCGCGGCCGGGACGAAGACGGTCGGCGTCAAACGGATCCGGGTCGATCCCGGCAAGTGGTCGACGCCCTTCCACCGCCAGACCGCGGAGGAGGAGATCTTCTTCGTGCTCGCAGGCTCGGGCGTCTGTCTGCTCGAGGGCACCGCCTTCGAGGTCGGCCCGGGCGACTGCATCGTCCATCGCGCACGCGAGGCGCACGCCCTGCGCGCGAGCGAAGAAGGCCTGGATGTGCTGGCGTTCGGCACGCGCGGTCGCACGGAGGTCGGCCAGCTGCCGCGCGCGGGCGTCGGCTGGATCGGCGGCACCTGGACCGAGGTGGGCGGCGGCGACCATCCCTGGGAGCGTGAGGCGGCCGTCGGCGAACCGGAGGTGCCGGAGCTCGGCCAACGTCCGGCCAGCGTCGTCAACGTCGCCGACGTCGATGGTGGTTCGCATCCGGACGGGAGCTGGAAGGTTGTCGCGCGCGGCGCTGGTGCCGAGCTCACCGGGCTCAACCTGGGCCGGCTGCGCGCGGGCAAGGACGGAGCGGCGCCGCATCTTCACTCGGCGGACGAGGAGATCTTCGTCGTGCTCGAGGGCGACGGCGTCTTTCAGCTCTGGCCGACACCACAGCTCGCCCGCGACGGCGTCGAGTACCAGGAGTTGCCGATCCGCGCTGGCCACGTGATCTCGCGACCCGCGTCGTCGGGGATCGCGCATGGCGTCCGAGCGGGTGATCAGGATCTCACCATCCTCGCGTACGGCACCCGCAACGCGAACGACGTCTGCTACTACCCGCGCTCGAACAAGATCTACTTCCGCGGGCTCGGTCTGATCGCTCGGCTCGAGGACCTCGACTACGACGACGGCGAGCCGCGCTGACGTCGTGTGAAGGAAAACCGGGGCTAGGCTTGAAAGGCGAGTCCACATGGGACTCATGCGCCTGCTGCCGCGCCCGAACACTCGGGCTCACACTGCCAACGAGGAGACCTCCTTGCAGAGGGTGATCGTGTTCGCCAACCAGAAGGGTGGCGTCGCCAAGACGACGACGACGCTGAACCTCGCTGTCGCCTTCAAGGAGCAGGGCTACCGCGTGCTCGCGATCGACCTCGACCCGCAGGGAAACCTGACCATGAGCCAGGGCATGAACCCGGACGCGATCGAGCGCTCGATGTTCGACGTGCTCGTCCACCGGCTGCCGATCTCCGAGATCACGCACGAGGCCGAGATCGACGTCGCCGTCTCCTCGATCGACCTCGCCGGCGCCGAGCTCGCGCTGAGCTCGATGATCGGCCGCGAGCGCGCGCTCGAGAAGGCGCTGATCGAGGTGCGCGACAAATACGACTTCATCATGATCGACACGCCGCCCTCGCTCGGCCTGCTGACGATCAACGCCTTCGTCGCGGCCACCGGCGTGATCGTGCCGGTGCAGTGCGAGTACCTCTCCCTCCGCGGGCTCGTGCAGCTCGAGAACACGCTCGCGATGGTGCGGGAGAACCTCAATCCCGACGTCAAGATCGAAGGAATCCTCCCGACGATGTTCGACCGGCGCACGCTGCACTCGCGCGAGGCCGTCGAGATCCTCGAGGAGAACTTCGGCGACCTCGTCTACAAGACGCGGATCCGCAAGACCGTCCGCTATGCCGAGGCTCCCGTGAAGGGCACGTCCGTGCTCAAATATGACCCGAAGGGTACGGCCGCCGAGGCCTACCGCGAGCTGGCGAAGGAGGTGCTCCATGGCACGAAATCGCGCGAGCATGCGTGAGGGCCCGCTCGCGGAGCTCTTCCGCGCGACGGAAGCAGCCCAGCGGCAGGCCGAGCAGGCGAAGCCCGAGGCAGAGCCCGAGCAGCCGCAGGAAAAGACGGTCGAGCACGTCCCCGACTTCGCGAAGGAGGAGCCACGCGCGGCCGTACCAGCGCCCGCGCCCTCCGAGCCTGCGGCGCCGCCGGTCAGCCCTCCGCCCGCCAAGCCTGCAGCGGTTGCGCCCGCTCCGGCTGCGCCGCCCCCTCCACGCGAGCCCGTCTACGAGCCGCCCGTGAGCCGGGTGATCGAGCCGATGCCCGAGCCGGCGCCCCGGCTCGAGTACTCCGTTCCGCGCGACTCGTCCTCCTACCTGGCCGTGATTCGCGTCGTCGGCGTCGGCGGCGCCGGCCTGAACGCGGTCAACCGGATGATCGACGCCGGCATCTCGCAGGTCGAGTTCGTCGCCGTCAACACCGACATGCAGCAGCTCCAGATCTCGGATGCGGCCGTCAAGATCCACATCGGCCGCGAGCTCACCCAGGGTCTCGGCTCCGGCTCCGAGCCGGACATCGGCCGGCGCGCCGCCGAGGAGAGCTACGACCAGATCAAGAACGCGCTGCGCGGCTCCGACATGGTCTTCGTCACCGCCGGCGAGGGTGGCGGCACCGGCACCGGTGCGGCTCCGATCGTGGCGCGCATCGCGCGCGAGCTCGGCGCGCTCACCGTCGGCATCGTCACGACGCCGTTCCGCTTCGAAGGCACGCGCCGCATGGCCTCCGCCGACCAGGGCGTGGACGAGCTGCGCACCGCCTGCGACACCGTGATCGTGATCCCGAACGACCGCCTGCTCGAGGTGCTCGACCGCTCGACCTCGATGCTCGACGCGTTCAAGATCGCCGACGACGTCCTTCGCCAGGGCGTGCAGGGCATCACCGACCTGATCACGATGCCCGGCCTGATCAACCTCGACTTCGCGGACGTCCGGACGGTCATGCACGACGCCGGCTCTGCCCTGATGGGGATCGGCTACGCCACCGGCGACGACCGCGCCAAGCAGGCGGCCGAGCGAGCGCTCAAGTCACCGCTGATCGAGACGGAGATCGTCGGCGCCCGCGGGATCCTGCTCTCGATCGCCGGCGGCGAGGACCTGACCCTGCTCGAGGTGAACGACGCGGCCGAGGTCGTCCGCCAGGCGGCGACCGACGACACGAACATCATCTTCGGCGCCACCGTCGACGAGCGTCTCGCCGGCCAGGTCTGGGTGACGGTCGTCGCGACCGGCCTCGGCGGCACGCGCCGCCGCGTCGCGGCGCCGAGGTTCGGCAACGGCACCCCGTCACCGCGCAGCGAAGACCCGCTCGAACCGCCGAGCTTCCTGCGTAACTAGACGAGCGGGACGAGCACGGTCGCGCCGAACGCGACGCCGAGCGCGAGGCAACCCGCCACGCTGACGGCTGCGGTCCGCCAGCGCTGCGCGTCCGTCCGGCCGCCGGCGAAGTAGAGCAGGCTGCCGCAGCCGAGCGCGAGCGTCGTCAGCGTCTCGACGGCGCCGAACGCGATCCCGGCGGAGAGAGCCACGTCTGATGCGGCTCCCGAAGCCTTCAAGGCGAACGCGACTGCCGCGCTCGCGAGCCCGACGTTCCCCGGCGTCAGCGGCAGCAGCCCGGCCAGGTCGAGCGCCGGAACGACGAGCAGCGCCGCCGTGAGCGGGTTCTCGATCCCGAACGCCGCCGCGATGCCGGCCGCCGCGCCGATTCGCAGCGCCATCGCGAGCCCGATCCAGCCCACGATCCGAGCCGCGGCCTTGGGGCACCGGCCGAGGACGCGGAAGACATCGAGCGTGTGCGCGAACTTGCTGCCGGGCTGCGTGTCCCGGACGAACCACGCCACCGTCGCGGCGGCGAGCACGACCAGGAGCAAGGCTGCGATCGGCCACCGCGGCAGTGCGCCGCTGGCCGAGCCGAGCGCGAGCACGACCGCGAGCCAGAGCGCCCGCACCGCGCCGATGGAGGTCGCGACCCCGCCCACCGTCCAGAGGCGTCCTTCGTTCGGCAGCGTGCGCGCGAAGAGAGCGAACCGAACCGCGCTGCCGATCCGAGCCGGCGCGAGCGCGTTCACGAGCGACCCGGTGCAGTAGCGCGCCGTCGCGTCGCTACCCGTCGTCGTCCCGCCGCAGCGCCGGAGCGCCGAGCCCCAGCCGCACGCGGATGCGAAGAGCGAGCCGCCGAACGCCGCCGCCGCCAGCCAGAGCCAGCTTGCCTGCGCGTTCCCGAGACCGTCGATTCCCGCTTCGACGCGGTCACCGAGCAGCTGCGGCGTCGCCGCCAGCAGGACCAGTGCCGCGATCGACCCCACGAAGAGGGCGAGGTGTCGCTTCCTCAGCTCGAGGTGCGAGTGCATCTTTTGAAAACGTTCTCGGTTAGTCACGGGTTCCTGCAGGTGTTATCGGCATCGTCGCCACACCTTTACCCTCAGTTCATGCAGGGAGCGATCGCAGCTGGAAACAAGGTCACCGCCGAAGCCGGTGCAAACGTCCTCGCGGAGGGCGGCAACGCGATCGACGCCTGCATCGTAGCCGCGTTTGCCGCGGCCGTCGCCGAAGGCCCCTTGACCGGCCCCACCGGCGGCGGCTTCCTGCTCGCCTGGTTCGACGGCGAGGCGACCATGCTCGACTGCTTCATGGCCGCGCCGACCCGTCCGCTCGGCGAGATCGAGGACCTCACGGTCGACTTCGGCGACTCGACGCAGAGCTACCACGTCGGCGAGGGCTCCGTGGCCGTGCCGGGCCTCCTCGCCGGCCTCGAGGAGGCGCATCGCCGCTTCGGGAGCGTGCCGTGGCCGCAGCTCGTCGAGCCTGCGATCGGACTTGGCGGCGCGAGGGCTCGACGCGACCGAGGCGCAACTCTTCCTGCACCTGATCCTCGCCGGGATCCTCCAGCGCGACGAAGGCGGCCGCCGGATCTACGGCGTCCCGGAGCGGATCGAGACGGCCGACTTCGTCCCGACGCTGGAGCGCATCCGCGACGTCGGCTTGGAGGCCGTGACCGAGCTGATCCCCGAGCTCGCCGACGACATCGCGGCCTACCGGGTGGCCACGCCCGAGCCGCTGCGCGCGCAGGTCGGCGGTCTCGAAGTCCTGACCACGCCGGCGCCTTCCCGCGGCGGCACGATCGTCGCGGCCGCGCTCGAGCGGCTCGCGACCGCGGAGACGCTCGAGGACCGCGCCCAGGCGCTCCGGTACGGCTACGGCTCGGCGCCGCCGCTCGCAGTCGCGGGTACGACCCACATCTCCGTCATCGACGCGGACGGCAACGCTGCGGCGCTCTCGTCGACGCTCGGCGCCGGCTCGGGCATCTTCCGCAACGGCACGCAGCTGAACAACATGCTCGGCGAGCTCGACGTCGTCGGCCATGCTCCGTGCGCGCCCGGCGAGCGCCTCGCCAGCATGATGACGCCGACGCTCGTGCTCGAGGACGGCCGCCCGCGCCTCGCCCTCGGCAGCGCCGGCTCCGTGCGCCTCTCCGGCGCGATCGCGCAGGTCACCGACGCCGTCCTCCGCGGCGTCCCGGTCGCGGAGGCGATCGACCGGCCGCGGATCCACGTCGACGGCGACGTCCTCCACCTCGAGGGCGGCCTGATGGAGCTGGCGCCCGAGGGCTGGCAGACCGTCCGCTGGGCGGGTCGCAACCTCTACTTCGGCGGCGTCGCCGCGGTCGAGCGGCGCCCCGACGGCACGCTCAGCGCCGCCGGCGACCCGCGCCGCGGCGGGCACGGGATCGTCGTCGGATGACGATCGTGATCCGGCCCGCGCGCGCCGAAGACGCGTCGACGCTCGTTGCCCTCGGCGCGGCGGTCGGCCGCGAGCCGGAGGCCTGGCTGCTGAACGCGGAAGGCTGGCGCGGCGTGGGGGAGGAGCGCCGCTACCTGCGGGCGCTGAAGCGCCATCCCGACGCCGCCGTCTTCGTCGCCGAGGAGGAGGGCGCGATCGTCGGACGGCTCTCGGTCGCCCGCGACCCGCACCAGGCGAGCCGTCACGTCGCCGACCTCGGCCTGATGGTCGCCATGGGCCATCGCCGCCGCGGCATCGGCCGCGCCCTGCTCGACCAGGCGGTCGTCTGGGCGCGCGACGCCGGCATCCGCAAGCTCGAGCTGCACGTCTTCCCCTGGAACGAGCCGGCGATCCGCCTCTACGAGCAGTTCGGCTTCGAGCGCGAGGGCGTCCGCAAGCGGCACTACCGCCGCGGCAGCGAGTTCGTCGACGCGATCCTGATGGCCTACTGGGTGTGACGTTCGCACCATTTGTGACGTATAACGAGTGAGATGCGCAGAAACGCCGCTTTGCTCGCTGCGCTCGCCCTCCTCGTCGCCGTTCTCGGCGGCACGGCGGCCGAGAGCGCGCCGAACGCCAAGAAGTCGCCGCGCCTGAAGGCCTTTGGCTCGTGCGGGCAGCTGCTCGGCTACGCGAAGGGGCAGGCGAACCGCTTCGTCGGCCCGTACGGCCTCGGCGGCGTCGCGAGCGCCCGCGAGGGAGTCATCGGGGCGCCCGCCCAACCAGTGGCCGCGGCCACGGACACGCTCAAGGCCGGCGTCGACTTCTCGGGCACGAACGTCCAGGAGGAGGGCGTCGACGAGCCCGACATGGTCAAGACGGACGGCGAGACGCTCTATGCGGTCGCCGGCGGGAGGCTGAACGCCGTCGACGTCAGCGAGGCCAAGCCGCGGCTGCTCGACTCGCTCAAGCTCGAGCAGGGCTTCGGCGAGCTGCTCCTGCACGGCAACAAGCTGCTCGTGCTCTCGAACGGCGGCTACTGGATCCAGCCGCTGCCGGCGATGGCCCGGAGCATCGCGCCGTGGCAGCCGGCGAAGAGCGTGCTGGCCGAGATCGACGTCAGCGATCCGAAGAAGCTGCGGCTCGTGCGCACGCTCGAGCTCGACGGCTCGTACGTGGCGGCGCGGCTCGTCGGCGGCACCGTTCGCATCGTCGCCGCGGCGCAGGTGCCGAGCGAGCTGCCGTTCGCCCAGCCCACCGATCAGACACAGGCGGCGCTGGCCACCGCCAAGAGCAAGAACCGCGCCGTCGTCGCCTCCTCGCGCGCGACGAGCTGGCTGCCGTCCTACCGGATCAAGCGCGCCGGTGCGAAGCCGGGCCGGGAGCGCCCGCTCGTCCAGTGCCGCCACGTCAGCCGGCCGCCCGAGTTCTCGGGCTTCGGGATGCTGACCGTGCTGACGGTCGACCTGGCCAAGGGACTCGAGCCGGTCCACTCGACCTCGGTGATGACGGACGGCCGGATCGTCTACGCCTCGCCCGAGAGCCTCTACGTCGCGACGGAGCGCTGGTCGACCCGGCCGCTCCCCGAGCAGCCGACGCAGGAGATGAACGGCGCCACGACGCAGATCCACAAGTTCGACATCTCGAGCCCGACGATCACGCACTACCGCGGCAGCGGCAGCGTCTCCGGCTACCTGCTCAGCCAGTGGTCGCTCTCGGAGCACAAGGGCGTCCTGCGCGTCGTCAGCACCGAGAGCCCGGCGTGGTGGGGGCCAGGCGGCGGCGAGTCCGAGTCGTTCCTGACGACGCTGCGCCCAGGTGCGGGCGCGCTCACCCAGGCAGGCAGGATCGGCGGGCTCGGCAAGGGCGAGCGCGTCTACTCGGTGCGCTTCGTCGGCGACACCGGCTACGTCGTCACCTTCCGCCAGATCGACCCGCTCTACACGCTCGACCTCGCCGACCCGGCGCGCCCGCGCGTGCTCGGCGAGCTGAAGATCCCGGGCTACTCGGCGTACCTGCACCCGATCGGCGAGGACCTGCTGCTCGGCGTCGGCCAGGACGCGACCGAGGAAGGCCGCCCGACCGGCACGCAGGTCTCGATCTTCGACGTCTCCGACCTGCGCAAGCCGACCCGCGTGCACCAGGAGTCGTTGGGAATGGGCTGGTCGGAGGCCGAGCACGACCACCACGCGTTCCTCTTCTGGCCGCGCAGCGGGCTCGTGATGATCCCGTTCAACAACAGCGCCGTGGCGATGCGAGTCGGGCGCGCCCGCGGGATCGATCCGCTCGGCCGCCTCGAGCACGACAACCTCATGCCGATCCGCCGCTCGCTCGTCGTCCGCGACTCCGTCGTCACCGTGTCGGAGAACGGCGTCAAGTCGAGCAGCCTCGCGACGCTGGCCGAGCGCGGCTGGGCGGCATTCGCAGCGCCCAAGTAATAGGGTCCCGCTATGCCTGAGTTCACTTCATACACACAAGGAACGCCGTGCTGGACCGACGTCACGAGCACGGACTTCCCGCGCGCCGCCGCGTTCTACCAGGCGCTCTTCGGCTGGGACGCGGACGTGGCGCCGCAGCCCGAGGCGGGCGGGTACACGATGTTCTCGCTGAACGGCAAGTACGTCGCCGCCGGGAGCCCGCCGCAGGAGGGGCAGGAGGGGATCCCGTCGCACTGGACGACGTACATCGCGAGCGACGACGCCGACGCGACCGCGGCGAAGATCCGCGAGGCCGGCGGGACGGTGCTGGCGGAGCCGTTCGACGTCTTCGACTCCGGCCGGATGGCGATCGCGCAGGATCCGACCGGCGCGATCTTCGGCGTCTGGCAGGCGAAGGAGCACATCGGCGCGCAGCTCGCGAACGAGCCCGGGACGATGAACTGGAACGAGTGCCAGACGACCGACGCGGCCGCCGCGGCCGCGTTCTACGAGCAGGCCTTCGGCGTCGAGGTGAAGGAGTACCCGCCGCAGGAGGGCCGCCCGCGGTACGACGTGATCGAGGTGGACGGCAAGGGCGTGGCGGGCATCTTCCAGATCAACGAGCGGATGGGCGACGTGCCGCCGAACTGGTCGACGATCTTCGCGGTCGCCGACCACGACGAGACGGTCGCGCGCGCCAAGGAGCTGGGCGCCACGGTGCTGATGGAAGGCATGGACCTGCCCGAGATCGGCCGGCTCGCGGTGCTGCAGGATCCGACCGGCGCCGTCTTCCAGGTGCTTCAGCCGCCGCCCGACTAGTGCGGCTGTTCTTTGTGGTTGCTGTCGCGCTGGCGGCCTTTGCCGGCGCGGCGGTGGCCGCGACCGACGTCCACGTGATCCAGGGCGACCGCAACGCCGGCGGGATCAAGATCAGCCGCAGCACGCCTGCGGACGTCAGGAGGCTCGTTCGGCGCGCCGTCGACGTCGCGCGTGCTCTCGACCCAGTCGTGCCTGCAGAGCTGGAAGGGCGTGCGGCTCGTCGTGCACTTCTTCACCTTCGAGGGGACGCCGTGCGCGAAGGGCGTCGCCCTGATCGTGACGGTGACCGGCAGAGCCGCGTGGCGCACGGCCGTCGGCCTCCGCGTCGGCGACCCGGCCGCGCGAGTGCGGGCCCTCTATCCGCGCGCTCGTCTCCGCCAAGGGCTTCGCGGGCAACACCGGCTACTGGCTCGTGACGCGCCAGATCTGCGCCGAGGTCGGCGGCGGCGCCTACCCCGGCTTGCTCGCGCGGATGCGGGGCGGCCGCGTCTCGGCGCTCGTTGCCGGCACGTCGATCTGCGACTAGCCGCACCCGAATTCGGGGCAGCTGCGTTTGAACGTCGGGGTTCAGCTCACTTTCGAAAGGACCGACGCATGCTCACGCCTCGCCTGCCGCTTCTGCTCGTACTCGCCGCCGCGCTCGTCCTCGGAGCCGGAAACGCTGCTCCCGCCGGCGGTTCGCCGCTCGACCGTGTCGAGGCCGTCGTCACGTTCGAGGGCGAAGGAGCGCCGAGCGCAGCCGATGTCGCCGTTCTCGAAGCAGCCGGGATCACGACCGGCTTCACCTTCCGGGCGCTGCCGATCGCAGGCGTGCTCGCGACCACAGCGCAGCTCGATGCGCTCGAGACGTCCGCGCGGGTCGTGTCCGTCACGCTCGAACAAGGCGCTCACCTACGACAACGCCACCTCCACGAACCTCACCGGCGTCGACGCCGTCCGCGCCGATGCGAAGCTGACGAAGCGGAACGGCAACCTGCCGGTCGCCGGCCACGGCGTCACCGTGCTCGTGAACGACAGCGGCATCGACGGTTCCCACCTCGACCACCGCTTCGGGCCGCACCTCGTCCAGAACGTCGAGGCGGCGACCAACCTCCATGCCGTCTCCGAGCTCGCTCCCGTGACCTACGTCGAGAACGTCGAGAACACCGACGCGACCGGCGGCCACGGCACGCACGTCGCCGGCATCGTCGGCGCCACCGGCTTCCGCTCGAACGGCAAGTACGAGGGCGTTGCGCCCGGCGCCAAGCTCGTCGGCTACGGCTCCGGCGCCGGTCTCGCGATCCTCGACGTGATCGGCGGCTTCGACTACGCGATCGCGAACAAGGATCGCTACGGCATCGACGTGATCACGAACTCGTGGGGCGACACGGACGACTCGTGCACCCCGGTCGACCCGACGCACCCGGTCACGCGCGCGACCTACGACACGTTCAAGGCGGGCATCGCCGTCGTCTTCTCGGCCGGAAACTCGGGCCCCGATCCGTGCACGATCAGCGGCAACTACAAGAAGGCGCCGTGGGTGATCTCCGTCGCCGCCGGCGACAAGGATCGCGCGCTGACCGACTTCTCCTCGCGCGGCACCGCGGGCGGCGGCGGCCAGTTCACGCTCGATGGGAAGACGTGGACGTGGGAGGACCGGCCGACGCTGACCGCGCCCGGGAACCTGATCATCTCGACGCGTACCGTCTCGCCGATCGGCGTCCTCGGCACCCCCGACGACGTCCTCGCCGGGCTCGAGCCCGCGTACCTGCCGTACTACACGACGCTCTCGGGCACCTCGATGGCCGCGCCGCACGTGGCGGGAGTCGTCGCGCTGATGCTGGACGCGAAGCCGGCGCTGACGCCGCTGCAGCTCAAGGCGATGCTCCAGGCGACGGCGACGCCGATGCCCGTACGCGGCGTGGGAGGCGGGGGCCGGGTACGTGGACGCGTACGCGGCCGTGAAGCGCGCCTTCAACTAGATCGAGCTGGGAGGGGCCGCGCAGCGCGGCCCCTCCCGCCGTTCTCAGTTCTGGATCAGCTTGAAGCGGGTGCCCGTGGGGTCGCTGCAGGCGGCGAGGCGGCCGTACGGCGTGTCCTCGGCCTCCCGCTCGACCTTGCCGCCGAGCGCCTTGACCTGCTCGAGCGTCGCGTCGGCGTCCTCGACCTGGAAGTAGACGACCCAGCCCGAGCTGGACGCCGTCGTCCGGGTAGGGCGAGTCGTCCATGATCCCGGCGAGCGCGTTCTCGCCCTCGCCGAGGGTCGTGTAGCGGAAGCTCGTCCTCGTCGGCCGCGGTGTGCGGCTCCCAGCCGAAGACGTCGCGGTAGAAGGCGACGGCCTTGTCGTAGTCGCGCGTGTGCAGCTCGAACCAGCCGGCGGTGTTGGGCTCGTTCCGGATCTCGAAGCCCTTGACCTCGCGCGGCTGCCAGGCGCCGATCGCCGCCCCGCCCGGGTCGGAGATCATCGTGAAGCGGCCGTTCTGGGTGACGTCCATCGGCTCCATGTTCACCTGGCCGCCCTTCGCGGCCGCGTCGGCGGCGGTGCGGTCGGCGTCGTCGGTGTTCAGGTAGACGGTCCAGGCGTCGGGGTAGCCCTGCTCGCCGTCGTTCCCCATGCAGCCGGCGACGGCCTTGCCGTCCTTCTGGAAGATGAAGTAGCCGCCGTACTCGGGGCCGGGATCGATCGTCGTCCAGCCGAACAGCTGGCCGTAGAAGTCCTTCGCGCGCGCGGTGTCGGAGCTGAAGAGGTCGATCCAGCACGGTGCGCCGATGACGAGGGTTGGTGCGGGCATGGTGCGCTCCTCCTGTCTGCGAAACGGATCGGTCTCAGCTTCGACTGCGCGCGGCCGCCAAGACTCATCGGTCTCTGGACCTTTCGGGATGAGTGTTCGCCGGAGCAGCGCGTAGCGCTCCCGGCGACCGCGTGATCCAGGGCGACCGGGACGCTGGTGGCAAGGTCGGCCGCAGCGCGCCGGCGACGTGTCTTGCGGTTCAGCAATCTGTTGCTGCGAGATTTGTGCGAGTGAAAGACCTGGATCTCGAGAAGGAAGAGATTCTCACGATCGTGGATCTGCAGCTGAAGCGGCTGCGCGAGCAGATGGCCCGCTACGAGGTCGCGATCGAGCTGACCGACGCCGCCAAGGACGTGCTCGTCCCGGCCGCTGCGCCGCGCGATCCAGCGCTTCATCGAGGATCCGCTCGCCGACTTCGTGCTCGGACGCAGCCTCAATCCCGGCGCCACGATCCTCGTCGACCGCAAGGAAGAGCTCACCGGCGCGGAGGACGAGTCGCTGGTCGACATCAGGATCGTCGAGGGCGAACCGCGCGCCGAGAAGGTGACGGTACACGCCCGAGCCGCCGGTCGAAGTCGAGGCTCCGGCCGAAGAGGAGTAAGCCTGACGAGAGGCCGCCGCGAGGCGGCCTCTCTCGTTACAGATCCGTTGAAATGTCTCTACTCCGTCGTCCGCCGCGACGCCTAGACTTGTCTTCGATGAGTGCTGCCCGCTACGAGACGATCGACTCCGTCCTCCTACTGCTCTCTGAGGCGCGCGAGCGAGCGGAGGGCGCCGCGAAGGCGCTCGCGGACGAGGACGGGCAGGCGAGGCTCGTCGGTGCCCTCCAGACTGCCGACCGCGAGTTGCTCGCATTGCATAAGCGGCTGCTGGACGGCGCGTACTTCGGCTCGGCCGTTCCTCAGTCGAAGCAGCTCGAGCTCGACGCGGCTTAGCTCAGCTTGGCGGTTGCCGCTCGGCCTCGGTCGGCCTCGGCAGATCGGCAGCAAGAAAGACGGGACTGGCAACGATTTCATCGAGGAGCGCGTCCAGTGCCGGCCCAAGCTCGACCGTTCGCTCGAGGATCCAGATCACTTTCAGCAGCTCCTCGCTGAACTCGGCTGGCCACGTTGTCGGCCGGATCTTGTCCAAGTCGGAGGAGCGGCGGCCGGCGCCGTCCTTCATCCGGTAGTCGAGCCACGAGCCGATCACGTCGAGACCGGAGATCGAGAAGGCGCGCACGGCTTTCGAGACCGGGCAGAACGTGCCCTCGCCGACATGGAGCGTCTCCGTTTCCTCGACGTACAAGTGCTCCTCTGGATAGCGGTCGGGCGTCTGAGGCACCGGCTCGACCGCCTCCGCACGACCCTTCGGTACCGCTCCTGCGGCGTGCCCGGGAGGCGCGAAACGCTCGCCGAAGGTGTGCAGCCAGATCAGCTCGCGTCCGAGCGCGACCGCGCGCTGAAAGAGGTCTGTGTCGCGGGTGACCGGAATGCGCGGCCCAGGCACCTCCAGCTCGTCTGCGAAGCGCGCCGTGTAGTCGGGCGCGGCCAGGAGCGCATAGCTATAAGCGAACAGATCGTCCGGACTGTCGGCGTCGATGATGTCGAGCGCGCCCGCGGTGACATTGGGATTTGTCGCTTCCGCATCGCGCCACAACGGAATCACATCTTTCCCTCCGCGACCCGAGAAGTGGTGCATATCAGGCGGCGAACTTGTGGCTGTCGCGCCGGGTCCTTCACCGAGAACATCACCAACGTGAGAGGTGAGGAATAGTTGACGTGCGCTTTGAGCTCGCCAAAGGACGGGGCGCAGGAAGTCGCCAAGTCTGGGATCTGCGAGTGCGTAATGGCGGTCGAACGACCGGTACGCGTACCTCACGGGGGCGGGCGGCGGTTCACCGGCAGACAGCGAGTCGAGCGTCGGCAGCTTCTCATCGAGTGTCAGCGCGTTGTAGGCCTTGGCGAGCTTCCTATCGCGAGTCTCGTGAAACAGCTCCTTGCGTTGGTCGGCATCCGCCCTCAAAAAGGCATCCCACCTCGGAACGAGCGTCTCCCGGTTGGGTGCGATGGGCCACGTCCGCTTGAACTGCGCACCGGAGTGCTGCCACGGGAAGACGTCGGTAAGAAGTGGCCACGAGAAGTAGTCCCCCTGGCCGACGGGAAGGAATGGCTGCTCCCACCCGTCGTAGCATTCGCGCCACTCGACCGACGCGAATCCTTCGATCGCGACCAGTGTCGCGAGCTTCGCGGCGCTGGACCCGGTCACGCTCGCGTAGCGCACTGTCGCGGGAGTCGCGGCGTCGCTCGACTTAGTCCGGACGCCTACGGCGATCGCGACTGGCGTCTGGATTGCAAAGACGTTCTCGCTCTTGCGCGCGCCGCGCCCCTCGCCGCCGAGGTCGAGGATCCAAAGCTCGTCGAGCGTCTCGCGCATGTGTCGGCGCATTCCTACGAATCCCGGTCCGCGCAGGTACGAGGACGCGGTGATGAAGCTGACAATGCCCTTGCCGCTTGCGGCCGGGTTCTCGAACACCTTCCACAGCGCCCAGCGCCAGAAGTAAACGTAGAGGTTGTAGAGATTCTTGACGTGGACGCCCGGGGCACCCTTGACGAACTGTCGCAGGATGCCCTTGCCCGGCTTGTCTTCGTCTCCGCGTTTGATCCAGCGGCCCTGCCGCTCCGCGCCTTCGTCGCCGGGCTCAATCGTCTCGCGGAAGTAGGGAGGATTGCCGAGGCAGACGAGGATCGGAACCTCGGCCTTCACCTTCCGCGCCCGCGCGTTCTCCTCGGCGAGCTTCTTCTCGAAGAGAGGAACGTGTGCGAAACCAGGCGGCGCGGCGTGCGGACTCTCGAGCGTATCGGTCAGGTACACCTGCACTCCATCGGCGGGAAGCTGGCCGCCGGCCGCGAGCACGTCGCGCGCGAGGCGCAGATGGGCCACCGCGTAGGGGCCGACCATCCGCTCGAAGGCGTGGAAGCTCTCTGCCATTACCGTCGCCTTCGCCGCGCGATGGCCCGCACCGAAACCGGCGCTCGCTGCCTCGAGGCCGTGCTGAAGGGCCGCGAGCAGGTACGTGCCGGTACCTACGGCCGGGTCGAGTACCTTCACCTCCTCATCCGCGAACCCGAGCGTCTTCCCGAATCGGTCGCGGAGCAGTTCTGCAACGAGCGTCACCTGCGCTTGGACGACCTCGGCCGGGGTGTAGTAAACGCCCGCCTGCTTTCGCAACTTCGGATCGTAGACGGCGAGGAAGTCTTCGTAGAAGTAGAGCCAGATGTCCTTCCCCTTCGCGCCTTTGGCGAGCGCCTCGGGGTCGACGGCTGCGATTGCACGCTCGAGCAACGCGACGGCCGACTCGACCTCCGCTCGAGCCGCCCCCTGCTCGAGCACACGGAGCACCTGCGCGAGCAGGCCGTGCCGCGCGTCAAGGCGGTCAGCCGCGTGGTCCTTCAGCTCCAGCTCTCCCTCGACCCGGGCAAGGAGTAGGGCATAGGTGACGGTTTGTGCGTAGGCGTCGGCGAAGCGCGCGTCGTCGGCGTCCGGGAAGAAGACGTCCCGCCACTCGCCCGCGAGCGCCGACAGCGCGGACTTGGAGCTTGCGAGCGCGGTACGAACCTCTTCCCGCAGCAGGCGTGTCAGCGGAGCGAGTAACTCCGCCAACGCCTTGGGGGAGCTCGGCGCGATCGGCTCCCACTGGAAGAAGTCGCGCAGGAGCTGCTCCAGCAGCAACGCTTCTCTTGCCGAGTACGTTCCCGCGCCGTCGATCTGCACGTCACCGGAAGCCGTGACCACCGTGCCGACAACCGCGCCCATTCGGTAGAGAGCCCACTCGTTGCCGTCCGTGTAGATCAGGTTGGGATGGTCGACGAGCTTCTTGAACTGCTCCTTGTCGTGCTTACTCGCGAAGTTCTTGGTCTTGGCGCCAATTCCGGGCGCCTTCAGCTCGACGTGGCCAATCAGCAGTTTCGGGTCGGTGACGCCGATGTCGGGGCGGACGCCGAGGTTGGTGTGCGACTCCGTTGTCGCGACAGCGTTGCCCCCAAACGCCGCCGAGGCGGTCTCCAGAAGAGCCTTCGTGGCGGGCTTGAGCTGGTCCTCCGCTTGTGATGAAGCGGCGATGGCGGCCGCGTACGCCTTAGTCAAGTCGGCGCCGAAGCGAGCGAGCAGAGGGAGGAGAAGCGGTTCCGGTGGCATGACGTGAATCATGCTGTCAGCCCGGGACGGAGGACGCCGAGCCGTCACTGCCGTCGAAGCGACGTAGGCGCCGGGCATGCAATCGTCAACGAGTCTGGGGTCAGTCTTGCTAGTCGGGAGTCAGGAAGCGGCTCTTCGGCGGGCCGTCAACGTTGCGCGTTGACCCGGCCCAATCGTGCGTGTAGAGCTGGAAGGGAGTACGGCTCGCGGTGCACTTCTTCACTGTTCGAGGGCAGGCCGTGCGCGAAGGGCGTCGCCCTGATCGTGACGGCGACGAGCCGACCGCGGGAGGACAGCCGTCGGTCTCCGTCGGCGACTCGGTCGCGCGGGTGCGTTTTTGGAGGGCGGCTGTCTAGGTGAGGCGGCCGCTCCCTCACTCGGCTGGCCTCGCCCGCGGCCTATTGTCCAGCCGTGTCTAGCGACGACGAGCAATGGCCGGAAGGGCTCGAGCAGCCGAAGCAGCTGGCCCATCCTGGCGCACCCGCTCGCCTTGCCTGCTCAGCCTGCAGCCTCGAGGTCGAGCCGGTCGTGACGAAGCCGAAGCGGGGTACGGCTGACTGGTGGGACGACCCGGCGCCCTATCTGGCCTGTCCGCAGGGCCACTTCCTCGCTTGGATGTCGGTCGACGAGGACCGCTACTACGGCTGGTCGAAGCAGTAGGCGAGTCGCCTTACGACGCCACCTGCTCGGCTGGCACCAAAACACGCGCGAAGCTGACACCCTGTCGCTCGAGTTCAGCCAAGTCCTCCAGCTTGTAGTTGTTCGACGTGCAGAGCGTCTGTTGATCTACGCGCGCCCATACCGGCTCACCGAGCTTGACGCTCAGCCGCGTCTGCTCGCTGAGCTCGACGATCGCGCCGTCCGTCTTGCGGTAGGCGAGTGCCTGCCGGACCAGCGACACGAGCCGCGAGTCGTCAAGCGATGCGCCATCTCCCGCGACCTCGAGCGTGACGCCGAACCGCCGGCTGACGTCGAGCTTCGTCAGCCGAACGCGGTCGAACCCAAGGTCTCGCTGCTGCTTCTCCGCCCAGCGTTCGTCGTCGATGTATGCGGCGCCCCATTGCAGAAGGTCGCGGATCTCGTCTTCGCTCACCCGCTTGTCGATCAGACGCTCGACAACGTCGCAGGATCGCGGGCTGACGTCGAACACACCGAGGTCAAGTCCGAGGACCAGCGCCGGCTGCCACTCGAACAGGTAATCGCGCCACTTCGCACTCGGCCGAAGGGCGCAGTAGACGAGCGCCGCAGCAAGAGCGCGTGCCTCTGGACTCAGCCGGTCGAGCGGACGCTGACGGTCCTCTTCCGACAGCAACAGGAGGTAACCGCGTGAGCGCTCGGTGCGTATGAAGCTCCCTAGTAGCGTGCCGAGGAGACGGACTATTCGCTCCTCCGGCAAGTGCCCTTGCTCCCAGCAATCGGTGTCGGCGATGAGGAGCGCTGCGTAGTTGCGCGCGGGAGCGGTCGGGTCGATCCACACGAAGCGCGGGTCGGCCAGGGCGAGCGACCACCGCTGCAGGACGTTGAACAGACGTACGCGGAGCCGCTGGGTTGGCGTCCAGCGCTTCCCCGGCTGTGGGTCAGGCGGCGGCTCCTCTTCTTTCCGGCCGACAAGGCGCAGACCGCGGTCGCCTGGCGCTCGATCGAGCATCAGTCGCAACAGCCCAAGGACGTCGTCGTCCTCCGGCAGCCCGAACGTCACGCCGCGTCGGTAGTTCTCGACGCGCGGGTCGCGGGCCAACTCCTCTTTCGCGAGCAGCTCCTCAAGCTCTTCCCAGCTCGCTGACTGCTCCTCGGCCTCTTTGTCCGTCAAGCCGCCCGCACGCGCGAGTGCCGGCGTCTCGTCGATGTCGAAGATGCAGGTCTCGTGTAGCCGAAGCAGCATCTCGCCGACCGGCGTCTCGAAATCGGCGCTGTCGAGCTCGCGCGGTCGCGCCCCAGCTTCGGCGCGCTCCTCGAGCCAGCTACCGAGGCGTCGGCGGTCGTCGAGCGCGACCTTGTTTGAGACCTCACTGCCATCGTCTGCGCGGAGCCAGACGAGCACTCCTCCTTCAGCCGGAAGGGCGAGTGGCGCGACCGTTGTCGTTGCGTCGAGTCGGCTGCCCCTCGCCACCTGCAGTAAGCTCGGCGTCAGTCGGAATTTGTCGGCTGGCCTCGACGGTGACGCGGCCGTCCGGCTCTGGCCAAGCCGCCGTCAAGTGGACGGGGAACCCGAGGGGGCGCTCGTCGGACGTGAACTCAAGTTGGGCAACCCGTTCGAGCGACGCTTCGCGCCAGGAACTTCCCGGCGGGAGGAACGCCTGTCGCGCCTCATCCGCCGTCAGGTCGACGACTACGCCAGCCTCGACGTTGCCCCACGGCTCGTCCGTCGCGAGCAGTGCCGCGCGCGACAGGTTCGCCGAGCCGAGTAGCAGGTGGCCGCGGTCGCGTGTGACGATGCCGATCAGTTTGGCATGGACGAACTCGAGCGGATCGATCTCGTAGAGTGATGTCGCGCCGTCGAAGCTGGAGACAATCAACGCCAGCGCCGGGCCGTGGACGCTCGTGTGAGCCCCGAGGTACACGTGGAGACGGCTGGGGCGGAAACGGTCGATCAGGGCAACCAGCGCTCGTGCGTCGCGGTCGTAGAACGGCGCCATCACGTGGAGCTCGTCGACAGGCGGGTCGGCGCCGTCGCTGAGCTGGTCGAGGATGCTCCGTTCGCCAGTCGCAACGAACCGGCTTCCGACCGGCTCGCCTTCGAGCCACTCGCCGCACTCTTTCCTCAGGCGCAGCCAGCGGTAGCTCACCTCGTTGTCGTCGAGACGCTTGACGACGCCGTCCATCCACTGCCGCCACCCGTGGATCGAACCGATCTCGTCCGGCTCGCCGGAGTGGAAGTGGGTGAAGACCTCGCGACCCCGCTCTACGCCACCCAAGGTGAGGTTGCCCGACCCCACGAGGAGTGTTCCCTCGCTCGCGTTGCCAAGCAGATACGTCTTCGGGTGAAACGCGCCCGTGCCGAACAGCACAGGGCGAAGCAGGTAGTCGCGGTTCGCCCGTCGAAGTCGGCGGAGTACGTCGCCGCCGCTCGTCCACAACCGTGCGTGGGTGCCGGCGTCGGCAAGGATCGTCGCGCTTAGCGGCGGCTCTCCAAGACGGCGAAAGAGGTACTCGTCGAAGAACTCGAGCTCGACGCTATAGGTCGTCGCGAAGAACGAGGTCCAGCGGCCGTTGAAGGAGTGGGCGACCTTCATGAGGAGAACGCCTGCTCGATGAAGTCACGGCCTTGGGACGTCAGCTTGGGCGTCCCGCCTGCGTCGTGCCAGAGCCCGACGTCCTCGCTGATCTGCGACATCGCCGCGCGTCGAATGTCGGCGAGCTGGAAGCGGCCGAGGCCGAGTGTGTAGAAGCGCAGGCGGCCGTCCTCCCAGCGGAAGCGGAAGGTGAACTCGGGGAGCTTCGAGTACGCGATTTGCTCATGGGCGCTGATCACGAACCGCCGTGTCAGCCAGACCAAGGTGTCAGCCAGCGTCGGCTCGTCCTCGAGGTGCCGCTCGAACAGGTAGAGGAATTGGAGGAACGAGGGCTGTCTCTCGGACGACTGAGACCCGATCTCGAGCCAGCCCGCAGATGAGGTCGCCTCCTCTGGTACCCGGCTCCGGAGCGCGAAGAAGAGGACGAGCCCTGCGGCGGCTGTGTCGGCCTCCGCAGCCCACCGGCGGAGCTCGTCGAGCGGCAGATCAGCAATCGCGCCAGCGGCCGTGTTGGCGACAGCGGCCGTCGGCGTCTGCGGGTCCAGATGAACCGCCCGTCCACGGACATCGACCGCCGCCGCGGGAACGAGCCCGGTGCGCAGAAACACGTCAAGCTCCGGCGGCGACAGCCCCTCACTGCGCATGCCGGCGAGGCGGAGGTAGTGGGACCAGACCGACGACAGAGACTCCTGCCACCAGTCCTTTGCAGCGAGCGCAGCCCACTCGGCCACCGTACGCCGCACTGGGTCGTCACCAATCGGCGCGGAGAGGAAGTCGTCCCAGACCGCCTGCATGAAGGCGCCGTTTGATCCGGCGACTCGTGGCTCCCCCTCGAGCTCGCGAAGAAGCAGGGCGAAGCTGCGACAGCGCTGCTTCGTGGCCTCGACGAACGCGGGCGCCGGAGGGTCGAAGAACGCGTGACGGAGTATTGCCTGTTCCTCCGGGTGGTCAGGCAGGCGGCAGAGGCAGGCGTGCTCGGCAAGCTCCTCAAACGCCTCGCGTGGGATCGGCGCATTCCCGAGCATGTGCTTGCGGAAGTAGGAGGTTTCAGCGATGGCGCTGCCGAAGGCGCCGGCGAGCGCAGGGCCGGGACCGTTCGGGTCGAGGACGTCGATCGGCGTGACCGTCTCGCCAAGCGGGCTACCTCTCGGCACGACGATGCCCATATCGATCATCGGCGAGCGGTAGTTGAGGCCATAGCCGCCGAATGGGCTCTCGACCGACTCGCGACGAGGGATGGCTTTGGGACTATGCTGGACGGCCGGCGCGGCAGCGTTCTTGCCGACCATTCCGACTGGCCGCTCGCCGCAGCCACGCGGGCAGAGCTGAACGGCCACGGCGTACTCGAATTCGCGCAGCTTGATAAACGCCGACAAGTCGTTGTTATTCAGCGGCAGGCGTCGACGCTGGTACTCGCTCAGAAGGAAGGCGTGGAGGCTGAAGTAGCGCGCCCGGCGGGACTGGACGAGGATCCCCGGCAGCAGCCGGGGCATGATCCGATCAAGCGTGATCGTCTGCAGGCCGAGCGGGTCGCGGCCAGGTGTCACGTTCAGGGAAGGCTCGATCCAGCTCGGGGATCCAGGCTGGCGCGGCGGTGCTTCGGCGATCGACAGTGAGACCACGGGGTAAGACTAAGAAGCGAGCATGCCCTGTGCAGCTCGTTTCCGATTGGGCACCGGCCGAGAGGTGACGTGCTGGATCGACACTCGGCCACATTCAACCGCCTTACTGCGCAGTAGGGAGCCGCACTCGGCTGTCCCCGGAACGCGTAAGTCGGACACGAGTCTCGGTTGATACTTCCTAGGCGATGCGCTTTCACGACGACCGCCTCCACCTCTCGCCGTCCGACGTCACGGCCTTCCTCGCCTGCGAGCACCTGACGACGCTCTCGCTCGCGCACGCGCGCGGGGAGATCGAGCGGCCCGAGGTCGAGAACGAGCAGGCGGAGCTGATCTTCCGCAAGGGGCTCGAGCACGAGCACGCCTACCTCGAGAGCCTCCGCGCCGCAGGGCACACCGTCGCTCGAGATCGAGCTCGACCCGGACGGCGACTCGGAGGCGCCGCACGCGCGCACCGCCGACGCGATCCGCGCCGGCGAGGCCGACGTCATCTACCAGGGCGTCTTCGCGCAGCGACGGCTGGCGCGGCGTCGCCGACTTCCTCATGCGCCAGCCGGACGGCACCTACGAGGCGCTCGACACCAAGCTCGCGCGCTCCGCGAAGCCCGCCTACATCCTCCAGCTCCTCTTCTACAACGAGCAGCTCGCGCGGATCCAGGGGCGCGAGCCCGAGCGCATCCACGTCCTGCTCGGCAACGGCGAGCAGGCGTCCTTCAACCCCCGCGACTTCGCCGCCTACTACCGGCGCGTCCGCTCGCGGCTCGAGCGCTTCGTCGCCGACCCGCCGCCGACCGAGCCGTACCCGGTCGACCACTGCCGCATCTGCGACTTCAAGCCCGTCTGCGACGCGTACTGGGACTCCGTCGACCACCTCTCGCGCGTCGCCGGGGTCTACCGGACGCAGATCGAGAAGCTCGCCGCCGCCGGGATCACGACGCTCGCCGCGCTCGGGCGCGCGCCCGCCGAGCCCGTGCCCGCCGGGATCAACCCCGACAGCTGGGCGAAGAACCGCGAGCAGGCCGAGCTCCAGCTCCACGCGCGCGAGACCGGCGTCGACACGTTCCGGCTCCTCCAGCCGCAGCCGGAAGCCGGCTTCGCGCTCCTGCCCGACCCCTCGCCCGGCGACCTCTTCTTCGACTTCGAGGGCAACCCGTTCTGGGACGCGAGCGGCTCGCTCGAGTACCTCTGGGGGATCCTCGACGTCGACGGCAACTTCGAGCCGCTCCACGCGCACGACCACGAGACGGAGCGGATCGCGTTCGAGCGCTTCGTCGACCTCGTCCACGAGCGGCTCGCGCGCTACCCCGACCTGCACGTCTACCACTACGCCGCCTACGAGATCACCGCGCTCAAGCGGCTGATGGGCCGCTACGGCACGCGCGAGCGGGAGCTCGACGACCTGCTCCGCCGCGAGGTCTTCGTCGACCTCTACCGCGTCGTCCGCAACGGCCTCCGCGTCTCGCGGCGCGGCTACGGGCTGAAGGAGCTCGAGGCCTTCCTCGACTTCGAGCGCAAGGCCGAGGTGAAGGACGGCGGCGCCTCGATCGTGATCTTCGAGCAGTGGATGCAGACGCGCGACGACTCGCTCCTGCGCCAGATCGACGAGTACAACCGCGAGGACTGCATCGCGACGCGGCTCCTGCGCGACTGGCTGCTCGAGCGGCGCGCCGAGGCGCTCGCGCAGTTCGGGCCGTTCCCGCTGCCCGAGCCGGTCGAGTCGAAGCCGATCCCGGAGGTGAAGGACGAGCGCGCCGAGCTCCGCGCGCAGCTGCTCGACGCCGGCGAGGAGCTCGCGGCGCAGCTGCTCGACTACCACGACCGCGAGCGCAAGCCGGTCTGGTGGGCGTACTTCGACCGGATCGAGATGACGCCGGAGGAGCTGCGTCGAGGATCCGGAGGCGATCGGCGGGCTGACGCTCGTCGGAGAGCCGACGCGCGTCGACCGCTCGTGGGCGTACACGCTCAGCTTCCCGCCGCAGGAGCACAAGATCGGCGAAGGGCAGCAGACCGTCGATCGCGCCACGCTCAAGTCGCCCGGAGCGATCACGGGCGTCGAGCGGGAGGCACGGCGGCTCACGCTCAAGCGCGGACGCAGCTTCGACGACGTCGACCTGCCCGAGTCGATCCTTCCGAAGAGCGCGTTCAACACGCCCGAGCAGGAGGAGGCGCTCATGCGGCTCGGCCGCTCGCTCCTCGCCGGCGACCGCCGCTACCCCGCGCTCGAGTCGATCCTCCGCCGCGAGCCGTTCGACCGCGCCGGTCCAGACCTCGCGACCTCGACGAGATGAAGGAGCTCGTGCTCGCGCTCGACGGTCGTCACCTCGTGATCCAGGGCCCGCCCGGATCGGGGAAGACGTGGACGTCCGGCCGGCTGATCGCGCACCTGCTCGCGAACGGGAAGACGGTCGGCGTCGCCTCGACGAGCCACAAGGCGATCCACAACCTGCTCGACGCGGTCGTCGAGGCCGCCGGCGAGCTCGGGATCTCCTTCGACGGGCGCAAGAAGGCGAGCCACGGAAACCCTGAGTCGTACTACGACGCGCCCGAGATCGAGGACGTCGAGGACAACGACGAGTGCATCGGCGCCGAGCTCGCCGCAGGCACCGCCTGGCTCTTCTCGCGCGAGAACCAGGAGGTCGACTACCTCTTCGTCGACGAGGCGGGGCAGGTCTCACTGGCGGACGCGCTCGCGATGGGGACTGCTGCGCGGAACGTCGTGCTCGTCGGCGACCCGCAGCAGCTCGACCAGGTGATCCAGGGGACGCACCCGGCCGGGAGCGGCGCCTCGGTGCTGCGGCACCTGCTCGGCGACGACGCGACCGTCCCGCCCGACCGCGGCCTCTTCCTCGAGCGCACCTACCGGCTCCACCCGGACATCTGCGGCTACATCTCGGAGGAGTTCTACGAGGGCCGGCTCGAGCCGGCGCCGGTGGCGGCGGAGCGGACGACGCCGCTCGGGACGGGGCTGCGCTACCTCGCGGTCGAGCACGAGGGGCACCGGCAGGAGTCGGCGGAGGAGGTGGAGGTCGTGCGCGCCGAGGTCGAGCGGCTGCGCGCGCACGGGATCGAGGACGTGATCGTCGTCTCGCCCTTCAACGCGCAGGTGAACGCGCTCCAGGAGGCGCTGCCCGGCATCCGCGTCGGCACCGTGGACAAGTTCCAGGGGCAGGAGGCGGACGTCGTCCTCTACTCGATGGGGAGCTCGAGCGGCGAGGACGTCCCGCGCGGGCTCGAGTTCCTGCTCTCGCGCAACCGGCTGAACGTCGCGATCTCGCGGGCGCGCTGCCTCGCCTACCTCGTCTGCTCGCCGCGGCTGCTCGAGGTCAACGCGCGCTCGATCCCGCAGATGCGGCTCGCGAACGCGCTCTGCCGCTTCGTCGAGATCGCGGAAGGCGAACCTCCCTCCGGCGCCTAAGCTGAAGGTGTGATCAGGAGCACCTTGAGCTGGATTGCGGCGCGCCTCCGCAACCGCCGCGTCTACGTGACCCTCGAGCTGATCGGGCTCGCGGTTCTGCTCGCCGCGCTCGGGTGGGCGCTGCGCGACGTGTGGGCGGAGGCCGTGCCGCTGCTGCGGCACGCGGATCTCGGCGACTTCGCGATCTCGCTCGTGATCGTGGCCGCCTACTACCTCGTCTTCGTGCTCGGCTGGATGCGGATCCTCGCGGCGTACGGGATCCGGGTCCCGTACAGCGTCGCGCTGCAGTCCGAGATGCTCTCGATGCTCGCGAAGTACATCCCCGGTGGGGTCTGGACGCCGACGGCGCGGGTGGTCGCGCTGCGCCGCTTCGGCGTCAAGGACACGCCGGTCGTGCTCGCGACGATCCTGCTCGAGGCCGGGCTCTCCGCGCTCGCGGGGGTCGGCGTCTTCCTCGTCGGGCTCGTGATCATCGGCGGCGCCGACGTGCCGCTGGTGCCGCTCGGTGCCTTCGGCGTCCTCGTCGCGTTCCTGCTCTACCCGCCGGTGTTCGAGAAGGTTGCGAGCCGGCTGCTGCGCCCGTTCGGCGCGCAGGGCGTCGCGCCGCTGCCGGCGCGGACGGCGTTCTCGCTGCTCGGCTTCTACGCGCTCACCTGGCCGCTCGGCGGCGCGGGCCTCTTCTTCATGCTGCGCTCGGTGGGCGGCGACCCGGCGGTCTCCTCGATCCCGTACCTCGGCGGCGTCAGCGCGGTCGGCGCGATCGTCGCCGTGCTCGCGGTCTTCGCGCCCTCGGGGCTCGGCGTGCGGGAGGCGTCGATGTACGGGCTGCTGCTCGCCGTCGTCGGCGAGGCGGTCGCGCTCGGCGCCACCATCCTGAACCGGCTCGCGATCACGCTCGTCGAGGCCGTGCTCGTGCTCGTCGGCTTCCTGCTGCTCCGGCGCGGGGACGCGCGCGGCGAGGTGTCCGTCTCGCCCGCGCCGCAGCCTGAGGGGCTAGGCTCGACGCGTGGCTAAGGACGACCAGTGCGCGTGATCCGCGGGTTTGCGCTGACGACCCTCGGCGCCTACGCCGGCTTCTGCGCCGCCGCGGCGCTCGTCAAGCGTGCGGTCCCGACGCGCGGCGACGAGGAGAGCGACGAGCTCGCGCTGGTCGCGATCTACGACGGCGTCGATCTGAAGAGCCGCGCGAAGGCCTTCCGGGGCGGATCGATGTTCGCGTGGTTCGGCGGAGTGGCTGTCGACCTGCGAGAAGCGACGCTTGCCCCCGACGCACGCCTCTCCATCCACTCTCTCTTCGGCGGGGTTGCGGTCCGCGTGCCGCCGAGCTGGCGCGTCGAGTCGAGCATGCGCGCCGTTGCGGGAGGCGTCGACGTTCGTGGCGCGGAGCCTGAGAGCGCGGACGCGCCCACGCTCGTGGTCGACGGATTCGCGCTCTTCGGAGGCATTGCGCTCGGCGCCCGCGAGCCGGCTGAGTAGGCTCGTCGCGTGGCCAAGGTGGTGATCGACCCGGCGACCGGTGCGCTCGTCACCGGCGGGCGCAAGCTCTTCCCGATCTGCCTCTCGAACGCACCGCCGACCCGGCTCGCGCGAGATCGCGGGCGCCGGCGTCAACATGATCCGCACCGGCTCCGGCGCCTGGAACTCCGAGTTCGCGAACGGGCTGATCGCGCAGGAGCGCGCGAAGCTCGACGCTGCCGCGCAGCACGGCCTCCTCTGCTGGCTCTGGCTCGGCGACCTCACCGACCTGCCGCCGGCGGCGGGCTCGGCGCGCGACCGCCTGCTCACCAAGGTCGTCAACGCGCTCAAGGGCCACCGGGCGCTCGGCGCCTGGAAGGGCGTCGACGAGCCGCGCAACCCGTTCCGGGGCGAGAACTGGGTCCGCCCGGCCGGGCTCGTCCGCGGCTACAAGCGCATGAAGCAGCTCGACCCGAACCACCCGCTCGTGATCACCCACGCGCCCGGCAGCCCCGCCGCCCACCTGGCGCCGTACCGCGCTGCGTGCGATGTCAGCGGCGCCGACATCTATCCGGTCTCGTATCCGCCCGGCATCCACAGCGGCACCGCGAACAAAGGCCTCAGCGCCGTCGGCGACCTGACGAGGACGGTCAAGACCGCGGCCGGGCCGAAGCCCGTCTGGATGACGCTGCAGATCGCCTGGAGCGGCACCGTTCGCTCCAAGAGCCGCCCCGCCGTCGTGCCGCGCTTCCCGACCCTGCACGAGGAGCGGTTCATGGCCTACGAGGCGATCGTCAACGGCGCCCGCGGGCTCGTCTTCTTCGGCGGCCACCTGACCCAGGTCGGCACGCCCGCCGACGCGAAGGCCGGCTGGAACTGGACGTTCTGGAACCGCGTCCTGCGGCCGCTCGTCGTCGAGCTCAACTCCCCGGAGATCAAGCCGGCGCTGCTCGCGCCGAACGCGAAGGCCACGGTCAAAGCCGGGCACGAAGGAGGTCGAGGTCGTGACGCGGCAGGACGGCCGCACGCTCTACGTCATCGCCGTGCGGCGCGGCGGCTCCACGTCGACCGTCGGCTTCACCGGCCTGCCGAGCAAGCACGACGGGCAGCGCCTCACCCGCGGCGAGGTGCTGCACGAGTACGTCCAGGAGCCGCCGCCGCCTCCGATCGGCGCCGGCAAGCAGGTGTTCCGCACCGTCCCGGCCGCGAACGGCGGCTTCCGCGACTGGTTCGGCCCGCACGACGCCCGGGTCTATCGCTTTCGGCTCTGACAGACGGCTGCGAGACTGGTGGCGCTGTGACCGAGAGATCCGCCGGGGTCGTCGAGGAGCTCCGCTCGCGCTACGGCGCGCGGGTCTCGACGAGCGAGTCCGTGCTCGACCTGCACGGGCGCGACGAGTCGTACCACGCCCCGGCTCCTCCCGATGCCGTCTTCTTCGCGGAGTCCACGGAGGAGGTGGCGGACGCGGTCGGCGTCTGCGCCGCCGCCAAGCTGCCGGTGATCCCATTCGGCGCCGGCACCTCGCTCGAAGGCCATGTCGGCGCGTTGCAGGGCGGACTCAGCATCGATCTCACCGGGATGACGAAGGTGCTCGAGGTCAACAGCTCTGACCTCGACTGCCGCGTCGAGGCGGGCCTGACGCGACTCGCCCTCGCGGAGCGGCTGGCACCGGAGGGCCTCTTCTTCCCCGTCGACCCGGGGGCGGACGCGACGATCGGCGGCATGGCCGCGACGCGCGCGTCCGGCACGAGCGCCGTCCGCTACGGGACGATGCGCGAGAACGTCCTCGGCCTGACCGTCGTCCTCGCCGACGGCAGCACGATCCGGACGGGCGGGCGCGCGCGGAAGTCAGCGGCCGGCTACGACCTGACGCGGCTCTTCGTCGGCAGCGAAGGCACGCTCGGGGTGATCACCGAGGTGGCGCTCCGGCTCTTCGGCATCCCGGAGGTGATCGCTGCCGCGACCTGTGCCTTCGCGACGATCGAGGGAGCGGTCGACGCGGTGATCGAGACGGTGCAGCTGGGCATCCCCGTGGCCCGGATCGAGTTGCTCGACGAGGTGCAGGTCGGGGCCTGCAACCGCTACTCGGAGACGAACCTGCCCGAGGTGCCGACGCTCTTCATCGAGCTCCACGGCTCGGAGGCGGGGACGAGGGAGCAGGCGGAGGAGCTGGCGGAGATCACCGGGCGGCACGGCGGCACCGGCTTCGCGTGGGCGACGAGCACCGAGGAGCGGAACGCGCTCTGGCGCGCGCGGCACGACGCCTACTACGCCGCCCTGCTCCTCGTGCCGGGCGCCAAGGGTTTCGCGACCGACGTCTGCGTGCCGATCTCCCGGCTCGCCGAGTGCCTGGCCGAGACCAAGCGCGATCTCGAGCAGTCATTCCTGAAGGCGCCGATCGTCGGTCATGTCGGCGACGGGAACTTCCACGTCCTCCTACTCGTCGACCCCGGCGATCCGAGCCACCTCGCCGAGGCGCAGCGGCTGAACGAGCGGATGATCGAACGCTCGCTCGCCCTCGGCGGCACGACGACCGGAGAGCACGGGGTCGGCCTGGGCAAGATCGCCTTCCTCGAGCAGGAGCACGGCCCCGCCGTCGAGGTGATGAGACTCCTGAAGGCTGCGCTCGACCCGGACTCGATCCTCAATCCGGGGAAGATCTTCCGCTGACGAGATCGACGCGCGCCTGCCGGGCGGCATCCTCGTCGAGCTGCACACAGTTTCGTGACATCTCGTAGCTACGGTGACAACACGGAGAGCCATCCGGCCCCGTGGAGATCTAGCTTCTCGTTCCTCCTTTTTAGGTGATTCGAGGTCAGTTGCGTCTCGAATGCTCGTAACCAAGGAGTCGAACAACGTGTCACAGTCATTCCAGGAGCTCGGCGTCAGCGCGCCCGTCATTCGCGCGCTCGAGCACGCCGGCATCACCAATCCATTCGCCATTCAGAGTCTCGTCTTGCCGGATGCACTCGCGGGACTCGACGTCCTCGCCGAGTCGCCGACCGGCTCCGGCAAGACACTCGCCTTCGGCCTGCCGCTCGTCGAGCGCACGGCCGGCTCGAACGCGCGCCCCGGCGCGCTCGTCCTCTGCCCGACCCGCGAGCTCGCGCTCCAGGTCGCCGCCGACCTGCGTCCGCTCGCAAAGGCCAAGGGCCTCCGGGTCGAGACGGTCTACGGCGGCGCTCCGATCGGGGCGCAGATCAAGAAGGCGCGCGACGCTCACATCCTCGTCGCCACTCCCGGCCGCCTCCATGACCTGATCGAGCGGCGCGCCGTCTCGCTCACCGACGTCCGCGTCCTCGTCCTCGACGAGGCCGACCGGATGCTCGACATGGGCTTCAAGCCGCAGGTCGACCGCATCCTCCGCGGCGTCCCCGCGAACCGGCAGACGATGCTCTTCTCCGCCACGCTCGACGGAGCCGTCGCCGAGCTCGCCCGCGCCTACACCGTCAACCCGGTGCGGGTCCAGGCGGAAGCGCCGGCCGAGGCGCAGCGCGGCGAGGTCGACCACACGTTCGTCGCCGTCACGGCCGAGGACAAGCTCGACCGCCTGGTCGAGCAGCTCCGCGCCGACCGCGGTCTCGCACTCGTGTTCGTGCGGACGAAGCACGGCGCCGACAAGCTGGCCCGCAAGCTCGAGCGCCAGCACAACATCCGAGCTGTGGCGATGCACGGCAACCTCTCGCAGAATCAGCGGGAGCGCGCACTCGCTCAGTTCGAGTCGGGACGCGTCACGACGCTCGTCGCGACCGACGTCGCCGCGCGCGGCCTCGACGTCGACGACATCACGCACGTGATCAACTTCGACCCGCCGCAGGGCGACAACGACTACGTCCACCGCGTCGGCCGCACCGGCCGCGCCGGGCGCAGTGGGACCGGCGTCACGCTCGTCCTGCCCGATCAGCGCGGGGACGTCGGCCGTCTCGCCACCCGCCTCGGCCACGGCAGGCAGTTCGGCGACTCCGGGATGTCGGTCGCGACACGCCCGGCGCGCCCTGCGTCCGGGTCGCGACGCCGCAAGCGCCGCTAGCCGCAGGTCTACCGCTTCCGCCTGACCGACGTGCGAGCCGGGAGCGCGCCGGCTCCCGGCCCGCACGACAACCGCTACGCGCCGGGCGCCGCCGCGTTCGGATCCGTCTGCCAGAGCCCGAACTCGTTGCCCTCCGTGTCCTTGCAGATAGCGAACCAGCCCATCCCCGGAACCGGCATCGGCTCGCCACCGTCGCCGCCGAGCTCGCCGACGCGCGCGCTCGCGGCTTTGACATCGTCGACGTCGAAGTACGTGCGCGTCCCGCGCTCGCCGCCCTCGGCCCCGTAGATCGCCCCACCGGTCGTCTCGGAGAACCGGGTCATGTGGTACTCGGTCGGCCCCGGATACTCCTCGAACTGCCAGCCGAAGAGCGAGCCCCAGAACTCACGCGCCTTGGCGGTGTCGCCTGCGGGAATCTCGAAGTGGACCATCTGCCCTGCCATGGTGCTCTCCTCTCGTCGTCACTCGCGGAGCCGGATCCCCGGCTTCCTCTAGATTTAAGACGAGCGGCGTACGGCGAAATCGAGCACCGCGGTGAGTACCCTGCGGTCGTGTCGATCGACCCGATCACGACGAGGTCGCCGAGCAGCTGAAGGCAGCGACGGAGCTGCTCGAGGCGGTCGTGCGCGACCGCAGCCTGCTCGCGAACCTGACCGTCGAGGAGCGGACGCGGCTCCTCTCCGCCGCCGGCGACGTCTTCAACCCCGACCTCGTCCAGCGGCGGCAGTGGGGGAAGACGCTGCGACGGCAGCAGAAGCGGACGAAGCTCAAGCAGGACGAGACCGTGCTCGCCGAGACCGGCATCCGCGTCCTCCGCGAGAAGCCGGTGTTCACGACGCCGAACGTGTTCGCGCCGGACGAGTTCGAGCAGCAGGACGTCGACGAGGCCGGAGTTCCGCGAGGTCGTCGAGCCGCAGCACTGCTACGTCTGCAAGCAGCTCTACCGCGAGATCCATCCGTTCTACGACCAGCTCTGCCCCGAGTGCGCCGACTTCAACTTCGCCAAGCGGACGGAGACCGCCGACCTGCGCGGCCGGGTCGCACTCCTCACCGGCGGGCGGGTCAAGATCGGCTACCAGGCGGGGATCAAGCTCCTGCGCGCCGGCGCGCACCTGGTCGTGACCACGCGCTTCCCCCGCGACGCGGCCGAGCGGTACGCGCGCGAGGACGACTTCGAGGAGTGGGGCGAGCGGCTGGAGATCTTCGGGCTCGACCTGCGGCACACGCCGAGCGTCGAGGCGTTCTGCCACCACCTGAGCTCGAACCACGACCGGCTCGACTTCATCGTCAACAACGCCTGCCAGACCGTGCGCCGGCCGCCCGAGTTCTACCGGCACATGCTCGAGGGCGAGCAGGCGGCGGGGAAGGCGAGCCCCGAGGTGCGCGCGCTGCTCGGCGGCTACCAGGGGCTGCGCGGCGTCGAGCTGCTGCACACCGGCCCGGCCGAGCTCACCACCCGCGCTGACCTCTTCCCCGCCGGCCGGCTCGACCAGGACCTGCAGCAGGTCGACCTGCGCGACCGCAACTCGTGGCGCCTCCTGCTCGCCGAGGTCTCGTCGGTGGAGCTGCTCGAGACGCAGCTCGTCAACGCCGTCGCGCCGTTCGTCCTCAACGCGCGCCTGAAGCCGCTGATGCTGAAGACGCCCGGAGCGCGACAAGCACATCGTCAACGTCTCGGCGGTCGAGGGCCAGTTCTACCGGCGCTGGAAGACCACGCGGCACCCGCACACGAACATGGCGAAGGCGGCGCTGAACATGATGACGCGCACCTCAGCGGCCGACTACTACGCCGACGGCATCCACATGAACAGCGTCGACACGGGCTGGGTGACCGACGAGGATCCCGTCGAGATCGCCGCGCAGAAGACGGCCGAGCACCGCTTCCGCCCGCCGCTCGACATCGTCGACGGGGCGGCGCGCATCGTCGACCCGATCATCGACGGCTTCAACACCGGCGAGCACGTCTGGGGCCAGTTCCTGAAGGACTTCCGCCCGACCGACTGGTGAGCGAGGACGCACCGGACCGGCTGGCGCTCGGCGCCTTCGCGGGCGCGGTGCTGATCGGCGGCAGCAACTTCGTCGCCGTGCGCTACAGCAACCGCGAGCTCGATCCGCTCTGGGGCGCTGGGCTGCGCTTCGCGCTCGCCGCAGTCGTCTTCGGAGTCCTCGTCGTCGCGTTGCGGCTGGCGCTCCCGCGCGGGCGGGTGCTCGGGCTGCTGCTGATCTACGGACTGCTTGGCTTCGCGATTGCCTACGGGTGCCTCTACTGGGCGATGCAGGAGGTGCCGGCCGGCGTCGCCGCGGTCGTGATGGCGGTCGGCCCGTTGCTGACGTTGCTGCTGGCCGTGGCGCATCGGCTGGAGCGCCTGCAGGCGCGCGCGCTCGCAGGGGCGCTGATCGCGGTCGCCGGCTCGGCGGTGATCTTCTTCCAGCCGGGCGAGGTCGACTTCTCGCTGACGTCGTTCGCCTTGCTCGGCGCCGCCGCGCTCGCGGCCTCCGAGGCCGTTGTCATCTCGAAGCAGGTCGGGCGGCAGCATCCGGTGGTGATGAACTTCGTCGGCATGAGCGCGGGCGCGGCAGCGCTGCTCGTCGCGTCGGCGGTCGCAGGCGAGCACTTGGTTCTGCCCGACGCCGGCAAGACGCAGCTCGCTCTCGTCTACCTGATCGCCGCCACCGTCGGACTGTTCCTGATGGTGCTGGTGGTCGTGCAGCGCTGGACCGCCTCGGCGACGTCGTACGTCTTCGTCCTGATGCCTGTGGTCGCGGTCGCGCTGGGCGCGCTCGTCGCGGACGAGGAGATCACGGCGACGACGATCGTCGGCGGCGCGATCGTCTCTGCCGGGGTCTACCTCGGCGCCGTCAGGCGCGGAGAGCGCCCGCCGGTCGTCACGGAAACCGCCCCGTACTCGGGTTGAGGTCGAGCTCGCCGCCGTTCCGGCACTCGGACGGCACGAGGTACGCAGGCGCCGAGCTCGCGGTGATCGCGTTCTCGGCCAGCTGCTGGCGCATCATCCGCGCCGCCGTCCCTTCCGAGAGGCCGAGCCGCTGCCCCAGCTCGACGCCGCTCTGGAACGCGTAGCAGTTGACGACGCCCTCGTTCCGCACGCCGCGGAGGTGCCACGCCTCGTGGGCGAGGACAGCGATCGCGCGGGCGGTCTGGCTGAACGAGCCCTCGTCGCCCTTGAAGGCGAGCCGGTAGCAGCCGGTAGCAGATCTGCGGCGTCAGGAAGGCGTTCGTGCCGCCGACCTCGGCGAGGCCGTCGGCGTGCTGGACGATCCCGACCGCCTTCCCCTCGGCGTCGCAGTGGACGCGCGCCGGGTGGCCGGCGATCCGGCCGGCCTCGGCCGAGAGGCGCGCCTCGGTGCGCGCCTGGTCGGACTCGTCGAGGCTGTTCCAGCCGCCGCCGGGCACGAGCACGAACAGGACGACGGCGACCGCGGCGAGCACCGCGAGCCCTTCGAGCGGCCCGAGGACGCGCCGCGGCCGCGGGGACGGCCGGGGCAGCGCTCCTCGACCTCGGCGGGAATCCAGACCTGGTGGCGGCCGACCTCGACGAGCGTCGGCTCCAGCCACTCCTCGCCGCCGAAGTCCTCGATGTCCGTTTCCTGCGGGCTCCGCCCGCGCGGCGGCGCCGGCGCGACCCCGTTCCCGCAGCGCGGCGACGAAGAAACTCACCTCGAGCGCCAGCAGCGCGAGGAAGCGGAAGCCAGGGCGGAATCCAGCGCCGCAGCTCCGGCACGAGGAACCACGCGACGAGGAAAACGACTGCGGCGAGCCGCAGCCGCCGTGCCGGGGAGAAGCTCACACGCTTATAGTGGTCACATGAAGGGTGCTCAGAAGCCGAAGAAGGGCGCGAAGAAGGCGCCGCAGAAGTCGCTGAAGGAGAAGCGGGCGGCGAAGCGCGGCGCGGCGAAGATGAACCGCGGGCTGGACGTCTAGCGCAACAACGTCTCGCCGCTTCGCGTCGCGGAAGAGGAGGACGGGATGGCGAGAGCACGGCAGCCGAAGCGGATCCTCAACTGCATTCCGTCGCCGGATCGCGAGGAGGACTGGCGGGTCGACACCGCCGAAGACGCCGGCGTGCTCGCGGCGGCGCCCAGGATCCCGCCGCGGAAGGACCTCCGCCAGACGTGGTGGCGGATCGCCGACCAGGGGAGCACCGGCTCCTGTGTCGGCTGGGCGACGGCGGACGCGGTGCTGCGCTGGCACTTCGTCAAGACGAACCGGATCGCCCAGAACGAGCTGATCTCGCCGCGGTTCCAGTGGCTCGCGGCCAAGGAGACGGACGAGTTCAACACCCGGCCGACCACGTTCGTCGAAGCGGAGGGGACGAGCCTGAAAGCGGCGCTCGACGTCTCGCGCAAGTTCGGCGCCGTCAAGGATCCCGTGCTCCCGTTCGCGACCGGCCAGCCCTACCGGGGGGACGCGAAGACGTTCTACGCGATCGCGGCGCAGCTCAAGATCAGCATGTACTTCAACCTCGGCGACGAGCTCGCGGACTGGCGCCTCTGGCTCGCGACCAAGGGCCCGATCCTGACCCGGCTCAGCGTCGACTCCACCTGGGACAAGGCGACGGCGAACAAGGGAAAGCTCGACGTCTACCGGCCGCAGACGGCGCACGGCGGCCACGCGGTCGCTCTCGTCGGCTACACGCCCGACACGTTCATCGTCCGGAACAGCTGGGGCACGGCCTGGGGCGACAAGGGCTTCGCCCACGCCTCGCTCGCGTACGCCCAGGACGCCTTCACCGAGGCGTACGGGGTCGAGCCCTGACCGGCCCGACTGTTGCGCTTCGATTAATTTCCTAACCTCCCGCCGCGCCCATCGTTCTAGCTCACATGAGCGCTGTCGTCGAGCCGGTGACCATCGAGATCGACGCGGCGCGGCAGTTCGACTTCTGGGTGGGGGAGTGGGACTGCACGTGGTCGGACGAGCACGAGTGGCACGCGGGGACGAACTCGGTCTACCTCGACCTCGGCGGCGCCGTCGTCGTCGAGAGCTTCGACGGGCGGCCATCGCTCGAGTACCAGGGGCTCAGCTTCTCCGTCTACGACCGCGCCGCGCGCTGCTGGCGGCACACGTGGGTGGACAGCGAGGGGAGCTATCTCGACTTCGCCGGCGGCTTCGAAAACGGCGCCATGGAGCTGCGGCGAATCGGCGAAGTCGACGGTGCCCCCGCGTTGTTCCGGGCGCGTTGGGAGAACATCGAGCGCGATTCGCTCGACTGGATCTACCAGCGTTCGGATGACGGCGGCGACAGCTGGACAACCCTCTGGGCGATTGCCTACTCACGTGTCCTTTAGCTGGGTCGACCCACACTTCGCGGCGCTCTACGCGCGCCGTGAGGAAGAGCGGCTCGCGGAGCGACTCGCGGCGCGCTTGCGCGAGCGCGCCGCCCGCGAGCCGCGCCCAACTCCCCTAGGGCAGGAACCCGCGGACGCTCTCGAGCGTCTGGAGTAGGAGCCAGGGCGGCACGGCGTCGAGCACCCGTCGCAGCAGCGACGCGACGAAGTCCGGCACGGCATCAGCGGCCTCCGCATCGTCGATCGCACGCTCGAGGCTCTGCTCGACCGCACGTTCCGCGTCCGCGCGCGAGATCCCGTGCTCGTCCGCGAACTCGTCGAGCGCGGCCTCGTCCCGCAGCGCGAGCACGAGCTCCTCGCGCGGAACGCCGAGCTCGCACGCCGCGCCGTCGAGCCCGGAGAGGGCGATCTGCTCGAGCGCAGCCTGGAGGCCGCCCGGATCGCGCCACTCTCGCTGCACGCAAGGATCGGCCACCGGGGTCGGCTCGTAGGAGGCGCCGCCGAGAGCCAGATAGGGGACGAGCACCGCGGCGACGGCGCCGATCGCGACGAGCACCGGCAAGGCGCGGCGGCGGTTCATCGAGTCTCCCAGCGGCCGAGCGAGACCGGGATCAGCGCGGCGAGCGCGAGCGCCGCCGCGAGGAAGAACGGCGTCGAGAACGCATCGGTGACCGCGCGGTCGAGCTGATCCTGGAGCTCCGCGGCGAGCGTGCGGTACTGCTCGTCATCCGACCGGTCCTCGAAGACGGCCGCGACGCTGGGGAGCTCGCCCCTTTCCTCGGCCGCGTCCACCTCGTCGAGCACGTCCTGGGCGACCCGCAGCTTCTCGAGGGCGGGGATGCGGCTGTCGAGCACGACCGCGGCGCCTGCCCGCACCGCCTCCTCGCGGTTGCGGTCGAGGGCGTCGGTCAGGATCGGCGCGAGCAGGAGCAGGCCGAGCACGACGCCCGCGTGCCGCGAGGCGATCGTCCAGCCGCCTTGCACGGTGGTGCCGGGCTTGTCGAGCGCGCGCTCGGTGAGCGCGACGAGCGCGAGCCCGACGCCGGCGGCCACGAGCAGCTGCGGCGCGATCGTCCACTCCCAGCCCGCACGCGGCAGGAGCGCGAGCGCGGCGAGGCCGCCGGCGGCGAGGATCACGCCGCTGATGGTCCGGATCCGGGCGTCGGCGACGAACCGCGGCCCGAGCCGTGCGGCCGCGATCGCGCCGACCGGCATCACCGTGACGACGAGCCCCGCCTCGGCCGGCGACATGCTCCAGCCCTCGACGAGCAGCAGCACGAGCAGGAAGAGCGCGGCGACGAGCCCGCCGGAGAGCAGGAGCAGCGCGGCGTGGTCGCGGAGGCGCGGCCGCCCGGCTTCCACCTGCTCCGGCCGTGGGTCGAGCCCTCGTACGGCGACCAGCGGCACGAGCGCGAGCGGAACCTGGGCGAGGAAGATCGACTCCCAGCCGAGCACCTCCGTGAGGATGCCTCCGGCCGCCGGGCCGAGCGCGGCGCCGAGGACGCCGGCCGCGACCCAGATGCGTTTGCCGCCGCTCTGGCTCCCCGTCGCCTCGGTGAGCAGGCCGATGGCGGCCGTGACGACGAGCGCGGCGCCGACGGCCTGGACGCAGCGGGCGGCCACGAGCCAGTCGAAGTTCGTCGCGAGCCCGCACAGCAGCGAGGCGGCCGCGAAGACCACGGTCCCGGCGACGAACGCCGCGCGCGGACGGCGCCGGGCGACGTAGGCGGCAGGCAGGGCGACGAGCGCGAGCACGAGGTTGAAGGACGTCAGCACCCACGCGACGGTCGTCACGCCGACGTCGAAGTCGCGGAGGATCTCGGGGAGCGCGAGCGTGACGATCGAGGAGTCCGCGAGCGCAAGCCCGACCGCGAGACCCAACAGACCCGATCGCATGCCCATGACGCCCGGAGATCCTATTGCGAAGGGGTTACGCTGGTCGCGTCGTGAGGGCGGCAGCGGGCAGCCTCGTCTTTCTCGTGCTGGCGCCGGGAGTCGTCGCCGGTCTCGTGCCCTGGTTGCTGACGGGCTGGGATGTGCGAGAGCCGTTGCCTCACTGGCTGCCGCTCCGGATCGTTGGGGTGATCCTGCTCGCCGCCGGTGTCGTCGTCCTGCTGGAGGCCTTCGCACGCTTTGTCGTCGAAGGTGTCGGCACGCCGGCACCGGTCGCTCCGACCGAGCACCTGGTCGTCGGCGGGCTGTACCGGTACGTGCGGAATCCGATGTACCTGGCGGTCGCCGCGACGATCGTCGGCCAGGCGCTGCTGCTCGGCCAGGTGATCCTGCTGCTGTACGCGGCGGCCTTCGGCGTCACCGTCGCCGCGTTCGTGCACTGGTACGAGGAGCCCACCTTGCAGCCGTCAGTTCGGCGAGGAATACGACGCGTACCGGCGTGCGGTGCCGGGGTGGTGGCCCCGCCTCGAACGCAAAGGCGCTGGTTAGACCTCTCGCAGGGACTTCCGGAGGGCCTCGTACAATGGCCGTTCCGTGAGCGCCGACTTCGTCCACCTGCACGTCCACAGCGAGTACTCGATCCTCGACGGGGCGTGCCGGATCCCGGCGCTCGCCGCCCGCGCGGCCGAGCTGGAGATGCCGGCGGTGACGCTCACCGACCACGGCTCGCTCGCCGGCTCGGTCGACCTGTACAAGGCGGCGAAGAAGGAAGGGATCAAGCCGATCGTCGGCTGCGAGGTCTACGTCGCCGACGACCGCCGCACCCGCACGCGCGGCTACGCGCACCTGACCCTTCTGGCCGAGAACAACGAGGGCTACTCGAACCTGATCAAGCTCTCCTCGCTCGGCTTCCTCGAGGGCTACTACACGAAGCCGCGCGTCGACTGGGAGCTGCTGCAGACCTACTCGAAGGGCCTGATCGCGCTCTCCGGCTGCCTCTCCGGCCGCGTCTGCAAGGCGCTCGAGGAGAACCGGCCCGCCGACGCGCGCAACGATCTCGACCGGCTGGCGCAGATCTTCGGGCGCGAGAACACCTACGTCGAGCTCCAGAACGCCGGGCTCGAGGTGCAGCAGCGCGTCAACCCGGAGCTCGTCAAGCTCGCCGCCGAGGCGCAGCTGCCGCTCGTCGCCACCGGCGACGTCCACTACCTCAACGCCGACGACGCCTTCTCGCACGAGGCGCTCCTCTGCATCCAGTCGGGCGACTCGCTGAAGAACCCGAATCACTGGAAGTTCGACACGAACGAGTTCTATTTCAAGACGCCGGCCGAGATGGCGCTCGACTTCGCCGGCCACGAGGACGCCATGCGGCGCACGCTCGAGGTGGCGGAACGCTGCTCGATCGAGATCGAGCTCGGGAACATCTACCTGCCGAAGTTCCCGACGCCGAACGGCCGCGACGCCTTCGAGTACCTCGTCGAGCTCTGCGAGCAGGGGCTCGAGCGCCGCTACGACAAGGTCACGCCCGAGCTGCACGAGCGGCTCCAGTTCGAGCTGAAGACGATCAAGGAGATGGGCTTCGCCGACTACTTCCTGATCGTCTGGGACTTCATCCACTTCGCCAAGGTGAACGGGATCGGCGTCGGCCCCGGCCGCGGCTCGGCCGCCGGCTCGCTCGCGGCCTACTCGCTCGAGATCACCGACATCGACCCGATCCGCTACGACCTCCTCTTCGAGCGCTTCCTCAACCCGGGCCGCAAGGAGATGCCGGACATCGACATCGACTTCGCCGTCGAGGGCCGCGAGCGCGTCATCAACTACGTCTCGGAGAAGTACGGCCGCGACCGCGTCGCCCAGATCATCACCTTCGGGACGATGGCCGCCCGCGCCGCCGTGCGCGACGCCGGCCGCGTGCTCGAGGTGCCGTACGGCGTCGTCGACAAGATCGCGAAGCTGATCCCGGAAGGGCCGGGGCAGACGCTCGCCGACTGCCTCAAGAGCGGTGAGCTGAAGGCCGCCTACGACACCGATCCCGCCGCGAAGGAAGTGATCGACCTGGCGCGGCCGCTCGAGGGGCTCGTGCGCCAGGACTCGATCCACGCCGCCGGCGTCGTCATCGGCGCCGAGCCGCTGATCGACGTCGTCCCGCTGCAGCAGAAGGGCTCCGACCAGGAGGTCGTGACCCAGTTCTCGATGAACACCGTCTCGGCGCTCGGCCTCCTGAAGATGGACTTCCTCGGCCTGCGCAACCTCGACGTGATCGACAAGGCGGTCGAGCTGATCGGCGGCGTCGACATGACCACGATCCCGCTCGACGACAAGAAGACCTACGCGATGCTGGCGCGCGGCGAGGCGATGGGCGTCTTCCAGTTCGAGTCGTCGGGCATGCGCGAGGCGCTGCGGCAGGTGAAGCCGACCGAGTTCGAGGATCTGATCGCGCTCGTCGCGCTCTACCGGCCCGGCCCGATGCAGTACATCCCGAACTACGCGAAGCGGAAGGCGGGGCAGGAGCCGGTCACTCACATCGACCCGCGGTTGAAGGCGATCACCGGCACGACGTACGGGATCGCCATCTACCAGGAGCAGTCGATGGAGATCGCGAAGCAGATCGGAGGCTTCAGCCCGGCCGAGGCCGACGACCTGCGCAAGGCGATCGGCAAGAAGATCCATGCGCTGATGGCGTCGCTGAAGGACAAGTTCATCAGCGGTTGCATCGCGAACAACACCTCCGACTCGGTTGCGCGGCAGCTCTGGGACGACATCGAGAAGTCGCAGGACTACTCGTTCAACAAGGCACACGCCGCCTGCTACGCGCTGATCGCCTACCGCACCGCCTGGTTGCGCGCGAACCATCCGTGCGAGTACATGGCGGCGCTGATCTCGTCGGTGATGAACACGAAGGACCGGGTGCCGCTGTACGTGAACGCCTGCGACGAGCTCGGGATCGAGGTGCTGCCGCCCGACGTCAACTCGTCGCAGACCGACTTCGCGGTCGTCGAGGGCAAGATCCGCTTCGGCCTGAACGCGGTCAAGAACGTCGGCGACGCGTGCGCGCGGGCGATCGTGCAGGAGCGCTCCGAGAACGGCGCCTACGAGTCGGTGTGGGACTTCGTCAGCCGCGTCGACTCGCAGCAGATGAACCGGCGGGCGATCGAGGCGCTGATCAAGTGCGGCGCCCTCGACGACCTCGGCGACTCGCGGATGGGGATGCTCGAGGAGCGGATGCTCGAGCAGATCGGGCAGTACGGGCAGCGGGCTCAGGCAGACCGGCTCGCCGGCCAGGCGTCGATCTTCGACCTCGGCGAGGACGAGTCGGCCGGGCCTCGCCATCACCCGGTGATCCCGACCGGCGAGTTCGAGAAGGCGGAGCTGCTCAAGCTCGAGAAGGAGTCGCTCGGCCTCTACGTCTCCGAGCACCCGTTGCACGCCGTTCGCGAGCAGCTGCGCCGCAAGACCGACTGCTCGCTCGCCGAGCTGGAGAAGCGGCGGGACGGCGAGGTCGTCACGGTCGGCGGCATCGTCTCCGCGCTGAAGCAGCTGACGACGAAGAAGGGCGAGCCGATGGTCTTCCTGACCCTCGACGACCCCACCGGCGGCGGCGAGGTCGTCGTCTTCAACTCGACCTATGCGGCGGCGCGCGAGCTCTGCGTCGTCGACCGGATCCTCGTCGTCAAGGGCCGGATCGACCACAAGCAGCAGGGCGAGACGAAGCTGATCGCGCTCGAGGTGAACGGCTTCGAGGCCGTCCAGGAGCGGACGGAGATCCGGTTCAAGCTCGACGCGCGGGCCGCCCGCGCCGGGCTGATCCGCGACCTCGCGCACCTCGTCAAGGACTATCCGGGCCCGTCGCGCGTGTACGTGTCGCTCGAGACGTCCCTCGGCCCGAAGACGCTCGCTCTCGGCCCCGACTACCGGGTCGCGATCGACACGGACTTCCTCACCGAGGCGCGCACGCTCCTCGGCGCCGACGCGATCGTCTAGGAGCGCAGGAGGGCTTCGAGCCCCGGCAGGTGGCGCAGGCAGAGCTGCGGCAGGCCCGCGTGCTCGACCTCGTAGACGATCGCCGGGATTCCCTGCTCGAGCAGCCACTCGTCGAAGGCGCCGGGCGAGTCGACCTCGAGCTCCGAGACGACCTCCAGGCCGGCCGCGGCGGCGAGCTGGTCGACCGGCTCGCGCGGCACGCCCGCCCGGACGAGGATCAGCTCGATCGGGGCGTGCAGGTCGAGCACGAGCCGCGGCTGCAGCTCCTGGACGAGCGCCATCAGCGCACGAGTCTCGGGCTCCGACGCGGGCTCTGTGCCCGGCGAGGAGCGACTGGTGCGGTTCGGCAGCTCCCGCAGCGCGGGATCGATCCCCGGTGGGAACGTGAACGACGCGTCGGGGCGCCAGCTCGCGCACGGGAAGTTCCGGTTCAGGTCGACCCCGGCCGCGTTCTGCCGCGTCCCGTTCAGGAGACCGTCGGGGTTCGCGACCTGGACGACGGCCCAGGCCGTCTCGTCGCCCGGGATGCGCTCGAGCAGGCGGCGCGCCAGGAGGCCGGTCTCCGCCTCCTCGCCGTGCTGGCCTGCGACGAGGAGGCCGGCAACCGGCGCGCCGCTCGCGGGGAGCTGCACGCGGAGCGGCAGGCCGCCGCGCGAGCGGCCGTACTCCTCCTCGCGCCAGCCGTGGAGGACGTTCGAGGTCTCCATCAGACGTCCAGCCGCGCGTCCTCCAGGTCGAGGTCGCGGGTGATGCGCCGCGCAACCTCGCCCGAGATCTCCCCCGAGTGTTGCAACTGGACGACGGCAGTACGCTCGGCGTCGAGCAGCTCGCGCCGCAGCCGCTGGTAGTCGAGGGATCGCGCCTCGATCTCGCCGTCGTCGCCGTCGTCCAGGCGCGCCGAGAAGCGATCGCGGCGGAAGCTGTACAGCCCCCGCATGCGTTCGGCCGTGTCTTCGCGAACCCAGTCCTCGTTCGCGAGCTCGTCGAGCCGCACGACCGCGGCCGCAGCGGCGTCGATCCGGGCGCGCGCCTCCTCACGCACCTCGACGGCGGTGTCGTCCTCGAGGTCGAGCACACGGATCACCGCCGGCAGGGTCAGACCCTGGATGACGAGGGAGCCGAGGATCACGGCGAAGGTGAGGAAGAGGATGAGGCTGCGGCCGGGGAACGGCTCGCCCGCATCCGTCGTCAGCGGGATCGCGAGCGCCGCCGCGAGCGAGACGGCGCCGCGCAGGCCCGACCACGACATCAAGACCAGCTTGGCGGTCGGATGCGCTCGGTCGCGATGTCTGCCGCCGAGCGTGCTGGGCAGCTGCGCCGTGGCAAAGAACCAGAGTGCTCGCGCCCCCAGCACCGCCAGCCAGATGGCCAGCGCCCACCAGAGCAGCTCGCCGGCTGAGTAGGCGTCCAGCTCGTCGAGGATTCCCGGTAGCTGGAGCCCGATCAGGGTGAAGAGCAGGGCGTTGAGGACGAAGATGACGATCTGCCACGTGGAGACGCCGATCAGGCGCACCTCCGGCGTCGTCAGCTCCGGGGTGTGCCAGCCGAGATAGATCCCGGCGGTCACGGCCGCGATGACGGCCGAGACGCCGAGCAGCTCCGCCGGGATGTAGGCGAAGTAGCCCGTGAGCAGGGAGATCGTGATCTCAGCCGGCGGGAAGTCGAGCCGCTGCCGTACCTGCCTGACGATCCAGCCGACCGCGAGCCCGATCGCGATGCCTCCGGCGACGTTCAGCACGAATTCGAGACCCGCTTCCCAGAGCGAGAACGAGCCGGTGACCACTGCCGCAACCGCAAAGCGGTAGGCGACGAGGCCAGTGCCATCGTTGATCAGGCCCTCGCCCTCGAGGATGTGCATGACACGGCGGGGCGCACCGAGCCGCTCCATGATCGCGATCGCGGCGACCGGATCGGTGGGCGACACGATCGCGCCGAGAACGAAGGCGGACGACCACGGCAGGCCCGGCACGATCGCGTGGGCGACGACGGCGACGATCACCATCGTCGCGAGCACGAGCCCCACCGCGAGCATGCCGACGGGGCGGACGTTGGCGCGCAGGTCGCGGAGCGAGGTGAAGAACGCGGAGCCGTAGAGGAGGGGCGGCAGGATGCCCACGAGGATGAGGTCGGGCGGCAGCTCCACGTCCGGCAGCCCCGGCATGAAACCGAGCGCGAGGCCGCCGAGCACGAGCAGGATCGGGTACGGCACCCGCACTTTCGGCACCAGCACGAGCAGCGCGGCGCTGGCGACGAGCAGGGCGAGGAGGGCGGCGAGGTCCTGGTGGCTGAGGTCGTTCAGGAGAAACCCTTGTCGCGCAGCTCAGCCTGCGCCGACTCGGACTTCTCGAGCTCGAGGCCCATCCCGCGCAGGATCTCCGGCGCCTTCGTGAACTGGATGTCCTGGTAGGCGACCACCTGGACGTGATTCCCCCACGGGTCGAGGAACGAGTTGCCGCCGAAGATCTGGACGCCGGCCTCGCGCGCCGCTGCGAGCACCGCGTCGCGGTCGTCGACGACGAGGCCGAAGTGCCGGCTCGCGTCCGGCGCCTGCGTCCGGCCCTCCGCCAGCGCGATGAACTGGTCGCCCATGTCGACGAACGCCATCCTGCCGCCGCGGCCTCGCAGCTCGATGTCGAAGAGGCGGCCGTAGAACGCGAGCGCCTCGTCGATCGACCCGACCTCGAGCGCGATGTGATTGATGCCGACGGCGCGGGCCACGTCGGACCTAGTGGGCCGCGTTCTCGGCGGCGCGGTCCGCCAGGGTCTGGAGCACCTTCAACTGGATCGACGGCACGGCGCGCATGAGTCCCCGGAACGCCTGCTCGTGGATGACGAGCACGCGCACGGGGCTCGTGGCCGTCACGGTCGCGTTGCGGGGACGTGACGAGACGAGCGCCATCTCGCCGAAGAAGCCGCCGTCCGCCATGCTCTTCGACTTCTGGCCCTTCCTGCGGACGTCGACCTTGCCGTCGACGAGCACGAAGAACTCGTGTCCCTGCTTCCCCTCGCTGATCAGCGTCGTCCCCTGCGGCAGCGAGAGCTCGTCCACGAGCGTGCAGATCTCGCTCAGCTCGCGCTTCGAGCAACCCGCGAAGAGCGGCACCTGCCGCAGCAGCTCGACCTTCGCGTCCTTGCGGAGTCGCACGACCCGATCCTAACGAGGGAACCCACCGCTGTCGGGTGGTGTATGAGGACCGAGTGGTGAGCCGACCACCGACAGAGGACGAGCTCGTCGAGCGTGCCCGTGGCGGTGACGCTGCCGCGTTTGCCGCGCTCGTCCGCGACCACCAGGAGATCGCCTTCCGCACCGCATACCTGATCACGCGCAACGCAGCCGACGCCGAGGACGCCGCCCAGGTCGGGCTGACGAAAGCCTGGCGCGCGCTGCCGCGCTTCCGGCGCGGCGCGCCGGTCCGTCCCTGGCTGCTCGCGATCGTCGCGAACGAGGCGCGCAACCGGCGGCGCGCCGAGGGTCGCCGTGAGGGTCTCGCGCTGCGGGCCGGCCACGAGCTTCCCTCGGGGGACGCGGCTCCGTCTCCCGAGGGGAGGGCAATCGCCGCCGAGGAGCGCGCCGCGTTGCTCGCGGCACTCGAGCAGCTGAGCGAGGACGACCGGCTCGTGCTCTCGTGCCGCTATCTGCTCGACCTCGGCGAGGAGGAGACGGGCGAGGTGCTCTCGCTGCGGCGCGGAACGGTCAAGTCGAGGACGTCGCGTGCGCTCGGGCGCCTGCGCGAGCAGCTGGGGGAGGCGCCATGAACGAGCTCGAGCGCCGCCTGCAGGAGCTCGGTGGCGAGATCGCCTACCCCGCGACTCCTCACTTCGAGCTCAGCTTCGAGCGCCGCCCGGCGCGGCTGCCCCTGCGGCCGCTCGCGCTCGGCTTCGCCGTCCTGCTCGCCGTGCTTGCGGGCGTGCTCGCATTCTCGCCCGGCGCCCGGAGCGCGTTCCTCGAGATCTTCCACCTGAAGGGCGCCACCGTCGAGCGCGTCGACCAGCTGCCCGAGGTCGAGGTGCAGACGATCGACTTCGGCGAGCGGGTCAGCCTGGAGGAGGCCGAGCTCCGCGTCGGCTTCGACCTCGTCGACGTCGGCGAGCCGGACGCCGTCTTCGTGCGCGGGACCAGCATGGCCTCGCTCGTCTACGGGCCGGTCGACAAGCCGCGGCTCGTGCTCTCGCAGATGCGCGGCGCGGTCTGGGACGGGTTCGTCAAGAAGGTCGGCAGCAGCGGGACGCGGATCGAGAACGTCACCGTCGACGGCGAGCGCGGCCTCTACGTCACCGGCGACGAGCACTTCGTCATGTTCCTGGACGAGAACTCGAACATCGCGGACGAGCCGACCTACCTGGCCGGCACCGTCCTGCTCTGGAACCGCGGCGAGCTGCTGCTGCGGCTCGAGGGCGACCTGACGCGGGCCGAGGCGATCGAGCTCGCCGAATCCGTCAAGTAGGGAACCTCGGTCGGGCGACGGGTGTATCCGGTTCGTCTACCCGAACGGAGGCCCGAATTGAAGAAGCTCCTGCTCGTGCTCGCCGTCGCCGTCATTGCCGTTCCGGCCGCGAGCGCCGGCGGCTGGGCGACCGTGGGTCTCAGCTCGCTCCCGCCGTCCGGCCTGGAGCCGAACCAGAACTGGCCGGTCGACATCACCGTGCTCCAGCATGGCCAGACGCCGCTCGCGGGCGTGACGCCGATCGTTCGGATCCGCGACGACGGTGGCAAGGTCGTCCGGAGCTTCACTGCGACGCCGACCGGCAAGACCGGCGTCTATCACGCCGAGGTCAAGTTCCCCGGCGAAGGCAGCTACTCGTACGAGGTCTTCGACGGCTTCACCCAGTACGGCGGCGCCCAGACGCACACGTTCAAGCCGGTCGAGATCGGGGCGCCGAGCGACTCGTTCCCGTATCTCACTCTCGGCCTCGCGCTGGCGCTGGCACTCGGCCTGGCGGCCGCGACGGTCGCCTACCGGCGTCAGCCCCAGCCGACGCCCGCCGAGGTCACGAACCTGAAGGAGGCAGCGTGAAGAAGCTCTTCGTCTTCGTCGCCACGGCCGTTGCCGGCCTCGCCCTCGCGGGCGTCGCCCAGGCCGGTTGCATGGCCACCGTCGGCCTCAGCTCCGTGCCGAAGGCCGATCTCGCGGCGGGGGAGCCGTGGGTCGTCACGATCCGCGTGCTCCAGCATGGCCGCACGCCGATGCCCGACGCCAAGCCGGAGATCCGGATCCGCAACGCCGCCGGCAAGCTCTCTGTCTTCAAGGCGAAGAAGATGGCCAGGGTCGGGTCGTACCGCGCCCGCGTCGTCTTCCCGAAGGCCGGCCGCTACGCACTCGGCGTCTACGACGGCTTTCCGTACAAGGAGTGCGCGAGGGTGCACACCTTCAAGTCGGTCCTGATCGTCGCCGTCTGAGTCACGCACACGGAGGTCCGGGGCGCCGCTGCGCCCCGGACCTCTGATCGGGCTAGAAGTCGGTCGAGCTGGAATCGCTCGAGCCGGAGCTGCCGCCGTCGTCGGGGCAGTCGCCCGGTGTAGCTGCGGTGCCGTTGTCGTCCTGCACGAGAGCGGCGACCGGCTCGTTGCTCGTCGCGGGCGAACTCGACGAGGACGAGCCGCCCGCGGCGAGGGCTGTCGCCGCCCAGATCGAGACCGCTGCGAAGGCCGCCGCGAGGGCGACGAGCAGCAGCCGCGAGTTGAACCGCTGGGTCTTCTCCTCCATGTTCATCACCTCCCTTTGCGTCGTCGGGTCACGGGATCCGTCCGAACCAGAGGGTCGAGAGCGCTCCGCCGAGGAGCAGGAGCGTCGCGCCGGCGGCGGTGAAGAACACGGTCAGCTCGCGCTGCTCCTCCTCGACGCCGACCTGGGAGCCGATCTCGTCGTAGACGCTCTCGGAGGGCGTCCTCGTCGGCGGCTTCGAAGAACGTGCCGCCGGTCAGCTCCGCCACGCTGGAGAGGGTCTCCGGGTCGGGCGGGACGCGGATCGTGCGGCTGCCGCCGTAGCCGTCGGGGCCCTGGACCGTGCCTGCGTCGGTGCCGAGGGCGACGGTGTAGACGGGGACGCCGGCGTCGACTGCCTTCTGGGCGGCCTCGAGCGGCTCGTAGTCGCCGGTCGTGTTGGCGCCGTCCGAGAGGAGCAAGACGACGACGGGCGTCTCCTCGCTGTTCGCGGCCAGCTGCTCGTCGAGGCTGGTGACGCCGAGGTCGACGGACCGCGCGATCGCGTCGCCGAGTGCGGTGCCGTTGTCGGCCACCAGTGCGCTGAGGCCGCGCAGCGCCTCGTCGCGGTCGTCGGTCGGGGGGACGACGACGTCGGCCTCGTTGGAGAAGGAGACGACGCCGACACGGAAGCCGTCGGGGAGACCGTCGACGAACGAGCTCGCTGCCTCCCGCGCGGCGGTCATCCGGTCTGGCTGGACGTCGGTCGCGGTCATCGACCCGGAGCTGTCCATCGCGAGGATCACGGTCGCCTCCTCGCGCGGCACTGCCACCGCGACCTGAGGCCGGGCCATGCCGATCACGAGGGCGCTGAGCGCGAGCAGGGTGAGCGTCGCCGGAATGTGGCGACGCCAGCGTGGTGAGTCGGCGACCACGTTCTCGAGCAGGTCGAGGTTGGTGAAGCGGACGACGTAGCGCCGGCGCCGCCGCTGCGCGACGAGGTATGCGATCAGGGCCAGCGCCACGAGTGCGAGCGCGGCGAGGGCGATCGGCCAGGCGAAGCTCATCGTCGCCTCCCTTCGGTCTGGAGGAACCCGACGAGGCGTCGCAGCCAGTCGCCGGAGGTCGAGAGGGTCAGGTGCGCAACACCGAGCGAGCGCAGCTCGCGGGTGAGAGCCTCGCGTTCGGCGGCCGCCTCGGCGCCGAAGCGCTGCCGGAGCTTCCGGCTGCGGGTGTCGACACGCAACTGCTTGCCCGATTCGGGGTCGACGAGCCAGAGGTCGCCGACGTCGGGGAGCTCCTGCTCGCGCGGATCGCGGATCTCGATCGCGATCACATCGTGGCGTGACGCGAGCTGGAGCAGCTGCGAGCGCCAGTCGCGGGGGCCGCGGAAGTCGGAGACGAGAACGATCACGGCGCGGCGGCGGGCGAGCCGGCCGATCCGGCCGAGTGCGGCGCCGAGCGAGGTCGGCCCCAGCGGCTCGAGATCGGGCTCCCGTCTCAGGGCGAGCAGCAGGGCCAGGAGGCCGCGGTTGCCCTGCCGGGCCGGGGACGTGAAGGGCGTCCGGTCGCCGAAGGTGGCGACCGCGAGGCGGTTGCCACGCCGCACGGCGAAGTGGCCGAGCGCGACCGAGACGCCTTCGGCGACGTCCCACTTTCTCCGGTCGGCGGTCCCGAAGGTCATCGACGCGGACGTGTCGAGCAGCAGCCAGGTCTCGACGGCTCGCTCTGCCACGTTGACGCGAACGTGCGGCTCGCCGGTGCGGGCGGTCACGTTCCAGTCGATCAGCCGCACATCGTCGCCGAACACGTAGGGCCGGACCTGGGCGAGCTCGGCGCCGTCGCCGAACGCCCACGAGCGGTGGTCGCCGGCGAGCAGACCGTCGATGCGGCGCCGGATCGTCAGGTTCACCTTGCGCAGCAGCGCCGCCGGCAGCGGGCCGGGGCCTGGACGGCCCGGGCTGCGCGCCGGCCCGAGAGCATGAGCGGTGCTCATGCGACCTCCTGCCGGAGGTCGAGCTGCGGCATCGGGATCGTCTCGAGCACGCGGTCGAGGATCCGATCGGCGTCGACGCCTTCGGCGAGCGCCTCGTAGCTGAGCACCATCCGGTGGCGGAGCACGTCCTTGGCGAGCTCGTGCACGTCCTGCGGCAGCACGTAGCGGCGGCCGCGCAGAAGCGCGAGCGCACGCGCGCCGACGACGAGGTTGATCGGGCCGCGTGGGCTGGCGCCGTAGTCGACGTAGGAGGCGAGCTCCTCCAGCCCGGCGTCTGCGAGCCGCCGAGTGGCCATCGCGATCGAGAGCGCGTACCGCGAGACCGCCGGGTCGACGTAGATCCGCCGGGTGGCGGCCTGCAGCTCCGTCAGCTCCTCGATAGAGAGGAGCTGCTCGACTGCGACCGGGTCGGCGAGCGCGCGCTCGATCACGGTCAGCTCGTCCGCCGGCGGCGGATAGTCGACCAGCACCTTGAGCATGAACCGATCGACCTGCGCCTCCGGCAGCGCGTAGGTGCCCTCGGACTCGATCGGGTTCTGCGTCGCCATCACGAGGAACGGGGACGGCACGGCGTGCGTCTCCTTGCCGATCGTCACCTGGCGCTCCTGCATCACCTCGAGCAGCGCCGACTGCACCTTGGCCGGGGCACGGTTGATCTCGTCGGCGAGCAGGAAGTTGCAGAACACCGGCCCCAGCTCGGTGTCGAAGACGTCCTTGCCGGAGCGGTACATCCGCGTGCCGACGAGGTCGGACGGGACGAGGTCCGGGGTGAACTGCACCCGCTGGAAGCTCCCGCCGAGCACCTCGGCGACGGTCTTGATGGTCAGCGTCTTCGCCAGGCCGGGGACACCCTCGATCAGAAGGTGTCCGCCTGCCAGCAGGCAGACGAAGACCCGCTCCAGCATCTCGTCCTGCCCTGCGATGACGCGCTTGATCTCGAAGACGGCACTCTCGACGACGTCCCGGTTGGCGCCGCCTGCCACTGCCTTCAGAGGCGTCTGATCGGCCACTGTTCAGCTCCTTGGTCTGGATTCTGGAAGTGACCACGGTTGCTGCGGCTTCTAAGAACCGCCTGAGAGCAGCCTGAGATCTTTGTAAGTCTTGTGGATGCGTAGTCGCCCGCAACTCGCTTACGCGGACTCGCCGATGGCGCCGGAGGCGAGAGCGACGAACCTTCTGCTCAGGGAACGGCCGACAAAAGGAGCAGGAGATGAAGAAGTTCTTCGGATATGCAGGGATCGCAGCGAGCATCGTGCTCGTGGCGTTCGGCACCGGCGCGATCGTGATCGGCGTGCAGGGGCGCAGTGAAGTGCGCAACGAGCTCGCGGCACAGCAGATCACTGCTGGGGACGACGCCGCGGAGCTGACCGGCGGCAGGTTGCAGCCCGGCCAGGCGATCAAGACGGGCGCCGACGCACGGGCGTTCGCGGACATCATGGAGTTCCATACGCTCAAGTCCACAGAGGGCAAGCGCTACGCCGAGATGGGTCGCTTCCTGACCCCCGCCGGCACGGACACGAGCGACGAGGCGCTGGCGGCGAAGACGCCTGACGGCCGCCCCGTCGAGAACGGGCTCCGCAACATGTGGGTCACCGAGACGGCCCTCACGACCGCGCTGAACACCGCCTTCTTTGCAGAGCGGGTGGCGCTCTTCTCGATCGTGATGGGCATCGCGCTCTTGCTGACAGGCATCGGGTTCCTCGTCCTCACCCTTGGTGGGGCGCTCGGGCTGGTCGCGCTGCCGAAGCGCAGCAAGAAGCTCGAGACGGCGTCGGCCGCGATCTAAGCACCACGCGGCTTCAAGCGAAGGGCGGGCCCCCGGGCCTGCCCTTCGACTACGAGATTGAGGAGAGAGAAACCGATGGCGAGCCACTCGTATTCACACCACCAGCCGGTCGAGACCGAGTCCGGCGCGTTCTTCAAGGTCGCGGCGCTGCTGCTCGGCTTCGGCGTCGCCGTCGTCGGGTTCTTCGCCCTCTTGATGTGGGCGGACGCCCGCGACGAGGCGGCCCGGCGGAGAGCGCCACGGCGAGCCATGCCCAGCCGGCCGTCGACCACAACACGGCTCTGCCCCTGGCGAGCTTCGCCGGTGTCGTGCCGGAGAACGCGCTGGAGTTGGCCGCTGCGCACAAGGCCTACGACGCGACGCTGCCTCCGGCTCCGGCCGGCGACCTGATCAAGGTGCAGATGACGCTGAAGGACATGACGGTCGAGATCGCTCCGGGCGTCAAGTACAACACCTGGGCCTTCGACGGCCACGGTGCCCCCGGCCCGATCATCCACGTCCGCGAAGGGCAGACGGTCGAGATGACGCTGACGAACGGCGGCGCGATCCCGCACTCGATCGATTTCCACGCCGCTCGGATTGCGCCGAACATCGCGTTCAAGGACGTCCTGCCGGGCAAGTCGATCAAGTTCCGCTTCGTCGCCGGCGACCCCGGTGTCTTCATGTACCACTGCGGCACGAAGCCGGTGCTCGCGCACATCGCGAACGGGATGTATGGCGCGATCGTGGTCCAGCCGAAACAGGCATTGCCGGCGGTCGACAACGAGTACGTGCTCGTCGGCAGCGAGTGGTACCTGAACGGAGACGGGATCGCCGAGCCGGCTTCGCTCGACATGGCGAAGGCGCGGGCGCGAATGGCCGACTGGGTCACGTTCAACGGCTACGCAAACCAGTACGTGACGCACCCGCTCACGGCACAGCCGGGCGAAACGACGCGCTTCTGGGTCGTGGCAGCCGGGCCGACGAACAACGTCAACTTCCACGTCGTGGGCGCCACGTTCGACCGGGCCTGGGTCAACGGCGACATGAAGAACCCGCCGCAGAACGGCGTGCAGACGGTGCTCGTGCCCGCCGGCGGCGGTGCGGTCTTCGACGTCAAGGTCGACGAGGAAGGCCTCTACCCGTTCGTCTCCCACGCGTTCGCCGACGTCGATCTCGGCCAGGTCGGCCTGCTCAAGGTCGGCGACGTCAAGGGAACGATGAGCCACTGATGGCGCCTCGCCCTCGCAAGATCATGGTTGGCTACGACGGTTCGGATGCCGGTCGCCGTGCGCTCGACGCCGCGGCCGACCTCGTCGGGTACGGCTCGACGCTCACCGTTGTGACCGTCCAGACCGGCGAGGTCGGCCGGTCGGACGGGAAGGAGGCCCGCGACCGGCTCCGTCACCGGCATGTCGAGGCCCACTACCACGAGCCGACCGGCGAGCCCGGCGAGCAGCTCGTCGAGTCGGCGTGGGAGCATGGAGCCGACCTGGTCGTGGTCGGTGGTTCGGCCAGCGCTCGGGTCCTCCGCCGTGCGCCGTGCGACGTGCTGGTGGTGCGCTAAGCCCCTGTCTCGAGCAGTCCCTCGGCGATCGCGTAGCGGACGAGCTCGGCCCTGCTCCCGAGCTGCAGCTTCTGCATGATGTGCGCCCGGTGCGTCTCCGCGGTCCGCACCGAGATGAAGAGCATCGTCGCGATCTCCTGGTTCGTATGGCCGAGCGCGAGCAGGCGCAGCACCTCGCGCTCGCGGTCCGAGAGCGGATCGTCCTCGGCTCGTCTCCGCTCTTCGGCGTCGGCCTCGAAGAGCCGGGCGCCCAGGCTGGGGTGGACGTAGCGGTCGCCGCCCGCGACGGCTCTGACCGCGCGGACGACCTCCGTGTCGGCCGCCTCCTTCAGGACATAGCCGCTCGCGCCGGCGTCGAACGCCTCGCGGACGTACCGGGGGTCGTCCTGCATCGAGAGGACGAGCACCTTCACGCCGGGAACGGCCTGGAGCACGGCGGGCATGCCTTCGATCCCGCTCTTGCCGGGCATCATCACGTCGAGGAGCACGACGTCGGGCTCGTTCTCGATCGCCTCGAAGACGGCACGTTCGGCATCGGCGGCCTCGCCGACGGTCTCGATGTCGGCCTCGGCGTCGAGGACGCGGCGCAGGCCGGTCCGGACGACCGCGTGGTCGTCGACGATCAGGACGCGGATGGTCACACCACCGGCACCTCGGCGACGAGCGTCGTGCCGGCGCCTGCGGACGATTCGACCTGGAGCCGGCCGCCCACGAGCGCGACGCGCTCGCGCATGCCGGCCAGCCCGAGTGCGTCCTTCCGCGTCTTGCCGGGGTCGAACCCGGAGCCGTCGTCCTCGATCGATCGCCACGACGGCGTCGCCCTTTCTCTGGAGCAGAATGCTGACCCGGCCGGCCTGCGCGTGCTTGATGATGTTCGTCAGCGCCTCCTGCACGACGCGGTACAGCGCCGTTTCGGACTCGGGCGGTAGCCGCTCGTCGCCGAGGCGCGCCTCGAGATCCACCCGCAGGCCGCTCTGCTCCCGGAACGTCTCCGCGAGCCGCTCGACGGCCGACACCAGCCCGAAGTCGTCGAGCGCGGACGGCCGAAGCTCGACCGCGAGCCGCCGGACGTCCTGCAAGGTAGACACGACGAGCTCGCGCACCGACGCGACCGCGGCCCGCGCTTCGTCCGACTCGGCCGCCTGCTCGAGCGGCTTCAGGCCGAGCAGGATCGACGTCAGCGCTTGCCCTGTTTCGTCATGGAGCGCACGGGCGAGCCGCGCACGCTCGAGCTCCTGCCCCTCGACGACGCGGCGGACCGCGTCGCGGCCGACGCGCGCCGAGAGGTCGACCGCGATCGCTGCTCGAGCCGCGAGCGTCTCCGCCAGGCGCAGGTCGTCCTCGCTGAAGGCGGGCGACTCTCCTTGCTTGTCGTGCGCGATCATCACCCCGATCGGCAGGCCGCGCGCGAGAAGCGGCACGAACAAGGCGGAGCGGACACCAAGCTGCCGGGCCGCCTGCTGGTCGATCTCCGGGTCGTCGAGTACCGAGTCGATGCGCTCGCTGCGGCCGCGCTCCAGCACGCGCCCTGCCTTCGAGCCTGCGAACTCGAGCTCGATCCCGACGACGTCAGACGCGCCTTCTCCCTCCGCCGCGGCGACGCGCAGCGTCGTGCCGTCCGGCAATGCGATCAGCACGAGCCGCGCGTCCAGGAGCTCCTGCAAGCGGCCCGCGACGAGGGACAGGAGCGGCTCGAGCTCGAACTCGGAAGCGAGCACATTGCCGATCTCGTTCAGCGACTCGATCTGGCGCAGCCAGCGGGTCGAGCTCTCGTACAGCCGTGCGTTCTCGATCGCGACGGCCGCCTGGGCCGCGAGCAGTCCGACCAGCTCCTCGTCCTCGTCCGAGAAATCGCGGTCGTCGGCCTTCTCGGTCAGATAGAGGTTGCCGTACGCGACGCCGCGGAGCACGATCGGGAGCCCCAGGAACGACTTCATCGGCGGGTGATTCGGAGGAAACCCCACCGAGCGCGGATCGTCGGCGATGTCGTGCAGCCGCAGCGGCTGCGCATCGCGAATCAGGACACCGAGGATCCCACGCCCCTGAGGAAGGTCGCCGATCGCCTCGTGCGTCTCGGCGTCGAAGCCCGTCGTCACGAACTGCTCGAGCGACTGCCCTGTCTTGTCGATCACGCCGAGCGCCGCGTAGCGCGCGCCGGTGAGCTCGGCCGCCGACTCGATGATGCGCTGCAGGAGCGCGTCGAGCGACAGCTCCGAGCTGAGGGCGATCCCCGCATTCACGAGGACGCGCAGGCGGTCGAGCTGGTCGGCGGGCGTCGTCATGCGGGCATTCTCCCGTCTTCGGGGCGGCCGTCCTTGCAAAACGCTTACCGAAGCTTCATCGCAATCCCCTTTTATGGGGAGAACCTCTCAGCTCTACTGGACGAAGTACCGGAGTACACGACCGGAGGACACGATGGCTGCGGCAGAGCTGACCAAGCAGGAGACGGAGCAGGAGCGGATCGAACGGTGGCGCTCGGAGGAGCTGGAGCGCGCCGGGTTCGAGGCTTCGGCCGCCTCGTTGCTCGCTGCCCGCCCGGACGTCGACCTTCACTTCGCGATCAGCCTGCTGCGTAACGGCTGCGCTCCGGAGCTCGCGCTCCAGATTCTCCTCTAGCGCTTCCCCTTCGCTCCGTCTGCGAGTCTCGGCAGAATGCGCTCTGCCGTGCACCTGCTCGCGTCCATCCCCTCGCCGTCCTCGGGCACGCTCGAGATCGGGCCGATCACGATCCACATGTACGGCCTGATGCTGCTGGCCGGCATCGCGGCGTGCATCTGGATCACGGGCCGCCGCTGGGTCGCACGCGGCGGCGACTGGGATCTGATCTTCCGCGTTGCGGTCTGGGGCGTCGGCGCCGGGATCGTGGGCGCGCGTCTCTACCACCTCGCCACGAGCTGGAACGAGGTTCCGGACGAGTGGTGGGGGCCGTTCGCCGTCTGGGAAGGCGGGCTGGGGATCTGGGGCGGCATCGCCGGCGGCGTGCTCGTCGGCGGCTACATCGCGCACCGCTCGGGCGCCAGCGTCACGAAGCTGCTCGACGCGGCTGCGCCGGGCCTGCTGGTCGCGCAGGCGATCGGCCGGGTCGGCAACTGGTGGAACCAGGAGCTCTTCGGCAAGCCGACCGACCTCCCGTGGGGACTCGAGATCGAGCCGGCGCGGCGCCCCGACGACTACCTCTTCGACGAGACGTTCCATCCGACGTTCCTCTACGAGGCGCTCTGGAACCTCGGCGCAGCCGGCCTGCTGCTCATCCTCGACCGCCGCTATCCGCTTCAAGCCGCCGGCGCTCTTCGCGCTCTACGTCTCGCTCTACACCGCGTTCCGCTTCTACCTCGAGTTCCTCCGCATCGATCCGTCGAAGGAGTTCTGGGGCCTGCGGGTCAACGCGTGGGTCTCGCTGATCCTCTTCGTGGCCTCGACGCTGTTCTTCATCTGGTGGCAGTTCCTGCGCGGCCGCCGCGAGCGCCGCCGCGAGAGCGGGCCGAAGCCGGCGCCGCCGAAGACGATGGCCGTCCCGCGCAGCCGCGTCCGACCCCGCCGCTAGCCTCCGAAGCGCATGATTGTGCGCGAGCTCGAGCTGGACCTCGACGCGTTCGAGGGTCCCTTCGACCTGCTCCTGACGCTGCTCCTGAAGGAGGAGCTGGAGCCGGCCGAGATCGACATGGCCGCGATCGTCGTCGCGTTCGTCGAGCGGCTGGCCGAGCGCGAGGAGCTCGATCTCGAGGCGTGCGGCGAGTTCCTCGTCCTGATCGCAGCGCTCCTCGAGCTCAAGGCGCGCGCGCTCTTCCCGGACGAGGAGGCCGAGCTGGCCGAGCTCGAGCCGGAAGAGGCCGCCGAGGAGCTCGCACGGCGACTGGCCGAGTACCGCCGGATGAAGGAGGCCGCCGGCTGGCTGGCCGACCGGCTCGCCGGGGAGCGCGACCGCTACTTCCGGGTCGGCCCGGCGCCGCTCGCGCCGCGGCCGGAGCGCAGGCTGGCGCAGCAGGATCCGGAGCAGCTCGCGACGGTGCTACGCCTCCTCGCCGAGCCCGCGCCGCAGGTCTCGCTCGCGCACATGTCGCTCCGGTTCCCGCCCGTGTCGCAGTTTCTCGAGCGCTTCCGCGCTGTCCTCCGCAAGCGCCGCCGCTTCGACTTCGACGCCGAGGTCGGGTCGCTCTCGCGCGTCGACCAGGCGGTTGCCTTCCTCGCCCTGCTGGAGCTGCGCAAGGCGGGGGAGATCGCACTCGAGCAAGCCGCACCTTTCAGCCCGATCAGGGTTTCCCGTCCCGACGTAGAAAGAGGTAGCGAATGGATCGCCCGCTCCGCCTGATCACCGCGAACCCGGTCGACCAGCTCGCCCGCACGCTCGAGGCGCTGCTCATCGTCGCCTCGGCCCCACTCAGCGTCGAGGAGCTCTCGGAGGCAGCCGACGACGACCCGGAGCGCATCGAGCTGGCGCTCGGTCTCCTCTCGGACCGCTTCCGTGAGGGTCGCAGCGGGATCGTGCTCGAGCACGTCGCGGGCGGATTCGCGTTTCGCGCGTCGCGCGAGGCGGCGGATGCGTGCGGGCGGCTGTTCGAGCGTCCGGTCGAACGCGGCCTCTCGCAGGCGGCGCTCGAGACACTGGCGATCGTCGCCTACCTCGGTCCCTGCAGCCGCCCGGAGATCGCGCGCATCCGCGGCGTCGCCGCCGACTCGGCCGTCGCCGGACTGCTCGAACGCGGCCTCATCGCCGAGGCCGGCCGAGACGAGGGTGCAGGCGGAGCCGTCCGCTATCGCACGACGCCGCTCTTCGAGCGCGTCTTCGGGCTCGAGAACGCCGCCGCGCTGCCCCGCCTCGCCGACCTGGGCGAGACGGCCGCAGACATCCGCGAGCGGCTCCACTCGGTCGCCGTCGGCAAGACCGCGTAGCCGTCCACGGCCGGGGACAGTCCTCACGGCCGGACAGTCCCGGGGACAGTCCCCGAACGGAACCGCCACGCGCGCGTCACGAAAGTGTGGCGGCTAGAGCTGCCAGGAGCCGCCGCGCAGGACTGGCACGCGGTCGCCGTCGCGGGTGATCCCGTCGACGTCCACCTCGTTCGAGCCGATCATGAAGTCGACGTGGATGCCGCTCTTGTTCACGCGGGCGCGGTCGGCCTCGTCCTCGACCGGGAAGGTGTAGGCGTTGCCCAGCGCAATGTGGCTGGCGGCGTTCTCGTCGAGCAGCGTCTCGTAGAAGACGGTGCCGAGCGGGCCGATCCGGCCTTCCTTGTCGACGAGCGCGATCTCGCCGAGACGTGAGGCGCCGTCGTCCCTCGCCATCGCCGCGCGCAGCGCGTCTGCGCCCTGCTCGGCGTCGATCTTGACGGCGCGGCCGCCTTCGAACTCGATCCGGATCCCGTTCATGTAGGCGCCGTAGAGCTCGAGCGGCATCGTCGCGGCAACGTGCCCGTCCACGCGTTCCGGGTCCGGCGTCGTGAAGACCTCCTCGGTCGGGAGGTTCGGATAGTGCGTGAGACCCGCCGCCGTCGTGAAGTCCGCCCCGAGCCACTTCGAGCTCGGCATCAGCCCGATCGTCAGGTCGGTGCCGGGGCCTTTCAGATGGACGGCGTCGAACCGTCGCTCCGTGAGCCGGTCGGCGCTCGCGACGATCGCCTTCATCCGCTCGCGCCAGGCGGCCACCGGATCTTCGGCATCGAGCCGGAGCACGTAGACGATCTCCTCCCAGAGCTTGTCGAGCGCCTCGTCCGGCTCGAGCTCGGGATGGACGCGCTGCGCCCAGCCGGGATTCGGGCACGGGCCGGCCGTCCAGTTCGTCGTCCGCTCGTTGACGATCCGCGGCACCGCGGAGATGTACGGCAGCAGGTCGCGACCGGTGCGCGCGGAGTCGATGTGCTCGAAGATCGCGGCGCTCGTCCCGGTCAGCGTCACCCGCGCGGCGCGCTCGTCGGAGAGCCACTGCATTCGCTGCTCGATCCAGGGCGGGACGAAGTCGAGCGTCGCCTCGTCGGCGTGCTGGAGCCGCTCGGCCTTGACGAGGTGATCCCACCAGAAGACGTCGACGTACTTCGCGCCGCGCTCGTATGCCTTTCGCGCGACGGCGCGGGCCGCATCTTCCATGCCGAGATAGGCCGTGACGCCGAGGATCTGGCCCGGTTGCAGGCTGGCGCCGAAGCCGACCAGGAGCTCGGCGAGACGATCGATGTCGGCAGAGCGATCACGCATCGCGCGGCAGACTACAACGACGATGCGCCTGAACGCCTACCTAGCCCGAGCGGGTGTCGCCTCGCGCCGAAAGTCGGACGAGTTGATCAAGGCCGGCCGCGTTCGCGTCAACGGGGAGCCCGGCGAGCTGAACACGTTCGTCGAGTCGGGCGACGTCGTCGAGGTCGACGGGGAGTCGGTCGCGAAGCAGCAACTCGCGTACGTGCTGCTGAACAAGCCGCAGGGCGTCGTCACGACCGCCAGCGACCCACAGGGCCGGCCGACCGTCGTCGGCCTCGTCGAGCACGGGTCCCGCGTCGTCCCGGTCGGGCGCCTCGACGTCGACACGACCGGAGCGCTCCTGCTGACGAACGACGGCCCGCTCGCGCACCGCCTCGCGCACCCGCGCTACGGGGTCGAGAAGGTCTACGAGGTCGAGACCTGGAAGGAGCCGAACGACGAGGCGCTGCGCCGGCTCGCCGAGGGCGTCGAGCTCGAGGACGGCGTCACCTCACCGGCGCGGGTTCGCCGGCTCGGCGCGGCGCGCATCGAGCTCGTCCTCCACGAAGGCCGTAACCGCCAAGTGCGCGGATGTGTGAAGCCGTCGGCCACCGCGTCCGGCGACTGCATCGGAGCGTCTACGCCGGACTGCGGGTGGACGATCTCGGCGCCGGCGAGTGGCGCGAGCTGAGTGTGCAGGAGGTTCAACGGCTCAGCGCGCCGGGAATGCAGGACCGAAATGAGGCAGGCGGCTCTCCTTCTGCTCCTCTTCATCGCCGCCGGTTGCGCAGGTGACGAAGAGCCATTAGCCGAAACCGCTGGTCCCGCCCAGCTCGACGTCCAGATCGTCGCGCAGGGCAAGCGCACCTGGGAGCTTCAGCAGCTCCGCGCGGGGCGTCTCGCCGGCGCGGGCGACAGAGAGACCGCCGGACCTACTGTCTTCACCGTCGCCGGGGACGAGCCCGATCGGCAGTCGATCCAATGGGAGGAGGTCTACCTCCGTGGGCCCGATGGCACGACGCGGCGGCTGACCGACGACCGCAGAGGCGATTTCGCTCCGCGGCTGCTGCGCGACGGCCGCGTCGCGTTCGTCTCCTGCCCCCTCGACGTCCGGGGTGTCGTGCCCGACTGCAGCCTCGACGCGATCGATCCCGAGGACGGGAGCCGGGAGACGTTGGTGGACGGGCTCGGGATCGTCTTCGACGGCGAGCTCTCGCCGGACGAGCAGCGTCTTCTCTTCACGCGGCTCGACCCGCGGTCCGGGGCGCCGCTCGGGCTGTTCGTTCGGGACGTGGGGAGCGACGACGAGCGACGGCTCGTGGACGGGTCGCGCGGCACCTGGTCGCCCGACGGGCGCCGGATCGCCTTCGTCAGCGACCGCAATGAGAACGGCCCTTGCCTCTTCCACGACTGCCTCGGTCACGCGGGCGAGATCTACGTCGCGGACGCCGACGGCGGTGACGAGCGGCGGCTGACCGAGAACCCCGAGAGCGATGCGGCTCCCGAGTGGAGTCCGGACGGCGAGTGGATCGTCCTCGCGCGGATCCCGGACGAGAACGACGACTGGGATCTCTACGCGGTCCGCGCTGATGGCGAGTGCGAGCGGCAGCTCACCGACACGCCACGCTGGGAGACCGCCGCCGTCTGGCACGGCGCCGGCGATGGGGGCCTTAGCTGCTAGAGACCGCGAGGTCGAGCAGCTCCGAAGAACCGCCCAGCCTCACTCTTGACGAAGCCCATTCGGTCGAACATCACGTCGAGCGTCGGCTCCGAGGCCTTGCGCGCCTTCTCGGCGCCCCTCGCGAGCATCCGCTGCAGCTCGGCCGGATCGGCCCTCAACTCGCGGTAGCGCTCCTGGACCGGGGTCACGGCTTCGATGACCGCCTCGCCGACGTCGGCCTTGAACTGGCCGTAGCCGGAGCCCTCGTACCGGGCTTCGATCGCCTCCGGAGCCTCGCCGGTCAGCGCCGAGAGGATGTCGATCATGTTCGTCACGCCCGGCTTGTCGTCCCCGCGGCGAACCTCGGAGCCGGAGTCGGTCACCGCCGACTTGAACTTCTTCATGATCACGTCGGCGTCGTCGAGGATCCTCACCGTTCCCTGCGGCGTCCCGGCGGTCGTCGACATCTTCTTCGTCGGCTCCTGCAGGTCCATGATCCGCGCGCCCACCTCGGGGTACACGCCTTCCGGCACCTTGAACGTCTCGCCGAAGCGCGAGTTGAAGCGCTCGGCCACGTCGCGCGCGAGCTCGAGGTGCTGTCGCTGGTCGTCGCCGATCGGGACGATGTCGGTCTGGTAGAGCAGGATGTCGGAGGCCATCAGGACCGGATACGTGAACAGCGCGGCCGAGACGAAGTCCCGCTCGCCGCCCTTGTCCTTGAACTGCGTCATCCGGCCGAGCTGGCCGAAGCTCGTGACCGAGCCGAGCAGCCACGCCGCCTCCGCGTGCGCAGGCACGTGGCTCTGCGCGAAGACGGTCGAGCGCTCCGGGTCGAGGCCGGTCGCGAACAGGATCGCGGCCAGGTCGAGCGTCTTCTCGCGGAAGTCCGCGGGGTCGTACTCGACGCTGATCGAGTGCAGGTCGACGATGCAGAAGAAGCCCTCGCCTTGCTCCTGCGTCTTCGCGTACTGACGGAAGCCTCCGATCAGGTTGCCGATCGTCTTGTCGCCCGTGGGCTGGATGCCGGAGAAAATGCGCACTTCCGCCTCATTTCTACCGGCTTCCGGGAGAAGAGGCGCAACTACACTCAGCCGATGGCCACAGTTGGCTCACCGGAGCTCCTGATCGTGATGGGCGCACAGGCCTCCGACGAACAGGTGGACGAAGTCGTCGCGCGCCTGGAGGAGGCGGGCGCGAGCGCCCACGTCAGCCGCGGCCGCGACGCGACTGTGATCGGCGCGATCGGCGAGCGCGAGCTGCTCGCGACTCTGCCGCTCGAAGGGTTCCCCGGCGTCGAGCAGGTGCTGCCGATCCTGAAGCCCTACAAGCTCGTCTCGCGCGAGCTGCGGCGCGACCCGACCGTGATCGAGACGCGCGGCCGCCGCCTCGGCGATGCGTACTTCGGCTTCATCGCAGGCCCGTGCACGGTCGAGACGAGGGAGCAGACGCTCGAGACCGCGCGGGTCGTTGCCGCTGAGGGCGTGACGATGCTGCGTGGCGGCGCCTTCAAGCCACGCACGTCGCCCTACGCCTTCCAGGGCCTCGGCGTCGAGGCGCTCAAGATCCTCGCCGAGGCGCGCGACGAGACCGGGCTCCCGCTCGTGACCGAGCTGATGGACCCCCGCGACGTCGAAGCGGTCGTCGAGGTCGCGGACGTGGTCCAGATCGGCGCGCGCAACATGCAGAACTTCAACCTGCTCTCGGAGGTCGGTCGCGCGCCGAAGCCGGTGCTGCTGAAGCGTGGCCCCTCCGCGTCGATCGAGGAGCTGCTCATGGCAGCCGAGTACGTCGTCAAGGAAGGCAACGCGCAGGTGATCCTCTGCGAGCGGGGGATCAAGACGTTCGAGCGCTCGACGCGCTACACCCTCGATCTCTCGGCGATCCCCGTGCTCAAGCACGAGACGCACCTGCCCGTGATCGTCGATCCATCGCATGCCGCCGGGAAGCGCGACCTGGTGCTGCCGCTCGCCCGCGCGGCGGTCGCCGCAGGGGCGGACGGGATCATCGTCGAGGTGCACCCGCGCCCCGAGGAGGCGCTCTGCGACGGCCCACAGCAGATCCCCGCGGCCGACTTCGCCGACTTCGCGCACGAGATCAGGGCGCTCGCTTCGCTGCTCGGCAAGACGATCGGGTGATCTCGCGGCTCGCGATCGTCGGGACGGGCCTGATGGGGGCCTCGCTCGGGCTGGCAGCACGCGGGGCCGGCGTCGAGCGCGTCCTCGGCTGGGACGCCGACGAGGAGCATCTCGCGACGGCCGAGAAGCGGGGCGCGGTCGAAGCGGCGCCGGAGCTGGCCGCGGCGCTCGAGGACGCCGAGCTTGCGGTCATCGCCGTGCCGGTGACCGCGCTGCAAGACCAGATCCGCGCGGTGCTCGACGCGAGCTCACTGGGCTGCACGATCACGGATGTCGGCTCGACGAAGGGCGGCGTCTCCGAGGCGGCCGGCGGGGACGGGCGCTTCGTCGGCGGCCATCCCATCTGCGGCTCGGAGGCGCACGGCCCCGAATGGGCGACGCCCGGGATCTTCGAGGGCGCGACCTGGTTTCTGACTCCCACCACCGCGACGGAGCCGCAGAGCTACAGCGTCGTGCACGACTTCGTCTCGTCGCTCGGCGCGGTGCCGGTCGCCATCGATCCCGAGGCGCACGACCGCCTCGTCGCGGTCACGAGCCACCTGCCGCACGCGCTCGCAAACGTGCTCCTGAACCAGGCGGGTGGGACCCGCGTCGACGGCCACGAGCCGCTTGCAGCGGCGGGCGGCTCGCTGCGCGACATGACGCGGATCGCCGGCGCGAACCCCCGCATCTGGGTTGACATCTTCCTCGAGAACCGCGTGGCGCTCGCGGCGTCGCTCGCCGAGCACCGCCGCCGCATCGAGCAGGTCGAGGCGGCTCTGGCGGCCGGGGATGCCGGCTTCCTGGCCCGCTGGATCGGCGAGGCCTCGGCCAACCGGCGGCGCCTGCTCGAGACGGCGTACGAGGACGTCGGCGCGCTGCAGCGGCTGCGAGTCCACGTGCCCGACCGGCCCGGCGTGATCGCCGGCATCGCGCAGGCACTCGGCGCCGAGCGGATCAACATCGCCGGCTTCGACCTGCAGCACTTCTCCACCGAGCGCGGCGGCACGCTGGCCATCCTCGTCGCGGGCGAGCCGGAAGCTGCTCGCGCAGCGGAGATCCTCGAGCAGCAGGGTTACGGCGTCGTCGTCGCACCCGTGCTCGAGGACGACGCGTGAAGATCGAGCCCGCCGCCGCGATCCAGGGTCACATCCGCGTTCCCGGAGACAAGTCGATCTCACATCGCGCGGTACTGCTGGGCGCGATCTCGGACGGCGAGTCGCGTGTCTCCGGCTTCGGCCGCTCCGCCGACACCGAGTCGACCGTCGCCGCCGTGCGTGCCCTCGGGATCCGCGTCTACGAGGCCGACGACGAGACGCTGCGCGTCTTCGGCGGCGGCCTGCGCGGGCTGAAAGCCCCGAAGGAGGCGATCGACTGCGGCAATGCCGGCACGCTGATGCGGTTGCTGCCGGGCATCCTCGCCGGTCAGGAGGGTCGCTTCGAGCTGACCGGCGACGAGTCGCTGCGGTCGCGCCCGATGGAGCGCGTCGCCGAGCCGCTACGGCAGATGGGCGCCTCGGTGGAGACGACGGAGGGGCATGCCCCGATCGTGATCGAGGGCGGGCACCTGGCCTCGATCACCTACGAGCTGCCGGTCGCGAGCGCCCAGGTGAAGTCGGCGGTGCTCCTCGCCGCGCTCTACGCGGACGGCGGCGAGACCACCGTCGAGGAGCCGTTGCCCACGCGCGACCACACCGAGAACCTGCTCGACCAGGCAGGTGTGACGGTGAGGCGGAAGCCGCGCACGATCACCGTCGGGCCTGTCGACCGGCTCGAGCTCGGCGAGGTCGAGGTCCCCGGCGACTTCTCCTCGGCCGCCCCCTTTCTCGTCGCCGCCACGCTGCTCAGCGGGTCGGAGCTGACCGTCCACGGTCTCAACCTGAACCCGCGTCGGACCGGCCTGCTCGACGTGCTCGAGCGGATGGGCGCCAACATCACCGTCTTCAACCGCCGGCGGATCGGGGGCGAGCCCGGGGGTGATCTCGACGTGCGGCCGGCCCAGCTCGTCGGCACGACGATCAACGCCGCCGAGGTGCCGCTGCTCGTCGACGAGCTACCGCTCTTCGCGCTGCTCGCGGTGCACGCACATGGCGACAGCGTCCTGCGCGGCGCTGCCGAGCTCCGTGCAAAGGAGACCGACCGGATCGAAGCCGTGGTCGACGGCCTTCGCGCTCTCGGCGCGCACATCCGGGCGACCGAGGACGGCTTCAAGGTGCGCGGCGTCCCCACCCGGCTCCGCGGCGGCTCGCTCGACGCGCGCGGCGATCACCGCATCGCGATGCTCGGCGCGATCGCGGGGCTCGCCTCACGGGAAGGGGTGGATTGTCGGGGGCGCCGAGGCCGCGGCGGTATCCTTCCCCGGCTTCTACGACCTGCTCGACTCGCTGCGAGCGACTACGACTGATGATTGTTGCCATCGACGGGCCCGCCGGGGCCGGCAAGAGCACGGTCGCACGGCATCTCGCCGAGCGGCTGGGCTTCCGCTACCTCGACACGGGCGCGATGTACCGGGCGCTCACCTGGCTCGCGCGCCGGCGGGGGTACGCGCTCGACCGCGCCGCCGAGTTGGCGGCGCTCGCGGCGGAGTGTCCGGTCGAGTTCGACGAGGCGGGCCGGGTGTTCATCGACGGCATCGACGTGACCTCGTCGATTCGCAAGCCCGACATCGACAAGCTCGTGCCCGTCGTCGCCCGCCACCACGACGTGCGTGAAGTGATGCGGGAGCGCCAGCGCGCGCTGGCGCAGGAGGGCAACGTCGTGATCGAGGGGCGTGACATCGGCACGGTCGTGGCACCTCAAGCTCAAGTTAAGGTTTACCTCATTGCCGACCAGCAGGTCCGGGCCGCCCGCAGGTCGTTCGAGCGGCCGGGCATCGGCGCCGAGGCACTCGCCACCGACCTGCGCCTGCGGGACGAGAAGGACGCGATCAACATGCAGCCCGCCGCCGACGCGGTCCAGATCGACACCACCGACCTGGGCGTCGACGACGTCGTGGCACAGATCGAAGAGCTCGTGCTCGCGCAGCAGACAGCATGAATCGCGTCGACGCGGTCTGGTCCGCGGGTCGTCTCACGATCGGGACAGCCGTGCGGCTGCTGACGCCGCTGCGCAACTACGGCGTCGAGCGTGTGCCCGCCTCGGGCGGCCTCGTGATGGCGTTCAACCACTTCCACTGGATCGACCCGCCCGTCTTCGGGCTCCTCTCACCGCGCACGATCTACTTCCTCGCCAAGGTCGAGGCGCACCGCGTGCCCGGCCTCGGCCAGCTGATCCGAAGCTTCGGCACCATCTCCGTCCGCCGCGGCGAGTCCGACCGCGAGGCGGTCCGGCGCATGCGTGAAGTCGTCCGCGAGGGCAACGCGCTCGGGCTCTTCGCCGAGGGCACGCGTCAGCGCAGCGGGCGTTCCCGGTCCCGTGCAGCCGGGTGCGGCGATGGCGGCGATCCAGGAGAACGTCCCCGTCGTGCCGGCAGCGATCTACGGCAGCTACGAGTGGAAGCCCGGCAACTTCCATCCCATCTCGGTCGCGTGGGGCGAGCCGCTCCGCTTCGAGGGGCTGCCGAAGGGCGCGAAGGGCTACCGCGAGGCTTCCGCCGAGATCGAACGTCGCATCCACGGCCTCCACGCCTGGCTCGCCGAGGTACACGCGCTCGGCCGGCCACGCCACGCGACCCCACCGCTATGACCGACACCGAGCTCCCCGAGATCCCCGAAATCCCCGAGATCCACGGCATCGTCGCGATCGTCGGCTACCCGAACGTCGGCAAGTCGACGCTGATCAACCGGCTGACCGAGACGCGCCAGGCGGTCGTCCACGAGACACCGGGTGTGACGCGCGACCGCAAGGAGCTGCTGGCGGACTGGAACGGCAAGCACTTCCTGCTCATCGACACCGGCGGCGTCGACGATCTCGCAACCGATCCGTTCAGCCCGTCGATCGCGAGGCAGGCTCGCGCAGCGATCGAGGAGGCCGACCTCGTCCTCTTCGTCGTCGACGCGCGCCACGGGATCACGCCCGGCGACGAGGAGCTCGCGGTCACGCTGCGGGCCTCGAAGAAGCCCGTGCTCGTGCTCGCGAACAAGATCGACGACCCCCGCAAAGACCTCGAGGCGGTCGAGTTCCACAAGCTCGGGCTCGGCGATCCGTTCCCGCTCTCGGCGCTCCACGGACACGGCACCGGCGACCTGCTCGACCGCATCGTCGAGATGCTGCCCGGCGAAGGCCCGACGCAGGTCGGCGAGGAGGCGATCCGCGTGGCGATCCTCGGCCGGCCGAACGTCGGCAAGTCGTCGCTCCTGAACGCGCTCGTCGGCGCCGAGCGCGTGATCGTCTCCGACGTCCCGGGCACGACCCGCGACACGATCGACACGATCCTCGAGCGCGACGGCCGCACCTTTCAGCTCGTCGACACCGCCGGCCTGCGCCGGAAGCGGAAGCAGCGGCAAGGGATCGACTACTACTCGGAGCTGCGGGCGCTCGAGGCGGCCGAACGGGCCGACATCGCGCTCGTCCTGATCGACGCGAGCGAGGGGATCGTCGACCAGGATCTCGCCGTCGCCGACGTCGCGCGCAAGGCGGGCAACTCGACGCTGATCGTCCTGGCCAAGTGGGACGAGACCGAGATCACGATCGAGGAGGTCCGGCCCAGGATCGAGACGAAGCTGCGGCAGCGGCCGCCGCTGATCGCCATCTCCTCGAAGACGGGCCGAGGGCTCGACCGGCTGCTCCAGTACACGGCGGAGCTCTTCGACAAGCACATCGGCCGGATCCCGACGCCGGCGCTGAACAACGCGCTCGCCGAGCTGCGCGAGGCGCGACAGCCGCCGTCGAAGGCCGGAAAGCGGCTCAACCTCCTCTACGGCGCCCAGGTGTCGACGCGGCCGCCGCGGATCCGGATCCATGTCAACGATCCGGGACTGGTCACGCGCGACTACGCGTACTGGGTCGAGAACGAGCTCCGCAAACGCTTTAACCTCGCGGGGGTGCCGGTCTCGATCGATTTCGTCAAGCGCACGTGAACATCGTTGTCGTCGGTGGGGGTTCGTGGGGGACCGCGTTCTCGCATGTGCTCAAAAACCGCGAGCACGACGTCACGCTTGCCTGCCGCGACGGCGAACAGGCCCGGACGATCGCCGAGACCGGGCGGAACCCGCGCTACCTCACCCACTGCGATCTCCGCGGCGTCGCTGCGACGACGATCGACAAGGCCCCGATCGCTGACGCCGAGCTCGTCGTGGTGGCTCTGCCGAGTGCCGTCTACGGGTCGGTCGTCGCGTCGCTTCCGGGCAAGGCACCCGTGCTCTCACTGACGAAGGGCCTCGATCCCGCGACCGGCGAGCGGCTCTCCACCCTCGTGCGCGAGCGTCCCGTCGCCGTGCTCTCCGGCCCGAACATCGCCGATGAGATCGCCCGCGACTTCCCCGCGGCCGCCGTGATCGCGAGCGACGACCAGCAGCTCTCGCTCGAGCTTCAGGCCGCCGTCAACTCGCCGACGTTTCGCGTCTACGTCAATGACGACGTCGTCGGCGTCGAGCTCTGCGCCGCGGCGAAGAACGTGATCGCGCTGGCGGCCGGCGGCGCGGACGGCCTCGGGCTCGGCGACAACGCGAAGGCCGCGCTCGTGGCGCGCGGTCTGGCGGAGATGGCGCGCCTCGCCGAGGCGGCCGGCGGCAAGCAGGGAACGTTCGCAGGGCTCGCCGGCATGGGCGATCTCGTCGTGACCTGCTGGTCGAAGGTCGGCCGCAACCGCCGAGCGGGCGAGCTGATCGCCCAGGGGACCGACCCGGACGAGGCGGTGCGCCAGATCGGGATGGTGGTCGAAGGGCTGACGACGGCGCCGGTCCTGCGCGACCTCTCGCGCCGGCTCGATATCGAGCTGCCGATCACCGAAGGCGTGTGCGCGGTGCTGGGCGGCGAGCCCTTGCACGACCTCGTCGGGAACCTGATGCGCAGGCAACCGACCACCGAGTAGGCAGGCCAGGTACCGTTTCGCGACATGGCAGCGCGCGAGTTCTCCTTTACGTCCGAGTCCGTCACCGAGGGTCACCCGGACAAGATCGCCGACCAGGTCTCGGACGCGGTTCTCGACGCCGTCCTCGCCGGCGATGCCACCGGACGCGTCGCCTGCGAGACGCTGATCACGACCGGGCTCGTCGTCGTGGCCGGGGAGATCACGACCGAGATCTACGTCGACATCCCACGGCTCGTACGCAAGACGATCGCGGACATCGGCTACACGCGCGCCAAGTACGGCTTCGACGCGGAGACGTGCGGCGTCATCGTCGCGATCGACGAGCAGTCGGCAGACATCGAGCAGGGCGTCAACGACTCCTTCGAGGCGCAGCACGGAGACGGCGATCCGCTCAACCGCGTCGGCGCCGGCGACCAGGGAATGATGTTCGGCTACGCCTCGCGTGAGACGGAGGAGTTGATGCCGCTGCCGATCCAGCTCGCGCACCGGATCTGCAAGCGGCTGTCCGAGGTGCGCAAGGCCGACGTGCTTCCCTACCTGCGGCCGGACGGCAAGGCGCAGGTGACGATCCGCTACGAGGTCGACGAGCACGGCCGCCAGCGCCCCGTCGAGATCGAGCGCATCCTCATCTCGACGCAGCACCGGGACGGGCTCGACTCCGAGACGCTGATCAAGCCTGACCTGATCGAGCACGTGCTCCACCCGATCCTGCCGCACTCGCTCTACGACGAGAAGCGGCTGGAGGAGAAGGACTTCGTCTACGTCAACCCGACCGGCAAGTTCGTGATCGGCGGCCCGATGGGCGACACCGGCCTCACGGGCCGCAAGATCATCGTCGACACCTACGGCGGCGCTGCTCCGCACGGCGGTGGCGCGTTCTCGGGCAAGGACCCGACGAAGGTCGACCGCTCGGCGGCATATGCGGCCCGTTACGTGGCGAAGAACGTCGTCGCCGCCGGCCTCGCCGACCGCTGCCAGATTCAGGTCGCGTACGCAATCGGCGTCGCGCAGCCGCTGTCGGTGCTCGTCGACTGCTTCGGCACCGAAGCGCAAGGGCTGAGCCAGGCAAAGATCGAGCAACTCGTCCGCGACCACTTCGATCTCCGTCCGGCCGCGATCCTCCGCGACCTCGACCTGCGGCGGCCGATCTACAAGAAGACGGCGGCGTACGGCCACTTCGGCCGCGAGGATCGCGATTTCACCTGGGAGCGCACCGACAAGGCCGACACGCTCCGCCAGGCCGCCGGCCTCGCCGAGCCCGCGACCGTCTAGACGCGCGCCGGCACGACCAGCGGCGAGTCGCCGCACGGGCTTCGCGTGACCACCACCGGGTGGTCGAAGACGGCGCCGAGCAGTTCCTCCCGCAGCACCGCCCACGGCGGCCCGAGGCCTGCAAGCCGGCCCTCGTCGAGGAGCGCGATCCGATCGGCGTAGGCCGCTGCGAGATTGAGGTCGTGCAGCACGGCGATCACCGCGCCGCCGGAGTCGGCGAAGGAGCGGGCGACCGTCATCGCCCGCTCCTGATGGCGGATGTCGAGCGCCGCCGTGGGCTCGTCGAGAAGCAGGATCGGCGACTCCTGCGCCAGCACGCGCGCGAGTGTCGTCCGGCCTCGCTCCCCGCCCGAGAGCGTCGGATACGTGCGCCGGTGGAGATCCAGGATCTCGGTCCAGCGCATCGCGCTCTCGACCGCCTCGCCGTCGCGTTCGCTGCCCGCCCGGCGATGAGGATGGCGACCCATCGCCACGACTTCCCGGACGGTGAACGCGAACTGGAGCACGGTCTCCTGGGGCATCACCGCCCGGAGTCGTGCTCGTTCGTCGTGGTGCAGCCGGTCGAGCGGCGAGCCGTTCAGCTCGACGACGCCGCCCGAGGGCGCCAGCTCGCCTGCGAGCAGCCCCAGCAGCGTCGACTTGCCGGCCCCGTTCGGGCCGGTGAGGGCGACCACCTCGCCCGCCGAGAGATCGAGGTCGACGCCGTCGACGAGCCGCTTGCCGGCGACCTCGAAGGTCAGGTCGGTGCCGCGAAGCACGATGCTCATCCCCAGCCTCCGTGCGCGCGCCTGGTCCGCCAGAGCAGCCAGAGGAAGAACGGGCCACCGGCGAGCGATGTGATCACGCCGAGCGGGAGCTCGACCGGAGCCGCCGCCGTCCGCGCCACGATGTCGGCGAGGACGACGAGCGCGGCGCCGCCGAGCGCGCTCCCGGGGAGCACGATCGAGTGTGCCGGCCCCGCTGCGAGCCTCACGAGATGGGGGACGACGAGGCCGACGAACGCGATCACTCCCGCGACCGCAACCGCCGCTCCTGTCGCAAGCGCGACCGCGAGCACGAGGATCAGCCTGCTGCGCTCGGTGTCGACGCCGAGGTGAGCTGCCTCGCGCTCGCCGAGCGTCATCAGGTCGAGCTCGCGCGCCCGCACGCACACGACTGCGACACCGATCGCGACGCACGGCGCCGTCGCGGCGACGACGGGCCAGGTCGCGCCGCCGAGGCTGCCCATCGACCAGAAGACGATGTCGCGCAGCTCGGCGTCGTCGGCCCGTGCGATCAGGAGCCCGATCGCGGCGCTCACGATCGCAGTCACCGCGACGCCGGTCAGGATCAGCGTCACGGTCTCCGTCCGGCCCTCGTAGCGGGCGAGCCCGTAGACGGCGAGCGAGGCGACGACGCCGCCGGTGAAGGCCGCCAGCTGCAGGCCGGCCGGAACGGCTCCGGTGAGCCCGAGCACGATCGCCGCGACGGCGCCGAGCGAGGCGCCGCTCGACACGCCGATCAGACCCGGATCGGCCAGCGGGTTCCGGAAGACGCCCTGCAGCGCCGCGCCGGCGACCCCGAGAGCTCCTCCGACGAGTGCGCCCAGGAGGACCCTCGGCAGCCGGATGATCCAGAGGATCGCGTCGTCCTGGGGATCGACGTGCACGCCGGTGTCGACGCCGAGATGCCGTAGGACGATCGCGACGGCGTCGAGCGGCGCGATCGGCACCGCGCCGACTCCAACCCCCACGAGCAGGGCGGCGGCGAGCAGGAACGTCAGCCCGAGCAAGAGCCCGAACGGCCGGACGAGTCGCCCCGTCCCGGCCCGCGTCCTCGTGCCCGCCGCCACCTCGACCATCGCGCTAGAGCTGCGGGTGGAGCCCGCGCACGAGCCGCCGCAGCGCCGACCCGGTCCGTGGCCCGAGCCCGAGCAGGAGTGCGTCGTCGTAGTCGAGCACTCGCCGGTTGCGGCCCGCCGGCGTCTGGGCGACGCCCGGGATTCGGAGCAGGCCCTCGATCCCCCCGACCGACTGGAGCCCCAGCGTCGGCACGAGGATGACGTCGGGCGCAGCGCTCACGAGCGCCTCCGCCGTGATCGGGCGGAAGCCCTCGATCCCGATCTCGGAGCCGGCGTCGCGTCCGCCTGCCGCCGCGATCATCGTGTCCGCGCGAGTGTTCTTGCCGCCGATCATCTGCACCGGTGCGCCGCGAACGTAGAGGAACGCCACGCGTGGCCGGGTCGTCGCCGTGGCGGCTTCACGCTTCGCGGTGGCGATCTGTCCTTCCACCTGCCGCGCAAGCCTCTCGCCCCGCTTGGGCACGCCGAGCGCCCGGCCGAGCAGGCGCAGCTTTCGAGGCCCGGCGTTGAGCGTCACGATCTCCGGGATCACGAGCACGGTCACGCCGGCCGCCCGGATCTGCTCGAGCACCTGCGGCGGCCCGGCTTCCGTCGAGCCGATCACGACCGTCGGCCGCAGCGAGAGGATCCCCTCCGCCGAGAGCGTCCGCTGGTAGCCGATCTTCGGCAGCTTGTCGACGGTCTGCTTCGGATAGAGCGCGCTGGTGTCGACGCCGACGACGCGGCTGGACAGGCCGAGCGTGAAGATCGTCTCGGCGATATCGCCGTTCAGCGGCACGATCCGGCTCACATTCCGGATCACGACTGTGCGCCCGTTCACGTCCTGAACGCGCGCGGGGAGGACCGGGGCCTTTTCGACCGGCGCAGGCGCCGCGTCGGTGCGGGCACTTGCTCCTCCCGCCGCGGCCAGCGCGACCACGGTGGCGGCCGTGACGAGCAGCCGCGCCCTCACGACGCCACTCCGATCTTGAGCGGAGCGTGCTCGGAGAGGGTGAGCCGGCGGACGCTGAGGCCGTCACCGTCGGCGCGAACGACAGTCCGGCTCGCCGGGACGAGCACGCCGTCGAACTCGGTGTAGGTGTCGGTGTAGGCCTCGCTCGCCGAGACGGCGCCCTCGCCGTCCCAGTAGGTGACGCAGAACGTGGTCGGAACCGACGTCCCGTCGCCTGCGGGGATGCGGCTCTGGACCACGATCGTGAACTGCGACCCGTGCGCAGTCCGCGTCACCGCGGCGATCTGGCCGTTGCCGACGAGGTACGAGGAGCGCATCTTGTCGTCGAGCTCGATCCGGCTCCCGAGCGCGTGCGCGTCGTCTGTGACGCGCTTGGGGATGGCGCCGTCGCCCTCCTCGTAGGGCCGCGGCGAGCGATGGGCGACGAGCGACCGCAGCTGGCGGTCGGCCCAGTCGTCGATCTCGCTCGTCTCGACCGGTGCCTCGGTGCCCGGACGAACCTCGGCGGTGCCCGATCCGGAGCCTGCCGGCGTCTCCCAGCCGACCGTGGCCGTGAAGCCGTCGAACCCTGCGGGGAAGCGGTATCCCCGCTCGTGTGCCTCGCGCAGCAGCTCGTCCGCCGCGCTCGTCGATGATGCCATCGATCCTCCCTTCGCCTTACCTTGAATGTAAGGGTGACCTTACAACAGATCGAAGGTGGACCGAACGGCAAGCGACAGCTCAGTTCGAGCCGGCGTTCAGGGGAGGGTTGCACGACCTTGTGTTACAGGCGGACTACGTCAGCGCGGCGGGGCGGACGTAGAGCCCGGCGGCGGCTTTTTCGCCGATCGAGCGCTCGTCCTTGCCGCCCAGCAAGACCTTGAACTGGGCCGCCGCCGGCTGGGCCTCACGGATGACGACCGACGTCCCAGGCGTGAAGCCCTCGTCGTAGAACCAGTGCAGCAGCTCGCCGTCGTGCTCGGCGAGGCGGACGATCTCGGCCTCCCGGCCAGTCTCGAGGTCGGCGAGCGGCGCGAGCTCCTTGTTCTCCGACTGCTCGAAGGCGGGGTCGACCGGCCAGCCGTGCGGGCAGCGTTCGGGGTTGCCGAGCTGCTTCTCGATTCGGAGGACCATGTCCTCGGAGAACGTGTCGCCGAGCTCGTCCGCGTGCACGTGCGCCTCGGCTGCGGTGTAGCCCATGAAGTCGGTCAGCAGGCGCTCGATGATCCGGTGCTTCCGGACGACTTTCTCGGCGCGCTCGATCCCCGTCTCGGTCAGGATCGCCTCCTTCTGCTCGCCGCGCTCCACGAGCCCGTCCGCTTCGAGCCGCTTGAGCATCTCGCCGGCCGATGCGCGCGAGACACCGAGCATGTCGGCGACGCGGGAAGCGATGGCGGTCGACGAGTTGGGATCCGGCCGGTACTCGCCGATCGGGAAGGCGAGGAAGTAGATCGTCTCGAGATACTCGTCGACTGAGTGGCCGGCCATGGCTGGACTGTAGCGGCCTGGCCCGGGGAGAGCAGGCGGCGTCGTTACGGTGGAGGACGTGCCGCTCGCCTCGGTCTTTCCGCTCGTCAGCTCACGAGCCGTCGCTCGACCGTTCACCTACGAGGTGCCCGACGGCGTCGGCAAGGGAGCGGTCGTCGCGATCCGGTTCGGCCGCGGGGCGGCTCGCGGTGTCGTCGTCGAGACCGGGGTGGAGGCGCCGCCGGGCGTGACCGTGGCGCCGATCGAATCGGTCCTGTACGAGCTGCCGCCCGCGCTGGTCGACCTCGCGCTCTGGGTCGCCGACTACTACGGCTCGACACCGGCGCGCGCGCTCGAGCTGGTGGCGCCGAAGCTCAGAGCGCGGCGCGGCGAGCGGCGGATGACCGGTGCAGGGCTCACCGGCGAGGCCGAGCCCGCGCAGCTGACGCCGCCGCAGGAGGCGGCCGTCGCGCGCATCGTCGAGGCGCTCGACGGAGACGGCGCGCACCTCCTGCTGGCGGGCGCGACGGGCAGCGGCAAGACCGAGGTCTACCTCCAGGCGTGCGCGGCGGCACTCGAACGCGGCCGCGGAGCGATCGTGCTCGTCCCCGAGATCGCACTGACGCCGCAGACCCTCGGCCGCTTCCAGGCGCGCTTCGGCGAGCGGATCGCCGTCCTCCACTCCGGCCTGACCGAGGCCGAGCGGCGCGATGAGCGAGAACGCGTGGTCGCAGGCGAGGCGCCGGTCGTCGTCGGCGCCCGCTCCGCCGTCTTCGCGCCGGTCCCCGACCTGGGGCTGATCTGCATCGACGAGGAGCACGACTCCTCGTACAAGCAGGAGTCGGACCCGCGCTACGACGCGCGCACGGTCGCGGCGAAGCGCGCAGCGCTCGAAGGCGCCGTCGCCGTCTACGGCAGCGCGACGCCGCGGCCGGAGAGCTGGGAGCGGCTGGAGCGGCTCGAGCTCGGCGCGCGCCTCGGCGCGCCGATGCCGTCCGTCAAGATCGTCGATCTCCGGCGCGAGGCCGGCTATCCGCTCTCGGCGCCGCTTCTGGCCGAGCTGGGGCGCATCTCGGAGCACGGCGGCAAGGCGATCTTGCTGCTCAACCGGCGCGGCGTCGCGCCGGCGATTCACTGCCGTGCGTGTGGTCTCTCGCGGCGATGCGGGCTCTGCGACGTGTCGCTGACGCTGCACGGCGACTCCCGGCTGCACTGCCACCACTGCGGCTACTCGGAGAGCGTCCCCGAGGCGTGCCCGAGCTGCGGCTCGTCGGAGCTCGCCCGGATCGGCGCCGGCACGCAGCGGCTCGAAGCGGAGCTGGCGAAGCGCGTCCCGGAGCTCGAACGGATCCGCCTCGACGCGGACACCGCGTCGAAGCCGGGCCTGCTGAGGGAGGCGCTCGACCGGTTCGTCGCGACCGACCGGGCCGTGCTCGTCGGGACGCAGATGGTGGCGAAGGGCCATCACTTCCCCGGCGTCTCCCTCGCGGCGGTCGTCGACGCCGACACCGGCCTTGCGCTGCCGGACTTCCGCGCCGAGGAACGCACCTTTCAGCTCGTGACGCAGCTCGCCGGCCGCAGCGGCCGCGACGCGCCCGGGAAGGTGATCGTGCAGACCTTCCAGCCCGATGCGACGCCGCTCCGCTACGCGGCGCGCCACGACGTCGCCGGGTTCCTCGCCGAAGAGCTCGGCCGCCGGCGGGAGCTCGGCTACCCGCCGTTCCGCCACCTCGTCTCGATCGTCGCCTCGGGCTCCGACGCCACGGCTCCCGCGAGGCTGCTCCGTGAGCTGAGCGCGGAGCTGAGTGGCGCCGACCTGCTCGGCCCGGCGCCGCTCCTGCGGCTCCGCGGGCGCCACCGCGCTCAGCTCGTCGCGAAGACCGACCGGCCGCGCCAGCTCGCCGTCCGCGCGGCGCAGGTGCTCGCGAGGGCCGCCCCGGCGATGCGCAAGGCCGGCGTCAACGCGGTGGTCGACGTCGACCCTCAATCCCTCTGACTACACTCGCGCGCATGGCGGCTGAGGGTGGTGTGCGTCCTGAGGACCAGGCGGAGGAAGAGCGCAGCGAGCGAGAGCTCGACGAGCAGGCACGCGCGCGGCGACGCGTCGCGCTGGCACAGATCCGCCAGTACCCGGACTCGGTGCTGCGGATGCGCGCGCGCGAGGTCGAGTCGTTCGACGACGACCTGGCGCGGCTCGCCGACAAGATGGCCCACCTGATGCACGACGCCCGCGGGGTCGGGCTGGCCGCGACGCAGGTCGGCGTCCTGCAGCGCTTCTTCGTCTTCCAGCGGGAAGGGGAGGAGGAGGCGACAGCCGTGGTCAATCCCGAGATCGTGGAGCGGTCGACGGAGGTGGAGGTCCTCGACGAGGGTTGTCTCTCGCTCCAAGGCGTGCTCGTCCCCGTCGAGCGCTCGCTCGGTGTGACGTTGGCGGGCAAGGACTTGACGGGCGCGCCGTTGCGGCTCGAGCTCGACGAGATGGACGCCCGTGTCGCCCAGCACGAGCTCGATCACCTCGACGGTGTGCTGATGATCGAGCGCACCGACGACGATTCTCGCCGCGAAGCGCTGGCGACGCTTCGCCGCCTGATCTCCGGATAGCCCATGAAGCTGGTTGTTGCCGCCACCGCACCGTTCGGAGCGGACGTGCTCGAGCGGCTCGCCGCACGGCATGAGATCGCGGCGCTGCTGACCCGGCCCGACCGCCCCGCCGGCCGCGGCCGAAAGCTTGCTGCGCCGCCCGCGAAGCTCGCCGCTGAGCGGCTCGGGATCCCGGTCCTGCAGCCCCCGCGGCCGACGGGCGGAACTGAAGCTGCCGGCCGAGACGGTCGTGGTCGCCGCGTACGGACTGCTGATCCCCGAAGAGCTGCTCGGCCGAGGGCTCTGGCTGAATGTGCATCCGTCGCTGCTGCCGCGCTGGCGTGGCGCCGCTCCGGTCGAGCGCGCGCTGCTGGCGGGGGATGCGGAGACCGGCGTGACGATCCACGAGACCGTGAAGGAGCTCGACGCCGGACCGATCGCCGCGATCGAGGCGTTCCCGGTTCCGGTCGAGTGGGACGCGGGCGACGTCTACGCGCGCGCCGCCGAGCTCGCCGTCGAGCTGCTCGACAAGACGCTCCCGACGCCCGTCTTCCGGCCGCAGGAGGGGGAGCCGACCTACGCAGCCAAGATCGAGGCGGCCGACCGGGAGCTCGATCTCTCGAAGCCGGAGGAGAGCCTGAACCGGATTCGCGCGCTCTCGCCGCACATCGGCGCGCGCGGGGAGCTCGACGGCCGCCGCGTCACGATCTGGCGCGCGCGATTGGAGGACGGCGAGCTGGTCCCGCTCGAGGTGCAGCCGGAGGGCGGGAAGCGGATGGACTACGACGCCTTCCGCCGCGGCCTCCGGTGACGATCGCTCCGGCGCGGAGCGCGGCCTACGACGTGTTGCGGCGCGTCTTCGAGGAGGACGCGTACGCCGACCGCGCGCTCCGCACCGCCTCGGAGGGTCTTGACGACCGCGACCGCTCGCTCGCACGGCAGCTCGCGTTCGGCTCGGTGCAGCGGGTGCGCACGCTCGACTACGCGATCGAGACGCTCGGAAAACGGCCGGTACGCAAGCTCGACGCACCGGTCCTGGCTGCGTTGCGGCTCGGCGCGTACCAGCTCGGCTATCTGGGCGGCGTGCCGGGCTATGCGGCCGTGAACGAGTCGGTCGAGCTCGTCCGCCGGGCACGGCTGGAGCGGGCGGTGCCGTTCACGAACGCCGTCCTCCGCCGTGTCGGCGAGGGAATCGGCCCGCTGCTCGACGCGCTGCCAGAGGGTCCGCTCAAGTACTCGTACCCCGACTGGATCTGGGACGTCTGGCGGCGCGATCTCGGCGAGGAAGGCGCGCTCGCCCTGATGCGGGCGCAGAACGAGCCGCCCGAGACGGTCGTCAGGCTCGTGCGGGGAGAGATCGCCGGGGAGGAGACCGACGTACCCGGCGCGTGGCGCGTGCCGCGGGTCGACGAGCGGGCGTTGGCCGAAGGGCGGATCTGGCCGCAGAGCCGCGGCTCGCAGCTGGCGGGTCTCTGCGTCGGCTCGCGGGCGGGCGAGCGCGTGCTCGATCTCTGCGCCGCGCCCGGCGGCAAGGCCACGATGCTGGCGGGGGAGGTCGTCGCCGTCGAAGCGAACGAGGCTCGCGCGCGCGAGCTGGAGGAGAACGCCGGTCGGCTCGGCGCTACGAACGTCCGTGTCGTCCATGCGGATGGGCGCGACCTGCCGCCGGAGCTCGCCGGCTTCGACCGCGCGCTCGTCGACGCGCCGTGCTCCGGCCTCGGGGTGCTTGCGGCCCGGCCGGATCTGCGCTGGCGCTCGTCGCCGCTACCGGAGCTCCAGCTGGAGCTGCTGCAGGCGGCGGCGGAGCGGGTGCGCCCCGGAGGCACGATCGTCTACTCGGTGTGCACCGTCAACGCGGACGAGTCGGAGGCCGTCGTCGACGCGTCGGGCCTGGAGGTGGAGCCGATCGCCGAATGGCCTCAGTTCCGCCACGAACGGCGGCCCGAGTTCCTGCAGACGCTGCCCCACGTGCATGGGACGAGCGGGTTCTTCATCGCCCGCCTACGCGTCTAACACGGGGTCGTGCGGTCGACCGTGATGTCGAGCGGGGGCAGCGGCTTCCCGGTCTCGGCTTCGACCCACGTCCCGTCGTCGAGCCGGCGCAGCGGAGGCACGTCGACCGTCTTGCACCAGCGCTCGATCTTGGCCGTGTCGACGCGGGCGAGCACCCAGAACTTGGTGCCGTCTCCCGGCTCGGCCACGAGCTCGAACGCGGCACCCTCGTCGGGCTGAACGTCGTCGAGCGGGAACTCCGGCGCCTCGCTCGCCGGCTGGACGGGACCACGGAAGAGCCCGGCGTAGAACGTGAGCGGCGCATCGGGCTTCAAGTTGTCGGAAGCGTGCAGGACCCCGGTGACCGCACCCGGGCTTTCCTCGTCCTCGAGCGGCTTCGACAGGTAGATGATCAGGCCGACGAAGCCGGCCACGACCAGCAGAGCGGGAACGAACGTGAACTTGCGGAAGAAGCGGCGCACGGCCCGGTAGTGAAGCAGCAATGCTCGAGGCTCGGATCCATAAGATCGCCGGGTGGGCTGGCGCGAATGGGTTCGCACGGTCGAGATCGAGCCGTCGCTGTACGCGGCCGATTTCGCGAACCTCGGCGACCAGATCGACCGCCTGCTGGCGGCGGGGGCACGCATCTTTCACTTCGACGTCGGGGACGGTCACTTCGTCCCGCCGGTGACCATCGGACCGGTGGTGCTGCGCTCGATCGCCCCGCGGATCCACGAGGCAGGCGGTCGAATCGACTGCCACCTGATGGTCGACGATCCGGCGCATCACTTCGAGGAGATCGCGGCGTCGGGGGGCGACAGCGTCACCTTCCACGTCGAGGTCGCCGACGACGTCGCCGGCCTGATCGGGCAGGCGCGCGAGCATGGGCTCGGCGCCGGCGTCGCATTCAAACCGGGCACCGAGGTCGAGGTCGGTGCGGCTGCGGCCAACCTCGGCGCCGACCTCTGCCTCTGCATGTCGATCGAGCCTGGCTACTCCGGCCAGGAGTTCCTGGACGACGCCTACGCGCGAATCGAACGCCTGCGCGGGCTCGTCGACTGCCTCGTGCAGGTGGACGGCGGCGTGAAACACGAGAACGTGGCCCGCGTGCGCGCTGCCGGCGCCGACCTCCTCGTCGTGGGCAGCGGCATCTTCGCCGCAGACGACATCGGCGACGCCTACCGCGAGCTCGTCCAGGCCGTCGCATGAGCCTCGAGCGCGCGCTCGAGCTCGCCGAGGAGGCGCGCGGCCGCGCGTATCCGAAACCGACGGTGGGAGCGGTCGTCGTCAACCGGGGCGAGATCGTGGGCGAGGGCGCGACCGAGGCGTCGGGCCGCCACGGAGAGATCGTCGCGCTCGCAGCCGCCGGCGAACGCGCCCGCGGTGCCACCCTCTACGTGACGATGGAGCCGTGCGCGCACCACGGCACGACGCCGCCGTGCGTCGATGCGGTCGTCGCGGCGGGCATCGCTCGCGTCGTCGCGGGGGCGCTCGATCCGAACCCCGAGGCCGCCGGCGGGCTCGACCGGCTCCGGGAGCAGGGCGTCGAGGTCGAGCTCGTCGAGAGCTTCGAGGCGCGCCGCCAGAACGAAGCCTGGCGCACCTGGATCACCGAGCAGCGGCCGTTCGTCACCTACAAGGCAGCGGTGACGCTCGACGGACGGGTCACGGTCCCCGCTGCGCGCTGGGTCTCGGGCGAGGCCTCGCGCCGGCTCGTCCACGAGCTGCGGGCCGCGTCCGACGCGGTCGCCGTCGGGATGGGGACGGTCCGGCTGGAGAACCCACGCCTCGACGCCCGCGACGTGGGTGCGACGCGGCAACCACGAAGGCTCGCGTTCGGCTCGGGGCCGCTGCCGGAGGGCTCGGAGCTCGAGCTTCGGCCCGGCCCGCTCGACGAGGAGCTGCGGGCTCTCGCCGCCGAAGGCGTGCAGTCGCTCCTGCTCGAGGGTGGGCCGACGATCGCGGGAGCGTTCCTCCGGGCCGGGCTCGTCGACAAGCTCCTGCTCTTCGTCGCACCCAAGCTCTCCGGCTCCGGCCCTGGAATCGCCGATCGGCTCGAGGAGCCACTCCAGCTCTCCCACCTGACGAGCCGGCCTGTCGGCGACGACGTGCTGCTCGAGGGCTACCTCCACGAGCCGTAACCTGAAGGCATGTTCACCGGGCTCGTTCGGGAGGTGGGAAAGGTCGTGTCGTTCGACGGTGGACGGCTCGTCGTCGAGGCGGCGGCCGAGGCCGAGCTCGGGGACTCGATCGCGATCGACGGCGTCTGCCTCACGGTCGTCGAGGTCGAGGACGGCAGGCTGGCGTTCGACGTCGTTCCGGAGACGACGTCGCGGGTGAAGCCGTTCGACGGCCGCGTCAATGTCGAGCCCGCCCTCCGCGCCGGCGATCCGCTCGGCGGGCACCAGGTTCAGGGGCACGTCGACGGCGTCGGTCGGGTTGCCTCGGTGGAGCTCGAGGGCGACGGCCGCCGGGTTCGGCTGGAGCTCGCGCCGGAGCTTCTGCGCTACTGCGTCGAGAAGGGCTCGATCACGGTCGACGGCGTCTCCCTGACCGTCGCGGCCGTCGACGAGGGCGGCATCGAGGTGGCGCTGATCCCGCACACGGTCGACGTGACGACGCTCTCGGAGCTCCAGGCGGGGAGCCTCGTGAACATCGAGGTGGACGTGCTCGCCAAGTACGCCGAGAAGGTCGGCGGGGGTACCATGCCCTCGTGACGATGCCCGCCGAGACCATGACCGAGAGCCCTTTCGCGACCGTCGAAGAGGCGATCGAGGAGATCCGTGCCGGCCGCTTCGTCGTCGTGGTCGACGACGAGGATCGTGAGAACGAGGGCGACCTGACGATCGCGGCGCAATTCGCGACCCCGGAGGCGGTCAACTTCATGGTCACGCACGCACGCGGCCTCGTCTGCCTCTGCCTGACCGAGGAGCGCTGCGACGAGCTCGGGCTGCGGCAGATGACCGACCAGAACGAGACGCCGTTCGGCACGGCCTTCACCGTCACGGTCGAGGCGCGCGAAGGCGTCACGACCGGCATCTCGGCGCACGATCGCGCCCACACGATCCAGGTCGCGGTCGATCCATCCTCCGGCCCGCGCGACCTCGTGCAGCCCGGCCACGTCTTCCCGCTCCGAGCCCGCCGCGGCGGCGTGCTGCAGCGTTCCGGCCAGACCGAGGCCGCCGTCGACCTCGCCCGCCTGGCCGGTCTGATCCCGGCCGGCGTCGTCTGCGAGATCATGAAGGACGACGGCACGATGGCCCGCGTGCCCGACCTCGCCGACTACTGCGAGCAGCACGAGCTGAAGATGATCACCGTCGCCGACCTGATCGAGTACCGGCGCCGGACGGAGAAGCTCGTGGAGCGCATCACCTCGGTGCGGCTCCCGACCGCCTACGGCGAGTTCACCGCCGTCGCATTTCGCGAGACCCTGACCGGCAAGCACCACGTCGCGCTCGTGAAGGGCGACGTCGCCGGCGAGGAGAACGTGCTCGTCCGCGTCCACTCGGAGTGCCTGACCGGCGACGTCTTCCACTCGCTCAGGTGCGACTGCGGCGAGCAGCTCGAGCTCGCGCTCCGCCGGGTGGAGCAGGAGGGGCAGGGCGTCGTTCTCTACCTGTCGCAGGAGGGCCGCGGGATCGGCCTGCTCAGCAAGCTGAAGGCGTACGAGCTGCAGGAACAGGGGCTCGACACCGTCGAGGCCAACCTGCGCCTCGGCTTCGCCGCCGACCAGCGCGAGTACGGCATCGGCTCTCAGATCCTCGCCGACCTCGGCCTGACGACGATTCGCGTGCTGACGAACAACCCGAAGAAGATCTCCGGCATCTCGGGCTTTGGCCTCGAGGTCGTCGCGCAGGAGCCGATCGAGGTGGTGCCGAACCACGAGAACCGCCGCTATCTCGAAGCCAAGCGCGAGAAGCTCGGCCACGCGCTCCACCACCAGGACCTTCGCTTCGACGCCGAGCTCTACGACGGGGCCGAGGCGTGACCGATCGCGACGGCTGGCCCGAGGCGCCAGAGGCCGAGACCCGAGGTAGAGGTCGACGAGCTGGCCGCGGACGAGGAGGTCGAGGAGGTCGAGCAGCCGGGCGCGGTCGAAACGCAGGCGCGGAGCGAGCACGCCGAGGGAGACTTCAAGGTGCCCGAGGGCTACGGCGTCCTCGAAGGCGCCCCGCAGGGTGGCCGCCGTGCCGTCGGGATCGTCGTCAGCCGCTTCAACGGCGCGATCACGTCGAAGCTCCTCGAAGGAGCCCTCGCCGAGCTCGAGCAGGCCGGGGTCGCCCGGGACGGGATCACGGTCATGCCCGTTCCCGGCGCGTTCGAACTGCCGCTCGCGGCGATGGCGCTCGCGAAGACGCGGCGCTATGCCTGCATCGTCGCCCTCGGCTGCGTGATCCGGGGCGACACGCCGCACTTCGACTTCGTCGCCGGCGAGGCCGCCTCGGGGCTGCAGCTCGCCGCCCTCGAGACGGGCGTGCCCGTCGCTTTCGGCGTGCTGACGCTGGCCGAGGCCGAGCAGGCGGACGACCGGCTCGAAAAGGGCGCCGAGGCGGTGCGGACGGGTCTCGAGATGGCGGACGTCTTCGCGCAGCTCAGAGCCGCAGCCCAGCGCTAGCCAAGTAACAGTCTGTTACAAAGTTCGATGGCGCTGCTAGACTTCGCGGCCGTGTCCAAGGTCTGCGCATCCTGCGGCAAGAAGCCGTCTTTCGGGAACAACCGGAGCCACTCGATGGTGGCGACGAAGCGCCGGTTCAACCCCAACCTCCAGCGCGTGCGCGTGCTGATCGACGGCGTCGCCAAGCGCGCCTACATCTGCACCCGCTGTCTCAAGGCGAACAAGGTCCAAAAAGCGGTCTAGGCCGCAACCTCCCGCCGATTCGCAGCGTCTAAGCTCGCGGATCGTGGAGCGGGAACATCTCACGGAGGAATCGGAGCTCGGTCGGATCACGATCGCTGCCGATGCGATCGCGCAGATCGTCGGTCACACGGCCGCCGAGTGCTACGGCGTCGTCGGCATGGCCGGCAAAGGGCTCAAGCGGCGGCTGTCGCGGGACAAGCTGACGCAGGGGATCGGCGTCTCGGGCAGCGGCGACGGGCTCCGGCTCGACCTGCACGTCGTCGTCGAGTACGGGCTCAATCTGGCGGAGGTCGCGGCGACGGTCCGCTCGCGCGTCGCCTACGAGGTCGAGCGGCTCACCGGACTTCCCGTCGCGGCGGTCGAGGTGCACATCGAAGACGTGCGGAGATCCGCGTGACGGAAGTCGAGCGAGCCCGCGAGCTCGGGCGGGCGGCGCTCCAGAGCCTCGAGGCGAACCGGCGCAGGATCGACGACCTCAACGTCTATCCCGTCCCGGACGGCGACACGGGCACGAACCTGACGCTGACGGCCCGAGCGATCATGGAAGCGCTCGAAGCCTCGACGGCGGCCGACCGTGCGACGCTGGCCAAGGAGCTGACACGCGCGGCGCTGATGGGAGCGCGCGGCAACTCCGGCGTGATCTTCTCGCAGATCCTGCGCGGCGCTGCCGAGGCGCTCGGCGAGGCCGGCCCGCTCGATGCGGACCGGATCAGGCGGGCCTTCCGCGGCGCGAGCGACGCGGCCTACCGCGCCGTGCGCCGGCCCGTCGAGGGGACGATGCTGACCGTGATCCGCGAGCTGGCCGAGGAGGCCGAGGATCGGCACAACGCCGGGCTCGCGCCGACCGAGTTGCTGAAGCGGCTGGTCGAGCGCGGAGAGGACGCGCTGGCACGGACGCCAGACCAGCTCGCAGTTCTCAAGGAGGCGGGGGTCGTCGACGCCGGTGGCGCCGGCCTGCTCGAGATCGTCCGCGGTGTCTCGGCCGCCCTCGCAGGCGAGCCGCTCCCGGACGCACCCGCCGCAGAGGCGCATGAAGCGGGGCTCGACGCCGTGCACCAGGAGCTGTCCGAGTTCCGCTACTGCACCGTCTTCGTGATCGAGGGCGACGAGCTCGACGCTGAGAAGCTCGAGACCGAACTGGAGCAGTTCGGCGACTCGCTCCTCGTCGTCGGCGACCCGACCGCGCTCAAGATCCATGTCCACACCGACGACCCCGGCCGGGCGCTGGCGCTCGGCACGGCGGTCGGCACGATCGAAGGCGTCGAGATCGCGAACATGCACAAGCAGACGGAGCAGCGGACCGAGCGGCTGCTCGACGCCGTCCCGGACGCAGTGCCGGATCCGGACCACACGCTCGAGACGGGCGTCGTCGCGGTCGTTCCCGGCGCGGGCAACCGCCGCCTGTTCGAGGGCTACGGCGCCGCGCGCGTGATCGAGGGCGGCCAGACGATGAACCCGTCCACAGCGGACATCCTGGCTGCGATCGAGTCGTGCCCCGCGACCGAGGTGCTCGTGCTCCCGAACAACTCGAACGTGATCCTCTCCGCCGAGCAGGCGGCCAAGCTGTCCGAGAAGCCGGTGCGTGTGATTCCGTCACGCTCGGTTCCCGCCGGGCTCGCAGCGATCGTCCGCTACCTCCCGTCCCTCGATGCGGCGGAGAACGAGGCAGCGATGCTCGAGGCGCTCGAGCAGGTCTCGACCGGGGAGGTCACCGTTGCGTCCCGCGACGTCGAGCTCGACGGCGTCGACGTCCGCAAGGGCGAGTGGCTCGGCCTCGCGGACGGCGCAGCCGTTGCCTCCTCGGGCGACTTCGACGAGGTCGCCTCCGCGGTCGCGGAGCGCTTGCTCGGCGACGGCCGCGAGGTGCTGACGCTGCTCACCGGCGAGGACGAGCCCGAGCTCGACGGCCTCCTGCGCCGCATCCAGGAGCGCCATCCCGGGATCGAGCTGGACGTCCAGCCAGGCGGCCAGCCCCACTATCCACTGCTCTTGTCGGCCGAGTAGGCCGTAAGGTGCGCGCGTGGAGGCAGCGCCGATTCGCGTCCTGCTCGTCGAGGACAACGACGTCTTCCGTCAAGCGCTCGAGCTGCTGCTCGAGTTGCAGGAGGGGATCGAAGTGGTCGGCGCGGTCGCCGACGGGTCGCTCGCGGTCGACGCCTGCCGCGAGCTGGGGCCGCAGGTGGCCGTGATGGACTTCCGCCTGCCGGGAATGGACGGCGTCGAGACGACGATCGAGCTCTCCCGCGAGTGCCCCTCCGTCGCCGTCGTCGGCCTGACCGCGTCGGCGAGCCCGCGGGAGCTCGACGCGCTGATGGCTGCGGGGGCCGTCGCCATCCTTCGCAAGGATCAGGAGCTGGACGAGATCGTCGCCGCGATCCGGAGCGCCGGAAACTCCCACGGATGAATCTCACCCTCGAGAACACGGCGATCGTGCTCGACTCGACGGCCGACTTTCCGGACGCGCAGATCCGCTTCCCGAACATGCGCATCGTCCCGCTCTACGTCCGCTTCGGCGAGGAGAGCTTCCGCGACTACGTCGAGCTCGACCCGCACGGGTTCTACGAGCGGCTGCGCACGGCGCCCGAGCTGCCGACCACCTCGCAGCCGACGCCGCAGGACTTTCTCTCGATCTACCACGCGCTGGCCGGCTACGAGCGCATCTACTCGCTGCACATCTCGGCCAAGCTCTCCGGCACGTTCCAGAGCGCGTCGCTGGCGGCAACCGAGGCGGGCGGCGACACGATCCGCCTCATCGACACCGAGTCGGCCTCGGTCGGGATCGCGCTGCTCGCGCTCGCGATCCAGGAGCTGCTTGCGCGCGGCACGACAGACGAGGAGATCGAGGCGCTCGTCGACCGGTACCGGGGGGAGGTCGGTCTCCTGTTCACGGTCGACACACTCGAGTTCCTCGCCAAGGGCGGCCGGATCGGCCGGGCCAGGGCCTTGGCCGGGAGCCTCCTGAACGTGAAGCCGATCCTGACGATCGTGGACGGGGAGGTCGTTCCGCTCACCCGCGTCCGCGGGCGGCAGAAGTCGCTCGAGGAGTTCCGGAAGCGCTTCGAGGAGGCGACGTCGGACCAGCCGGGGCTCTGGATGGGATTCGCCCACGCGGAGGCAGAGGAGACGGTCGAGCAGCTGCGCGAGCTCGTCCTGAGCGTCCGGCCGCAGGCGGAGGTGAAGCTGATCACGACGCTCGGCGCGGTTGTCGGCACCCACGCCGGTCCGGGCACCGTCGGTTTCTTCTGGTTCCAGCACTAGCCGTGGCCGCTGCAATACTCGCTCGATGAGCCGGCCACAGCCCGGTTTCGCCGACGTGGACCCGCCCGAGCAGTGGGCTCCGACGCGCGGCCGCTTTCGCCCCGAGCGGCTGGAGGCATCCGTCGAGTCGCTCGAGGGCGTCGGCCCGACGCTGAAGAAGCGGCTCGCCAAGCTCGGGCTCGGCCGCATCGGCGACTTGCTCGACCACCGGCCGCGCCGCTACGAGCGGCCCGCGCCGGAGAAGCGGATCGCAGACCTGTTCGGCGATGAGGAGGTCCTGATCGAGGGCGACGTGATCAAGACCTCGCTCCGCCGCGGCCGCGGGCGCCTGCAGATCCTGACCGCGCAGGTCTCCGACGGCAGCGGCCAGATCTCGGCGACGTGGTTCAACCAGCCGTGGTTGAAGGACAAGCTGACGCCGGGCACTCATGTGCGCCTGCGCGGCGCGCCGAACCGCTTCGGCTTCGCCGTCCGCTCCTACGACCTCAACGGCGGCTCGGCGACGGTCGACTTTGCGCCCGTCTATCCGGCGAGCGAGGAGGTGTCCGCGGCGAAGCTGCGCGAGCTCGTCGAGGCGGCGCTACCGCTCGCGACCGACCGTCCCGACCCGCTTCCGGCGGCGCTGAAGGCCGAGCGAGGGCTGCCGCTGCGCGGCGATGCGCTCGTCTCGCTCCACCGGCCGCGGTCGCTGGAGGAGGCGGAGGAGGGGAGGCGGCGACTCGCGTTCGACGAGCTGCTGACGCTTCAGCTCGCGCTCGCGCGGCGGGCTGCCGAGCGGGAGGAGCAGGTCGCGGCGGCGCTGCCTGAGCCTGGAGAGCTGATCGACCGCTACCGCGCCGCGTTGCCGTTCGAGCTGACCGAGCACCAGGAGTCGGCGATCGCGGAGATCGACCGCGATCTCGGCAAGCACGACGCCGATGCAGCGGCTGCTCCAGGGCGACGTCGGCTCCGGCAAGACCGTCGTTGCGCTGTACGCGATCCTGCGCGCGGTCGAGGCGGGACGGCAGGGCGCGTTGATGGCGCCGACCGAGACGCTCGCCGAGCAGCACTTCCTGACGATCGAAGGAATCTGCGCCGAGCTCGGCGTCAGCTGCGCGCTCGTCACCGGCTCGGTCAAGTCGAAGCAGGCGCAGATTGCGGACGTCGTCGTCGGCACGCACGCGCTGATCCAGAAAGGCTTCGAGCTGCGCGACCTCGCGGTCGCGGTCGTCGACGAGCAGCACCGCTTCGGCGTCGAGCAGCGCTCGGCGCTCGCCGAGGGCCGCGCGCCGCACGTCCTGCACATGACCGCGACGCCGATCCCGCGCACGCTGGCGCTGACCGTCTACGGCGATCTCTCCGTCAGCGAGATCGCGAAGCCGCCGGCGAGCCGCAAGCCGATCGTGACCGCCTGGGTCGGCGACGAGCGCAGCTCCGAGGCGTACACGCGCCTGCGGGCGCATCTTTCGGAGGGCCGCCAGGCCTACGTCGTCTGCCCGCTGATCGAGGAGTCGGCGACCTCGACCGCACGCGCCGCCGAGCAAGAGGCCGATCAGCTTCGTGCCGGCGAGCTGAAGGGCTTCCGGGTCGGCTGCATGCACGGGCGGCTGAAGCCGGCCGAGCGGCGCGAGCTGATGGCGCGCTTCAACGCCCGCGAGCTCGACGTGCTCGTGGCGACGACCGTGATCGAGGTCGGCGTCGACGTTCCGAACGCGACGATCATGATCGTCCAGGAGGCGGATCGGTTCGGGCTGGCGCAGCTGCACCAGCTCCGGGGCCGTGTCGGGCGCGGGGCCGAGCAGTCGTACTGCCTGCTCGTCTCCGGGCCGAAGGAGCAGCTGACCGAGAGCGCCCAGGAACGGCTGGAGGCGATGGTCGCTTCGACGGACGGTTTCGAGCTGGCGGAGAAGGATCTCGAGATCCGGGGCGGCGGCGCGCTTCTCGGCGCCCGCCAGTCGGGACTGTCGGATCTCCGCTTCGCGCGGATCACGCACGATCTCGAGTTGCTCGAGCAGGCGCGCGAGGTTGCGCGCTCGCTGCCGCCCGAGACGATGGCGGTCGAGGTCGATGCAGTGCTCGGGGAATCGCTCCACCTCGGCGATTCATAAGTACGGCTAACCGCACCGCGGAGCCCCTGCTCCAGCAGGCACGGTGGAGGGAATGGATGCGATCGTCCTCAGACCACTGCAACACGGCGAGCGGAAGCCCGTGCTCGAGGTCTTCGCCGGCCTCTCCGAGCGCAGCCGCCGCCTCCGCTTCCTCGGCTCGAAGCCGCGGCTGCTCGAGCGCGAGGTCGAGTGGCTCGCCGACGTCGGCCGCTGCGGCCGCGAGGCCGTCGTTGCGGTCGACCCGGCAACGGGGAGCCCGGTCGGCCTCGCGCGCTTCGTCCGCGACGCCGACGCACCCGAGGCGGAGATCGCCTTCGAGGTCGTCGACGGCTGGCAGGGGAACGGAGTCGGCAAGCAACTGCTCGCGGAGCTGCGGGCACTCGCTCTCGAGCACGGCATCCTGCGCTTCCGGGCGTTGATCGCTCACGGGAACCGGCCGGCCTTCGCCCTCGTCAGAGGAGTCGGCGAGGAGCTCACCCGCCGCTACGAGGACGGTGCGGTCGAGCTCGTCGTCCGCCTCTCGTAGACCAGAATGGGCGCGTGCGGATCATCGCCGGCACGCATCGTGGGGCGCGGATCGCTGCGCCGAAGGGGCTCGCCACCCGCCCGACCGGCGACCGGGTTCGCGAGGCCGCGTTCAACCTGATCGGGCCGGTCGACGGCGCGAGCGTCCTCGACCTCTTCGCCGGCTCCGGAGCATTGGGGCTCGAGGCGCTCTCACGCGGCGCGGCGAGCGTGACCTTCGTCGAGAGCGACCGCGCCGCCTGCCGCACGATCTCCGAGAACCTCGAGAAGCTGAAGCTGACCGGCGCGCGCGTCGTCTGCGGTGACGCTCTGTGGACGTTGCGGCAGGACACGCGCACCTACGACCTGATCCTCGTCGACGCCCCGTACGAGACCTGGGCCGAGCTCGAGCCGAGGCTCGCAGAGCACCTGCCGCGGGTGCTGGCGGCCGACGGCGTGCTCGTCGTCGAGACCGGCGCGCGCACCGAACCGTCGCTTCCGCTTCCTCAGCGCACCTCGCGGCGGTACGGTTCCGCGCGGCTCACCGTCTTCGAGCACCCATGATCACAGCCATCTGTCCAGGGTCGTACGACCCAGTCACCTTCGGTCACGTCGACGTGATCGAGCGCGCCGCGGCGATCTTCGACCGCGTCGTCATCGGCGTCGTCGGCACGCCCGCGGCACAAGACCACCCTCTTCAGCCTGGACGAGCGGGTCGAGTTCCTGCAGGAGGCGCTCGCGAACCTGGACAACGTCGAGGTCGACGTCTTCTCCGAGCTGGTGGTCGAGTTCGCGCGGCGCTGGCAGGCCAAGGTGATCGTGAAAGGGCTGCGCGTGATCTCCGACTTCGAGTGGGAGTTCCAGATGAACCAGCTCAACCGGCACCTGGCGCCGGAGATCGAGACGGTCTACGTGATGGCGAGCCCTCAGGTCAGCTTCGTCTCGTCGAGCGGGGTGAAGGAGATCGCTGCCTTCGGCGGAAAAGTTGACGAACTCGTCCCGGACACCGTGGCGCGTCGGCTCGCGGAGAAGTTCCCGAACGGCCGTCCCGGTGCCCCTGAAAATCCACGGGAGTAGACTTCGCGCATGGACGTTCTCGTACTTATCGACAAGCTCGACGACCTCGTGCACAACGCGAAGGCCGTCCCCCTCACCGATCAGGTTCGCATCGACCGCGAGGAGATCTACGACATCCTCGACCAGATGCGCGCGACGATCCCGGAGGAGATCAAGCAGGCCCGCTGGATCGTCAAGGAGCGGCAGGAGATGCTGGCCGAGGCGAAGCGCGAGACCGACCGGATCCTCGGCGAGGCGCGCGAGCAGGCCGTGCGCGAGGCGTCGCAGACCGAGATCGTCAAGCTCGCGGAGCGGCAGGCGCAGGAGATCGTGGACGACGCGCGCCGGCAGGCCCGCGAAACCCGGCTCGAGATGGAGGATTGGGCGGACGGGATCCTCTCGACGCTCGAGGTCAACCTCGACAAGTTCCTCAGCGCGGTCAAGCGCGGCCGTGAGCGGCTGCACGAGCGCTCGCAGGAGACGGTCGTGGCCGGCGTCGGCCCCAGGGAGCTGGGGCCTAGAGAGCCGGAAGACGAAACCAGCTACCTCTAGCCGGGTCCGATGACCCGCTTTCCACTCCGCCGGCTGCGTCTTCGCCCCGGGGAAGAGCAGCGCGACGCGGTCACGATCGAGCTCGAGCCGTTCGAGATCGGCGGCCAGCGGTACCTGCCGGTTCCGCACGAGGTCGAAGCCGAGCTCACCGTCGCCCAGGCGACGACCGGGGTCGACCTGCGCCTCGCCTTCGACGCGCGGCTGCACGGGCCGTGCATGCGCTGCCTCGCCGATGCGGTGCTCGACGTCCAGATCGATGCGCGCGAATACCATGCCGCCGACGCGGGCGCGGCCGACGAGCTCCGGAGCGAGTACGTCCTCGACGACGACCAGCTCGACCTCACCGCCTGGGCCCGCGACGCGATCGCGCTGGCGCTGCCCGACCAGATCCTGCACGCGCCCGACTGTGCCGGCCTCTGCCCGGTCTGCGGCAAGGACCTGAACGTGGAGCCGCACACGCATGACGACGAGACGCCGGATCCGCGCTGGTCGGCGCTGGAAGAGCTCCGCGACCGGCTGTAAGATGCGGCTCGGCGCTCCGGCGCCTTCCTATGACGGACTGAGGCGAGACCCAGACGCTCCATCCGGCGCTCACTCGGCGCCCCGTCCTCGTTCTTCCGTCCTGCAGGAGGTCTTCGTGCGAGTCTCGCTCGCAGGCGTCGGCCGTTCGTTCGGCGCCCACACCGTTCTCGACAGCGTCAACCTGACGCTCGGCCTGCGCTCGCGCCTCGGGCTCGTCGGCCCGAACGGAGCCGGCAAGTCGACGCTGCTGCGGCTCGCTGCCGGGCTCGACGAGCCGGATGCGGGCACCGTCGAGCGGACGCCGCCGACGCTGACGGTCGGCTACCTGCCGCAGGAGCACGACCGGGTCCCGGGTGAGACCCTCCTCGCCTACCTCGCCCGGCGCACGGGAGTCGCGGACGCGGAGGCCGCCGTCGAGCGGCATGGTGCGCACTGGAGCCCGACCGCATACGCCGCCGCGCTCGAGCGCTTTCTCGCCCTCGGGGGCGCCGATCTCGAGCCGCGAGCGCGTGCGACCTGCGCCGACCTCGGCCTGCCCGTCTCGCTCGAGCAGGAGACGACGACGCTTTCGGGCGGCGAGGCGGCGCGGGCTGCGCTCGCTGCGGTTCTCCTCTCGCGTTTCGACCTCCTCCTGCTCGACGAGCCGACGAACGACCTCGACTTCGAGGGGCTCGACCGGCTCGAGCGCTTCGTCGACGAGTTCGAAGGCGGGCTCGCGGTCGTCTCACACGACCGCGCTTTCCTCGACCGCACGGTGTCGCGGATCGCGGAGATCGATCCCTGGACAGGGCGCCTCCACGAGTACGCAGGGGGCTGGAGCGACTATGCGGCGGAGCGGGAGAGGGCGCGCTCGAAGCAGTACGCCGCCTTCGAGCACGCCCAGGAGCAGCGCCGGCAGATCGAGACGCTTCTGCACGAGCGACGCAACCAGGCGCGCGCGGGAGGCGGGTTTCTTGCCAAGGCAACCGGCGGCTCCGACCGCCGCGGAACGAAGGCCCTCTCCGGAAAGGTGCGGCAGGCGGCGCGTGCGCTCGAGCGCGTCGAGCACGTCGAGAAGCCGTACGAGCCCTGGCAGCTACACCTCTCGCTCGCGGCGGCCCAGCGCCCGGGCGACCGCGTCGCCGTGCTCGACGGCGCGGTCGCCGAGCGCGGCACGTTCCGGCTCGGCCCGATCGACCTCGACCTCGCGCCGGGCGAGCGGATCACGATCACCGGCCGGAACGGCAGCGGCAAGTCGACGCTGCTCGCGCTGCTCCTGGGTGAGCTGGTGCCCACGGCCGGCAGCCGGACGATCGGCCGCGCGACCGTGTTCGGCGCCCTCGACCAGCGGCGAGTCGCGTACGACGGGCCGGAGACTCTGCTCGCAGCCTTCACGGCCCGGACCGGGCTGCAGCCGAGCGAGGCCCGCACGCTGCTGGCGAAGTTCAACCTCGCCGCCGACCACGTCGAGCGGGCGTGCACGACGCTCTCGCCCGGCGAGCGCACGCGGTCTCACCTCGCGGAGCTGATGGCGCGCGGCGTCAACTGCCTCGTGCTGGACGAGCCGACGAACCACCTCGATCTCGAAGCGATCGAGGAGCTCGAGTCGGCGCTCGAGGCCTACGAGGGGACGCTCGTCGTCGTCTCGCACGACCGCCGCTTCCTCGAGGCCGTCTCGCCCACGAGGTCGATTCGACCTCTAGCTATACTCCGCAGCCGCTCATGGCAGTCCCCAAGAAGAAAACCTCAAAGGCCCGTCGCGACAAGCGCCGCGCGCAGCACGGCATCGAGGCGCCGCGCGTCAACGTCTGTCCGACCTGCGGCCAGCCCAAGCGGCCTCATCGCGTCTGCCCGACGTGCCACACGTACAAGGGCCGCGAGATCGAGCCGCTCCGCACCCCGGCTCCGTAGGGGCTCTTGACCTTGGCCCGCATCGCGGTCGATGCGATGGGAGGCGACCGGGCGCCGGAAGAGATCGTCGCCGGCGCAGTCGCAGCCGCTGCGCACGGGATCGAACCGATCCTCTTCGGCCCCAGCGGGATCGACACCGGCGGCCTCCCGCTCGTCGAGACGACGCAGGTGATCGAGATGGACGAGAAGCCGGCGGACGCCGTGCGCGGGAAACCGGACTCCTCTCTCGTCGCGGCGCACGTCGCCGTGTCCGAGGGCCGCGCCGATGCCGTCATTTCCGCCGGCAACACCGGCGCGATGCTCGCGGCCGGCCTGCTCCACCTGCGCCGCATCCCAGGCGTGATGCGCCCTGCGATCGCGGTTCCGATCCCGACGCAGAAGGGCCCGTCGGTGCTGCTCGACTCCGGTGCGAACGCGGACGCGCGCGCGGAGCACCTGCTGCAGTTCGCCTACATGGGCTCGATCTTCGCCGAGGAGATCCTCGACATCGCGACGCCCGAGGTGCGCCTGCTCTCGATCGGCGAGGAGCCGGAGAAGGGAAACCAGCTCACTCTCGAGGCGCACGCCCTCCTCGCCGCGAGCGAGCTGCGGTTCGGCGGGAACGCCGAGAGCCGCGACCTCCTGGCCGGTGCGGCCGACGTGGTCGTGGCCGACGGTTTCACCGGGAATGTCGCGCTGAAGCTGCTCGAGGGGACGATCAGGACGGTGCTCGACTCCCTGCGCGCGGAGATCGAGGCGACATCGCGCGGAAAGCTCGGTGGGCTGCTGATCAGGCCGGCCGCTCGGCGCTTGCGGGCACGGCTCGACCCGGACACCTACGGCGGCGCGTACCTGCTCGGCCTGCGTGGCCTCTCGGTGATCGCGCACGGAAATTCCTCGCGAAATGCGATCGCGAACGCGATCCGCCTCGCCGCCCGCGGCGTCGAGCACGACGTTGTCGGGCAGGCTGGCCGCTCGACTTCCGAGAACACCGTTCGACGGCCGCTGTATGATCGGCGCGCTTTTTCCAACAACACACAAGGGAGTCGTTAGTGGCAGCGTCGCGTGAAGAAGTCTTCGATCGGGTCAAGGAAGTCCTCACCGAGCAACTCGGCGTCGATGACGCGGAGATCACCGAGGAAGCGTCGTTCCAGGAGGATCTGGACGCCGACTCGCTCGACCTCGTCGAGCTGATCATGGAGCTCGAGGACCAGTTCGGGATCAAGATCTCGGATGAGGACGCCCAGAAGATCACGACCGTCGGCCAGGCCGTCGACTACGTCTCCTCGCACCAGTAGCACCGCGCCGACAGGCGATCCGGCCGAGCTAGGCCGCCTGATCGACGCGCTACCGCGCGAGCGGATCGAGCACGTCTTCACGCACACCTCCTGGGCTCCCGACCGCGCGTCCTCGTACGAGCGGCTGGAGTTTCTCGGCGACAGCGTCCTCGAGCTCGCGATCGCGAAGGAGCTCTACGACCGCTACCCGGAGGCCTCGGAAGGGCGGCTCGCGAAGATCCGCTCGCACGTCGTCTCGCGCCCGAGCTGCGCGGCGGTGGCGCGCGAGCTTCGGCTCGGCGAGCGGCTTGCGGACGCCGCGGGCGAGTCGCTCGCGAGCGAAGAGCTCGCACGAATCGTCAAGAGCGGCAACGTCACGGCCGCGCTGCTCGAGGCCGCAATCGCCGCACTCTTCCTCGAGCACGGCTACGAGCCGATCGAGCAGGCGATCGTCGCCGCGTTCTCGGACCGGATCGAGTACGCGCGCACGACCCACGTCGACCACAAGACGGAGCTTCAGGAAGCACTCGCGAAGACGGGCCGGAGCGTCACGTACACCGTGCTCGACGTGGATGGCCCGGCGCACGAGCGCCACTTCTCCTGCGCGGCGCAGATCGACGGCGTCGAGGTCGGTAAGGGGACGGGAAGGACGAAGAAGGAAGCCGAGCAGGAAGCCGCCAAGCAGGCATTGGCGGCGATCTCAGCCGAGTAGTCTCCGGTGCAGGTTCTGCGTCGCCTCGCTCGGCGCCGTCCCCAGCTCTTCCCGCAGCCGCACCCGTAGCCCGTCGTAGACGAGCAGCGCCTCGGCGGGGTTGCCGCGCGCGGCGAGCACCTCCATCAGGAGCCGGTGGGCACTCTCGCTGTAGGGCGAGCGCCCGATTGCCGACCGTGCAGCGCGTTCCGCGGTCGCGAGCTCGCCGCCGCCGATCTGCAGGCAGGCGTCGCCGACGAGCTCGAGCGAGCGCAGCTGCATCTGCTCCAGCCGCCGCCGCTGCTCGTCGATCCACGCACCCTCTTCGCCGGGTAGGAACACACGCGCGGAGACATGCTGGGCGACCCGCCCAGGCCCCCACGCTTCCTTCCAGTCGCCGCGGGCGACCGCGCTCTCCGCCCGATGGAGCCCTGCGGAGGCAGCTTCGAGGTCGACCCACGCGCCCGCGGGGAGGACGAGCCTTACGTCGCCCCGTCCCTCGACGGGAACGACGCCACGCAGCTTCGACAGCAGTGGGCTCAACCGGTCCGAGCCTTCGGCTGACCCCCACAACGCCTCGATCAACTCCTGGCGCGTCACGGCCCGGTGGCGGTGAGCGGCGAGGTACGCGAAGGCGAGGCGGCCCTGGCGGCCGGGAAGCTCTTGCTCGACCCGCCGCCCGTCGAGGCGCGCCAGCAGGCGGCCGCAGAGCTGGATCCGTGTCTCTGCCAAGGTTCCGGCAAGGTAACGCCAAGACAGGCACGGGACAATCGGCTCGCCACGTTGGAGAGATCTGGGAGGAACGTATGGGGAAGGTGATCAACTGCGAGTGCGGCGAGGTCGTGCGCGCCGAAAGTGACGACGAGCTCGTGCAGAAGGTCGGCCGACACGTCGAGCAGTCCCATCCGGAGCTGATCGGGAAGATGAGCCGCGAGGACATCCTCGGGATGGCCGAAGAAGCCTGAAGTTGGCGGCGGGCGGCGTCCGCGCCGCCCGTTAGCCTCCAGCCCGTGCACCTGCGCTCTCTCCGCCTGCGCGGCTTCAAGTCGTTCCCGGACAACCTCGAGCTGAAGCTCGAGCCCGGCGTCGCCGTCGTCGTCGGCCCGAACGGCTCCGGCAAGTCCAACGTCGCCGACGCAATCGTGTGGGCAGCGGGCTCGCTGACCCCGTCCGAGCTGCGAGCCGAGAAGCCCGACGACGTCCTCTTCAACGGCGCCGAGGGCCGCACGGCCGCCGACAGCTGCGAGGTCGAGCTCGTCTTCGACAACGAGAGCGGCGACTTCGGCGAGCTCGACTTCTCCGAGGTCTCGATCGCCCGGCGGTTGCACCGCGGCGGCGAGGGCCAGTACCTCGTCAACAAGGCGCAGGTCCGGCGCACCGACCTCGTCGAGCTGCTCGCCGACGTCGGGCTCGGCGGCTCGATGCACTCGATCGTCAGCCAGGGCAAGGTCGAAGCCGTGCTCGCGTCGAAGCCGGAGGAGCGGCGCGAGCTCGTCGAGGAGGCAGCCGGCCTCGGCAAGTTCAAGCGGCGGCGGCACCGCGCCGAGCTGAAGCTGAACCGCGTCGGCATCCAGGTCGAGCGCGCCCGCGACGTCGAGGCCGAAGTGCGGAAGCGCCTGCGCCCGCTCGCGCTGCAGGCGACCGCGGCCGAGCGGGCCGAGAAGCTCGTGCACGAGATCGCCGGGCTGCGTGCCCGCGTCGCCGAGCTCGATCTCGCCGCGGCCGACGCACGCCGGACGGCAGCTGAGGAGCGCAAGACCGCGGCGGGGCTCGGCCGTCGCAGCGCGCAGGAGAGGCTGCAGTCGCTCCTCGGCGAGCGACACGCAGCCGAGGAGGAGCTCGCCGACGCCGCCGGCAAGCGCGAGGCCGCGATCAAGGCGCTCTACCGGCTCCAGGGTGCGAGCGAGCGGATCGCCCTCCGGCAGGAGGGCTCGCAGAGCCTCCTCGGCAGGCTGCGCGCCGATCTCGACGAGGCCGAGGCAGCGGCCGTGGAGCCTGTCGACGATTCACTGCCCGCGCTCGAGCGGGCCGCCGCCGAGGCGACTGCTGCCGCGCGTGCCGCCGCCGCAGCGAGCGGAGCGGGAGCAGAGCGCGCCCGCGCGGCGCAGGAACGCCTCGCCGCCCTCGAGCGCGGCGCCGCGGGCCGGGCCGAAGAGCGGCTGGATGCCCTCAGCAGCGAGCGCGAGGGCCTCGAAGCCGAGCTGGCCGACGCGGCCGGAGGCCGCGAGGGCGCGACGGGCGCGCTGTACCGGCTCGGAGCGGCTCGCGAGCGGATCTCGATGCGGGCCGAGTCGGTCTCCGCGCTCCGCGAGCGGCTTCGCGTCGAGCTGGCCGAGGCAGAGGCAGCTGCAAAGCGCTCCGGCCCGACGCCCGCCGAGCTCGAGCTCGCCGCCAACGACGCGACCGCAGCCGCTCGCGCCGCTGCGCACGCACGCGACGACCTCAACGAGCGTGCGGCGATCGCCAAGGAGCGGCTCGGCGCGCTCGAGAGCTCGCTGGCCGAGCGTGAAGGGATTCCGCCTGCCGCCCGGGTGCTCGCCGACGAGGGCGCTGCGCTCGCACTGTCGCTGCTCGACGTCGAGGCCGGCAGCGAGCGCGCCGTCGCGGCTGCTCTCGCCTGGCGCGCCTCGGCGGTGATGGCCGACGATCCGGCCGCCGGCCTGGCGCTGCTCCAGCGTGCCCGCGACGCCGGTCTCGGCAGTCTCGCCGTGCTCGTCGGCAAGCGGCCGGCCGAGCGTGTCGCGGAGCTGCCGGTCGTCTCGCTCGACTCGCTCCTCGCCGCGACCGTTCCGTCCGTGACCGAGGAAGGATTCGGCTTCGATCCGCAGCGCGGCGAGCTCTGGTTCGCCGGCGAGACCGCCGAGGCGGTGCTGCTCGAGCTCGAGACCCGGCGGCGCGAGCTCGAAGCCGAAGTCGCTCAGCTGCGTTCGCAGGCGCAGGCGGCCGAGGGCGAGGCGGTCGCCGCGGCCGAGCGTGCCGAGGCCGCCGAGACCGCATACGCGCAGGTCGCTCACCTCCGGGCTGCGCGGGCGGCTGATCCAGCGGTGTTGCGCCGGCTCGTCAAGGGCGTCGAACGGCTGGACGAGGCGCTGCTCGCGGCCGTCGCCGTCACCGCCCGTCTCGAGCAGCCGCTGCGGCAGCGCGCCGACGCCGGCTCGGAGCGGGCCGCCGAGCTCGCGGGCGAGCTTGCCCGCGTCGGTGGGCTCGAGCAAGAAGCGCGACGTGACTCGTCGCGGGCCAACGAGCGCGCAGCCGCCGCGGAGCTCGAGCGCGTCAGGCTCGGCGGCGAGGGCCAGATCCGGCTGCTGCAGGTCGACGAGCTGGAGCGCGAACAGGTCGAGCGCGAGGCGCGCGAGCTGACCGAGGAGGCCGAACGGCTTGCCGCCACCGCTGCCGAGGCAGCGGACGCCGCGCGGGCTGCGGCGATCGCCCAGGCCGACACCGGTACGCGCCGCACGTCTGCTCTCGATGCGGATCTGCTTCGGCGCGTGCTCGCGGGCGCCGAGCGCCTCGACGAGACGCTGGCCGCAGGTGCTGCAGCCGCTTCCCGGTTCGATGCGCCGCTCCGTGCTCGCGTCGACGCAGGCGCTGCCCGCACCGGCGAGCTGGGCACGGCGCTGCGCGATCTCGGCGCCCGCGAAGTCGAGCTGCGCCAGGCGGCCGAGGAGACGGCGCAGCGCGCGACCGAGATCGAGATCGAGCTGACCCGGATCGAGGCCGAAGCGGCCGACGCGCGGCGCCGGCTCGACGAGGCCGCCGTCGAGCCCGCCGAAGGCGATGACCGCGACGAGCTCGGCGCCCGCGCCGAGAGGCTCGAGCAACGCCGCATCCAGCTCGGCCAGGTCAACCCGCTCGCGAAGGAGGAGTACGAGGCGGAGAAGGAACGGCTCGTCGAGCTCGAGGTGCAGCGCGAGGATCTCGAAAAGAGCCTGAAGGAGCTCGCCGACCTCCGTGACGAGCTGGCCGAGACGGTCGAACGTCGCTTCGCAGAGACGTTCGCCGCGGTCGCGGAGCATTTCGAGGACGTCGCAGCGACGCTCTTCCCCGGCGGCGAGGGCCGGCTACGGCTCGTGGAACCGGAGGAGGAGGGCGGCGAGACCGGTGTCGAGGTGGAGCTGCGCCCTGCCGGCAAGAAGATCACCCGGCTCGGGATGCTCTCCGGCGGCGAGAAGGCACTGGGCGCGATCTCGTTCCTCTTCGCGCTCTTCCTCGCGAAGCCGTGCCCGTTCTACCTCCTCGACGAGGTCGAGGCCGCCCTGGACGACGCCAACATCGGCCGCTTCGTCGAGCTGCTGCGCCGCTACGCCGACCGCGCGCAATTCGTCGTGATCACGCACCAGAAGCGGACGATGGAGGCGGCCGACGTCCTCTACGGCGTCACCATGGGCGGCGACGGCGTCTCGCAGGTCGTCTCGCGCCGGCTGCCGCGCGAGGAAGCCGCAGCGCTGGCGTCCTAGTCGAACTCGTACTGCGCCGCGAGTCGCTTCGGCGCCTGGATCAGCCACGCGTCGATCAGCCGCTCCCGCACCTCGTCCTCGTCGATGTGCTCGAGCCAGATCAGGAGGAACGCCGGCGAGGCCTCGAAGTGCGGCGTCAGGCGGTACGCCTCGGGGTTCGAGGCGACGAGCAACGGCCGCTCGTCCCGGTCGCACCGTGCCCAGACGGCGCCTTCATGGCGCGTGCTCAGCCCTGCGAACGTCTTCCCGCGCACTTTGAAGGAGGGTTTGCCCCACGAGGTCGTCTCCTCGATCTCGGGCAGCTCGCGCGCGAGCTCAGCCACCCGCTCCCACGTGATCATGAGCGGAGGCTAACGTTCGGCGCCGATGGCGAGAAGCTGGTCAGAGCTGCTGGGTGACGCCGACGGGCCGCAGGAGACCGTCGAGGAGCAGCACGGCTTCTTCGGCCGGCTGCGCGACTCGCTCGGCAAGAGCCGCCGGGCGCTCACCGGCGAGCTGGCTGCCGCTGCCTTCGATCCCGGAAACGACGAGGACTGGGAGCGGCTCGAAGAGGCTTTGATCCAGGGGGACGTCGGGGTCCGCGCGACCGCGGAGCTCGTGCGTCGGCTGGAGGCGCGAAACGAGCTGGGCGATCTGGGCGGCGCGCTCGCCGAGGAGATCGCCGACATGCTCGGCGAGCCGGGGACGCTGAACTTGCCCGAGCGCCCGAGCGTGATCCTCGTCGTCGGCGTCAACGGCACCGGCAAGACGACGACGATCGGCAAGCTCGCCCAGAAGCTGCGCGAGCACGACCGCTCCGTGCTGCTCGGCGCCGCCGACACCTGGCGCGCCGCGGCCGAGGAGCAGCTCGAGATCTGGGCCGACCGCGCCGGTGCGGACTTCGTCGGCGCCGCCCAGGGTGCCGACCCGGCCGCAGTCGCGTACGACGCGATCGAGGCGGCCCGCGCCCGCGGCAAGGACGTCGCCATCGTCGACACCGCCGGCCGCCTGCACACGCAGTCGAACCTGATGGAGGAGCTCGCGAAGGTGCGCCGTGTGATCGAAGGGCGCCTCGAGGGCGCACCCCACGAGACGCTGCTCGTCGTCGACGCCACCACGGGCCAGAACGGCCTCCAGCAGGCGCGGCTCTTCGGCGAGACGGTGGGCGTGACGGGCGTCGCGCTGACCAAGCTGGACGGCTCGGCGAAGGGCGGCATCGCGGTTGCGATCGCCTACGAGCTGGGGTTGCCCGTGAAGCTGATCGGCGTCGGCGAGGGGCTCGACGACCTACGCCCGTTCGACCCCGACGACTTCGCGCGCGCCCTCGTCGCCGGCTAGCCAAGTAACAGTCTGTTACTAGCCGGCTGCGCAGCGTTGAGCGAGCCGAGCGGACTTAGTAACAGACTGTTACTAGGCCACGGGCGCTAGCGCTCGACCGCGAACGCGATGTTCACCGTCGTCTTGAACGTCGTGATCTTGCCGTCCGTGACGTCGCAGCTCATGGACATCACCTGAGCCCCAGCGACGCCGCGCAGCGTCTTCGCCGCCTCTGTCACCGCGACCTGTGCTGCCTCGGCGAACCCGTCGGGCGAGCTGCCGATGATCGTGACGACCTTCGCGATGCTGGCCATGCCGCCTCCTTCGTCTCGTTGAGCGGTATCTACACTGTCTGGCCGTGTTCGACACCCTTTCAGACAAGCTCCAGCACGCTCTCGGCGACATTCGCGGCAAGGGCCGACTCGACGACGAGGCGCTCTCGAAGGCGATGCGCGAGATCAGGCTCGCGCTGCTCGAGGCCGACGTCAACTTCCAGGTCGTCAAGGACTTCGTCGCCCAGGTCAAGGAGCGCGCGAGCGGTCAGGACGTCCTGAAGGGGCTCGACGCGGGCCAGCAGGTCGTGAAGATCGTGCACGAGGAGCTGACCGCGCTGATGGGCTCCGGCGACTCGCGGCTCGCGTTCGGGAAGCCGCCGACGGTGATCCTGCTGGCCGGCCTCCAGGGCTCGGGCAAGACGACCGCCGCGGCCAAGCTCGCGCTCCTGCTGCGGAAGCAGGGCAAGAAGCCCGCGCTCGTGGCGGCCGACCTGCAGCGGCCCGCCGCGATCGACCAGCTCGAGCAGCTCGGGCGCCAGATCCAGATCCCGGTCTTCCGCAAGGACACACAGGATCCGGTCGAAGTCGTCAAGGAGGGGATCAAGGCGGCGCGGGACGGCGGCCAGGACGTCGTCATCCTCGACACGGCCGGTCGCTTGCACGTCGACGAAGACCTGATGGCCGAGCTCGCCCGCGTGCGCGATGCCGCCAAGCCGATGAACGTCCTGCTCGTCCTCGACGCGATGACCGGCCAGGAGGCCGTCAACGTCGCGGAGGCGTTCCAGGAGCGCGTCGCCTTCGACGGCGTCATCCTGACGAAGCTCGACGGGGACGCGCGCGGCGGCGCCGCGCTGTCGGTTCGGGCGGTCACCGGCAAGCCGGTCAAGTACGTGTCCGTCGGCGAGAAGGTCGACCAGCTCGAGGAGTTCTATCCCGACCGCATGGCCTCGCGGATCCTCGGCATGGGCGACGTGCTGACGCTGATCGAGAAGGCCGAGGCCGCGGCCACGGAGGACGAGCAGGCCGCGATGGAGGCAAGGATGCGCGCCGGCATCTTCACCTTCGACGACTTCCTCGCGGCGCAGAAGATGCTGAAGAAGATGGGGCCGCTACAGGGAGTCCTGAAGATGATTCCGGGCCTCGGGAACGAGCTCAAGGACGTCGACATCGACGAGCGCCAGCTCGCCCGCGTCGAGGCGATCGTGCTCTCGATGACGCCGAAGGAGCGGAGCATGCCGCACCTGATCGACGGCTCCCGCAGGCAGCGGATCGCAACCGGCAGCGGGCAGACCGTCCAGGACGTGAACAAGCTTCTCTCCGCCCGCAAGCAGATGGAAAAGATGATGAAGCAGATGGGGAAGGGAAAGATGCCTACACTTCCCGGGCAATTAACCAAGACAGGACGGAGATAGAAGCTCTATGGCAGTACGCATCAGGCTGACGCGAGTCGGCTCGAAGAAGAATCCGATCTACCGCGTGGTCGTCGCCGACTCGCGCTCCCCGCGCGACGGCAGGTTCATCGAGATCGTCGGCCGCTACAACCCGCAGACCGACCCCTCGACGATCGAGCTCGACCAGGCGAAGATCGACGACTGGATCGGCAAGGGCGCGCAGCCCTCCGACGCCGTCGCGAAGCTGATCAAAGCCGCCGGCACGACCTCCTAGGCATGGCCGACCTCCTCGCCTGGCTCGCCCGCCAGCTCGTCGACGACCCCGACGCAGTGCGCGTCGAGCAGATCGAGCGGGAGGACGCGACCGTGCTGGAGCTGTACGTGGCGCCCGAGGACCGCGGCAAGGTGATCGGCCGCCAGGGCAGGCTCGCCCGGGCTTTGCGCACGATCGTGCGCGCCAGCGCAGCCGGCTCGCGGCGCCGCGTCATCCTCGACATTGTCGAATGACCTGGTCACAGTCGGCCGAGTTGGCCGGCCGCACGGGGTCGACGGCTCCTTCTTCGTCGAGGAGGCGAGCGAGTCGCCGGAGCGGTTCGCAGTCGGCGCGTCCCTGCTCGTCGACGGCGAGCCGGCGGAGGTGGCCGTCTCGAAGCGCGGCGCCGGCGGCCGCGTCGTGATCAAGCTCGACCGCGACGTGCTGCGAGGCGCGACGCTCGCCGTGCGGCGCGAAGAGCTGCCCGAGCCGGAGGAGGACACTTACTACGTCTTCCAGCTCGTGGGGCTCGCGGTCGAGGAGGAAGGCGGCCGTGCGCTCGGAATCGTGACCGACGTGGAGAACGGTCCTGCGAACGACGCGCTCGTGCTCGACTCGGGCCTGCTGCTGCCGCTCGTCGACGCGTGCGTGCTCGAACTCGACGTCGAGGCCGGGCGTGTGCTCGTTGCGCGCGGCTTCGCGGACGACGAGTAACCTCAATCCACTTTGCGCCTCGACGTCTTCACGCAGGTCCCGCACGCCTTCGCCTGGATGACCGAGCAGCGGCCGCTGGCCGCCGTGCTCGGCACCGAGCTCGACCTGCGCCTCTTCAACTACCGCGACACGACGCCGCTCCGCGCCGGGCAGGTGGACGACGAGCCCTACGGCGGTGGGGTCGGGATGGTGCTTCGAGTCGACGTCGTCGCGGCTGCGCTCGAGGCTGCGTATGGCGAGGCGCCGCCGCAGCGCGTGATCGCGCTGACCCCGCAGGGACGACCGTTGACCCAGCAAGTCGTCGAGGAGCTCGCCTCCGAGTCCGCGCTGACGCTGCTCTCGTCCCGCTTCGAGGGCTTCGACGAGAGGATCGTCACGCACCTCTGCTCGGACGCGATCTCGATCGGCCCGTACGTCCTCTCCGGCGGCGAGCTCGCCGCGATGGTGCTGCTCGACGCGATCGCCCGGCGGCTGCCCGGGGCACTCGCCGAGGGGTCGGGCGAGCACGAGAGCTTCTCGACCGCGCTCGACGGCGGGATCGAGTACCCGCACTACACGCGGCCGGCCGAGTTTCGCGGCTGGCGCGTGCCCGACGTGCTCCTGTCCGGCGACCACGGCCGGGTCGAGGAGTGGCGACGACAGCAGAGTCGCGAGCGAAGCGCCGATCACTTGAGAACACCGTGAGCGACCACTACGCGACTCTCGGCGTCAGCCGCGCCGCGACGCGCGCCGAGATCGACGAGGCGTTTGCGCGAGCGAGCGACACGGCGTGGAGCGACGAGCGGGTCCGCGAGGTCCAGACGGCCTACCAGACCCTGACCGACCCTGATCGCCGTGCCGACTACGACCGCGCCCTCGCGCATGGCTTCACGCTGCCTTCGGAGCCGGCGCCCGAGCCGCGCCGGCGCTCGCGCAACCCCGTCGACCGCCTGACCCAGGGCTTGCCGCACGGGCCGCGCGTCGCGATCGACTGGATCGTGACGATCGTCGGCGCGATCGCGATCGTGCTCGCGATCAAGGCCTGGGTCGTCAACCCCTACCGGATTCCGTCCTCGTCGATGGAGCCGACGCTCCACTGTGCCCAGCCGGCGCACGGCTGCGAGGCCCGCTTCTCCGACCGCGTGCTGGCGAACCGGTTCATCTACCGGCTGCGCGATCCCGAGCGGGGCGAGATCGTCGTCTTCCAGACTCCGCCGGCGGCGCGCGCGCGTTGCGGCGCGGGCGGAACCTTCGTGAAGCGGCTGATCGGCCTGCCGGGCGAGCAGCTCGAGCTCCGTTCCGAGCAGGGCCTGAGCTACGTCTACATCAACGGCAAGAAGCTCGACGAGCCGTACATCGGGCCGAAGCGCCGCGATGCCCGCGGGCCGGAGACGTTCAAGATCCCTCAGGGGCAGTACTTCATGATGGGCGACAACCGCTCGCAGTCGTGTGACTCGCGGGAGTGGGGCACGGTGCCCCGGAAGAACCTGATCGGCAAGGTCTTCGCGACCTACTGGCCGCCGAACAGAATCTCCATTCGCTGACGCCACCGGCCGGTTGCGGCTCCCGCCGGGCGGAGCCCGGCTCCGCCGCACCCTCGGCGCGCTCGCGGCACGGGGCTCTCCGGGTCTGTACGTCCGTACTATCCCCTCCGGCCCCGCACCGCGAGCGCGCCGCCGGAGGCGCCAGCGTTCGCTGAGTTTTCGCTACCATTGGCCGCCGGCCGACGGCCCCCTTTGCCATGAGCACGATCATCGAGAGCATCGAGCAGCGCCAGCTGCGCAAGGACATTCCCCGCTTCAAGGCGGGCGACACGGTCCGCGTGCACTTCCAGGTGATCGAGGGACAGCGCCGGCGTGTGCAGGTGTTCGAGGGAATCGTGATCAAGCGGCAGGGCTCCGGCGCCCGCGAGACCTTCACGGTGCGCAAGCAGTCGTTCGGCATCGGCGTCGAGCGGACGTTCCCCGTCCACTCGCCCAAGATCGAGAAGATCGAGGTCGCCGCGATCGGCGACGTCAACCGCGCGAAGCTGTACTACCTGCGCGAGAAGGTCGGCAAGAAGGCCCGCGTCCGCGAGCTGCGCCAGACGCCCGCCCAGGTCGCGGCGACGAAGGCCGAAGCCGAGGCCCAGCTGGCTGCGATCGCGGCCGACGAGGCAGAGGCAGAGGCTGCCGCAACCGCTGCGGCCGAAGCCGTGGAGGCGGAAGCGGCTGTCGAGGCTGAGGCCGCGGCCGAGAGAGAGGCCGCCGCAGCCGCTGACCTCGAGCCGGCGGAGGTTGAAGAGGCGGAGGAGCCGGTCGCCGAGGCGAGACGGTCGAGGTCGAGGCAGCGGTGGACGAGCCCCCTGCGGACGAGACTCCCGAGACCGAAGCGCCGGCTGCAGAGAAGGCGTAGCGCCGCCGGCCTGGCCGCGCTGGCGCTGGTCGCCGCGGGCTGTGGCTCCGAGGACGCGCAGCAGGAAGCCGCGCGGGAGGAGGTGCAGGCGCATGTGCGCGCCCTCGGCAGCGAGGCGGGATACGACGCCGAGGATGTCCATTGCACCGGCGCCGCCTCCACCTGGTACCGCGAGGTCGAGACGGATGAGTTCACCTGCGCCGTTCGCCGCGAGGACGGCGGCTGCGACTGGTTCGACGTCGACGTCGACCGTGAACGGAGCGAGGTCACGGTTCGGCTGGCGCAACGTGACGCCGGTTGCACGCTCGGCTTCTGAACAGCCCTGATGCGGAACCGCCAGGAGTTCGTTGCACGGCCGGCCGCCGCCGTGGCTACAGTCGGAGTGATGTCGCGGTCGTCCGGCCAGAGGCTCCTCTCCTACGATCGCAAGCTCGGTGCGCGCTTCGTCGCGGGTGCGGACGAGGCGGGACGCGGGTCGCTTGCCGGGCCGCTCGTGGTTGCCGGCGTGCTGCTCGACTACGACTGCCTCCGCAATCATCGCGTGCGCCCACTGGCGTCGTTGAACGACTCGAAGCAGGTCTCGCCGGCCGAGCGCGAGGAGCTCTTCCGTGCCGTCGTCGGCTGCGCAGCGCGGATCAGCGTCCGCGTCATTCCCTGCACCGACATCGACCGGAACGGCCTTCATCGCTCGAACCTCTGGGGTCTCCGCTCCGTGCTCGCCGATCTGACGCCGCCCGCCGAGGCGTGTCTCGTCGACGGCTTCCGGCTCGGCCCGGCCGCGCCCGGAGCACCGTGCAGTCGTCGACGGCGATACGAAAAGCGCTGCGATCGCCGCCGCGTCGATCATCGCGAAGGTGACGCGCGACCGCGTCATGCGCCGGCTCGACGCGCTCTATCCGCGCTACGGCTTCTCGCGGCATGTCGGCTACATCACACCGGGGCACTCGGCCGCCGTTCGCGCGCACGGGCCGAGTGACCAGCACCGCTTGTCGTTCAACGCGCTGGCATATGCCACCGCGGAACCCTGACGAGCGCCGCGCCGCCCGCCACTACCGCCTTCGCGGCTACCGGATCCTCGGCACGAATGTCTGGGCCGGCGGGTACGAGCTCGACGTGATCGCCCGCCGCGGTCGGCGACTCGTCTTCTGCGAGGTCAAGGGCAAGTCCGGCGCGGGCTACGGCGATCCGCTCGAGATGGTCGGCGAGGAGAAGCTGCGCCGCCTGCACCGGGCCGCGGAGGCTTGGCTCGCGCGCAATCCGGAGCTGCTGGGGCTCGAGTGCCGTTTCGAGGTCGTCGCGGTACGGCCGGGCGAGCTGGAGCGTGTCACGGTTTAACCCTGCGGCAATACGTGACGACCCCTCCGGCGGCTACGATTTGCGTTGCCGGAAGGCACTATCCCCGAACGGGCGCGCTCGTCACAACGGTCTTGGCCAACACAGCCTTAGGCCCGGGCGCGCAGGCCGCACCCTTAGCGGCGGGAGAAACTTCCGGCTGAATCCAAGACACACTCATTCAGCCGGGAAAGGAACACCCAAACACTCATGTACACAACCCGCAACAGATTCGCGACGCAGGCCCGCACCTGGGTCATCATCGCCGCGCTCGGGGCCCTGTTCGTCGGCCTCGGCTACGTGTTCGGTGGCTCTGCGGGTCTCATTCTCTTCGCAGGCATCGCGGTGGTCTTCAACCTCGTGATGTACTGGTACTCGGACAAGCTCGCGCTCAAGGCGAGCAAGGCACGTCCGGTCGAGCAGAGCGAGGCGCCGGAGCTCTACCGCGACATCGAGGAGATCGCCGCCAAGGCCGGTGTGCCGATGCCGCGCGTCTACCTGATCCCGTCCGAGCAGCCGAACGCGTTCGCGACCGGACGGAGCCCGAAGAAGGCCGTCATCGCGGTGACCGAGGGTCTGCTCCGCTACCTGCCGCGCGACCAGGTCCGCGGCGTCCTCGCCCACGAGATGGGCCATGTCGCCAACCGCGACATCCTCGTGATGACGATCGCCGCAATGATCGGCGCCGCGATCGCCGCGATCGCGAACATCCTGCAGTTCTCGATGTTCTTCGGTGGCGGGGACAACGAGGACAACAACCCGCTCGGCATCGTCGGCGTGCTCGTTGCGGTCATCGTCGCGCCTCTGGCCGCGGCGATTCTCCAGCTCGCCGTCTCGCGACAGCGCGAGTACCTCGCGGACGCGACCGCTGCGCAGTACCTCGGCGAAGGCAGGCCGCTGGCCGAGGCGCTCGGGACGCTCGAGCGCGGCGTCGAAGCGGTGCCGATGAACGTCAATCCGGCGACCGAGGCTCTGTACATCGCCAACCCGCTCAGCAAGAAGGGCCTGTCGGGGCTGTTCTCGACGCACCCGCCGATGCAGGAGCGGATCAGGCGTCTGCGCGAGCTCGACGCCGCGAACGGGATCCACTACTAGGCACATGCGCGCGGGCGACCTCTGGCGGCGGATCAAGCGGGCTCTCGGGCTCGGGCCGCCCGACGAGGAGCCCGCGCTCGTGCCTGTCGGGTCGCCGCGCCGGCCGCTGGGGAGTGGCGCGGTCGCGCTCGACCTGCCCGAGGAGCCGGAAGACATCGACGCTCGCGGGCGCGAGTCCGCCTAGAACTCTCTGACGACTGCCTCGACGTTGTTGTCGTCGGGATCGAGCAGGAACGCGGCGTAGTAGAGGCCCGCGTCGTCGGAGCTGTACTGCTCGCGGACGCCTGGTGCGCCGTTGTCCCGGTAGCCGCCGCCGATGCCCGCTTGGTGGAACGCGTCGACCTGAGCCCGTGAGCTCGCGACGAAGGCGATGTGGATCGGACCACTCGGGCGACCCTCGAAGACGACGAGGTTCGCGAACTGCGCACCGCGGTGGCTCTCCCAGAGCGGTGGGATGTCGAGCGTCGCCAGCACTGTCTTGTAGAAGCCGATGCTGGCCGCAGGATCCCGAACGCTGATCTTGACGTGGTCGAAGACGACACGCGTCCAATCCCAGTCGACCATGGAGGCGACCGTAACAGCGACGGCGAATCCGACATGGTGGCGCTCACGCAGACTCAGCTCTACGGCGAGCTCGACCTCGCGCTCTCGTGGTCGGAGCGCGACCTGCCCGAGCGCGAGCGGACGAAGCACGTCCACCGGCTCCATCCCTACCTCGGCAAGTTCGTGCCGCAGCTCGTCGAGGCGCTGCTCGAGCGGTACGTGCGGCCGGGCGGTCGCGTGCTCGATCCGTTTGCCGGCTCCGGGACGACGCTCGTGCAGGCGCTCGAGTCCGGCTACGACGCGGTCGGCGTCGACATCGCCGCCTTCAACGCGCTGCTCGTTGCGGTCAAGACGCGGGAACACGATCTCGATCGGCTCGACGCCGACGTGCGTGAGCTCGGCTCGCGGCTCGGTTCGTCGTCGGAGCGGCCGAACGGCTTCGTCCGCGAGTGGTTCGCGCCGCAGGCCGCCGCGGAGCTGCTCCACTTCCGCTCGCTGATCGCTGAGTACGCGAGCCAGGACGTCCTTCGCATCGTCCTCGCCCGCGCGGCTCGCTCCGCCCGGCTGACGACCCATTTCGACCTCGACTTCCCGCGCGAGCCGCAGCAGACCGAGTACTGGTGCCACAAGCACCGCAGAACCTGCCGCCCGGTCGAGAGCGCGAACAAGTTTCTCTCCCGCTACCTGGGTGACACGGCCGCGCGGATCCGGCAGTTCGCGGAGGTGCGCGACCCGCGGCGGGCGGCGGTGATGCTGCACGGCGACGCGCGGGAGCTCGAGCTCGGAGGGCCGTACGACGGAGTCGTGACCTCGCCGCCGTATCCAGGGTTGATCGACTACCACGAGCAGCACCGCTACGCCTACGAGCTGCTCGGGCTCGACGATCGCCGCGAGCGCGAGCTCGGGGCGGCGGCGCGCGGGACGAGCAAGGCCGCCCTCGAGGAGTACACGGCGGGGATCGCGGCGGTGCTGGCGCGATCGCGCGCGGCCCTGCGTCGCGGCTCTCCGCTCTGCATCGTCGTCAACGACCGCCGTGATCTCTACCCGGAGATCCTCGAGCGGGCCGGGCTTCGACTCGACGAGCGGCTCGAGCGGCACGTCAACCGGCGGACCGGCCGGCGTGCCGGTGAGTACTACGAATCGATCCTGATCTGTCGCTGAACTGTGACGTTCGGAGCGTGAGCCCGGCGTAGCCTCGACCGTGTGCTCGCGCGCTCCATCACCCACGCGCTCGTCGGGCTCGAGCCGCGGCGGGTGGAGGTCGAGGCGCACATCGACGGCGGCCTCCCCGGCTTCGCGATCGTCGGGCTCGCCGACCGCGCCTGCGCCGAGGCGAAGCACCGGGTCCGCAGCGGGATCGGCTCCGCCCAGCTCGAATGGCCGCTGAAGCGAATCACGGTCAATCTCGCACCGGCGGGGCTGCGCAAGGAGGGCTCCGGCTTCGATCTCTCGATCGCGCTCGCAGTCCTCGCTGCGTCCCGGCAGATCCCGGCCGAGCGGCTCGCGGAGCACGCCGCAGTCGGCGAGCTCGCGCTGGACGGGCGGGTGCGGCCGGTCCGCGGTGCTTTCGCGGTAGCCGAGGGAGCGCGACGGGCCGGGCTCGAGCGGATCCTCTGCGCTCCCGAGTCCGCGTGCGAAGCAGAGCTCGGCGGCGTCGAGGCGGTTCCGGTGCGGCACCTCGGCGAAGCGGTCGCGTATCTCCGCGGCGAGTTGCAGCCGCCGTCCGGCCGAGCCGCCGGACGAGGCCAGCGAGCCCGAGCCGCCCGATCTCGCCGACGTGCGCGGCCAGGAGCGGGCGCGCCGCGCGCTCGAGCTGGCGGCGACCGGTGGCCACAACCTGCTGCTCGCGGGCCCGCCGGGCACCGGCAAGACGATGCTCGGCCGGCGGCTGCCGTCGATCCTGCCTCCGCTCGAGCCGCGCGAGGCACTGGAGGTGATGCGGATCCACTCGGTCGCGGGCGTGCTGCAGCCCGAGCGGCCTCTGATCACGCAGCGGCCGTTTCGCGCACCGCACCACAGCGCGTCGACGGCTGCGATCGTCGGAGGCGGCCCAGGGCCTCGACCGGGCGAAGCGAGCCTCGCTCACCGCGGGGTCCTGCTTCTCGACGAGCTGCCGGAGTTCCAGCGTCCCGCACTCGAGGCGCTGCGGCAGCCGCTCGAGGACGGGGTCGTCGCCGTCGCGCGGGCGTCCGGGCAGGCGCTCTTCCCTGCCCGCTTCCAGCTGATCGCGACGATGAATCTCTGCCCGTGCGCTGGGCGCGGCGATCCCGCCGCCGGCTGCTCGTGCTCGCCGCAGCGGCTCGCAGCGTTCCGCGACAAGCTCTCGCGCGCGTTGCTCGACCGCTTCGACCTCGTCGTGACGGTGCCGAGACCGAGAGCCGAAGAGCTCGCGGCAGGCCCATCCGAGCCGTCCGCGCCGGTCCGCGAGCGCGTCGTGGCAGGGCGTGCCCGGCTTGGAGGCGATTCACTCCAGCGCACGGACGAGGCAAACGAGTTGCTCGGCCGAGCGGTCGAACGCTTGCCGCTCTCGGGCCGCGGGCGTGCCCGCGTGGCGCGGGTCGCGAGAACTGCTGCGGCCCTCGCCGGCTCCGAGATCGTGCTCCCCGAGCACGTCGCCGAGGCGCTCGCCTACCGCTCGCCGAAGGAGCTGGCCACGTGAGCGAGCTCGCCCTCGCGACCTTCGCGGCCGCGAACGACGCTCATCTCGTGGGCGAGCCCAGGAGCGCTCGCTTCGCCGCCTTCAAGAAGGGGTTCGACGAGCAGGCTGAACTGGCGCGGCTCGATGGCCTCGGGCTCCGCTTTCTCGCGCGCTCGCGGCCCGCGTTCCCGCCGCTCTTGCGTGCGATCCACGATCCGCCGCCCGGCCTCTTCCTGCGCGGCGAGGCGGACGTCGAGCTGCTCGCACGCCCGGCAGTGGCGATCGTCGGCGCGCGTGCGTGCTCGGCCTACGGACGCCAGGTCGCACGCAGCCTCGGCCGGGATCTGGCCGCAGCGGGGCTCGTCGTCGTCAGCGGCCTCGCTCGAGGAATCGACTCGGAAGCGCATCGCGGAGCGCTCGAGAGCGGCGGCACGACTGTCGCGGTGCTCGGCTGCGGGATCGACCGGGACTATCCGGCGGCGAACCGCGAGCTGGCGTGCCAGATCGCGTCGAGCGGGCTGATCGTCTCGGAGTACGCACCCGGCGTCGAGCCTGCGCCGTGGCGCTTCCCCGCTCGAAACCGCATCGTCGCCGGCCTCTGCGCGGCCACGGTCGTCGTCGAGGCGCGCGAGCGGAGCGGCGCGCTGATCACGGCCGACTTCGCGCTGGAGGAAGGCCGCGAGGTGTTCGCCGTGCCGGGCGAGATCACGAGCGCGCTGTCGGCGGGCGCGAACGCTCTGCTCCGGCTCGGCGCCGTCCCTCTGACGTGCGCCCAGGACGTCCTCGAGAGCTACGGGATCGAAGCTGTCGACCGTGTGCCGCTGGAGGTCGGGCCGGCAGCTGCAACGGTGCTGGAACGGGTGCGAGCAGGGGCCGCGGGCGCCGACGAGCTCGCGCGCGCGACCGGGCTCGAGGCCGGCGAGCTCGCCGCCGCGCTGACGGAGCTCGAGCTCGCCGGTGCCGTGCAGGTCGAGGAGGGGGTCTACCGTGCCTCGAGTGCTTCTAGCTGAGCGCGTCGATCGAGGCGGTCGTGACGATCCCTTCGACGCTGCGCGCAGGTCCGCGTCCAGGGTGACGAACGCGTCTGCCTGCAGCTGAGTGAGCGCGACGTACTCGGCGTTGTAGGTCGAGGACCAGCCCAACTGATCCGCCAGCTTCCCAGGCGCGACGCCGGAGCACGGCGTCGCCGAGGAGCCTGATCGGCATCTTCCCGATGCGGGTGAGGCGGTCGCGCGCGACGTCGGCCGGGAGCTCGCCGCGCTGGACGGCCTCGTGCAGAGCCGACAGCGTTTGCGAGCGAAGGAGCGTCGGTGCGAGGAGCTCGTGCGTGTCTGGGATCTCGACCCCGGCGCTCGCCAGGTGGAGGACGGCGCCGGCGTCGACGACGAACCTGGTCATCGGATACCTCAGATCGGGTGTAGGAGCGCCGCAACCCTACCGTGGGTCTACGGCGTGCGGGTCGCTAGCATCGCGCCGTGGCCGACTCCTACTGGCTCTCGGAGCCCGCCCCGACCCTCGCGACGCGTCCCCTCTCCGGGCCGGCCGACGTCGAGATCGTCGGCGGCGGCGTCACCGGCTGCTCCTGCGCGCTCACGCTCGCGCAGTCGGGGCAAGCGCGTGCGCGTGCACGAGGCGCGCGAGATCGCCTCCGGCGCAAGCGGCCGCAACGGCGGGTTTGCGCTTCGCGGCGGCGCGATGGCATACGACAGCGCGCGCGAGTGGCTCGGCCACGAGCCGGCGGCTGACTACTGGCGGCTGACCGAGGCCTACGTCGACCGGATGGGCGAGCTCGGCGGCGACGCGTTCCGGCGCACGGGCAGCCTGCGTCTCGCGGGCGACGACGAGCGCGACGAGCTGCTGCGCCGAGTACGAGGCGCTGCGCGAGGACGGCTTCGCCGCGGAGTGGCGGGACGAGCTGCCCGAGCCCGCTGGCGGGACGCTTCCCGGGCGCCCTGTTCCATCCCGCCGACGCGGTGCTGCAGCCGGCGCGGCTCGTGCGGCGGCTGGCGGCCGCCGCCGCCGCGGCGGGGGTGGAGATCCGCGAGCACGCGCGCGTGGCCGAGCTGGACGAGCTCGAGGCGGACGACCGTTGTCGTCGCCACCGACGGCTACCCGAGCGGTCTGCTCGGCGAGCTCGAAGGCTTGATCATCCCGACTCGCGGCCAGATGCTCGCGACCGAGCCGCTGCCCGAGCGTCTGTTCCCGCTGCCGCACTACGGGCGTCACGGGCTCGACTACTGGCACCAGAACGAGGAGGGGCGCCTGCTCGTCGGCGGCTTCCGCGATGTCGACATGGACTCCGAGTTCACGGCGACCGAGGCCACGACGGAGCGGATCCAGAGTGCGCTCGAGAACTTCGTCGAGCAGCTGCTCGGGCGCCGGCCGGAGATCACCCACCGCTGGGCGGGCGTCTTCGGGCTCGTCCCCGACCTGATGCCCGTCGTCGGGCCGGTTCCGGGCCGCGACGGCCTCTGGGTTGCGGGCGGCTACTCCGGCCACGGCAACGTGCTCGGGCTGATGTGCGGCGACCTCGTCGCGCAGGCGATCGCGGCGAGCCGCATCCGCTGCTCGAGGCGATGGCGCCCGCACGTCTCCTCGCCTAGGAGGGTTTGGCGAAATATCGGCTGTGCCGGGGCGCGCTGCTCGCCCCGATGCGCGTCCTCAGTCGCGCCGATAGCAGTAGCTATCGGCGCTCCCTGCGTCCTGCCTCGGAACGAGCATCGCACCCCAGCAACGAGCGACATTCCGCCAAACCCTCCTAGAGCTCGAGCGGCGGCAGGTCGAGCTCGTCCGCGCGCTCGTACGCTGCAATCGCGATCGCGAGATCCTGGATCGCGAGCCCGGTCGAGTCGAAGATCGTGATCTCGTCGTCTCCGCGGCGTCCTTCGGCGTCGCCGGTGAGCACGGCGCCGAGCTCCGTGACGTCCGACCGCCCGATCGCGCCGGTCTCGACCGCCGCGGCGAGCTCGCCGCCGTGGCTCGCCTGCTCCCACTCGTCGCAAAAGATGTGAGCCCGCCTGATCTCCGCGACCGCGATCTCGGCCTTGCCCGGCCCGTCGGCGCCCATCAGGCTGACGTGCTGCCCCGGTTGCAGCGACCCTTCGGCCAGCAGGATCTCCTTGCCCGGCGTCACCGTCACGACGACGTCGGCGGCGAGCGCTTCCGCCAGGCTCGGCGCGACCTGGGCTCCGACTTCCGCCGCGGTCGCTTGCGCACGCGCCTCGTCCACGTCCCACACCGCAACCTCGCGACCCAGCGCGACGAAGGTACGCGCCGCGGCACGGCCGTTCACGCCCGCGCCGATCACCGCGGCGGAACCGCCCGCCTTGCCGAGAGTCTCCGCTGCCAGCGCCGCCGCCGCGCCCGTGCGTAGCGCTGTCACGGAGCCCGCCTCGAGGACGGCCTCGACGAGACCGGTCGAGGCATCGGAGAGGACGACGAGGCCGCTCACCGTCGGCAGCCCGCGCGCCGGATTCCCCGGGAACGACGTCACCCACTTCAGCAGCGCGTGCCCGCCACCGAGCGCCGGCATCGCGCGGAAGTCGCCGGCGGGGTAGTTCGTGACGTACAGCTTCGGCTGCATCGTCCACTCGCCGCGGGCGTGAGCGAGGAAGGCGGCTCGCACCGCCTCGTACGCGCGCTCGGGCGGAACGGCGGCCTCGACGTCGCGGGCGGCGAAGAACGGGACGGCCACCGGCTAGAGCGCCTTGACCGCGGCGGCGACGTCCTCCAGCGCCTTCTTCGCGTCGGCGAAGAGCATCGAGGTCTTCGGGCCGTAGAAGAGCGGGTTGTCGATGCCGGCGAATCCCGGGCTGAGGCTGCGCTTGACGACGACGACGCTGGCCGCGCGGTCGACCTCGATGATCGGCATGCCGTAGATCGGGCTGCCGGGATCGGTGCGCGCCGCCGGGTTGACGACGTCGTTCGCGCCGAGGATCACCACCACATCCGTCTGCGGCAGCTCCGGATTGATCTCGTCCATCTCCTTCAGCTGGTCGTAGGGGACATTCGCCTCCGCGAGGAGGACGTTCATGTGCCCGGGCATCCGGCCGGCGACGGGGTGGATGCCGTAGAGAACGTCGATCCCCTTGCGCTCCAGCAGCTCCGCCAGGGCTTGCACGTCGTGCTGCGCCTGCGCGACCGCGAGCCCGTAGCCCGGCACGAACACGACCTTGCGCGCATAGCCGAGCATGATCGCGAGATCCTGGGCCGTCGTCGAGCGCACGCTGCGGCCGTCCTCGGCGGCAGCTCCGGCACCACCCGCCTGAACGGCTCCGAAGGCGCCGAAGAGGACATTCCCGATCGAGCGGTTCATCGCCCGGCCCATCAGCAGGGTCAGCAGCGTTCCCGAGGCGCCCACGAGCGCTCCCGCCACGATCAGGACGTTGTTGTGGAGCAGAAAGCCGGCCGCGGCGGCGGCGAGGCCGGTGAACGCGTTCAGGAGCGAGATCACGACCGGCATGTCGGCGCCGCCGATCGGGAGCACGAAGAGGACGCCGAAGACGAGTGCGGCGACGATCAGGCCGACGACGAGCGCGTCACGCTCCGACCCGGCGACGATCGCGCCGCCAAGCGCGAGCGCGGTCAGGAGCACGGCTCCGTTCACGAACTGCTGCCCCGGATAGACGATCGGCCGTCCGCTCAGGAGCTCCTGGAGCTTGGCGAACGCGATCAGCGAGCCCGCGAACGAGATGCTGCCGATCAGCGCGGAGAGCAGGATCGCGACCGACTCCTCGCCCTCGAGCCCGCCCGGCCGCCGGCGCCAGGTTGTGGAACTCCGCCAGCGCGATCAACGCCACGGCGCCGCCGCCGACGCCGTTGAACAGCGCCACCATCTGCGGCATCGCGGTCATCTTCACCGAGCGCGCGCCGACGACCCCGATGACCGAGCCGATCGCGATCCCGATCGCGATCCAGAGATAGTTCTCGAGCCCGTCCTGCGCCAGCGTGACCGCGATCGCGAGCGCCATGCCCGCCGCGCCGAGCAAGTTGCCCAGTCGAGCCCGCTTCGGCGACGACAGGAAGCGCAGAGCCAGGATGAAGGTCACGATCGTGACCAGATAGAGCAGGTCGGTCGTGGTGCGGCTCACGCCTTCGGTTTCCGCTGCTTGAACATCTCGAGCATCCGGTCGGTGACGACGAAGCCGCCGACGGCGTTCGCGGTGCCGAGCACGACGGCGCAGAAGCCGACGACCCGCGTCAGCGTGTCCGCCCCCGCCCGGCCCGCGACCAGGATCGCGCCGACGAGGACGATCCCGTGGATCGCGTTCGTGCCGGACATCAGCGGCGTGTGCAGCATCGTCGGCACCTTCGAGATCACCTCGACGCCGAGGAAGATCGCGAGCACGAGAATCGTCAGCTCGATGACGAGCGTCGGCTCCACTACGCGGTCACCTCCTGGCGGGTCACGCACGCGCCGGCAGTGATCTCGTCGTCGAAGTCGAGCGTGAGCTCGCCTGCGGGCGCAAGGTGGAGGAGGAGCGCGCTGACGTTGCGCGCGTAGAGCTGGCTCGCGTGGTACGGCATCCGCGAGGGGAGGTCGGTGTAGCCGACGATCGTGACGCCGACCCGCTCGACCTCGGTGCCCGGCTCTGTCAGCTCGCAGTTGCCGCCCGCTTCGGCGGCGAGGTCGACGATCACCGAGCCCGGGCGCATCCGCTCGACCGCGGCTCCGGGGATCAGGAGTGGGGCGGGGCGCCCAGGGACGAGGGCGGTGGTGACGACCACGTCCATGTCGGCGATTCGCTCCTCGAGCGCGGCCTGCTGACGAGCCTGTTCCTCGGGAGAGAGCTCCGCGGCATAGCCGCCCTCGGTCTCGGCGCCTTCGACGCCGAGGTCGAGAAAGGTGGCGCCGAGGCTCTCGACCTGCTCGCGCACCGCGGGTCGGACGTCGAAACCGGACACGACTGCGCCGAGGCGACGTGCCGTCGCGATCGCCTGCAGGCCGGCGACTCCCGCACCGACGACGAGCACTTTGGCCGGCGCGACGGTGCCGGCCGCGGTCATCAGGAGCGGGAAGAGGCGTGGCAGCCGGTCGGCCGCCAGGACGACTGCCTTGTAGCCGGCGACGGTGCTCTGCGACGAGAGCGCGTCCATCGACTGCGCTCGCGAGATCCGCGGGATCGACTCCATCGCGAACGCAACGATCCCGCGCGCCGCCAGCCGCTCGATCCCTTCCGGATCGGTGAGCGGCGAGAGAAAGGCGATCAGCACCGTGCCCGGCGCCAGCTCGGCGATCTCCTCTGGGGACGGCCGGCCGACTCGCACGACGGCGTCCGCGCCCGCGAAGAGCTCCGCGCGGGGCAGCAGCTCGGCGCCGGCGGCCTCGTACTGCGCGTCGGGAAACTCTGCCGCCGCGCCGGCGCCGCGCTCGACGGCGACCGAGAACCCGGCTGAGGCGAGCCGTCCGACGGCCTCGGGCACGAGGGCGACTCGGCGCTCGCCGGCGCCGCTCTCTTTTGGGACAGCCACCCTCACCGGAAAGGAACTCTACGGTCCGCGCGCACGACGAGGGAGGGAACGAGCGACCGCTCTGGAACCTCGGAGTCAGTGGGATCGTTGCTCGCCACTTTCTCGACGGCGCTCGAGGCCAGGGACCCGTATCTGCGGGGCCACTCCGCCCGCGTCACCGCGTTCGCCGAGAGCCTCGCCCGCATGCTCGGCTGGGCCGGCGACCGGCTCGACGTGCTGCGGCTCGGCGGCTCACTCCACGACGTCGGCAAGATCGCCGTCAACGCGCGCGTGCTGCGAAAGGCGGGGCCGCTCACCGAAGTCGAGCTCGCCCAGATTCGCCGGCACCCGGTCACCGGAGCCCGTCTCGTCGAGTGCTTCGAGGACTTCGAGTCCGCGCTCCCGTACGTGCTTCATCATCACGAGCGCTGGGACGGCGCGGGCTATCCACACGGCCTCCGCGGCGAGACGATCCCCGTCGAAGCCCGTCTCCTCGGCGTCGCCGACGCCTTCGACGCGATGACCTCGAAGCGTGCCTACCGCTCCGCGCTCACGGTCGAGCAGGCGCTTGCGGAGCTGAAGCGATGCGCCGGGACCCAGTTCGATCCCGAGCTCGCGCAGACGTTCATCGACGGTTGGTGCCGGGGCGAGATCGAGTCCACGTCCCGGCCGCTGCGCATCGCGATCTAGAGCGAACGACCCAGACCTCGAGCTTCTGCTTCGTGCGCCGAATCACCTCGTCGGTGAACTCGTGCGAGCCGGCGTGGCCGCCGAGATCGGCGGTGCGACAACCCTCTGCGACCGCCTCGAGGCACGCCTCCCGGATCGCGCGCCCTGCCTGCTGCGCCTGTTCGTCGGCGTGGGCGAGCAGGGCAGCGCCCGCCAGGATCATCGCCATCGGGTTGGCGACGTCCTTGCCGTAGAGCGAGGGAGCGGTTCCGTGGGCCGCCTCCGCCATCAGCGCGAGCGGCGCGTAGTTCTCGTCGAAGGCAACGAGCAGCGACTCGGACCCTGCGATCGAGCCGAAGAGCGGCAGCACCAGGTCGGAGAGGATGTCGCCGTCGCGGTTCAGCGCCGGGATCACGAGCGGATCTCCGGCGTTCGCGATCAGGAGCGCGAACGTCGCGTCGATCAGCTGCGGCTCGTAGGGAACATCCGGGTGGCGCGCCGCGGCCGCGTCCATCTCCTCCTTCAGCATCCCCTCGTAGGTCGGGCTGACCGTGTACTTCGGGCCCCCGAACACCTTCGCGTGCGTTCGTTCGGCCTGCCGGAACGCGAACTCGGCGACCGCGCGACAGATGCGGCGCTCGATCCGCTCCGTGCGGTAGGCGACCTCGTCCTCGCCTTCGCCCTCGCGCCACTCCTTGGCGCCGTAGGCGTCCCCGACCGCCATCCGGACGACCGAGATCGGCGCAGTGGACGCCGCCCAGCGGCACGACGCCGGGGATGCGCCGGCCGGTCCGGACGATCACCTGGCCGCCGATCTCCTCGCGCAGGATCCGGTTCGGCGAGCCGACGTCGTCACGCGTCTCCGGCGTGACCGTCGCCGCCTTCAAGCCGAGCCCGTGCTCGCGGATCGCGCGCGCGGCCTCGTAGACGACCTCGTTGTTCGTCTTGCGCCGATTGGCGAGCGAGAGGTCGTAGCGAGGGAAGTCGAGCTCGATCCCGATCACATCGGGCGCGAGCGTTCGCAGCGCCTCCTCGAGGAGCTCCTGCCCGGTCTCGTCCCCCTCGAGCACGACGATCGTCCGCGGATCCATCGGCGGCGGATGATACTCGGGAGGATCGGGTAGACCGTTCGCGTGCGCAAAGGTGGGTGGCGGCGCGCGGGGTCGAAGGGGCGGTTTCGCTACCTGGACGCGCGCGGGAACCGGATCGACGATCCGGCGGCAATCGAGCGAATCGAGTCGCTCGTGATTCCGCCTGCCTGGAAGGACGTCTGGATCTCGCCGCGCGCCCGCGCGAAGCTGCAGGCGACCGGTGTCGACAAGGCCGGCAGGCGGCAGTACCTCTACCACCCCGAGTTTCGCGCTCGCCAGGAGCAGGCGAAATTCGACAGCCTCGTGCGCTTCGCCGAGAAGCTCCCCGAGCTCCGGATGGCGATGGGCGAGCACATGATGCTCGAGCCGTACGACCGCGACCGCGTGTGCGCCGTCGCCGTGCGCCTGATCAACATGGCGTGGTTCCGCGTCGGCTCGGACCGTTACGCGAAGACATCGAGGACGCACGGGGTGACGACGCTGACCCGCAGGCACGTCAGCGTCCGCGGCACGCGGGTCACGTTCCGCTTCCAGTCCAAGCACAGGGTCAAGGTGCGGACGACCGTCGTCGACGCCGAGCTGGCCGAGGCGATCAAGGATCTTCTCGCGCAGCCGGGCGGCGCGCGCCTCTTCCGCTACGGCCGCAACGGCGAGTCCTGCAACCTCACCGGCGCCGTGCTCAACGACTACATCCGCGAGCACATGGGCGAGGAGTTCACGGCCAAGGACTTCCGCACCTGGGGCGGCACGCTGACGGCGGCGATCGCTCTCGCGGAGCGCGGCGTGGCCGAGTCGGAAGCGGAAGCGAAGAAGGTAGTGGCGAAGGTGATGAGGACGGTCGGCGATCGCCTCGGAAATACGCCTGCGGTCGCGCGTTCGTCGTACGTCAGCCCGGCCGTCGTCGAGCAGTATCTCGACGGCACAACGATCGAGGATTTCCGGCCGCGACATTTGCGGGTCGTCAAAGCGCGAGATATCGGACTCGATCCGGAGGAGAGCGCGCTCGTCGGCTTGCTTCGCTCGTGGCGAATCAAACGTGCTCGAGCAGCGGCGTGATTGCGCGCGCCGTTTCCGGTAGAGTTGCGCCGCTCTTACCGCTTCGTCAAGGAGGAATACAGGTGGCTCGCAAGACTGTGCTCGTCTCAGATGTCTCCGGCGCCGAAATTGCCGAGGGAAAGGGCGCGACGGTGCGGATCACGTTCCACGACGCCCGCAAGGGCGTTCGTGAGCTCGACGTCACGGACGCCGAGGCCGAGAAGATGGGTGGCCGCCAGGTCGCTCGCCGCGGCCGCCGGCCGAAGTCGGCGCAGTAGAGGGATAGAGCGGGGGAAACCCCGCTCTTTGCCGCTTTTTTCGCGCCCGGGGCGTCAGAGGGCCGGACTACGATGGGAGCATGGGTCTGGCGCTCGTCGTGGGTCCGGCGAAAGCCGGCAAGATTGCCCGTCTGCTCGACGGCTACCTCGAGGCAATCGAGCGCGACCCGGTCCTGATCGTCCCGAACCGGGCGGACGTCGACCGCATCGAGCGCGACCTGCTCCGACGGGTAGGAGCGCTGCTCGCCGGCTCGATCGGGACGTTCGACGACGTCTTCCGTGAGCTCGCGCTTGCCGGCGGCGAAGCGCGTGCGGTCACGAGCGACGCGCAGCGGTCGCTCGTCGCACGGCGGGCGCTCACGCGCACGCCGCTGAACGGTCTCGGCCGCTCCGCGCGCTTCGCCGGCTTCGCGGACGCTCTCCTCGCTGCGCTCGGCGAGCTCGAGTCGGGACTGCTCGAGCCCGATCAGCTCGAAGGCGATCTTGGCCTCCTCTATGCCGCGTATCGCGAGGAGCTCGAGCGACTCGGCCTCTGGGATCGCGACCTGCTCCGCCGTCGGGCGGTGGAGCGCCTGCGCAGCGAGCTCGACGCCTGGGACGGCAGGCCGGTCTTCGCCTACGGCTTCGAGGACTTGACCGGGGCCGAGTGGGGGCTGCTCGAGGCGCTCTCCGCGCGCGCCGAGGTGACGGTTTCGCTGCCCTACGAGCCTGGCCGCGCGGCGTTCGCATCGCTCCGCCGCACGCAGGAGGATCTCGCGTCGCTGGCGGCCGGCAAGATCGACGAGCTGCCTGCCCGGGCGGCGGAGTACGGCCACGGCGCGCTCGCGCACGTCGAGCGCCACCTCTTCGCCGACGAGGCACCTAACGGCCCCGCGCTGGAAGGCGCAATTCGCTTCTTCGAGGGCGCCGGTGCCCGCGGCTCGCTCGAGCTGGTTGCCGAAGAGATCCGCGACCTCGCCGCGGCCGGCACGCCGCTCGAGGAGGTCGGGCTGGTCGTCCCGTCGATCGAGCGCTGGCGCGCGCCGCTCGAAACCGTCCTCGGCACCCTCGGGATCCCGTTCGCGATCGAAGGCCGCGTGCGGCTCGGCCAGACGCCGTTCGGGCAGGCTCTGCTCTCGCTGCTCCGCTTCGAATGGCAGCAAGGGGGCCGACGGGACCTCTACGCGTTTCTCCGCGCGCCCTTCTCCGGCTTCGCACGCTCGAACGTCGACTTCCTCGAGGGCCGGCTGCGCGGGCGCGGCGTCTCGGCGCGCGAGAGCGTGGAAGAGGAGACGATCAAGCTGCGCGACGGGCAGCCGCTGCCGCTGCTCGAGGCGCTGCGCAGCACCGCCGGCCCCATCGAGGCGGTGCGCGTGCTGGCGGCGTCGATGCTGCGCGGCGCGCACGGCCTGGAGGCGCCGCCGGTCGGCGAGGCCAGCCGCGCCGACCTCCGCGCCTACGACGCTGTTGCTCGCCTGGTGGACGAGCTCGACGGCTGGCGTGCGCTCGGCGGTGAGGTGTCGGCCGACGAGGTGCTCGGTGCGCTCGAGCACGCCGAGGTTCGCCTCGGCTCGGCGGGGGAGCGTGGCCGGGTCGCCGTGCTCGACCTTGCCCGGGCGCGAACACGCCGTTTCGACACCGTCTTCCTGCTCGGCCTCGAGGAAGGCACGCTGCCGCGCCGGGGCAACCCGTCGCCCTTCCTGGACGACGACGCGCGCGGCGAGCTCGACCGGCAGTCGCGGGCGCGCCTCGTGCGGCCCGATCCGGTCGAGCGTGACCGCTACCTCTTCTACACAGCCTGTACCCGGGCGACGCGGCGGCTGATTCTCGTCCGTGAGGCCGCGACCGACGAGGGAAACCCGCGCGAGCCGAGCCCGTTCTGGGACGAGGTTGCCGTGCTCTTCGACCCCGACGACGTCCGCCGCTGGACCCGGCGCCGGCCGCTCTCGCAGCTGACCTGGGAGCTGGAGGGAGCGCCGACCGAGCGCGAGCGCCTGCGCGCGCTGGCGCAGCTCGTCGTCAACGACCCCGTGGAAGCCGAAGCGCTGGCAGCCGCGAACGGCTGGGAGCGCCAGCTCAAGCGCGCCCGCGGCGCCTTCACCCGCGAGACGAAGCTGCGGCATCCCCGCGTCCTCGCGGAGCTGGGCGCAAAGACGCCGTTCAACGTCACCGAGCTCGAGCGCTTTGCCGACTGCTCGTCGGCGTGGTTCTTCGAGCGCCTGATCTCGCCGCGCCAGATCGACCGGAAAGTGGACGCGATGCTGCGCGGGTCGGTCGCGCACACGACGCTGCACCGCTTCTACGCCGGCCTGCCGCGCGCGATCGGCAACGACCGCGTCGAGGAGGCCAAGCTCGACGAGGCGCTCGCGTTCCTCGGCGAGTGCCTGGAGGGCGCGCTCGCCGGCGTGAAGATGGAGATGACGGAGCTCGAGCGGCGCGAGCTCGAGCAGAGCCTCCGCCGCGATCTCGAGCAGCTCGTCCGCGACGAGGCCCGCTCGCCGCTCCCGCTCGTGCCGCGCAAGTTCGAGGTCGGCTTCGGCTCGGAGCGCTCGGCGCCCGAGCTCCAGCGCGGCCTCGACCTCGGCGACGGCATCACGCTCTCCGGGAAGATCGACCGCATCGACGTCGACCCCGGCAGCGCCCGCGGGATCGTCCAGGACTACAAGTCCGGCCGCACCGGCCACTCCGCCGCCGAGATCGAGAAGGAGCTGCGGCTCCAGATCCCGCTGTACATGCTCGTGCTGCGGGATCTCGTCGGGATCGAGCCGCTCGGCGGCCTCTACCGGCCGCTCGCCGGCGAGCGCCGCGCGCGCGGGCTGCTGCGGGCGGAGGCGAAGGACGACGTGCTGCCCGGCTTCGTCAAGAACGACTACCTCGAAGAGGACGCCTTCTGGGCGCAGGTCGAGGGCGCGCGCGACCTCGCGCGCGGGCTGGCGCAGCGGATCAGGGAGGGCGACGTGCGGCACGACCCGAAGGGGACGGACGGCTGTCCGGCCTGGTGCGACCTCTGGCGGATGTGCCGGATCAGGCGCGCATGAGGACGCCGAACGACCAGCAGACCGCCGCGATCGCTGCGCGCGGACAGGTCTTCGTCTCCGCCGGCGCCGGGACGGGGAAGACGACCGTGCTCGTGGAGCGCTTCGTCGAGGCGGTCTGCGAGCGGGGGCTCGACGTCGAGTCGATGCTCGTGATCACCTACACCGAGCGAGCCGCCGGCGAGCTGAGGAGCCGCGTTCGCGCGCGGCTGCACGAGGTCGGCCGGCACGACCTCGCCCGCTCGCTGGACGGCGCCTGGATCTCGACCATCCATGGCTTCTGCCTGCGGCTGCTGAAGGCGCATCCGTTCGCCGCCGGCCTCGACCCGCGCTTCCGGATCCTCGACGACAGCCAGGGGCGCGTCGTCCGCGGCGAGGCGTTCGAGACGGCGCTGAACGAGTTCTGCGCGGGCGAGGATCCCGAGCGGCTGCGGCTGCTCGCCACCTACGGCGCCTCGGGCCTGCGCCGGATGCTGACGACGGTCTACGAGACGCTGCGCTCGGCGGGCCGCGAGCTCGTGCTCGAGCTCGGCGAGCGCCCGGGTCTCGATGCGCGGCTCCAGGAGCTGGCCGAGGCCGCCCGCTGTCTCGCCGAGGACGCGGAGGCGAAGGACGAGGCGCGCGCCGCGGCCGCGCAGGCGCTCGCGCTCACCGAGGCGCCGCAACCGCCGGAGCGCCTGCTCGACCTCAGCGGCCTGCGCGCGCGCGGCGAGCGGGCGGCGAGCTACGAGGAAGCGCGCAAGGCAGTGGAGCAGGCCGCGCTCGACGAGCTCGCGCTCCGCGACCGCGAGCTGCTGCAGGAGCTGCTGCTGGGCTTCGCCGAGGCCTACGCAGCCGCGAAGGACCGCGAGTCGGCGCTCGACTTCGAGGATCTCCAGCTCAAGGCGCGCGACCTGCTCCGCGAGCACGAGGCACTGCGCGAGCGCGAGCAGCTGCGCTTCCGCTCGATCATGGTCGACGAGTTCCAGGACACGAACCGGCTCCAGTGCGAGCTGGTGGATCTCTTGACCGGGCCCGACACCGAGCGCTTCTTCGTCGGGGACGAGTTCCAGTCGATCTACGGCTTCCGCCACGCGGACGTGCAGGTCTTCCGCGAGCGCCGCGAGGAAGCGGAGACCCTGCTGCCCCTGACGCGGAACTACCGCTCGCGGCCCGAGGTGCTCGCGGTGGTCAATCACCTCTTCGGCGCCGAGTTCGGCGAGGAGTTCCAGCCGCTGGCGGCGTCGGGCGCGTTCCCGGATCCGGTCTTCGGGACGCCCGTCGAGCTGCTCGTCACCGACAAGGCCGCCTACTCCGGCAGCGGCACGCACTGGCGGCGCGCCGAGGCGCGGAACGTGGCGCGGCGCGTCAAGGAGCTCGTCGACTCGGGTGCGGCCACCGCCGGCGAGATCGTGCTCCTGTTCGCGGCCGGCACGGACGCGGAGTGGTACGAGGAGGAGCTGCGCGAGGCGGGTCTCGCCACCTACCGCGCGACCGGCCGTGGCTATTTCGGCCAGCAGCAGGTCGTCGACCTGCTCTCGTACCTGCGCCTGCTCCAGAACCGCTACGACGACGAGGCGCTCGTGAGCGTTCTCGCCTCGCCGTTCGTCGGCGTCTCGAACGACGCGCTGATGCTGATCCGGCGCGCCGCGCGCGGGCCGATCTTCACAGGGACTGGAGCGTTCGCTCCCGTCCGACCTGGACGAGCGTGACGTTCGCCTCCTACGGGCGTTCCGGCAGCGCTACGACCGGCTCTCCGAGGCGTCCGCGCGCCTCTCGCTCGAACGGCTCTGCGAGCGGATCGTCGCCGATCACGACTACGACCTCGCCGTGCTCGCGCAGTGGGACGGGCGGCGCCGCTACGCGAACCTGCGCAAGCTGGCGCGGCTCGCGCGCTCCTACGAGGAGCTCCGTGGCCCCGACGTCGAGGGCTTCGTCCGCTTCGTCGAGGAGCAGGAGTCGGTCGGCGCCGCCGAGCGCGACGCGGTCGCGGAGGAGGAGGGCGCCGACGCGGTTCGGCTGCTGACGATCCACGCGGCCAAGGGGCTCGAGTTCAAGGTCGTCGTCGTCGCCGACGCCGGGCGCGACCGGAACGCGCCCTCGGCCGACGAGATCCTCTGCCTCGCCGACGGCCGCTTCGGCTTCCGCGTCGCCGACCCGGTCACCGGCAAGCGGCACGGCGTTCTCGGCTACGAGGGCGTCAAGGACGCGCGCCAGGCCGAGGACGAGGCCGAGCGGCTGCGCCTCTACTACGTGGCGATGACGCGGGCGATCGACCGCCTGATCGTCTCCGGTTCGATCGATCGCGAGCGGAAGGCCGACGAGAAGACGCCGATCGGGTGGGTCCTCTCGCGGCTCGACTGCACCGCCGAGCTCGACGCTGACGGCGACGGCCCGATCGAGCTGGAGCGGGAGGGGGCGCGGGTGCTCGTCCGCGTCGACCGGACGCCTCCGCCGGCGAAGCCCGCGCCGGTGGTCGTGGCCGAGCCGCCGCCGGTCGAGGCGGAGTCGGGCCAGCTCGCGCTCTTCGCCGCCGGCGACGCTCCGCCGCTGCCGCCGCTCGCGCCCGTGCTGGCGCCGATCCAGGCGCTGCCCGAGCCGCCGCTGCACGACGTCCGCCGCCTCTCCTACAGCGCGCTCGCGCTCTTCGACCGCTGCTCCTACCGCTACTACGCGGAACGCGTGGCCGGGATGCGGCCCGCCGATGCCCACGGCACGATCGCGGGCCAGAGCGGGCTCGCGGCGACGGAGATCGGCGATGCGGTGCACCGGCTCCTCGAGCTCGTCGATCTCGCGGCGCCCGCGGCGCCGGACGTCGAGCAGGTGCGCGCCTGGTATCCGGCGGTCACGGAGGAAGAGCTCGCGCGCATCGCCGCGTTCGTCGACTCGTACTGCGGCTCGGAGCTCGCCGGCCGGATCGCGGCGCTCGTGGGCGCGCGGCCCGAGCGGCCGTTCGCCTTCGAGCACGACGGCGTCCTCCTGCACGGGCGGCTCGACGTCCTCCACCGCGACGGCTCGCATGCGCTCGTGCTCGACTACAAGACGAACTCGCTCGCCGAGGGCACGCCGGAGGAGATCGTCGAGGCCGACTACCGGCTGCAGCGGCTGGTCTACGCGCTCGCGTGCTTCCGGGCCGGCGTGGAGGAGGTCGAGGTCGTCTACCACTTCCTCGAGCGCGCCGACGCGGTCGTCTCGACGACGTTCGCCCGAGCCGACGTCCCGGCTCTCGAAGCGGAGTTGTCCGAAGCGATCGGCCGGATCCGCGCCGGCGAGTTCGTGCCGACGCCGAGCGAGTTCATCTGCGCCGGCTGCCCCGCTCTGGACGTCGTCTGCGCGGGACCGCGGCTGCGCTCCCGCCCGCCCGAGCTCGCCGCGGTCTCCTGATGCGGGTCGCCGTGCTCTGCGACGTCCACGGCAACCTGCCTGCGCTCGAGGCGGTGCTCGCGGAGCTGTCGCTCGCTCGACGTCGATGCGGTCGTCTGCGGCGGCGACGTCGTTCGCGGGCCCATTCCCGCGCGAGTGTCTCGACCGGCTCACCGGTCTCGGACGCCGTGTTCGTCCGCGGCAACGCGCGACCGGGATCAGCCGCGCGCGCCCGCCGGCCTGTGGGAGTGGATCGTCGGCGCAGCTCGACCCGGCCTCGCTCGAGCTCCTGCGCGAGCTGCCGCACCCTGTGTCGCTCGACGGCGTCCTCTACTGCCACGGCTCGCCCGCGACGACGACGAGATCCTGACGCGCGTCTCGCCCGACGAGCGGTTTCGCGCCGCACTCGCCGGCGTCGAGGAGCGGCTCGTCGTCGGCGGACACACGCACGTGCAGTTCGAGCCGCGACGTCGACGGGATCCACTTCGTCAACGCCGGCAGCGTCGGCATGCCGTACGAGGGGCGTCAGGGCGCGTTCTGGGCGCTGTCGATGGCGCCGAACGTCGAGCTCCGGCACACGCCGTACGCGGTCGACGCCGCCGCTGGCCGCGATCCGCACGAGCGGGTACCCCGGCGCAGACGAGATCTGCCGACTGCTGCTCGAGCCGCAGGACCCGGACGAGATGTCCGCGTACTTCGAGAGCGTTGCCACGTAGCTTCGTCCACGAGGCGCGACGGCCGGTCGGACGCAGGCGTGATCGAATCCGGCCGATCATCGAGCGGCTCGCCGCGGAGCACGTGGACGCGACGATCGCGCTGCGCTTCCGCAGCGAGCTCGAGCTGCTCGTCTCGGTGATGCTCTCGGCGCAGACGACCGACGTGAACGTGAACCGCGTCACGGAGAAGCTGTTCGAGAAGTACCGGCGGCCGGAGGACTACCTGGCGGTGCCGCAGGAGGAGCTCGAGCGCGACATCTACGCGACCGGGTTCTTCCGGCAGAAGGCGAAGGCGCTCCGGGGGACGATGCGCGTCCTGCTCGAGGAGTTCGACGGCGTCGTGCCGCGGACGATGGAGGAGCTGCTGCGACTGCCCGGTGTGGCGCGTAAGACCGCCAATGTCGTTGCGGCGGAGCTCGGCGATCCGCAGGGGATCGTCGTCGACACGCACGTGCGCCGGCTCTCGCAGCGTCTGGGCCTGACCCGCCAGGAGGACCCGGTCCGAATCGAGCGCGACCTGGTCAAGCTCGTGCCGCGGGCCGACTGGGGCCGCTTCCCGCATCTGCTGATCTGGCACGGCCGGCGGATCTGCGACGCGCGCCGACCGCTCTGCGAGGAGTGCGTGCTGAACGACCTCTGTCCGTCAGCGCGCGTCTGGACCGAGCCCGCGAGCGTGCTCTAACCGGCGGCGAGCGCCTCTCGCTCGGCCTCGGTGAGCGAACGGCTCCCGCCGCCCTGCCCGTCGATCACGGCGACGACCATCTCGAGCTCGGCAACGACCCGCCCGTCGGGAGCGGCCAGGGAGACGTTCGCAGTCACGCTCTTCGAGCCGAGCCGCGCGAGGGACGCGGAACCGACGACCTGCACGTCGGTCAAGCGGAGCTCCGAGCGATACTCGATCGTCGTTCGCGCCGCCACGTAGTCCCAGACGGTGCCCGGCCGCATTCCCAGCTTCTGCTGAAACCAGTGATCGAGCACCTCCTCGGCGAAGGTGAGATAGACGGCCTGGTTGACGTGGCCGTATGCGTCCAGGTCGCGCCAGCGGAGGTCGATGCGCTTCTCCTGCACGTGGCTAGCGCGGCGACAGCGCGACGAGGACGCCGCCGTCGGTGTCGTACGCCGGGGAAGACGTCCGCGACGACGCGCTTCACCTGGCCGGCGCGGGAGCGCAGCTCGAGCTGCTCGCCGAGGCGGCGAACACCCCACTCGAGCGACAACGCAACCGGGCTCTGCCCGTCCTCGAAGCCGCCGAGCCCGAAGGCCTCGACGACGTCCTTGCCCATCAGCTCCCGCTCCCGGTAGCCGGTCAGCTCGAAGACGCCGCGTCCGGCAGCGAGGATCCGCCCCGACTTGTCGCACGCGACGAGACCGGCGTTCGGCGACGGGTAGTAGTCGTCGAGCAGCTCGAAGAGGAAGCCGAAGCCGCACCGCTCGCACGCGACCGCCTGGTCCAGGATCCCATGCCGGCCGTCGTGGTCGATCGACCGGTCCTTGCAGTTCGGACAGATGAAGAACGGCATGTGGGGCTCGCTACGCCGGGCGTCGTGTGCTCGCGCGGCGCGGTCAGCGCCGCCTCGGGATGGCCCTCGGCGTCGGCGAGGAACCGCTCGGCGTCGAGCGCGGCGGCGCAGCCGGAGCCGGCCGCGGTGACGGCCTGGCGGTAGACGTGATCCTGGACGTCACCGGCGGCGAAGACGCCCGGGATGTTCGTCTCCGTCGTCTTGCCCTTGGTGATCAGGTAGCCGTTCTCGTCGTGGTCGAGCCAGTCGACGAACAGCTTCGTCGTCGGGTCGTGGCCGATCGCGACGAACAAGCCGTCGGTCGGGTAGTCGATGGTCTCGTCGGTCTCGACGTTGCGCAGCCGCACACCGGCCAGCTTGCCGGCATCGGCTCCGAGCACCTCTTCGACGACGAACGGCGTCAGGATCTCGATCTTCTCGTGGTTGCGGGCGCGGTCGAGCATGATCTGCGATGCACGGAAGTCGTCGCGCCGGTGCACGAGGGTGACCTTCGAGGCGAACTTGGTCAGGAACAGCGCCTCCTCCATCGCCGAGTCGCCGCCGCCGACGACGACGACCTCGCGGTCGCGATAGAACGCGCCGTCGCAGGTCGCGCAGTAGGTGACACCGCGGCCGTGCAGGTCGCGTTCGGACTGAAGGCCCAGCTGGCGCGCGGTCGCGCCGGTCGCGACGATCACCGTCTCGGCGAGGTACTGTGTCCTTGTCCACGTGGACCTTGAACGGACGCTCGGAGAGGTCGACGCTCGTGACGTCGTCGGTGATGAACTCTGCGCCGAAGCGCGCGGCCTGCGAGCGGAACTCCGCCATCATCTCCGGGCCCATGATCCCGTCGCGGTAGCCGGGGTAGTTCTCGACCTCACTGGTGATCATCAACTGGCCGCCCCAGCTGAAGCCCTCGATGACCAGGGGGCTCAGGTTGGCACGCGCGGCATAGAGGGCAGCGGTGTACCCGGCGGGGCCGCCGCCGATGATGATCACGTCACGAACGTCGTTCACTCCAGCTCCTTCGATTACGGGATTATTCGCCCTCACGATAGAGAACGAATCGGCGCACGTTCGTGTTCCGGTCACACACCCGCCGAAGGCTTAGAATCGGCTGCGCCCAGGCAGAAAGGTCGATATGACGACAACCACCACAGTCAGCCTCGACGGCTTGCGAGAGCTCGCCGCCTTCCGCGCCGAGAACGGCTGCGCAATCAGTCTCTACGTCGATCTCGATCCTAGCGTCGCCCCGACCGCCGGCGACGTCGCGACACGGGTGCGCTCGCTGCTGGATACAGCCGCCAAGTCGCACGGAGCGACGCGCCCCGACCTCGCGCACGAAGTGCGGAGCGGGCTCAAGGCCGACTTCGAGCGGGTCGCGCGCTTCTTCGAGTCGGAGTTCGATCGCGACGGCGCGCGCGGGCTCGCTGTCTTCACGGCGGGGCTCGACAACGTCTGGAGCGTGCTCGGATTGCCTTCGCCGGTCGCCGACACGGCTCGTGTGGCGGACGACTTCCTGCTGGCGCCGCTCGTGCCGCTGGTGGGCAAGGGCGAGGGCGGTCTCGTTGCCGTCGTCGGGCGCGAGCAGGGGCGCGTGCTCGTGCTCCGCCGCGGACGCCTCGAGCAGCGTGCCGACCGCACCGAGGACGCACCCGGCCGTCACGACCAGGGTGGCTGGTCCCAGTCGAGATTCCAGCGGCACATCGACAACCTCGCCCACGAGCACTTCCGTGCCGTGGCCGAGGAGCTCGAGGCCCACTTCCGCTCGCTCGGCCGGCCCCGCATCGTCGTCGTCTGCCGGTGAGGAGACGCGGCCCGAGTTCGCCGAAGTGCTGTCGAGCGAAGTCGAGGATGCGGTGATCGGCTGGACCCACGCCGACGCTCATGCCTCCGACGCCGAGCTGCTCGAGATCGTCAGTCCGTGCTTCGAGGATTGGCGCGCCGCCCGCGAGGCCGCTGCGGTCTCGCGCTGGCAGGAAGAAGTGGGCAAGGGCGCCCGCGGGACGGCCGGCTGGGCACAGACGCTGGAGGCGGCATCGGACGGCCGCGTGGAGCTACTGCTCTTCGAGGCGGGCGTCCAGAGGGCCGCGTTCCGCTGTCCTGCCTGCGGTCGTGCGGCGCCGGACGCGACGACCTGCCCGCTCGACGGCACGACGATGGAGCCGCGCGACGACGGCCTCGACCTGGCCGTCCGCCTCACGCTCGCGCACGGCGGCGAGGTGCTGGCGCTTCAGAGCCGGCAGGATCTCGATCCCGTCGAAGGGATCGGCGCGATCCTGCGGTTCTAGCCAGCTCGGAATTACGCGGCGTCGATCGCGCGGAGTTGCTCGCCCGGCTCCGACCGTCGCCGGGTCGACCTCGTCCGTCGCCCGCTCGAGGCGGTCTTCGAAGCGCTCGAGCCATCGCTGTGACTCGCTGTACTTGCCCTGGGCGTTGCCGATGTGCTTGCCGATCACGTCGAAGTCGGTCTTGAAGCGCGCGAAGTCCTTGGAGAGCTGGCCGCAGTAGGCCATGACCTCGTGCGCCTGCCGCTCGATCTGCAGGCCTCGCAGGCCGAAGACGATCATCGTCAGGTACGCATGGAACGTCGTCGGCGAGACCGGGAAGACCCTGTGCGCGAGGGCGTACTGCTGAAGCTCGCCCGTGCCGCCGCACGCGATCTCGTAGTAGACGGACTCGGCGGGCAGGTACATGAACGCGAAGTCGTAGGTGCCCTCGCCGGGCCGGATGTACTTCGTTGCGATCGCGTCGACGTGAACCTTGACGTCGCGGCTCAGCGCGCGCTGCGCGAGGAGCCGCTGCTCGTCGTCCTCGGCGTCCAGCACACGATGCACGTTGTCGAGCGGGAACTTCGCGTCGACCGGCAGCAGCTTCTCGACCCTCACGACGGCATCGCACGCGCTCCCCGCCCGCGAAGCCGTACTGGAGCTCGTATGCGTTCGCCGGCAGGATGTCGGCGAGGAGATTCGCGAGCAGGAGCTCACCGAAGCCGCCGCGGGCCTTCGGCGGGCGTAGCGCCTGTTCCAGCCGTTTCAGGTCGTTCGCGCGCTCGAGCATGCTCTTGGTGCCCTGCTCGACCCGCGCCAGCTTCTCGGCGATCTGCGTGGCGGTTTCGCCCGCGCTCTTCTGGGTCGTCAGCAAGCGGCCGTCGAGCCCTTCGAAGCGCCGGTCGACTCGTGCATCGAGCTCTCCGAGCCTTCGGTCGAGCCTCGACTCGATCTCGCCGAGCGTCCCGCCGAGCTGAGCCAGCGATCCGCCGAGCTGTCCGCGCAGCGACCGGCCGACCGCGAGGCCGCCAACTGCCAGCGCGGCGATCGCGAGCAGCGTGAGTGCGAGATAGACGACCATGGCCGACGAACGGTAGAGATCGGGTCGGACGGCGCCCCGGAACCGTAATCCGCTGCTGGTAGAGTCGCCAGCCGGTATGGCCAGGAAAGACCGCGTCCCGAACCCGCCCAAGCGCTCGCAGGGGCCGCAGCGGCGTGCGTCGACGACCGATGCCGCAACGTCCGCGCAGCGCCGCCGGCTGATCATGCTGATCGCGGCAGGGGCCGCCGCGGTTGCCGTCGCTGTGCTCGCGATCGTCCTGCTGACGGGCGGCGGCGTCGATGAACAATCAGGCGCTAGCCGATGCCGGCTACACGCTGCAGAGCTTCCCCGCGCTGGCGAACACGCCCAACCACTCGGACGTGCCCACACTCGAGACCAAGCCGAAATGGAACTCCTCGCCGCCCACGAGCGGCCCGCACTGGGGCGTCCCCGCGATCTGGGACTTCTACACCGATCCCGTCCTGCTCGTCCAGACCGTTCACAACCTCGAGCACGGCGGGATCGTCATTCACTACGGCCCCGACGTCCCGCAGGCCGAGGTGGACAAGATCCGCGACTTCTACGACGACGACCCGTTCGGTCTGGTCGTCGCGCCGCTGGCCTCGAACGGCGACAAGATCACCCTCTCCGCCTGGACGGTGGCCGACTCGGAGGTCGGGACGGCGGCCCGCGGCCGAGGCTGGCTGGCGCGTGGCACCACCTTCGACGAGGACGCCTTCTCGGCGTTCATCGACGCGCACCGCTACAAAGGCCCCGAGCGCCTGCCGCCGGAGAGCTTAGCCCCGGGCTCCTAGCCGCCGGCCCGGCCGGGGTGGCGGAACTGGCAGACGCGGTCGACTTAAAATCGGCTGGCCTAGCGGCCATGCGGGTTCGACTCCCGCCCCCGGCATCGTCTTTCTCCGGCAGGTGACCGGGCAAAGCCCGGTCACCGCCAAGACCCCTTCTTTCCGGCAGGTGACCGGGCAAAGCCCGGTCACCGCCAAGACCCCTGAAGGGTCGCTTCGCTCCCGGTCCCGGGAACGGATCGTTTGCCTGGCCCCCTCTGCGTACACTCCGGCCGTGGCCAAGCTCGAAGAAACCGCCGCACACGAGCACCTCGAGTGGGACACCCCGCTCTTCCGGACCGCGGTCGCGCAGTACGAGCTCGCACTCCCGTACGCCGACGTCTCGGAAGCCGTCGCCGAGCGGCTCCGCTACCCCGAGCGGGCGGTCATGCTGTCGGTGCCGGTGCGGATGGACGACGACCGGCGCGTCGTCTTCGCGGGCTACCGCGTCCAGCACTCGTCGGTGCTCGGGCCGACGAAGGGCGGCATTCGCTACGACCCGGAGGTGACGCTCGGCGAGTGCGCCGCGCTCGCGGTCTGGATGACCTGGAAGTGCGCGCTGCTGCGGCTGCCCTACGGCGGCGCCAAGGGCGGCGTTCGCTGCGATCCGAAGCAGATGTCGCTGCGCGAGCTCGAGGGCCTGACGCGCCGCTTCACGTCGGAGCTGCTGCCGGTGATCGGCCCGCAGGAGGACATCCCCGCTCCCGACATGGCCACGAACGAGCAGACGATGGCCTGGATGATGGACACCTACTCGATGCAGGTCGGTCATGCGGTGCCGGAGATCGTGACCGGGAAGCCGATCTCGATCGGCGGCTCCGTCTTCCGCCACGAGGCGACCGGCGCCGGCGTCGTCATGGTGACTGCGCGCGCCTGCGAGCGCCTCGGCTGGGATCTCGCCGAGCAGCGCTGCGTCGTCCAGGGCTTCGGCAACGTCGGCGGAATCGCCGCGCACGAGCTCGTCGACCGCGGCGCGACCGTGATCGCGGTCTCCGACGCCACCGGCGGGGTCTACGACGGGAACGGCCTCGACGTCCACAAGCTGAGCGACTACGCCCAGGAGCACGGCTCGCTCGAGGGCTGGGTGGGGGGCACGAAGATCACGAACGAGGAGCTGCTCGAGCTGCCCTGCGACATCCTCGTCCTCGCCGCCCGAGAGGATCAGGTGACCGAGGAGAACGCGGGCCGGATCCAGGCGCGGATGGTCGTCGAGGGCGCCAACGGGCCGACCTCGCTCGAGGCCGACGCGATCCTCGCCGAGCGGGGGATTCCGATCCTGCCGGACATCCTCACGAACGCCGGCGGCGTCACCGTTTCGTACTTCGAGTGGGTTCAGGACCTCGGGCGGCTCTTCTGGGGCCGGGACGAGATCCGCCACAAGCTCGAGGCGAAGATGAACGACGCGTTCGATCGCGTCTGGGAGATCTCCCTGGAGCGCGAGATCACGCTGCGCACGGCCGCGCTCGTCGCCGGGATCCGCGAAGTCGCGTCCGCCCTTGACGCACGCGGCCTCTATCCATAATTCGAGGCATGGACCGCGTTCGCGATGCCATGGTCGCCGATCCGCCGCAGCTCGACGGCGGCGCCAGCGCGCAGGAGGCCGGGGAGGCGCTCGACCGGCCGGAGGTTCGCGTGGTCTTCGTCTGCGACGACGGCCGCCTGCTCGGCGTCGTCACCCGCAAGACACTCGTCCGCGAGGTGGTTGCCGCCGGCCGCGATCCGCGCTCGACCACGCTGGCGGAGATCGCGGAGGTGCCGTTGAACACGATCGGCTCCGACCTCCCGCTCGACGAGGCCTTCCGCTTCCTCGAGGAGCAGGATCTCAAGCGCGTGCCCGTACTCGAGGACGGCCGGCTCGTCGGCGTGCTCTCGCGGGCGGTGTTGCAGCGCCGCCTGGCCGAGGACGAGCCGCCGGTCGAGGACGACTCTCAGCAGCAGGTGTAGGCGCCCGGAGGGGCGGGGCCTTCTTCGGGCTCCGGCAGCTCTGCAGCCGCCAGCGCGGCGCCGTGCAGGATGTCGCGCTCGCTGGCGCGAATCGCGTCGAGACCGTAGAAGTCGACGATCTCGGAGAGGATCGCCGCCCCCGCGAGGATCACCGGCGCACGGCCGGGCTCGACGATCTCCGCTCGCTGGTCGACCGTCATCGATGCGAGCCGCGCGGTCTGCTCGGCCACAGCGGCGCGCGAGATCTCGTGGCCGTGGATGCGTTCAGGGTCGTACTCGTCGAGGCCGAGATCGAGCGCGGCGATCGTCGTCACCGTGCCCGCGACGCCGACTGCGCGCGCGGCGTCACCGGGCGGCAGCAGCCCGCGCACGTGCTCGCGGATCGCCTCGACGTCCTCGCCGAAGCGCTCGGTCATGCGGACGCAGCCGACGTCAAGGCTCTCTCGCACGGCGCTGCCGACGAGCTGGATCTCCGTCGAGCCGCCGCCGATGTCGACGACGAGCGTCCCGGGCTCGACGGCGCCGATGCCGCGCAGGGTCAGCTCGGCCTCCTCCTCGCCGCTCAAGAGGCGCGTGGTGAAGCCGTAGCTCCACTCGATCTCGCCGAGAAAGGCCTCGCCGTTCTCCGCGTCGCGGAGGGCGCTCGTGCCGATGCAGAGGGTGCGCTCGGCTCCGAGCGCCTCGAGCTCGCGGCGGAAGTCGGTGAGGACGTTCCGGACGCGGGCGATCGGGACGGGGAGGAGGCGGCGCCGCTCGTCGACGCCCTCGCCGAGGCGCGTGATCACGAGCCGGCGGACGACCTCCTCGAGCGTTCCGTTCGTGTCGGCGACCAGGAGACGCGTCGAGTTCGTCCCTAGATCGACTGCCGCGACCCTCACTTGCGCGGCACGAGACCGGTCAGGCGATCGAGCGACGCTCGCGCGTCCGCAAGCGCGGACGTGAGCACGTTCAGCCGTGCCCGCGACTCGCTGAGCCGTGCGAGCGACGCCTCGAGCCGCGTTCCGCTCTCGGTTGCGAGCGCGAGGTGCTGTTCGATCGCGGCGCTCGCCTGCTCGATCCGTTCCAGCTCGCCGGCGGCCTTTCGGCTGAGCCGCTTGAAGTCACGGAAGGCTTTGAGGGCCTCCCGCGTTAGGTAAAGAGCAGAGGAGACCGTCAAGACGACCGCAACCGCGAGGGAAAGCCAGAAAAGCATTGCGGCGATGCTACCAACGGTGTTTCATTAGCCCGATGTCGCGCGTCAGGCACATCCTGGCGAGGCGTGACGGCGTCGCGCAGCTCGCCGTCGTGCTTGGTGCGGTCGCCGCCTACGAGGCTGCGCGTCTCGCGATGGAGCCGAACTGGGCGCAGGCGTTCACGAATGCGCGCCGGGTCGTCTCGGTCGAAGAGGTGCTCGGGCTCGCCTGGGAGCCGTCGCTCCAACAGGCGTTTCTGGCGCTTCCGGACCTCGTGACCGCGCTCAACATCTTCTACTTCGTCGGCCACTTCGTCTTCACCGGTCTCTTCTTCCTCTGGCTCTATCACCGCTCGCGCGGCGGGTTCCGGAGCTTCCGCGACGGCTTCCTGGCCGCGACCGCGATCTCCGTCGTCATCCACTGGCTCTTCCCGACGGCGCCGCCACGCCTCGCCGAGGAGGGCATCTCCGACACGCTCCTGGTGCTCTCCGGGATCGACATCGGCTCGCCGACCTCGTCCGCGCTCTCGAACCCGGTGGCGGCGGTGCCGTCGTTGCATGCCGCGTACGCGGTCGGGGTCGGGATCGGCTTGCTCCGCTTCGCGCGCGCGCCGCTCGTGCGTGCGGCAGGGGCGCTCTATCCGCCGCTCGTCGTGCTCACGATCGTCGTCACCGGCAATCACTTCGTGCTCGACGCGATTGCCGGCGTCGCCGTCCTCGGGCTCGGCTTCGCCCTCGTCCGCTGGCTGCGACGGCGTGAGCGAGGCAGCAAACGGCACGCCTGCCCGGCCTGAACGGGGCGTCGCAGTCTCGACGGACGTTCGCTAGAATGAACGCCGCGTCGCGGGGTGGAGCAGTCAGGTAGCTCGCCGGGCTCATAACCCGGAGGTCGCAGGTTCAAATCCTGCCCCCGCTACTGGAAAAGCCCCGGAAACGGGGCTTTTTCGTTGGCGTCGCCGTAGCGGTCGCCGTGTGCGGTTGCGAGCCGACGATCCGTTCGACCCGCCGGTGCGCGGGCGTTGCCGAACACCTCCTTCGCGATCGCCCGTTGGCTCATGCCCTCCGCCGCCGCTTTAAGACCCGCTAGGCCTGCTTGGCAGTTCGTAGCGGATTCACACGACTAGTATTCGTGCGTAAAGAAATAGTTTTATGGCCTATCTGGCGAGAATTAGAGCTTCCCTTCGGCGCAAAGTCAAGAATTACTTGACTTACGAAAAGAAATCGCTTACCGTCGCCGCGTGATCGACGCTACGCCCGAGGGGACCGATGGTTTCGTCGTCAGCGACAAGGCGGCGGCCGACGTCTTCGCGGCGATCCTGAGCCGCGGCCCGGTCTCGCGTTCGCAGGTCGCGCGGCTGACCGGTCTGTCGCAGTCGACGATCACCAAGGCTGTGAAGCCGATGCTGGCCGCGGGCTACCTGATGGAGGAGCGCGAGGAGGCTCAGGGCCGCGGGCGGCCGGCGAATCCGCTTCGCGTGAGCACCGACAGGCACTACGCGCTCGGGATCAAGCTCTCTCCACACGAGATCGTCGCCGTTGTCGTCAACCCGCGCGCGGAGGTGCTCGCTTCGACGCGGCGCGGTCTCCCTGGCCGCTCCGTCGACGAGGTGACCTCCGAGATCGGCAGCGTCGTCGGTGAGCTCCTCGGCAGCCAGCCGGAGTTCCACGCCCGGGTCGAAGGACTCGGGCTGGCGCTCGGCGGCTTGGTCGACGCGCACGGGACGCTCCGCTACTCGCCCCTCCTCGGTTGGCGGGACGTGCCGCTCGCGTCGATGCTCGAGGCGGCGACCGGCTTGTACACCGTCGTCGAGAACGACGTGAACACGCTTGCGGTCGAGGAGCAGCTCTTCGGCGCAGGCCGCGGCGTCTCTACGTTCGCCGTCGTCACGGTCGGCGCCGGTGTCGGATGCGGGCTCGTTGTTCACGGCGAGCTCGTCCACGGCTCGGGCGGGATGGCCGGCGAGATCGGCCACATCGCGATCGACCACGAGGGGGAGCTTGTGTGCCTGCGGTAACCGCGGCTGCCTGGAGACGATCGCCTCCGACAAGGCGATCCTCGCTTCGATCGCCCGCGACGGAGGACCGTTTCTCACCAGCATCGGCGAGGCGGCGCTGCTGGCGCGCGAGGGAAACGACAAAGCCCGCGCCGCGTTCGCGAGGGCGGGAGAGGCGCTCGGTTGCGCGCTCGCGATGCTCGCGAACATCGTCAACCCGTCGCGGGTGGTTCTGTCCGGCGAGGGCGTCGTCGCCTCCGACCTGATGATGGACCACCTCGCCGAGGCCCTCGACCGGCACACGTTCGCGAACGTCGCCGGCATCCCCGAGATCGTGACCCGCCCGCTGTCGGACGAGATGTGGGCCAAGGGCGCGGCAGTGAACGTGCTTCGACATGTGATCGGCCGACCACTGACGCGAGACGGGCGGCACGGCCGGCGATCGTCGCTAAGGCGTAGACGATGCACCAACTCGGCACCTCGACCCGTTCCCCGGCTCCAAGGAGGTAGTAGCGAAGATGCGCAGCATTCGATTCGTAGTCCTCACAGCACTCGCGGTGGTGCTCGTTGCACTCACGAGCAGCGCAGCGACGGCCCGCCCGGACGGCGCGGCCGCCACGCGCGTGACCGTCACGTTCTGGCACGCGTATGCCGAGAACCCGGCGGCGCCGGAGATGCAACAGCTGACAAAGAGCGTGATCCCTCGCTTCGAGAGGCTCAACCCGGGGATCAAGGTGCAGCAGGTCCCGTTCAGCTACGGGAACCTCCAGCAGAAGCTCACGACGAGCGCCGCAGGCGGGACGCTCCCCGACCTGATCCGCTCCGACCTCGCCTGGGTGCCTCAGTACGCGAAGCTCGGCGTGTTCGCGCCGCTGAACAAGGTGATGCCAGACTTCAAGCGGTTCGCGAACGCGATGTTCCCGGGAACGCTCGCGACGAACTTCTACAAGGGCAACTACTACGGCCTGCCGCTGGACACGAACACCCGCGTCCTGATGTACAACCGCCAGGCCCTGACCGCAGCCGGGATCAGCTCGCCGCCGCAGACGTTCGCCGAGCTGCGCGCGGCGGCGCCGAAGCTGAAGGCGAAGGGGGTCTACCTCTTCGCGGACGGCGGGACGGGCGGCTGGAACATGCTGCCGTGGATCTGGTCGGGCGGCGGCAGCCTGACGAACCCGAGCTACACGAAGGCGACCGGCTTCCTGAACAGCGCGCGCACCGTCGCCGCGGTCCAGCTGCTCGTCGACCTGTACAAGCAGGGGGCGATTCCGTCCCTGATCACCGGCGACCAGGGCGCGACCGGCACCGAGAACGGCCTCGCCGAGGGCAAGTACGCGACCATTCTCGACGGCCCCTGGATGCTGCCCATCTTCTCCAAGGCGCATCCGGGCTTCACAGCTCTCGACGGCTGGAGTCCCGGCCGGCCCGGGCGGAAGCGTCAGCGTCGTCGGCGGCGAGGACATCGTCCTGACGCAGACGTCGAAGAACAAGGCGGCGGCGTTGAGGTTCCTGCGGTTCATGATCTCCCCATGGGCACAGACCCAGATGGCGCGCGCGGGGCAGTTGCCCGTCCGCAAGGACGTGACCAAGAACCTGCTGAAGATCAACCCTCGCTACGCGATCTTCCTGAAGCAGCTGGAGACGGCGAAGCCGCGGACGCCGCATCCGAACTGGCCCAAGATCGACGAGGCGCTCGGCGCGGCCGTCCTGAGCGCGATCAAGGGCGACAAGACGACCAAAGCCGCTCTCGACGACGCGGCTCGCCAGATCGACTCCCTGCTGCGGAGCTAGCAAGCCAACGGGCTGCTCGACCGGTTTCTGTCCACGAAACTCGTGTCGAGCAGCCCCAACACCACTCTCGGGCGTAGCGTGACCGCGCTGCGCCCGAGAGCGCGCGGCAGCGTCGGCGTCGGCCGTCGCAAGGAGATGCTCGCCGCCTACCTCTTCCTGGCCCCCGGCTTCGTCCTCTTCGCGGCCGCGATCCTCTACCCGATCGGGCGTGCGCTCCAGATCAGCCTCTACCAGTGGGCGATCGTCCCCGGCATCGCGAGCGACTACGTCGGGCTCGACAACTACCGGCGCGCGTTCGACGACCCGATCTTCTGGAAGGCGCTCGTGAACACGGGCTTCTACATGGCCGCGACCGTGCCGGCGCAGATCGTGCTCGGGCTCGCCGCCGCCGTTCTGCTCGACGCGCGCATGCCTGCACGCAGCCTCTTCCGCGTCCTCTACTACCTGCCCGTGATCACGAGCTGGGTCGTCGTCTCGCTGCTGTTCCGCTACCTCTTCCTCACCGACGGCGGCCTCGTCAACTGGACGCTCACGGACGGCGTCCACCTCGCCGACGAGAACATCAGCTGGCTCGGCGATCGCTGGACTGCGCTCGCCGTCATCAGCATTCTCGGCGTCTGGAAAGGCATCGGCTGGTCGATGGTGATCTTCCTCGCCGCGTTGCAGGCGGTTCCCAGCGAGCTCCGCGAAGCGGCCGCCGTCGACGGCGCGAACGCGTGGCGGCGGTTCCGCGCGGTCTCACTCCCGGCGATCCGGCCGGTGGTCGCGTTCGTGACGATCCTGCTCGTGATCGGCGGCTTCAACGTCTTCATCTCGGTCTTCCTGATCACGGGCGGCGGACCCGGCGACGAGACGGAGGTGCTGCTGACGTACATGTACCGGCAGGCGTTCACGTTCCTCGACTTCGGCTACGGCGCCTCGATCAGCTTCGTCCTCACCGCGATCGTCTTCGTGCTCTCGCTCGCGCAGCTGCGGCTGTTCCGCCGACCCGGTGGCAGCCGGCTGATGGTCGTGGGGAAGTCGCGCGCCCGGGCGGCCCTCGCCACGCGCCTCGTGCTGCTCTCGATCGGCGCGTTCGTGATGATCGTCCCGTTCGCGTACATGCTGGCGACGTCGCTTCAAGGCGAACTCGCTCGCGCTCGAGGTGCCGCCCGATTTCATCCCCGACGACCCGACGACGGAGAACTACCGCGACGCGTGGAGCTCGAACCACTTCGGCCGCTACTTCCTCAACTCGCTCGGCGTCGCGGTCGCAACGACGCTGATCTCCGTGCTGCTCTCTTCGATGATGGCGTACGCGTTCTCGCGACTCCGGTTCCCCGGCCGCACGGTCCTCTTCGGACTGCTGCTGCTCGGCCTGATGGTGCCGACGATGATGCTGATCGTCCCGCAGTTCCTGCTCGCGAAGGAGCTTCACCTGCTCGATTCGTACGCCGGGCTCGTCGTCTTCTACGTCGGCGGTACGCTCGCGCTGAACACGTTCCTGCTCCGCAGCTTCTTTCAAGACATCCCACGCGAGCTGGAGGAGGCGATGGTGGTCGACGGTGCCGGCCCGTGGAAGCGCTACCGACAGCTGATCCTGCCGCTCTCGCGGCCGGCGCTCGCGACCGTCGCGATCTTCACCTTCCTCGCGAGCTGGGACGAGTTCGTCTGGGCGCTGACGATCATCAACGACCCGGAGAAACGGACGCTGCCGATCGCGATCGCGCTCTTCCAGGGGCAGTACGCGACGAGCTGGGGGATCGTGTTCGCCGCCTCGGCGATCGCGGTCGTCCCGGTGATCGCGATCTTCATCGCGCTCCAGCGGCAATTCATCGGCGGGATCACCGCCGGGGCGGTCAAGGGATGACCTCGACCCAGCCCCCGCTGACCCATGCCGACCCGCTCGCCCGGCGCAGCCTCGAAGTCCTGCAAGCGGGCCAAGCATGCCTCGGGCGCGTTCGTCGCCAGCCCCGCCTTCGACGTCTACCGCTACGCCTGGCTCCGCGACGGCGCCTTCTGCGCCCACGCACTCGACGTCGTCGGCGAGCGCGAGGCTGCGGCGCGCTGGCACGACTGGGTGAGCACGAGCATCGAAGCGCACCGCTCGTCGATCGAGGCCGTGACGCGGCGCATCGCCGGCGGCGAGACGCCGCCGCCCTCGGCGATGCCGCCGGCGCGCTACACGCTCGACGGCGCGCTCGAGCCGCCCGAAGAGGACCCGTGGCCGAACTTCCAGATCGACGGCTACGGGATGTGGCTCTGGTCCCTCGAGGAGCACCTCTCGCCGGCAGCCGCTGCCGGAGCGGCTGGCGCAGACGGTCGAGCTCGTCGCCGCATACCTGCGAGAGGCCTGGAGGCTGAAGTGCTTCAACTGCTGGGAGGAGTTCGACGGCGGCGTCCACGCCTCGACGCTCGCTGCGGTCCTCCGCGGGCTCGAGGCGGCCGGCCGACTGCTCGACGACGAACGGTGGACGGCCGAAGCCGAACGTATTCGCGTCTTCATGCTGGACCGGCTCGTCGACGGCGCGCGCTTCCGGCGCGGCCCCGACGACGATCGGCTCGACGGCAGCCTCCTCTGGCTCGGCGTGCCCTTCGGCGTGCTCCCGCTCGACGACCCGCGGATCGAGGCAACCGTCGAGGCGGTCCGCCGCGACCTCACCGGCCCCGACGGCGGTGTCTACCGCTACCGGGGCGACACGTACTTCGGCGGCGGCGAATGGCTGCTGCTCACGAGCTCGCTCGCCTGGCACGACGCGCTGACCGGTAACGCGGAGGGGTTCGAGCGATCACGTGCCTGGGTGCGCGCGCAGGCGCGGCCGAACGGCGACCTGCCCGAGCAGGTGACGACATTCGCGCAAGCAGCCGGAGATGATCGACCCGTGGCAGAGCCGCTGGGGGCCGGTCGCGACGCCGCTGCTCTGGTCGCACGCGATGTACCTGATCATGGAGGCGGTGGCGCCGCAATGACCGGGATCCTCGAGCCGAAACCCTCGCCGCCGCTTGTCCGCCGCGTCGAAGTCCTGCCGACAAAGGCGACCTTCGCGCCCGGTGACGCGATCGAGGTCGACGTCAGCGGCGTCGCGGATCCGACCGACGTGATGCTCTGGCACCTCGACCGGCTGGTCGCGACCGTCACCGTCGAGCCCGGCGAGACGGCAACCTTCCCGCCGCAGCCGGAGGGCGGCTACGGCATCGAGGCCGGCGGCGAGACGAGCGCGCTCGACGTGCTCGCCGACCCGCTCTCGCGGCCACGCTACGGCTTCGTCTCGCACTACGAGCCGGGCCGCGACACCGCCGGCGTCGCCGAGCAGGTCCGGCGGCTCCACCTCAACGCCGTCCAGTTCTACGACTGGATGTACCGCCACGCCCAACTCCTGCCGCCGCAGGACGAGTTCGACGACGCCTTGGGCCAGCCGATCTCGCTCGCGACGGTGCGGGAGCTCGCCGAGGCGGTGCGGCGTGCGGGCTCGCTGCCGCTCGCCTACGCCGCCGTCTACGCCGTCGGCAAGGACGAACGCGCACGCTGGACGCGACATCGCGCTCACCCACTCCGACGGCACGCCCTGGACGCTCGGCGACGACTTCCTCTGGATCGTCGACCCAACCGACGAGGGCTGGCTGCGTTTCTTCGCCGACGAGCTGCGCGCCGCCGCCGACAACGTCGGCTTCGCAGGGTTCCACCTCGACCAGTACGGCGCGCCGAAGCGGGCGCTGCGGCCGGACGGAACCGTCGTCGGACCTCGCACGTGGCTTCCCGCTCCTGATCGACCGCATCGCGGCCGAGCTCCCGGACGCCCGGCTGATCTTCAACAACGTCAACGACTTCCCGACCGAATCGACTGCGAGCGCCGACCAGGACGCGATCTACATCGAGGTCTGGCCACCGCACGACGAGCTGGGACATCTCGCGGGACTCGCCGCGAAGGCGCGGCTGCTCGCCCCCGACAAGCCCGTGATCCTGGCTGCGTACCTCTCCCAGTTCGCGCGACGACGAGACGACGGCGAGCGCCGCGGAGCGACTGCTCCTCGCCACCGTCTTCTCGCACGGCGCAACCGTCCTCCTGCACGGCGAGGAGCGTGCCGTGCTCACCGACCCCTACTACGTCCGCCACGCCGAGGTGCAGGACGCGACGCGCGAGGCGTCGCGCCGCTACTACGACTTCGCGGTCCGCTACGGCGACCTCCTCTTCGATCCGACCGCCGTCGACGTGACCCGGACGCACATCGCCCCGGAGACGCAGGAGGTGACGGTCGACGCGCCGGTGCCGGTCGCGACCGACTGCGTCGCGGGCGCGCTCTGGGCCCGCGTCATCCGCGGCGCACGCGGCCTGCTCGTCAGCCTCGTCGACCTGTCCGGTCAGAGCGACGTGCTCTGGAAGGAGCCGAAGACTCCGCCGCGGCCGCTCGCCGACGTCCGCCTTCGAATCGAGCGAACCGCGCCGACCTCGATCAGCTTCGCCTCGCCCGAATCGTCCCCGTCGCTGCAGCGGCTCGAACCCGAGCCTGAGGGGCGCCACGACGTCGTGACGCTGCCGCCCTTCTCGACCTGGGCGCTCGTCTGGATCAGCGACGAGGAGGTCGCGTGATGGCCGGCATCGCGTTCCACGAGGTCACGAAGCGCTTCGGCAGCGACGTCGTCGCTGTCGACAGCCTGACGCTCGACGTCGAAGACGGCGAGTTCGTCATCTTCGTCGGGCCCTCGGGCTGCGGGAAGACGACGGCGCTGCGGATGGCGGCGGGGCTCGAGGAGGTCACGAGCGGCGAGATCAGCATCGGCGGCAAGCTCGTCAACGACCGGCCGCCGACCGACCGCGACATCGCGATGGTCTTCCAGAACTACGCGCTCTACCCGCACATGACCGTCTTCGACAACCTCGCCTTCCCGCTCCGGCAGAAGCGGGTCAAGAAGAAGGAGATCGACTCGCGCGTGCGCGAGGCAGCGCGCCTGCTCGCGATCGAGCCGCTGCTCGAGCGCCGCCCGCGCGAGCTCTCGGGCGGGCAGCGGCAGCGCGTCGCGATCGGCCGCGCGCTCGTCCGCCGGCCACAGGCGTTCCTGATGGACGAGCCGCTCTCCAACCTCGACGCGAAGCTCCGAGTGCAGATGCGCGCCGAGCTCCTCAGCCTCCACAGACGACTCGGCATCACGACGATCTACGTCACGCACGACCAGACCGAGGCGATGACGCTCGGCGACCGCGTCGTCGTCCTCGATCGCGGCGTCGTGCAGCAGGTCGACACACCGGAACGCCTCTACCGCCGGCCCCGGAACACGTTCGTCGCGAGCTTCATCGGCAGCCCCTCGATGAACTTCGTCGAGGCCGCGCTCGACGACGGCGGGCTCGTGATCGGCGGTCGTCGGCTCGAGCTGCCCCAGTCGCTGCGTCCGCAGCTGGCGGGACGCACCGGCGACGTCGTCGTCGGCCTACGCCCCGAAGACCTCCGACTGGCCGAAGGGGAAGCAGAGAGCTTCGACGCCGAAGTCGTGATCACCGAGCAGCTCGGCCCCGAGGTGCTCGCCTACCTCCGGGTCGACGGGATGCGCATCGCGTCAGCGGTACCCGGCAGCGCTGAGGAGCGCGATGAGTCCGCCGACCTGCGCGGCACGCTCGTCGCACGGCTCCCCGGCGACGCACGCTTGACCGCGGGCCAGCGGCTCTCGGTCGCACCGAACCTCGAGAGTCTCAACCTGTTCGACGCCGAGTCGGGCGACTCACTGCTCGCGCATTAGCGACGCTCTCCCGGACCGCGCCGTCACGTGACGGTGCGAGAGCCGTCGAAGGCCTTCTCGACGGGTCCGCCGCCTTCAATCGTGACGGTTCCCGCAGACACGAGATCTGCCGAAGACGTCCCGACGAAGACCTCGATCTCGCCCGCCTCGACGACGTACCTCAGGTCGGCGTCGTAGAAGCCGAGCTGTGCGACCGGGAGGTCGAACCGGACCGACCTGGCTGCTCCGGCATCCACGGCGACGCGAACAAAGCTCTTCAGCTCGAGCACGGGTCGCGTCACGCTCGCATGCAGATCGCGCACGTAGACCTGGACCACCTCCTCGCCGGAGAGGGACCCGGTGTTCGCGATCGACACCGACACGGTGATCGAGTCGCCGGGCCCTACCCTCGCCCTCGGGACGACGGGATCGACCAGCGCGAACGTCGTGTAGCTCTCGCCGTGCCCGAACGGGTAGAGCGGCGACGTTGCCCCGTCGACGTACTCGCCGTGCCAGTGCGACCTGCCGCCGGAGACCTTGTGGCCGTAGAAGACCGGAAGCTGGCCGACCGAGCGCGGGAACGAGATCGGCAGCTTCCCACCGGGATTGATCGTCCCCGCGAGCGCCTCGGCGATGGCGGCGCCGCCTTCCTGCCCGGGCAGCCACGCGAGCAGCACGGCAGCCGACCGCCGATGCAGCTCCTCGCTGCCGCAGGGACGCCCGACGACCAGAACCGTGACCACCGGCGTCCCCGTCGCGAGCACGGCGTGAGCGAGCTCCTCCTGGACACCCGGGAGCGCCAACGAAGACCGGTCGCGCCCCTCCCCGCTCGTGCAGCTCTGCGTCAGGCCCGCTTTGTCGCCCACGACGAGCACGACGACGTCCGACGCCGCAGCGAGCTCGATCGCCTCGGCGAAGCCGCTGGTGTCGTCATCGCTCACGGCGCAGCCCCGGGCGTGGCGGACCGCGTCGCCGTACGTCGCCGTGAGCGCCTCCAGAACAGACAGTCCCGGCACCTCGACCGCTCCCAGGTCGAGGTCGGCGGGAACCGGGACGTCGAACACGCTCTCTGCACCGCCCATCTCCTTGAGCGACTCGATGTGGGCCGGGTACGCGTAGTCGCCCAGCAGGTTGCGCGCCTCGTCGGCGTTGGGACCGATGACCGCGATCGTGCCCGGGGCGGGCCCGAGCGGCAGCACCCCGTCGTTGCTGAGGAGCACGAGGCTCTTGCGCGCGATCGTCGCCGCCAGCGAGCGATGCGCTGTGGTGTCGACGGCCGCGATCGCCTCGCTCGCGTCGACGTAGGGATGCTCGAACAGGCCCAGGGCGAACTTGAGCCGCAATACGCGCCGGACCGCCCGATCGAGCGCGAAGGTGTCGGCTTTGCCGCTCTCGAGGGCGGCGAGCAGAGGCTCGGCGAAGCAGTCGCTGGACGGAAGCTCGACGTCGATGCCCGCGTCCAGGGCCATCGCCGCGGCCTCGGACTTGCTCCGGGCGAGGCGATGGTACGTGGCGAGCTGATCGACGGCGAAGTAGTCGGCGACGACGATGCCGTCGAAGCCCCAGGAGCGCCGCAGGATCCCGCCGAGCAGGTGCTCGTTCGCGGCGCACGGCACCCCGTCGAGCTCGTGGTAGCCGTTCATCACCGACGCCAGCCCGGCGCCGACGGCCGCCTCGAACGGGTGGAGGAACACCTCGCGAAGCTCACGGTCGGCAATGTGCGCCGGCGCCCAGTTCATGCCACCTTCCGACGCGCCGTACCCGACGAAGTGCTTCGCCGTCGCGATCACACCCGAGGCGAGATCTCGCCCCTGCAGTCCCTCGACGAAGGCCGTTCCCATGCGTGCGACGAGGTACGCGTCCTCGCCGTAGGTTTCCTCGGTCCGCCCCCAGCGCGGGTCGCGCACGACGTCGAGCATCGGCGACAGCCCCTGGTGTGCGCCTGCCTTCCGCATCTGGATCCTGATCCCGTCGGCCATCGCGGCGTTCAGGTCGGGCTCGAAGGTGCTGGCGACCCCGATCGCCTGCGGATACACCGTGGAGCCGCGAGCCATCAGGCCCGAGCAGATCTCCTCGTGGACGATGGCCGGAATGCCCAGCCGCGTGCCCTCGACCAAGTGCCGTTGCAGGCCGTTGGCGACGCACGCCACCTGCTCGGCCGTCAGCGTGCTCGCTCCCGCGATGCGCGTGACCTGCCCGAGGCCGTGCCGGCAGATCGCGGACGCGCGTCGTCGTCGACCTCGCTCGCCGCGCACGAGCTCGAACACCCACGCGGAACCGAGCTGGGCGACCTTCTCCTCGGGGAGCATCCGCGCGAACAGGTCTTCCACCCGGTCCTCGATCGGGAGCTCGGCGTCGCGATACGGCGCGTCGCGATCGACGATGCGGGCGTCGGACGTCATCCCTTGGTCGCTCCTGCCGTCAGGCCCTTGACGAACTGGCGCTCGGCGACGAGATAGAACAGGAGCGCCGGGATCATGGCGAGCGTCGTGAACGCCAGCACCCGAGCCGTGTCGGTGGTGTACTGCGTCGAGAAGTTCGTGACGCCGATGGGAAGCGTCCAGCTGTCTGCCTGGGTGAGGACGAGGAGAGGCAGGAGGAACGCGTTCCAGCTCGTGACGAGCGTCAGGGCGGCGACCGTGCTCATCGCGGGGCGCGACAGCGGCAGGAACACCGACCAGTAGACCCGGAGCGGGCTTGCCCCGTCCAGAATGGCCGCCTCCTCGACCTCGCGCGGAATGGACGCGAAGAAGGGACGCAGGATCACGATCGACAGCGGCAGCGCGAACGCGGCCTGTGGCAACGCGACTCCAAGCGGGGAGTTGAGCAGCTCGAGCTGCCGGATCACGATGAAGAGGGGAAGGATCGCCACGGCGATGGGGAAGAGAAGTCCGAGCGTGAAGAGGGTGTAGACGGCCTCCCGGCCACGAAACGAGAACCGTGCGATGACGAATGCGGCGAGCGACGCGGCCGGCAACACGAAGAGCAGCGTCAGAACCGCGATCAGCGTGCTGTTTGCGAGCTGCCGCCAGAAGGATCGGGACTGGAGGACGCCCTCGTAGTTCTCCCCGATCCACGGGCTCGGGAGCCCGATCGGATCGCGCGCCAGTTGCGCGGTATCGCGAAAGCCGCCGAGGACCGCGTAAGCCACCGGAATGATGATCATGGCCAGGACGATGAACGCGACGAGGTAGAGGCCGGCGCGGGTGACCCACTGCGCCATGCGCGGGTCGGCAGATCGACGTGTCACCTGGCTCCCATCGCGGTGGCGCCCTCGATGTCCCGACGAAGCACCCAGCGCTGGTAGGCCAGGGCGACGACGGAGCGAGAGCGTGAAGACGACGACGGAGACGGCGCTGGCGTAGCCGAATTCGGAGCGTCGGTAGCCCCAGTCGATCAGGTACGTGGCCATCGTGTTCGACGCGTCCACCGGGCCTCCGCCGGTCATCACCCAGACGAGATCGAACAGCTGCAGCGACCCGATCATCGCGAGGAACGCCGAGACCCTGAGCGTCGGCCCGAGCAGCGGCAACGTGATGTGCCGGAACATCTGCCAGGGCGTTGCGCCGTCGACGGCCGCGGCCTCCGTGAGGTCGCGCGGGATCTGCTGGAGCCCTGCGAGCATCAGGATCATGTGGAAGCCGAAGTACTTCCACGAGATGACGAAGAAGACGCTGTACAGGACGATGTCGGGGTTCGCGATCCAGAGGCCCTGAAACGGCTCGCGGGTCGCAGACGAGACGGCACCGTCGAGGAGGCCGTCGGGCCGGAAGATCTGGCGCCAGACGACCGCCGTGACGACCTCGCTGAGCGCAAACGGCGCGAAGAACAAGACGCGCATGAGCGTCCGGCCGCGGAGATTCTGGTCGAGCAGGACGGCGAGGAAGAGCGCGAACGGAAGCTGCAGCAGCAGCGTCAGCACGAGGATGATGACGTTGTGCGCCAGCGCGCCGCGGAAGACGTCGTCCTCGAACGCAGCCGTGAAGTTCGCGAAGCCGACGAAGTCCGTGAGGTCTCCGAAGCCGTTCCAGTCGTACAGGCTGTACCGCGCGCCCTGGACGATGGGGTAGACCAGGAACACGGCGTACAGCAGGAGCGCCGGCGTCAGGAACGCCAGGATCAGCGGCCAGCGCCGCTGCGTGCGGGCGTCGGGCCGGTGGCTGCGTGCTCGATCACGAGCAGGGCGCACGCCCGGAGGAGGGCCGAGCCGGCGCGGCCGCCGGCTCGGCCCAGCGGAGAGCTACTTCCAGGCGTCGTTGACCGCATCGACGACGGTCTGCGGCGTGCCGCGTCCCGCGAACAGGGTCACGATCGAGTCGTTGACCGCGGCGCCGACTTCCGGTGGGTAGGCCTGGTCGAGGTACAGCTGCACGTAGTCGGCCTCTCCACGCGCCTTGATCACGTCGACGAGGTTCGGGTCGGTGATCGAGTCCTCCGACCCGACGGTCGTCGGGAGGAGCTTCGCCACGCTGCCGACCCGCTTTGCGACCTCGGGGCTCGACAGGTACTCCAGGAACTCGATCGCCTCGGGCGGCGCATCCTTGCCGACGGCGAAGCCGTTGCCGCCGCCGAAGGCGTCCTTCGGATCGCCCGCCCCGTCGTCGACCGTCGGGAACGGGAACCAGCCGAGGTTCTCCCCGAGCCCGGTCCAGTTCGCGTCCATCGTGCCCGGCGCCCAGTGGCCCATCAGCAACATTGCGGCCTTGCCGTTCGAGACCACCGCCGCCGCCCCGTCCGGTCCGTCCCACGGCGTGGCGAGGAAGCCCGACTGGAACGGCTTCAGTGCGACCAGACGCTCGATCTCCTCGCCCGCACGGATGAACGCCGGGTCGTCGAAGTTCTCGTCGATCCCCGCCTGCTGCATCACCTCGGCGCCTGCGACGCGCAGGGCCAGGTAGCCGTACCAGAACATCCCCGGCCACTTGTCCCCGGCAGCGAGCGAGATCGGCGTGACTCCGGCGCCCTTCAGCTTCTCGACGTCGTCGAGGAGCTCGTCCCAGGTCTCTGGGGGTGCGTCGATGCCGGCCTTCTCGAACAGCGCCTTGTTGTACCAGACGCCGACGATCCCAAGGTCGAAGGGAACGCCGTACATCTTGTCTTCGATCTCCATCATGCTCGCGGCCGCGCCGTTGAGCTCATGGTCCCACGACTCGACGTCGTCGGTGATGTCCTTGACGAGGCCGGCGTCCACCTGGTCGCGCAGGCCGCCGCCGCCCCACGACTGGAAGATGTCGGGGACGTCGTCTGCCTGCAGGTTCGTCTGCAGGGCCTTCTTGAACGCCTCGTTCTCCTGCACGGTGATCTTGATCGTGACGTTCGGGTGGTCGGCCATGTACTCGTCCGCGACCGCCTTCCACAGGCTGAGGCCCGGATCACTGTTCTGGATGTGCCACCAGTCGACGGTCACGGGTTCCCCGCCGGACGTCGTGGTGTCGCCGGCTCCTTCGTCCGCCGAGTCGTCGTTCCCGCCGCACGCTGCGAGCAGCAGCAGCGCCAGCGCGGCGGCGAGTGGCACGAGCTGGAATCTGAGCCTGCGCTTTCTCCTCGCGCCCGAAGTGGAGTCCGCGTCGTCGGCACGCCGGTCGTTCATCACACCCAACCTCCTGTCCCTCGTCGACCTGTCCGCCTTTGGCGCGGCCGATCATGGCGTACCGGCGATCGTTAGTCAACCGTTATCGATAACGATTTCGAAGCGTTATCATCGCGGCCCATGGGACGCGTGACGATCGGAGACGTGGCGGCGCATGCGGGCGTGTCCGTCTCGACGGTGTCGAAGGTGATCAACGACCGCTACGGCGTTGCCGAGACCACCTCCGCGCGGATCCGGACGGTGATCGACGAGCTGGGGTACCACGCGAGCCTCGCCGGTCAGAGCCTGCGGAGCAGGCGCACGAACGTGATCGGCGTGCTCGTCCGTGACATCGAGCCGTTCAGCGCCGAGCTCCTCAAGGGTGTCGCCGAGGGCATCCAGGGAACGGGGTTCGAGCTCGTCGTCTTCTCCGGCTGCGGCAGCAGCCCGACCAGGCCGGCTGGGAGCGCCGCTACCTCGCGCGGGTCAGCGGCACGCTCGCGGACGGTGTCATCCTCGTCACGCCCGGCAGCGTCGATGCTGCCGCCGGCTCGCCGGTGGTCGCTGTCGACCACAACGTCCGTTCGTCCGCGCTGCCGACCGTTGACTCGGAGAACTTCCTCGGCGCCGTCTCCGCCGTCGAGTACCTCATCGGGCTCGGCCATCGGCGCATCGGTTTCGTCGCCGGGCGAACCGATCTCGAGTCGGCTCGCCTGCGGGAGGCCGCGTACCGGCACGCGCTCGAGCAGGCAGGAATCGCCTTCGACCCGATGCTCGTGCAGGAGGGTGGCTTTCAGCCGGAGACGCGCGCGAAGCAACGGACAGGCTGCTGGCACTCGAGGCGCGCCCGACGGCGATCTTCGCGGCCAACGACGGGATGGCACTCGCAGTCATGTCCGCGGCGACCGCCCGCGGGCTCGCGATACCGAGCGATCTGTCGGTCATCGGCTTCGACAACGTCCCGGAGTCGGCACTTGCCACGCCGCCGCTCACGACCGTCGAGCAGCCGATCCGGCAAATGGGCGTGGAAGCGGTCCGCATTCTGATGGCGTTGCTCGAAAAGGACCCGACACGCGCGCCCGAGCGGGTGGTGCTGCCCACGCGGCTGATCGTCCGCCAGTCGTGCCGGCCGCTCGCGCAGCTGACCGCCGCTGAGCCGGTCGTCGTCGAAGTTCCCCCGGCCGTGCATCTCCAGGTTGGCGACGAGCGCGTTCCAGTAGGTCACGGAGCCCCAGCCCGTGTACGTCGCGAGGTCGACACCGGCGAGCCCGAACGCCGGCGGGATCAGCGTCGCCGCCGTGCGTCCGTCGGGCCGGAAGGCCTTGCCGTCGAAGAACAACACCGCGTCGAACCTGCCAGGGCCCCAGCTGGCTGAGCACCTTGTCGACCGTCGCCTCGTCGACGCCGAGGACGTCCGTGAGGGGCTTCTTGTTCGGCGCCAGCCCGATGATCGCGCCGACGTCGAGGTCGCGATTCCTCGGCGAGCCGTCGAGGCGGCGACCGATGCCGGGAGCGAAGGAGTCGTCGACCACGGAGTGGCAGGACGCACAGGTGAGACGCGACCGACGTCAGCCGGCCGCCGCGCGTCGAAGAAACCCTTGACACCGACGACGGCGTTCAGTTTCAGCAACGCCAGCGTCACCGCCGGGTCGTTCAGGTCGACCTGCCCGGCCTTGATGGCGGCCGCCGTCTTCTTCGGGATCGCCGCCGAGTCGACCTTGAGCCCGACGGCAAGGGCTGTCTTCGGACTGAGGCGAGGCCCGACGCCGCCGTTCTTCGCGCCGGCGATCGCGCGATGCAGCTGCAGCGCGTCGCCCCAGAAGGCCTGGTCTCCGAAGGTGTCGTGGCGGAAGATGTTCCGTCCGGCGATGAAGAGGGCGCGACTGTTTCTCTCGTTGCCGGCGTCGGCGGCCTCACCTGACGGCTTCGCGTCGCCCGGTGAGACGGCAGCGAGCGTGCCGTTGACGATCACGAACGCCACATAGGCGACGAGCAGCGCGCCGGCGAGCATGGCCAACCTGCCGACCGATCTCCCAATCACCGCCAAATCCGGCTGCCTCTCTTCGGGAGCACCGAGACTACGAATCGCCTGCCGGACGAGGTCGTGATCTCTGTCACATCGCGAGGGAGGCTCGCTCACTCCTGGTCGCGGCCACGATCGACTCCGGCGACACCAGCAGCCGGTAGCGGTGCCCGGACCGGGCGACAAACCCTGTTCGCTGCAGCTCGTCGAGGGCTCGCGTCACTGTCTCCCGCGACGAGCCGATCATCTCCGCGAGGAGCGAGTGGCTGATCGGGAAGTCGATCCGCACACCGTCCCGCGCCACCCGGCGATAGCTGCGTGCCAGCTGCAGCAGCTTCCGCCGCACACGCACGATGTGCCGCGCGCTGGCGAAGTTGCTCAGGTTCTCCTGCTTCTCGCCGAGCGACGCCGCCAGCTGCTCGACCAGCGTCTGCGCCGCGCCCGGGAGCGACATCAACTCGCCGGTGGCAAGAGGCGAGAGCACGGTCAGACGCGACTCGACGAGGCCGGACAGCATCTCCTCCTCGGCCGGGGGCAGGATGATGCGACCCGCCCCCGCGTCGCAGGTGATGATCGACCGCGACGACTGCTCGAAGCCGGCTCGGGAGTACGACGAACCCCCGCTCGACGACGAGGAGCGGCGCCGCGTCGAATGAGCTGCGGAAGTACGCCTCGCCGGCCGCGATCTCGAGCGTCGGGCACCGCGCCAGGAGCGCCTCGACCCGACCGGACTCCGAGGCGGGAATCGTGTCGAGCAGACTGCGCGGAATCCCGTTGGAATCGCGTTGCACGAAGTGATAGGTGTCACGACGCCTCGTGGTTCTTACGCGTCGCTAAGCCCTTTCAGGGTTAGGCCCTCACGGGAGCGCGGGGTAAGGTCGCACGGGATGCCGCGACGGCAGTCGACCACGAGCATCGGGTCACGCCGCGAGAGCTCTTCTTCGATCTCGTCTTCGTGTTCGCGTTCACGCAGGTCGCGACGCTGCTCGCCAACGATCCGTCGTTCGCCGGGATCGGCCGCGGGGTGCTCGTGCTGGCCGCGCTCTGGTGGGCGTGGGCGAGCTATGCCTGGCTGACGAACGTCGTCGACCCGAGGACAGGGTGTCGTCGGCGCGGCACTCCTGGTCGCGCTGATTGCGATGTTCGTCGCAGCGCTCGTGGTGCCGGATGTGTTCAAGGGCGAGGGCGTGCTCTTCGGCGGCGCCTTCTTCGTCGTCTGCGCGATGCACGCGGCGCTCTACGCGCTGGGGGGCCGCGGCAGCCCGCGACCTGCTGCGGAGCCGTGCTGCGCCTGGCTCCTTGGTCGCTGGGCGGCGCGACCCTGATCCTCGTCGCCGGCTTCACGGATGGTGCGCAAACCTGGCTCTGGCTCGCGGCGCTCACGGTTACCTACGTGGGTGGCATCGTGACCGGGTCATCGGGGTGGCGCCTGCACCCGTCGCACTTCGCGGAGCGCTACGGCCTCATCGTGATCATCGCGCTCGGCGAGGCGTTCGTCGCGATCGGGATCGGCGCCAGCGGGAGTCGGCATCGGGCTGCGCGAGGTCGTGGCAGCGGTCCTCGGCCTGCTGGTCGCCACCTCGTTCTGGCTCGCCTACTTCGACTTCTTCTCGATCCGCGGCGAGCACACGCTCCGCGACCGCGAGGGCGCGGAGCGCGTGGCGCTCGCCCGTGACATCTACGTGTACGCGCACTTCCCGATGATCGTCGGCATCGTGCTCTTCGCCTTCGCGATGAAGACCGTGATCGGACACGTCGGCGAGGAGCTGGACTCCGTCGCGGCCTTCGCGCTCTGCGGCGGGAGCGCGCTCTACCTGCTCACGTATTCGGCGATCCGGTCGCGGGTCGAACGACGGCTGAGGCTGAGCCGCGGCCGCTTCGTGGCTGCGCTCGCGTTCCTGCTCCTGCTCCCGTCGCGACGGTGATCCCCGCACTCGCCGCGCTGGCGCTCGTCACGGCCGTGTGGCTGGCGCTGCACACCTACGAGCTCGTGTGGTGGCGCGAGGCCCGCGCGGAGTCGCGCTCGATGCTCGCCGCCTCGTAGGCGACTTCGAACCTCTTCAGCAAGACGTGACGGTGAGGAGGTCGAGGCGACCGTCAGCTCATCCGTTTGCAGGATGGCCTCGAGCTGCGGGTGCAGAGAGGCTTCGCGACAGCCCACATGACGAAGCTCGTCCTCCTTCCTGCACTACTCCTCGTGATGCTCACCGGCGTCGCGCCGGCCTCGACCGAGGCATCGGGTTACGCGGGCTGAGATGCGATCGCCGATTGGGCGTCCCGTCCGGGCGGTCCGCGGCGGTGCATTCTGGGTGTGCTCCGGTCCGCGCGGTGCGGCGTTGCGCGAGCTCGGCCTGATCGTCCGTCGCAGCGGTGATCTACGTCGGCGTGCGGGCGATCACGGAAGGGCGAGTGGAGGGGGCGGTGACGAACGGCAGGCGGATCCTCCGGCTGGAGGGGACGCTGCATCTCGCGTGGGAGCAGGCGCTCCAGGCGCCGCTGCTCGGACATCCGGGCTGCTGAAGCTCGCGAACGACATCTACATCTTTGCCTTTTGGCCGGTGCTGGCCGGTGCCGGCAGTCTACCTGTACGCGCGCCACCGCGAGGACTACGTGGTGCTCAGAAACGCCGTCTTCGTCTCGGGCTTCATCGGGTTCGCGTTCTTCGCCTTTCTCCCCGTCGCGCCGCCGCGGCTCGTCGATCCACACCTGCTCGACACGATCCGGGCGTACTCCCCCCGCTATCGCCCGGTCGCGCTCTCCGACGTCACGAACGAGTACGCCTCACTGCCCAGCCTCCATTTCGGGTGGACCCTGCTCGTCGGCCTCACGCTCGCCGCTGCGAGCCGGCGGTGGATCGCCTATGTCTTCGCCGTCGTCATGCCCAGCGCGATGGCTCTCGCGGTCCTCGTCACGGCAAACCACTACGTGATCGACGTCATCGTCGGAGGCGCGGTCGCCTTGACGGCGCTGGGAATTGCGCGGGCCATTCGCGCTCGGCCGGCAGGCGAGCCCCGTCCACTCGCGCTCGGCCGCGCCGTCGACGAACGGCAGTAGGTCAGGGCTCGAGCGTCTCGAGCGCGCACAGCGTCGCCAGAACGAGCGTGGCGAGCGCCGTCACCCACAGCGCGGACAGCGGGCCGCCAAGGGCGAACACGGCGAGCAACGCGACCACACCCGCGAGCTTGGCGTAACCCACCGCGCCCACCATCCGCAGCCGGAATGCCACGTTCCCGAGCAGGTAGACGGCGATCCCACCGCAGAGAGCGAGGCGCCCGGCGTCGGAGAGCGGCTCGCCGAGGTCGTGGATGGTCTCTTTCATCCCGACCGCGAAGATGATGATCCCGGCGACGATCACGAGATGGAGGTAGCTGTAGCCGTCGGCTGCCGCCAGCACGGGATCGTCGTGATCGCGGAGGCGGGCCTCCGCCGTGCGCCGCGAAATCGATCGAAATACGTCCACCAGAGCCCGATGGTCGCGACGAGACCGAGAGTCACGGCGGCGATCAAGTCGGCGTCCATGGCTCGCTCGTTCGCGCTCAAGCCGATCGCGACGATCGACTCACCCAGACAGATGATCACGAACAAGCCGTAGCGCTCGGCGAAGTGGGCGACTGCCACCTGCTGCAAGCCGCGAAGACGCTCGCGGGTGAGCCAGGCGGGACCCGCGTAGTCGATCGCCACCGCCAGCGTCCACAGAACAATGAGCGCCGATCCGCCGAGGAACGAGCCGGCGATGAGGAGCGCCATGCCGATCACGACCGTGGTGGCGAACCCTGCGATCGCCGACCACGAGGCGTTGCCGCGTTTCGAGGCGTGTGCGTAGAGAGCGAGGTGGAGCAGACGAACGCCGGCATAGCTGACGGCGAACACCGTCGCCCGGTCGTCGAACGCGTGAGGGAGTGCGAGTCCGGCGATGAAGATCAGCACCATCCCCAGGAGCAAGACCCCGCGGAGAACGCGCGACTCCTCCTGCTCGGCGTTCGCCGCCCACACGTACGCCGACCATGCCCACCACACGAGCGCCAGCACGAGCATCGCACGGCCGAAGCCGGGCCACGACAGATCGCGCGAGAGGAGCGTCGCGACCTGGGTCACGGCGAACACGAACACGAGATCCCACAACAACTCGACCGGGCTCGTGCGCCGCTCTCCCACGCGGCGATTATCGCCGGGAGGGCTGCTCCTCAGGCTTGGAGCTGCCGGCCGTGCGGCGGAGCCCGGTTGGGCTCCGCCGCACGGCACTGGCAGCGCGGCTAGACCACCTCTACCGGGCCGCTCCGACGTCGGGCGCAACGTCGCTGTCGCCCTCGTGCGGCGACTCGATCGTGATGTCCGGAAGCAGCCGGTCGAGCCAGCGTGGGATGTACCACGACTTCTCGCCCAGGAGGGTGAGGAAGGCAGGCACGAGCGTCATCCGGATGACGAGCGCGTCGGTGAGGATCGCGACCGAGAGCAGCAGCCCGAACTCCTTCGAGATGCGGTCGGGAGTGAGGATGAAGGCCGCGAAGACGGTGCCCATGATCAGCGCCGCGGCCACGACCACCCGCCCGATCGCAGCGATGCCGTGCTCCACCGCCTCCCGCGTCTTGAGGCCGTGGACGTGCTCCTCACGGATCCGGCTCATCAGGAAGACCATGTAGTCCATCGAGAGCCCGAAGAGGATCGCGAAGGCGATCGGCGGGACGAAGGTCTCGATCGGCCCCGTCTTGTCGAGGCCCGTGAGGCCGAGCAGGTGGCCCTCCTGCACCACCAGCGTCAGGACACCGAAGCCGACGAACGCCGACATGATGGTCGTGATCGCCGCAGTCAGCGAGATCACGATCGACCGGAACGCCATCGCCAGGACGATGAACGTGACGCCGATGATGTAGAGCAGGAAGATCGGCAAGCGCTCCATGATCCGTTCGCCGATGTCCTTGAATGCCGCGGTCTGGCCGGAGACGTAGACGACCGCGTCGCTGCCTTCGGTCGCCACCGGCACGACGTCGTCCCGCAGACGGTCGACGAGCTTGTCCGTCGCCTCGTCCTGCGGCGCCGACGTCGGCGTGACGAAGACGATCGCGACGGTCTTCTCGTCGTTGAACTGCGGCTCGCCCACGGACGCCACGCCCGGAAGTCCCTGCACGCGGTCGTGGATCTTCTCCGGCACCTGTTCGTCGCCGTTCACGTCGATGACGATCGGGATCGGGCCGTTGAAGCCCGGCCCGAAACCTTCCGCCAGCAGGTCGTAGGCCCGGCGGGCGGTCTGCTCCTTCGGCTGCGTGCCCTGGTCGGACGCACCGAGGCGGACGAGCGCCGACGTGCCTGCGAGCGCCAGGATCAGGATCAGCACGACCGGGAACACGAACTTCGCGTTCGCGGTCACGAAGCGGCCCCAGCGGGCGATCGGAGTCTTCTCGCGCGCCGCATCCGAGTCGTCGAGCCGGCGGAGGAACGGAACCTTCCACCGGTCGACCCCGTGCCCCAGCTTCGCCAGGACCGAGATCAGCAACGAGTTCGCGATCGCCACGGTCGTCAGGACGCCGAGCGCCGAGCCGATGCCGAGCTTGGTGACGAAGTCGAGGCCGAAGAACGCCAGGCCGGTGACCGAAATCGCGACGGTCAGGCCGGCGAAGAGCACGGCGCGACCCGCCGAGGCGCCGGCCTCGGAGGCAGCGTCGACCGGGGACAGCCCTTCGTGCAGGAGCTGCCGGAAGCGGGTGACGATGAACAGGGAGTAGTCGATGCCGACACCCAGGCCGATCATCGACACGAGCAGCGGCGTGATCGTGTTGATGTCGGTCAGGCCGGCGAGGATGAAGAGCAGGACGAACGCGGTCGCAAGCGCGGTCAGCGCGAGCAGAATCGGAATCGTCGTCGCCACGAAGGTGCGGAAGACGACGAGCAGCACGATGAGTGCCGCGAGCAAGCCGAGCAACTCCTGCGGTCCCTGCTCGATCGGTGGGAACTCCGCGTCGCCGTTGTACTCGACCGTCACTCCGGCGGGCGCGACCGCCTCGCGGACAGCATCCTCCACCTTGACGATGGCATCGCGATCCTTCGCGAAGATGACCCGATCGAACTGCGCTTCGGCGTACGCAATCCGCCCGTCGTCCGAGAACCTGTCAGGTTCGAACGGATCGCTGACACTCTCGATCCCGGCCTCGTCCTCGTCGGCTTGAACTCGGGGCCTTTGAGCTCCGCGATCGCGTCCTCGATCGCCTCCTTGCGCTCCGGGGTGTCGAGGCGCTCGCCCTCAGGCGCGGCGAAGACGATGTTCAGCACTCCGCCCTGCTCGGATGCGAACTCCGACTCGATCAGGTCGGTCGCCTTCTGCGTGTCCGAGCCCGGAATGTCGAACTCGTCCTTCAGGCCGCCGCCGATCGTCGCGACGAGGGCGATCAGAGCGACGATGATGCCGACCCAAGCTCAGGAAAACGCGCCGCGGATGCGTCGCGCAGGCTCGGTACCAGCGCGCAAGCGCGCCGCTGGAGAGACGTTCGTGGGCCGCGAGCCGGTCCGACGGGTCGCCCCCGTTCCCACTGTTGCTGCCGGTTCCTCCCTGGTGCTCGGTCATCTATCTGCCCCTTCGTGGCTCAGGTTTTCCACTAGAGACCGGCTGAAGCCCCCGAACTCATCGGTCGGCGATCGGGTGACGCGCGGCGGTCCTTGCCGAAACGCTACCTGTCCGGCCTCAGGCCGGCGAGCGGTGGCCGATCTCGGCCGAGATCGTGTCCGCGGTCTGCTTGACGGTTGGTCCGTAGCGCTCGATCAGGTCGTCGATCGAGACCATGGACCGGTGAACGGCGAGGTTGACGGCGGCGACGACATCGCCGGAACGCGAGCGAATCGGCGCCGCGATCGACCGGAGCCCGTACGCGAGCTCCTCGTTGTTCACGGCCACGCCCATTGTCCGGACCCGCTCCATCTCTGCACGCAGGCCCGGCCGGTCGACGATCGTGTTCGGGCCGCGGGCGATGAGGTCGGTCTGGTCGAGAATCTGCTCGAAGCGGTCGGGGGGAACAAAGGCGAGCAGCGCCTTCCCCATCGCCGTGCAATAGGCGGGCAGGCGGGAGCCGACATGAAGGTTGAGGTCGATCTCGCGCTGACCCGAGCGCGACGTCCGACAGCGCTCGATGTAGACGACGTCGGCGCCGTCGAGAATCGCCATGTTGGCGGTGAACCCGGTCGAGTCGCTGAGGGCCTGCAGGTGCGGGACGGAGATCTCGCGGATGTCCATCGAGTTGATCGCCGCAAAGCCGAGGTCGAGAACGCGCGGCCCGAGCCGGTAGCGCTTCGTCGTCGCATCCTGCTGGAGGTAGCCGAGCGCCGTCAGCGTCGCGATGTAGCGATGGGTGGTGCTCCGGCTCAGGCCCAGCTCGCGCGAGAGCTCGCTGACGCCGATCGTCGATCTGTCGGACCCGAAGGCCGAGAGGATCGCGAGGCCACGTTCGAGCGACTGCGACCACGTGGCCTGCCGGACGGAGTCGGTAGCGGTCATCAGGTCTGCGACGCTACCACGTTCGGCCGGGGCGTCCCACTAGCCGGGATGACGTTTTGCCATCCCGAACAGCTTGATAGGGTCGATTTTGGACCCGCCGACGAAGGAGGACACGATGGAGCTGCAGCAGGAGAAGACGCAGACCGGCGCCTCGGAGGGCCGCCACTTCATCGGCGGTGAGTGGGTCGATGCCGCCGGCGGCGACACGTTCGAGTCCCGCGACCCGTTCACCGGCGACACCGTCACCGACGTCGCCGCGGGCGGACGCGAGGATGCGGCGCGCGCGGTCGCAGCTGCACACGCGAGCGTTCCCGGAATGGTCGAAGACGCCGCCGGGGATGCGGCAGGGGATCTTCCTCAAGGCCGCAGACGTCCTCGAGTCGCGGCAGGACGAGATCGTCTCGCTGCTGGCGCGCGAGACAGGCTGCACCTTCGGCTTCGCGATGTTCCAGACGCACTTCGTGCCCGGCCTGCTCCGCCAGGCGGCGGCGCTCGCCTACGCCCCGCTCGGCGAGGTGATCCCGTCCGATACCGGTGCGTTCTCGATGGGGCTGCGACGGCCCGTCGGCGTCGTCGGCGCGATCGCGCCGTGGAACGCCGCACTGATCCTCTCCGCACGGTCGATCGCGGCGCCGCTGGCGCTCGGCAACACGGTCGTCCTGAAGCCGTCCGAGCTCTCGCCCGTCGTCGGCGGGCTGATCTGGCGAGATCTTCACCGAGGCCGGCCTGCCGCCCGGTGTCCGAACATCGTCACCCATGCGCCCGGCGAAGCCGGTCCGATCGGCGACGAGCTGGTCGAGAACCCACATGTGCGCCGGCTCAACTTCACCGGCTCGACCGAGACCGGCCGCAAGCTGGCGGAAGCGGCGGGCAGGAATCTCGAAGCGGTATCGTGCTCGAGCTCGGCGGCTACAACCCGCTGATCATCCTGGCCGACGTGGACCTGGACTATGCGGTCAACGCTACGACCTTCGGCGCCTTCCTGCACCAGGGGCAGATCTGCATGTCGGCGCGCAAGATCATCGTCGAGCGGCTCGATCGCTCGACGCGTTCATCGAGAAGCTCGCCGAGAAGACGAAGGGTCTTAAGGCGGGCCGACCCCAAGGAGCACGACACGATCATCGGGCCGCTCATCAACCAGAAGTGCCTCCAGATGGGCGGCAGCACGTGTCGCTGATGTGAACCAGCAAGGGGAGCGAGGCGCTCGCCGGTGGCGAGGCTGAAGGTCGGTGCTTCCAGGCCAAACGCCGCGACCGACGTGTCGGAGGACACCGACTTCGCGAAGGTTGAGACGTTCAACCGGTGGCTTCTCATCGAGGTCGTCGAGAGCGCCGAGGAGGCGGTCGACGCGCGAAACGCGACGACGTACGGCCTGGCGTCGGGGGACGATCACCAGGACGATCGCGGCTCGCGCTGGCGCAGTAGGTCGAGGCCGGGGATCGTTCATGTCAACGACGAGCCGGTCGGGGACGAGCCGCAAATGCCGTTCGGCGGCGTCAACAAGCGGCTTCGCTGGTCGCGCCGGCGCGGTCGACGAGCTTCACCAGCTCCTGTGGCTGGATCACGGTCGACAGCGGCTTGCATCCGCTTCCGTTCCGACGGCCGAACGCGTGGCGCTTGCCGAGGCGGTGGAGCTTGTCCACGATGGTGACGTCGTGGTACTCCAGGGCTTCACGCACCTCATCCTGCACGCCGGGGCACGAACTGATCCGCCAGGGCAGATGGTAGCGACCTTGTGCGCACCACGCTGATATCGCCACCGACGAAGATCATCGGGATGGCTGTCCTGCACCGTCTTTTCCTGGGCGGAGTTGGTGGTCGGTCTGCTCCACCGGTTCCGCGACGAGTTGAACGGGCGGGCGGGGCCGAGCTCGACGACACGGACCAGGCACGGCCGCCGCTGACGCGGCGGGAGCCGAAGCTCGAGCTGCGGCCGGGTGGCGTGGTCGTCCCGTCCTGGGCGCTCAACGCGGTGTGCCTCACCCCCGGCGGCGCACACCCTCGTACGCTCACGACTACTACGACCGCGACAACGCCTTCTATCTCGAGTGGGACTACATCAGCCGCGACCGCACCACCTTCCGGGAGTGGATGCAGCGCCACGTTCTCGACACGGCCGACGTCGACGAGTACCACGCCTCCTTGCGGTAGCAGCTTCGAGCGTCACCACGGCCACCTTCACCGTCCGACAAGATGATGGCCGTCTCGGCGGCGCGGCTCCTGCACGACGGGATGGTCTGCTCGTCGGCATCGGGCTTCCCTCACAGGCGGCGAATCTCGCCCGGCGGACGAGTGCGCCGGCAGGGGCTGGTGCTGGTTTACGAGAGCGGCACGATCGGCGCCAAGCCGACGCGGCTCCCGCTCTCGATCGGCGACGGGGAGCTGGCGGACACCGCGGATGCCGTGGTCTCCGTCCCCGAGATCTTCGCGTACTGGCTCCGGCCGGCCGCGGTGACGTCGGCGCGTTCCTCGGCGCGGCGCAGATCGACCGGCACGCGCCTGGACACGCACGGTGATCGGCCAGTACGACGACGACCCGCAGCGGCTGCCGGGCGCAGGCGGCGCCCCCGAGATCGGCCACCTCTGCGAAGGAGGTGTTCGGCGACGTGATGCTCCGCCAGAGCCTGCGCACGTTGTCGTTGTCTCCGGCCTCGATTTCCGCACCAGCGCGGGTGGCGCGGTCTCCACAGTCGTCACCGACCTCGGGATCCTCGAGCCACGCGGGGCACAGCGCCGATGCTGACGTCGGCCCCGAGACGACGCCGATCAGGCGCGCGAGGCGACTGGGGAGCTGCGCGTCGCCAGGATCATCTGAGCGTGACGCCCGCGCCGACCGGGGCGGGCTCGCGGCGCTGCGCGGGCTTGTGGCCAAGGGCGTGACCGAGGCCTGTCTCGGTGGGATTACCGCTCCGGCGGGTCGCCAGGGCGCCGCGTCGCGGGCAATGCTGGCGCTGCCCGAGGAGCTCCACCACCTCGCCCGCACCTGTCTTCGGCGAGCACCCCGTGGCCGCCGAGGCCGATCTCACGTCGCGCCATGCCGGCGAGCCCTCGGCGAGCGGATCGTGGTCCCGGACGCGGTCGACGAGGCCGATCGCCCGCTCGCCGGCGCCCTGATCGAGGTCTGGCAGGCCAACGCCGCCGGCGAGTACGCGCATGCCGGCGACCAGCATACCTCGCCGCTACAACACGAGCTTCACCGGCGCGGACGCGCCATCACCGATGCCACGGGGCGCTACCGCTTCGTCACCGTCAAGCCGGGCGCGTATCCGTGGAGCAACCACCCGAACCATGGCGACCGGCGCACATCCACTTCTCGGTCTTCGGTCGGTGCCTTCCTCTCGCGACTGGTACCCAATGTACTTCCCCGGCGATCCGCTGCTGCCGATCGATCCGATCTCGACTCGGTCGGCCCTTCGGCGTGCGCGATCTCCTGATCGCCCGCTTCGATCTCGCGCCACCGAGCCCGACTGGGCACTCGGCTACCAGTGGGACATCATCCTGCGATCGACGCCCTTCGAGGAATGAGAACGCCGTCGCAGACCGTTCGCTTCACCTTCGCGCTCTGCGTCGAGCCTCGGAACGAGCTCCGGATGGAAGCGTTCGGATCAAGGTGTTCGACGGCGAGGGCGCCGATGCTCAAGCTGTCGAGTGCACCGGTTCGGCCGCTGCCCCACGGACAGCAAGGCTCCGTTCCAGCGCCGACCAGTTCGAGCTGACACCGCCGGTCTCGTAGCCCGGCTCTACCTGAAAGGCCCCGCCGAGGACGACACGATGGTCGCCGTTCACCGGCGACGGCTACTTCGACGTGCGCCTCCAGGGCGACGCCGCAACCGGCTCGAAGCCGTCCGAGAGACGACCCATCAGGTCGCGGCCCGTTCCGCGCCGACCACGTTGGCAGCCTGCTGCGCCCGGCGCGACTGTTGCAGCCTGGCCGCCGGCGGTGCGTGCCGCCGAGGACTCCGCCAGCCGCATCGAGGACGAGTCGATCGAGGAGATCGTGCGCAAGCAGGAAGGATCCGCTCGGCGACGACAAGTACGCCTCGTGGCACATGGACTTCATCTACCAGCTCGACGGCGTCTACGAAGGAAGCCCGGCTGGTGGAGCCCCACCGCGGGACGGCGACATCGAGTTCGCTCCCCGCCGCGCTGCACGTCGACGGAAAGCTCGACGTCTCGAAGACGATCTTCGGCGACGGCTTCCGGCTCCTCCGGACACGGTCGCCGACTTGCCGAAGCTGACGATCCCGTCACCAGCATGACCGTCCCTACCGCGGCGGCAAGGCCAGTTTCGACCCCACCGACGCTCAACGGGTTCTGGTCCGCACGTACCGAAAGCAGTACGCGGCTCGGCGAGCTCGGCTGCACTTACCTCCAGGTCGACGACACGAGCCTCGCCTCGAACGACCCGCATCGGCGGGACTACATCACATCGGTCAGCGCCAGCACGTGGATTCATCCACCACATCAAGCGTTCCTCGCCGAACGCCCGTCAGGGGTGACAACGCACATGTGCCGGACAACCCACGCTCCTTCCTGGGCTGCCGAGGGCCGCTACGACCTTGAGCGCCTGAACGAGCTCGAGGTGGACGGCTTCTTCATCGATCAGGACGGCAAGCACATGAGCCGCTGCGGTTCCTCCCCAAGGGGGACAAGCAGGTCGTGCTCAGGTCGTCCCGGCCCGACAAAGCGCCAGCTCGAGTCGAAGGACGAGCTGAAGCGCCACGAGGAGGCCTCGAAGTATGGCGACATCGACGAGCTTTGCCTGTCGCCGCAGTGCGGGTTCTCGTCGACCGTCGAGGGCAATGTGCTCAAGGCGGATGCGGGCGAAGCTCGCGCTGATCGTCGAGGTCACGGCATAGTGAGCCGCACGTCTGGATCCCGTCGCCGTGGCCTGACGACGATCTTCTCCAACCCCGGCTCCGGAGGTGCCGTTCCTTGCCGGCCTTCCCGACGACCTCCAGTTCGTCCTCGGCCTGCACGAGGGCTCTGTGCTCGGGCTGGCGACACGCTGGCCGCGGCGAGCCGGCGCTCGTGCTCGTCCACACGACCGCCGGCCTCGGCAACTCCGTCGGCGGCATCGCGACGGCGCGGCTGGTGGTGTCGGTCCGGCGTCGCCGTTCTTCGAGCCGTTCGCGGTTAAGCTGCCCGGCGAGTACCCGGTATCGAGACCAGCAGCAGGTCCAGGCGCGGTGTGTGGATCGCGCGCCCGCGAGCGACCGCGCCCGCCGGTGCCCATGGACGATTGGCTGCGGATGCCGATCCCGACGCGAGGACCTCGGCAGGCGGGTGCTGCGAGCACGCGGTCGACAAGGCGGTCGTCGGCGAGCTGACCGGTGACGCCGGCGCGCCCGCGCTCGTCGCCGGCGCCGGCGCCGTCGTTGACGTGGCGGGCTGCGTCGCGCTCGCTGAGCGGCTGGTCGCACCTGTCTTCCAGGAGTCGTTCGGCGCCCGCGCGTCGCCCGCTCTTCGCCGGGTTCCTGCCCGCGGAGAGGCGCCCTACGCAGCGACTCGCACCGTACGACGCCGTGCTCGTCCTCGGAACAGGGCGTTCCCGCCGGTGCCGCCTGGGCACCAGGCAGCCCGCACCCCGACCATCGGGTGACGCTGGGCACAGTTACCCGCCGACCGTGGACCCTGTCGAGCTCGCGGTGCTCGCGCCGCCGGTTCCGGTGGCGCGAGCACTCCTGGCCTGTGCGTCTACGCGATTCGGCCTGCACGTCCTACCGCACCGGTGTGCTCTACGTGATCCTCTCAGACGGCAGCACGATCATGAGAGGCCGGCGGAGCGATTCCGGACGGCCCATCACCGCTTCGGCGAGATCGAGATCGCGGCGGTCGCCGGGTTCGGCTGCTCGAGCAGCACTAACAACAAGCTGCTGCGCACTCGACGAGGCGATCCCGACGCTCGCCGGCCGCGAGCGGCTCCTCTTCCTCGACGTCGTGATCGCGCCGACGACGACTTTCTGCCGTAGATAGAAACGGAGCAGGCCGCTTGGTTCTCGGGAGGGCTACGTCACCCTGAAGCTCTTCTTGAGCGCAGGGCGTGCGCTTCGAGCTGAACGCCCTTCTTCAGCGTCAGGTACACGTGCTTCAGCCGGCTCGTGGTCTGCACCCCTGGCCCCAGGCGAGCACGAAGTTCTGGTCTTCGAACACGCGTACGTCAGCGACGAACGTGTACTCACCTCGGACGCCGTAACCCCTTTGCATGCTGCCGCAGCAGGATGAACTGTTCCCCGACCGTCCCCTGCAGGGTCTTCCCGCCCGAGATCGAGGTCGGACGGGCTTCCTCGGCCAGGTCGAGATGACGCCGTAGTCCTTGGTGTACTTCGGCGAGCTGGATGAGCTTGTCGCGATCGATCAGCGGGCTCCGGATCGGCAGCCGGACTTCCGGCTCGCCGCCGGGAGCAGGTCGCGGATCTCGTGGCTCGCCTGCGCGTACGCGAGCAACTTCATCGCAGCGCAAGTTGGCAGCCAGTACAGCCAGTAGTCGCGTAGCCGCCGATCGGCCAGAAGCATCCCGGTACAGGTCGTGGTCACCACCATCACTCAGCACCTGGCTCAGGAACGGCTCGGGCATCCCGTCGTCGACCATCTAAGAGCCGCCGCCGTCGGCGAACGGCGGCCGACAGCGACAAATTTTTCATGGCTTCCTTCTTCAACGCGGTCCCGATCATCACCTCGCCGACGCCCTTGACGCGACCGTCTTGCCTGCGGAGTCTGCGGCGTGCGGAGTCCTTGACCAGGATGTTCTGCGTCGGATGTTCCCCTCCACCTCGCTGGCGGCGACCACGACAGCGATTCCTGCGTGCGCGCAATGAACATCGGCACCCAGCCCAGGTAGCCGATACCGGTGCTGTTCTGGAGCGCGAGCACGACGTTCCCGGCTGCTGGAGCGTCCGCTTGCTGATCTCGACGCCTACTGATCGAGATCCAGGGCAGCGCGTTCGCGATCGGAAGCGTGTTCACTGCGATCATCGCGACCTGGGCCTGCCGGTGCCGCGCCACACTACGAAGGCCACCGCGAGCAGCCCCGAGACGGACCGGCCGCCCTTTCGTGTTCGGTCATTCCCTTCCTCCTCGTGAGTCGTCCGGTTCCCAAATCAGCCCTCCGCCGCGGCGAGCCGCGGCACCGGGTATTGCTCTCTCTTGATCAGCCGGTAGACATGCGCGCGTAGGTGCGCGAAGTCCGCCATTTCCTTGGTCAGTATTCGTAGCGGTGTCGGCCAGGACCGGGATAGTCCTTGGCTTCGGTCGGGGAGTGCGTCAGCACGACGATGGTCCAGCAGGTAGACCGACTCGTCGATGTCG